>NZ_FCOM02000128.1 GCF_001544695.2 Caballeronia arvi
GTGGAATCGGCGTTCGCTTTGCCGTGGAATTCGTGTTCGCTTTGCCGTGGAATTCGCGTTCGTTTTGCCGTGGAATATTCAGTCGGCTCATTGACAACACCGCGCGCATCCTAGCGGGCCTTGTCGGCTCGGCACTGCTGCGCCAGATCCGTCGCGAGATACGACAACATCTGGCACGACCAAAGAGAACCTCGATCTTCTGCATCAAGGAACCGCGTTAAACTTTTCTTCGAGGAAGAGAGGATAGTCGTCGTCATGCGGCACTTTCGGTATTGGGATCCGCCACGTCACGCAGGCCAATTTTTGCACGTCAACGATGTGGTGGCTGGTGCGGTTTTCATCATGAAAGAAAACGTCAACTACGGCATCTTCAATACTTAGAGCGGGGAGGGCCTAACAAGTCATCCCCCTGATGATATGTTGCCGACTTACCGGCACCACAACGGATCTGCAAATCAAAGGTAACTTAATCAAACGCATTGGGTTCGGCGCACGAAGGATATGCTCACTTTCCTTTATATAGCGAAATGAAACTGATGAAAAAGATCGCAAAGATGCTGTTCGCAGCAAGCGCTCTCCTATTCCTCCTTGAGATCGGACTTCGCGTCGGTCTCGGCTTGGGGAATCCGGTCCTCTTTGAGCCGAGCGCAGATTACGGGTATTTTCCTGTAGCGAATCAAGATGTAACACGATTCGGCTCGCACGTGGTGATCAATCACGCAGGAATGAGGTCGGCGGAATTCGCAGATACTAAGGCCAACGGCACGCGCCGCATACTTTTCGTCGGCGACTCCGTGTCATTCGGCCCAACCTATGTCGGGCAAGACGAGATTTTTCCGACTGTCGTTCGAACCGAAAAAAACCGAAAGTCAGTGGTGAATTGGGAATCGCTTAATGCCTCGGCGCCAGGGTGGGCCGTCGGCAACGAGCTAGGGTTCATCAAATCAAGGGGGATTTTTGAGGCCGATCTTGTCGTTCTTGTTATAAACACCGGCGACCTCATGCAACCATTCTCCGTGATTGATGGTACGGGCAGCTTTCCTTACAAGCGCCCTCCGCTCGCTCTCGACGAGGCGCTATTCCGGTACGGCCTTCCAAAGCTTGGGCTGGCGCCCGGAACTTCCGCGGACCATGGATCAACCGGCGACGCGACGAACGCGTTGCCCGTCTCAGAAGTGCTCGCCAGTATCAGCGAATTTCGGTCGATTGTCGAACACTCTGGAGCTCGGTTCATCCTTTTGTATACCCCCGCCATCGGGGACGAATGGCATAAGCCCATCTGGACTGCCGCGCATGAATCGTTGGATAAATGGGCACGCGAAACCAATTGCGACCTCGTTGACTTTTCGTCGGCTCTCAACGATGCTGATCCGAATCAGAACTACTTTGATGGCATTCATCTTAGACCGACAGGACACGCGATTGTCGCCAGAAAAGTGGTATCGAAGCTAAACGCGTTGAATTAGAATAATCGATCGCATGTAGCTGTCGACCGCGACTCAGAGGAATGAGTCGATCTAAGCGGCTCCAGGTACGATCACTGCGTTATCCCTAATGCGCAGCCGCAAGCGGGGGGAAAGAAGCATTACCCTTCTGTTACCGCGTCCGGCCGTCCTGGGCGTTATCGCTTTAAAATTCTCGCACGGAAGCGGGGCGTCTTTGAGCTTGCGGTTCATGACGCTGGAACCGGGAGGCAGCAGAAACTGGAATACCGGTAACAACTCATTGAGGAAATGCACAGACAGGCGAAGGGGAAGTCGGTCCACGATGCGTCTCTTGGAAGACGTCCCTGGAACCAGCGCTTTCGAACCGAGTAACGGCGGCGGAGGCGGCGAAAATCGCTGTCAATCAGCTTGGCATCATCTTCGCAGCGCCGCGGTGCTCTTTGGGAATGCGCCGCGAGACTTATGCACAGCTCAACCGCCGCTGGATTGTTGTTGAAGCAGAAAGTTCGCTCAATTAATTATCTGCCTCTGCGACAATTCTTGCCACCGAGGCTTACCTTAGGGCATTGTTGATCCCGGTCTGGCCATCTTTGCAGAACAGCATCAATTCGCCCAGCGATGCAAAGAGTGAATTGATAGCGCCGGCGGTCCTACTTGGGCGACCGCGTCGAAATCGATCCGGTGCAAGGTCGTCTGCACCGTAAGCGACTTTCCACGGCCGTTGATATAATCCCGCGTGCTGATGGGATGGCCTTGAGTATAGTTCCCCTGCACCCGTCTGTGGTTGGTAACGCCTGTGTTCCGGCTGATGATTAACAGCGGCAGAAAAGTGTTCATACATTTCCAAGCAGCCTTGCGCTGCACGTTTCGCATACTATAGCTAAACAGTCCATTTCTACCGTGTCCCAAATAACATCGTCAAGCGGTTCGGAAAGAGTGGCCAGATACGCATAGTGAAAACTTGTCCTGTCCACTGGCGACTGACAATGGGCGCAACTCGCCACTTGGCTGAGACCCGGCAGGGTGAGCGGCACGTGCTCATCGCCCATTACTTCGTCCATACGAGAATCAAGACACCCGCGAGAACAATAGCATTCGAGACCACGGGAATCTTCAATTTCGAAATAGGGCACTCTTTCCAAGAAATGTAATCGACATCTCTCGCGGACGATCTCGTACACCTTACGTCGGAAAGTCGTATGGCAATGAAAGCATTCGAAATGATTTGACAGCGCGTCTTCCAAAAGAGCTCCCGTCTTTAGGCTAACTCAGCGTGGTTACAAGACGCTGGTTTGTTAAACGGAGTGACTACAATCCAGCAAGGCCTCCACTATAAACCATCTCATCCTCGGTGCCACTCTGGTCACGACACCCACGGACTAATGCCCTTGCCAAACGCGGTCGCGGGTTACTCGAATACCGGGCGGCGCCGCCTTCAGGAAACTCTTGATCCTGACTGGTCTTCCCCACTGCCGAGGTTAGCGAACGACCTCGAACGTGAATCATGCATCGCAAGCGAATAGCATCCCATAACTGGCCCAAGAGTGAGGGCAGCATGCAGAGGGCGAGCGTCCACAGCAAAGGCTGCATGAAGTCGTCACTGCCGCCGTAGAACAGATGGAGCATAGGCAGCCGGCGATCTGCATCGCTACTGTGACCAAAACGCCAGCTAGCGGCGCCCGAAGCGAAGTGCGGATCGCGTCGCGTAAAAACGCTCTTTCGCCATCAAACTCTAGTCCGAACGATCATGCAAATTCTAAAAAAAGCAATGCGCGTCGGACCGCAAAACACGTGGGCTCTGAACGTCGATCACACGAGACTGCGAACGTAACGCTCAACAAGGAGACGCGCTGCCAAAATGTAAAAGGGACCGTTACATATTTCCACGCCTTCCTTCTACCGTTGTGTGCGCTTCCGCACACAATACATCATCCATCGATTCGTATGGAAACCTAATCGGATTATTGGTTAACATGTCGACCAGCATATTTTAAATCCATAAGGAAGATCTTTCCTTCTTCATATGATAAGTAACTTTAAAAAAATACAACTGGCTTATTGACGTCCTCGAATTTCAAGTTAATCTTGCTGAAGACTTGCTCGATGTGACGGCGCACTGGACAGCGACGTCACCATCATTGCGCCGCTCCATCTACCTTGGACAGTGCGCTCGTGCGTGGTAATGCTTAAGACCAAACATATAAAAGGAACACACATATGCGCACAAAGAGAGAAGTCCCATGCCGAGGTTGTCGTCGTTCCAGCCTGCAAATCAGCGAACGTAAGCAGTCAAGCAGTGACCTCTGGGCGATTTCACCGTGCGATCACGGAACTTTTGCGCGCATCGGCTCATAACTTCTATTGAAGACGTTGAACTCGAACGGAGCTGGTACCTCAAGATCGGCTACGTCGTCGCCCGGTCGCTCACGCTCACGCGTGTAATGGCCTGTCTCGTATAGGAGAACGTAATATGAACGTGTATGAGGCGACGAGCAACAGAACCGGTGAAATTGTCAAAGACTTGACGTCGCAAGAAAGCATCGACGGGAGCTCGAGAAAGGCCCTTGCGCCCCTTGGAGCCCGACTGCTGGGCAAACATGTCAATGCGATCTCGACGGGCGGCGCGCTCGAGTGGGGAAGCGAGTTGCGCGGACGAGATATCGGCTACTGCAACGCGCAGTCGCTTGTCGCCGAAACCGTAAGGCCTGGTCCCTCGAAAACGCTCAACGACGCCGATCTCGTACTGCCCGATGGATCGACGGTCGCGTGGACCCCGCGGCCGCTGGTTTTCGGCGGACAGAAGTGTCTAAGCGGTCCCGACTTCATGTTGCATTACTGCACCTCGCCCAGGAATGTGAGACGTCAAGTGTTCTTGTATCGTGGTTCGTCGTCGATTAGCCGTTACTTGGACTTCGTCCGCTGCTCAACGCAACGGAGGGGCGTGTGCTCGTGTTCAAAAAAGGATTGCGTGGAACATTGGTAGGCCGGGTCAGGCGGTCGCTATCTAAACGGTAGCTCAATCTCACGCATATGCATCTCGCAAGCTCCTGACATGCGTCACGCCGCTTTCGAATGAACGTAACGAGAGGAACGCATGGATCACAAGGTCGCTTTGATCACGGGTATCACGGGGCAAGACGGCTCATACCTCGCGGAGCTGCTGCTTAACAAGGGGTATGAAGTGCATGGCGTTAAGCGCCGCAGTTCGATGTTCAACACGGAGCGAATCGATCATCTGTATCGTGATCTACACGATTCAGATCGTCGTCTGTTCCTCCATCACGGCGACCTTACGGATTCGACAAGCCTCGTAAGAATCATTCAGCGTGTAATGCCTGACGAGATCTACAATCTTGCGGCGCAGTCGCATGTCGCGGTGTCTTTCGAGGAGCCGGAGTATACAGCAAACGCCGACGGGCTGGGCTCGCTGCGCATCCTCGAAGCGCTTCGCATTCTTGGGTTGGAGAAGGAGACGCGCTTCTATCAGGCATCGACATCGGAGCTGTATGGTCTCGTGCAGGAGATTCCACAGCGCGAGAGCACGCCGTTTCATCCGCGTAGTCCGTATGCAGTGGCAAAGCTCTTCGCATACTGGATCACGGTGAACTATCGGGAAGCATATGGGATGTACGCATGCAACGGCATCCTGTTTAATCACGAGTCTCCGGTGCGCGGGGAGACTTTCGTCACGCGCAAATGCACTCGCGCTATTGCGCGTATCGCGGTGGGCCTGCAGGATGTTCTGTATCTCGGCAATCTATCAGCGCTGCGCGACTGGGGCCATGCACGCGACTACGTCGAGATGCAGTGGATGATGTTGCAACAGGAGCAACCCGAAGACTTCGTCATCGCAACCGGCGTCCAATACAGCGTCCGCGAGTTCGTGCAGCAGGCGGCACTCGAATTGGGTATTCATCTGCATTTTGAAGGCGAGGGTGTGAAGGAAGTCGCGATCGTCGATCGCGTCGAAAGCCGCGAAATTAAGCTCAGTCCAGGCCAGGTCATTGTGCGCGTCGATCCGCGCTACTTTCGCCCCGCCGAAGTTGAAACGCTGCTTGGCGATCCATCCAAGGCGCACGCAAAGCTCGGGTGGCGCCCGACCACGAGCTTCATGCAACTCGTGAAAGAAATGGTCCGGGCAGACTATCAGATTGCCCGTCGCGACGCGCTCGTGACGCTCGCGGGTTTTACGGCGTTCGAATATTGTGAGTAAGCGTCATGGACGAACATGCACGGATCTTTATAGCTGGACATCGCGGCATGGTGGGTTCGGCGCTGATGCGCCGCCTCTCCGCGGCACGTTACCATAACGTCGTCACGCGCACTCGTGCACAACTTGATCTTACCGATCAAAGTTGTGTGAATCGCTTTTTTGAGCATGAGAAGATCGACGTGGTGTTGCTAGCGGCGGCGCGCGTCGGCGGCATTCGTGCCAATTCAGTGTTCCCGGCGTCGTTTCTATACGAGAACCTCGCGATCGAAACGAACGTGATTCACGCGGCCTGCAAATACAAAGTGTCGAAGCTTGTGTTCTTCGGCTCATCCTGCATCTATCCAAAGGTATGCCCGCAACCAATCAAGGAAGAATACCTGCTCACGTCTGCCCTTGAGCCGACCAACGAAGCTTACGCGATAGCGAAAATCGCCGGTCTCAAGCTATGTGAGGCATACAACAAGCAGTACGGCACGCGGTTCGTTTCATTGATGCCCACCAATCTGTATGGCCCGAACGACAACTACAACTTGGAGACCAGTCACGTGCTGCCGGCGCTGATTCGCAAGGCGCATGAAGCAAAGGAACGCGGTGACGCGACGTTTCCAGTATGGGGTTCCGGGACACCCCGGCGCGAGCTTATGCACGTCGACGATTTGGCTGCAGCCGCGACCTTCTTAATGGAAAGTGACGTCGGCGAGGGCATATTCAACGCAGGAGTGGGGCGGGACTGGACTATCCGTGAGGTGGCGCAACTGGTATCGCGAGTCGTGGGTTTCAAGGGCGAACTTGTGTTCGATACAAGCAAACCTAATGGCACGCCGCGAAAACTACTCGACGTTTCAAAGTTAGCAAACATGGGATGGACAGCAAAGATCGGGTTGGAAGACGGCATCGTCGCGACCTACCAGGATTTCGTCGCCCGCACTGCTTTGATGCGACATTCTGTTGGTACTGGCTGAGTCAAAAACTCGGACATCGAGTGTGTGCAGTCGCACTGACTAGCTATCGAAACGAAGCGTCGGTCTCTTAGACTTGTATTTCGTCAATGTAAGGCAATTCGTACAAATCTCCATCGTGGCAGTCCGTACGTTTATTTTCCATATGTAGCGGCACGGTAATGTCATTGCGAATGCTAGCAATGCAAAAGGCGGAGTTCGACGACGCGTTTTTTGACGAGGCACGCATGAAATCACTCTCGAACTCACCGGTCGCATCTTGCCGACGCCTCGTCCCCGTCATCCTCGCCGGCGGCTCGGGCACGCGCCTGTGGCCGATGTCGCGTGAACAGTTCCCGAAGCAACTGATCGGCGTCGTCGGGCGTGACTCGTTGCTTCAGGCCACGGTGTCGCGCCTGAAGGGTTTTTCGGGCGATTTCAAGGTGGATGGCGAGCCGATCATCGTATGTGGCGAAGAGCATCGGTTCACCACCGAGGAGCAGACGCGCGAGAGCGGCGTCGATGCACGCATCATCGTCGAGCCTGCCCGCCGGGACACTGCGCCCGCGCTCACGCTCGCGGCGCTCGCTGCAATGAAGGACGGCGAAGACGCGATCATGGTCGCGATGCCCGCCGATCACTCCATCGCCGATATTCCGGCGCTGCATCGCGCGATCGCGATAGCGGCGGAGCACGCGGAGCGCGGCGTGATCGCGACGCTCGGCATTCCACCGACGCGCCCCGATACCGGCTTCGGCTATATCCGCCTGGGCGAGTCGCTGGAAGACGGCGCGCACCGCATCGACCGCTTCGTCGAGAAGCCCGCGGCGGAGCTTGCCGCGCAATACGTCGCGGCGGGCACGTACTGGTGGAACAGCGGCATTTTCATCGTGCG
>NZ_FCOM02000196.1 GCF_001544695.2 Caballeronia arvi
TGTCAACGCCGACTGAAACCTGACCCACATTCGAAGGCTTCGCCGAAGTAAATCTGACCCACCTGGGTCCAGTATCACGCGGCTACTTTCGTAGTTGTCCGCGCGCTCGTTTGTCCCGCCTTTCTCTTGTCCTTCAGTCGATAGCTCTCGCCACTGATTTGCACGATATGCGCGTGATGTAGCAACCTGTCGAGCATCGCTGCCGTCAGCGTCTGGTCATCGGCGAACGCCGTCGCCCATTGCGTAAATGGCAGGTTGCTGGTCAGGACGATTGAACCGCGCTCGTAGCGTTTCGCCACGACGTTGAAGAACAGATTCGCCTCCTCGCGCCCGAATGGCAGATAGCCGATTTCGTCGACGACCAGCAGCCTGGGCCCGATAACGGCGCGATTGAAGAACTCGCGCAGCCGGTTCTGTTGCCGCGCGGCGGCCAATTGCATCATCAGGTCGGCGGCCGTGATGAACCGTGTCTTGATGCCCGCCTGCGCCGCGCGGTATGCAAGCGCAGTCGCGATATGTGTCTTGCCGACACCGGATGGTCCGAGCAGCACGATATTCTCGGCCCGTTCGATGAACGCCAGACTCGCAAGCTCTTGAATCTGCGCACGCGGTGCGCCGCTGGCGAAGCCAAAGTCGTATTGTTCCAGCGTCTTGATACCGGGCAACGCCGCCAACTTCGTGAGCACCTGGCGCTTGCGCTCGTCGCGAGCACCGAGTTCTGCTTGCAGAAGTTGCTCCAGGAAGTCGGCCATACTCGAATCGGCTGCGGCCGCGCGTTGTGCCAGCGGCGCCCAATCGGTGGCGACGCAGTCGAGCTTCAGTTGCGCGCACAGCGCGGCGATGCGCTCATGTTGCAGATTCATGCGGCGAACTCCAGCAACGTGTCATAGACCGCCAGCGGATGCTGCAGGCTCTCACGGGGCAACACCCGGCGATTGTCGGGCGCCGCGAGCGCAGGCGCTTGAGCCGGCAATGGCAGAAGTGCCGCTCGTTCAGCATCGAGCAACACGGCTGGACGCTCGCCCGTTGTTGCGTGACGGCGCACATTGGCCACCTCTGAGAGCCATCGGCCGAGGTGCGCATTGGCGGTCTCGACGTCCAGTTTCAGCCCCGATGACTTCAGCGTCGCGGCAAGGGGCACGACGAAGCTCTCCTTGAGATAGCGGTTGAAGCGCTCGACCTTGCCCTTGGTCTTGGCTCGATATGGCCGACACACCTTCGGCGTGAAGCCGTAGGTCTCTGCAAGCGCCAGCAATTGCGGGTTCCAGCGATGCTCGCCCACACCGAACGCATCGCGCTCGATGACCACCGATTTGGCATTGTCGAACAGCACATGTTGCGGCGTGCCGCCGAAGTAGACCAGCGCTTCGCGCAGGCATTCGCACAGCGTCGCCGCGTCCTCGCGCGCGGTGAATCGCACAAAGCTCGCGCGGCTATAACCCATCGTCACGACCAGCGCGAGCAACGGCTCGCGGCCTCGACGGATGACGGTGAAATCGGCCTGCATCTGCTTGCCCGGTGGCGTCTCGAAGCGCACGACCGGTTCGGCTTCGGGATGTTTGTGGGGTGCCAGGAACGCCTTGAGCTGGCTGATGCCGCCTGCATAGCCGGCCTCCTGCACTTCGCGCAGCAGAACGGTCGCCGGAATCCAGTGCGGTCGCGCTGCTGCCACGCGCTCCAGCAGATAGTCCTTGAACGGGTCGAGCTTCGTCGTGCGCGGTTCACGCGGCTTGTACCGTCTCGCTTGTTCATCCCTTAGATAGCGACGCACGGTGTTGCGCGATAAGCCCGTCTGCCTCGCAATCTCCCGAACCGCCGTCCCGCGCCTGGCCAATACCTTGATTTCCACTGCTTGCTCCTGAGTCAGCATCGGCGGCAAAAGCCGCCATCGTCTCCCAGGTGGGTCAGTTTTATGTCGGCGACAGGGTCAGTTTTACATCGGCGCTAACA
>NZ_FCOM02000003.1 GCF_001544695.2 Caballeronia arvi
ACCAGCCCGATGCGCCAAGATGAATGTGTCAGCTATGTCCCCGACGAAAGTGTCAACCATGTCCCCGGTCTATACACTGCTGCAAAGAAAGTCACCAAAGAAAGCAGCTTTTCCCATCCAAAGTGCCTCACGCCGGCCGCGGCACAGGCGATTGGGCGAATGGCCCGGCAGTAGCGAGTGTTCTCGTAGGTCTCATCGGGCGTGGACCGCGCACGGTCTGACATGCCATTACTCTTCGGACACTGGTTCAGCACGAAAGAGTTCCGGCACAGCGCTACGCGCTGCCGCGGGGTCTGAATGGGAAACCAACGGTGGGCATAGCAAATACGCGGGCTCACGCAGACCCGATTGACCCATCGGCCGCAAAGCGGGCTGGAGCTATTTCGTGCTGAACCAGTTTGTTCTGTGGTGCGATGTGTCAGACCGTGCGCGATCCAAGCCGCGTGAGTTTTGTGAGGGCACTCGCTACTGCCGGACCACGAGAGTAGTTCTGTGCCGCGGCCGGCATGAAGTGCTTAGGCTGGGGATAGCTGCTTTCTTTGGTGACTTTCTTTGCGTCGACCAGAGTTGGCGCTTTAGCGCTTACTCTGGTCCCGAGCAAAGAAAGTTACCCCCGCCCCGGGGAGGGGCAACGCTAATAAACCGACATGAAAACAGGACTTCACGGCAACGCCGCGTAGGCATCGAGCGCTTACTTCTGCACCCCCGCCCGCAACGCGGCCCCGCCAGGCCGTTCCCTCGGCGCCACGCGCGCAAGAAACACCACACCGGCCGCCAGCACCGACATCGCCGCGAGCCCGGTCAGCCCGCCCGTGATCGAACCAGTCTTCTGCTCGAGAAAGCCGAACGTCGCCGGCGCGACGAAGCCGCCGAGATTGCCGATCGAGTTGATGAGCGCGAGCACGGGCGCCGCGATACGCGCATCGAGATAGCCTTGCGGAATCGGCCAGAACAGCGATGACGCCGCCTTGAAGCCGATCGCCGCAAAACAGATTGCGATGAACGAGGACACCGGGCCGCCGAGCCCCGCCGCATACATGCCGCCCGCCGCGATCAGCAGCACGCATGCAACCCACGCCTGCTGGAACTTGAAGCGTGCCGCGAGCGCCGCGAACAGATACATCGCGACGATGGAAATAAGCCACGGAATCGAGTTGAAGAGGCCGACCTGAAAGTCGTTCAGATGCCCCATCTTGCGGATGATGCTAGGCAGCCAGAACGTCGCCCCGTAGATCGTCAGCGAGACCGAGAAATAGATCAGGCAGAAGATCAGGATCTGCGGATCGCGCAACAGACTCCACGACGACGGCTTCTTCACATGCGCAGCATCGCGGCGGCGCTGCTCGTCTTCGATCTCGCCAACGATCGCTTCTTGCTCGTCGCGCGTGAGCCACTTCGCATCGCGCGGCTTCGAATCGAGCCAGAACCACACGAAACCGGCAAGCACGACCGACGCAAGACCTTCGATGATGAACATCCACTGCCAGCCATGCAGGCCCCCGCCCTGAATCAGCATCAGCCCGCCCGAGATCGGACCCGAGAACACCGACGCGAGCGCCGAGCCGCTCAGGAAGACAGCCATCGCCTTGCCGCGTTCATCGCGCGGCAGCCATTGCGTGAAATAAAACACGACGCCGGGGAAGAAGCCCGCTTCGGCTGCGCCGAGCAGAAGACGCATCGCGTAGAACGAGGTTTCGCCCTGCACGAAGGCCATGCCCGTAGCGGCGAGGCCCCACGTGATCATGATGCGCGTGAGCCACGCCTTCGCGCCGAAGCGCTGCATCAGCATGTTCGACGGCACTTCGAACACCGCGTAGCTCACGAAGAAGAGCCCCGCGCCGAGCCCGTAGGCCGCGGCGCCGATGCCCAGATCGGCGCTCAGATGCTGACGCACGAAACCGATGTTCACCCGGTCGATGTAATTGACGATGAACATCACGACGAAAAGCGGCAGCACGTGCCACTTGATCTTGCGAACGGCGCTCGACAGCGCGCTGGAACTGCTCATGAGGTGTCTCCTGGATGGGCGCTGCGAACGCTTTTTTTTCGACTCAGAAGCGCGGATTCTTGCCGGTGAACTCCGGCTGATACTTGCGCATCTGTGAGAGGTCGTCGCGATTGCGCACGCCGCACGTCTTGTACTGCTCATGCAGTTCGGCGAGCTTCTCGCGATCGAGCTCGACGCCCAGACCCGGCGTCGTCGGCACGCGCACCGCGCCGTTGTCGAACTTCACGCGCCCGCCCTTGATGACTTCCTCTTCCTGCCACGGGTAATGTGTGTCGCACGCGTACGTGAGGTTCGGGACGCTCGCCGCGACGTGCGTCATCGCCATCAGGCTGATGCCCAGGTGCGAGTTCGAATGCATCGACATGCCGAAGCCCCACAGCCTCGCCATGCGCGCGAGCGTCTGCGTGGCGCGCAGGCCGCCCCAGTAATGATGATCCGAAAGCAGCACCTTGATCGAGCCCATGTTGCAGCCGCGGCGGAAGTCGTCCATCGTCGTGATGACCATGTTGGTCGCGAGCGGCAGCTTCGTGTGCTTCTGCAGTTCGGCCATGCCTTCGAGGCCGGGGCACGGGTCTTCGTAGTATTCGAGGATTTCGTCGAGTTCGGGCGCGGCCTTGATGCTCGTTTCGAGCGTCCAGTTCGCGTTGGGATCGAGACGCAGCGGCATGCCGGGGAACGCCTTCGAAAGCGCCTTCATGCACGCGATTTCATGCGCGGGCTCGAATACGCCGCCCTTCAGCTTGATGCTCTGAAAACCGTACAGGTCGATCATGCGCTGCGCCTGAGCCACGATCTGCTCCGGGCTGATGCCCTCGCCCCACGCATCCGGCGCGTACGGCTTGTCGATGTGTTCCGCGTACTTGAAGAACAGATACGCGCTGTACGGCACCGCGTCGCGGACCTTGCCGCCCAGCAGATCGACGACCGGCGCGCCGATGATCTGGCCTTGCAGATCTAGCATCGCCACTTCGAGCGTGCTGATGACCTTCGGCGCGTTCTTTGCCGCATGCGAGCCGGGCGCCAGTTCGAATTCGACCGCGCCGGGCGTCGCCTTGATCGTCGCGCGCACGCGCTCTTCCATCTGGTTCAGATCGAACGGCGACAGGCCGATCACGAGATCCTTCGCCTGATCGAGCACGCGCAGCATCGGCTCGTCGCCATACGTTTCCGAAATGCCGACGCGCCCGTCGCTCGTTTCCAGCTCGACGATCGCGCGCAGCGCCCACGGCTCGTGGATGCCCGCGGCGTTGAGCAACGGACCGTCGCGAAAGGCGATCGGCGTGATTCGAACCTGGGTGATGGCGATATCGCGAGACATGTCGGCGTTCCGGAAATTAACAGAAGTGGTCGAATAGTAAAGCACTAATACATTAGTACGTCAGTCGGGTTAACGCTGATTCGTGTCAGGCTTACCCGTTGGGCGATAGCGCGGCTATAGTACTAATGTTTCAGTCGCCATCCGTCCGCGCTCAACATGAATAACGCCGCTTCCTCCGCCTTGGTTCATCGCCTCGACCGGTCCCGTCACGCCGCGCCGCAAGTGTTCGAGCGGCTGCGTGAAATGATTCTGTCGCTCGAACTGGAACCGGGCACGGTGCTGTCGCGCACCGAACTCGCGACGCGCTACGGCCTGAGTCAGACGCCCGTGCGCGACGCGCTGATGAAACTGGGCGAGGAAGGCCTCGTCGATATCTTTCCGCAGCACGCCACCGTCGTGAGTCAGATCAGCGTGGCCTCGGCGCTGCAGGCGCACTTTCTGCGCCGCTCGATCGAACTGGAAGTCGTGCGCACGCTGGCGCGGGAGCACAAGGCGTCGCTGATCGCGCGGTTGCGCGCGACGATCGCTGAACAAATGGAATGGCTCGATCCGGAAAACGTCGAACAGTTTTCAGCGCTCGATCAGGCGTTTCACCGGCAAATGTACGAGGCCGCGGGCGTGCCGCAATTGTGGGATCTGGTGCGCAGGCTGAGCGGCCATATCGACCGGCTGCGGCGTCTGCATCTGCCGGTCGAAGGCAAGACGATGGCCGTCGTGCGCGATCACACCGAAATCGTCGATGCGATCGAAAAAGGCGATATCGAAGCCGCCGATGCCGCGTTGCGCAAGCATCTTTCCGGAACGCTGAGTCAGGTGGACGAGATTCGCACCCGCCACCCGACTTTCGTCACCGATCACTGAGCCTGATCACTGAGCTCCATTCAAACGCCGTGCGCGCTCAGACGCGCGGCGTACCAGCGCGAAAACTGATCGACATAGCTCTCCGTGAACTGCGAGAACACGCCCGGCCGATACGCCGGGTCTTGCGTGCCTTCGTGCGTGATTTCGACGAGATGCTTGTCCTGCGCGTTCGTCGCCATCCACACTTCCGTCAGATCCTTGATCTGGTAATCGACGCCTTCCACGGCGTCCGCGTGCACGAGCCATTTCGAACGCACGAGCGTTTTGTCCGGCGCGAGCGGAATGATGTACGACACCACCGCGTGATCGCTCATCACGTGCGTCCACGAGTTGTGCGTCCACAGATGCGTGTCGCCGAGATCGCGCCGCGTCAGATTGCCGAAGAGCTTTTCGCACGCGACCTTCGTGCTGATCGTCTGCGATTCGCCGTGACCCGCGATCACGAGTTGTTGCGTCCGGAATTGCGTCACCGCGTCTTCTTCCAGCCATTCGACGGTCGCGCTCGTGAACCCATCGCGCTCCCAGCTCGCCTGACACGCCGCGTTCCGTTCTTTGTACACCTCGAAATCGCGTAACGATTCCTCGCTGAGATTGTCGGTGCAAAAACCGAAATCTTCCGGCAGAAACGATGCGGTCAATTCGGGATGCGTCGCCGCACAGTGATAGCACTCGCGATTGTTTTCGATCACGAGCTTCCAGTTGCCTTGCTCGATGATCTCCGACTCGAACGCGATCTTCGTGTTGGTCAGATCGTAGGGCGCGAAGCGCGGCGCCATCGCGTCTTCGAGCCTGGAGATATCGGCGGGCGCTTCGTCGGCGAGGCACACGAAAATATGCGTGCCGACGATGCGCGTATGCACAGGGATCAGGCTGCGGCACGTCGGATCGAAATCCTTGCCCATGTGCGAGGCGTGACGCAGGCTGCCGTCGAGATCGTAGGTCCACTGGTGATACGGGCACACGAGCATGCCGACCGTCGACTTGCCCGCTTCTTTCAGCCGCGCGCCGCGATGCCGGCACACGTTGCGATACGTGCGGATGTTCTCGTCGTCGTCACGAACGATGATGACCGAGGCGCGGCCGATATCGACCGTCGATACGTCGCCCGGCTCCGGCACGTCCGAGGTCACGCCGACCAGAATCCAGTGCTTCTGGAAAAAGATGTCGACGTCTTTCTCAAAGACGTCCTGCCGCCCGAAAAGCTCGCCCGGCATGCCATGACCGGGTTCGCGGCTGCGGATCAATTCGCCATGAGACTTGAATTGGATTTGCACTTCGGACATCGTCGTTCTCCAACGTTCAGGGAAGCGGGACTTCGAATGGCCCCGGGATAACCGTGAGTATTGGATCACTGAAAAACAGCGTCAATGCGCTTTATTTTCGACGTGGAATTACTTTGGGTTATGCGTCCGCGCCTTCGCGCAGCCAATTGATCAGACCGTCGATGGCGGGCGTGATGGTACGGCCGTGCGGCACCACGACGAAGTACGATTCGGGCGGTTTGAACGATGCGACCGGCAGCCTGACGAGCTCGCCGCTGTCGAGCAGATCGTGCACGAGCCGGCCCCAGCCGAGCGCGATGCCCTGACCGAAGCGCGCGGCCTGAATCGCGTCGGTGTAGAGGCTGCAGCGAAGCGGGAAATTCAGCCGCATCGGACGGTGTCCGACCGCGTTGAACCATTCTTCCCAGCCCATCCAGCCTTCGATGGTCGAATCGGATTCGACCAGCACGGCGCTCGCGACGTCTTCCAGCGTCGCCGGCTCGGAATGCGTCTGAAGCCATGACGGCGAGCAGACCGGAAACACTTCCTCGTCGAAGAGCAGCATCGCCGTGCCGTCCGGCCAGGTGCCGTTGCCGAAGCGCACGGCGACATCGATTTCCTTGTGCCGCAAATCCGCCGTGAACATCTGCGTGGACAGGCGCAATTGCAGATCCGGATGCGCCGCCTTCAGCGATGCGAGGCGCGGCAGCAGACGAAAATGCGAGAACGCCGAGGTCGCCGCGAGCACGAGTTCCTGCTGCACCGGCCCGCGCGCGAGACGGTCGAACACGCTCGCGATCTTCTGCATCGATTCGGCGACGACGCGATACAGCGCCTCGCCTTCATCGGTCAGTTCGATCGCGCGATGTAGCCGGCGAAAGAGCCGCTGGCCGAGCGTCTCTTCGAGAAACCGGACCTGCCGGCTCACGGCGGCCTGCGTGACACCCAGTTCGTGCGCCGCGAGCGTGAAGCTGCCGAGCCGCGCGACCGCTTCGAACTCGACGAGCGCCGTCACCGACGGAATCAGGCGCCGGTATCCCTTCGTTTTTTCGATTGCCGTTTTCATGCTGCGCTCACACGACGGCCTTCGCTTCGGCCGCCGGCCATCCCTGCATCATCGTGGCGATCTCTTCGTCGAGCCATTGGCGGAATTGCAAATATTCCGGGCGCGTTTTCGCATTGCGATGCGTGATGATGTAGTGATGACGGTCGTGGAACACGAGCGCATCGTCGACAGGACGGACCAGTTTTTTTTGTTCGACCTGACGATGCACGAGATGGTGCCAGCCGAGCAAGGTGCCCTCGCCCGCCTCGGCCTGCGCGACCAGCAGCCGATAGTCGTTGCTTTCCAGATCGTCATGCTGATCGAGACGTTCGGAACCGTCGCCTTGCTGATACCAGTTCTTCCATACGCGCCAGTCGACGTGCTCGCACACTTGCGCGCGCCCGAGCAGCGAAAGGCTCAGCGTGGGATGCGCGAGCAGATCGAGCGGCTTTAACGTGCGGCCATGAAAATAGCGTTCATGAAACGGAACGCTGCATACCGGATAAACGATGTCGTGAAAGAGCGGCTCGACTTCGTATTCCTGCTCGCGCGGCGGATTCTTCGTGATGATGACATCGGGCTCCATGAGATCGTCGAGCTCCATGAAGTGCTCGGTCACCATCACATGCAGGCGGATGTTCGGGAAACGCTGGCGGAATGCGGGCAATCTGAACGACAGCCACAGCGCGGAAAACGTATGGGAGATGCAGAGCGTGAGCGCGTGGCGATCGACGCGCCGGACCGCCTGCGCCGCCTCCGCGATATTCATGATCGACAGATACGACGCGTTGTAGAGAATGCGGCCCGCGTCCGTCAGCGCGATATGCCTTCCGGTGCGCTCGAACAGCGCGACTTCGAGCGTGTCTTCGAGCTCCTTGATCTGCCGGCTCACCGCGGCCTGCGTGACGCATAGCACTTCGGCGGCCTGTGTGAAGCTTTCATATCGCGCCGCGGTGACGAAGCACCGGAGCGCTCGCAGCGAGGGCATCTGGGCGAGAAGCCGGTCCGCGAACTGCTGTTTCTTCTGCATGTGAATCACCTTCAGGGCTGGCGATTTATCGATCGTTATAGGTGTTTTTGCCCGCTCATCCGCGCCCTTGGACGCGGCGCATGATTCTGTCGAGCGCCTCCGCATAATGCGCGAACGTGCCGCGCTCCGACAACTCGCGCCAAAGCTGCTCGTTGAGGCCGCCGGGTGTGCTCGCGTGCCCGATCATCGCAGAGAAAGGCGCGTCGCCTTGCGTCGTTTCGTGAGCAAGCCCTACATGATAGCCCGCCAAAAACGAACG
Source organism: Caballeronia arvi (assembly GCF_001544695.2). Classification (GTDB taxonomy): domain Bacteria; phylum Pseudomonadota; class Gammaproteobacteria; order Burkholderiales; family Burkholderiaceae; genus Caballeronia; species Caballeronia arvi. Next base: position 7,784 of record NZ_FCOM02000003.1, read on the forward strand.
AGCCGACGCGTATGGCAGCCCTTGCGCGACGAGCCACGACGCCTGCTCCTCCAGCAGCGCGAAGAAGCTCGCCATCGTTGCGGTGACGGCGGAGAGCGCGTCGAACTGAGGTTCGTCGTCGACTTCGACCGCTTCGCCGAGCGGAGAAAATAGCGCGGCCGCGATCTCGTCGCGCGGGCAGATCGCCGTGCTGCCCTTGCCCACCGCGACCGCCGGCAGCGGCACCGCGCGCACCACTTTGGCCGAGCGGCGCACGAGTTCGCGAATCCGATCGAGCGACATGCCCGCGATGAAACTGATGACGTGATGCCGCGCATCGAACGTCAGCGTGCTCAGCACCTCGGGCGCAATCTGCGGCACGACCGCGAGACACACGACATCCGATGCATCGAGCACGCCCTGATTGCTCTCGCAAACCTCGACGCGCGAATCCAGCCTGGCCAGATGAGCCGCGATGTCCGCATTGCGCGGCGACAAAGCAATGCGTTCGAAAGGCACGCCGAAACGGATCATGCCGGTCACGATCGCCTGAGTGATCGTGCCGGCGCCGATGAAGCCAATGCGCATAGCGCCTCGTCTGCAATCAGTCGAGCTTCAGCCAGGTCGTCTTCAGCTCGCAGTATTGGTCGTGCGCGTAGACCGATTTGTCGCGTCCGCCGAAGCCGGACTGCCCGAACCCGCCGAAGGGTGTCGACAGATCGCCTTCGCCGAAGCAGTTCACGGTCACGGTGCCCGCACGGATGCGCGCCGCGACTTTGTGCGCCTGATTCACGTTATCGGTCCACAGCGATGCCGCGAGTCCGTAGCACGTATCGTTCGCGATGCGCACGGCCTCGTCAATGTCAGCATATTCGATAACGCACACGACCGGGCCGAAGACCTCGTCGCGCGCAATGCTCATTTCGTGCGTGACGTTGTCGAAGATGGTCGGCTCGACGAACCAGCCGCCCGTTTCCTTCAATGTCGCATTGCCGCCGCAGACGACGCGCGCGCCTTCTGCCTTCGCCTTCTCGATATGACTCAGCACCTTTTCGTAATGCTTTTCCTCGATCAGCGAGCCGAGCTTGACGTCGGGATCGAGCGGATCGCCGGTTCGCCAGCCTTCGAGCACGGCCTGCATCTTTTGCAGCAGTTCGGCCTTCTGGCTCGTATGCACCAGGATGCGCGAGCCTGCGCTGCAGTTCTCGCCCATATTCCAGAACGCTGCGGCGACGGCCTGCTCCGCGACGGCGTCGAGATTCGCGACATCCGGCAGCACGACTTGCGGATTCTTGCCGCCGCATTCGAGCACGACGCGCTTCAGGTTCGTATCGGCGGAATAGCGCAGGAAGCGCTTGCCGGTTTCGGTCGAGCCCGTGAAGGCGATGAGATCGACGTCGGCATGCACGCCGAGCGCCTGACCAGCGCTTTCGCCGAAGCCGGTGACGACGCTGAGCACGCCCGCCGGCACGCCGGCTTCGTGCGCGAGATCGGCGATACGCAGCGTCGACAGCGACGTCTGTTCCGCCGGCTTCACGATCACGCTGTTGCCGACGGACAGCGCCGGCCCGATCTTCCATGCAAGCATCAGCGCCGGAAAATTCCACGGCAGCACTGCGCCGACGACGCCGATGGGCTCGCGCGTGATCATCGACACGACGCTCGCGCCGGATGGCGACAGCGCGTCGTAGCGCTTGTCGGTGACTTCCGCGTGCCAGCGGATGCACGCCGCCGATTCGGGGATATCGAGGCCCATGCATTCGCTGATCGGCTTGCCCGCTTCGAGCGCTTCGAGCAGCGCGAGCTCTTCCGCGTTTTCATCGATGAGTTGCGCGAGGCGTTGCAGCACCGCTTTACGATGCGACGGCGCGGCCTTCGACCACACGCCCGATTCGAACGCATCGCGCGCCGCGACGACCGCGCGGTCGATGTCCTTGACGTCGCACTTCGCGACGTCGGCGAGCACCTTGCCCGTCGACGGATTCAGCGTGCCGAAGGTTTCGTTCGATGCCGCATTGCAGCGTTGTCCCGCGATGAAGGCCCGTCCGTCGAGCGACAGATCTTGTGCCTTGCGCTGCCATTCCTTAAGCGTCGTCATGTCATGTCCTCACAGATTCAAAGTTCGGCGCCCGCCGAGAATTCCTTCACCCAGATCGCCGCCGATACCGCGACGTCCGCGATCGGCCGCATCGGCAGCGAGCGCGGATGCGGCTGTTTAAGGAGCTGATTGATCAGATCGTTCGATTGCCCCAGCATATGTTCGGCGATGAGCTTGCCCGCCGCCGAACCACGGCTCAGGCCGAGCCCGTTGCAGCCGACGGCTTCGTACACGCCGTCGTCGCGCTGGCCGAAGAGCGCGCCATTGTTCGCCGACAGGCACAGCGCACCGCCCCACGTGTATTGCAGCTCGACATCCTTCAACATCGGAAAGCGCCGGTCGAACGAGCGCTGATGCAGATGCCTGGATTTCGCCAGATCGTGTTCCGATACGGAAAGATTCGGCCGGAACGCGAAGTGATTGCGCACGCAAATGCGGTTCGTTGCGAGACGGCGCACGGTGGTGCCCATCGGGTCGGCTGGAATCAGCGCCCACGAGTTGATACCGCCGAGCCGCGCGATTTCCTCATCGGTCATCACGCGCGACATCGACGCGAACGTGTAGACCGGCAAGAGGCCGTTCGGATGGCCACCGAAAGTCGCCGCATACGCGTTGGTGCACAGCACGACGCGCTTCGTCTCGATCTTGCCGTTCGCGAAGCTCAGGAGCTTGCTCTGGCCGCGGGTTTCCATGCCCTTCACCGCGCTCATTTCGAAGAGCGTCACGTTCGCAGGCAGCGTCGCTGCGAGACCGCGCATGAGCGCCGCCGGCTGGACCGTGCTGCATCCCGGCGTGAAAAGCGCGCTCTGATAAAAACTCGTGCCTGTTACTTTCGCGATGGCCGCTTCGTCGAGCCATTCGCACGGTTCGTCGATGCGCGCGAGGCCATCGGCGAAATGCGTCAGCGCCGCGTGGCCTTTCTTGTTCACCGATGCGTGATACTTGCCGTCGTCACGCCAGTCGCAATCGATGCCGAACTGCTTCACCGTGCTGCGCACGTAATCGATGCCGTGGCGTTGCAGCCGCACATCGGCCTTGTCCGCCTCGACGCTGCGCGAGTAACTCTCGCTGCTGATGTCATGCGGCAAATCCACGAAAAAGCCGGAATTGCGGCCCGCCGTGGAGCGCCCGATGCGATCGGCCTCGACGAGCGCGATCGACGCTTCCGGCGCCAGCTCGGCGAGCCGCCGCGCCGCGCACAGACCGGTGATACCGCCGCCGATCACCACGTAGTCGAAGCGCTGCTCACCCGTCACGCCCTTCGCGGGCGCGGCTGCGGCCAAGGTTTCCCACCAGCCGTTCACACCATCCGGTGCGGGAAACCGCACGAAGTCCAGTTTCGAGGCCATGCTCGTGACTTACTGAGCGTTGCGCAGCAGGGGTTGAACGATCCTGGCGAAGGCGCTGCGCTCTTCGTCATTGAGCGTGCCGAGCGGCGCGCGCGCATTGCCCACGCGCGTGCCCGCGAGCTCGCAGCCATAACGCACATACTGGATGAATTTGCCGCTGCGTTCCAGCAGTTCGAGCACCGGCAGGAGTTGCGTCATCAGCTTGCGGCCGGTGGCGAAATCGCCCCGCTTCACGCAGGCTTCGAGCAGCGCCGTATGCGCTTCCGGCAGGAAGTTCGATGCGCCCGCGACCCAGCTTCGCACGCCCCACGCGAAGAACTCGAGCGCCTGGTCGTCCATGCCGCAGGAGAGGACGAAGCGGTCCGGCAGATGCGTCGCGAGATGATGCAGATGCGCGATATCGCCGGTGCTCTCTTTCATCGCGGCGAAGTTCGGGCGCTCGAGCAGCTTGTCGAGGATTTCATCGCCGATGGCCGTGCCGGTGCGCGCCGGAAAGTTGTACAGCATGACGGGCATGTCGAGCGCGTCGTCGACCTTCAGCAGGTGCGCCAGCAGTTCGTCCTGCGTCGGCTGCGCATAGTAGGGCGCGGCGACCAGCAACGCGTCATAGCCCGCGCGCTTCGCTTCCTTGCCGAGGCGAAGGACTTCGGTCGTCGTCGTCGCGTTGATGCCCGCGGTGAGATACGTCTTGCCGCCGACCGCCGATGCCACCGTGTCCAGCGTCTTCACGCGCTCTTCGAAGCTGAGCGCATAGTATTCGCCCGTGGTGCCACCGACGCCCAGGCCGGCGACGCGGCCGACCAGACTGGCGGCATGCTTGCCGAGCATCTCGTGATCGATTTCGCCGTCGGCCTTGAACGGTGTGACCAGCGGGGTATGTACGCCTTCGAAGCTCATGGTTGACTCTCTGCTGAGTGAATCGTGTGGGGTCATGCGTATCGCTCGTCAGACGAGCGCTTCCGCATGTGAATAGATCGGGTACAGGCTGCACAGATCACGCACGCGCGCCCGCACAGCACGCTCGACGTGCGCGTCGCCATTCGGTTCGCGTTCGAGCGCGGACAGCACTTCGAGGATCATCTCGCCGACCTGCTCGAACTGCGCAGTGCCGAAGCCGCGCGTCGTCGCGGCAGGCGTGCCGAGACGGATGCCGGAGGTCACGGTCGGGTTTTCGGTGTCGAACGGAATGCCGTTCTTGTTGCACGTGATGCCCGCGCGTTCCAGCGCCTTTTCCGCCTGCATGCCGGTGAGACCCTTGCCGCGCAGATCGACGAGCAGCAGATGGTTGTCCGTGCCGCCCGTCACGAGGCTCAAGTCCCCTGACTGCAATACCTTGCCGAGCGCCTGCGCATTGCGCAGCACGCGATCGATATATGCGGCGAATTCCGGACGCAGCGCTTCGCCGAACGCGACGGCCTTGCCGGCGATCACATGCATCAGCGGACCGCCTTGCAAGCCGGGAAAGACCGCGGAGTTGATCTTTTTGGCGATGTCGCCGTGGTTGGTGAGGATGAAGCCGCCGCGCGGCCCGCGCAGCGTTTTATGCGTCGTGGACGTGACGACATCGGCGAACGGGACGGGATTCTGATGCCGCCCCGCCGCGACGATGCCCGCGATATGCGCCATGTCCACCATTAGCAATGCGCCGACGCTATCGGCGATCTCGCGGAACGCGGCGAAATCGAGCGCGCGCGGATACGCCGAATAGCCGGCGATGATCAGCTTCGGACGATGCTGCTCCGCGAGCCGCCGGACTTCGTCGTAGTCGATTTGCAGCGTGTCCGGGTTCACGCCGTATTGCACCGCGTTGAACCACTTGCCCGACAGCGCCGGACGCGCGCCGTGCGTGAGATGGCCGCCCGCATCGAGCGACATGCCCATCACGGTGTCGCCCGGCTTGAGCAGCGCGAGCATGACCGCGCCGTTCGCCTGTGCGCCCGAATGCGGCTGCACGTTGGCGAACTGGGCGTCGAACAATGCGCTCACGCGGTCGATCGCCAGCGCCTCGATGCGATCGACATGCTCGCAGCCGCCGTAATAGCGACGCGACGGATACCCCTCCGCATACTTGTTCGTCAGCACCGTGCCCTGCGCTTCCATCACCGCCGACGACACGATGTTTTCGGAAGCGATCAGCTCGATCTGTGTCTGCTGACGGCGCAACTCCAAAGCGATCTCCGATGCGATCACGGGATCATGGCTCTGCAGGCTTTCGCCAAAGAAGCGCGAATACTCGTTCACGGCAAAACTCCGGGGATATCCTGGCTTACAGCTCTACGATATGTCTAAAACCAGCTTACTGCTGCAGCCACGCCTTCACCTTGTCCGGGTGCGCGTCGACGAACTTCTTCGCGGCCGTCGCATAGTCGTTGGTCGAATTGCCTTCGAACTCGATCGCTTCGACATCCGCCAGCGTCAACTTGAAGTGCTTGAAGAAGACATCCGCGCGCGGGAACTTCGTCGCGAACTGCTTCGACGCGAACGCGTGAACCTGCTCTTCGCCGCCGAGCGTGCCCTTCGGGTCCTTCAGATAGCGCATCTGCCACTTCTGGAACAGCCAGTGCGGGCTCCACACGGTCGCGACGATCCACTGCTTCGAACCGTAGGCACGCTGGATCGACGCGAGCATGCCCGCCTCGCTCGCAGATTGCAGCTTGTAGCCCGACAGGTCATACGCCTTGATCGTTTTCTCCGATGCCTGCATGAGACCGCCGCCCGGCTCGATACCCTGAATCGTGCCGTTCAGTTGCTTCTGCACTTCGGGCTTCTTCAGGTCTTCGATCGACGAAAGCTGCGACTCGGGCACATACGCGGGCACGGCCCAGCCGTTCTTGCCGCCGGTGTAGATGATGCCGACATCGTCGAGCTGGTCCTTGTAACGCGCGACATACTGTCCGTGCGTCACGGGCAGCCAGCCGCCGACCATGATGTCGAGATCGCCGCGCGCCACGCCCTGATACTGGATGCCGATATCCGCCTGAACGAACTGCACCGGCTGCTTCAACTGCGTTTCGAGCACGTACTTCGCGACATTGGCCACGGCGAGCACGTCGGCCCAGTTCGTCACGGCGATCTTGAGTTGATCCGCGGCGATCGCCGGGCTTGCGGCGACCCCGAATGCCATGATGGCCGGCGTCGCGATCTTGACGATCATTGATTTAATAAGGTTCTTGTTCATTTCGGACTCCGTATCTGGCTATTCGGTGTGTAGAGATTGGCGACGTGAATCGACTTTCAGGTTTGCGCGGCCTTGCCCGTCGCCGTCGGCTTGACCGGCGTGGACACGACCTTCTTTTTCTTCTTCGACTTCACGCCGAAGCTTTCCGTCAGGCGATCGAGAATGATTGCGAGCAGCACGACGCCGAGCCCGCCTTCGAAGCCGATGCCGATATCGAGCCGCTGAATGCCGCTCAGCACGTATTCGCCGAGGCCGCCTGCGCCGATCATCGAAGCGACCACCACCATCGACAGCGCCATCATGATGGTCTGGTTCACGCCTGCCATGATCGAAGGCAGTGCATTGGGCAACTGAATCTTCCAGAGCAGTTGCGTATCCGTGCTGCCGAACGAACGGCCTGCTTCGAGCAATTCCTCACGCACTTGCCGGATGCCGAGCGTGGTGAGACGCACGACGGGCGGCATCGCGAAGACGATCGTCGCGATCACTGCGGGCACCCGGCCGAGACCGAACAGAATCACCGCGGGAATCAGATACACGAACGCGGGCATGGTCTGCATGAAGTCGAGCAGCGAGCGCAAGATCACTTCGACACGCTTGTTGCGCGCGCCCCAGATTCCGAGCGGCACGCCGATCACGAGACTGAAGAAGGTCGCCGCGATGACGAGCGCGAGCGTCGAAACCGTCTGCGCCCAGAGGCCCATGTAATTGATCGCATACAGCGCGAGGCCGACGAACACCGCGAACACGACGCCCTTTCTCCACAGCGCGAGGCCCATGAGAATCACGAGCATCGCGATGAACGGCACTGCGCCGAGTCCATCCTCCAGCACTTTGATGACCGCGCCCAGCCCAGCGGAAAACGCGTCGAAACCGCCGCGAAAGTGCGAGAAGAGAAAGTTGACGATGTCTTCGGCGAACTTTCCAAAGATCCCTGAATTCATGCTGCCCTCCGCTCCATGACCTGCTTGAGAATCGTGCGGCAGGACACCACGCCCGCGAGTCTGCCCTGTTCGTCGGTAACCGGCACGTCGTGCTCCTGATTGAGCGCGATGGCCGCGAGTTCATGCAAATCGGTATTGAGCGGCACGGCCGCGACGTCGTGCAGCAATGCGTCGCTGATCGGGCGCGTGCCGGTCTTGTGCAGCGATGCGGGCGTCACGCAGCCCTGATAGCGGCCGCTTTCATCGCAGACATAGCCGCACTCCGCGCCGCTGTCGATCAGGCTGTTGAGATAACGCTCGGACGGCGCGCTCGTATTGCACGCGATGAGACCGCGCTCCACCTTTGTCATCAGGCTCGATGCTTCGAGGAAGCGCGAGACGTCGACATTACGGAAGAAGTCGCGCACATAGTCGTCGGCGGGCGACTGGATCAGCTCGGCCGGCGTGCCGACCTGAATCAGGCGGCCGTCCTTCATGATGCCGATGCGACCGCCGATCTTCACCGCCTCTTCGATATCGTGCGAGATGAACACGATCGTGCGCTGCTCTTCCTTCTGCAGACGCAGCAGTTCGTTCTGCATTTCGAAGCGGATGAGCGGATCGAGCGCGGAGAACGCTTCGTCCATCAGCAGCACCGAAGGATTCACCGCCAGCGCGCGAGCCAGGCCGACGCGCTGCTGCATGCCGCCGGAAAGCTCGCTCGGCAAGAGCTTTTCGTACGAAGCGAGACCGACGCGCGTCAACGCGGCGCGGGCCACTTCGTAACGTTCCGCTTTTTTCTTGCCAGCGACTTCGAGACCGTAAGCAATGTTGTCGATGACGCTGCGGTTCGGCAGCAGCGCGAACGACTGGAACACCATCGCCATTTTTTCGCGGCGCACGGCGCGCAGCTGGGGCACGCTCATCGGCGCGATGTCGCGGCCTTCGAGAATCACCTGGCCGGAGGTCGGCTCGATGAGACGGTTGAGCAGACGCACGAGCGTCGATTTGCCCGAGCCCGACAGGCCCATGATGACGAAGATTTCGCCCGCATTGACCGACAGGCTGACATCGTCGACCGCAACCATGTTGCCGGTTTGGGCGAAGATTTCATTGCGGCCGAGGCCTTGATTCAGGAGCTCCTGAGCACGCTCCGGCTTCGCGCCGAAGATCTTGGAAAGGTTTTTGACCGTAAGGATCTCGGTCTTGGACGCCGCAACCGAGCGCGCCAGCGATTCGGTTCCTGACTGCGAGGAAACCTGATTCGTGACGTCGTCGGGTGCGAGAGTTAGGTTGGGAATCATCGGGTCATTCCACCTAGTTCGAAAAAGGGAAACGGTTGCAATGACGCTTTGGATGGGACGCTGTCGTTGCATTCCGGCGTTCATTGCGTTGAATGAAGCGTACATGGCCAATTTCGATCGCCCACCGACATTTTCTGAGCGCTTTTCAATACTTCTGGTAATGCAACCGCGCGGTGCAGCCGATGCTTAAAAATCGGGATTTGAAATGCCGATGCCGCAGCGCCAATAGGGACGGGCCTCTGCGGGCGACAGCGTGATGCGCGGGTCGCATTTCCGGTGCAGCTTCTATAAGCAATCACAGGAAGAAGCTAGGGAATGCACCTAGGCGGGGCCAACTGAATCACTTTTCATGTGGTAAACGCGTCGACGCCGCGCTATTTGGCGCGGCGTCGATTGGGACAAACGATTACGAAATTACCCGAAAGTGAAGCTGAATGCCTGCGCGCCCGGATCGAGAAACTCGATCTCGAAGGTGCGGTCTTCAACGGCTCCGCTCTGCCGCACGAGTTGATAAAGACGCGCGCTCGTTACGACACCGCTGCCATCGGCGGCCACATCGGCGCCATGCGATGCGCCCGGCGCGGCGCCATCGATCGTCACGCGAAAGCGCACCGGCTTGCCGTCCGCCAAAGGCCCGAGCACGAGATGCAAATCGCGCGCATGAAAGCGATACGCGATGCGCGACTGCGCCCCCGCCGCTACCGCGGCCTCTCCGCCAACGTTCCACTTTCCTGCAAGCGCCCAGTCGTTGAGCGGGAGCTGCGTCGGCAAGGAATAATCTTCGATGGCATCGGGCCGCACGCGCTGCGGTGACGTGAAGCCTTGCGCCTGTCTGTAGCCCACATAGGTCTCGCCCGAGCCGATGTTCGCCGGATCGGCCGCCGCCTGTGCGCCGCTTGCCTGAACCGCCTGGGCATCGTGCACGGGCATCGACTTGCCGTTATCGGCGAGCAGTTGTCGAATCGCATTCTCGGCCTCGCGATAGCCGCCTTCGCCGAAATGATGGAAGCGCACGCGCCCTTGTGCATCGACGATATAGAACGCTGGCCAGTACTGATTGCCGAATGCGCGCCAGATGCCGTAGTCGTTGTCGATCGCTACGGGATACTTAATGTTCAGGTTCGCGAGCGCGCGCTTCACGTTGCCCGTATCGTGTTCGAAGCCGAATTCCGGCGTATGCACGCCGATCACGACGAGCCCGTCATCGCCATAACGCTGCGCCCACGTCTTGAGATACGGCAGCGTGCGCAGGCAGTTGATGCATGAGTACGTCCAGAAGTTGACGACGACGACCTTGCCGCGCAATTCGTTCGCGGACAGCGGCGCGGAGTTGAGCCACGTCGTCGCGCCATCGAGCGACGGCAGCCTGCCTTGCACCGGAAGCGCGGACTGTGTCGATACGCGCATGATGCGCGCCCTCTGCGATTGAACGGGCGCAGCCTGCTTCGTCTTCAATGTGCCGACGAGCTTGCTCTCGATACCGTTCGTCGGCGCGCCGGGGATGAGCGCGAGCACGCGCGTGTCGAGACCTGTCGCGATGGCGGCGACCGTCACGAGCACGAGCGCGCCCGTCGCGCGGCGCACATGCTCGCCGATGCCGAGCGATCGTTTGAGCGCATCCATCGCGCGCTTGCCGAGGCTCGACGCGACCGCGAGCGAGCTCGCCGCGCCAGCGGCATACGCGAGGAGCGCGGCAGCGGTATGCCAGTTCGCGCCATGCAGGGCCGCGCCCGTGAGGATGACGCCGAGGATCGGCCCGGCGCACGGCGCCCACAGCAGGCCGGTCGCGGCGCCCAGCAGCATCGATGAAGCGATGCGGCGCGTCGTGCCCTGCGTTTCCGAACGCGCGACGATGCGGTCCGCGAGCGCCGAAAGCGGACGTGTGAGCCGGTCGGCGACGGATGGAAACAGAAGCGCCGCGCCGAACAGGGCGAGCGTCGCGAGCGCGATCCAGCGGCCGTACTGGCTCAGTTGCGCGGCGCCCGCGAGACCGGCGACGCCGAGTCCCGTCACGAGCGCGAACGTGCCCGCAAGCCCGACGAGAAGCGGCAGCCGATCGGTGACGAAGGGCTTGTCCGAGCGCGCGAACACGAACGGCACGACCGGCAGGATGCACGGGCTCAGCACGGTGAACACGCCGCCGAGAAACGCAATGACGATGAGGGACATGAGATCGGTCTTCCATGGAAAGCGGTTGGACGGACCGGCATCGAACGCCGGGAAAACGGCACATCAGGCCATGTGACGTATTTCAGCGCCTTCATGTATCGCGGGGATTTCAGAAAGGGCGCGCGATGCAACGGCGTGTATCGGCCGCGCCGCCGGATACATGCCGATACAAACGCGCGATGCTTTGTATCTCACTGTGTCTGACAGCCTCATCGACACACGGCGATGCAATTCGCCCGCAGACGCGATACATCCGCGCGCTTCAATACGCTTCATCGTCGATACACAAGGAGAACCGTCATGTTCGATCGTCTCAAGATCGCGGCCGTCGCCACTGCGATGGTCGCCGCGCTCGGCGCTGTCGCCGCGCTCGCTGCAATTTCATCGACCGGCGTCGCGGCCGGCGTGCAAACGACGCAGCAGACCGGCGCGCAGGCGCCCGACTTCGTCGGCATCGACAACTGGATCAACAGCGCGCCGCTCGATCTCAAGCAGTTGCGCGGCAAGGTCGTGCTCGTCGATTTCTGGACCTTCGACTGCATCAACTGCGCGCATACGCTGCCGCACGTCAAGGAGCTTTATTCGCGCTATCGCGACAAGGGGCTCGTCGTGGTCGGTGTGCACACGCCCGAGTACACGTTCGAGCGCGATCTCGGCAATCTTCGGAACGCCGTCAAAAAATATGGAATCGAGTATCCAGTCGCGCAGGACAACCGGTACGCGACCTGGAACGCGTACAACAACCAGTACTGGCCGGCGCTGTATCTGATCGATCAGAACGGCAAGATCGTCTATAGCCACTTCGGCGAAGGGCGATACGCGCAGACCGAAGACGCGATTCGCGGTCTGCTCGGGTTGAACGAGAAGAAAGGCTGAACGACGCGTTCCGAAAAAAAAGCGCGCTCGTGTCGAGCGCGCTTTTGCGTTCAGTTATTTTCCGGAACGATTCATCCTTGGCGGACGACGGCTTCGGGTGCTTCCCGATCGCGCGTCGCGCCCTGCGCCGGGCGTCCGGCCCAGTAGCCCGCGAGCATCGATCCGGACAGGTTGTGCCACACCGAGAACAGCGCGCCGGGCAATGCCGCGATCGGCGTGAAATACAGCTTGCCGAGCGTCGCCGCGAGCCCCGAGTTCTGCATGCCGACTTCGATCGCGAGCGTGCGGCAGACAGCTTCGTCGAAACCGAGCAGCTTGCCGCCCCAATAGCCGCCCAACAAGCCGATGCCGTTGTGCAGCACCACGCCCACCGCGACGACGAGCCCGACCGACGCAATGCTCTTCTGCGTGCCGCCGACGACCGCGGCGATGATGAGCAGGATCGACACCATCGACACGAGCGGCAACGCCCATTCGATCTTGCGCACGAACTTGCCGAAGAGATGATTCACGACGAGGCCGATGACGATCGGCAGCGCGACGATCTGCACGATGCTCATCAGCATGCCGTGCACGTCGACGGCGATCGACGCATCGACGTAAAGGCGCGTGAGCAGCGGTGTCGCGAACACGCCGACGAGCGTCGACAGCGCGCTGATCGTCACGGACAGCGCGACATCGCCGCGCGCGAGATAGATCATCACGTTCGACGCCGTGCCGCTCGCGACGCTGCCGACGAGCACCATGCCCGCCATCAGATCGGGCGGCATGCGCAGCGCTTTGGCGATGACCCACGCGGCGAGCGGCATCACGAGGTAATGCAGGACGATGCCCGCCACCACGGGTGCAGGTCGCGTGAAGACGCGTTTGAAATCGTCGATGGAGAGCGTGACGCCCATCGACAGCATGATGATCGTGAGAAGCGTCGTGACGTGGGGCGCGATGCCCGTCACGGATGAAGGCGCGCTATAGGCGACGACGGAGGCCGGCACGGCCCAGAGCGGAAAAAGGCGGGTGATGCGGGCAAGCATGAAAAGCAATCCTCGAATGGCGTGGCGTGTCGTATGGGTAAGCGGGAAAGCGGCGGCGCGCGGGATGACCGGACAGTCGCAGAACGGACGAAAACGAGCCTTCGTGAGGCGTATGCCGACCCTCGATGCCGGTGCGCGCGGGTCACGCGCGTGTCGGGCCGGACGGCGGGCAGGCGCCGCATTTTACCCGGCGGGCGGCAGTTTTTCGGAATACGCTTAATTCATGCGATTGCGCGATGCGGGCGCGCGGCGTGTCGTCATCATTTGCGGCTAATTCTCGGGCGGCATCATCCGCGTCAAACAACCGCTGAGAAGGAGATGATCATGTCGCTATTCGCCATCATTCAAGGCACGCCGACCTGGGTCTGGGTGCTGCTTGCGTTCCTCGTCTATCGCGGGGTCAAGGCGTTGCAGACGCAAACGACGCCGCTTTCGAAACTCGCGATCATTCCGCTTATTTTTGCGGGCATGGGCATCGCGCATCTGATTTCCGCGCCGCTCGCGGGCGTGGCCGCTGTCGCTGCGTGGGTCATCGCGCTGGGCGTCGGGTTCGTCGGCGGCGTGTTCAACGCGAGCCGGACGCGTTACATCGTCGATCCGATTGCGCTGACGGTGATGTCGCCGGGTTCGGTCGTTCCGCTTTTGTTGATCCTCGCCACGTTCGCGACGAAGTTCTGGCTCGGCTTCGAACTGGCGACGGTGACGAACGTCGCGGCGCTCGCGAATTATGTGGTGATCGATGCCGGCGTGTCGGGCGTCGTCGCGGGCATGTTCGCCGGCCGTTTCTACACTTACTGGAAGGCGGTGCATGCGCTGCGTGCGTCGTGGGCCTGATAGCGTGACGCGCATCGGCGGCATTTCGATGTGCGTCACACTTGTTACTCCCCCGCATCCGATTTCGAGTTCAGACTAACTCACGGCACACAACGCCCAACTCAGGAGGTTGCCAACGCCATGACTACATCAGACGAAAAAGGAACGACAGCCGCAAAGACCGACATGCGCACGCCGCCGGTCGTATCGAAAGACGAATGGGAAGCGGCGCGCGAGAAGTTGCTCGTCAAGGAAAAAGCGCACACGCGCGCACGCGACGCGCTCGCCGCCGAGCGCCGCCGCATGCCGTGGATGGCCGTGAAAACCAACTACATGTTCGAAGGCCCGGACGGCAAGATCGGCTTTCTCGATCTGTTCGATGGCAGGCGCCAGCTGATCGTCTATCGCGCTTTCTACGAGCCGGGCGTATTCGGCTGGCCCGAGCATGCGTGCCGCGGCTGCTCGCTGGTCGCCGATCAGGTGGCGCACGTCGCGCATCTGAACGCCCGCGACACGACGCTCGTTTTCGTATCGCGCGCGCCGCAGCAGGATATCGCCCGGCTCAAACAACGCATGGGCTGGGATATCCCCTGGTTCACGCTGACCGATTCCTTCGATGCCGACTTCAGCGTCGACGAATGGCACGGCACCAACGTGTTCTTCCGCGACGGCGATCGGGTGTTTCGCACCTACTTCCTCAATAATCGCGGCGACGAGCAGATGGGCAATACGTGGAACTATCTCGACATCACGCCGCTGGGCCGTCAGGAGTTGTGGGAAGACTCGCCCGAAGGTTATCCGCAAACGACGACCTACAAGTGGTGGAACTGGCACGACAGTTATGTCGACGATGCGGCTCCGGACAAGAAATGGGTCGAGATATCGGACGCGGGCGAAGCGGCGTTTCGCGCCGAGAGCGCGAAAAAGAAAACGTGAGATTGCAAATTTTTCGACGCAGGTTTTCGATAAACGGAATATCGCTCGTCATTCGATCGCGCCCATGAACGTCAGCCATTCGCCGACGATCGCCTCGGGCGCGTCTTCCTGCATCAGATGTCCCGATCCGGGCACGCGCGTGAAGCGCCCCTGTGCAATGCGCGACGCCAGTTCGACACCCCGCTCCACCGGTATCCATTCGTCCTCTTCGCCCCAGAGTATCGACACCGGGCACTTCAGTTCGCCGTAGCGCGACTGAACCTCATCCGTGTAACGCTGATCCATTTGTGCAATCTGCCGATAAAACGCGGCCTGCCCCTGCTCTCCGGTCCACGGACGCGTGTAGATGCGCAGCGTCTCGCTGTCCAGACGCCGATGCGCCGCGCCTTGCAGATAGGCATCGAGCATCGCCTGATGCATGTACGGGGGCATGTCCGCGAATGCGGCTTCATGCTGCCGCACATGGCGCACGAAGGGCGACCCCCACGGCGCGACGGCGACCGGATCGACGAGCATCAGCGAACGATACGCACAGCCATTCAGCAGCGCGGCCCTGAGCGATGTCGCGCCGCCGAAGTCGTGCGCGAGCACATCGGGCAATGCGCCGTCCCAGTTGGCTTGCCAGTGTTCGAGCAATGCCGCGAGCACGCGATTCTGCACGCCGAGCGACACGTCCTGTCCGTCGTGCATCTCCGACGCGCCGTAACCCAGCAAATCGAAATAGTGCACACGCCGCGAACGTGCCGCGATCGGTGCGATGCGCCGCCATACCTGCGATGAGAACGGCGTGCCATGCACCATCACCAGCGGCGTGCCCGCGCCGATCACGCCGTAGCGCACGGCTTGTCCCTCGAAGTCGAAAACATGATCGAGCGGCAATGCATCGCCCGATGGCCGATTCGTTTCGCTCATGACGCCTCCCACGGATTTCGATCCACGAGCATAAAACACACTTCGGAATGCCGCACTTGACGCCGGCGATCCGTGTTCGTATATTACCGATCAGCTATATAACCAATCGGCCATCGAAACGCATGCGCGAAGAGAACTTGAATCAGGTTTTCGCGGCACTCGCGGACCCGACGCGCCGCGCGATCGTCGCACGTCTCGCGAGCGGCGAGGCCACCGTGAATGAACTCGCGGAGCCGTTCGAGATGTCGCAGCCGTCCATTTCCAAGCATCTCAAGGTGCTGGAGCGCGCGGGGCTGATCTCGCGTTCGCGCGCCGCGCAGACCCGCCCGTGCCGGCTGGAGCCTGCCGCACTCAGTGACGTCGCGAGCTGGATCGACGCATATCGGTCGATCTGGGAAGACAGCTTCGACAAGCTCGACGCGTTGTTGAAAGCGAAGCCGAAAAAATCATCGACATTAAAAGGAACAAAACATGCCGCAAAGTAACGACACCGCAGCACAAAGCGTGGCTTTCGAAATGAACCGCGTATTCGACGCGCCGCGCGAACGCGTCTGGCAAGCATGGAGCGACGCGGATCAGATCGCGCGCTGGTGGGGCCCGAAAGGATGCGCGCTGGACTTGCGCCGCTTCGAGTTCCATCCGGGCGGCTTCTTCCACTACGCGATGAAATTCGCTGGCGCACCCGCAATGTGGGGCCGCTTCAACTATCGCGAGATCGTGGCGCGCGAGCGTATCGTGTGGCTCAACTCGTTCGCGAACGAGAATTGCGGCATCGCGCGCGCGCCGTTCAGTGAAGATTGTCCGCTGGAAATCGAAAATGTCGTGACGTTCAGCGATGTCGATGGCAAGACGCTAGTGGCGCTGCGCGCGAAGCCGTTCGGCGCGATCGAGCAGGAGCAGCGTTATTTCGATAACTTGCGGCCTTCGCTCGAACAAGGCTATGGCGGCACGCTGGATCAACTGGCCGACTTCCTGCGCGGCTGACAAGCGCGCGGCCCCCAAGGGCCGCGCTTGCATACTCAACGCAGGTTCGTGCGCGCGAGCTCGACGATCTCATCGCCGCGCCCGCTCAGAATCGCGCGCAGCATATAGAGGCTGAAGCCCTTAGCCTGCGACAACTCGATGGTCGGCGGCATCGCGAGTTCGTGCTTCGACGTGACCACATCCACGACCGCCGGCCCCTTGTGCGCGAATGCTTCGCGCAACGCGTTCTCGAGCTGCTCCGACTCTTCCACGCGCACCGACCAGATACCGGCGCCCTTCGCGATCTGCGCGAAGTCGGTCTTGCTCAGATCGACATTGGTGTCGAGATAGCCGCCCGCCTTCAGTTCCATCGACACGAAGCCGAGCAGGCTGTTGTTGAACACGACGACCTTGATCGGCAGATCGAGTTGCACGGCCGAGAGAAGATCGCCGAGCAACATCGACAGGCCGCCATCGCCCGATAGCGACACCACTTGCCGTTGCGGTTGCGCGGCCTGCGCGCCGAGCGCTTGCGGCATCGCGTTGGCCATCGAGCCGTGATTGAACGAGCCGTGCAGCTGACGCTTGCCGTTCATCGTCAGATAGCGCGCGGCCCAGAGCGTGGGCGTGCCGACGTCCACGGTGAAGATCGCATCCTCGGCCGCGAGTTCATCGACCAGCTTCGTCAGATATTGCGGATGAATCGGACGGCCCGGCGCGGACGGCGTCGCGAGATCATCGAGATCCTTGCGCGCGGTCGCATAGTGCTTCAGCGCGTTCGCGAGGAAACGGCGTTCGTTCTTGCGCTGAAGCTTCGGCAAGAGCGCCGCGACCGTCTCCCTGATCGTGCCGACGAGTCCCATCTCCAGCGGCGCGCGCCGCCCGAGTTGCGAGCCGCGCCAGTCGATCTGTACGATCTTCGCTTTCGGTGGATAGAACGGGCGATACGGAAAATCGCAGCCGAGCAGAAGCAGCGTGTCGCACGACATCATCGCGTGATAGCCCGAACTGAAACCGATGAGCCCGGTCATGCCGACATCGAACGGATTGTCGTATTCGATGAACGGCTTGCCGCGCAACGCATGCACGATGGGTGCGCCGAGCGTATCGGCGAGCGCGACCACTTCGTCGTGCGACCCCGCGACGCCGCTGCCGCACATGATCGTCACCGCTTCGCAGCCGTTCAGCAGGTCCGCGAGCTTGTCGAGATCCGCGTCAGCGGGCAGGATCGCGCCGGGCGCGCTCGCGGTCCAGCGAGGCTCGACGTCCGGGCCTTCGCTCAATGCGATATCGCCCGGCAGCACGATCACTGCGACGCCGCGCTGATCGATCGCTGCGCGCATCGCACGTTCGAGCACGCGCGGAAATTGCGACGCATTCGACACGAGCTCCACGAAGTGACTGCACTCCTTGAACAACTCCTGCGGGTGCGTTTCCTGGAAATACCCGAGGCCGATTTCCGTCGACGGAATATGCGCGGCGATGGCGAGCACCGGCTGATGATTGCGATGGCAATCGTAAAGACCATTGATCAGGTGCAGGTTGCCCGGCCCGCAACTGCCCGCGCAGACGGCGAGCTTGCCTGTCGCGGCAGCGTCCGCGCCCGCGGCGAAAGCGGCCGCCTCTTCATGGCGCGTATGCATCCAGCGGATCGAGCCGACACGATCGAGGCTGAAGGCGAGTCCGTTCAGGCTGTCGCCCGTCACGCCCCAGATACGTTCCACGCCCGCTGCGGCAAGTGTCTTCGCCAGATAATCGGCAACCGTGCTTTTAGCCATGATGGTTCCTCGAAAAAAAGAATGGAGTCCTATGAATGGCGGATTCGCGGACAAGGCACAACACGCGCATGCGCGCCTGATGGCTCGATGCTTGCAGGATCATGAATGCAGAGGGAGTGTACGCCCGTGAGCTGCGACTTGTCTCGAACCATGCCGAACCCGCATGGCCCGGTCGGCGCGTCAGCGCAAGACGTGCGGGCGATGCAGCGGGGGCATTCTAAAGCACCGCTCGTGCACTAAATTTCGAGATGCGGCATTAAATGACAAACGCGACAATATGCTCGCGTTGCAATGCGCGCGGCGCACGCGAAGAGAGTTTCGCGTGCGCCACGTCATGAAATCAAGCGCCCTTGCGCACGCTATCCGGCAGATCGCGTCCGTGATATTTCTTGTAGATCGTGTTCAGATTGCCGTTCTTCTGGTTCGTGCTGACCCAGTTGTTCACCCATTCCTTCAGGCGCGGCTGATCCTTGTTGAGCGCGATGCCGAGATCGAAGTTCTTTTGCTCGAACTTCATTTCGATGTTGCGTTGCGGTGCGCGATGCTGCATTTCCTGCAGGTTCGACGGCGTGCTCGAGAAGACATCGATCTGACCCGTGACCATCGACGTGATGAGCGTCGCATCGTCCTCATAGCGCTGGATCTGCGCGCCCTTCGCCTGCTGCGTCGTGAGCGTGTCGTTCACGGTTGCGCGTGTGAGGCCGATGGTCTTGCCATCGAGGTCCGCATAGTCCTTCACCTTGATCGTCTTCACGCCGCCGACGATGATCGTGATGACCGCATACGGCACCGAGAAATCGACTACTTTCGCGCGCTCGGGCGTGATCGACAGATCGGCGATCACGAGATCCGCGCGCTTGGCCTGCAGCGTCGGAATGCGCGCGGCATTCGTGATCTGCACGAGTTCGAGCTTCACGCCGAGATCCTTCGCGAGCGCAGCGGCCGTATCGACATCGGAGCCCGCGGGTTTGAGGTTCGCGTCGGCGTAGCTGAAGAGCGGCGTGCCCATCGCGATCGCGACGCGCACGACGCCCGCTTTCTTGATGTCGTCGAGTTGATCGGCCATCGCGCTGTGCATTGCGCCTGCCATCATCAACGTTGCGAGTGCGGCGCGTGCAATGATTGTCTTTGCTTTCAAGTCAAGTCTCCGTTGTTATCGATGTTGCGTTAGTCAAATCAAAGTCCGTTATCCAAGAATGCACGTAACTCAGGCGTGCGCGGCGCATCGAGCATGCTGCCGTCACCCACCTCCCATACCTTGCCGTGATGCATGTAGATGATGCGATCCGCAACGCGCTTCGCGAAGGCCATCTCGTGCGTGACGAGCAGCATCGTCATGCCGTCCGCCGCGAGGTCTTCCATCACACGCAGCACTTCACCCGTGAGTTGCGGATCGAGCGCGGATGTCACTTCGTCGAACAGCATCACTTTCGGCGACATCGCGAGCGAGCGCGCAATCGCCACGCGCTGTTGCTGTCCGCCCGACAATTGTTCGGGATAGGCATCGGCTTTCTGGCCAAGACCGACCTGCTCCAGCACGTTCATTGCGATGCGTTTCGCTTCATCGCGCGACATCTTTTTCACGTGACGCAGCGCGAGCATGATGTTCTCTTCCACCGTCAGATGCGGAAAGAGGTTATAGCTCTGAAACACGATGCCCACTTCGCGGCGCAACAGATGCAGATCGACCTTGGGATCGTCGACGCGAATGCCGCACACTTCGATCTGGCCTTCGTCGATGGTTTCGAGCCGATCGATGCAGCGCAACGCCGTGCTCTTGCCCGAGCCGCTAGCGCCGATCACGGCGATCATCTCGCCCTTGTTGACTTCGAAGGACACGCCTTTGAGAACATGATTGGAGCCGAAGCTCTTGTGAATCTCGCCGACCTTAACGATTGCTGACATTGAGCTTGTTCTCCATCGATTGGCTCCAGCGCGAAAGCGGATAGCACAGGACGAAATAGAAAGCGCCGACCAGTCCGAAGATGAGGAACGGCTGGAAGATCGAGTTGTTGATGATCTGGCCCGCACGCGTCAGTTCGATGAAACCGATCACCGAAGCGAGCGACGTCATCTTGATGAGTTGCACGAGAAAACCGACCGTCGGCGGCAACGCGAGCCGCATTGCCTGCGGGATGATTACGAGACGCAGCGTCTGCCAGCGCGTGAGCGACAGGCACTCCGACGCTTCCCACTGCGGCTTGGGCATCGCTTCGATGCAGCCGCGCCAGATATCGCCGAGATACGCGCTCGAATAGACCATCAGCGCGAGGCCGGCCGCGACGAGCGCCGGCACCTGATAGCCATAGACCGACAAGCCGAAGTACACGATGAAGAGCAGGATCAGCAGCGGAATGCCCTGAATCGCTTCGATGTACACGAGCGCCGTGCGTGCAAGCCAGGCGCGCGGCGAGATGCGCGCGAGCATCACGACGAAGCCGCCGATGCCGCCGAGCACGAAAGCGAGCGCGGACAGCGCCAGCGTCCAGCCGATCGATTGCACCAGATAGACGAGGTGCGATGCCGTGAATCCGCCGCTCATGCCGCACCTCCGGGAATGACCGTATCGATGCGCTGCGAGTCGGGCGACGCCTTGCCTGCGCGCTTCGCGGCCAGACGGATCGCGCGGCGCCGCTTGAAGAGATGCTCGCCGACCTGCCACGCAACGAGCTTGATGATCAGCGACAACACGAGATACAGCGCTGCGACCACGATGTACGTTTCGAGCGAGCGGAACGTATCGGATTGCACGGTGTTGGCGACCGCCGTGAGTTCTTCCGCGGAGATCTGCGAGGCGATGGCCGAGGCCTGCATCATCAGCAGGAACTGGCTCGTCAGCGCGGGATACACCTTTTCGATCGACGGCTGGAGCATGACGTGCCAGCCGATGCGCCACTTCGGAAGCCCCAGGCACTCGGCCGCTTCGATCTGGCCGCGTGGCACCGATTCCAGACCGGCGCGAATGATCTCGGCCGCATAAGCGCCGATATTGATCGTCATCGCGAGCGCGGCGGCCGCGAAGGTCGGCATACGCAAGCCGATGCTTGCAAGACCGAAGTACAGCAGAAAGATCTGCACGAGGAACGGCGTGTTGCGCACCGCCTCGATATAGATGATGCAAAGACGCGTGAGGACCGGCACCTTCGCGCGCTTGGCGAACGCGACCAGCATGCCGAGGATCAGACCGAAGAACACGGCGACGCACGTCATCTTGAGCGTGAGCCACGCGCCCAGCACGAACGTCGGCCAGTACGGCAACAGCGGTGAAAAATCGAGAGAAAACATGGCGGCAAAAGTCCCTGTGATGTTGGGGCGCTCTATTCAATGCGGCCGGCGCGGGATGTATGACGACATACTACAAATGCCGTGATATTGCATGTTGCATGCATTAAACCGGGTCGAACGGACCAGTCGTCGTGAACGTGCCGCCTTGCAGCACGGCCACCGGATCGGTGGGCGCGGGCGGCGGCGTTCCTTCCACCTTGTCGCGGAATGGCTCGGACGAGTCGCGCGGAACGAAACCCAGATGCGCCGCGCAGCGGTTGTCCCACCAGGTGTGCGCGTTCGCGGACATGCCGAAGACGATCGTGTGCCCGACGTCCGGCGTGAAGAGGCTGCGGCGCAATAGCTCGTGAAAATCGTCGTAGCTCATCCAGCTCGCCATCATGCGGCGGTCTTTCGGCTCCGGGAACACCGAGCCGATGCGGATGCTCACGGTCTCGATGCCATAGCGGTCGAAATAGAGCTGCGCGGTGTCTTCACCGAACGACTTCGACAAGCCGTAGTAGCCATCGGGACGTTTGCGCGCGGTGGCGTCGATTCGTTCGTCCTGCCGATAGAAACCCGTTACGTGGTTCGAGCTCGCGAACACGATGCGCTTCACGCCCTGACGACGCGCCGCTTCATAGAGGTTGAACACGCCCTTGATGTTGGCTTCGAGAATCTCCTCGAACGGGCGCTCCACCGATACGCCGCCGAGATGAACGATCGCATCGCAATCCTTGGCGAGCGCATCGACGGCCTGTCGGTCGGCCAGATCGCACGGAATGATTTCTTCGTGAGGCGCCGCATCGCTCGCAAGGACGCCGGGCAGATCGGAGATGCGCACATGCCGCGCGAATTCCGCGACGCGATGCCGGATCGCCTGCCCGATTCCACCCGCGGCGCCCGTCAGCAGCAAGCGATCGAATTGCGCGGTGTCATCGGCAGACGATGCGCTTTGTTGTTGTTCCATCGAATTTTGTCTCCGGCATGCAACTTGTCATGGCTAGGGATTAACCCTGCACGCAACTTCTTGTACGTTGTCATATCACTGCATGACGCATATCATCATTTGCCAACCGATTTGTCAATGTGTGTAAAACCCATTCCAACGAGAACGCCGTGACGCTATCGCCCGATCCTTCCAACGATGCCGCCATCGCCTCACTTGGCACGCGACGCAGCCTCACTGCGCAACTGGTGGATGCGCTGCGCGCGCAGATCGATTCGAAGGAGATGAAGCCGGGCAGCCGCCTCGCGACCGAAGCGGAGATGGTGCAGCGTTTCGGCGTGAGCCGTACGGTGGTGCGCGAGGCGCTATCGCGATTGCAAGCCGCCGGGCTCGTGGAGACGCGGCATGGCATCGGCACGTTCGTCTGCGAAGCGGGCGCGTCGCCGCTCCTGACGCTCGATCCCGCCGATGTGGCGGGCTCCATCGATGCGCTCGCGATTCTCGAACTACGCATCAGTCTGGAGACCGAATGTGCGGGCCTCGCGGCCACGCGTTGCGATGCCGCGCGGCTCGCGACGATGCGCTCCGCCCTCGCCGATTTCGCGCAGAGCGTCGGCAAGGCGACCGACACCATCGCGCCGGATCTGCGCTTTCACATGGAGATCGCGCATGCGACGAACAATCGCTATTTCGTCGAGATCATGGAGCATCTCGGCACGCGCATGATTCCACGCACGCGCATCACCGCGACGCCGATTCCGCGCGATCAATACGCGGAGTATCTGATGCGCGTGAATCGCGAGCACGAGCAGATCGCGGATGCCATCGAACGCGGTGATGCCGATTCGGCGCGCACGGCGATGCGCCTGCATCTGATCAACAGCCGGGAGCGGTTGCGCCGCGCGCAGGCGTCTTCCAACTGAATGCGCAAGGACCGCACGGTCCTTGCGCCGATGCAACGCTCAGCGGGCCGCCACTTGCGGCTCGCCATCCTCCACGTCATCCGGATGCGAAATCGTCTCCAGCGCGGAATCGTGATGCAGCAGCAGCACCGCCGCGACACCGACCATCCCCGCGCCCGCGAGACACAACAGACCCGCGCCGAAGCCGCCCGTGCTGTCCTTGATCCAGCCCATCGCATAAGGACCGAAGAAGCCCGCGAGATTGCCGAGCGAATTGATCGCAGCGATGCCGCCAGCCGCCGCCGCACCCGACAGGAACGATGCCGGCAGCGTCCAGATCACCGGCAGGCAGCCGAAGATGCCGAAGCCCGCGATCGACAGTGCGATCATCTTCATCACCGGGTTATCGAGCCCCGCCGAAGCGGCGATACCGCCCGCTGCCACCATCAGCGCAATCGCGACGTGCCAGCGACGCTCCATCTTGCGATCCGAATGACGTCCCCACAGCACCATGCTGATCACGCCGACCACATACGGCAGCGACGTGACGAAGCCCGTCTGCACATTGGTCAGGCCGAACGCCTTCACGATCTGCGGCAGGAAGAAGCTCAGGCCATAGTTGGTCGCGTTCGCGCCGAAGTAGATCAACGCGATGGCCAGCACACGCGGATTGAAGATGGCTTCCTTCACGCTGAACGCATGCACGGCCTCGCGATGCGCCCGCTCATGCGCCTGCCGGTCGACGAGCCAGTCGCGCTCTTCCTTCGCGAGCCAGTGCGCGTCAGCGGGTCTGTCGGTCAGATAGAAGTACACGACGAACGCAAGCAGCAGCGCGGGAATCGCCTCGATCAGATAGAGCCATTGCCAGCCCTGCATGCCGTTGATGCCGTCCATCTGCAGCAGCGCGCCTGAGATGGGGCCGCCGATCACGGTCGACAGCGGAATCGCCGCCATGAAGTACCCGACGACGCGTCCGCGATACTTCGCCGGAAACCACAACGTCAGCAAAAAGATGATGCCTGGAAAGAAGCCCGCTTCAGCCACGCCGAGCAGAATGCGCAAGCCGTAGAACACATAGGCATTCGACAGACCCGTCGCCTGCGCGATGTGCGGAATGTAGGCCATCGCCGCCGCAAGAATGCCCCACGTGAACATGATGCGCGCGATCCAGCGGCGTGCGCCGAATCGTTCGAGCAGCAAGTTGGACGGCACTTCGAAAAAGAAATAGGCGATGAAGAAAATGCCGGCGCCAAAGCCGAACATGCTCGCGGTGAAGCCGAGCGCCTTGTTCATTTGCAACGCCGCAAAGCCGACGTTGACACGGTCCAGATACGCGATGAAGTAACACAAGATCAGGAACGGCACGAGGCGAACCATCACGCGCTTCATGGTGCGAGCTTCAAGGTCCATCTATGTCTCCTCCGGATAGAGAATCGGCAGGTTTTTGAGATACCTGCGGAGACTACTCTTTCAGAAGGAACTACAGCATTGGTGTTTGACCTTGGTATCGGTTCCGGAGCGGGACGTGTCGCACATTTCGATGCGCGCCAACGCGGTGCACCAACTGCCTCGCGTCCCAAAATGTGCGAAAAAATTGCGCGCGGAGCGAATAATCCGCCCCGCTTCCTGCAATTTATGCGACCGGTAACACTCCGGCGTAATTCGGCTCCGGTAAGCCTTGCACGCCAGGGTTTAACGCGAACACATAACCATCGTCTTCAGTGGCATTCGTTGCCGGACGAATCGTCGTGACAAACAGCGTTTTCAGGTCGGTGCCGCCGAACGCGCACATCGACGGCTTGCTCGCCGGTAACGCAATCTCGCGATCGAGCCTGCCTTGCGGCGTGAAGCGCAGCAGCCGGCCCGCATCGTTGGCGCAGGTCCAGTAGCAGCCGTCCGCATCGACGGCCGCGCCATCCGGGCGACCTGCGTAATCGTGAAGATCGGCGAACACGCGCTGCGCGCCTGGCGTGCCCGTATCGGGATCGAAGTCGAATGCCCAGACGAGACGGCGTTGCGGGTGCGAGTCGGACAGATACATCGTTCTGCCATCGGGCGACCATGCGAGACCGTTTTGCGTGATCAAACCCTCGACAACGGGTGCGGACAGCCTGCCCTTCTCATCGAAGCGATACAGCGCGCCCGCGGTGCTCGCGAGCGACATGTCCTGCACCATCGTTCCGGCCCAGAAACGCCCTTGCCTGTCGCAACGGCCATCGTTGAAGCGCATGCCGGACGCGGGAAACTCCGGCGCGGCCAGCTTGACTGCACGCGCTTCGTTCGCATCCGAAAGCGTCACGGCGAAGACGCCGCTCTCCATGCCCGCGACGACACGCCCGGTTGCATCGAACGCGAAACACGCGACCTGTTCGTCGAACGCCCATTCCGTACGGCGCGCGCTTCCGACGTCGAACCGGACGATGCGCCGCGCCGGAATATCGACCCAGTACAGCGCGTTTTCTTCGCCCCGCCACACCGGACACTCGCCGACCGTTGCGCGCCCGCCCGCGTCCAGCCGCTCGACGCGCACCGCGGCGCTCATCGTTTGCGCTCCATCGGTTCGCCGAGCACGAACGCGCCGCCCTGGAAGCGCTGCGCGGGATCGTCGCGCTCGGCGCTCGGCGCGGTGACTGGGAAGAGGCCGTTGAACTGCGTCGAACTGTCTTGCGGATTGAAGCCGATGAAGCCTGCCTTCGCGTTGTCCCACCACTTCACCGGATTGTCCGACGCGCCATACACGACCGCATGCCCGACGCGATTCGTGAACAGCGAGCAGCGTACGAGTTCGATGAAATCGCGGTAGCTCAGATACGTGACGAGCATGCGCGGATTCTTCGGCTCCTCGAACGACGAGCCGATGCGCAGGCACACGGTCTCGATGCCGAAGCGATCGAAGTAATAACGCGACAGCGACTCGCCGAAGCACTTGGTCACGCCGTAGAGGCTGTCCGGGCGCATCGGCGAATCCGCGTCGAGCACTTCAGTGACGGGATGAAAGCCGATTGCATGGTTCGAGCTCGCGAACACGATGCGCTTCACGCCGTAACGGCGCGCCGCTTCGTAGAGGTTGTACGTGCCGCGGATGTTCGCTTCGATCAGATCGTCGAAGGGTGCGTCGATCGAGATGCCGCCGAGATGCACGATCGCATCGACGCCTTCGACCAGTTGCATCACCTTGTCGCGATCCGCGAGATCGACGGCGCTGACTTCTTCGTGACTCGCCGCATCGTCGAGCGGGGCGATGTCGGAGAGCCGCACGACGTCGGCCCATTGCGCGAGCGCGCCGCGCAACTGGCGGCCGAGATTGCCGGCCGCGCCGGTCAGAAGCAGGCGCTTGAACGGTTTGTCCGCTGCGTTTGGCTGATTCATCGAGACTCCTGTCGAATACGTGGTGATGCGTTGAAAGCAAAAAGGAAGAAAACGTTTTCGGGACTATAGCGATCGCCTCGAGGAACGGTCAATCGACGTTTTGCATGCAAATACGACGCATGCAAAATGCAAGATGCGATGTCATCGTTTCCCGAATTTCTGCGACAATCCGTTAACACTGCGAAAACGTTACCCTCCGAATGAAAAAAATTTCCCCGACCATTCGCGACGTCGCCGCCGCCGCGGGCGTCTCCGTCGCGACCGTGTCGAAGTACATCAACGGCGCACAGCGCTTCTCCGCGCCCGTCGAGGCCAAGCTCAAGGAAGCCATCGAATCACTCGGCTATCGCTCGAACCCGCTCGCGCGCTCGATGATCACGGGCAAGACGCGCACTATCGGCATCACGATCCTCGACATCAGCAATCCGCACTTCACGCATGTCGTGAAGGGCGCGAACCGCATCGCGCTGAGGCACGACTACACGCTGCTGCTCGTCGATATCGACGAAAACCAGGCGCGCGAACGGCCGCTCATCGAAGCGCTTGCGCAGCGCGTGGACGGCCTGCTCGTCAGTTCGCGTCTCGCCGATGAAAACGCGCAATGGATGCTCGATCTCGACAAGCCCGTCGTGCTGCTGCGCAACGCCGAACTGCCGATTCCGAGCGTCGGCATCAACAGCCGTCTCGCCACTTACATGCTCGCGCGTCATCTGCTCGATCTCGGGCATCGCCGCATCGCGTATCTCGGTTTCGAGCATGCGCGCATCAACGATGAACGGATTCGCGGCGCGCGCGACTGTCTCGCCGAAGCAGGGCTCGAGCTCGACATCTACGAAGCCCATGCGCCCACTTCGCTCGCCGGCGAACAAGCCTGCTCGCGCGTGATGCTCGGCCCGAAGCGCCCGCAAGCCGTGATCTGCTACAACGATCTGATCGCGCTCGGCTTCATGAAGGAAGCCGCGACGCTCGGCATTCGCGTGCCGCAGGACGTGTCGGTGACCGGCATCGACAACGTGCCTTACGGCGCCTACGCCGCGCCCGGTCTCACGACCGTCGACATTCAAAGCGAGAAGATGGGCGAACTGGCGATGCAGAAGCTCATCGACGCCCTCGCCGGTCATCCCGACCCCGGCAACTCCATGTTCGAGCCGCGGCTCATCGTGCGTGAATCGACTGCCGCGGTGACATGACGCGCGCCGCGCCGCCTGCGTGTTGCGAATGCTGGCGGCGCGGCGCATTGCTTTATTAATAAAAATTAGCGATTACGCCGAGAGCTTCGCCGGCGTCATCTTCGGCGTGAGCACGTGCATGATCGCGAAGGCGATGAGATACGCCGATGCGCCGATCGCGAACAGCACCCAGTAGTGGCCCGTGCGTTGCAGCACCTGGCCGATCACTTCCGAGAACAGCACGCCGCCGATCGAACCGGCCATGCCGCCGATGCCGACCACCGCGCCGATGGCACGTCGCGGGAACAGATCCGATGCCGTCGTGAACAGGTTCGCGGACCAGCCCTGATGCGCCGCTGCCGCGAGACCGACGATCGCCACCGCGACCCACAGATTCTCGGCTTGCGAGACGAACGCGATCGGCAGCACGGCGCAGGCGCAGATCAGCATCGCGGTCTTGCGCGCCGCATTCACGGTCCAGCCCGCACGCAGCAGCGCCGACGAAATCCAGCCGCCGCCGATGCTGCCGATGGTGGTGATCGCGTAGATCACGACGAGCGGCAATCCGATGTGCTGCATGTCCATGCCGCGCGATTCGTTGAGCCACTTCGGCAGCCAGAACAGGTAGAACCACCACACCGGATCGGTCAGGAACTTGCCGACGATGAACGCCCACGTTTCGCGCTTCTTGATGAGCTCCTTGAAGCCCGGTGAGCGCGCTTTTGCGTTGGCAGCATCGGCGGCATTGGTGTCGTCGCCTTCGTCGGCGATTTCGTCGTCATGCGCGCGGCCGTCCGGCTGGCGATACATCACGAACCACACCGCGAGCCAAATCAGACCGATCGCGCCGACCATCACGAACGCCGAGCGCCAGCCGAAGGCCACGGCGAGCGTCGGAATGATCGCCGGTGCGAACACCGCGCCGATGTTCGCGCCGGAGTTGAAGATGCCGGTCGCGAGTGCGCGTTCACGGCGCGGGAACCATTCTGCGGTCGTCTTGATGGCGGCCGGGAAGTTGCCGCCCTCGCCGATGCCGAGCAGCGCGCGGACCATCGCGAAGCCCGTCACCGAGCCGACAGCCGCATGCAGCATCGCGGCGATGCTCCAGACGAACATCGCGAGCGCGTAGGAGATGCGCGTGCCGAGCCAGTCGACGATGCGTCCAAAGCACAGCAGCCCGATTGCATAGAACGCCGAGAATGCGATCACGATGCGGCCGTACTGCACCTGCGTCCAGCCGATGTCGTGCTGCAGCATCGGGGCGAGCAGACCGAGGATCTGCCGGTCCATATAGTTGATGACCGTGGCGAAGAAAAGCAGCGCGCACACGGTCCAGCGGTAACGGCTGGCGGTTCGCACGACGCCGGCAACGACAGTGTTCATGAAAGTCTCCGGACGCGGCGGCGCTCGTCGTGCCGCGTTCTTTGTTGCGTGGAACGGCGACGAGCGCCGTGGACGTGGCTTTGTGCGGGCAATGAAGCCACAAAGCCGGCCTGTCTTGGAAAACGTTTTTTCGAAGAATAGTGGGTTTGTTGCCGACTGGCTATCCTAGTATTTGCCCTAATCTGGCCCGAAGCGTCGCTGTCTGGCCGTTGTCGAGGCGCGGTCCGCGCTCTTCAATTCAAGACGCAGAAAGTTAATCGTTTTTCTCAAAGTTTCCGTGCGCCGCGCCGTTGCCCCCCATTTGGCACTTTGCATGCAGCCTCATGCATGCAAAATGCCGGCGTCGCCCTTCGAACCGAAAGCAGCGCCTGTATGATCGAACCCCGACGAACGACAACAACGAACTGCAAATCCTGTCTTCCATGCCTGCTCGCTTCACGGGGTTCATCTATCTGCTCGTCACCGCCACCGGCTGGGCGCTGAACTGGCCCGCCATGAAGGTCCTCTTGCGCGAATGGCCGCCGCTGTTCTCGCGCGGCGTCGCGGGTATCGCAGCCGCCGTGCTGCTCGGCGTCATCGCGAAACTCGTTGGGGAGAACCTCCGCGTGCCCGCCACGCTCGTGCGCCGGCTTCTGCTTGCATCGGCGATCAATGTCTTCGCGTGGATGGGCTTCTCCACCCTCTCGATGAAATGGCTTTCGGTCAGCGAAGGCGCGCTGCTCGTCTACACCATGCCCATCTGGGCGATGCTGCTCGCGTGGCCCATCGCGAAGCGCAAGCCTTCGGTCGCGGGCTTTTGCGCGCTCGCGCTGGGTCTTGCGGGCGTCGTCGTGCTGCTCTCTGCGCACGGACTTTCCTTCGACGGCGGCAAGATCGCCGGCATCGCGTTCGCGCTCTCGGCTGCGATGTTGTTCGCGCTCGGCACGGTGATTTCGCACGGGCCCATGCCCATTCCGCCGATCACGCTCGTGGCGTGGCAGGTCGGCATCGGCTGCGCGCCGATGATCGCGCTTGGCCTTTTCATCGAGCATCCGGTCGTGTCCGCGCTCGGGCTGGACGGCTGGGCCGTGCTCATCTACATGAGCCTGGTGCCGATGGCCGTGTGCTATCTCGCATGGTTCGCGACGCTGCGCCACCTGCCCGCCGATGTGGCGTCCATCGGCATGTTGCTCGTGCCGATCATGGGTATCGTCGCGGCGGCGCTCGCGCTCGGCGAGCCGCTCGGCGCGCGCGAAGCGATCGCAATGGGGCTGACGCTTTCGGGCGTCGCGCTGGCGATGAGACAGCGCCGCTGACATCGCCAAGCAAAAAAATTAAAGCGCAACGCAATTTCTGCCGATAAGGGTCGATATAACTACTCTTGTCGTTCAGTCACTCCCCATGTCTCGTATTACTCTGGCCCGCATGAATGTCGGGACCAAATTCGCCGTGCTCGCCTGTGCGCTCACGGCCGTCGTCGTTGCCTTTTTCACCATCGCCGTCACGGGAAGCGCGGGCGAGCAAGTGGACGCGCACGCGATCGCGCGCGTCGAAAGCGAGAATCGCTCGATCGCGACGATGATCGGCCTGTTCGACAAGTCCGTGAGCGCCGAGGTCACGCGCTTCACGACGATCTTCGCGCATCGCCTGCCCTCGACCTTCGCGCTCGACGAGACGCGCACCGTCGATGTCGGCGGCGTGGCGACGCCGACCTTCCTCGCCGGCGACAAGCCGCTGAACAACGACTTCGCGATCCCCGATGCGTTCCTCGAAGAAAGCGGCGCCATCGCCACGATCTTTGCGCGCACCGGCGACGACTTCGTGCGTGTGACGACATCGCTCAAGAAGCAGGACGGCACACGCGCGATCGGCACGCTGCTCGATCGCAAGGGCCCCGCGTATGCGCCGATGATGGCGGGCAAGCCTTATATCGGCATCGCGGCGTTGTTCGGCAAGCAGTACATCACCGAGTACAGGCCTGTTACGGATGCCTCGGGCCGCGTGATCGGCGCGCTTTTCGTGGGCGTGGACGTCACGTCCGAATTCGCCGCGCTGCAAGACGGCATCGCGAAGCTCGTGATCGGCGCGAGCGGTTATCACTTCGTCGTCGATGCATCGAATGGTGCGAATCGCGGCAAGCTGCTGGTGCATCCCGGATCGAAAGGCGAACTCGCCGATGAACGCGTCGCGCCCTTCAAACAGATGCTCGAATCGCGCGAAGGCAAGCTCGCGTTCGACGGCGCCGATATCGCGGGCGCGGATGCGCGCGTGCATGGCGGCACGAAGGAGATCGTTTATATGGCGGTGCCGCAATGGCAATGGATGATCGGCGGCATTGCGTATCGCGACGAGCTGCTCGCCGACATGCACGAAAGCCGCAACCACTTTCTGATGCTCGGGCTCGTCGTCGTGGCGCTGCTAGTCGGTGTGTTGCTGTATGCCGTCACGAAGCTCGTCGGCCGTCCCATCGACGATGTGACGCGTGCGTCCGAACGCATCGCAGCGGGCGATCTCACCGTGCGTATCGACAGCGCGCGTGAAGACGATATCGGCCGCCTGATGCGTGCCATCGACGGCATCGCGCGCGGGCTCGCCGAGATCGTCGCGCAGGTGCGCAGCGCATCGGCCGACATGAACGAAGGCACCGCGCGCATCGCGTCGGGCAGCAGCGATATCGCGACGCGCATCGCCACGCAGGCGGCGAGTGTCGAGGAAACCGCGGCAAGCATGGAAGAAATCACCTCCACGGTGCAGCAGAACGCGGCGAATACGGCGCAGGCGGGCACGCTCGTCGCGTCGGCATCGGATGCGGCACGCGCGGGAGGCGAAGCGGTGGGACGCGTCGTCGAAACGATGGGCGAGATCGATGCATCGGCACGACGTATCGCCGATATCACCGCGACCATCGAAAGCATTGCGTTCCAGACCAACATTCTCGCGCTGAACGCGGCCGTCGAAGCGGCGCGCGCCGGCGAGCATGGCAAGGGCTTTGCCGTGGTCGCATCGGAAGTGCGCGCGCTCGCGCAGCGCAGCGCGAGCGCCGTGAAGGAAATCGAAGCATTGATCGCGGAATCGGCGTCGAAAGTCTCGCACGGCTACAAGATCGCCGAGGAAGCGAGCGGCACGATGAACGGCATCGTCGAGCGGGTGTCGCGCGTGAATGCGATCGTCGGCGAGATCGGTGTCGCGTCACGCGAGCAGGCGAGCGGCATCGAACAGGTGAACAGCGCGGTCATGCTGATCGGCGAAGCGACACAGCAGAACGCGGCGCTCGTCGGTGAGGCGGAACACTCCACTGCCGAATTGCGCGATCAGGCCGAGCGTCTGGCGCGTGCCGTCAGCATGTTCCGTGTGTAACGCATCGACCGCGCCTTCAGACTTCGATGAAGATGCGCCCGCCCTCCACTTTCGCGGGATAAGTCGTCAGCTTTTCGCATACGGGCGCGCATAGCGGGCGGCCGTCGCGGATATCGAAGCGTCCGTTGTGCTTCGGACATTCGATCACGTAGTCCATCACGAAGCCGTCGCTCAGATGAACGTGCTCGTGCGTGCACAGGCCGTCGCTCGCGTACACGGCATCGTTCATCCGGTAGATCGCGAACGTGCGGCCATCGTGATCGAAGCGCATCACGTCTTCGTCTTCGATGTCGTTGAACGCGGCTGCGTCGATCCATTGCGTCATGGCATTCCTTTCAGGCTTGGGTCGCGGCAGGCGTGGGCCGCTCGACGTGATACGACGGATCTCGCGTCTGCCGCACGAGCGCCGGAATGATCTCCGCATAGGCCGCGATCGTGCTCGCATAGGGCGGCGGCATGTCGTGCTTCACCGTTTCGTGAAGGCGCGGCAACGCGTGATAAGGGACCATCGGAAACATATGGTGCTCGACGTGATAGTTCATGTTCAGATAGAGAAAGCGGAACACGGGATTCATCATCACGGTGCGGCAGTTCTTGCGATGATCGAGCACGTTCTCGGGCATGCCCGCGTGCTGCGTAAGGCCGAAGAACAAGTAGAGCCACGCGCCGTACAGGCTCGGCAAGCCGATATAGAGCAGCGGCAGGATCGAATGGAACACGAGGCATAAAGCGATCACCGCTGCATAAATCGCAAGCCACGCACGCGCTTCCAGAATCACTTTCGGCCATTCGGACTCGGGCACGTAGGTCTTTTCTTCTTTGCCGATATGCCCGAACGCCGATGAAATGATCTTCGGCACCTCGCCCGCCGCATGCTTCAATGCAAAGACGTTCAGCGCGATGCCCAGCCAGTCGGTGGGCAACGGCACGGCGATTTCCCTGTCGCGCCCGACCACGAGCGTATCCGTGTGATGACGCGCGTGACTCCAGCGCCAGATCGTCGGGCGGCGAAACACCTGAAACGACGCCACCTGATAAAGCGCCTTGTTCATCCACGATGTCTTGAATGCCGTGCCGTGTCCGCTCTCGTGCCAGCGCGAATCCGCGGGGCTGCAATAGAGCGTGCCGTAGAGAAGAAATGCGGGAATGGCACAGAGCGAATGCGCTCGCCATGCGAACCAGGCAAGCACGCCGGCCGCGATGATCGCTGCGTACCAAAGCAGCGTATCGCGGATGGCGCGCGCGTCGCTCCGCTGCATCAGGCTCTTCATGACGGGACGCGGCACCGCGCACTTATACCAGTCCGCATTCACGAGACCCGCTGCTTTCGCCCGCTCCCCCGCGCCGCCGATCAACCCGTATTCACGATGGCGGTCCCGCGCGCCCGCGCTTTCGCATTGCCCGGATTCCATCTTTTCACCTCATCCGATGATTGGAATTACATCATTGCTTATCGCTGGATCGATGATAGGAGCGCCGCTCTAGCCGCGCAACATTACGCTGCATTTGCTATCTTTAAGCATCAACGCGCGCTTTAAAAACCCATCATTTACATCAAAGATGAGCAAGCGTCCCACACTTCAATCCGTGGCTGAGGCTGCGGGTGTCAGTCCCGCGACCGTCGATCGCGTGTTCAACGGACGAATCAGCGTGCGCGAAGGCACCGCGCTGCGCGTGATCGAAGCGGCGGAACGTATCGGCTATCACGGCGCTGCGTTGATGCGCGAGCGCCTGCGCGCGCAACGCGGCGAACGCCACGAGCGGCACACATTGGGATTCTGTTTGCAGAAACGCGCCGATCCGTTCTATCAGGCGTTTGCGCGCATTCTCACGGACGCGGCCGCGCGTCATGAACCCGAGCGCTGCATCGCCGTCATCGAATACATGGACGAGCTCGATCCGGCTTCCATCGCGCGCACGCTGCTCACGCTGGGCGAGCAAGCCGACGCGCTCGGTGTCGTCGCGGTGGATCATCCTCATGTCACGGCCGCGATCGAAACGCTGCATATACAAGGCAAACCAACCGTCACATTGCTGTCGGATCTGAGCGCGCCGTTGCGCGCGGGATATATCGGTGTGGACCCGCGCAAGAGCGGGCGCACGGCAGCATGGGCCGTGAGCCGCCTCGCGCATCGCGACGAGGGCACGGTCGGCGTGTTCGTCGGCACGCCTCGCTATCTCGGGCAGGAAAGCTGCGAGATCAGCTTTCGCTCGTATCTGCGAGAGCACGCGCCCGGGCTCCGCGTGCTCGACACGCAAATCAATCTCGAGGACAAACAGCTTGCCTATGAAGCGACACTCGCCATGCTCGCGCGTCATGCGGATCTGGCGGGGCTCT
The DNA here is from genome assembly GCF_001544695.2 of Caballeronia arvi. Classification (GTDB taxonomy): domain Bacteria; phylum Pseudomonadota; class Gammaproteobacteria; order Burkholderiales; family Burkholderiaceae; genus Caballeronia; species Caballeronia arvi. The sequence goes on from NZ_FCOM02000003.1 coordinate 42,803, forward strand.
ATATTCCCGGCGGCGGCGTGGGCGGCGTCATTCGCGCATTGCGCGAGGAAGCTGCGGGGCGACGCATCGTCACCGTATGCAGCGATCTGATGCCTGATCGCTACGAAGCGCTGGTCGAAGGCGTCATCGATCTCGTGATCGATACGCCGCTTCAACGCATTGCCGAAACGGCCATTCAGGCGATGCTGCGCGCGTTGCAAGCGCTGCCGGGCGAAGCCGCGCAAGCGAGCCAGTATCCGCTGCCCGCACAACTCTATACGCCAGAAAATGTGTGAGCGCGGATAGGCTAACGATCGTCTAATTCTTCGGGCCTAGTCTCCTATCGAGTTCCACTCTCGTTCAAAGGAGAACGATCATGAAGAAGCTCATTGCCGCCCTGCTCGCATCGGCCGTCATGTTGCCGATGCTTTCCCATGCTCAGTCCGCACAACCTCAACGCGGGGGTACCGCGAATCGGCCCGAGAGCCACAGTTATGATCACGTGTACGATCGAGAGTATGGAGCGAGTGCCGACGGCAACGTACAAAGCGGATGGACGACACAACCCTCGCCGCAAGCGCTGGGACAGTCGCTCTTCAAGCACCATTGACCGCGCGCGGGGGTGAAGCATGGCATTTCCGGTAACATGCAGGTGTCATCGCTTCGTTTCATTCGATCGCTAACATGCGTGCAGTTGGGGAACCGAAGCCGCAGAATCTGCTCTTAGCGGTTGATCCATCGACATTCACGTCAGGCCGGGCGTCCGGGGCCGGCCCTATGACCTGACATGCTCAACAATAAGCGGCGCGGCAACTTTCATGGTTGTACGCGTGCTCACGGTGTTCGAGCCGGCCGCATCCGTCAGACCAATTGCATGACTCGACGGCTCTTCGCATCCAGCATGTGAAGAGAGAGATCCCATCACCGACGGAGCGTCATCCATGCCGTATGAGAGTGACTCCTTGCGAGACACGAGCCCGCTGCTCAGCATCGTCGTGGCGGCATACAACATCGAGGGATACATCGAGGAAGCGCTCGAGTCCCTTCTGTCGCAGCCTCATATCGACGCGATAAAGATCATCGTGGTCGACGACGGCTCCCGCGACGAAACCTATGCGGCCGCGCGCGCGATCGTCGAACGTGATCGAGGCGTGCATATCGAGTTGCTGCAGCAGGAAAACGCCGGCCTGAGCGCCGCGCGCAATACCGGTCTGGCAGCGGTGCGCACGCCTTATGTCGGCTTTCTCGATGGCGACGACATCTATCTGAAGGGCTTCACCGAAGCGGTCATCCCCCTCCTCGCCGAGCGCAAGTGGGACGTGGTCGAGTACAACGTCAGGATCATCGACGACGACGGACGCGAGCTCGAACAAATCGAACTCGTTGGACAGGGCGAAAACGGCGGATATCCGATGAATCGCGAAACGCTGCAGCAGTTCGCCGACAAGTTCCATAGCTTTGCGTGGGCGCGCGTGTATCGCACCGATCTTTTCGACGCCGCTCCCTTTCCCGTGGGACGACATTACGAGGACGCGGCCGTCGTGCCTTCGACCTATCTTCGTGCAAGCAACATCTATCGCCTCGCGACGCCGTTGATCGGTTATCGCAGGCGCTTCGGCAGCATCACGCAGTTGGCTTCGCTGCGCGACGTTCGCGATCTGCGCGCCAACGGCCAGGAAGCGCTCGCGCGTTGCGAAGGCAACGAGATGGACGATTTCTGGCTCACCATTTTCGACAAGACGTTCGGCCGCGCGTGCTTTGTCTGCGCCCGAGTGAACCGCGCGTCCTTCAAAGAGGCGTCCGAGACGCTCGAGGCGATGGCCGTCGATCATCGCGAGACGCGCGAGAGGATCGCCGGGCGCGGCGGGCGCGAAGTCGTCGCGCTCGCGCCGTTCGATCTGAATGTGCGCGCGGACCGCTCGATCCATTTCCTCAAAGGGCTCGTCAAGAAGGTGTTGAGGCGCCGCCTCGATCATCATCAGCGCGAGCGGCGCCCGAGCACGTCGAATCAACTGAGCGGATGAGCGCGTATCGTCTTCAGCTCTCTTCGATCGCTCGCAGGCTCATCTGCTTATAAGCGTCGACGAGTAGCGCGCCCTCGCCTCGCTTATGCGCGACGGCGAGGCGCATCGTCTCCTCGCCCATCTGCCAGATCAGGAACGCGAGTGCATTGACGCGCTTGCTGTCCGCGCGCGGCGTCACGCGCCGGATCGCTGCTGCGAGCAGCGTGCCGCACGCTTTGCTCTCCGCAATCTCGATGCTCATCAGCTCCTTGTCCGAACGCAGCGCCGACGAGATGTCGCGCATCACCGGCTTGTCCAGCACGATCTCATAGTACTGGTCGACGAGCGACGCGAACGCGTCGAGCAATTGCGCCTTGTTCTGCACGGCTTCGAGCGCTTCGCGCACGCAACGGCGGCTCTCGGCCGCATATAGCTCGGCGAGCGTGCGCACGATGGCGCGCTTGTCGGGGAAATACTGATAAAGCGAGCCGATTGATATCTCCGCGAGTTCGGCGATCTCGCTCATCTTGACGTGCTCGCTGCCCTTTTCCGCAATCAATTGCTGCGCGGCCTCCAGAATGCGATCGAGGCGCTCGCGGCTGCGCTGCTGCGCGGGCTGCCTGCGGGCAACGCTCGTTGCTCCCTTCATGCGCGGCGGCTTCTCCTGCATGTCGACTCCTTTGCCGCGCGATTGCGGGCTCGAAAAAACTTGACAGCAAAACGTGAGTATCTATCATGTTTAAAACGTGAGCAACGCTCACGTTTTAAACTCAGGAGGCAGTCATGGCTCATTTGGACTTCGACGCTGCGCCCATCCTCGTTCTGGGCGCGCACGGCAAGACAGGGCGGCGTGTGGCGGAAAGGCTTCGCGCGCAGGGATTCGGCGTTCGCGCTTGCTCGCGTTCCACGCAACCACGTTTCGACTGGAACGATCGCGCGACATGGGGCGAAGCGCTCGCGGGCGTGAAGCGCGTTTATGTCACCTATCAGCCCGATCTCGCGATTCCCGGCGCGCTGGATACGGTCAGCGCATTCATCGACACGGCACTTGCAAACGGCACGAAGCGGATCGTGCTGCTTTCGGGGCGCGGTGAAGAAGAAGCGCAAGCCGCCGAAGACGCGCTCCAACGCTCGGGCGCAATCTGGACGATCCTGCGTTGCAGTTGGTTCATGCAGAACTTCAGCGAGAGCTTCCTGCTCGATCCGATTCGCGAAGGCACGCTCGCTTTGCCCGTTGGCGATATCAAGGAGCCCTTTATCGACGCGGAAGATATCGCCGATGCAGCCGTCGCGGCACTCACGCAACCGGGCCATGAAAACAAGCTATATGAACTGACCGGCCCTCACGCGATCTCTTTCGCCGAAGCACTGGCATACATCGCACGAGCGTCGCGGCGCGATCTGCATCTCGCGCCCGTGCCCGCCGATGCATTTCGCGCGGGTCTCATCGAAGCGGGGGTATCGAAGCCGGAAACGGATCTGATACTTTATCTGTTCACGACCGTGCTCGACGGCCGCAATGAAAAGCCCGCCGATGGCGTGCGCCTCGCCTTGCATCGCGAAGCGCGCTCGTTCGAAGACTATGCAAGGCGAACCGCGCAAAGCGGCGTCTGGGATGTCTGACAGGTGCGAGAGCCGTCGTCGTTTCGCGATAAACTGTAAGGATGGAACAATGTCCCTACTGTGAGCGAATCCGTGACGAATGGGATTGTCACGGTCAGGAATGCCGCACCCACATTGCCCGCGCGCTGCGCAGACAGCGCATGGGACTGCCGATGGTGCCCAAGGTCATTCGCAATGAAATTCCGCCGGGCGCATCAACGGGCGAAGTTATCGCCCAGTTATCGCGTCAGCGGTTGCGCGCGCGCCGTGCGAACGAAGAGCGTCGCGCGCGCAAGGCCGAAGACGAGCTCGATCTATAAGCTTGAAACGTCGCATCAGACGCGCGCTGGTGGATCGATATTCGATCTTCCGTCAGATGCATGCGTGCCTTCCTCGCGCCATGCGCGCCGCGATTCACGCATTTTTGCGAGCGCCATGCGCGTCACCTTCAACCAGCCATAAGGCCGCGGATCGGCGACCATGCTGAGCGCCCGCGCATAGTCGAGCGTGAGGCCGGGCGTCCAGGCCATCGTCACCGCGCGCTTGCGCACCTGCGCGGCGACCCATAACTCCGGCGTCGCGATCATTCGAAACAGTGCGCCCCAGCCCGCGCGTGCGCCGTAAAGACGCCCCGCCGCGCCTTCCAGTGCGGCATCGAGCGCGCGCGACACGCTGCTCGAACAATTGCGATGCGTGAGGTTATATGTCGTATCTTCGCGATAGTCGCGCCAGAAGCTATCCAGACGATTCGGGTCGTAATTGCGGATGCGCACGCGCGTCGTCGACGGACACCACGCTTTCGATTCGACCGCATAACTTTGTTGAAACATGCCGGGCACGTCGTTCTCGCGCGTGGCGCGCAAGAGCCGCGCGAAATCATCGGGTGAGCGGTCGATCTCGACTGCCGGATAGAGGCTCACATAGATGCCTTCGGGCGATTCGAGCGCCGCGTGTCCCGTCGAGATCACGCCATTACGATCGACGGCCGCGATATATCGATCGACGATCGGATGCCACTGCGTTTCCGCCTTCGACGATCCCACCGGCGTCCATACATGCACGGTGAGGGCGGGTTCATCGTCGGCGGGCGGGCCGTCCCATTCACGCGCCTGCAGCGCCGGGCGCGCGGCATCGTTCGTCTTGCCGGTTTCGCTCGCGGCTTCCGCACTGCTATCGACCCACACGGCAGGATTGCTCGTCAGCTTGCGCACGCGCATCGCGATCAGGATCAGATTCCAGCCCGCAAAGATGAAGAATGCGCCGATGCAATAAGGCACCGTGCCTTTATAGTGCGTGGGATAAGGCTGAATCATGAAGATGCCGAGCAGCACTTCGAAGATTGCAAAGCCGAGCGCGACACGATAGCGCCGATAACGCACGACGAGCGCCGAGGTCGCCTGCAGAAGACCATCGAACAGGAACGCGAGTCCGATCAGGATCGAAAGAACGAAGTGGCCGTGATGATTGCCTTCGAAGATGAGCGCCGCCGTGAGCACGAACGCGACGCCTTTCGCATAGCGCAGCTTGCGCTGTCCGCCGACGCCTGCCCACGCAACTGCAAGCGTAAGCGCGCCTTCGATCAGCAGCAGCCAGCCGACGAATGCGATGGGAGAGCCAAGCGCGCCATCGAGCGCATCGACGAATACACCGATGCCGATGATCAGCAGCAGCCAGCCCGTCACCGTCAGACTGCGCGAGCGATTGCGCAAGTAGTCCACGCCCAGCAGGATCATCATCAGCTTGACCATCGTTCTTCCTTTTCGCAAAAGGACGATACATGTTAGTGCACTCGCGGCATGAAGCTTTTTTGTACGATCATTCGCCTCCAGTTTGCAATGTGACATACTTGCCCAGCTATCAAGCGACGGAGACGCCATGTTCGATCAATGCCGATGGATCAACGAACCCGCGCAATGGCGCGTCGAAAACGACACGCTCTTCGTCACCACCGACACGAACACCGACTTCTGGCGCAAGACGCACTACGGCTTCGTGCGCGATAACGGTCATGTCTTCGCGGCGAGCGTGCAGGGCGATTTCACCGCCGAGGTCGCCGTCGCTGGCGACTTCTCCGCGCTCTACGATCAGGCCGGCCTGATGGTGCGGGAGAGCCCTGAGCGCTGGATCAAGGCCGGCGCCGAATACAACGACGGCGCGCTGACCTTCAGCACGGTCATGACGAACGATCTCTCCGACTGGTCGCTCGGATCGCGCGCCGCAACGAATCGCTTCCGCGTGCGCATGACGATCGCACAGGGCGTGCTGAAAGTGCAATGCAGCGCCGATGAACATGGCTGGACGCTCATGCGCCTCGCGCCCTTTCCCGCCAGCAGCACCGACGCACATTGGCTGGTCGGCCCGATGTGCTGCACACCCGAGCGCGGCGGTCTTACCGTGCGTTTCCCGGACTTCAGGATCGGCCCGCCCATCGTGAAGGACTTGCACGACACCTCAATGTAAGGCTGTGCATCCGGCTCGGTAAAAACACTGACTTGCCGCTTCCGTCGACGCTTTCTAATATTTTGAAACGTTTCAGAATATCGACGGCATCGTGCCTTGGACTCGAGAAAAAAACCGGCCCGTACGCTGAAAGATGTCGCCAACGCGGCGGGCGTATCGCTTGGCACCGCGTCGAAAGTCATGGCGGGCGCGCAAGGCGTGAGCCCCGCACGCCGTCAACAAGTGTGGGACGCAGCGCGACAACTGGGTTATCGGCGCAACAGCCTCGCAGCCGAATTGCGCAGCAGCCGTTCGACGTCGATCGGTTTCGTCGTGCCCGATCTGACGAATTCGTTCTTTATCGAATTGCTATGCGTGGTCGAGGATCATGCGCTGGCAAGCGGCTATCGGCTCCTGCTCGCGCATGCGCAGGAAGATCCCGAACGCGAGGCCGAACGCATACGCTTCGTATTGTCGCGGCAAGTCGCGGGCATGATCATCATTCCCTGTCATGGCTATGAGCATGCGATAGAAGAACTGCGCGAATGCGATGTGCCGCTCGTGATGGCCGATCGTGTCGACCAAAGCTTTCCCGCCAATACCGTCACGACCGATAGTCGGCGTGCCGCGAGCGACGGCACCGATCATCTGATCGCGCTCGGGCACAAGCGCATCACGTTCATCGTCAATGCGCTCGATCTCGTGAACAGCCGCGAGCGCGCGGACGGCTACCTCGACGCGATGAAGCGCGCGGGACTCGCGCGTCACGCACGCGTCGTCGTATGCGGCATGACGGACACGGAGAGCCATGCGGCCACGCTCGGGCTGCTGTCGGAACGCGAGCGCCCTACTGCGCTCTTTACAGGCGCGAACGTCGCGACGCTCGGCGCATTGCGCGCGATACGCGATGCCGAACTGCGCCTGCCCGAAGATATCTCGCTGCTCTCTTTCGACGATGCGCCGTGGATGTCGGTGCTGCATCCTCGCATCAGTTCGATCCATCAGCCGGTGGAAGCCGTAGGCCGTGCAATCTGGCAGTTGCTGCACAAGCAGTTGCAGGGCGAATCGTCGGAGCCGGTGCATCTGCGCATGAAGGCGGATTTGCGCGTTCGTGAAAGCACCGCGCCGCCGCACAAGGCCGCGGCAAAGGACAACACCAAGGCGAACACAGCGGCGCAGCAGAACGCCGGGCGCACCCGCAAGCGCGCCGCGCTCGCGGAACGTTAGCGGCGCGCTATAACGTTTTATTTTTGCAATTCGGGCCCGAAGCTGGCATATCCATCAGGAGAGACGCAATGGACAGCAAACGACGCATCATCACCGCGAGTCTCGTCGCCGTGCCGCTGGCGGGCGCGATCGGCACCTTCTCCGCGCTCGTCGCGCAACCGGCGTTCGCGCAGCAGAAGAAGTATCGCTTCGGGTTCTCGCAGGTCACGACCGTCGAGCCGTGGCGCGTGCAGTTCAACAAGGACATGAAGGCCGAGGCCGCGAAGCATCTCGAAGTCGAGCTGATCATCGCCGACGCGGGAGACCGCACCGACAAGCAGAACGCGGACATGGAGAACTTCATCACGCAGAAGATGGACGCGATCTTCATCTCGCCCAAGGAGTCCGCGGGTCTCACCGGTGTCGTCGAAAAGGCCTTCAAGGCAGGCATTCCCGTGTTCGTTCTCGATCGCGAAGTGAACGGCGATCAGTTCACGCAGTTCATCGGCGGGGATAACGTGCAGATCGGGCAGGAAGCAGGCAACTTCATCGTCAAGCTGATGGGCGGACCGGGTAAGGCACAAGGCAATCTCGTCGAGATCTGGGGCGGCTTCGGCGCACAGCCCGCGCATGATCGTCACGATGGCGCGGACAAGGCTATCGGCAAGGAGAAAGGCATCAAGCGCGTAGGCGAGCGCGTCGATTGCGACTGGAAGCAGGACAAGGCCTATGACTATATGAAGACCGTGCTGCGCGTGCAGCCTAAAATCGACGTGGTCTACGCGCATAACGATCCGATGGCTTACGGCGCGTATCTCGCTGCGAAGGATGCGGGCCGCGAGAAGAGCATCAAGTTCGTGGGCATCGATGGCCTGCCGCAGGAAGGCGCGACGTGGGTCGAACAAGGCCTGCTCGCGGGCACCTTCATGTATCCGACGCCGGGCGCGGAAGGCATTCGCGAGTCGCTCAAGGTATTGCATGGCGACAAGGTGCCGAAGAAAGTCACGCTGCCGACACAAGGCATCTTCCCCGACAACGCGAAGCAGTACATCGCGAGTCACTGATGGCAAGCGCCGCCGCGCCGCTCATCGAAGCCGCGGGCCTGTCGATATCGTTCAACGGCAGCGCCGCGCTTTCGGGCGTCGACTTCGATGTGGCATCGGGCGAGATTCATGCGCTCGTCGGCGAGAACGGCGCGGGAAAGTCGAGCCTGATGAAGATGCTGGGCGGACTCTATTCGCCCGATGCCGGCAGCATTCGCGTGCGCGGCGAGACCACGCGCATGACGAACGTGAACGACGCGACGCGCGCGGGCGTCGCGATCATTCATCAGGAGCTCAATCTCGTCGATACGCTTTCTGCCGTCGATAACATTTTTCTCGGCAAGGAACTGCGCACGCGTTTCGGCTTTCCCGATCGCCGCGCGATGCATGCGGCGGCCGCCAAAGTGCTCGCGCAACTCGGTTTTCGCGCGCCGCCCAATACGCTCGTCGGCACCTTGCGCGTCGGCGAGAAGCAACTCGTCGAGATCGCGAAGGCGCTGCTCGCCGATGCGCGCGTGCTCATCATGGACGAGCCGACGTCCGCGCTCTCCGATACCGAAACGCACGCGCTGCTCACGCTCACGAAAGACTTGCGCGAGCGCGGCATGGGCATCGTGCTCATCAGTCATAGGCTGGGCGAAGTATTCGCGGTCGCCGATCGCGTGACCGTATTGCGTGATGGAAGGCGCATCGCGACCTTGCAGATGCGGCAAGTGGAATCGTCATCGGCGCTCGTCTCGATGATGATCGGCAAAGACTTCGCGCCGCCCGAGCGCACCGAAGCCGAAGCGCCGCGGGAACGTCCGCTCGCGGTCGACGTGCGCAGCCTCACGTTATGGGGACCGGCGCGCGCGCTCGTGACGGAGGTATCGTTCGCCGTGCAGCAGGGCGAAGTGTTCGGCATCTCGGGCCTGCTCGGCGCGGGAAAAACGGAGATACTCGAAGCGATCTTCGGTGTGTCGCAGTATCGTCGCGAGGGCGAGATACGCATCGCAGGTCATACGCGTGCGATCGACTCGCCGGATCGCGCGGCCGCCGCGGGGCTCGCGTTCGTGACCGAAGACCGCAAGAAAGACGGGCTCGTGCTCGATCAATCGCTCGAAGCGAATCTGCTGTTGCCATCGCTGTCACGCTTGCCGGGCTTTCCGTTTTATCGACGCGCACGCATGCAGATGTTGGCGGCATCGCAGGCGCGCTCGTCGAACGTCAAGCATCGCAGTCTCGCGCAGGACGCGAGTACGTTGTCGGGCGGCAATCAGCAGAAGCTCATCATCGGCAAATGGCTGATGACGAAGCCGCGCATTCTTTTGCTCGATGAGCCGACACGCGGCGTCGATGTCGCGGCGAAGGCCGAGATCTATCGGCAAATCCTCGCGGCCGCAAGCGAAGGCGTGACGGTGATCGTCGCGAGCTCGGAGATCGACGAGCTGATGCTGCTCTCCGACCGCATCCTCGTGATGTGCGAGGGCCGCGCGCGCGGCGTGCTGACGCGCGAGCAATTCTCGGGCGACGTGCTCATCCAGATGGCATCGCCATGAAGATATAGACGGAGACTCGAATCATGCTGCATGCGCAGGATCAGCTCGCGGAGCCCGCGGCCAATGCACGTCAGCGGCATCTGAGCACATTGCTTAGGTATCTGAAGTATTATCTCGGGCTTATCGTGCTGCTCATGGTGGGTGCATTGACATCGCCGCACGCGGCGGACGGCGGCAACATCTTTCTGTCGAGCGCCAATATCTCCGACGTGTTCCGGCAAGTGGCGAACGTCGGCGTGATTTCCATCGGCATGACGCTAGTGATCATCACCGCGGGCATCGATTTGTCGGTCGGCGCGATCATGGGGCTCGGCAGCGTGCTCACTGCGATGCTGCTCACCACCGATGGCTGGAATCGCGCGGTCTATGCGTCGATCGTGCTCGATGCGATTGCCGTGTTCGCAATCGTGTTCGCCGCGCTGTCCGTCGTGCGCGGCTTCATGCGCGCCCGCGATGCGCAGACCGTGCGCGTCGCGGACCGCTCGCCGGTTGCGATGCATGCGGTCATCGCGTCGATCGTGGCGGCCCTGGCCTGTGCGTATATCGCGTTGCACGGCGGGCATCGCATGCCTTTGCTCGCCGTGATGTGGATCGTGCCGCTCGCGGGCTGCACGCTCGGCGCACTCAACGGCTGGATCATCACGCGCGGGCGCATGCAGCCTTTCATCGTGACGCTCGCCGCGATGGTCGGCGTGCTCGGCGCCGCGCGACTCATCGCGGGCCAGGACACGGCCGTCTATTCGATCTACAGCGGAACCAACGCAACGACGGATATCGAGGCGTTGCGCGCGCTGCTCTTCAATGTCGTGCCGGTGCCTGCCCTCTTCTTTCTCGTGATTGCCGTGGTTGTCGGCTTCGTGATGAATCGCACGGTGTTCGGCAAATATCTTTATGCGATCGGAGGCAATGAAAAATGCGCGGTCGTGTCGGGACTCGATGTCGCGCGTCACAAGATGGCCGCGTATGCGATTTCGGGGCTGCTGTCGGCGCTCGTCGGCGTGCTTTATGCGGCGCAGTATCGGCAAGGCAAGGCCGATGCGGGCATGGGCTGGGAACTCGATGCGATCGCCGCGGTGGTCATCGGCGGCACGAGTCTCGCGGGCGGCCTCGGGCGTGTGTCGGGAACCGTAGCGGGTGTGCTGATCTTTGGCTTCTTGAGCAATATCCTTTTGCTCAATGATATCGACAGTAATACGCAGCTCGTGATGAAAGGATTGATCATCGTGATTGCGGTTTTCCTGCAGCAGACGGATATGGGGAAGCGGAGGTGGTTCGGCCGCTTGCGCAACCGCAAATGATCACGCCTCGAAATCGATCCCTCGCGCACGCAACTCCCGCATCCCGCTAGCAAGATGCGCCCGCGCACTTTCCGCATCGCCCGTGCGCATCTGCTCGTAAGTGAGCTGAGCGATCTCATGCGGCACCGGCTTGAGCGGCCGGTTCGCGCTCATCGCGCGCAACTGCACTTCCGCCGCGCGCTCCAGATAGTAGAGATCGTCCCACGCTTCGGCGATCGTCGCGCCCGCGACCATCACGCCGTGATTCTTGAGAAAGAGGATATCGGCATCGCCCATCGCATCGGCGATGCGATCACCTTCGGCATTGTCGAGCGCAAGGCCGTTGTAGTGTTCATCGACGGCCGTGCGGCCATAGAACTTCAACGCGGTCTGTCCGAGCCATAGAAGCGGCGGACCTTCGAGCAGACACAGCGCGGTCGCGTTCGGCATATGCGTATGAAATGCCGCCTTCACGCGAGGCATCTGCTTATGCAGGCGCGCGTGAATGAAGAATGCAGTCGCTTCGGGCTCTCCCTCGCCATCGATAACATGGCCTTCGAAATCACAGATCAGAAGTCGCGACGCCGTGATCTCGCTGAATGCATATCCATAGGGATTCACGAGAAACAGATCGTCATGGCCGGGCACCACGGCCGAAAAGTGATTGCAGACGCCCTCTTCATAACCATGAAGCGCCGCGAGCCGAAAACACGCCGCAAGTTCGCCGCGCGCTTGCGCGATTTCCGGCGAGTCGAGCCGCACGGTCCCGGGCGCTATGCGTTGTCCGGCGCTGGAAAGCGTATGTGCCATGATAGGATGCCCTCTGTCGTTTGCCTGACCGAGTCGTCGAGGATAATCTATCGAGCGGACAAAAAAAGTCCGGTCAAAAACATTCCGCGCGGTCGGCATTTGGCGGCGAGTATGACGTGCTTATGTCGCGTCTCTTAGCAAAAACGCTTATTTGAACTCGGCGTTTCGGCATGGTAAAACTCTATGCCGCTCGACAATTCGAAGCGCAACCTCAACGAAATTCGTCTCAAAGGGTTTGGAAAAAAATGGCAACAGGTACGGTCAAGTGGTTCAACGATGCAAAGGGTTTTGGTTTCATCACGCCGGACGACGGCGGTGAAGACCTGTTTGCACATTTCTCCGAAATCCAGTCCAAGGGTTTCAAGTCGCTTCAGGAGAACCAGAAGGTGAGCTTCGAAGTCAAGCAAGGCCCCAAGGGCAAGCAAGCTTCGACGATCCAGCCGCTGTAAGTCAAGCGCACTCGCCTCAGGCACGGAACGGCCCGAATGGGCCGTTTTGCATTGGTGCGCCCACTTTGGTGCATTCATTCAGGCAGAACATTGATTCATCTGTCCGATAACCGGTTTCTGCGCCCGCTATTCGATTAATCGGTAGAATCCATAGCTTATTTTTCAATGCCGGTTTAAGTGCGCGCGCAAATATTTCCTCTTATTCGAGTCAACCCGGCTGGCGATCGGAAAAAATGCCGTGCGCTCGTTCGGCACAAAACGAACGCATTGCTCGTCTTCCTCTGGTTTCTGACTTGCGACGCGCACGCGCAAACGTTCGCGGCCAATGCAAAAGCGGCGCGCTTCGTCACGGACGTCGTCATGAACGACTTTCACACGGCGCAGGCAGGCGGCGGTTATGTGTTCTCGTACGACAGCCACGAAACCGAAGCGTCGCTTTCGAGCAAGCTCGGCCGCTGGTTTTCCGGAACTGATCCGCAGGCCCTCGTCATGGAGGCCGCCGAAAAGCAGGTTCTCTTCGGTTTCTATTGGGCCGCGAGCATGATGCCCGCAAGTTCCCCGTGCTTCCGCGATATCGCCGATCCGGCTTGCGGTCAGGATCTGTCGAAGTGGATGGCGCGCGAAATCGACGACGATCCGCGCTTCATCCGTGCTTACGAGTCCGCGAGAACACCGCTCGGCCTGCCGCCACTCGAGCGCAACGCGCACTGAACGCCGAACGCACGCGGCGCGCGCGATGAGCCGCGCACCGGCAACACGGCGTGCACTCGTGCGCAACGACTGCCGAAGATTTGGGCGCATCCGCCGCCTCGTCCTCGTGCGAATCGCGCAGCAGCATGATCTTCGCCGCGACGCTCGCGAGCAGCGATAGCGCACCCAAAGTTTCGAGCAAGGCGGGAATCATGATGGTCTCCCTGAACGTCGACGTGCGCGTCACCGATGCTGGAGCATCGGCCCATACGTCTTCACGAAAAATGCGATCGTGATGCCGGCGCTGACGAGCAAGGTGCCCGCGCGTATCCATTGCGGCGGCGCGCGCCGGCCGATTTGCGCCCCGCCATAGCCGCCTGCGATCGCCGCGACGAGCATCGCGATCGTTTCCGGCCAGCGCACCGCTTGCGCCGCCGCGAATGTCAAAACCGCGACGGAGTTGGCCGCGCTCACGAGCAGCGTGCGCGGCGCGTTCAGGCTCTTCAGGTCACGCGCATCCAGCAGTCCCCAGACGGCCATCATCATGATGCCCACCGCGCCGCCGAAATAACCGCCATACACCCCGAGCGCGAACTGGATCGACAGGACCGCGCCGGCGCCGATATGCCAGCGCCGCCGCAGCACTTCGCCCAGCTTTCGGCCGAACGCGAGCGTGAAACTCGCGCACAGCAGCAGCCAAGGCAGCACGAAGGAAAACGTTTTCGATGACGTGGAGAGCAGCAGCGCGGCGCCGACAAACCCGCCAATGAGCGTCGTGACGAGCATCTTGCGGATCGATACCGAGCCGACCGGGCCGAGCCCGTCGCGATACGCCCACGCGCTCACCACACCGCCGGGAAACAGCGCGACGGTGCTCGAAGCGTTCGCCTGAACCGGTGGCAAGCCGGCGGCGATCATCGCGGGCAGGCTCACGAACGAGCCACCGCCCGCCAGCGCGTTCATCGCGCCCGCAAGAAAACCGGCGCCGGTCACGAGAATTAGGGGTTCCATGCGACAGATGCTAACGACGCCGTCTGCCGCTTACAATCTGGCATTTCCAATGCGAGGCTTCGGCAAAACCGAAGGCGCCGGCATGCGTTTCGATCTCACCGACATGCGGCTATTCCTGACCGTGATCGAGCGCGGCAGCATCACGGCGGGCGCGCAGGCGATGCATCTGGCGCTGGCGTCGGCGAGCGAGCGCATCGCGGGAATGGAAGCTGCGCTCGGCGCGCCGCTGCTCGAGCGCAACCGCCGCGGCGTGCAGGCGACCGCCGCCGGTGACGCGTTCGTGCGCCACGCGCGCGCGATACTCGGCCAGGTCGAGCAGATGCGCGGCGAGCTGCGTTCATTCGCGACCGGCCTCAAAGGCCGTGTCCGTTTGATGTCAAACACGGCCGCGCTTGCCGCCTTCCTGCCGCCGCGCCTCACGCGGTTTCTCGCGACGTATCCGGATCTTTCGATCGATCTCGACGAACGCCCGAGCGTCGAGATCGTGCAGGCGATCGCCGAAGGCCGGGCCGATCTGGGCGTCGTCTCCGATACGGCGGATCTCGGACGGCTTCAGACGCATCTGCTGACGCAGGATCAACTGGTGGTCGTCGCGAACCGCGCACATCGCATCGCGGAGCAAAGCGCGGTGGCGTTCGCGGATATCGTGGGGGAGGCGTTCGTCGGGTTATCGGATGCCGCGCTCGAAATGCATCTGGCCGAGCGCGCGTCGCGGCTCGGCCGGCAGATTGGCTATCGCATTCGTATGCGCAGCATCGACAATGTCGGCATGCTCGTCGAAGCGGGCATCGGATTGGTCATTTTGTCGGAGGCGTCGGCGCGCATGCTGGAGCGGCCGGAACTTTCGATCCTGCCGCTCTCCGAGCCGTGGGCGACGCGCCGGCTGCATCTGTGCGCACGCGATTTCGATGCCCTCACGCCGCACGCGCGCCTGCTCTCTCACGCTCTGCTGGAAGGCGTGAGCGCCGCCTAGGACGGCCGTCCGACGATGAACGGATCGATCGCGCCGATCGATTTCAAGTCGCGATTCGCATACGGCAGCTTGTGCAACACGTAGCGCATGGCGTTGAGCCGCGCGCGTTTCTTGCAATCGGAGCGCACGACGGTCCAGGGTGTTTCGGCGCTGTCGGTATGCGCGAACATCGCTTCCTTGGCCTCGGTGTATGCGTCCCACTTGTCGAGCGACGCCAGATCGACCGGACTCAGCTTCCACTGCTTGAGCGGATGAATCTCGCGCTCCTTGAAGCGGCGGCGCTGTTCGGCGCGGCTCACCGAAAACCATAGTTTGATCACGTGCGTGCCGCTTTGCGACAGATGCCGCTCGAACGCGGGCACCTGCTGCATGAACTGGTCGTATTCGCCCGGCGTGCAAAAGCCCATCACGCGCTCCACGCCCGCGCGGTTGTACCACGAGCGATCGAAGAGAACGATTTCGCCCGCCGTGGGGAAATGTTCGACGTAGCGCTGGAAATACCACTGGCCGCGCTCACGCTCCGACGGCTTTTCGAGAGCAACCACGCGCGCGCCGCGCGGATTCAGATGCTCCATAAAGCGCTTGATGGTGCCGCCCTTGCCTGCTGCGTCCCGGCCTTCGAAAAGAATCACGACGCGCTGGCCGGTTTCCCTCACCCACGCCTGCAACTTCAGCAACTCGACCTGGAGACGGTATTTCTGCTTCTCGTACGCGCGCCGCGACATCAGATGCCGATACGGATAGCCGCCTTCGCGCCACGCCGGCGACAACTCGTCGTCGGGATCCGGCGTGCCGCTAACCGATCGCAGCACGGTCTCGACATCGAAGAGATGCGCGCGCAGCGTGGCGATTTCGTCGGGCGACATGCCGCCGCTCAGCGTCCTCACGGTATCGACGAGCGATTCCGTGCCTTCCTGCTCCCGCGCGATGAGCCTCCTCAGTATGTCGTCGACGCTGTTCGTCAGCAGGCCGTGCGCCGCCTCGACCGCGCGGCCGGTCTCTTCGCGTTCGATGCAGTCCGTCGCCGTTCGGACGGCGAGGTCGCCATCCTTCGATTCGGTGGTTTCACCCGGCAATATCAACTTCATCCATTCCTCTTCGTTGTTGCTCTGGCGTCTCTGTCTCTGCGTTAGTCTCTCTTTCAGGCGGCTTCGTGCGCCTTTCTCAAGACCGCGTACAACTTGTCTTTCAACATCAGCTTTTCCTTCTTGAGCGATTCGATGGCGAACGAGTCGGCGGGCGTCACGCCCGTCTCCATGTTGCTGATCTGATGATCGAGTTCGTTATGGCGCTGGAAGAGACGCGAAAAATGGCCGTCTTCGGTCTTCAGGCTCGAGATCAGGTCTCGGTATTCGGGAAACATGCGGTGGACTCCGGTTGGTTTATTTGGTACATCGAAATACATGTTACCGGCCGAAGCGACCCTTTTGTTAGACCAATATCAAAGTTTGGTGAGGCGGTACGTCGCAGATCGGATGAAGAACCTAGGCAAAACCCTTCTCCACGCGGGCATCGTCCTTGCACACAATAGGACTGTCGGCTGCGCATCCGCGCGGCGGGCTCGAACAAGGAGGCCGTCATGAAGAAAAACCGCAATCGCGCGCAGCTTCGCGCCACGCATATTGCGTTGATCGCCGGCGCTGCCGGACTGTGCTTCGCCACGGCGGCCAGCGCGGACAGTCAGGCGGCGAAGAAGCTCGGGCAAATGGGCGTCATCAATCAGACGCTTCAGCCGAAACCGCTGAAGCCGAACCCCGCGGCACCCGTCAATAATTCGAATACGCCGAACGGCACGATGCCGAACCCGGGCGTCAGTCCGAACTACAACGCCGCCCCGACCTACAACACGAACGCGATCAACGCGGCAAATGCCGCCAACGCCGCGAATGCCGCGCGCGTCAACGCGATCCCCGGCGCGCCGCCTCCCAAGCAGTAACGCCGATCCGCGCCTTTGAACCGCCGCCCGAAACAACGGGCGGCGGAGGCACTTCCTTACTGACTTTTCCGCTGATTCACCGCGCGCGCACGCACATTCGCGCACGTCCGATCTTTTATACTTGGCTCGAGGTATCGCGCCCAAACGCACACTCCTGAGTCCATGAAAAAGATCAAGCCCGGTCTCGTGCTCGAACTCGCCGCGAATCTGCTGCTTCCGTGGCTCGCGTATCGGCTGGCGTTGCCCTATTGGGGCGATGTCGGCGCACTCTACGCGTCGGCCGCGCCGCCACTCGTGTGGAGCATCGCCGAGTTCGCGCGCTCGCGGCGTGTCGACGCGCTTTCCGCGCTCGTGCTGTTCGGCATCGCGCTTTCCATCGTGATGCTCGCGATGGGCGGCAGCCCGCGCATCCTGCTCGTGCGCGAATCGCTCGCGGCGGGCGCGACGGGCATCGTCTTCCTGGTTTCGCTGTTCTTCGAGCGCCCGCTCATTTTTTATCTCGCGCGCGCGACCGTCACGCGCGAGCAGGAAAACGGCGCCGAGCGCTTCGAGGCCTACTGGAGCGAAAGCGCGATGCTGCGTGCATCGTTGCGCCTCATGACGTTCGTGTGGGGCGTCGGGCTATCGCTCGAAACGATGCTGCGCTTCTGGTTCGCGTGGACCTGGCCGGTGGAGCGCTATCTCGTCCTGTCGCCGGTCGTGAGCTACGTGATCTATGGCGGCTTGCTCGCGTGGACGTTCTGGTTTCGCGCGCGCCTCATCGAGCGTCAGGGCGAAAGCGCGCCGTCGCGCGACGGCCTACTCGGATAAGCACGCCGGGTGCGCATCGCACCGGGCGATATGACGCGCAATCGCGGCATTCACCGCCTGCGCGTGCGTGAGCGGGCCCATGTGCCCCGCATCCGGCACGACGATCAGTTGCGCCGCCGGCATCAGATCGGGCAATGTTTCGGCGATCAGGCGCGTCGGCGCGGGCGCGTGCTCGCCGCGCATCACGAGCGTCGGAACGCGCAGGTTCGCGTAAGCGCTCATCGGCGTAGGCTCGTGAATCAGCGCGCGAAAATCGAGCGGCGCTTTCGGCACCCAGCGCGTGAGCATCGCCTGCACGGACGGCCGCAGCGCGGACCACGCACCTTGCCCGCTCCAGTAATCGACGAACGAGCTCGCCGCGCCGCGCAGATCGCCCGCGACGACGCCCTCCGCCGTGCGCGCCGCAATCGCGAGAATCTCGGCGAATTCCGCGGCGCCGCGGTCCCCTATGCGCTCCAGCAGATGAAACGCCGACGGCTCATAGAGCGTGATGCTCGCGATGCCATGCGGCCGTTCGAGCGCCGCGCGCAACGCGACGCCGCCGCCATACGAATGCCCGACGAGGTGCACCTTGCCGCGCTGACGATCGATGATCTCGACCGTGCGCGCCGCCTCGTCCGCGAGCGTGAACGCGTGCTCGCCGCTCCAGGGCCCGACGCTGTCGCAACCATAATGTTCCGGCGCGATCAGCGTGTAGCGCGTCTTCGGCGCCGTGAGCGCATCGAGTGTTTCGCCGAGCGAGCGCCATTGATTCGCGCCCGCGCCCGAGCAATGCAGCGCGATGACCGGCGCGTCGGCGTGTTCGTCGTTCAGGGTGATCATCTTTCGTTCTCGTTTCGTTGAGAATCAGGCGTCGGTTTCGCACTCGCGCATGCGGCGCTCGAGCTCGCCGAGATCGACGGACGATGCGAGATAAGTATCGCGACGGCCATGCTCCGCGCGGTTCAGCAGCGTCTCGGTCCGGTCGATCAGGATCGGCAGCACGATGTCTCTCGCGATATTGATTAGGTATCCCAACATGATTCGCTCCTTCTGCACCAACGGGTCGTTCAATGACATGCCGGCTGAGCGATCGTGCAACGCGGATCAATCGGGGTTCGCTGAGGCGGCGGGTGTCGGCATCTAATGCAGCCACCGTGCCAGTTCTCCGAATCCCTTGTGCAGCAAGGCAAGGCGCGAATTCAGCCGCGCGCCGGGCGACAGGTCTGTCGGGCACGAACCAACGCTTTCACTTCTGAAAGATGGGGCGATGCAAACACACGCGCGCGATTCGCCACGGGTGAATCCATGCTCTCTTAACGCCGGAAAGCTCGAAAATATTCCCGTCTCGCGGGCTCAAGCTTGCGCGCTTGCGCGCCGTAAACGGGTCTGATGGCCCTCGCCTGCCCGTCGAACGGCCTTCTCCGAAGGGCACGATAAGATACGGCAGCGTTCGATTCCCCACCTTGCAATCGCTCATTCGGAGACCACGGCGTGCTCAGTCGCCATTCGCTCACCTTCAGGATGACGGTGTTCATCGTCGCCGTCTGCGTGCTCCTGGTCGGCACCGACGTGTGGCGCAGCCTCGCCGCTCGCCGCGCCCAGCTCGACGAAATGACGACGGCGACGTACAACCTCGCGCGCGCGATGGCGCAGCACGCGAACGACACGTTCAAGGAAGCCGACACGACGCTCATCGGCATGGTGGAGCGCGTCGAAGAGGACGGCATGTCGCCGGAATCGCTCGCGCGCATTCATCGCTCGCTGGTGTCGCGCGTCCGGCAATTGCCGCAGTTGAACGGGCTTTTCATCTACGACAAGAACGGCGCGTGGGTCGTCAACTCGCAGCCGAAACTCGACTCGCGCTTCAATAACTCCGACCGCGAGTATTTCGAATATCACCGCACGCATACCGATCAGGGCACGCACATCGGGCCGCCCGTGCAGAGCCGCTCGACGGGCAAATGGATCGTGCCGGTATCGCGCCGCATCGACGCGCCCGATGGCAGTTTTGCGGGCGTCGCGCTCGCGACCATCGACGTCGATTTTTTCTCGCGTTTCTACGACAGCCTCGACCTCGGGCAATCGGGCGCGGCGGTGCTCGTGCTGAACTCGGGCGTGATGGTCGTGCGCCGCCCGTTCGAAGACCGCTTCGTCGGCAAGAACGTGATCGACACGGCGCTTTACCGCGCGCATCTCGAACAGCGCAGCGCGGGCGTGTTCAC
This sequence comes from Caballeronia arvi, assembly GCF_001544695.2. Classification (GTDB taxonomy): domain Bacteria; phylum Pseudomonadota; class Gammaproteobacteria; order Burkholderiales; family Burkholderiaceae; genus Caballeronia; species Caballeronia arvi. The sequence continues at coordinate 62,773 of NZ_FCOM02000003.1, forward strand.
TACGAGCTCGTCGCAGGACGGCGTCACGCGCCTCAACAGCCTGCGCGAACTGCAGGACTATCCGCTTTTCGTCGCTGCGGCGCTGGCGCGCGATGAAATCCTCGCACCGTGGTGGCGCGATACGCTCTGGCACGCCTGCGTCACGGCCATGCTTGCGTTCGTGCTGGCGATGTTCGGCTCGACGATCGTGCGCCAGATCAACGCGCGCAACCAGATCGAGCAGGAACTCGAGCGCAGTCTCGCCACGACGCAAACCGTGCTCGACACCGCCATCAGCCCGATCATCACCGTGGACGAGCGCGGCGCGATCCGCTCGTTCAACTCGGCGGGCGAGAAAGTGTTCGGCTACAAGGCGAGCGAAGTCATCGGCCAGAACCTCCGGATGCTGGTGCCGCCGCCGTTTCTGGATTCGTATAACGAATACATCATGCAGTTCAAAGGACCGACGGGCGTCGCGACCGCGGACTGCGAGCTTGCGGGGCAGCGCAAGGACGGCACGTCATTTCCCGCGCACGTCACGACCGGCGCAATGCGTCTGGATGGCGCTTTGCATTTTGTATCTGTCATTACGGATATTTCGCGCCAAAGGAAGGAGCGCAGCGAGCTGGCGCACGCGCGCGACCAATTGCTGCTCGCGGCGGACATCGCCGAACTGGGCATCTGGTCGTGGGATCTCGCCACGGGCAAGCTGCACTGGAACGCGCGCATGTTCGAGATCTATCAGTACCCGCCCGCGTTGCTCGACAACGGCCTGCAATTCGAGCACTGGCGTCTGCGCATCCATCCCGACGATCACGACGAAATCATGGCGTGCCTGCGTGCCGTGATTGCGGGAGAAACCGAAGAACTACCGCCGTTTCGTATCGTCCTGCCGGACGGCACGACGCGGCGCATCCAGAGCGGCCAGCGCACGCAGCGCAATGCACAGGGCACGCCCGTCGCGATGACCGGCGTGAATTACGACATCACCGACGAGTATGAGCTCGAATACCATCTGCGCAACGCGAAGGAGCAGGCGGATGCAGCGAGCGCGGCGAAGTCGTCGTTTCTCGCGAACATGAGCCATGAAATCCGCACGCCGATGAACGCCGTGCTCGGCATGCTGCATCTCGTGCAACTGACTACGCTCGACGACCGCCAGCACGACTACGTGAGCAAAGCCGAAACCGCTGCGAAGTCTCTGCTGAACCTGCTCAACGACATCCTCGATTATTCGAAGATCGAGGCAGGCAAGCTCGAACTCGACAGCCATCCTTTCGAGCCGGAAAAGATGATGGAGGAGCTCGGCATCGTGCTCTCGGGCAATCAGGGCACGAAGGACGTCGAAGTGTTGTTCGATCTCGATCCTTCCCTGCCCGCCGTGCTCGTCGGCGATGGCTTCCGCCTTCAGCAGGTGCTCATCAACCTCGCGGGCAACGCGCTCAAGTTCACGGCGGCGGGCCAGATCGTCGTGAGCGTGCACCGGCTCGACAGCCCGAGCGATGCAGCGGGCGAAGCGGTGCGCGTGCGCATCGCGGTGAGCGACAGCGGCATCGGCATCAGCGAGGAACAGATCGAGCGCATCTTCGAGGGCTTCACGCAAGCCGAAACATCGACGTCGCGGCGCTATGGCGGCTCCGGCCTCGGACTCGTGATCAGCAAGCGGCTCGTCGCGATGATGGGCGGCCAGCTCGAAGTCGAAAGCCGCCTGGGCGAAGGAAGCCGCTTCTGGTTCGACATCACGCTCGGCGTGGACGCAGCGCACGCGCCGGTGCATGACCAAGGCGCGTTCTTCGATCATGATGCGCGCATTCTCATCGCCGACGACAACGCGATCGCGGGCGAAATCCTGTCGCGCACCGTGCGTTCGCTCGGCTGGCACGCCGATGTCGTCACGAGCGGGACCGCGGCGGTCGCGCGCATCGCCGACGCTGCACGAAGCGATGCGCCGTACGATATCGCCCTGCTCGACTGGCGCATGCCCGGCCTCGACGGGCTCGATACCGCGAAGCAGGTCGTCGCGATGAACGGGCGCGTCGCGCCGCCGCTCGTGCTGCTCGTCACGGCGTTCGGCCGCGAAGTGTTGAGAGAGTCGCAGAAAACTGGCGCCGCGCCCTTCGCCGGATTTCTGACGAAGCCCGTGACGCCGAAGCAGCTCGCCGCGGCGATCCGTGCCGCGCTGCCTGCCGCTATCGACCGCGCGGCTCATCGGACGCAGCCGCCTGTAGCAAAAGCGCGCCGCCTCGAAGGACTCGCGCTGCTCGTCGTCGAGGACAACGCGCTCAACCGGCAGGTCGCTGAAGGCGTGCTCCGTGCGGAAGGCGCGAACGTGACGCTCGCTGAAAGCGGACGTGAAGGTGTGGATCGCGTCGTCGCTGCCGATGACTCGTTCGATGCAGTGCTGATGGACGTGCAGATGCCCGATCTCGACGGCCTCGAAGCAACGCGCCTCATTCGCGCGGATGGCCGTTTCGCCGCGCTGCCGATCATCGCGATGACGGCCAATGCGTCGGGCGCAGATCGCGACGCGTGTTTGCAGGCCGGCATGAACGATCATGTCGGCAAGCCGATCGACGTCGAACGACTCGTTGCCGTGTTGCGCGCGCAAGTGGAGCGTGCGCCGATCGAAGCGCAAGCACTGAATATGGACATCGCGTTGATCATCGAGCCACGCGAGTCGATCGTTGCGCGTTTCGGCGGCAACATCGATCTGATTCGAAGCGCGGCCAGCGGCTTCGGCGCGCAAGGCCGCAAGCACATGAATCGTCTCGTCGAAACACTCGCGGCGCAGGACGCGCAAGGCGCCGCGTCGGCGCTGCATGCAATCAAGGGCAGCGCGGGCACGGTCGGCGCGGCGGGGCTCGCGGAACTCGCAAGCGCTCTCGAACGCAAGCTGCTCGATAACGGCGATGACGCGCATGCGCTCGATGCCACGCGTGCACAATTGCCGCGCATGGAGCAGTTGCTTGCATCGAGCGCCGATCAGCTCATCGATACGTTCGGGCCGCCGCACTCCTCTGCGAATGTCGATACGAGCGCGCCACCTCTTCGAAACGAAGACTGGTGCGCGCGTCTTGCCGCGATCGTCGAGTTGCTCGATGCGTCGAACCTGCAGGCCATCGCGCTATCCGAGAGCCTTTCGCCGCACGCGCCGAATGGATATCGCGAGGACTTCCAGCATTTCCTCGCGCGCGTGCGTGCGCTCGATTTCGCGCGCGCTTCGAAGATCGCGCGCGACATGCTGGAACAGGCCTGAAAAGAAGTTACACCGGAAACGGATGAACGTTGGCCCCGCCCGACGATTCCACCCATGCGCGCACTTCCTCTCGCGCCTTGCGCGCGGAATCGAGGGCGGCCTGCAAACGCGCCTCCAGCACGGCGGATTTGGCCGGTTTCGCGATGACATCGGCCGCACCGGCATCGAGCGTGCATTGCTCGGTTGCGGCATCGCGCGCGTCGGCGAGCACGACGATGGGCACATGACCATACTGCGCCAGCAATGAACGCACGGCTGCGCACGGGTCATTGCAGCAGGCGGTGTCCAGCACGATAGCGTCCGGCTCCTTGCGTTCGGCGACACTCAGTGCGGCTTCGCAATCCGTCACCAAGTCGACCGCACCGATTGCTTCGAGCGCATGACGATGCGCCTGCGCGGTATCGCTTGCGAGGATGCTGAGCACGCGCACGCCGGTGGGTTTGGACACGGGCTTCGCGCCTTCGCGGTGCAAGCGCGCCTGTGCTTCCATCACACGACGCCGCAAGCGAAGCTGTGCGCGCACCCGCGCTTGCAGGCGTGGCGCGACGAGCGGTTTGATGACGTAATCGGCCGCGCCCATGCGAAACGCATCGACTTCGAGCGCGGGCGCGTCGTGACTCGTGACGAAGATCACCGGCACGCGCGCGAGCTTTGCATCCCTCTTGAGGATCTCGCAGACATCGAAGCCCGTCATATTGGGCAAGTTGGCATCGAGAAGAATGAGGTCGGGGGTTGCTTCACGCGCCAGCGCGAGCGCAGCCTCGCCGGTGGTGGCAAAACGCTGGTCCGGAAATTCCGCCAGCATTTCGCCGATGATGCGGATCATGGCCGGATCGTCATCGACGAGAAGCAACCGCGGCTGATACGTTGAAGTGGAGTTCTCTGCTTTATCCATGTTCGAACGGGTATTCATCAGACGATGACGCAGCCACAAACTTTACGCTTGCCGCGCGTGCGTCGCAATTCAGTAATTACAGGTATTTATTATCTGATATTTCAGCGCGTTCCAATTTTGTTCATGCAGATAATTTTCTCTGGCAAAGCAAGTATTCATCAGCGGATAAGTAATTAGTTCCGACGCTTCGATGATCGCCAACCCAGGCAGCATAACGCGCTGCGGTTAAAGCACGAAGGCTCAACCGATTTCTGCACGATCGTCCCGCAAAAAATGCTATGACGTTTTTAATCGATTCCGCCGATCAATGTAAACATTCAAAATCGGCTTATCGTTTGCGAGGCTTTCAGCACTGACAGAAGCGGGAGCATACTTGGCGCTACATCTAAAAAAGCCGGGAAAAGAGCCATGTACGGGGAAGCCAGGACACTCTATTTCGCTGGGCGGGCGGTTTCCGAGGATCTGTCCGAGCGCTTGCATGCGCGCGGCTGGACTATCGAGCGTATCGATCCGACCAAGCCACTCAAATCCGCCAAGAATGGCAAGCGTGCTGCCGCGGGCATCATCGACCTGACGAACCGAGGCTTTGCGAAGGAGGCGGCCACCCTCACCGGAATGCTCGCAAGCTCTCAGATCGGCTGGGTCGCAGCGGTCGATGCCGAGCATGTCGATAGTCCCGACATTTGCCGTCTTATCCGCGACTTCTGTTTCGATTATGTGACGGTGCCCGCTTCCGCGGATCGACTCGTCGATGCAGTCGGGCATGCATACGGCATGGTCTCGCTGCACGATGCCGCCAGCAACGACCCGCGCAAGGACGACTGCAAGGAAGGCGGCATGGTCGGCTCCTGCGATGCGATGCAGGCGCTGTATCGCTCGATCCGCAAGGTCGCGATGACCGATGCACCCGTGTTCATCTCGGGCGAATCGGGCACGGGCAAGGAACTCACCGCAGTTGCGATCCATGAGCGTTCGGTGCGGCGCGACCATCCGTTCGTCGCGATCAACTGCGGGGCGATTCCCCCGCATCTGCTGCAATCGGAACTCTTCGGTTATGAGCGCGGCGCGTTCACCGGCGCGAATCAACGCAAGATCGGCCGCGTGGAAGCAGCCGACGGTGGCACGCTCTTTCTCGATGAAATCGGCGACTTGCCGCTCGAAAGCCAGGCGAGCCTTCTGCGCTTCCTGCAGGAACGCAAGATCGAACGACTCGGCGGACAAGGCTCGACACCTGTGGATGTGCGCATCATCTCGGCGACGCACGTCGACATGCAAACGGCGATGCTCGAAGGACGCTTCCGCGCGGACTTGTACCATCGTCTGTGCGTATTGCAGATCGACGAGCCGCCGCTGCGCGTGCGCGGCAAGGATATCGAACTGCTTGCGAATCACATGCTCGAGCGCTTCAGAAAGGATGCAAGCCGGCGGCTGCGCGGCTTTGCGCCTTGTGCCATCGCGGCGATTCATAACTACGGCTGGCCCGGCAATGTTCGTGAGCTGATCAATCGCGTGCGCCGCGCCATCGTGATGTCGGAAGGACGGCAGATTCTCGCAGCCGATCTCGAACTCGGCGAATATGCGGAAGCCGCACCGATGACGCTCGCACAAGCGCGCGAAGCGGCCGAACGGCAGGCTATCGAAGTCGCGCTGCTGCGCCATCGCGGACGTCTCGGTGAAGCCGCGGAAGAGTTGGGCGTGTCGCGCGTCACGTTATATCGCATGCTGACCGCGTATGGTCTGCGAGCGAAAGCGGACAGACCGCTGGAGGCGTCGGGCGCCTGACGTTTCGTTGCATGCCGCGCGAATCATGATTCGCTTAAAAGCGCGGCGAGGAACCTTCATTCGCGTTCGTCACTCCAACCTCCGCATCGCAATCGGATGCATCGTGAAAGCATGAAGCGGCATTCGCGCGTCTCGCGCCCATAGCCTCGTCACGCGTTTCCTCTCGTAGCCCGCTGGCGTATTCTCGCGCCGCCAGACCGCGCGCTACGCAGTCTCGTTTCATTCATATGCGGCTCGCCGAGTTTCTTTCGGTGCGCCCATACCGCGCTTTTGCGCCATGCCATAGCTTTACTCGCACATCGAAGATGTCGCGTGCTGCGTTCTGGCGTGTCCAGCGAGTAATGTCGGGTTGTCAGTCATGGTCTCCAACAACAACAACACTTCCCTCGTTCGTCGGTTCTCGAACTACGCAGTGCCCACCGTGCTTGCCGCATGGGTCTACTGCATGCATTCCGTCATCAGCGGCATCTTCATCGGACGCCATGTCGGCGCCGATGCGCTCGCCGCATTGAATCTGCTCGTCCCGTTGCTGTATCTGCCTTATGCGTTCAGCGTGATGATCGGTGTCGGCGGATCGACGCTCGTCTCGCGCCTGCTCGGCGAGCGGCGTGAACGCGATGCCGCGGAAGCATTCACGCAGGCGCTATGGCTGCTCGCCTTGTGTGGCGTGACATTCACGCTGGCGATCTATTTTTATGCCGACACCTTCGTGCATTGGACCGGCGCGCGTGGCGAACTGGCATTGCTCGCAAAGACCTTCCTGCATGCTTATGCGCCGTTCCTCCTGTTTCCTACCGCATGCTATGCGCTCGAACTCTTCTTGCGCATCGAAGGCGCGGCGAAGTTCGGGCTCGCCTGTCTGATCGCGGGCGGTATCGCCGATGTCGCGCTGACATGGTGGATGGTGAGCCACATGCAATGGGGCATGCGCGGCGCGGCGATCGCATCGGGCATCAGTCAGGCGCTCGCGTGCGTGCCGATGCTGGCTTATCACTTCGTCAAGGCGCAACGCGTTCGTCCCGTTGCGCGTGCATTCGCGCGGCTCGATCACGCGTGGCGCATGGCGTATAACGGCGTATCGGAATTTCTGGGCGAGATCGCGCCGAGCGTGACGCTCTTCGCGTTCAATCACGCAGTGCTGCGCTGGCTCGGCGATACGGGACTCGTTGCGTTCGCCGTCGTCGAATACATGACGATGATCGCATCCGTCACGATGGTCGCGCTCGTGCAAAGCATGCAGCCGATCGTGAGCTTCGAGCGTGGCGCGAGCAACGAGCACGCGGTGACGCGCGCATTTTTCATCGGCATGACGGTGACGGCCGGCTTCGCGCTTGCTGCCGCCTTCGCGATTCTCACGCTCGCGCAACCCCTCGGCGCGCTATTCTTACCCGATAGTCCCGCAGTCCAGGCGTTGCTGCGTGACGCGTTGCCGTGGTGCGCGCTGGCGTTCCTGCCCGCCGCGATCAATGTCGCGATCAGCGGATATCTCACCGCCATCGAAGCGCCGCTTGCATCGATGATCGTCGCCCTGCTGCGCAGCTGGTTATTGCTGTTGATGATGCTATGGCTCCTGACCGAATGGCTCGGGCCGCGCGGCATCTGGATGACCGTCGCCGTAACGGAGGTGGCGACGCTCGTCGCGAGCATCGTGTTGTATCGCACGCGGGGCCGGCGTGTGCATCTGTCGTTCCCCGCGACGCCGAATGCAACTTGACGCTAAGCGTCGCGCGTCAGATGAAAACGACGATCCACCGACGCAAGCAGGCGCCGCGACAGGCGCGTCGCGCGTCCCTGAATCAGCCGGTCGGATACGCGCGACAGTCCATAAGAGACGATGAGCACGGCGATCAGCGTCGCGCCGAATAGCGCCAGCGACGTTTCGCCATTCTTCTCGCCGAATGAGCGATCGAAGAAATGAAACGTCGCATAGACGCAGATGAAGTGCCAAAGATAAATGCCATAACTTTCGCGGCCGAGCGCGGCGGCGCAGCGGCGCATGAACGTGTTGCGCGGCGCTGTACGCGCATCGTCGCGATGCTTGCGGGCATGTTGTGAACAGACGAACAACAGAAACGCGACGGCGCTGCAGGCAGCGAACACCGGCGCGAGCGCATGCGCCTTGTCGAGCCATACGCCCAGCGCGCCGGTCAAGAGCGCGAAACCCAATGCGAGCGAAAGATAGAGCAACGATACGCGCTTCGTCACATCCGACGCGCCCAGTAAATGCGAGCGGAATGCATACCACGCCCACATGCCGACGATGAAGCATGGCCCTTGCACGGGCGGCCAGAAATAGCTGAACGTGTTGTTGGCGACGTTGCATTCGAGCGTGCCGTTGCAATCGCTCATCGACATCACGGCGAACGATATGCCGAGAAGCAGCACGGTCGCGAGCAGCAGACGCACGCGGTTCATCGCCAGAAAGAACAGCAGCGGCGCGATCATGTAGAAGAGCATTTCCACGCCGATCGACCATCCTCCCGGCACGACGTTATTGATCGCCGTCGGCGAAAGCGCGTGCAGGAAGACCATGTTGAGCAGGATGTCCATCGGTCCGTGCGCACCGAGAACCCATGCACGCTCGACGCCCGAGCGCATCGCCCCAAAGCTGATGAGGCCATAGATCGCGATCGCCGCGTAGTACATCGGCGCTATGCGAAAAAACCGTTTGATATAGAAGCGCAACGTGACATGACGGGCATCGGCGCAGCGCGCATGATCCATTTCGAGCGTCATGAAAATCGTGATCGCGCTGATCACGAAGAATAACTGCACCCCATATTGGCCCATGCGCGCCACGAGCGTCACGGCGCCGGGCAGATTGGGAAACTGAAACGACAGGTGTACTGCGACCACCCCGACGATCGCGAGCGCCCGGCCTGCGTCGAGCGCGGCAACACGTCCTTTTTCCATCGATACTCTCCTCGCGGTTGATGCCGACCTTCGAAGGCCGCGAGGCTCGTGGACAAGCAGGCTTTCCGCGAAGTTCCGTCAGACGGGCGTTATCGCGGCAACTCTTACATCAGGAAACGTATGGATACATTTACGCCGGTGCGTCCTGCCGCAGAAAGCGCAGAATGCGGCTCGCGACCGTGCGCGGCTGCTCCTGCTGCACCCAATGCCCCGCCCCTTCGATCAGATGCGTCGCGCGAAAGTCGGTACAGGTCAGCACGCGCATCGCTTCGAAATCGCCGGGACGCTGGTAATAGCCCCAATCGCTCGCACCCGCAATGAAGCATGACGGCACGTCGATCGTGCGTCCCGACCAGAGGCGCAATGCGTCCGCGTAACGCGGGTCGGTGCCGCAGCGATACCAGTTCAATCCGCCCTGAAAGCCGGTGCGCGCGTATTCGCCCCCATAGATATTCAAGTCGTGATCGGACAGCCACGCGCATGCCGCGATCTGTTCCGCATCCGGCATGTGTTCGGCGACGGTCTGCGGCATCGTCGCGTCTGCGTTCATCACGTAGTACGTCGGCAATAACGCGAGCTGATCGGCCGTCACCGATTCGAGCGGATGCGGATGATTGCCTGCCCAGTCCGCACTCTTGACGTGATAGTACGCACGCAGGAACGCGGCGATTCCTTGCGGCGCATGCCACATCTCGTCGTTGGCCTCCGCACCCGAGTAATACCATTGATAGTGCTTGCGCGGCGGATCGAGCGCTGCAAGCGCCGCCACTGCTTCAGCCATCGCGGACGGCGCCGTTTCGACGCGCGATAGCTTCGCATCGTTCTTCGCGGTGTTGTACGGGAACGCGGGCGGCCCCGCGAAGGGCGCGCTCATCATCACGACGGACGCGAATACATCGGGACGAATCAATGCGCACCACCCAGCGACGGGCGAACCGAAGTCGTGACCGATCACCGATGCAACCCTGCGATAACCCAGGGCCGACACCAGACCCAGCACGTCGCGCACGAGATTCGGAAAGGTGAATTCGTTCAGATCGGTGTCGAATAAAGCCGTGCCGCCGAGGGTTCGTCCATAACCGCGCTGGTCCGGCGCAATGACATGAAAACCCGCATCCGCAAGCGGCTTCATGATCTTGCGCCAGCTATAGGCGAGTTCGGGAAAGCCGTGCAGAAGCACGATGCAGGGCCGGCCGGGCGCATCGAACCCGGCTTCGAGCACATGCATCGAAAGGCCATTGCCATTGTCGATCATGCGCGAGCGGATGCCTTCGGGTAAAGGCAGATCGTTCAGCGGTTCATTCATGTTTTGTCTCCGATCGGGCAATGATCGCATCTTGCGATGCGTTCGTCCTTCGAGCAAGCGCGACGCGATTGGCGCATGAGCATCCGATAGCCGCACGCGATAACATTGCGGACATCGCCCCCGAACACGAACTCCTTCTCCGGAACCGAGCCATGACCACTCCTTCCTCCCGCCGCCGCGCCGCCTTTCGCGAAAGGGTCAACGCGCGGCGTGGCCTGCTATTGCCCGGCGCCTTCAACGCGATGAGCGCGCGCATCGTCGCCGACCTGGGTTTCGAAGCGATCTATATCACCGGTGCGGGCGTGACGAACATGTCGCTCGGCATGCCGGATCTCGGGTTCATGGGCCTTGCGGAAATCGCGGAACATACGTCGCGCATTCGCGATGCCGTGGACCTGCCGCTCGTCGTCGATGCGGATACGGGTTTCGGCAGTGCGCTCAACGTCCGTCATACGGTACGCACGCTCGAGCGCGCGGGCGCCGATGCGATTCAGCTCGAAGATCAGGTGATGCCGAAGAAATGCGGCCATTTCGCGGGCAAAGCCGTGATCTCGACCAACGAAATGGTGGGGAAGATTCGCGCGGCCGTGGATGCGCGCGAAGACGAGAACTTCCAGATCATCGCGCGTACCGATGCATGCGCGGTGGAAGGCTTCGATGCGGCGATCGAGCGCGCGCGTGCATTCGTCGATGCCGGTGCGGACATTCTCTTCGTCGAAGCGATCGAAACGCCGGAGCAGATCGCATCGCTGCCGAAGTTGCTCGATGCGCCGCAGCTCATCAACATCGTGATAGGCGGCAAGACGCCGGTCACGGATCAGGCGGATCTCGCGCGTCTGGGCTTCAGTCTCGTGCTGTATGCGAATGCGGCATTGCAAAGCGCCGTGCGCGGCATGCAGACGGCGCTCGGCGCTTTGAAGTCGCAAGGACGGCTCGATGAAGATCCCGCCGTGGTCGCACCGTTCGCCGAGCGTCAACGGCTCGTCAACAAGCCGCTCTTCGACGAACTCGACCGTAAATACGCAGCCGATTAAAAACGGTTTAGCGCGAGTACATCGCGTTCCAGTCGGATTGCGGCACGCGCGCCGCTCCCGACTGCGACGTGCCGTTCACCGCGCCGCCATAAGCCGTCGCGCCATTGCGTGCAGCGAGCTTCGTTTCGGCCGCCTGGATCGCCTCGGGATAGTGCGCCTGATCGCCGTCGCCAACGTGATAACCCACACTGGCCAGTTCGGCGAGTTCCGCACGCACCTGAGCGCGCGTGATCTGGCTTTGAGCGAACGAAGCGACGGGAATGACGAGAGCGGTCGCGACGACTGCGGCGCGGATGATCGACTTCATGATGAAACTCCAGTGTTATGAGGTGCCTGGTTTCGAACACGGTGTTGTTCGAAGCAGCGACAGAAGTCTATGACGCTGATCCTTCCGGGTTAACCCCGAGCGCCGGAAAGCACCTTTCACGAAAACGCGCAGAATCGTCGCGCATTCTTCGAGCAAAAGAATTTGCTATGCTGGCCGCCGGACACCTCATGGCGCGAAGCGCCCGTCAAACACTGGAGATAAAGATGGCAAAGGGTTATTGGGTCAGCGTGTACAAAACGATCATGAAGCCGGAGCAGACCGCGGAATACGCAAAGATCGCGACGCAGGCCATTGCGGAGGGCGGCGGACGTCCTCTCGTTCGCGGCGTCGCGTCGATGACGCAGGGCGAAGGCGTCATCGAGCGCACGGTCGTGATCGAATTCGATTCGCTCGATGCGGCCGTCGCTGCCTATAACAGCGCGACCTATCAGCACGCGCTGGAAGTGCTGGGCGATTCCGTGGTACGCGACTTCCGCATCGTCGAAGGCGTCGCTTAAGGCTTTTTATCGGCCGATGCTGGCGGCGCTCAGGCACTCAGGCGCCCACGGCATCGGCCAGTTCGTTCATGTCGTTCGCGACGACATCCCAGTCGCTGTCGGCTTTCAGATCGACCGTCTGACCGGGACCACGCTCGTACGGACGCGCGACGAATGCCGTGCGCAAGCCGCATTTTCTTGCGGCGGCGAGATCGTCGTTATGCGCGGCGACGAGACACACCTCTTCCGGTTCCAGCATCAATACATCGGCAGCGCGCAGATACGCCTGAGGATCGGGCTTGTATATCCGCGCGATTTCCGCGCCGAGAATCGCATCCCAGGGCAGACCCGCGCGTTTGGCCATATCCACCATCAGGCGGACATTACCGTTTGAAAGCGGCGCGATGATATGGCGGGCCTTCAGCCGTTGCAGACCCGATACCGAATCCGGCCACGGATCGAGCCGATGCCACGCGAGATTCAATTCGTCGAGTTCTTCCGTGGGAATGCCGTTCGAATCGATGCCGAACTCGGGCAGCACATCCACGAGATTCTCGCGGTGCAGCACATCGAGCCGCACGAACGAGCGCTCGCCGCTGATGACCTTGCGCATCGCAGGTACATAGCGGCCGCGCCATGCATCGGCGAAGGCCTCCGGCCGTGCGTTGGCTGCGCCATGCCGCTGCAGGAACGGTGCGGCCTCGCGCGCGACGCCGCCGCGCCAGTCGACTACGGTGCCGAATACGTCGAATACGAATGCTTTCACTTGAGACAAGGGCACGAGTTTTCTCCTTTTTCGATGAGCTGCAATTCGTCTGATCGTAATGCACGGCGCGCATTTGTTCCTCGCGCGCAAGACTGATTGTCCACCGCGGGTGTACGCAACGAACCTCGAAAGGCCTAGATTACGACCCATCGGAGCCTTCGGTCCGATCCGCAACAGGCCCAACACATCATCTATCGAGGTTCATCATGAGCAACGCAAACAAAGTCGCTATCGTTACCGGTGCATCGCAAGGCATCGGCGCAGCAATCGTCAGTGCATTTCGCGCGCAAGGTTACCGCGTCGTCGCAGTCGCCCGTTCGATTCAGCAAGCCGACGATCCGAACGTCATCGCCGTCGCCGGGGATATCGGTGATCGCACCACCGCGCAGCGCGTCGTGGAAGCCGCGATCGCAAACTTCGGGCGCATCGATACGCTCGTCAACAATGCAGGCATTTTCATCGCCAAGCCCTTCACGCAATACACGCAGGAAGACTACAACGCGATCCTCAACGTGAATGTGAACGGCTTCTTCCATATCACGCAACTCGCCATCGAGCAGATGGAAAAGAACAAGAGCGGGCATATCGTCAGTATCACGACGAGTCTCGTGGATCATGCGGTAAGCGGCGTGCCTTCGGTGCTGGCCTCGCTGACGAAGGGCGGCTTGAATGCCGCGACGAAGTCGCTGGCGATCGAATATGCGAAGGCGGGCATTCGCGCGAATGCCGTGTCGCCCGGCATCATCAAGTCGCCGATGCACGCGCCCGAAACGCATGAAGCACTCGGCGCCCTGCATCCGGTGGGCCATATGGGCGAAATGAGCGACATCGCCAACGCGGTGCTGTATCTCGATTCCGCGCCGTTCGTGACGGGCGAAATCCTGCACGTCGATGGCGGCCAAAGCGCCGGACATTAATATTGCTTTGCTGCTTGCGAATGCGCCCTTCGCGGGGCGCTTCGTAGTTTCCACGTCAAGGAGAACGCCATGCCGATCGTTACCATTCAAGTGACACGCGAAGGCAACAAACCGGGGACAAACGCCGTCACCGCCGATGAAAAAGCGCAACTCATCAAAGGCGTCAGCGAGCTGTTGCGTGATGTATTGAACAAGCCGCTCGAATCCACGTTCGTCGTCATTCAGGAAGTGGAACTGGAGAACTGGGGCTGGGGCGGCTTGCCGGTGCCCGAGTATCGGCGGCAAAAGCAGGCAAAGGAAAGTTAGCGCAACGCAGCACCGGCAATGACATCGCCGCATGATGAAACGCGGCGATGTCAGTCATATAGAAACGTCATTGCCCCGGCGCATAGAGATCGAGCAGTCTCAGCGTCACGCCGTTTGTCCATCCGAAGCCATCCTGCAACGGATACTCGCCGCCGCCTCCGCCGCCGGTTCCCGTGCCTTCCACGATGTATTTCTCCACGAGCTTTTGCTGCGTCTTGTAGACGTTGTTCACGTCAGCAAGAAAACGCGTGCCGATCTGCTGAGCAAGATCGCTGCGCCCATAGCGACGCAAGCCCTGCACCGCGATCCAGTGCAACGGCGCCCAGCCATTCGGCGCGTCCCATTGCTGCGTCGTGTTGTACGTGGTCGTCGTGAGGCCACCCGGCTTCAGCAACAACGTCTCGACGGTCTCCGCGGTCTTGTGCGCGCGCTCAGGCCACGCCGCGTTCGCAAAGAGTGGATACAGCATCGCCGCCGATGGATTGTTGCGCGGCTGCCCGAGCTTCCAGTCGTAATCGCCGTAATAGCCGTTCTTGTTCCACAGATATCGATTGATGCCGATGGCCCGCTTCGCCGCGCGTCCGACGAACTCGCCGACACAACGAAAATCGCGCGCCTCGCCGCAGCCGATCGCGATGGTCGTTTCGAGGTGGAACATCAGGCTATTCAGATCGACGGGAATAATCGATGTCGTGCGTATGGTCGCGAGCGTCATGTTGTCGCCGAACCAGCGCGAGCTGAAATCCCAGCCGCTTTCGGCCGCCGCGCGCAGATCGCGATAAACCTCGTTGGCCGGACGATTCGTCACCTGCTTCGCCGTGTTCACGTCTTCCATATACGACTCGTCGCGCGGCGTGTCGCGCTCGTCCCAATAGCGGTTGAGCACCGTCTTGTCCGGCAGCATCACGACATTGCGGACCGCGTCGCCCGGTTGCAGCGTATTCGCGCCCTGCATCCAGTAGTCGTGTTCGCGACGCAATTGCGGCAAATACTTCTGATAGACGCGCCCGCCTTCCTTGTGCGCGGCAAGTTCGACCATGTAGGAGAAGAAAGGCGGCTGCGACCGGCTCATGTAATACGTGCGATTGCCGTTTGGAATATGCCCGATGGTATCGATCAGATACGCGAAGTTATCGAGCATGTCATCGACGAGATCTTCGCGGCCCGCTTCCTGAAGACCCAGCATCGTGAAATAGGTGTCCCAGTAGTAACCTTCGCGAAAGCGTCCGCCCGGAACGACGTATTGCTTCGGCATCGGAATCAGCGAGCTGTTGAGCGGCACGTTTCCGGTCGTCGTCAAACGCGTGAGTTCGGGCCATAGCCAGTCGATATGTTCACGCAAGGTCTGATTCTTCGGCGGCGTGATGACCTGGTCCGTCGGCGGCGTGAAGTATTGCGCGACGAAATCCTTGAGCACGAAGCCCGGCGCCAGCTTCTGCTGTTGATAAGCCTGCACGATCTGCGCGGGATCGATCTTGGGCACCGCATCGACGAACGTCTTCTGATCGGGATATACGCCTCCCGTCTGCACGGCCACGAAGAGATCGCCGTATAACTCGCTGGGCGGAGGCGGCAGCGTATAACCCGTTTGCGCGTCGGCGTGGGCCAGCGTGGCGGCCGCGCTCAACACGAGCCAGGCGCTCAGCAATCGGTGCGCCTTGAACTGGAAACGCCGCGACGCCTCATGCGCCGCGCGATGCGATGACAGTGCGATCATGCTTCCTCCTCGGAAGGGTGATTGAACCGGACTGGTCTCGCTCGGGCCGCGTTTAGTCTTTTTGTTTTCAGAGCACGGCGAAGCTTCGCACGCTTGCAAGCGCGTGGCAACCCTCAAACGTGAGCGCGCGTGTGCTACTGGATGGCCAGCGCCTTGTGCGCCTCGGCCTGGAATTGCGTCGGCGTCACGCCGGTCTGCTTGCGGAAATAGCGGCTGAAATAGGCGATATCGGCGAAGCCGAGTCCATGCGCGATCTGCTTGACCGACATCGTCGAATAGACGAGATCGCGCTGCGCTTCGCGCACGAGATGTTCGTTGATCAGCGCGAGTGGCGAGCTCGATAGTTCCTCGCGGCAAATGCGTCCGAGCTGCGTGACGGTCATGCCGAGCTTGTCCGCATAAAACTCGACCGGTCGATGCTCGCGAAAATGCGCGGCCACGAGTTGCCTGAAGCGCTTGATCTGCTGCGCGCGTCTTTCCGTCGATGCAACGCTCGGCGCCGACGCGCTCTCGCACATGCGCGCCACCTGCACGAAAAGTGCAATCAACAAAGACATGCCCGCCGCCATGTGACCTCGATCCGTTGCGCGAAACTCTTTCTCCAGCAATTCGAGGATCGGCATGAACGCGCTTTCCTTCACGGACTGCGCGCTGACGCGGGACACGCCCGCACGCTGCAGAACGGGGATGAGTCCCGGCGCTGCGATCGACGCAAGCGCTTCGATGGATCTTTGCGCGACGGTCACGACGAGACCATCGACGTCCGGCGCGAAGTTGAATCCATGCACCGTTTGCGCGGGCAACATGATGACGCACGGCGGCACGATCTCGATCATGCTGTTCTCGATCAGCACTTCTCCGCCGCCGCCGCGAATGTACAGAAATTGCAAGAGCGCGTCATGCCGATGTGCGTCGATATGCCAGTCGTTCGGCGCACTGCGCTCGACGATCCATTCGAAGTTGAACGCGTCATACCACGGCGGACGCGCCGATTCTCCGTACAAGTTGTAGTTAGGGATTTTCCTCATGTCGTGCATCTCCTGATGCACAAATTGTCCTGTCGTCTGCCGCCTTTGTCCAATCTTTCGTGCGCGGCCGTGAATATACTTTTTTCACGGCGAAAGCTTATCGCGCCTTCGCATCGAATGGACTCAGGAGACAAGGATGACTAATCAGGTCGCGCGGGATCACACCGCGCCGCATTGGCTCGGCCTCGAATCGAGCATCTGTGTAGTGACGGGTGCGGCGGGCGGCATCGGCCGTGCCATTGCAAACACTTTCGCCGATGCGGGCGCACGCCTCGCATTGCTGGATCGTGATGAGGCAGGTTGTCATGAAGCGGCCGAAGCGCTGCGCGCAAAAGGCGTGGATGCGATAGCCCTCGCCTGCGATATCGCCGATGCAGCAAGCGTGAATCGCGCACGCGATCACGTCGAACGCAAATTCGGTCACGCCGATGTGCTCGTCAATAACGCGGGCCTGCTGAGAGCGGGCGGTATCGAAGATATCGGACTCGATGCATGGAACGCGATGCTCGCCGTCAATCTCACGGGCTATATGTTGTGCGCGCAGGCATTCGGGCGCGGCATGCTTGCTCGCGGCGCGGGCAGCATCGTGCATATCGCATCGGTCGCGGCGCATCATCCGCAGACATGGAGCGGCGCGTACAGCCCGAGCAAGGCAGGCATCGCCATGCTGTCGCGGCAGATCGCCGCCGAATGGGGCGCACGCGGCGTGCGCAGCAACACGATATGCCCTGGCATGATCCGCACGCCGCTCTCGAAGGCGTTCTACGAGCAAGGCGATGTCGAAGCGCGCCGCAGCGCGATGACCGCGAGCCGGCGCATCGGCGAACCGGGCGATATCGCGGAGGTCGTCGCGTTCCTTGCAAGCCGTCGCGCCGCTTATGTGAACGGCGCGGAGCTTGCCGTCGACGGCGGCCTCGAATGCATGCTGATGGATCTCGTTCCGCGTCCGGGCTTCGAAGCGGCGCGCACTGCCTGAATCTTTCGGGCGCGCCATGCGCCCTGCTCCCATCAAAGGACAACATCATGACTACCGTAACGCGGTCGTCCGATCTCGCTTGCGACGTGCTCGTGATCGGCTCGGGCGCCGGCGGCCTTTCGACGGCCATTACAGCGAAGAAGCAAGGGCTCGACGTGATCGTCGTCGAGAAAGAGGAATACTTCGGCGGCACGACCGCGTTCTCGGGCGGCGTGCTGTGGATCCCCGGCAATCGTCACGCGAAAGATGCGGGCATTCACGATACGCGCGATGCGGCCGTGCGCTATCTGCGCGGCGAAACCGGCGCGATGTACGACGAAGCCGCTGTCGATGCCTTCCTCGACAACGGTCCGCGCATGATCGATTTCTTCGAGCGCGAGACTTCGGTGAAGTTCTTGCCGACGCTCTATCCCGACTATCATCCCGATGCAGCGGGCGGTGTCGACGTGGGACGCTCCGTCGTAGCAAAGCCTTTCGATGCGCGCGAGCTGGGTCGTGACATCGCGCGCCTGCGTCCGCCGCTCAAGACGATCACGTTCATCGGCATGATGTTCAATTCGTCGAGCGCCGATCTCAAGCATTTCTTCAACGCGACGAAATCGCTTGCGTCGGCGTGGTATGTCGCGAAGCGCCTCGCGAGTCATATCAGGGAACTCGCGCTTTATAGACGCGGCGTGCAGATCACGAGCGGCAATGCACTTGCCGCGCGTCTCGCCAAGTCTGCACTCGATCTCGGCATTCCGATTCATACGCGCACCGGAGCGAAAGAACTCGTCACGGTGAAAGGCCGCGTGACCGGCGCCATTGTCGTCGGCGATGGACGCGAGACGCGCATCACCGCGCGGCGCGGTGTCGTGCTGGCTTGCGGCGGTTTCTCGCACGATGTCGCGCGCATCGCGAAGGCTTATCCGCATGTGCGGCGCGGCGGCGAACACGTATCGCCGGTGCCCGCAGGCAATACTGGCGACGGCGCACGCATGGCCGAGCGCGTGGGCGGACGCGTCGATATCCGCTATCCGCAGCCCGCCGCATGGATGCCGGTCTCGCGCGTGCCGCTCAAAGACGGCAAATACGGCGTGTTTCCGCATCTGCTCGATCGCTACAAGCCGGGCGTGATCGGGGTGACGCGCGGCGGCGTGCGCTTCACCAACGAATCGAACTCGTATCACGATGTCGGCGCAGCGATGATCGAAGCTTGCCGCGATGAAAAAGAAACGGCGATGTGGCTGATCTGCGATCACGCGACGATCCGCAAGTATGGCCTCGGCTTCGCGAAGCCCGCGCCGATACCGCTCGGCGCTCATGTGAAAAGCGGCTATCTCGTCAAAGGCCGCACGCTGACGGAACTCGCGACGCGCGCGGGCATCGACGCCGCCGCGCTGGAAGCCACCGTGCGCGATTACAACCGCGATGCCGCGCAAGGCAAGGACGCCGCATTCGGCCGCGGCACGACGTCGTTCAACCGCTATCTCGGCGATCCCGCGCACAAGCCGAATCCCTGCGTCGCGCCAATCGGCGATGGCCCGTATTACGCGCTCAAGGTCGTGATGGGCGATCTCGGCACGTTCGACGGCATCGCAACGAATCCCCAAGGCCAGGTACTCGATGGCAGCGAGCCGATTCCGGGACTCTATGCCGTGGGCAACGATCGCGCGAGCGTCATGGGCGGCAACTATCCCGGCGCAGGCATCACGCTCGGCCCGATCATGACATTCGGTTATCTCACCGGATTGCATCTCGCGGGCCGCATCGACACACGCGCGAAAACCAGCGAACTGAGGAGCGCAGCATGAGCAAGCCTTTCATCGATCATCGCATCTACACGATCAAGCCGCGCGGCATGGCCGAATTCATCGATGTATTCGACCGTCTCGCCATGCCGATTCAGCTCAAGTACCTCGGCGCGCCCGTGGGCTTTTATATGAGCGATATCGGCGCGTTGAATCAGGTCGTGCATCTGTGGGGCTATGAAAGCATCGCGGATTACGACCAGCGGCGTACCGCACGCGACAACGATCCCGAATGGCCCGCTTATCTGCAGGCGTCGGCGCATCTCATCGTCGCGCAGGAGAGCCGCATCATCAGGCGCGTGGAGTTCAGGAGCCTTTCGCCCGCCGTACGCTGAAGCGCGCGGCACATACAGCGGCACAACGAAGGCCGCGACGCGCGATTGCTCATACATGATTCAATGGAGACATACCGGCATGGAAAAGAACTTCGGGACCATCGAGGTCCAGAGCTACATCGACGGCGAGCGCTTCTCGCCGTATCAGTGGATCATCCTGATCCTGTGCTTTCTCGTGGTGGCAGCCGATGGCTTCGATACCGCCGCGATCGGCTTCATCGCGCCATCGCTGATCGGTGACTGGGGCATCACACGCGCCGCATTGGGACCGGTGATGAGCGCGGCGCTCGTCGGTCTCGGCATCGGCGCGCTCGCGGCGGGACCGATCGCTGACCGCATCGGGCGCAAGGCCGTGCTTACGCTTTCGGTGTTCTTCTTCGGCGTATGGAGCCTCGCATCGGCGCATGCGACATCGGTCGAAGCGCTGACCGCGTGGCGCTTTCTCACCGGCCTCGGCCTGGGCGCGGCAATGCCCAATGCGGTCACGCTGATGTCCGAGTACGCACCGGCACGCAGCCGCGCGGTCGCCGTCAACACGATGTTCTGCGGCTTCTCCGTGGGCCTCTCGCTCGGCGGACTGTGCGCCGCATGGCTCATTCCGCATTTCGGCTGGCAGAGCGTGCTCGTCGCCGGCGGCATCGGCCCGATCGTGCTCACGGTGCTGCTGCTCTGCATGCTGCCCGAGTCCGCGCAGTTCATGGTCGTGAGAAAGCGCCCCGCCGAAAAGATCGCGCGTGTCTTGCGGCGCATCTCGAACGATGCGCGTCTCGCAGAAGGATCGCCGATCACGTTCACCTCCGCCGATACCCGCACGGGCAACGCCGGCAAGTCTTCGCTCGGACTCATCGTTTCGCGGCCCTATCGCTTCGGCACGTCGATGCTGTGGCTCGCCTACTTCATGGGCCTGATGATCTTCTATCTGCTGACCAACTGGCTGCCGACGCTCTTCAGGGACGCGGGCTTCTCCGCCGAACGCGCGGCGCTCACGACATCGCTCTTTCCGCTCGGCGGCATTCTCGGCAACCTGTGTCTCGGCTGGGTGATGGACAAGGCCAACCCGCGGCGCGTCAACGCGTGCGCCTACGTGCTCGCGGCGGCGCTCGTGCTCACGATCGGACGCGGCGTATCGGATCAGCTCTGGCTCGCCGTGCTGATCTTCCTGACCGGCACCGCGGTGACGAGCGCGGTCACGTCGATGTCGGCGCTCGCAGCATCGTTCTATCCGACGCGAAGCCGCGCAACGGGCGTCGCATGGATGCTCGGCATCGGGCGCATGGGCGCGGTCGCGGGCGCGATGACGGGCGGTCTCCTGATGAGCATGGGCCTGCAATTCGGCGCAGTCTTCACGCTGCTCTCGCTTCCCGCGTTCATTGCCGCGTTCGCGCTGGGCGCGTTGAGCCGGCGCGATACATCGGCTGAAGCAAACGAACTCGATCAGGCTGCGCGCGTGCCTGTCGAATGATCACGGCATGTCGAGCGAAACGCTGTTCGCAATGCCCTTGCGCATCATCTTCGTGTACGGGCAGAAGCGTTCCGTGTTGCGCACGAGTTCTTCTGCCACCGCGCGTTCGACGCCAGGCATCTGCACGCGCGTGCGCGCGGTGAGAAGGAAGAGGCCATCCATTGGATCGCGGGCGAATTCGATCGTGACAGCGACGCTCGCGCCCTTCACCGCGATGCCCGCGCGTTCCGCCAGCAAAACCAGCGCGCCATGAAAGCACGCCGCATAGCCCGCGGCGAACAACTGCTCCGGATTCGTGCCGCCGCCGGGGCCGCCGAGCGCTTCGGGCATGCGCAGGTCGATGTCGAGATTGCCGTCGTCGGAGCGGGCCACGCCCGAGGCGCGGCCATGACCCGCATCGCCGCCGGTGACGGTGACGGTCGTCGCATACAGCGGTTTGACGTCGTTGCCTCGATACTTGTCGAGCAGGCTGACGGGCGGCGGAACGAGCGGCTCCATATTGGCCTCCTCTGCAAGCGATGACGACGATGATCGCTCAGTGCGCCGCTTGTGGCTGGCTCTGGCTTTGCCTGAACCAAGCATCGAAGTCCACTGCGCCGAGATGTGCCTGTGCGCCGGGAAGCAGCGTATCGGCCGCGAGCCGTGCGCCGAAGTAGAGCGCGTCATCGTCGGCGACGACCGTGCGTGCATCGCCCGTCGCACTGAAATAACGCTGCATCAGATCGGAAAGTCGCGACTTCTCCGGACCCGCGATTTCGACGATGCCGTTCACCGGCGCATTCACGGCATGGTCGGCGACAGCGATGGCGACATCATCGGATGCGATCGGCTGGATATACGCGCCCGACAGATGCACTGCGTTCTCGTTGGCGCTCGCTTTCGCGATGCCGCCGAGAAACTCGAAGAACTGCGTCGATTGAACGATCGTGTACGGCACGCCCGATGCGCGGATCAGCTTCTCTTGCGCGATCTTGCCGCGGAAATAGCCGCTTTGCGCGAGACGATCCGTGCCGACGACCGACAGCGCCACATGATGCGCGACGCCCGCTGCCTTCTCCGCTGCAAACAGATTGCGCCCCGACGTCTCGAAGAATTCGAGCACCGCCTGGTCTTCGAACGAAGGTGAATTCGCTACGTCGACGACCACGCGCGCGTCTTGCAGCGCTTCTTTCAGGCCTTTGCCCGTTATCGTATCGACGCCCAATGCCGGCGATGCCGCGATCACTTCATGTCCGCGTGCCCGCAAATTGCTCACGACCTTGCTGCCGATAAGTCCGCTGCCGCCGATCACTACGATCTTCATGGTTTTCTCCTTTGAGCGATACGCCTGAACGTATCGTAGGTGTGCGCGTACGCATCCGGTAGCGCCGTTACCGGATGCGCCGTGTTGCCTTCCAGGCATCAATCAATCGACGGGCATCAGCGCCGCCGCGCTCTTGTTCGTGATCGTCGTGTTCAGGCAATGCAAATCGAGCGCACGCGCGTGCTCCGTCATGTAATCGACGAAGACGCGCACGCGCGCGGGCAAATGCTTGCGGCTGAGATAACAGAGATAGTGGCCGCCATCGTCGGGCGCATGTTGAGCGAGACACATGAGCAGCCGCCCGGCCTTCACTGCATCGCACACGAGATACGCGGGCAGTTGCGCAATGCCCTGCCCGTCGAGCACCGCTTGCAGCATCAGATCGATATCGTTAAACGTTTGCCGCGCGGCGGGCGCGCGCTTCTGCGCGACGCCATCGACCTTGAATTCCCAGTCGGCGATGCGCCCGCTCGATGTGCGCAGATTGATGCAGCGATGCTTGCCCAGATCGTCGATACGGCGAGGCAGGCCATGCTCGCACGCATAGTGCGGCGACGCGCACACGATCATCTGCATCGGGATCAACTGCTTCGCGACGACTTCGCTGTCTTCCATATGACCGTCGCGAAACGCGACATCGACGCGCTCCGCCGTGAAATCGCATGGACGGTCATTGAGCAGGAGTTCGAGCGCGATGTCGGGATAGCGCGCATTGAAGCCGGCCAGAAGCGGCGCGACGACCTTGCGGCCGAAGCCCGGCGTCGATGCGATGCGCAAGTGTCCGCGCGGCGGCCCGTTGCGTAGCTCGCGCATGTCTTCGAGCGCCTGCACGATGCGCTCCACGCCCGGCTGGCAGTTCTTGTAGAAGAGCTCGCCCTCGCGCGTAAGCGACGTGCTGCGCGTCGTGCGCAGAAAGAGACGCGCATCGAGCTGTGCTTCGAGCTTCTGCACGTTGCGGCTGACGGCGGAACGGCCGATGCCGAGGCGATCGCTCGCTTTCGCGAAGCTGCCCTCATTGGCGACGGCCAGAAACGAAACGACGCCCGCATAGCTCGTCGCGAAGCTATAAGCGAGCGAGTCGTCGGAATGGAACGCAAGGTCTGATGGCATGGCGGCACGAAGCGTAGTGGCTCTATCTCACTAGACGTTCGTGCCGCGGCGTTTGTGACGCGCCAATGCAAAAAAATTTTCTGCGCGTCACGCTTTCGCTCATTGCACCGGCGTCAGAACCGGTTTGCCCTTGTCCTTCAGAAGCAGCACGATGAACTTCGCGCGCTTCGTGTTGCTTGCGTTGCGGCCCACCGTGTGGATATCGTCGGGGCCTTCATAGAAGGTGTCGCCAGGCTTGAGCGTCACGGCCTTGCCGCCCTTGACCTGCATGACGATCGAGCCTTCGATCACATAGAGGTAGGCGTGCGCATCGTGACGATGCACCGGATCGACCGCGCCCGGCGGATATTCCACGCTGATCATCAGCGCTTCCTTGCCGGGATATTCGGGAAGCGGCTTCGTCATGAGTTCCTTGACGATGGCCTCCGGCGCGGCCTGCGCCGTGTTCGCGGCGAGCGCCGCACATCCGACGGCGAGCGCCAGTCCCACGCGTTTGATGCTGTGCATGATCGGTCCTCCGTTGAGCGAATGACGGCGCCAAAGCGCTTACGACAGGTTCGCCTTGTCGAGCCCGAACACCTTGTCGGACGAGCCCGGCACCGTCTGGAACGCGACATTCGCGCGATTCCATCCGTTGATTTCGATGATGATGTAAGTCAGGTCCGACAGCTCCTTCTCCGAAAACTGCTCGCGCACGCGTGCAAAGAGTTCGTCGGGCACGCCATGCTCGGGCAAGCGCGTCAGCACTTCGGTCCACGCCAGCGCGGCGCGTTCGCGCGACGAGAACAGCGTCGATTCACGCCAGATCGCGACGTGATGCGTGCGCAGCTCGCGCTCGCCGTGAATCTTCGCTTCCTTCACGTGCATATCGACGCAGAAAGCGCAGCCATTCATCTGCGACGCGCGCAGCGTCACGAGATCGCGCGTCGACTGCTCGATCGAGCACTCCTTCACCGCCTGGCTGAACTCATAGAACTTCTTGAACAGTTCCGGCGATTGTTGAATGTAGTTGATTCGTTGCGTCATGATGACTCCATGCGTGGTGGGTGTTCGGCATGGCTGTCATCGTAGGGTCGAATACCGTCTCCCGGTAGACGCGCGCACGTGCGCACGCTGTTGCCTCGCACGCATCAATCGCCTGCGATTCGTTACACGCTGCCGTAGAGCGCCGCGATGCGCTTCAGCTTCTCAGGATTGCGCTGCACCTGGATGCGCACGATGCGCTCGTCTTCGATCTCATACGTCTGCGCGGATTCGAGCTTGCCCTCGATGAAGCGCAAAAGCGCCCATTGTTCATTGAGCATGACGAGCTCGAAACGCGCGCCCTTGCCATAACGCATATGCGCCGCATAGAAAAGCTGCGCGATGCGCTTGCCGCCCAGAAGCGGCTTCGGGAAGCTCGGCACGCGGCCGCCGCCATCGCCGACGAGCGACGCGTCTTCCGCGAGCATCGCGTGAATCGCAGCGAAATCGCCGAGTTCGATCGCACGCGCGAAGGTATGCAGCACACGCCGATGAATCTCGCGCGGCACCGAACGGCGTGGACGCGCCTCGCGCAATTGCGCTTTCGCGCGGCTCACGAGCTGACGGCACGCGGCCTCCGTCTTGCCGATGATATTCGCGACTTCCGGGTAATCCGCATCGAAGACTTCGCGCAGCAGAAACGCCGCGCGCGCCTCGGGCGTCAGACGTTCGAGCAATATCAGAAACGCGACGGACACGTCGTCCGCGTGCTCCGTGACCTCTTCGGGCGTCGCGGGCGGCTCGGTGATCTGCGGCTCGGGCAGCCAGATGCCCAGGTAATGCTCGCGCTGCACTTTCGCCGCGCGCAGGCGGTCGATCGAATGGCGCGTGGTCACGGAGACGAGCCAGGCTTCCGCATTGTCGATCGCATCGCGCGCCGCCGCGTGCCAGCGAAGCCACACATCCTGCACGATGTCTTCGGCTTCCGCGACCGAGCCGAGCATCCGATACGCGATGCCCTGCAAGCGCGGGCGCAAGCGGTCGAATTCGCGCGTGGCGTCATCCATGAAAGCGAATCCTCGTTCGTTTGCGGGTTCAGAAGACATCGATTCGAAAGCTGCACAAAAGGTGAACGTATATTACGCGTGCGCGCACACGCGCGTATTAGTGGATGATCGCGACGATGCATCGAAAGATCTGAAAAATGCGGCCGTTAACCTCGATGGCCAGGCTCATACGCATCAATCCTTCATTCATGACAAACACTGATACCCGCAACGCATCGCCGAATCTGACGCGCATCATCGTGGCGACGGTCATCTGCAACGGCTTCGTTGCCTACGACTTCACGGTGTATGGCTTTTCCGCGGCGATCATCGGCCGGCTGTTTTTCCCCGCGCACGACGCCGCTTCGTCGCTGCTGCTTTCGCTTGCGACGTTCGGCGCGGGCTTCGTGATGCGGCCGATCGGCGCAGTGCTGATCGGCCGCTACGCGGACCGCCGCGGGCGTGAGGCCGGCATGCGGCTCTCGATCGTTCTGATGGCCGCGGGCACCTGGCTGATCGCGTGTCTGCCCACGCATGCCGCGATCGGCGCGAGCGCGACCGTGCTGATCGTATTCGCGCGGCTGCTGCAAGGGCTTGCAGCGGGCGGCGAGATCGGTCCGGCGTCCGCGCTGCTGATGGAGTCGGTAGCGTACGAGCGGCGCTGCTTCATCGTCAGTTGGCGCGGCGCAAGTCAGGGCGCGGCCGCATGCGTGGCGGCGCTGGTCGGCGCATGCACGTCGGCGCTGCTCTCGCCCGACGAACTCGCGCAATGGGGATGGCGCGTGCCGTTCGTCATCGGCGGGTTGATCGCACCGCTCGGCTGGTTTCTGCGGCGCGTGCCCGGCGCACCGGCGGCTTCACAAGCGCGGCCCGCGCGCACGCCACTTGCCATCGTGCTTCGCGAACACGCGCGCCCGCTTGTCTGCGGCATGCTGATGATGGCCGCGCCTTCCGCGAGCATCTATATCGCCGTGCTCTACATGCCGAGCTATCTGACGCACACGCTGCATCGGCCCGCGACGATCAGCCTCGCGATCGCGTCGCTCTCCGGCCTCGTGATACTCGTCGTCACGCCGCTCGTCGCCCTTGCGGCGGACCGGCTGAGAAGCCGCAAGACGCTGCAATACGCATCGCTCGCAGCGGCGCTCGCGACGGTTTATCCCGCGTTTCACGCGCTCACGCACGGCGCGCCCGATGAGCTCGCGCTCGCGATCATCCTGCTCTATGTCGCGCTCGCGCTGAACAACGCGGGCGCCGGTTCGGTGCTCATGCTCGAAGCCTTTCCGAAGCATCGGCGCGCGGCGAGCCTCGCGGTGATCTACACGTTCGGCGTGGTGATCTTCGGGGGATTCTCGCCGCTCGCGGTCGCATGGCTCATCGGCGCGACCGGCAACGCGATGACGCCCGCCTGGTATCTGCTGGCCGCGAACTGCGTCACGCTGTTCGCGCTCAGCCGCTTTCCCGAGCGCCCCGCGAGTGCGCGGCGCGCGAGCGCATGACCGGATCGTCCTGCGCCGCGCGCAGCAATTCGAGCGCGCGCAAGCGCATTTCCAGCGGACTCACGTCGAACGCGCGGCGAAATGCGCGCGTGAAATCCGATGCGCTCTTGAAGCCGAGACCGAACGCGATATCGGCGATCTGAAGGTTCGGAAAGCGCGCGATCTCATCGGCGGCTTCACGCAGGCGTCGATGCCGGATGTAGGCGGCAAGACCGCCCTCCTGCTCGAACCATCGATAGATCGTCGCGCGCTTCAGGGCGAGCGCTTCGACGATTTTCGTCGGCGTGAGATCGGCTTCGTGCAGATGCGTATCGACATAACGCTTCACCTGCTCCTTCACCGCCATTTGCAACGCCGCGCGTGCATCGTGCAAGGCGTGCGGCTTGTCCGCGAATGCGGCGAGCAGCAATCGGGCGCCGGCATCGAGCGCATCGATGGCATCCGGGCGATCGAGCGCCGGCAATCCGCGCGCGGTCGCATCGAAATGCTCGAACAGGACCCGCGCGAGCGGCGCGTCGTCAGGCACGACGCGCCCGTGCAACGCATCGCAATCGCCGACATGCGCGGCGACGATCGCGCGCGGCACGAACATCGTCAACACGCGGCACGCCGGGCGCTCGATGCGAAAACGCTGATTCGGATCGAACGCGGCGATGCCGCGCACCGAACCCCGCGCGCTGCGCTTCACGCTCAGGCCGCTGACGTTGCCGGTCTCGCCTTCCGCGTAGACGTGAAACGCGAAATCGCGGCGCGTATCGGTCGATACGCGTGCTATCGAGCGTTCGAGCACGAGCGCTTCGGTGCGCGCCTCCGTGAACACGAGCCCGCCCGCCGCATGCAGATCGATGTTGCCCGAAAAGCCGCGCTCGATCTGATCCTTCGCCGGCAGGACATCGACGACATGCCCGACGCGATCGCGCCATGCGAGCAATTGCCGCTCGCGCGCAAACGCTTGCGTCGAAAAACGCGTGGACAGGATCGGTGGGTCGGAATCGGCGGGCATGAAATCAGCGATGGGTCGAATCGTCCCTGGATGGATCGCAACTACGCGAAGTGCGCGGGCAAATGAGACGCATGGTAAAGCCTTTTCGAAATGCCGGTATATCGTGCAGGGCAAGGAGCAGCGAGTGCCTCGTTGCGGACGTCCAGGTCGGCGATTCCTGCCGTCGTGCTGCTGTCACGTCGTTGCCTCCTTGCTTCACTGTGGTTTACGGCCGCTTCATATAAAGAGCACAGCCACAGGCAACACGAAAACAAGACGTCGGGGCGTCAAAAAAATGGGAAAGTCGAAAGTTTTGCCGGTCACGCGCACGGCGCGTGCCGCGTCAGTGGCGCTCATGCCGGCGCGCATGGCCGACGCGCAGCTGGATCATCTCGAGCATATGATCCGCTCGCTCGCGCTGTCGGGTAACGCAAAAGCGTTCGCGTGTCTGGATCGCGGGTACTGGAAGAGGCGGGTTGCCGCGCTCGGCGACGAAAGCGATCTCGTGTCGACACAACGTGCGCGCGTGCTGCGGCTTCTCGATCTTCTCGCTCAGGAACACGCCGGCGCCGGTCCGGACAAGGCTGCCGCGTAGTCACGATACGGTTGCATGCGGAATGCAAAATACAACAACGCATTTCGCATGCAAAACGCAATTCCAACCGCTGGATAGTCAATCCATTACGAGGGCGGCCTGAGAGAGCGCGATCGACCGTGCGGTTTTCTGACCGCCGCGTCGAAAGTGCTATGACGACGGGGCTTCGCGTCCCGCACCTGCTTCGCCGACGATGCGCGAGGCCATGTGCGGGACGCGAAAGCTTCCCGCCAGAGGGGCTTGGATTAACCCTCGACGTTCAACGCACACCGATCTTCCAGACTGTGATTTCGTGAAACTCGTCGCCGGGTTTGAGCTCCGTCGACGGGAACGCGGGATGATTCGGCGAGTCCGGAAAATGCTGCGTTTCGAGCGCGAAGCCGTCGGTCTGCCGGTACGCCGTGCCCGACACGCCGATGACACTGCCGTCCAGACCATTGCCTGTGTAGAACTGCAGGCCCGGTTGCGTCGTGTAGACATCGAGCACGCGTCCGCTCGCCGGATCGTAGGCGCGCGCCGCGAACGTCGCTTCGGCGTTGTGCTGCCCGTTCTTGTTGAGCTTCCAGTTCTGGTCATAGCCGCGCGCGAAACGCATCTGCTGATTTGCCGATCGCAGCCGCGCGCTGATCGGCGTCAGCGCGCGCAAATCCAGCGGCGTGTTCTCGACGCTCGCGATTTCGCCCGTCGGAATGGAATCGGGACGGGTCGGCGTATAGGCCGATCCCGCGATCATGACGAGCTGCCC
Organism: Caballeronia arvi; assembly: GCF_001544695.2. Taxonomy (GTDB): domain Bacteria; phylum Pseudomonadota; class Gammaproteobacteria; order Burkholderiales; family Burkholderiaceae; genus Caballeronia; species Caballeronia arvi. The sequence goes on from NZ_FCOM02000003.1 coordinate 92,282, forward strand.
TTCGACGCTGCCGCTGCCCTCGCCCGCGAGATTGAAGTAACTGTGATTCGTGAGGTTCAGGACCGTGGGCTTGTCCGTCTTCGCGCGATAGTCGATGCGCACGTCGTTATCGTCCGTGAGCGTGTACGTGACATCGACGGTCAGCGTGCCGGGAAAGCCGTTCTCGCCATCGTTGCTCACGTAACGAAGCTGGACACCCGCGCCCTGCGCGCCCTGAAATGTTTTGACCACGGTCCAGACTTTCTCGTCGAAACCGTGCGGGCCGCCGTGCAACGTGTTCGGCGGCTCGTTGACGGGCAGCTTGTAGGTGTGTCCGTCGAGCTCGAAGCGTCCATCGGCGATGCGATTCGCATAGCGGCCGATCAAACCGCCGAAATGAATCTTGCCGTTGTACTTCTCATAGTCGTTGAGCGAGCCGAAGCCGAGCACGATATCGGCGCGACGCCCGCGCCGGTCCGGCACATCGAGCCGCGTGACGATGCCCCCATACGTGATGCAGCTCATCGAGACGCCGCGCGCGTTCGAGAGCGTGTATTGGACGACGGCCTGCCCTTGTTGCGTCGCGCCATAAGGTGCGGACGCGATCGTCGCCGCCGATACGCGCAGCGGCGCTGAAACCGCGCATGCGAGAGCAGCGGAAACGATGAGCGTGTTCTTTGCGTTTTGCATAATCGATTCGAAAACATCGGCAGATGGCTGAGCATCGGCTATGCCTGATATCGAGGCCGGGCACGCGCGATGCGAAGTCATCGCTCATCGATGACGACGACAAGGAGCCTGTCATGACCGAGCAAACCGATCGTGCAACCCCGCCCAAACAGACGCCCGAGGACCCGAACACAGCGGACCGCCGTCTGTCCGACGAGCAAAAGCGCGCAATGACGAACGAGCCCGCGCCCCCGACGCGCCAGAACCAGGGAAAGGACAGCAAGCTGCCGGACCCGAAGGAAGTCGGTGAAGCAGGTTGATTGCTACTGCGCGTGAAGCTTTGTGGTCCCGGGCATCACGCGTGATTCATTAGAGGAATCGCGCAATCGATGAAGTGCGGATCGCAAACCGGCTTGGTCCATTCGCTTTTGTTGTATGGTATCCCTAAGTTATCGCAGCCGACGATTCCGCGCCGGGCGACGCGTCTCGCCCGCATGAGGAAGCAAGGACGCTCATGCACGATCCTGCCCATTTCCTGCCGTCATTCGTATGGCGCGCGGCGCGCGACGGGGTGATCCAGTATGCGAATCCCTGGGCATGCCGCTATCTCGGCGTTCCCTTTCCGGAGTTGGTCGGCCGGCATTGGCAAGCTTTTGTTCACCCGGACGATATCCCGCCCGTTCTCGATGCACTGCGTCAGATGCGCGACGGCACGCTTTTGCGCAACGTCGACGTGCGCCTCTTGCGCGCCGATGCCGCGTTTCGCTGGCATACCCTGCACCTTCAGGCACGCCGCGACGAAGAAGGCCACATCGCCGATACGGTCGGCGTCGCCATCGACATACACGAGTGCCGTCACGCATGGGAGATGTACGAGGCGAGCGAGCGGCGTCTGCAGGCCGCGTTCGCCGGCGCGCGCATGGGCGCGTGGGAATGGGACATGAAAACGCGCGTCGTGCGCATGACCGCGCAAAACGCTGCACTGTATTCCTTTCCATCGGGCACCGAAGCCGTGCTGCTTTCGGAACTATGGGACCGCGTCGCACCGGAATATCGCGAGCCGTTTCAGCGCAAGCTCACCGAGGCATTGCGCGATGGCGGACCGTTCGAATTCGACTTCGTGCTCGAAGGCGATCAGGGAACACGCCGCTGGCTGCGCATGCGCGGGCATCCCGAGTTCGACCGTCATGGCGTGCTCACGCGCGTCTATGGCGTGAGCTTCGATATCAGCGCGCAACGGGCCGACGAAGAACGCCTGAGCCTTTCCGAGCGTCGCTATCGCGCGCTGGTCGAGACCACAGGCGCGCTCGTCTGGTCCGCCGATGCGAACGGCGAGATCCTTCCTTCCGGCGGCGAATGGGAGCAGTTCACAGGCACGCCGCCCGAAACGTTGTCGGGCTGGGGCTGGCTCGACTACATCCATCCCGACGATCGCGAGCGCACGCATCACGCGTGGCTCGAAGCATTGCGCGAAGGCGCCGCGCGCACGCTGACCTTCCGGATGTATCGGCACGATGGCGCGTATCGCATGGTGGAGGCGCATGCCGCGCCGCTCTATGACGATAAGGGCCGCCTGCAGGAATGGTTCGGCACGACGACCGATGTCACTCCGCGCTATGAAGCCCAGGCCGCGATCGAAGCGCGCAGCCTGCGTCTCACGGTGGCGATGCAGGCCGCGAACATTCATATCGCATCGCTCGAACTCGCTACATGGACGCTGTCGCTCGAAACCGGCGGCGAGCGTCAGATCACCGAGACGCTCAGCTATGAAGCGGCGCTCGCGCGGGTGCATCCCGACGACAGCGCGACGCTCGATCGCTACGTGCGCAGCCTCGCGAACGGGGAAAATCCTCAAGGACACTTCGAATTCCGCGTGCGCAACAAGCACGGCGAGCAATGGATGCAGGGCAGCGCCCTGCTTCAACGCAACAAGGAAGGCGAGCCGTTGCGCATCATCGGCAGCGTGATCGATATCACCGAGCGAAAGCACATGGAGCTCATGTTGCGCGAAGCGGGACGCCGCAAAGATGAATTCCTCGCGATGCTCGCGCACGAGTTGCGCAATCCGCTCGCGCCTTTGCGCACGGCCATCGCGCTCCTGCAAAAGAACAAGGACGACGAGACGCAGTTGCACGAGCTGATCGACCTGATGCGCAGGCAGGTGGAGCATATGACGCGCATCGTCGATGACCTGCTCGAAGTCTCGCGTATCACGCAGGGACGCATCGCGCTGCAACTCGAACCGATACTCGTCGGCACGGCGGTGTATCACGCAGTGGAAGCGATCGCGGGCATGATCGAATCGCGCTCGCAGAACATACAGGTAGATGTATCCGACGCGACCACGTGGGTGTGCGGCGATCCCACGCGGCTCTCGCAGATCCTCGTGAACGTGCTGAACAATGCGAGCAAGTACACGCCGGAGGAAGGCCGCATCACCGTGAGCGTGCAGGCGGATGACGGGTCGGTGTCGATCGTCATTGCCGATACGGGCACCGGCATTTCAGCGGACCTGTTGCCGAAGGTATTCGAGCTCTTTTCGCAAGGCGAGCGCACGCTCGACCGCTCGAACGGCGGCCTCGGCATCGGGCTTTCGCTCGTGAAGAAGCTCGTCGAAATGCACAAAGGCACGATCACCGTGCAAAGCCCTGGACCCGGTCTCGGCACGACCGTGACCGTGCGCTTGCCGCGTCTGCATCATCATGAACGGCATTCGGCGCTCGCGCTCTCGGAGACGAGCCTGCGCGAGGCGCGCACGGCGCTGCGTATTCTCGTCGTCGACGACAACCGCGATGCCGCGGATTCGCTCGCGATGCTGTGCGAGTCGGAAGGACACGTTGCGCGCGTCGCGTATTCGTCGGCCGAAGCACTGGAGTCCGCGCCGTTGCTGCAACCCGATGTGGCGCTGCTCGATATCGGCCTGCCCGATGTCGACGGCTATGAACTCGCGCGACGCCTGCGCCGCAAGGGCGATACGATGCCGCTCTTGATCGCGATCACGGGGTACGGGCAAGCCGAAGACCGCTTGCGCGCGCAATCGGCGGGCTTCGATTATCACTTCGTGAAGCCCGTGAATGTGGACAGCCTGCTCAAGCTGTTGTCGTCGCTGACGGTCACGCGCTGAACCTCGCCGCGCTACCGCTCTACCGCTCTACAATGGGCCTTCGATCAACGCCTTCGAGGACGTCATGACGCAACCGCCCATCAGCCGCTATCCCGTTCCCGAACCGCAAGACTGGCCCGACGATATCCGCGCGCGCATTCTCGAAGTGCAGGACAAGGCGGGCTTCGTGCCGAATGTGTTTCTCACGCTCGCGCATCGGCCCGATGAGTTTCGCGCGTTCTTCGCCTATCACGATGCGCTGATGCTGAAGGATGGCGGCCTTACTAAAGGCGAGCGCGAGATGATCGTCGTCGCGACGAGCGCGGTGAACGATTGCCTCTATTGCGTCGTCGCGCATGGGGCCATCTTGCGGATCTACGAGAAGAACGCGCTCGTCGCGGATCAGGTGGCAGTGAATCATCGCAAGGCGGATATCACGCCGCGTCAGAAGGCCATGCTCGATTTCGCGCTGAAGGTGTGCCGCGCGGCCGGTACCGTCAGCGATGACGATTTCGCTGCTCTGCACGCGCATGGTTTCAGCGATGAAGACGCGTGGGATATCGCGGCGATCACCGCGTTCTTCGGGCTATCGAACCGCATGGCGAATGTGATGTCGATGCGGCCGAACGACGAGTTCTTTTTGATGGGGCGTGTGCCGAAGGAGCCGAAGTAACCACCCATGCGCCTCCCCCCGCTGAAATCAATCATCGCGTTCGAGAGCGTCGCGCGCACCAAAAGCGTCAACCGCGCTGCCGACGAGCTCGGCCTCACTCCGTCCGCCGTCAGCCATCAACTGGCGAATCTGGAAAACATCGTCGGCCGTCCGTTGTTCACGCGGCTCGGCCGCGGTCTCGTCCTCACGCCCACCGGCACGCAATATCTCTCCGATGTGACCGGCGCGCTCGCCGAACTGAATCGCGCGACCGAGCGTGCATCGAGCGAAACATCGGTCGAAATACTGCGCATTCATTCGAGCCCGAGCTTCGGTCTCATGTGGCTGCTGCCGCGTCTCGCCGCGTTTCAGGAAGCAAACGGCGACATTCAGATGAACCTCGCGTGCTCTTATGAAAACGTGTCGTTCACATCGGGCTATTTCGACATCGACGTGCGTCACGGCTATGCACACTGGACCGACGTCGAAATCAAGACCCTGCGCCATGAAACTATCGCGCCGCTCGCGTCGCGCGCCTATCTGGAGCGCTTTCCCGTCTCGTCCCCCGATGATCTTCTCGAACGACGCCTGATCTTTTCCGAATCGCCGCTCGTGCAATGGCAGCAGTGGTTCGGCAAATTCGGCGTGGCCGTGAAGCGCAAGGCGTTCGATTTTTCATTCGACCGCTCGTACATGTCGCTCGAAGCGGCCGCGCTCGGTCACGGCATCGCGCTCGAAAGCACGATGCTCGCCTCCGTCCATCTGGAACGCGGCTCGCTTGTACCTGTATTCGGCAGGGAGTTTGCGGTCGAAGTCGGCGCACATCATCTGGTTTACCCCAGTCAAAACGCCGGATTGCCGCGCGTCGCGAAGTTTCTCGCGTGGATGGATCAGCAAATCGAGCGCCGCGCCGATACCTGAAAATTTCTCAGCAATAGTTGAGGCAAACTGCGTTGATCCTCAGGTCGAAGGCGAAGACACTGCGTCTACACCAGACAACCAGCGGAGACAACGATGTTGCTCGAGAATCAGGTAGTGATCGTTACAGGCGCGGCTTCGGCACGCGGCATCGGCAAGGCGACGGCAAAGGCGCTTGCGGCACAGGGCGCGCGCATCGTCGTGCTGGACCTGAAGGAAGCGGACGCGCAAAGCGCCGCGAACGATCTGGGCGAAGGCCATCTCGGCCTCGCCTGCGATGTCACCGATAAAGCCGCGTGCGTCGCCGCCGCCAGCGCAACGATCGAAAAGTACGGGCGCATCGATGCGCTCATCAACAACGCGGGCATTACGCAGCCCATCAAGACGCTGGAAATCGGCGCGGATAACTTCGACGCGGTCATCGGCGTGAATCTGCTCGGCACCCTGTATATGTCGCAGGCCGTCATTCCGCAGATGAAGAAGCAGAAGCGCGGCAGCATCGTGTGCATGTCGTCGGTGTCGGCGCAGCGCGGCGGCGGCATCTTCGGCGGACCGCATTACAGCGCGGCCAAGGCCGGCGTGCTGGGTCTCGCGAAAGCGATGGCGCGTGAGTTCGGCGGCGACGGCATCCGCGTCAATTCGATCACGCCGGGCCTGATTCAGACCGATATCACCGGCGACAAGCTCACGCCCGAGATGCGCACGGACATCATCAAAGGCATTCCGCTCGGCCGTCTCGGTGATGCCGCTGATATCGCCAATGCATGCCTCTTTCTTTCGAGCGATCTGTCCTCGTATCTCACGGGTATCACGCTCGATGTCAATGGCGGCATGTTGATTCACTGATCGCACACAGGCGCATCTGGATAACCAGGGCGCCTGACATGGCTGGAGACAAACTCATGAAATCCAAACTCGCCGCATCGACGGCAAGCGCCCAGTTCGCATCATCCGATGATGCAAAGAGCTTCGAGGCCAAGACCTATGCCAAGGTCGGACGCCGCCTCATCCCCTTTCTGATGCTGTGTTATCTCGGCGCGTATCTCGATCGCGTCAACGTCGGCTTCGCCAAGCTGCAGATGCTCAACGATCTGCGCTTCTCCGAAACCATCTACGGCATCGGCGCGGGCATCTTCTTTCTCGGCTACTTCCTCTTCGAAGTGCCCAGCAACGTGATCCTGCATAAAGTGGGCGCGCGCAACTGGCTCGCTCGCATCATGCTGACGTGGGCCGTGATTTCCGCGAGCTTCGTGTTCGTCAAGTCACCCACGATGTTCTATGTCCTGCGCTTTCTGCTCGGGGTCGCCGAAGCGGGCTTCGCGCCCGGCGTGATTCTCTATCTCACGTACTGGTTTCCCGCTGCGCGCCGCGCCAAAGCGCTCTCGCTGTTCTTCATGGCGATTCCGCTCGCGGGCATCGTCGGCGGGCCGCTTTCCGGCTACATCATGCATGCGTTCCAGAACGTGCACGGACTCGCCGGATGGAAGTGGCTCTTCATGCTCGAAGCCCTGCCTTCGCTGTTCCTCGGCGTCGCGATCCTGTTCTATCTCGACAACGGCATCGCCGGCGCGAAGTGGCTCACGGATGCGGAAAAAGCCCTGCTCGCCCGCAACGTCGAGAAGGACAACGCGCAGACCGTCCAGCACGTATCGATCCGTTCGTTCATCGGCGATCGTCGTCTGTGGCTGATGGCCGCGATCTACTTCTGCGTCGTGCTGGGTCAATACGGTCTCACGTTCTGGCTGCCGACGATCATCCGCCGCACCGGTGTAGCAGACCCGCTGTGGGTCGGCATTCTCACCGCGATTCCGTATCTCTGCGCCATCGTTGCACTGCCGCTGATCGGTGCGAGCGCGGACAAGCGCCGCGAACGCCGCCTGCATCTCGCGATCCCGATGCTCATCTCCGCAGCCGGCTTCGCCACCTTGCCGATGCTCGGCAGCGTGGGCGCCTCGATCGTCTGTGTGAGCGTCGCGGCAGCAGGCATTCTCGCGTCATCATCCCAGTTCTGGTCGCTGCCTACCGCGGTCCTCGGCGGCATGTCGGCGGCGGCGGGCATCGCGGCGGTCAACTGCTTCGCCAATCTCGCGGGCTTCTTCTCCCCGGCGATCGTCGGCTGGCTCAATGACTTCACGGGCAAATCGACCGCGGGCCTGATCTTCATCTCGTTGGCTGTCGTGCTGGGCGCGGTGCTCGTGTTCTTCGTGCCGGCCAAGACGGTCAATCGCTAAATCCAATTCACTCAAGGAGACAACACATGAGTACTCCCGTTATCGAGGAGGTGACGCTCGCCGAGCGCGCCTACCGTATTCGCCGCAACGCCCTGCTGATGGGCGAAGTGCAAGGCCAGGGTTATATCGGCCAGGCACTCGATATCGCCGACGTGCTGGCCGTCGCCTACTTCGGCGCGATGAACTACCGCCCCGAAGATCCGCAATGGGAAGATCGCGACCGCTTCCTGCTGTCGAACGGTCACTATGCGATCGCGCTGTACGCCGCGCTGTTCGAAGCGGGCATCCTGCCGCAAGAGGAACTCGAAACCTACGGCAGCGACGACAGCCGCCTGCCCATGTCCGGCATGGCGAGCTATACGCCCGGCATGGAAATGTCCGGCGGCTCGCTGGGGCAAGGTCTCACGATCGCGGTGGGCCGCGGCCTCGGCCTCAAGCGTAAGGGCTCGAAGTCCTTCGTCTACACGCTCTTCTCCGATGGCGAGCTCGACGAAGGCTCGGTCTGGGAAGGCCTGATGTCGGCGGCGCACTGGAAGCTCGATAACCTCATCGCGATGGTCGATGTGAACAACCAGCAAGCCGATGGCCCTTCGACGCAGATCATGGCGTTCGAGCCGCTCGTCGAGAAGCTCGAAGCGTTCGGCTGGTACGTGCAGCGCGTGAACGGCAACGATATCGACGCCGTGAAAGAGGCCTTCGACAACGCGCGCAATCTGAAGGACGCGAAGCCGCGCATCATCGTGTGCGATACGAAGATGGGCTGCGGCGTGCCGTTCCTCGAACAGCGCGAGAAAAACCACTTTATCCGCGTCGATGCCCACGAATGGCAACTGGCGCTCGAAGCACTCGAAGCAGGGAGACAAGCATGAGTCAAGTCATCGACAAGAAGCCGCGTTTGAAGACCTCCGCGATGATCGCCTCCATCGCGAACGAAGGACAGGTCACGCGTTCCGCTCCGTTCGGCCATGCGCTCGTGGAACTGGCTCGCGCGAAGAGCAACGTCATCGGCATGACGGCCGATCTCGGCAAGTACACGGACCTGCATATCCTCGCGAAGGAATTTCCCGAGCGTTACTATCAGATGGGCATGGCCGAGCAATTGCTGATGGGCGCGGCGTCGGGCTTCGCACATGAAGGCGCGCAGCCGTTCGTCACGACCTATGCGGTATTCGCGACGCGCCGCGCATATGACTTCATCCATCAGACGATCGCCGAAGATAACCTCGATGTGAAGATCGTCGCCGCGCTGCCGGGACTCACAACGGGCTACGGCCCGAGCCATCAGGCCGCGGAAGACCTCGCGTTGATGCGCGCGATGCCCAACATGACCGTCATCGATCCGTGCGACGCGCTCGATATCGAGCAGATGGTGCCCGCGATCGCCGCGCACAAGGGTCCTGTGTATGCGCGTCTGTTGCGCGGCAACGTGCCCGCCGTGCTCGACGAATACGACTATACGTTCGAGCTCGGCAAGGCGAAGCTGCTGCGCGATGGCCGCGACGTGCTCATCATTTCTTCTGGCATCCTGACGATGCGCGCACTCGAGACCGCCAAGGCGCTGCAAGCCGATAACGTCGATGTCGCCGTGCTGCACGTGCCGACGATCAAGCCGCTCGATACGGACACGATCATCCGCGAGGCGAAGCGTTCGGGACGTCTCGTCGTGGTCGCGGAAAATCATACGGTGATCGGCGGACTGGGTGAAGCGGTGGCGACCACGCTGCTGACGGCGGGCGTGACGCCGGCGTTCCGTCAGATCGCACTGCCCGATGCGTTCCTCGATGCAGGCGCGCTGCCCACCCTGCACGATCGCTATGGCATCTCCACGAACGTGATGACGAGCACGATCAAAGGCTGGCTGGCGTAATGCCATTGCGCCGCGCGGTTGCATGAATCGCGCGGCGTTTTTTTATTTCTTCTTGCGTGCGCTTTTCTTTGCGCCCGCTACTTCGGTCGATACAGGACCGTTCATCGCTTCCATCCACGAAAGCGCATCGATGTACGCGAGAAACTGCTGAAGGTATTCCGGCGATAACTCGCGCATCAGCGACAGCGACCGATGCACCAGACTGCTCGAATTGAGCGGTCCCGCATTCTTCGGCACTTGCGCGAACGAATCGCGCAACTGCTTTTCCGCGCTGACCTTCGACCACACCGCGCGAAAGTAATCGAGCAATTCCGCGTGCGATGTCTCGTTCATCGAAGACGCTTTCTCGATGTCATCGACGAGCGCGGCCAGCGGACCGCGTGCCGCATCGTTCTTCGCAGCAGCCACATTCATCGAATCGATATCGCGCCGATACGCATCGAGCAATTGCGCGAGCCGTTCATCGAGCATGCGGCGCGCCTCGCCTTCATACGCGCCCGCGCGCCGGTCCAGTGCATCGATGAGATGAAAGCGCACGGGATTCGCGCGGTCGTCGCCGTTCGCACGCCATGCGTCGAGCATCGCGCGTGCCGATGCCGCGTTATTCATGCGCCTTCGCGTCGCCGTTGGTCGGCCGCGGCACGGCCGAAATCTCGACGCGCCGGTTCTTCGCGCGCCCTTCCGCATCGGCGTTGGAACTGACGGGCTGCTCCGAGCCGAACGCCGCCGCGAACACCGAAGGCGATGGCACGCCTGCATCGATCAATGCGCGCGTCACCGTCAACGCGCGCTTCGCGGACAGCTCCCAGTTATCCGCGAAGCGGCGGTTGTTTTCGTGGACCTGCTGATCGTCGGCGAAACCGCTCACCATGAGAATCTCTTCATGCGCACGAAGATACGCGGACAGCGGCCCGGCCAGGCTCTTCAGCACGTCGCGGCCCTGCGGCTGCAACTGATCCGAATTGAGCGCGAAGAGCACGCTTCCGCTGATGCCGATGCGCCCGTTCACGAGCGTCACGCGCCCCGATGCGAGCGGCCCCGCGAGCGCCTGCTCCAGCGTCAGGCGACGCTGCGTTTCTTCCTGCCGATGCTTCACTTCTTCGTCGAGCTTGTTTTCGAGTTGCAACTGCACGCCGATCACGCCGACGAGTATCAGCACGAACGCACCCAGCAGCACCGACATCAGATCGGCGAATGCGGCCCAGATCGGCGCGGCGTATTCCGTGCCGCCGTCGATGTCCTCGTTCATGCCGCGCGCGCTCCGGCCACGCGATGGCCCGCGATATGCTGCAAGTCCTCGACGATCTGCTTTTGCGACCGCATGCTCAGATCGATGACTTCCTTCGCCTGCGCGACGTAATACGCGAGCTGCTCATCGCTGCGTGCGAGTGATTTGTCGAGCGCGCTTTCGATGCGTTCCAGATGCGCGACGAGCTTGTCGTTCGATGCGCCGAACGACTGCACCGCCGCGCCGAACGCATCCGACATGCTGGCCATTTCGACCGCGCTCGTCGTCACTTGCGCGGCCATCGCGCCGAGCTTGCCGCCTTCAGCTTCGACCGTGCCGGTGAACTGCGTGCCGACACGTTCGAGCAATGTCGCCGAGGTATCGACCAGTGCGTCGATGGCGGCGCGTTGCTCGTTCGATGCGAGATTCACGGCATCGAGCAGGGTCTCGACCGTCGCGAGCAAACGGCTGCGCTCGTCGAGCATCGCGGTATCGCGCACCATCGAATCGGAGAGCTTCTGACGCATCTCCGCGACCACTTCGGCCGCGGCCTTCGGCGCTTCCGATGCGGCCTGCACGAGACGCTCGATTTCGGCGATCGTCGCATTCGCATGGGCTTGCGATTGTGCGGACATATCCTGCGCGGTTTGCGCGAGCGCATCGCAGATGTCCTGCTGACGATTCGCTGCCACTGCGCTCGTTGCCTGCCATTGCTCGCGCAACGACGCGGCCATCGTATCGAGCGTGCCGCTCCATGTAGCAAGACGTTCTTCGCTTCGCTGATCGACAGATTGCACGAGCGACGCCGCGTGTTCCTCGAAACTAGCCGCGGCGGCCGTCAATGCGTTCTGGTTCTGCCCGGCTGCTTGTTCGTTGAAGCGCGCATGCTCTGCGAGCGCGTTGGTCCATGCTTGCGACAGGTTGCTCATCGCGGTTTCGAGGCGTGTCGAAACGCCATCGATCAAGCCGGAAGAACGCGTATCGAACGTCTGTGCAAAACGATCCAGCGATGCGTCCATGCGCGCAACGAGCGCATCGCTCGATTGCCCGTGCTTCGCCACCGACGACTCCAGCGCGCCCGACACACGGTCCATTTGCAACGACACGCCATCGACGAGACTTGCCGCGCGTTGATCGAAGGCTTGCGCGAAGCGATCGAGCGATACGCCCATTTCGCCGACGAGCGCCGCGTTCGACTGCGCATGCTTCGAGATCGACGCGTTCCAGATCTCCGCGACCTTTTCCGACGACGCCTCGAATCCGCTGGACAATCCTTCAAGCTGACGCGCGACCGCCTGTTCGACGCTGCCGTGCAATGCGCTGACTTCGCGCGCGATGCCGTCCATCGTCGTCTGCATGATCGGCTGCAACGCGGCGCTCGCGGCGCGCGCGCTGTCCGCGACGCTCTGCTTCAACGACAATTCCACCGATGTCGCGAGCCGCCGATATGCAGTCTCCGTCTTTGCGTGGAACGCCTCCTGACTCGCGCTCTGCCGCTCGTTCGCGGCAAGGCTCTGCTGCTCGATCGCGAGTGTCATCGACTGAAGGCGATCGACGAGCTTCGGCATCAGCTCCGTCTGCATCCGCAACAGCTTGAACGTCTCTTCGCGCTGATGCGCCTGCGTGAAGACACGCAGCGCGCCCGCGATTTTCATGTCGAGCTGCTGCGTGACATGCAGACGTTCACGCCGGCACAGCGTGGACAAGAGGCCGAGCATCGCGGAGCCCGCGACACCCGCGATCGACGTGCCGAACGCGAAGCCGAGTCCCGTCACGGGCGCGGCGAGCGACGCGCGGATCGCCGTCAGATCCGATGCGCTCTGCAGCGCCGTGCCCGTGCCGCGCAACGTCGCGACCATGCCGAGCAGCGTGCCGAGCATGCCGAGCAACACCAGCAAGCCGACGAGATAAGGTGCGAGCGCCGGGCCGGGCAATGCGGCGCGCTCGCCTTCGATTCGCAACCGCACTGCATTGCGCAGACTCGGATGAAGCGTGTCGAGCCATACGGACAGGCTGCGCGGCGCGCTCGTGAGCTGCGTGACGGCCTGCTCCAGCGTGCTGGTGGTCTGCTGAAAGCGGCGCAGTTCGGCCGCGCCCGCGAGATAGCATCCGGCGATCACGACGATGACGGCGAACGCGAGCGCATTCGAGCCGACATAGGCGATACCGATGCCGCAGACCGCGGCGAGGCCAATCGAAAAGACGGCGATGTTCAATAGATTTCGGGGCATAGCGAGCCAGTTAGCGGGTGCGAAGAGCCGCGAGCAAGCCTTCGATCGGTTGAAAACGAACATCCAGTTCGGCGAGCAATACGCTTTGCAGATCCTTGCGGAAGACGTCGAGCCACGCGTTGGGCGGCGATGCTTCCGCCGCAGCGTGCGCGCGCTTGAGGCGCTCGAAGTGCTTGCCGAGCAAGGCGGGCACATGCGCGAGCAAACTGCGCTCGCGCGCGCTCAGCGCCTGTTCCATCACGGCATCGACGACCGCAAGGCGCGCCATGTCCGGCGACCTGGCCGCGAGCGTCGATCTGAGACGGGTGCGCAGCGCGCCGATATCGGTGTCCATCGCCTGCTGCAAGGACAGGTAACGCTGGCGGAAGTCCGCGTAATCGGGCGCCGGCTGATCCGTCACCGGTTGCGCCGCGGTCCGATGCCTGCGGTGCGCGGCCGCGTCCTCGCGCGCCAGTGCGCCGGCGAGCGATGTCCGCACGCGCGCGCACTCCTCTTCCACGTTGCGCGCGGCGGATCGCGCGCCGGAGACGGCGGGCGGATCGGTCGCGAGCGCGGTCGAGAGCGCGATCGCATCGGTCCAGCCGAGCCATTGGCTCAGACGGTCCGCAAGCGATTGAGCGGGTTCGTGAACGTCGAGATCGGCAAAATGTGCCAGCAGGCGAACGAGCGCCGGGCCGCTGAATGCCGTGCGCTTGGAGCCTTGCACAGGATCACCGGGGGCAAAAGCTCGCTATTTTACCTGCGCGGGGGAAATCGATGCCTCGTTTTGTTGCCGACGCTTTTCAAGGCGCCTTCGCCGGCATGAACGCGAACGCGGGCGCCGCGACGAAACTCCCCGCCGTCTCGCCCGAAAAAACCTGTCCCGAATCGATCGTGAGCTTCATCACCGGCGCGCCAGGATTCAGGATGAGCTTCTTCAACGACACCCAGAACGTATCGGGCCGCGTCGCCGAATCGAAGTAGTAAATCATGTTCTGCTGATCCGACACGGTGCGCCATATCGTCGATGAAAGATTCGGCTGCTCCGCCGTGCTGATGCCGAGCGGCACGCTCACCGAACGCATCAGGCTCATCACGCTCGCCACCGCCTGAAATGGATACGACTTTTGCGGCACGCCCGCCATATAGTTCGGATCGGCCTGCTTCGGAATGGCATCGAGCAAAAAGGACGCGCGCACGAAGCGGTCCGCCGCGCGGTTCGTGCCCGGCAAAAAGCCCGCGCCGCCGACGCTCTTCCAGTACGTATCGATCGCGAGTTGCTCGTCGTAAATCGGCGAGTTCGTCATGATCTTGTACTTCTTGCCCTGATGAATGATGAGCTTGCCGTTGATGTATTCGAAGATCGCGGAATCGCCGCGCGCATCGGAAAGGGAAAGATGTATCGTCAGCGGTTTGCCGTTCGGCAGCGGCGGCGCGATGATCTGAAACGGCTCGCGCGACATCACATAGACGGCTTGCCCCACGGTCGCAAAGTTATCGAGCGCGTATTGCGCCCACAGGCTGATCGACATCGGATCGCGTTTGGGATCGGGCTTGCCGTAGTCGGTCTCCGCGAGATAGAGCGCGTTGGCGACGAGCCCCCGTTCGTTCATGCCATCGACCGTGCCGATCTCATAGCCCGATACCACCACGCTCCCATACTTCGATTTCCACTTGATCGACTTCGGGCCCGCGTTGCCATCACGTTCGATGCCCCCGGGCATCACCCAGAGATTCGAGCGCATGTCTTCGGACCAGTCCATCGTGCGGCCCGTGATCACGAGCCCCTTGTCGCCGACATACAGCGCGCGCGTACACGCGAGCGCGAGCGACGTCGAGAGCAATGCGAGCGCAACGATGCACGCGAGCTTTTGAGTCAGACGAGTCATGGCCGTATTTCCTCATCGATAGTCAATGACCTTCATTGAGCGGCGGCAGCGCCGGACCTCTCGCGTAGCGCGAATGCTTCCATCGCATCCGCCGATGCAGCTTTACGCGCGCGCCGGACTCCGTCGCGTTTTCATAATGTGTTTCGACGGCCTTCGCCAGGTCTTTCAAATCGGGCTCCGAGAGCTGGTCGAGCAACGCAGGACGTCTGAAACGCGGGTTCACATCCATCCATCGATAAAGCGCCGGAATCACGCGCCGCATGACGCCCGAATCCACGGCTTGTTTCAACGCGCGCCATGCGGCGAACTCGCCTTCCGCGCGCCTTCTGCGCTCCGCGATCCACCAGCGCGACAACCGTTCGAGCCACACGCGCATGCGCGGATAGAACCACACGCCCGTTATGATGCAAGCCAGCACGATACACGCGATCACGATATCGCGTGCGTTCAGGAAGATCACCGTATGGCGCGCAGCGCCTGCGAGCGCATCGGCGGGGATTTCCCATAGCGGCTTCTCGCGTGCCGCGCGCGCCGTGAAGCGTATCGCGGGCAGATGAATGCTTTCACGTCGATGCGCCGCCGTGTTCCACCATTCGATATCGATCGGCGGCAGTTCGTATCGCCCGCGTTTGTTCACGACATAGGTCACGGTATCGGTGCGCTCGCCCGCCACGAGGCCCGTGCGATCGTCGGCAATGTTGCGCGTCGCGGGCGGCTTCGGATAACGCCGCAAGCCTTCGACGTCGCCGAAAAGAACCGGCGCGATCAGCATCGACTCGGTCGCATCGGCGCGCTGCGTGACGATGCGCGTTACCGTGCCGCCGACCTCCAGCGTGCCGCCGCCATTCGGCTCGATGCGCTGCGTCGCCACGACATTCGGCGCGGGAAAGAACGACGTCATGCCTTCCGCGCCCGGCGGCAGCGTCGCGGTGAATCGCAGCGGCGGCGTGTCGAGTTTCACAGGCGTATCCATGCCGCCCGGATGCAGTGTGATGCTGAACGCGGGCACGTCGAACGCGCCCGATGCGCGCGGCACGATGCGATAAACACGGCTCACGCCGAACCATCGCACGCCATCGATCGTCTCATTGAGATTCAATGCGTTTTCGTCGGGCAGCGTGACGAATGCGTCGCGTATCTCGAAGAGCGGCCAGTCGGGTGCGGCGGTGAACCACGTCGTCGTCAGTGCATCGACGACGAGCTTGACCGCGCTGCCCGCGACGACCGGACCCGATGGTTCGAGATGCGCGCGCAGCATCGTGCGCGGCGTGTCGTCGGCGCAGGCGATCGAGCATGCGAGCCACAGAAGGAGCATCGCGAAGCAGCGGCGCATCATGGCCCGCCTCCTGCTTCCTGCGCGAAACGCTGATGCAAAAACGCAGCCGGCGACGTGTTCAGATTGCGCATCCACGCCTCTTCCGATGGACGCTGCCCCTGCACGAGCACTTGCTTGCCCTCCTTGCTCTTCTTCTTTTGAACGTCGATCTGATCGGGCTTCAGCGTGGTCGATTCATCGCCTTCGTCCTTCTGATCCTTGATGAGTTTCTGCACCAGTTCACGGTTCGCGCGCGCATCGGCGAAATCGGCGCGACGGGCGAGCGCGTTGTCGTACGCCTTCAGCGCGCCTTCATAGTCCTTCAGATGCGCGAGCGTGTTGCCGATATAAAAGTACGCCTCCGCCGAATCCATGCGCGAGAAAGTATCGAGCGCGTCCGCATAGTCGCCCGCGAGATATTGCGCGCGGCCTTTCCACATCGGATCATCAAAGCGCTGCGCGGCGCCTTTGTAATCGCCGTGCTCGAAGCGCCATCGGCCTTGCTGATCGTGTGTGGCGAACAGATCGAGCCATTCGAACGATGCAGCGCGCGCATGATTCGGTACGCATAGCGTTGCGAATGTCATCAAAACGACGGGCAACCATTTCACCGTCCATCCACGCCTGAAACAAACCAGCACGATGACGAGAATTGGCACGATCAGCCAGTAACCCGTTTCCTTCCAGCGCGGCACGATCTTCTCTTCCTGCGCCGCTTCCAGATAGACCTGCGCGCGACGCTGAATCCATTCGACATCCTCATCATCGGCACGCATGCTCGCGAGCGGTATTGACGCCGCCTGCGTGATCTTGCGGATCGCCGCCGCATCGAACACGCCGGTGACCGGACGGCCTGCCTCATCCGTCGCCAGTTCGCCGTTCGGCTTGCGTATCGCGCCGCCGTTCTCCGTGCCCACCGCGAGCCATAGCAACTGATGTTTCGATGCCTTCGCGATGCGCACGAACTCGTCGGTGCGGCTTTCGTCGAAGCCATCGCTCATGAAGACGATCGTGCCCGCCGCTTCATCCTTTTGCAGCATGCGCTCGGCAATGGCGAGACCCGCCGCCGCGTTCCTGCCGTCGCGCGGCATGAGCTCGGGCGCGAGCGCGGGCACATAGAGTTCGAGCATGGCCGGGTCTTCCGTCGGCGGCACGACGAGATGCGCGCTCGATGCGAACACGACGAGCCCCGTGCGCGCGCCCTTTCTCGCCGCCGCGAGATCGAGCACTTTCTGCTTCGCGCGTTCGATGCGCGTCGGCGCGATATCGCTGGCATCCATCGAACGCGCGAGCTCGAGCACGACGACGAGCGGCGCCTTGTCCTGATCGAACGGCGGACGTTCCTGCTGCCATGTCGGCCCCGCGACGGCAATTGCACCGAGCGCGATTAGCGCGGACAGCGTATGCACCGGCTGCACACAACGCCGCGTCTTCTCACCGACGATCAGATAATCCAGCAACTGCGGCGCGATGAGATTGCGCCAGCGCGCGCGCACGTCGTTGCGCCGCAGCCACACGAAAGGCAGCACCGCGGCGGGAATCAGCAACAGCAGCCATATCGGCCGCAGAAAATGAAACGCGGTGAGATCGATGGCCATGTCAGGCCTCTGCCTCGTCCATCGGCACGACGCGGCGCGGCGCGCGCAGCAACGCGACGAGATACGCGAGCACGTGATACAGCGTGAGTATCGATACGGCCAGCGCAAGCGGCACCCAGTAGAACTCGCGCTGCGGTCGATAGATCGCACGCCTGATCTTTTCCGGCGTCAACTTGTCGATCGCCGAATAGACGGCGGCAAGGTCCTGCTCGCGGCCGAGCGCATGAAAAGCGCTGCCGCCCGTCGTCTTCGCGATGCGCGCGAGCGCGTCGAGATCGACCTTGTCTTCGCCTTGCGTGCCCGGATCGCCGATGCCGATGGTATGCACGACGATGCCATGCCGCTTCGCGATGCGCGCCGCCTGCTCGGGCGGGATCGCGCTCGCGGTGTCGTTACCGTCGGTGAGCAGCACGAGCACTTTCTCCTGCGCGGGTGTGTTCTCCATCAGCTTGACGGCGAGACCGATCGCATCGCCGATCGCCGTGCGCGGCCCCGCCATGCCGATGCGCATTGCGTCGAGCAGCATCAGCACGCTGTCGTGATCGAGCGTGAGCGGCGCTTGCGGATACGCGGCATCGCCGAACACGACGAGCCCGATGCGATCGCCCTTGCGCTTCGCGATGAAGTCCGCGACCACGCGCTTCACCGCGCTCAGGCGGTCCATGCGTTCGTTCGTGACGGTGTCGATGAAATCGCGCTCGCTCATCGACTGCGACAGGTCGATAGCCAGCAGCAGATCGCGTGCGGCCATGTCGCGCGTGACAGGCGCTTCGACGAATACGGGCCGTGCGGCCGCAATCAGCAGCAGTATCCAGAGCAAGGGCATCAGCACGCGTTGCAGCCAGTTGCTGCGCAGGCGCACGCCGCCGGGCGCGGGTTTCTCTCCTGCGGCTTCGGCCATTTCGCGGAAGAACGGCATGCGCACCGCGGACGCCGTCGTGCGATACGCGGGCGCGAGCCACCACACGAGCGCGGGCAGCGGCAAGAGCAGGAACATCCACGGAAACTCAAACTTCCACATGATGATGGCCGATCCAGTCGCGCGCCGCTTGCACGAGACGCTGCGCCTGCTGCGGTGTGACGCCGGCAAGCCGATCGTGCGGCGCATAGCTTGCCGAATACATCAGCGCGCCGCTTTCGTCGTCGAACGCGCCGTGCGTCTTCTTCAGATACGCGAGCCACGAAGCGCCGCTCAACGATGCCACTTCAGAACGCGGCGCGGCTGCCAGTGCGGTGCGTTTGATGAGCGGCGCGATTTCCGCAAGCGCCATCGCGCGCGTGGCTTCATCGCGCAATTTCATTTCGATGCATGCGAGCTCGGCCAACGCCTCCCGCCGATAACGTGACTTCTCATGACGCTTCCACGCAAACCACATCACAGCGAGCGCAATCACGACGATCAACAACGCAACGATCAACCAGCCGATGGTCTGCGGCGCATACGAAACGGGCGCGGGCAACGGCAATTCACGCAGCGATTGCAGCGCGCCGTTCATATGCCGCCTCCCAACGCATGACGCGGCCGCGCGCCGATCAGCTTGCGCACCTGATCCACGACAGGCTCGGCCGTCGATAGAGCCATCAACGGCACGCCGCTCGCGCGCAGCAGTTCCGCGATCTCGGCGGCACGGCCCTTGAAGAGGCTCGCGAGCGGCGCACGCACGCGCTCGTTATCGATGCGCAATTCCACCTGCAAGCGCCCTTCGCTCACGACGAGCGCGCGATGCTCGGGCATGCGCTGCCACATCGGATCGAAGACGAGCGCGGCGATCACGTCGTTATGCGCCGCGAGTTGCCGAAGAAGCTGGCGCGTACGTTCATCGGCACCCGCGAAATCGCTCATGATGCACACGAGGAAATCATGTCCCGCGATCTGCAACACGCCTTCCAGCGCAGCGTTCAGTTGTCCGTAGTTCGTGCGCGCGGGACTGTCGGCGGCAAGCGCGCGATTCATTCTGCCGATCGCGCCGAACAAGGATTCGATGCGCGTTCTGCTGCGCAAGGGCCGCACGCGCACGATGTCATCGTCTCCGAACACCACGCCGCCGACGCGATCGCCTGCCGCGAAGCCCATCCATATCGCAAGCGCGGCCGCTTCAGCCGCGACGACCGACTTGAATGCGCGGCTCGATCCGAAGAACATGCTCATGCGTTGATCGACCACCACGAGCAACGGGCGATCGCGTTCCTCGGTGTACACGCGCACATGCGGCTTGCCGGTGCGCAGGCTCACGCGCCAGTCGAGATGACGGATATCGTCGCCTGGCAGATAGCCGCGCAATTCCTCGAAGTTCAGTCCGCGCCCGCGCATGCGTGACGCGTGCCGGCCCGACAGAATGCTCGACACCGGTGCGGGGGCGAGAAAGCTCAGACCGCGCGCGCGGAATTCGAGCCGCGCTAGATGCGCGGCATCGACATAGACGCTTCCGATCGGGTCCTCCGCGTTCGTCGCCATCGAAACGTTCCTCTGGGTCTACGCAGGCACGGCCACCTTCTCGACCAGCCGGTCGATCACTTCGTCCGCGCCGATGTTGTCCGCGTTCGCCTCATACGACAGCAGCAGACGATGACGCAGCACGGGATGAATCACCGCGCGCACGTCATCGGGCGTAACGAATTCGCGCTCGTCGAGCCACGCATGCACGCGGCTCGCGCGATCCAGCCCGATCGCGCCGCGCGGACTCGCACCCACTTCGATCCATTTGCCGAGATCGGCATCGATGCCGGCACCATGCCGCGTGGCATCGACGATCGACACGATGTATTCGTCGATGGCGGGCGCCACGCTCACGCGACGCGCCGCCTCGCGCGCGGCAAAGATATCTTCCTGCGAGAGCGTGTCGAAGTGCGCCTTCTCGCCTTCGTTCTCACGCCGCAACAGACGCAACATCTCGCACTCGCTTTGCGGCGACGGATACGTGATCAGCACCTTCAGCAGAAAGCGGTCCATTTGCGCCTCGGGCAACGGATACGTGCCTTCCTGCTCGATGGGGTTCTGCGTCGCCATCACGAGAAAGAGATCGGGCATCGCATGGGTCTTGCCGGCGACCGAGATCTGCCGCTCTTCCATCGCTTCGAGCAATGCGGATTGCACCTTCGCGGGCGCGCGATTGATTTCGTCGGCAAGAATCAGATTGCCGAAGATCGGTCCGGGCTGGAACGCGAGCGTGCGCTCCGTGCCCGATTGCAACAGCGTTTCGCCGCCGGTGATGTCCGAAGGCAGGAGATCGGGCGTGAACTGGATGCGCTTCATCGTGGCGGCGAGGCGCGCGGCGATCGCCTTCACGGTGCGCGTTTTGGCGAGTCCCGGCAGGCTTTCGAGCAGCACGTGACCATCGGCGAGCAGCGCGATCAGGATTTGCCGCACCACGGCTTCCTGTCCCACGACCGCTTGCCCGATGCTCGCTTCGAAACGCCGGATGGTATCGCGCATGACTGGCTCGTTCCCGATGGGTTGCTCTTGCCCGCGTGAGCGACAAGTTACTGGACCCGCGCGCTTTCGTCAAAGCATCGCATTGCTTTGTTTTTTGAAACCGAATGCGCATTTCGAAGCGATTTCCGCTCGAATCGACCCTCTCGCACCCTCGCGCCGCGGCCGCAAAAAAAACGTTGAATTCGCTTAATCGTTCGTATATTGGTGAGACCGATTGGAGTCCATGCGATAACCAGGACGCAAGCGGAGCCACGCAATGGCGGACACATCGGCGAAACAAAAGCAGGACACGGACGCGCGCAGCTCGAGAATGCGCCGCGTCGCGCTGTGGGCCGTGCTGCTGCTTCTGTGCCCCGCGCTCGTCGGCTATGCGGTCAGCTGGGCGATGACGGAGCATGCGAAACCTCAGGTCCGCATCGTGCTCGGCGATGGCGTGCACGGCCCGAAGGACATGGCGTGGGTGCCCGGCGGCGATTTCCTGATGGGCAGCGACAGCAAGCTCGCACAAGCGAACGAGCGTCCCGCGCACAGGGTCCGCATCCACGGCTTCTGGATGGACGAGCATCACGTGACGAACGCACAGTTCCGCGCCTTCGTCGCGGCGACAGGCTACGTCACCACCGCCGAAAAGAAGCCCGACTGGGAAACCCTCGAGGTGCAGTTGCCGCCCGGCACGCCGCGCCCGCCCGAACGCGCGCTCGTGGCCGGCGCGATGGTCTTCGTCGGCACGAAGGAGCAAGTGCCGCTGCAGGACTTCTCGCGCTGGTGGCGCTTCGTGCCCGGCGCGGACTGGCGTCATCCGACGGGACCGGCGAGCAATATCGACGGCAAGGACGATCATCCTGTCGTGCAGGTCTCGTATGAGGATGCCGAGGCCTACGCGAAATGGGCGGGCAAGCGTCTGCCGACCGAAGCCGAATGGGAGTTCGCCGCGCGCGGCGGGCTCGATCAGGCCACCTATGCGTGGGGCAATCAGTTCACGCCCGATGGCAGGCAGATGGCCAACGTCTGGCAGGGACAGCAGCCGCAGCCGTTTCCCGTCGTCAATGCGAAGGCGGGCGGCGCGGCGGGTACGAGTCCTGTTGGCAGCTTTCCCGCGAACGGCTACGGCCTGGCCGACATGACCGGCAACGCGTGGCAATGGACCGCCGACTGGTATCGCGCGGACCAGTTTCGGCGCGAGGCGTCGGCGGGCGGCGTCGTCGATGAGCCGAAGGGGCCGTCCGAATCATGGGATCCTGCCGATCCCGGCGTGCCTGTGGCGGCGCCCAAGCGCGTCACGCGCGGCGGCTCGTTCCTGTGCAACGAAGCGTATTGCCTCAGCTATCGCCCGAGCGCGCGGCGCGGCACCGATCCGTTCAACAGCATGTCGCACCTGGGCTTCCGGCTCGTGATGGACAAGGATTCGTGGGATCGGACGCATGGACAAACATCGATCGATACGGCAGCGCGCTGAGCTTTTCTTCGCGTTCGCGGCGGCGCTGCTCGCCGCGTTCGTCATCGCCGGCTGCAAGAGCCCGGGCGGCAGTCCCGACGCCGTCGTTGCACCGGCGCAACCCGCCGCGACCGCGGTGCTGCCTTCATGGCGCGAAGGCATCGCGCGCGAAACCATCATCCACTTCGTCGACGACGTGACGCGCGAAGGCTCGCCAAACTACGTGCCGCCCGCCGAGCGCATCGCCGTGTTCGACAACGACGGCACCTTGTGGAGCGAGCAGCCGCTCTACTTCCAGTTCGTGTTCCTGCTCGACGAAGTGAAGGCCGCCGCGCCGAAGCATCCGGAATGGCGCAACAACCCGGCGTTTCGCGCGCTCGCCGCGCACGACCAGGCCGCGCTCGCGGGCCAGCAGAAAGAGTTGATGAAGCTCATCGCGATCGCGAACAGCGGCATGACCGCCGATGAATACGACAACACGATCCGCGCATGGCTCGCGACCGCGAAGCACCCGAAGTTTCAGCGGCTCTATACCGATCTCGTGTATCAGCCGCAGCTTGAATTGCTCGCGTATCTGCGCGCCAACGGCTTCAAGACGTACATCGTGTCGGGCGGGACCATCGAATTCATGCGGGTGTTTTCGGACCGCGTCTACGGCGTTCCGCCTGAGCAGGTCATCGGATCGAGCCAGGCCGTGAAGTTCGACACGCGCGACGGCAAGCCCGTGCTCGTGCGCGAACCGAAGCTCGATTTCGTCGATGACGGTCCGGGCAAGCCCGTGGGCATCTATCGCAACATCGGACGCAAGCCGGTGCTCGCGTTCGGCAACTCCGACGGCGATCTTCAGATGCTGCAGTACACCGCGGCGCAAACGGGTCCGCATCTAGCGCTCCTCGTGCACCACGACGATGCGGTGCGCGAGTTCGCCTACGACCGGCAATCGAAAGTCGGCAAGCTCGATCGCGCGTGGGACGAAGCGCTCGCGAAAGGCTGGATCGTCGTGAGCATGAAGGACGACTGGAACGTGATTTATCCGCCAAACGCGGGGCAGTAACGGTTTCAACAGGGCAAGCGGCCTTGGGAGAACAACGATGACACAAACGAATCTTCGACGCGTTCGCTATATCACCGGCGCACTCGCCGCGATCGCGGCGGCGTGCGTGCTGATCGTCCCACCGATGATCTCGACCGCGCAAACGCAGAACACTGCGAAACCCGCCGCGCCTGCGAAGCCCGCGCCCGCCGCGCAAAACAACCAGAAACAGAGCTCGAACAAGCCGAACATCCTCGTGATTTTCGGCGACGACATCGGGCAGACCAACATCAGCGCGTATAGCAAGGGCGTGATGGGCTACGAGACGCCGAACATCGACCGCATCGCGAACGAGGGCATGCTGTTCACCGACTACTACGCGGAGAACAGTTGCACGGCGGGCCGCTCGACGTTCATCACCGGCGAAGTGACGCTGCGCACCGGTCTTTCGAAAGTCGGCATTCCGGGCGCGACCGTGGGCTTGCAGGCATCCAACATCACGATCGCGCAGGCGTTGAAGCCGCTCGGCTATGCAACCGGCCAGTTCGGCAAGAATCACCTCGGCGACCGCAACGAATACTTGCCGACCGCGCATGGCTTCGACGAATTCTTCGGCAATCTCTATCACCTGAATGCGGAGGAAGAGCCCGAACGTCCGTACTACCCGAAGAACGACAAGGCCTGGGTGAAGGGCAACGCGCCGCGCGGCGTGATCCATTCGTTCGCGGACGGCAAGGTCGAGGACACCGGCCCGCTCACGACCAAGCGCATGGAGACCATCGACGACGAAACCACGCAGGCTGCCATCGACTTCATGCAGAAGCAGGCGAAGGCGAACAAGCCGTTCTTCGTGTGGATGAACACGACGCGCATGCACATGTACACGCACATACGGCCTTCGATGCAAGGTCAGAGCGGCATGCCCGGCAACGACTACGCGGACGGCATGATCGAGCACGATGGCGACGTCGGCAAGCTGCTCAAGTCGCTCGACGATCTGAAGATCGCGGATAACACCATCGTCGTCTATACGACGGATAACGGGCCGAATCAGTTCTCCTGGCCCGATGCCGCCACCACGCCGTTCCGCAGCGAAAAGAACACGAACTGGGAAGGCGCCTTCCGGGTGCCCGCGCTGGTCCGATGGCCGGGTCATATCAAGCCGGGCGTCGTATCGACGCAGATGATGTCCGGCCTCGACTGGTTCCCGACGCTGCTCGCCGCCGCCGGCGACACGAACATCAGCGATCGTCTCGCGAAAGGCGCGTCGATCGGCGGCAAGAACTTCAAGAATCGTCTCGACGGCTACAACTTCCTGCCCTATCTCACGGGCCAGTCGAAGGAAAGCCCGCGCCACGAGTTCTTCTATTTCAACGACGACGGCCTGCTCGTCGCGATGCGTCAGGACAACTGGAAGGTCGTCTTCTGCGAGCAGCGCGCGCCGGGCGGTTTCGAGGTGTGGGCCAATCCGTTCACCTGCCTGCGCGTGCCGAAGGTCTTCAATCTGCGCATGGACCCCTACGAGCGCGCGGACATGGTCTCGGACCAGTATTACGACTGGGTCACGAAAAACGCGTATATCGCGCAATATGCGGTGTCGAAGGTCGCGCCGTTCCTGGCGTCGTTCAAGGACTATCCGCCGAGCCAGCGCCCGGCGAGTTTCAGCATCGACCAGATGACGGACTCGCTGATGAAGAGCCTGAGCGCGACGGGCAAGTAAGCCCCGGACGCGCACGATGAGCCATCTCAGCGCGGGGCAGCGCAAGCGGGTTTCCAGCCGTGCGGGCAGCACGACGCGGGTCATGCGTGTCACGTGGCCCGCGCTGCTGCTGTTCGCATCCGGGACGGCCGCGCTCATCTATCAGGTGTTGTGGGTGAAGCAGTTGACGCTCGTCGTGGGCGTCGAGGTTCAGGCGGTCACCATCGCGATCAGCGCGTTCTTCGCGGGACTCGCCATCGGCGGATGGCGCTTCGGCAAGTTCGCCGATCGCATCGCGCAGCCCTTTCTGCTTTGTGCCGCGCTCGAAGTCGCGGCGCTCGTGCTTGGCATCGGCGCGACGCATGCGCTCGCGCACAGCGCCGCCCTCTTCGCCACGTTGCAGGCAAGCGCCGGGCCCCTCGCGTGGGCCTTGCCTTTCGCGCTCGTCGGCCTTCCCGCCATCGCGATGGGCGGCACGGTGCCCGTGCTCACGCGCGCGCTCGCGCCGTCGCGGCAAGGCGTCGGCGGCGCGGGCGGGCGGCTCTACGCGGCGAACACCGCGGGCGCGATCACCGGCGCGCTGTTGCCCGCGTTCCTGCTGATTCCGTCGCTCGGCGTGCAAGGCAGCGCGTGGGCCGCCGGCGCGTTGAACGCCGTCGCGGCGTTGGGCGCGGTCGCGATCGCGCGTCGCGCGCGGCCGAGCCTTGCGACGACCATCGCCGCCGATACGGCACGCACGCGAACATCGCCCGATGCCGCGCAGGCACGCATCGCGATTGCGCTCTATGCGGTCGCGGGCGGCATCGCGCTCGGCTATGAAGTCGTATGGTCGCAGGCGATCGCGCAATTCATCAGCACGCGCAGCTTCGCCTTCTCGATCGTGCTCGCGACGTATCTCGCAGGCCTTGCGCTCGGCAGCGCGATCGCCGCGCGTTACGCCGACCGCGCGCGCGATCCCTGGAGCGCGTTCGGCGTGCTCATCGGCATGGCGGGACTCGCCGCGCTCGGCGGCGTCGCAGGCGCGGGCGGCTGGCTCTCCGGGGCGCAACGCCATGCAGCGGCGCTCGTGCTCGCCGCGACCGGCAACATGCTCGCCTCGATGTGCGCGAGCTTCGCCGTCGCCGCCTGCGCGATCGTGCTCCTGCCGACGCTGCTGCTCGGCGCCGCTTTCCCCTTCGCGTTGCGCATGGTGGCCAATGGCCGCGCCGGCGAGCCGAAGTCGGGCATCGGCGCGGATGTCGGCCGCGTGCTCGCGATGAACACGGCGGGCGGCATCGCGGGCACGCTGTTCGCGGGTTTCGTGCTCGTGCCGTCGCTCGGGCTCGTGCGCTCGCTCGGCGTGCTCGCGGTCGCGGCGGGACTCATCGGCTTGTCGGCGGCATTGAGCGGCAGCGCCGTGCGGCGTGGGGGCATCGTCGCGTGTGCGTCGATTGCGGCGCTGTCGGCGATCGTCGCGGTCGTCACGCCCGCCGATCGCCTCGGCGCGCTGCTCGCGAAGGCGCACGGCGGCGCGCTCGCGTATTACGAGGAAAGCGCGGGCGGCACGGTGGCCGTGCTCGATCAGGGCGATGGCGCGCAGCGCTTTCGCCGTCTCTACATACAAGGCGTGTCCAACTCGGGCGACGCGATGACCTCACGCCGCTACATGCGCCTGCAAGCGCTCGCGCCGCTGATGGTGCATACGGGCACGCCGCGCTCGGCGCTCGTGATCGGCCTCGGCACGGGCATCACGGGCGGCGCGCTGCTCACGTGGCCGACGCTCGACAGGCGCGTCGTCGCGGAGCTGTTGCCGGCGGTCGTGCGCGCGTCGTCGCGTTTCGACGGCAACCTCGGCATGAGCGCCGATCCGCGCATCGAGATACGCCTCGTGGATGGCCGCCGCGAATTGCTCGCGCGCGACGAGCGTTACGATCTCGTCACGCTTGAGCCGCCGCCGCCATCGGCCGCGGGTGTCGTCAATCTGTATTCGACGGACTTCTATCGCCTCGCGGCCGCGCGTCTGAACGATGGCGGCATCGTCGCGCAATGGCTGCCGCTCGCGACGCAGAACGAGGATCAGACGCGCTCGCTGATCCAGAGCTTCCTGCACGTGTTTCCGCACGCGGCGCTGTGGACGACCGAATTCCACGAGATGATGCTCGTCGGTTCCATGCAGCCGATGCCGCTCGACGTGCCGCGTCTGCGCGAGCGCTTCGCGCATCCCGAAGTCGCGCGCGCATTGCGCGAAGTCGGCATTGCGTCGCCGGAAGCGTTCGCGGCGACGTGGGTCGCGGACCGCAGCGCGCTCGCCTATTACGCGGAAGACGCGCCGCCCGTCACCGACGACGATCCGCGCATCGAATATGCGCCGTGGGTGCGCCGCGGCGATTTTGCGGCGACGCTCGCGCACCTGCTCGCGCTGCAAAGCGAGCCGCCGCTGACGGGCGCGGACGCATCGTTCGTCGACACGCTCGCCGCCGAACGCCGCACGCTGCACGCGTTCTATCGCGCGGGCCTCGACGCGTATCGCGGCGACCGCGAGGCGTGGACGCGCGACATCGGCACGGCGATGCAGGCCGATCGCAGCAATCCTTATTATCTTTGGGTGATCGGCGGGCCGGAATAAAACCGAGCGATCAGAACACGAGCGTGGCCGTCGCCATGAAGGTCTTCGTGCTCTTCAGCCGGTTGGTGCTCACGACCGACGGCACCCAGCGCAGACTCGCGGCCAGCGGCGCCTTGCCGCCGAGCTTGGTCTCATACGTGATGATCGGACCGATCGTGAAATCATGCCCGACGAAGCCGTCGAGCTGATCGGCGATCGGGCCGCTATCGTGACCGAGTTGCTGCACCGTGCCCATCACGATGCCCACGCCGACACCGTTCGCGAATTTCTTCAGGCCCATCACGTCGAGCGTGAACAACGGCGCGTTCTGATAATCCGTCGCGGTGTTCTTCGTGTAGAACTGGAAGCCCATCACCGCATCGAATTCGAGGCCGTACTTCGGCACGGTCTTTGTGTAGGCGATCTGCGGCACGAAGGTCCAGTTGTTGAGGCTCGGATTCGCGAGCGAAGTCACCTCGTATTTGCCCGTCGGCGCCCAGATGTTGAAGGACAGCGCGATGTGATCGTTCTCCGAAAACTGGTAACCCGCTTCGATCGGCGTGAAGAGCATGTCGTAGAGATTCGACGCGCGGTCGCTCGTCGTTCTGTTGATCTGGCCGACTGCGAACGTCCCCGTGACCTTTTCCCAGATGTAAGGCAGCGTGAAGCCCGAAGCGAATGCCCAGCCGCCATAGCTGCCCCACACTTTCAGAATGCTTGCCAGCGTGAGCGACAGTTCGCCGTCGATGCCGAGCGAACGCTGCCCCGCGATCGGCACCTGACGATTCCCGCTGATGGTGCCATCGAGATAAACGGTCTCCAGGTTCGCGATCCATACCGGCTCGGTCGGCACGATGCCCACGCCCGACAGCACGCTCGTTCCCGCGACGGGCCGCCCGAGCGCGCCTTCCGTCGCCGATGCGTTGCTCGCGCCGAGCATCGGCACGACGGCAAGCATCGCGAGGCAGAAGCGCTTCTTCGTGCGCCGCCGCCGTGCGTTCATCAGCGTTCTCATGGCTCACCCTCCGCGACACCAAAGCCTGCCGTCAGCAATATTGGAATCGCGAGGCTTTGTAAAGACGCGCGATGCGCATCGTGCAGCGCTTCGTTTCGGATTGCGAGAGAAGGACGTCAGGAAGGAAACCCAAGCAACGACGCCTTCGCGCGCAGATCGGCGAAGCGCCCGCCCGGTGTCGGCGTTTGCGATGCGCCTTCCGCCGCTTTCGCGGTCTGGGACTTGTCGATGGCGCCGATGCCCGTCCCGATCACCGACGTGTTCGAGCATGCGAGTCCGAACGGTCCTGGCGGCACTGCGAGCGCGGGCGCATCGGTGCGCGGCGCGTCGCTCAGATCGAGCGCATAGGCCATGTTGAACGTGCCTGGATCGCTTGCGCGCACGCCCAGCGGATCGAGCCCGAAGCGCCATGCGAGCAGTTGATGGATCGAGCTCGGATCGAACGGATAGCGCGCCACGTTGTTCGCCCGCACGCGCGGACCGAGCAGCATGCAGGGCACGCGAAAACCGAGACGTCCGTCGTTGCCGAGCTTCTGTTCCGCAACCGAAAGCGACTTCACCGGCGGCGCGACATGCTCGAAGAAGCCGCCCCACTCGTCGTAGACGACGATCATGAGCGTCGTGCTCCAGTTCGGCCCCGCGCGCAGCGCTTCGTAGATTTGCCCGAGCAGCGCCTGACCGTTGCGCACGTCCGCGTGCGGATGATCGTCGTTGGACGTGCCGTTCGCTTCGCCCGCGAAACTCGGATCGACCATGCAGAACGACGGCAGATTGCCGCCGGCCGCATCGGCAAGAAAATCGGCAAAGACCTTCGAGCGGCCGACATAACGCGTGCCGTACAGCGCCGTGAACGGCACGTCGTGGAAGTAGTACTTCGACGACACGTTCTTCGCGTCGAGCCGGTCCCAGATCGTCGATAGCGACGATGTGTCGATCGTGTCGCTCAGACGATCCGTCTCGCCACTGTGCAGATAGATGCGGTTCGGAAACGTGTCGGCGAGGATGCCGCTCATGTAGTAGTCGCAGACCGTGTACTGCGCGACCGCCTGCCGATAGAACTCGAGATCGCTGCCCGTGAAATAGCCGATCGGCAAGAGGTCGCCGCGCGTCTTGTTCGTGTCGGGCGTGAGCAGAAAACCGTTCATCGCGCCGTTCGCGAGATGCGCGCGGCCCGCGTCGTATTCGTGATCGGGGTCGGCGAACTGACAGCCTTGAAAGCCGTATGCGGCATTGGCGGAGAGCGCGAAGGTCGGATGCGTCTCGCCGAAAGCATCGGTGAACTGCCTGCCTGTTTGCCCGCCCTCCGCGCCCGGCACCCAGCCGAGCAGGTGATCGAAAGAGCGGTTTTCCATCGTGACCAGCACGATGTGATCGATGCCCGACGTCGCCGGCGCGGGCAACGCGGGACGCGGCAGGTTCGCGCGATCGGGCGGGATATTGCCGATGGGGCTCGTCGGCGTGACGGTGCCTGAGTTGTCGTCGCTGCCGCCGCCGCACGCGGACAACATCGCCGTGCCGGCGAGCGCCGCGAGTAGACGCCGGCGTACCGCGTCGGGTTCGTTCGAAGGGGGTCGTGCCATGGCGACGCTCCGTGTGAATGTAGTTATCGAACGCCGTTCGTCGGCAAACGGTTGCGCTTCGGGACATCGAAGGCGAACGGCTTGTGGGTGCCGGGTAATAGCATGCTGCGTTCCCGGCGACCCGCGTTCCACTTTTTATTCACACGGACGCGCTGTCATGCGTCCGTCACCACCGAACTGCTTGCGCCATCGGCGACGTCCGAAGCGAGCGCATACGCGTTCACGCCGTCGATGCAGCCGAGGTTCACGCGCCACTCCTGGGGATTCGAGCGCGTCTGATGAAACGTATAGATTCCACAATGTTTGCAGAAAAAATGCTGCGCGATGTGCGTGTTGAACTGATACAGCACGAGGTCCTCTTCGCCCGAAAGAATGCGCAGCTTGTCTCTGGTGAACGGCGGTGACATCACCGCGCCACGCCGCCGGCAGAAACTGCAGTTACAGCGCTTGGCGGGTTCGATCGGCGTATCGGCTTCGAACGTGACCGCGCCGCAATGGCACGCGCCTTTCAGGATCGTCGGGTTCATCGTGGCTCTGTCTCCTTTGCGGTTTCGTTCAGCCCGCGTCCTCCACATACTGCGCGATGCCGCGACCGAACGACCAGTCTTCGCGCCGATTCGGCGCGAGCGCGATCATGACGTCCTCGAGCCGCAGGCCGGGCGATTCCACGAGCTTCGCGACCAGCGTTTTATAGAACGCCTTCTTGGTCGGCAGATCGCGCCAGTCGCTCGCGGTGATGTGGATGAACACGAGATCGTCGCTGCGTTCGACGCCAAGATAACCCGGATCGTAGATGAAGTCGTCGCGGTCGCGCTGTTCGATCAACTGGAACCGATCGTCGGCGGGCACTTTGAACGCTTCGACGAGCGCCTCGTGCACGCTGTTGGAGATGGCGCGGACATGATCGCGCGGCTTGCCTTTGATGAGCGAGATTCTGACGAGCGGCATGATGAGTTTCCTTCCGGAATGGAGGTGGAGTCAGGCCAACTCTACGCCGGTCCGCCAGTTCGGAATATTTGAAAGTTCGGAACGGATCATTCCAGGAAATCGAATCGTCGCGACGTTCAACGGGCCCGCAGCGCGTCGACGATATTCATCCGCGAGGCCCGCAACGCGGGCAGAAAACCGCCGACCAGCCCCATCACGAGCGAAAAGCCGAGCGTCTGCGCGATGACCGAAGGCGTCAGAATAAATCGGAACGACAAGTCCGCGAACGTCTGAAAATTGGTCGTGGAAAAGGAAGCGAACTGCATCAGCGCGGCGCAGCCAAGCCCCGCGACGCCGCCGACGAGCCCGAGCAGCAACGCTTCGAGCAGGAACGCGCCGAGCACGTCGAAGCGCTTGAAGCCGAGCGCCCGCAAAGTTCCGATTTCCGCGACGCGATTCGCCACCGACGCGTACATCGTGATCATCGCGCCGATCATCGCCGCGATCGAGAAGATGCTCGACAGCGTGATGCCGAGAATATTGATGAACGACGACAGCGCCTTCGACTGATCGCCGTAAAAAACCTGCTCGCGTTTCGCTTCTTCGGTGAGACGCGGGTCCACGTCGATGTCAGCGCGGAAGCGCTCTAACGCGTCGCTGCGCGCGAGGCGCACGACCATCGAAGAAAACGTGGTGCGCCGGAACGATTGCATCAACTGGTCGACATCGCCCCAGATTTCGGAATCGAAGCCGCTGCCGCCCGCATCGAAATGGCCGACCACGGTCCAGTCCCGTTGCGCGAAACGCAGATGATCGCCGATGCGTGTACCGCCGAATCCCTTCGCAATGCCGCTGCCGACGATGATCTCCGACGATCCGCGCCTGAACATGCGGCCCGCCGTGAGCTGCACTTGCGGGCGCAGTTGCAGGCCCATCGGCGAGACGCCGCGTATCACGACGTTCGCGGGCGTGTTCGTGCCAAGCTTGGTGAGCGAAATCAGCACGACGGTTTCCTTCGACGCGAGCGGCTCGCCGTCGCCGTTCATCGCGACCGATGGATGCATCTCCATCACGTTGGCCTGGCCGCGGTCGATCGCGCTTTGAATCTCCGTTTCCGCGCCCTTGCGGATCACGACGACGTTGTCGCGTTCGCCGGTCGAGACGAGCGTTTTCTTCAGGCCCGCATCGAGCATCAGCACTGTCGCGAACACGAACACGACGAGCGCGAGCCCACCTGCGGTGAGCATCGTCGTGAGACGGCGCGCCCAGAGATTGCGTGCGACGTAGGAAACCGGAATGGCCATCGCGCGTCCTCAGCCGATCGCCCGCAGGCCTTCGACGATGCGCACGCGGCTTGCCTGCACCGCCGGCACGATCGCCGCCGCGAGCGCGACGACGAGCGCGCATGCGGCCTGCAGAAGCATCGTTTCGTGCGACACCATGAAGACCGGGAACACGCCGCCCGTCGCACGCTTGAAGACCTCGGCCATCGGCGGCGTCGCAAGAATGCCGATGCCGCCGCCGATCGCGCAGATCGCGAGCGATTCGCCGAATACGAGCGTCGAAAGAAACGCCGGGCCGAACCCGAGCGCCTTCAAGGTCGCGTATTCGGTGATGCGCTCGCGCGCGCTCATCGCCATTGCATTCGCCATCACAGCCATGATGATCAGGATAACGACATATGACACGACGCGTATCGCCGCGATGATCTGATTCGACATTGCGACGAAGCCGAGCTGAAACGCCTGCTCCGTCTCGGTCAGCGTTTCGGCGAGCGAGTTCTTGAAGACGTTGTCGATATTGCGCGAGACGGTGGCCGCCTCATCCGGGTCCTTGATGCCGACCACATACACGCCGACCTGATCGACATTGCGTTTCGTCGTTTTTCGGATCGTCTCGTTCAGGTAATCGTAGTGAAAAATCAGTTGCCGCGTGATGGTCGATTCATCGCGCCCTTCCATGATGCCGCGCACGACGAAGTCCCACGTGCCGGGGTAGATCGTGCCCTTGAGCGGGATGACGTCGCCAACTTTAAAGCCGTACAAGTCGGCGAGCTGCCGCCCGATCAGGCAGCCTTTGCGATCGCGTCGATAATCGGAACGCGCCTGTTCGGAAATGATGAACTCGGGATAGAGATCGAGATAGTTGTCCGACACGGCGAACTGCGCGAAGAAGTTTTTCGGATCGCGATAGACACCGCCGAACCAGTTCGAGCGCGCGACGAGCGTCACGCCGTCGACGCCGCGTATGCGGTTCTCGTAGGCGAGCGGCAACGGAAACACGAGCGAAATCGCATTGCGCGTGACGAGCCGCGCGTTCGATGCCGCCGCCGCGCCCGCGTACCACGCATCCACGACCGTGTGCAGCAGACCGTAGGCGAGCACGGCGATGGTGAGGCCGAGCACCGTCAATGTGGTGCGCAGCTTGTGACGCAGCGCGTTGCGCAGGATCAGCTTGAGCACGGTCATGATGGCTTATCGCGGAGTTCCATCGATCAGCTCGCCTTTTTCCAGATGCACGAGCGACTTCGCCGCGCCCGCCGCATGCGCGTCGTGCGTCACCATGATGATGGTCTTGCCGAGCTTGTCGTTCAGGCGTTGCAGCATGGCGAGGACATCGGCGGCGGAGTTGCGGTCGAGATCGCCCGTGGGTTCATCGGCGACGATCAGCGTCGGGTCCGTAATGAGCGCCCGCGCAATCGCGACGCGCTGCTGCTGCCCGCCCGACAGCTCCGACGGATAGTGGCTCATGCGGTCGGACATGCTGACCATGTCGAGCACCATCGCGACACGTTCGCGTCGTTCGTGGCGC
Organism: Caballeronia arvi; assembly: GCF_001544695.2. Taxonomy (GTDB): domain Bacteria; phylum Pseudomonadota; class Gammaproteobacteria; order Burkholderiales; family Burkholderiaceae; genus Caballeronia; species Caballeronia arvi. The sequence goes on from NZ_FCOM02000003.1 coordinate 126,458, forward strand.
GTGAGGCGCGTGAGCATCAGCGGGAGTTCGACATTTTCGAACGCGGACAGCACGGGCATCAGGTTATAGAACTGGAAGATGAAGCCGACGTGCGCCGCGCGCCAGTCCGCGAGCGCCGCTTCGGGCAGGCGCGTGATATCCAGCCCGCCGACGAGCAACTCGCCGCTGTCGGGCCGGTCGATGCCCGCGATCAGGTTGAGCAGCGTGCTTTTTCCGGAACCGGACGGCCCCATCAGCGCGACGAAATCGCCCCGGCCGATGGACAGCGTGATGTCGGTCAGCACGGGCACCGTCTGCACGCCGCGCCGATACGACTTCGCGACGTGGCTGATCTGAACCAGAGGTGGCGTGCTCACGCTATTTCTTCGCCAGAGTGACTTTGGCGCCGTCCTTGAGCTTGTCGCCCGGCGACAGCGCAACGACATCGCCGGGCTTCACGCCCTGCACCGCGAGCAGATCGCCGATGCGCTCGCCCGTCGTCACGGGCACTTCGCGCGCCGTGTCGTGATCGATGACGTAGACCACTTTCCTGCCATCGCGCGTGACGACCGCCGACGGCTGTACGGCTACGACCGCTTTCTTCTCCTCGGGCGGCACGGGCTTCGAGAGGAACGCGACCTTCGCGGACATGTCGGGCAGCACGCGCGCGTCGCGATCGACGAAGCGCACTTTCACGAGCACGGTGGCTTTCGAGCGATCGACCGTCGGCACGATGCGCGATACGCGGCCCGCGAAGCGCACGTCGGGCAGCGCATCGAGTTGAATTTCACACGGCTGCTCCACGGCGATGCGCGAAATGTTCGACTCGGCGACATCGGCTTCGACTTCGAGCGTCTTCATGTCGGCCATCGTAACGACCGCGCCCTTGCTGTCCGATGCCGATGAAAACGGCGTGATGTTGTCGCCCACGTTCGCGTGCTTGACCAGCACGACGCCGTCGAACGGCGCGCGGATCACGGTCTGATCGACGGCCACTTGCGCGGCCTGCGCGTTGGCGAGCGCTGCGACGATCGCGGCTTCGTCGCTGTTGACGGAGGCTTTGGCCTTGTCGTAGCGGGCGAGCGCCGCGTCGTATTGCGTCACGGGAATCGCGCCTTGCGGAGCGAGGATTTTAAAGCGCTTGAGATCGACGTCCGCGTTCTTCAACTCGGCGCGCTGAAGTTCGAGATTGGCCCGCGCGACCTTCACCTGCGCTTGCGTCTGCGCGAGCGATGCGGCGACGTCGGCGCTTTCGAGCCGCGCGATGATCTGCCCTTCCTTCACCACCGAGCCTTCGAGCACGCCGAGCCATTCGACGCGCCCCTGTCCCTTCGACGCCACCGCCGCCTTGCGCTGCGGCACGACATAGCCGGTGGCGTTCAGGAGCGTATAGCTCTGCGACGGATAAACCGAGGTGACGGTCGCCGTTTCGACGGCTTGCGGGCCGGTCATGCGAAGCGCGACGGCGATGAGCGCGAGCAGGATCGCGACGATGATCGCGTAACGAAGCCAGTTGCGCCGGCGCCGCGGCATGGCGGCGGACGGTCCCCGGTCGATTTTGAGTTTTTCGAGATCGTGTTCAGCCAATTTATGGACTTGCGCCGCGGGAGGGTTCCGCGAGTCGGGAAGCGGTGAAAGGATCGTCAGTATAGCGCTGTAGTTTGGGGGGAATGATGCGCCGGAACGTCGCCCGCGTGTCGAAAGAACCCGAATTCTTCGGCTCGACCGAATTCACCATGCGCGCGCACCTGTGAATCAAAGTTAAAGATGCTTTGAGTTCAGTGCCGGTTACAGCGCCGACGGTTGTGTACAGTGGACCCACATCGAAGCACCCCCGATACAAGTGGAACACGGAGACGACACATGAAGACATATCGCATCGCAACCATCCCTGGCGACGGCATCGGCAAGGAAGTCGTGCCCGCAGGCCAACAAGTCCTCGAAGCGATTGCACGCAGCACGCAAAATTTTGAATTCCAATTCGAGAATTTCGATTGGGGCGCGGACTACTACCGCCAGCACGGCGTGATGATGCCCGCCGATGGTCTCGACGCGATCCGCGACAAGGATGCGATTCTCTTCGGCTCCGCGGGCGACCCGGACGTTCCCGATCACATCACGCTGTGGGGCCTGCGCCTGAAAATCTGCCAGGGCTTCGACCAGTACGCCAACGTGCGCCCGACGCGCATCCTGCCGGGCATCGACGCGCCGCTCAAGCGCTGCAAGCCCGAAGACATGAACTGGGTGATCGTGCGCGAAAACTCGGAAGGCGAATATTCGGGCGTCGGCGGCCGCGTGCATCAGGGTCATCCGATCGAGGCCGCGACCGATGTGTCGATGATGACGCGCGCCGGTGTCGAACGCATTATGCGTTTTGCATTCAAACTCGCGCAGTCTCGTCCGCGCAAGCTGCTGACCGTCATCACGAAGAGCAACGCGCAGCGTCACGCGATGGTCATGTGGGACGAAGTCGCGCTGGCGATCTCGAAGGAATTCCCGGACGTGAAGTGGGACAAGGAACTCGTCGATGCCGCCACCGCGCGCATGGTCAACCGTCCCGCCACGCTCGACACCATCGTCGCGACGAACCTGCACGCCGATATCCTCAGCGATCTGGCCGCCGCGCTCGCGGGCAGTCTCGGCATTGCGCCGACGGGCAACATCGATCCCGAGCGCCGCTATCCGTCGATGTTCGAACCGATCCACGGTTCCGCATTCGACATCATGGGCAAGGGGCTTGCGAATCCGATCGGCACGTTCTGGTCCGTCGTGATGCTGCTCGAGCATCTCGGCGAATTCGAAGCCGCCAAGCGCGTGATGGCCGCGGTCGAAGCCGTCACCGCCGATCCCGCGCTCCATACCGGCGATCTCGGCGGCAAAGCGACCACCGTGCAAGTGACGGCCGCCGTGTGCGCGCTAGTCGAACGCGTGGAAGCCGCCGCGGCTTAAAGCCCCATCGAGTTTCATCCAGGCAATCAACGCAACTGACCCGCGATGCAATGCACATCGCGGGCAGCGGGGACGCTTGCGCGTCCTTCATCGAGAGCGCAACGCTCTGCCTCCCAGGAGGAGACACATGCAATCCAGCATCGAATCCAATGTCGAAGCGCGCGTCTCGCGCAAGCTCGCATGGCGCATCATTCCGTTCGTGATGCTGCTCTACTTCATCAGCTTTCTCGACCGCGTCAACGTGGGCTTCGCCGCGATGACGATGAACAAGGCCATCGGCCTCTCGCCCACCGCGTTCGGTCTCGGCGGCGGCTTGTTCTTCATCGGCTACTTTCTGTTCGAAGTGCCGTCGAACCTGATCCTGCACAAAGTGGGCGCGCGTATCTGGATCGCGCGTGTGATGGTGACGTGGGGCATCGTGTCGGTGGCTTCCGCGTTCGTCACGGGGCCGACGAGCTTCTATGCGCTGCGCTTTCTGCTGGGTGTCGCCGAAGCGGGTTTCTTCCCTGGCGTCATCCTGTATCTAAGCCTGTGGTTTCCCGCGAAGCAACGCGCGGTCGCGGCCGCATGGTTCATGGCCGCCGCGCCGATCTCGACCGCGATCGGCTCGCCGCTCTCCGGCGCGATCATGCAGTTGCCGCCGATGTTCGGTCTCGCCGACTGGCAGATTCTCTACATCATCGAAGCGCTGCCCGCGATCGTGCTTGGCTTCGTCGTGCTCAAGTTCCTCACCGATACACCCGCCAAAGCGCACTGGCTCGCGAGCGATGAACGCGAATGGCTCATCGCGAAGCTGAAGAGCGAAGCCGATGCAAAGCAGTCCCACGCAGGCCACACCGCGGGCGCATGGAACGCGCTGCGCGATCCGCGTGTGCTCGCGCTCGCATTGATCTACTTCGGCACGTCGGCGGGTCTCTATACGCTCGGATTATGGGCGCCGCTCATCATTCGACAGTTCGGCTTCACAGCGCTGGAGACGGGTCTCATCACCGGCATTCCGAGCGTGGTCGCCGTCGTCGCGATGATCCTCTGGGCGAAGCATTCGGACCGTACGCAGGAACGCACGTGGCACGTCGTGATTCCTTGCGCGCTTGCCTGCATCGGCTTCATCTTCGCGGGTCAGGCGAGCACGGCGCTCTTCGTGATCCTCGCGCTCATCGTCGTGAACGTGGGCATCAGCGCGGCAAAGGCGCCGCTCTGGGCGATGCCGAGCATGTTTCTCTCGGGTGCCGGCGCGGCGGCGGGTATCGCGATGATCAACTCGATCGGCAATCTCGGCGGCTTCGTCGGACCGTTTGCGATCGGCTGGCTCAAGAACAGCACGGGCAGTTATTCGGCGGGCTTGTATGTGGTCGGCGCGACGCTCGCGATGTCCGCGGTCATCACGCTTCTTTTGAGCCGCAAGACGCGGAACGACGATGCACGTGCGGTGACGGCGAAGACGTGACGATCCTCCTCATCGAACGAAAAAGAGCGGCACGCGCCGCTCTTTTTTTTCATGAACCCAACGCCACCCGCTCCGGCTCATCCGGCTCGAACCAGTCCGGATTACGCGCTGCAATCGGATGCAGCGACACGAGAATCTCACGAAGATGCGCGCGCATCGCTTCTTCCGCACCATCGGGATCATGCGCCTTCAGCGCGCTCACGATGCGCGCATGCTGCTTGATCAGGAGATCGAGCGGCGACACGTCCGGCAAGCTCAGATAGCGCACGCGATCCATCTGCGCCTTGATGTCCTGAATCGTGTCCCACGCGGCGACGCAGTCGATCGATTGCGCGATCCGCATGTGGAATTGTTCATCGAGCGTGAGAAACGCGCTGGTGTCGTTCACTTTCGATGCGGTCTTCTGCTCGCGCAGGTTCGCGGCGAGATCGTCGAGTTGTGAATCGGTGATGGCGACGGCCGCCTTGCGCGCGACGGCCGTTTCGATCGCCTCGCGAATGAAGCGTCCTTCGCGCACCTGTCGCGGCGAAATCTTCTTCACGAAGGTGCCGCGCTGCGGCAGCACTTGCAGCACGCCCGCTTCGACGAGCTTGATGAAGGTCTCGCGCACCGGTTGCCGCGAAACCTGGAACATCTCCGATACTTCCTTTTCCGAGAGCGGCGTGCCGGGCACGAGCTGCCCCGCAAAAATGGCCTGACGCAACGCCCGAAAAATCTGCTTGCCGATAGGCTCGTGCGACTCGTGCGAAATCATCGAAGTCAGATCGGGCAACTCGATCTTCTGCGACGCGAGCGGCCTGCGCACGCGCGCACGCCGCATTGTTGAGCCATTCGACACGATACCGTCTTGCATGATCGAAACCTTGTTGATGAGCGCGGCGCATGAAGGCGCGCCGCGTCTCGATACTATCACGCAGCTCTTGCCGCGCTTTCACGCTTGGCGCGCGTTTTCGGTTCGCGGATGAACATCAACGAACACAGTGCGCCGAGCACCGCGATCACGCCGGCCAATACGAATGCGCTGCCATAAGCACCGTGCGTCGCCTCGACGATGAAGCCCGTCACCGCCGGCCCGATCACGCCCGCCAGATTCGCGAGCAGATGCACGAAGCCGCCGACGCCACCGACGTTCTCGCGCCGCACCGTGTCCTGAATCACGGCCCAATACACCGAGCCCGTCACGTAGAGGAAGAAGATCGTGACCGACATCAACGCCACCGCGCCCTGCGTGCTCTCCACGCGGCCCGCAAAGGCGACGCACAGCGCGGCCATGCCGAGACACACCGTCAACACGATGCGGCGCGACATCAGCGGCTTGCCGGTGATGCGCAGGATCGCATCGGTGATGAAGCCGCCCGCCGCGAGCCCGATGCTGCCGAGCAGCCACGGTATGACCGTCGCGAAGCTCATGTCGCGCAATGACATGTGATGCGCTTCGGTGAGATACGTCGGGAACCACGAAAGAAAGAAGAACAGCACGTAGTTGTATGAGAAGAACGCGAACGCCGTGGCGAGTATGATCGGCTGACGCAGATAGAAGCCGAGATTCGCCTTTTTGCCGTGCGCGCCATGGTCCATCGACGGCGCATCCTGCTGTCCCGCGACGATCAGATCGAGCTCGGACTGCTTCACGCGCTTGTTCTGCTGCGGATGCTCGGTCGTCGTCAGCGCCCACAGCACGAGCCACGCAAAGCCGATCATCATGATGATGACGAACGCCCAGCGCCAGCCGAACGTGATCGCCATATAGCCGACGACCGGACCGGCCAGCGCACCGCCGAGCGGCGTGCCCGAACTGATGACGCCAATGGCGCTCGCCACTTCACGGCGCGGAAACCAGTTGTTCACCATCTTGCTGTTCGACGAGCTGAACGGCCCTTCGCCCATGCCGAAGAGCACGCGCAGCACGATCAGCGAAACGAGGCTGCTCGCCAGGGCGGTCGCGCCGCAAAAGAGCGACCAGATGCCCATTGCGCCGCCGAACACCTTCTTCGCGCCAATCTTGTCCGACAGCACGCCGCCGACAAAATTGAATAATGCATACCCGATGAAAAAGCTGCTGAACACGATGCCCATCTGCGCATGCGTGAAATGCAGGTCTTTCTGAATGAGCGGCGCGGCGATCGAGAGCGCCGCACGGTCGAGATAGTTGACGACGCCCGCGAGAAACAGCAGGCCGACGACGAACCATCGCTGACTTTTGATCATGGTGAGTCTCCGATGCACCGCCTCTTCTGACCGTAGCCCTGGGCGGTTTTATGAATGATGAATTTTGAATGCCGGCTTCGAGCAGCGCGCGTCAGTCGAATTGCAGATGCACTTTCATCGACTGATTTCGGTCCAGCGCGACTTCGAATGCGCGATTCGCTTCCGCCAGCGGAAAGGCGTGCGTCATCAAAGGACGCAGATCGATGCGCTGCGACGCGATTTCATCGGCGGCCGTTGCGTATTCGTCGGTGAAGCGGAACGAGCCCTGATAGCGCAACTCCTTCGCCATCACGAGATTGGCCGCGACGGGCGACTGACCCGCGGGCAGATTGCCGAGCTGGATCACCGTGCCGCCGGCGCGCACCGAACGCAGCGCTGTATCGAGACCGGCCGGGCTGCCCGATGCCTCGATCACCACATCGAACGTGCCGCGCTCGCGCGACCACGCGTCGATGCGCGTCTGATCGTTCGCGAGCACGGTTTCATCCGCTCCGAGCGACGCGGCCATTGCCAGCGCCTTTTCCGCGAGATCGAGCGCGACGATGCGATGCGCGCCCGCACGCCGCGCCGCCGCGAGCACGATGCAGCCAATCGGCCCGCAGCCGACGAGCAGCATCTTCGCGCCGACGAGCGAGCCCGCGAGCTTCAGCGCGTGCAGCGCGACGGCGAGCGGCTCGGCCATCGACGCCTGCGCGAAATCGAGCGTATCCGGCACCGGCACGCATTGGCGCTCGGCCGCGGTGATGTATTGCCGGAACATGCCCTGCATGTGCGGAAACGTCGACGCGCTGCCCATGAAGCGCATGTTCAGGCAGTGATTCGCCATGCCCTTCACGCAGAAGCGGCACGTGCCGCAGTTCAGCCCCGGGTTGACCGCGACGCGCTGGCCGACGGCGAGCCCGGTCACGCCCTCGCCCAACGCGGCGATTTCGCCCGCCACTTCATGACCGAGCACGAACGGCTCGCGCACCGCGAAGTCGCCGCTCTTGCCCTTGAAGTAATACGAGAGATCCGACCCGCAGATGCCGCCCGCGCGCACGCGGATCTGCACCTGCCCGGGTTGCGCCTCGGGTGTGTCGATCTCGTCGATGACGAGCTTTTTCGGTTCGTGAAGAACGGCTGCGAGCATGATCGGTGTCCTGGGTTGCGGATGGGTTGTGCGGATCGGGTTGTGCAGATTGCGTTTTGTATTACGCGTTTTGAATGCGCTCAGCGGCCTGCGATTCGACGGCCGCAGTGTCGTGTTGCGGTGCGCCCCAGTCATGCAGATCGCCGCCGATCCGCACCGGCGCGGTCTCGGGCAGAAGCAGGAGCGAAATCGTCGAGACGATGCCGAGCACGGCCACATAGGCGATGAGCCCGATCGAACTGCCGCCCGTCGCCTGGATCAGCTTCACCGCGACGAGGCCGAGCACGCCGCTGCCGATGAGCGAGCCGATCTGCCAGATCAGCGCGATGCCGCTGCAGCGCACGCGCGCCGGAAACAGCTCGGGGAAGAGCGACGCCTGCGGCGCATAACAGAGACTGTGGCCGACCGTGATCGCGAGAATCATCACGGTTTGAATCGCGAGACGACTGCCGCTGTCGATCGCATGAAAGAGCGGCACCACGAGCAGCACGTGCAACACCGCGCCCGCGATGAACGTCGTGCGCCGGCCGATGCGATCCGACAGCGCGCCCGCGAGCGGAATCGCGATCAGTTCAAGCACCACCGCGACGATGATGCTCTGGAGCAGAAGCGCATCCGCGATGCCATGTGCGCGGCCGTAGGCGAGCACGATCATCGTGTACATCGCGAACGTGCAGGCTTCGATCAGCTTTGCGCCGACGCCCTTCACGATCGTCGCGCCGTGTTGCTTCACGACTTCCACGACGGGCCGCGACTCGACCGCCTTGGTCGCGCGGATCGCCGCGAACACGGGCGATTCTTCCGTGCGCAGCCGGATATACAGCCCGACCGCGACCAGCACGATGCTGCCGAGAAATGGCAGACGCCAGCCCCAGTCCATCAGCTGCTCGTGCGTGAGCGCGGCGGTGAGCACGGCGAAAATGCCCGATGGAATCAGAAAGCCCGCAGGCGCGCCGAGCTGAACCAGACTCGCGAAGAAGCCGCGTTCGCGCGGCGGCGCGTATTCGGCGGTGAGCAGCACGGCGCCCGCCTGCTCGCCGCCCACGCCGAAGCCCTGAAGGACGCGGATCAGCACGAGCGCCGCCGGCGCCCAGAAACCGATCTGCGAATAATCCGGCAACAGACCGATGGCGAACGTGCCGAGTCCCACGATCAGGATCGTGACGATGAGCGCCTTCTTGCGGCCGATCTTGTCGCCGAAATGCCCGAACACGATCCCGCCGATGGGCCGCGCCACGAAGCCGACCGCATAGGTGGCGAACGCGGCGAGCGTGCCGATCAGCGGATCGTGACTCGGAAAGAACTTCGCGCCGAACACGAGCACCGCCGCCGTGCCGTAGACGAAGAAGTCGTAATACTCCGCTGCCGTGCCGATGGTCGATGCCGCCGCCACACGGCGCAGCATCGCGCTGGTTTCCCTGTCTGCCATGTCTCTCTCCGGTATCTCGTCTTTTGGATGCTTAATGCAGTTACGCACTTGCGCAGTTGCGCGATCACCAGTTCCAGAGCGTGCCGTCTTCGAGGCGCGCCACCGGCAGATAGGCCGGGTCGTACGCGTACTTCGCGGCAAGCTTCTCGTCGATATCCACGCCGTGCCCCGGCGCATCGCCCGGATGCATCATTCCGCGATCGAACGACCACGCATGCGGAAACACCTCGAGCGCTTCCTCCGGGAAGCCCATGTACTCCTGCACGCCGAAGTTCGGCACCCAAAGGTCGAAATGCAGCGCCGCGCCCATGCAGACCGGCGACAGATCGGAAGGGCCATGACAGCCGGTGCGCACCTGATAGAGCGAAGCGAAATCCGCGATGCGCTTCAGATGCGTGATGCCGCCCGCATGTGTGAGCGTTGCGCGGATGTAGTCGATCAACTGCTCTTCGATCAGTTGCTTGCAGTCCCAGATGCTGTTGAACACTTCGCCCACCGCGATCGGCGTGACGGTGTGCTCGCGGATCAGGCGGAAACCGGCCTGATTTTCGGCGGGCGTCGGATCTTCCATCCAGAACAGGCGATACGGCTCGACCGATTTGCCGAGCCGCGCGGCTTCGATCGGCGTGAGACGGTGATGCACGTCGTGCAGCAGATGCGTGTCGAAGCCGAACTTGTCGCGCACGGCTTCGAAGAGTTTAGGCACGAAATCCAGGTACTTTTCGGAAGACCAGCTTTGCTCTTCCACCGAGCCCTTGGTCGCGGGCTCGTACATGCCGTCGCCCTTCGATACGCCATACACCGAACGCATGTTCGGCACGCCGCACTGGATGCGGATCGCCTTGTAGCCCTCTTCGATATGCTCCGCATAGCGATCGAGCGCTTCGGGAATATCGCGGCCCGTTGCGTGTCCATAGACCATCACGCCTTCGCGGGACGCGCCGCCGAGAAGCTTGTAGAGCGGCATGTTGGCCGCCTTGCCCAGGATGTCCCAGAGCGCCATGTCGACGGCAGCGATCGCGGTCATCGTCACGGGGCCGCGCCGCCAGTACGCGCCCTTGTACAGGAACTGCCACGTGTCCTCGATGCGGCTGGCATCGCGCCCGATCAGAAGCGGACACACGTGATCTTTCAGGTACGACGCGACGGCGAGCTCGCGGCCATTGAGCGTCGCATCGCCAATGCCGTAAATGCCCTCGTCCGTCTCCACTTTCAACGTGACGAAGTTGCGGCCGGGGCACGTCACGATCACGTCGGCGCGGATGATTTTCATAGGGATTTCCTTGAATGGGCATTCGATGTGGCGGATACTACCATACCAGTATGTCACATCGTCAATTACGGGTTTTCCCCATTCTTAATGCAAAATGCCATCGAAAATGACTGAGAAATCAATGCTTTCCCGTTCTTCGCTGAGCGCGCTTGAAGCGCACTGCCTGTCATCCGAGTGGCGCGTGCCGGCCATCGGCATCGTGCATCTGGGCATCGGCAACTTTCATCGCGCGCACGAAGCCCTCTACACGGAGGAAGCGATGCTCGCGCAACCGGGCGACTGGGGCATCTGCGGCGTCACGCTGCAAGGGGACGTGAGCAAGCGCGATGCATTGATGACGCAGGACGGGCTATACAGCGTCGTCGAACGCGGGCCGGACGGCGTGCGCGTGACGGTCGTTCGCGCATTGCGCGAAGTGCTGGCGATGCCCTTCGGCCGCGCGCGTCTCTTCGAACGCTTCGCCGATGAGCGCGTGCGCATCGTGTCGCTGACCGTCACCGAAAAGGGCTACTGCCGCGATCCGCAGACGGGCGACGCCGATTTCACTCATTCGGGCGTCGCGCACGATCTCGCGCATCCGGACGAGCCTTCGACGGTGCCCGGCATTCTCTGCGCCGCGTTCAAGGCGCGCCGCGATGCGGGCACCCCGCCGTTCACCGTTCTCTCCTGCGACAACCTCTCGCATAACGGCGAAGCATTGCGGCAAGCCGTCTGCTCGTTCGCGCGCCGCCTCGACCCGGCGCTCGCCATGTGGATTGAAACGCACGTCGCATTTCCGTCGACGATGGTGGACCGCATCGTTCCCGCCACCACGGACGCCGACCGCGCAGCCGCACAAGCCGCGCTCGGCGTACGCGACGAAGCGCCCGTGCCGTGCGAGCCGTTCCGTCAATGGGTCATCGAAGATCGCTTTCCTGCCGGACGCCCGGCGTGGGAGACGGCCGGCGCGCAACTCGTCGACGATGTCGCGCCTTTCGAAATCGCCAAGCTGCGCATGCTGAACGCAACGCACTCGACGCTCGCTTATCTCTCGATGCTCGCGGGATTCGAAACCATCAGCGACGCGGTCGGCCACGCGCCGCTCGCCTCGCTCATCCACGCGATGATGACGCGCGAAATCGCACCGACGCTCGACGTTCCGCCATCGTTCGATCTCGGCACCTATCGCGACGCCCTGCTCGCTCGCTATGCGAATCCCGCGTTGAAACACCGCTGTGCGCAGATCGCGATGGACGGCAGCCAGAAGATGCCACCGCGCATTTTGTCGACCATTCAGGCACGGCTCGATGCGGGTCAGCCGATCGAGCGGCTCGCGCTGGCGGTCGCGGCATGGTTCACGTTCCTGCGCGGCCGCGCTGACGACGGCTCGCGCTACGCGATCAGCGATCCGCTTGCGGAACGTCTCACGAACGCAGCAGATAATGCCGGCACGCCGGACAGCCTCGTCGATGCGCTGCTTGCCGTGAGCGACGTGTTCCCTGCATCGCTCGCACGCAATCCAGCTCTTCGCGAAGCGCTCGTGCGCGCCGCGACGAAACTGCAGAACGGCTCGCTCGCGGCAATAGACGAATACGCGCGCATGGATTGAATTCATCATTACGCATGCAAGATGCCGATTGTTCCGCTTCGTTTTAAGATAGCCGCTTCATCATGACCCGCTTGATGCGCGAGGAGTGGCAGGTGTTCTTAATGAAACGTGGGCATGGCGCCGTTCTTTGCGTGACCTTTGCGTTGTCGTGCGGCACGGTGTCCGCCTGGGCCGCCGCGCCGTCCGGCGGCCATGCGGCCAGTGCCGTCGAGAGCGCGAGCCGTGCATCGGCGCAAAATCTGCCGACCGCCAATGTGCTTGCGCCCGACTTCACCGGCGACGATCCCGAGCACGTCCGCGATGCGCTCGCGGGTCATCCGGCGCCGGGACAGCCGTCGTCGATCACGAGCCGCGTGCGGGCGTTTCTCTCGCATCCGTTCCATAAATCCCAGCAAGGCGCGTCCGCTGCCGCGGGCGCAAGTCAGACGCGCGCGGAAGCGGCGCGTACATTCACGTTCGTGATTCCGGTTTCATACGGCGTGCGCTATCTGGCGAAGAAAAAGGTGCTCACGGTGAACGTGTCGCTGGCGGCGCCGGATCATCCGGACGCCATTCTGCTCAAGCAGACGGTGATAGGGCAAAGCGGCCGCAAGCTCGTCGTAGCGCCCGAGGCGAAGGCGAAGGGTTTCGTCCAGACTTTCGACGTCATCCAGTTGCAGCCGGAAGGCGGCATCAAGACGACGGTGCGGGGCCGCATGATGTTGCCCAGCTTCGATCACGAGCGCGGCAACGGCGAATTCGCCGTCGTGCTCATCTGCACGCTCGCGCCGCCCTATCTGGTGGATGACGTCGAGCACATAGCGCCCACCGACGAAGAGCCGACGGATATCACGCGCAGGACATCGACGTTGAATGGAAGCGTCAATGCAGCGTGGCTCATCGATCGCAGGGATGGCACGATCATCACCAAACGGCTGCACCTCGTCAAATAGATCGATACTCCAATATCCGATGACGATATTACGGAGTCCTTTTGTTAGCATGAAATTGATCTTCAGAACGCTCGTGCTGAAAGAAGCAGCGCAACCGACTACAATCGACATGCAATGACGCGCGGCACGTTGATCAAAAGCGCGTCACAGTCATTTCCAGTCCGTCCATCACGGAGTTTTCGACGCAGTCGTCAGGGAAAGGGCGCCGTGCGGAGAACCTGAATGCCCGCCAGTTTGAATGCCGTTCGCAAGACCGGACGCGTGGTCAGTCGCCGGCTGTTGCGACGCAACAGCACTGCTGCAATGCGTTTCGCCGAGTCCTTCTCGCGATTTCCGGTACTCGCCGGACTCCTCGGCACCGCTATCGCCATTTCAATGGCCGTGCTGTCGTTCGCCGCGCTCTGGCAGGGACGCGCGCAAGCGCTGCAGAACGCGCATTTCGCATCGGCCAATCTGGTCGCCACCCTGAGCGCCGATATCGCGCGCAACGTCGAAGCGAGCGACCTGTCGCTACGCACCATCGTGAGCGGCGTGCAAAATCCCGCCGTGATGGCGCTCCCGCCGGATCTACGCAAGCTCGTCGTTTTCGATGGCGCGACCGGCATGAACTATGTCGGCGGTGCGTTCGTGATGAATCGCGAAGGACGTATCGTTCTCGAACGCGATCCTTCGCAGCACGCCGATCTGCTCTTCGACGATCGCGATTACTTCAAGATTCACGCCGGACAACGCGACGCGGGCCTGTTCATTTCCGGACCCTACGCATCGCGGCTTCGCAAGGGCGTGACCTCGCTCGCGATGAGCCGGCGCATCGATGCACCGGATGGCTCGTTCGCAGGCGTCGCTGTCATCGCGTTGAACGTCGCCTACTTCAACAATCTGCTTTCGCGCGTGAACGTTGGTCATTCCGGCTCGGTGTTCATCGTGCAGCAGGACGGCGTGATGATCGCGCGCAAGCCCGCATTGCGGCCGGACGAAGCGGGATATGTCGCGAAGTCGCCGAGCTTCGCCTTGATGAAGGACGCGCCCTCTGGCTCTTACATCTCGAGCTCGCCCATCGACGGCGTACGGCGGCTCTATACCTTTCAGCACGTGCCGGGCACGCATCTGATCGCCGCAGTCGCACCCGCGGAAAACGACGTGCTCGCGGCATGGCGCCAGCGCAGCATCGTGATAGGCGGCCTGACGCTGATGTTCGGCGGCGGCTTCGTCATCATCTCCTGGCTGCTGGCGATCTCGCTGCGCTCGCGCGCAATCGCGCAAGAGAAGCTGCAACGTCTCGCGGGCACGGATGCGCTCACCGGCCTGTTCAATCGCCGCGCGCTCGACCGCCGGCTCGACGAGGAATGGCGGCGTGCGCGCCGCGCCGATCAGCCGCTCTCCGCGCTGTTCGTCGACGTCGACTACTTCAAGCTCTATAACGACACGTACGGTCACGCGATGGGCGACGATGCGCTTACGGCGGTGGCCGATTGCATACAGAATTCCGCGAAGCGTCCCGGCGATATCGTCGCGCGCTATGGCGGCGAGGAATTCGTGGTCGTGCTGCCGGGCACGGCCGCGAACGGCGCGTTCACGTTCGCGGAACGCCTCAGGATGAAAGTGGAAGGACTCGCCATCGCGAACAGCGCCGCGCCCAAGGGCGTGCTGACGATCAGCATCGGCTGCGCGACGACCTCGCCACGTCTCGCCGACAACGCGCTCAAGCTGCTCAACGGCGCCGATTCCGCGCTCTATCTCGCCAAACGGGCCGGACGCAATCGCGCGGTTCACGAAGACAGCGTCGCGAGCGGCGGCGCCTAGCGCGCCGTATCATGCATGCAATCGTGCGAGTTGCATTCCGCATTCAAAACACGTTCGCAGGAGACAAGCCGATGACCGCATCCCACGCCGTACTCGCCATTCTTTTCTCGCTGCTGCTGGGCGCGATGATTCCCGGACCGAGCTTCGTGATCGTTGCACGCAACGCCATCGGCATATCGCGCGCCGATGGTCTCGCGACCGCGCTCGGCATGGGCGTGGGCGGCATCTTCTTCGGCGGCCTCGCGCTCGCGGGACTCTATACGCTGCTCGTCGCCGTCGAATGGCTCTACATCGGACTGAAGGTTGCAGGCGGCCTCTATCTGATCTATATCGCGTCGAAGATCTGGCGCGGCGCCGCGCAGCCGATGCACATGCCGGCTCGAGACGATGCGCCCGTGCTCGCCAGAAGCGCGCGCAAATCGTTCTGGCTCGGGCTTACAACGCAATTGAGCAATCCGAAAACCGCGATCTGGTACGGCAGCATCTTCGCCGCGCTCTTGCCGCAACATCCTCCGCTTTGGTGCTACATCGTATTGCCGCCGATGGTCTTCGCCATCGAGACTGGCTGGTACACCATCGTCGCGCTCGGATTCTCCAGCGAGCGGCCGCGCGAAATGTATCTGCGCGCCAAGAAGTGGATCGACCGCATCGCCGCGAGCGTGATCACCGCGCTTGGCCTGCGTCTCGTGCTCATGGCGGGCAGGACCGGCTTGTAATTCAACATGCAAAACGCATAACGCAAAACGCCACCTGGCATTTTGGATGCAAAGGACCACGACAAGCGCCTCCTTTCGTTTTGCTGACACTCGAAATCGTCTCCACTTGTTGGCGCGGGACTTGCTGTTGTCAGTGCTCAGATGTCCGGCGACACGACCGGCACTTGCACACGGAGGAGACGATGCAAGACGATTTCCGCGAAACCGCGGCTTCCCACGATGAACGCGAGAGCGGCTGGCTCATTCCCTCGATTCGACAGGCGCATGAGCGCTCGGAGACGTTCGGGCTGAACGCGTCGACGCGACCGGACTACGATGTGCTGACCGAAGGCGAGCTCCTGCTCAAGCTCGAACAGAATCGCGTACTGTGCGCGCACGCGACACCGGTGATGGAAACGCTGCGCGACCAGATCGTCAACACGCAGAGCATGATCGTGCTGACCGATGCGCAAGGACTCATTCTTCATTCGACAGGCGACGACGACTTCCTCGCGCGCGCGGAGAAGGTCGCGCTCAGGGCCGGCGCAAACTGGGCCGAGGAACGCCAAGGGACCAACGCGATCGGCACGGCTATCGCGGAACGCACCGCCACTGTCGTGCATGGCGACCAGCACTATCTCGCCGCCAACCGCTTTCTCACCTGCTCCAGCGTGCCGATCCTCGATCCGTACGGCGATCTGATCGGCGTGCTCGATGTGACGGGCGATCATCGGAGCTACCATCGCCACACGATGGCGCTCGCGCGCATGTCCGTGCAGATGATCGAAAACCATCTGTTTTCCAGCACTTTTCAGGGGATGTTGCAAATCGCATTTCATGGCCGGCACGAATTCCTCGGCACACTGATGGAAGGCATCATGGCCTTTACCTGCGATGGGCGCTTCCTCTCCGCCAATCGCAGCGCGCAGTTTCAATTCGGCCTGCCGCTCTCCGCTTTGCGCGCGCATACGCTGTCATCGTTATTCGGATTGACGAGCGCGCAACTGATCGATCGTTCGCGTTCGTGCCGCACGCCGCATATCACGCTCGACCTGAACAACGGAACCGTCGTATGCGCGCGCGTGCGCCTGAACCGCGCGCCGATCGCAGAAATGACGTCTGCTCCGGCAACGGTCAGGCCTGCGCCGCGCGTATCGGCTGCGATCGATGCATCGTCGAAGCTCGCGTCGCTCGACACGGGCGACCCGAAAGTGGGCGCCGTCATCGGCAAGGTGCGCAAGGTCATCGGCAAGGACATACCGATCCTCATCACGGGCGAAACGGGCACGGGCAAGGAACTGCTCGCGCAAGCCATCCACGGCGATTCACCGCGTCGCGCAGGGCCTTTCGTCGCGGTGAATTGTGCATCGATTCCGGAGCACCTGATCGAATCGGAACTGTTCGGTTATGAGGAAGGCGCGTTCACCGGCGCGCGGCGCAAGGGCGCGGCCGGCAAGCTGTTGCAGGCGAACGGCGGCACGCTGTTTCTCGACGAAATCGGCGACATGCCCTACCCGCTGCAAGTGCGGCTCCTGCGCGTGCTGCAGGAACGCGTCGTCGATCCGCTCGGTTCGAGCAAATCGATACCGGTCGATGTCGCCATCATCTGCGCGACGCATCGCAACTTGCGCGAGATGATCGAGCAGAACCGCTTTCGCGAGGACCTGTATTACCGCTTGAACGGGCTCGTCGTGAAGTTGCCGCCGTTGCGCGAGCGCACCGACCTCGCCGCTGTGATCACGAAGATGCTGCACGCCGTGAGCGTCGATGTATCGTGCGGCATGCATCTGTCCATCGACGACGAAGTGATGGCGCTGTTCGAGCGCTACGCCTGGCCCGGCAATTTTCGGCAACTGTGCAATCTGTTGCGCACCGCCGCCGCGATGGTGGACGACGACGGCTGCATTCGGCGCGAACATCTTCCGGACGACTTCTTCGACGAACCCCGCATCGATGCACAAAGCATGTCCGAAGCATGCGCTTCATCGGCCCTCGCTTCGGGGCGTCTGCAGGAAGTCACGGCATCCGTGATCGCTGCGGCGCTCGCGCGTCATCGCGGCAATGTATCCGCGGCCGCGCGCGCCTTAGGGGTTTCCCGTAACACGATCTATCGCAAGATGCCCGCCTGTTCATCGATGGAGCAATGAACTGTTCACTGCAGTGTTCCACTTCGATACACCTTCGTCCCGAAGAGGCACGGCGACCCTGCTCCGTCGAAACCAATCTGAAAGCCGGGAGCGTGCACATGCACGGTCTCTTCATCGAAGGCACGGAGCTTGCATTTTCGAGGTCCGATTGCGAAACCGTTCGCGATCTCACTCGAACATCACCAAGGAGATGAACATGCAATGGACGACGCCTGCCTTCACCGATCTGCGCTTCGGCTTCGAGATCACGATGTATATCGCCACGCGCTGATGCGTCGGTAACCAAGGCCCGGATGCCTTTCGGCATTCGGGCTCGCACCCTCTTCCCCTGCTCCACATGAACACAACGACCGCGCGTGCGGGCGCACCGACGCGCCCGCGTTTGCGCGCGCCATTGAAGCTGCATTGGCATGCGGATATGCGCTCGTGCGAGATCGTGCATCCGCACGGCAGCGTCGAACTGAACCGCAGCGCGGGCGAGATACTCGCACGCTGCGATGGCACGCGCGAGCTCGACCACATCATCGGCGAGATCGAAGCGCGCTTCGGCATGTCGGGACTTGCGGCGGATGTGTATCGCTTCATCGAAGAAGCGCGCCGTCTCGGCTGGCTCGACTGAAGCCGCGTTGTCACATCGGGCAACACGCCCAACGTCCCACTGTTCCACGATGCAACACACCGGCATGAACGGCATCAGGCGCTCGCATGCATCAGTTGGCGCATGAGATCCGCATGCAGCAAGGCGCACGCGAGCATGAATCATGAATGGCACATGACTTGCCTTGATGAATCCGCAACCGTTTCGCATTGCTATCGAGATTCAGGAAGACGTCGTACCTACAATACCCAGGAGACAACGATGAAGACTCGCTTCAGTCCGGCCATGCGCATCGCGGCGCTTGCAGCAGGCGCCGTTGCGGCATTCGGCGTGGCGCAACATCCGGCCATCGCGGCAGGCAGCACGCCGGCGCAGTATCCGGATGTCAGCTATGAACGCCTCACGAGCGCGCAAGACGATCCGGGCTGGCTCACCTACTACCGCACGTATAACGGTCATGCGCACTCGCCGCTCAAGCAGATCGACACGAGCAACGTGAAGGGCCTGAAGCAGGTATGGAGCTACAAGTTTCCAAAGGAACTGCAGCAAGGCTTCGAAGCGACACCCATCGTCAACGGACGCTTTCTCTTCGTGACGACGCCAAAGGACAACGTCTATGCCTTCGATGCCGCAACGGGCAAGCAGCTCTGGAAATACGAACCGAATCTCGATGCGCGATCGTTCAAGACCGCATGTTGCGATGTGATCAATCGCGGTGTCGCGCTATACGGCAAGAACGTCTATGTCGCGATGCTGAACGGCGAAGTGGCCGCGCTCGATGCGCAAACGGGCGCGCTCGTATGGAAGAAAGCGATGTTCGATCCGGGCGTGGGCTACGCGTTCTCGCTTGCGCCACTCGCGCTCGATGGCGCGCTCGTCGTCGGCAGCGCGGGCGGCGAGTATGGCGCGCGCGGCTTCATCGCGGCACTCGATCCGAATGACGGCAAGGTGCTGTGGAAACGCTTTACCGTGCCCGGCGCGAAGGAACCCGGCGGCAACACGTGGCCCGATGGCATGCAGGATCACGGCGGCGCGCCCGCATGGCTCACCGGCACCTATGACGCCAAGAGCAAGACGCTCTACTGGGGCGTCGGCAATCCGGGGCCGTGGCTTGCCGATCTTCGCCCCGGCGACAATCTCTATTCCGATTCGCTGCTCGCGCTCGATCCGAAGACGGGCGATCTCAAGTGGCACTATCAATACACGGCGCACGACACGTGGGACTATGACGGCGTCAACACGCCCGTGCTCGCGAACATCAAGTATGAGGGCAAGGATTACGACGCGATCATTCATGCGGACCGCAACGGCTTCTTTCATGCGATCGACCGCAGCAACGGCAAGCTGATCTATGCGCGACCTTTCGTCACCGCGACTTCGGTCACCGGTTATACGGACGATGGCAAGCCGATTCAGGATGCCTCCAAGTATCCGAAGACGGGCACCACCATCGAGACATGCCCGAGCTTTCTGGGCGGCAAGAACTGGTGGTCCGTTTCATACGATCCGGAAGAGCATCTCGCGATCGTGCCCGCGCTGCATGCGTGCATGTCTCTATCGGGCAAGTCGGTGACGTACATGGAAGGCCTGCCCTACCTCGGCGAAGGCTTCGAGATCAAGCCCGAGCCGAACAGCAAGGGCTATGGCGAACTGCAGGCGATCGACGTCGATACGGGCAAGAAAGTATGGAGCCACTGGACGAAGCTGCCCTGGAACGGCGGGGTCGCGACGACGGCGGGCGGCCTCGCATTCAGCGGCTCGCTCGATGGCCATCTCTACGCGTTCGATGAAAAGAGCGGCAAGGTCCTGTGGCAAAGCCCCAAGCTCGCGAGCGGCATCATCGCGCAGCCTTCGGTCTATGAAATCGATGGCAAGGAATACGTAGCAATTCTCGCGGGCTATGGCGGCGCGAACCCAATCTGGGGTGGCCCGATGGCGAAGGCCGCGGACAAAGTGCCGCGCGGCGGCACGCTCTATGTGTTCGCGCTCAATCGCACCTGAAAACATCTGATCGAATCGCGAGCGCGTTTCAGCGCGCGTTCGCGGTGTTCATCGACATCATCGGACGCATCGACATGAATCATTCATTCAACTCCCTTCGCGCGGCAAGCATGCTCGCCGCATGCGTCGTGCTCACGCCTTCGCCATCCGAAGCCGCCGTGAAAATCTGCACGTTTCCCGGCAGTCCGTCGGCGGCGCTGGATCGCAGCGTCGCGCAGGCCGTCTTCGCGCGCGCCAATATTGCGGCGACGTTCGTTGCGAACGGCATCGGAGAAGGCGACGACGACGGCGTATCGCTCAAGGAACTCGACAAGACACTCGCACGCAATTGCGATGTGATCGCGGGCTTTCCGCGTTCCGCCGTCGCCGATGCATCCGGCGGCAAGATGCGCTTCTCGCGCGGCTATCTGCGCGCGGGCTATGTCAGCATCGAAGCGCCCGGCGCTGAACTGAAGGACGCCGCAAAGCGCGCGATCGCCGCGACCTATGCGAGCCCCGCGCAGCTGATCGCCGTGCAAGCGTCGGACGTGACGCTTGATCTCGAGAACACATCGGCCGCGACGGTCGAAGCGGTCGCGGACGGACGTGCGCAACGCGCGATCGTCTGGTACCCCGCGGTCGTCGCTTATCGCAACGCGCATCCCGCACGCAGCTTCGCGGTGGCGGCCACCGACTCGCCGTATGCGGAGTGGCAACTGACGTTCGCATTCGGCGATAAAGCCGCTGCACTACGCGGGCGTATCGACGATGTGCTCACGTCCATGAGCAGCGATGGTCAATTGAAGGCATTGACGAAGAAATGGCTCCTGCCCGCGCAAACTGCTTCGACCGCACGCCATCGCGACACGCCTGATGGCATCGTCCTCGCAGATATGAACGCCGCGCGCGCGGGCCGCTTCATCAAGGTCGCGAACGAAGGCAGCGTCGCGCCGCCATCGTTCGAACAGGCGCAAACGACGCACGGCAAGACGCTCTATTCGAGCGCGTGCGCCAAGTGCCACGGCGCGCAGCTTCAGGGCGTGACGGCGCCCGCGTTGCAAGGACCTTCGTTCGCGCCGGCATCGAATTCTCATCTGACAGTCGGCGGCATCTTCACCTACATGGCGACCAACATGCCCGCCGATCGTCCGGGCAAGCTCAAGGACCAGGACTACGCCGACATCATGGCCTTCCTGCTGCTGTCGAACGGTTACAAGCCGAGCGCATCGAAGATGACCGCCGACAGCGCGCGCGCCTCGACCTTGCCGCTCAACGCCGGGCCCGGCCGTTAAGTGCGCGATCCGCACGCCGGTTTCAATACTTGAATACATCACAACGTGACATATAATTGAGTTGTCGCGCAAGCGGATCGATAGGTGTCGCAGCGCGGCGCAATGCGCAAGTCAGCCGGTTTCAAGCCGGCGGGAGGCCAACGTCGTGCTTATCAATAACGAGTTCGAAATCGGCTATCTGGTCGTCGTTTTCGCCTTGCTCGGCGTCATCCTGATCGGCGCGCTGCTCACGGCGCTGCATCTGGACCGCTGGCATCCGAAGCTCATCGGCGCGACCCTCGGGGCGTTACTCGGGCTTGCGCTGATCGAAGCGGTGCCGATGCTTACCTGACGACACACCCTGACGTTTCGTCGAGACTTCGGTTGTTCGCGATACCAGGGCGGTACGCGTGTTCTGCAAGCGGGAACATGCGTACCGCCTTGTTTCTTTTTCCCGCTGATTCCCCTCCTTCCATCTCGCCCCGCACCGCATTGGCATAATGCAGTGCGGACGCGCGCGTGTGTCGCGTCGCCACTATCCGTTCCGTTTCATCATCGAAAGAGACCGCATGACCGCGATCATCCGCACGCGACGCCGCCTGCACGCTTTCTTCGGCGCACCCGAAGCCAGACGGCTGCTGCGCACCCTGATGAGTTGCGCGATCAGTTACGGCGCCGCGCGGCTCGCCGCGCTGCCCGAAGGATACTGGGCGCTCATCACGACGCTCGTGATCGTGACGCAGCCGAGCCTCACGCAAGCCGTCGATACCGCGCGCGATCAGATCATCGGCGCCTTCATCGGCGCGGTCGCGGGCGTGCTCGGCATCGTCGCGATGCAGCGTGGCGCGGCGCCGCTCGCGGTCTTCAGCGTGGCGCTCCTGCCGCTTGCCGCGTTGAGTGCGAAGCGGCCTGCGTTCAGGCTCGCGTGCGTGACGCTCGTGATCGTCGTGCTGATTCCCGCCGGTCCCGGCTCGCCATACGAGCGGCCGATGCATCGCGTGCTGGAGATATTGATCGGCGCGGCATCGTCGTTCGTCGTGTCCGCGCTTTGGCCGAATCGTGCACTCGACGCCGCGCATCACAGCGTCGCGGATACGTTGAGGAGCCTCGGTCAGTTGATCGGACTGTATCTGTCGGGCGATCACGACGATGCCCGCGCGCAGCGCCTCGAAACGCAAAGCACGGACGCGCAGAAAGCACTCGACGACGCGTTGAAGGAGGCCGAGCGCGAACACATCATCGTGCTCGTACAGAATCGCCGCTCCGACGCCATCGACAAAGCCGCGCCCTTTCTACGGCGTCTGCATGGCGATGCGCTCTTTCTTGCAAAGGCGGTATCGCGTTGGGACCGCGATACCTGCGCGTTGCGGCTCGGCGCGACAGGACGCGAACTACAAGGGTTGTTCGAGGCGCTCGCAAGCGTGCTCGCCTCGAATCGTCAGGACGATGCGAAGCTCGCGCACGTGCGTTCTTCGGCGCGCGAGCTGAAGGACATGCTTGCGGCGCAAAAGCCAACGCACGGCGCGCAGGAAGTGGCGCAGTTCGTCGTCGGGCTGATCGTCTCCGATCTCGATGCGCTGATCGCGACGATCTATCCGCTCAAGGAATCATCGGCCTAGCGCGAGAGACCGCGCGCGTCGATCGGCCATATGTCCGTCACGCGCTCGCCGCGATAGCACACGTATTCGTCGTAGAGATTCACGGTCGGATCGCAATGTCCCGGCGGCAACAAAAGACGTTGGCCGACGAGCCGCGCGAAGTCGTCGTCGGGCGCGTGCTGCGCTTGCAGCATGCCATGCTCGTCGTTTGCGGAGACATACGTCAGCGCGGCCTCGATATTCGTATCCAGCCAATGCGCGCTGCGCGGCAAGCCCGAATCGACCGCGAGACCCTTGAGACCGACATCGCATACGGCCATGCCGGGACGCGTCGCGCTCATGACCGTCGACAGCACGAAAAGGCTATGACGCCAGCGCAGTTCGCCGCTCCAGCCAATGCCGCCGTAGTCGCCGTCCATGAAGAGATACGAGCCGGGTTGCAGTTCGTTGAAGACGCCGCTGCTTGCATCGAATTCGACGGTGCCCGTGCCGCCGCCCGTCACGATGGCGCAACGCACGCCGCGTACATCGAGCGCGCGCACATAGCGTGCGGCAATGTCCGCGGCGCGCTGCGCTTCGGTCTTGCGGGCGCTCCAGTCGGCGACGTGCTGAATGCCGCCGTGATAAGCCTGAATGCCCGCGAACTTCAGCGCGCTCTGCCCGGCGATGCCATCGACGAGTGCAAGCAGCGCATCTTCGCTCGTCACGCCGCAGCGATGCTGGCCGGCGTCGATTTCCGGCAGCACGTCGATCGACACGCCGGCGCGCGCGGCCGCGTCGCCGAGTGCCTTCACTTGCGGCAACGCATCCACGCACACCGAAAGCCGCACATGCGATGCGAGCTCGACGGCCATCGCCAGCTTGTCCGCGCCGACGAACTCGTTGCTCACATGAATGCTCGCAATACCCGCCGCCGCGAACGGATAGGCCTCCGACAGCTTCTGGCAGCACACGCCGACCGCGCCCGCTTCGATCTGACGCTTCGCAATCTCGCTGGACTTGTGCGCCTTCGCATGCGGCCGCAAGGCGACGCCATGTCGCGCCGCAAACGCGGACATCGCCGCGAGATTGGCGTCGAAGGCGTCGAGGTCGAGCGTCAGGGAAGGCGTGGCGACGGATGCGAGCGTATCGCCCACGCGGGCGGTGGGAGGAGGTGCGAGCGTCATGGCGAGTCGTGGCGATGAAGTGGAATCAGGCATCGATCATAGCGCTGCATTTTGCATGACGAATGCATAAAACCATCCGCTCGCATGCCGACGTCACGCCGGCACTTCGGTTTCGAGAATCGCGCCCTCGTCCTTCAGCGCCTGGATGCGCGCGTCGTCGAAGCCGTACTCGCCGAGCACCTCGCCGGTGTGTTGCCCGAGCAGCGGCGCGGGACGTGAAGCCTTCGTGCATCCCTCGGAGAAGTGAATCGGCAAGCCGATGCCGCGCATCGGGCCCGCAAGCGGATGCTCCGTTTCGACGATCATCCCGCGCGCGATGGCCTGCTCGTGCGACGACGCCTCCGGGACGCCGAGCACCGCGCCGCTCGGCAGGCCGATCTCGTCGAAGCTCGCGAGCCATTCGTCCGTGGTGCGTTCGCCGAGCCGCGCGGTCAGAATCGCGACCAGCGCCTCGCGATGCTTCAGGCGGCCCGCGTTCGTCTGAAAGCGTTCGTCATCGGCGAGACCGGGAATCTTCAACACGTCGACGAGACGCTCGTAGTTGTTCTGATTCGCCGCGCCGATATTGACCCAGCCATCGCGCGTGCGAAACGCCTGATACGGCGCGCTCGTCGGATTCGCGGAGCCCGCTTTCGGCAATACGGTGCCGTCGGCGAAGTAGTTCGCGAAGGCCCAGTACATTTGCTGCAGGCCGGCTTCGAAGAGCGACGTATCGACCATCTGGCCGAGACCGGTCGCCTGCTTGCGCGCATAGGCCGCGCTGATGCCGAGCGCCGCCAGAATGCCCGCGTTGATGTCGGTGACGGGGGAACCCGCCTTGATCGGCGCCTGCCCCGGCTCGCCGGTCATGCTCATCAGGCCGCTCAAACCTTGCGCGATCAGATCGAAGCCGCCCTTGTCGGCCATCGGCCCGCTGCGACCATAACCCGATATCGCACAGTAGATGAGGCCGGGGTTCATCGCCCTGAGCGTTTCGTAGCCCATGCCGAGCTTTTCCATCGTGCCGCGCCGATAGTTTTCTGTCACGACATCCGCGCTCGCGAGCAACTTCCTCAGCACTTCCTTACCGCCTTCGGTCTTCAGATTGAGCGCGATGCCCCGCTTGTTGCGGTTCACGATCATGAACGATGCCGACTCGCCGCTCGCGAGAATCGGCGCGAAACGCCTGCAATCGTCGCCATTGGGAATCTTTTCGACCTTGATGACGTCGGCGCCCATGTCCGCGAGCATCATCCCGCAGATCGGCCCGGACATGATGTGCGCGAGTTCGATCACGCGCATGCCTGCGAGCGGTCCTGCGCCTGCGGCGGTCCCTGGTTTCGTATCTGCCATGTCAACGTCCCTTGAATTGCGGTTTGATCTTGTCGAGGAAAGCCTGATAGCCGGTGCGGAAATCCTCGGTGCCGAAGCAGGCGAAGCCTTCGTTGCGTTCCGCGTCGGCGAGTGGCGCGGGGTCCATCACGCGGCGCACGAACTGCTTGTGCCAGCGCGCGACGAGCGGCGCGCCGTCCGCGATGCGCCGCGCCGTTTCGTCCGCATGCGCCGTGACTTCGCCGTCCGCGACGACGCGCGTGACGAGTCCTTTCGCAAGCGCTTCCCGCGCATCGAAGATGCGTCCTTCGAGAAGAATTTCGAGCGCGGCGGCCGGCCCCGCGAGACGCACGAGACCTTCCATTTCGGCATGCGCCATCACAAGGCCGAGGTTCTTGATGGGCACGCCGAAGCGGCTCGATTCACCGCAGATGCGCAGATCGCACATGGCCGCGATCTCGAGGCCGCCGCCGACGCAGATGCCGTGAATCATCGCGACGATCGGATGGCGGCATTCGCGTAATGCATGCAAAGTGCGATGCATGATCGCGCCGTAGGCACGCGCCTGCTCGACATTGGCGCGATCCGTGCGGAACTCGCCGATATCGTTGCCCGGCGAAAACGCCTTCTCGCCCGCGCCGCGCAGCACGATGCAGCGCAGCGAATCGTCGCCGGACAGCGTCTCGATGGTTTCGCCCAGCGAGCCCCAGAGAGGCTTGGTCATCGCGTTGAGCTTCCCGGGCCGGTCGATGACGACCGTCGCGATATCGCCGTCGCGCTCGATCAGAATGGATGGCTCCGCCACAGCGCCTCCTTGAATTGAATGCTGCATGCGTTATTCGATGCGGTTCAATGCATGCAAAATGCATCGAACCGCCCTGCTTGCACGATCACACGAACTTGCGCGCGGGCGCCGGGTCGTCCTTGTCCTTTTCCTCTTCCACTTCGAGCGCGCGGTCCGGGCGCATCGTGAACGAGAGGATGATGCCGACCGCCATCAGGATCATCGACACCGTGAACGGCAGGTTCCAGTTGCCGGTGCGGTCGATGAGCCAGCCGCCCAGGACCGGACTGATGATCGCGGCGAGCGCCGAGCCGGAATTCATGATGCCGGACGCGGTGCCCGCGTGCTTCGGCGCGATGTCCATCGGCACGGACCACATCGGGCCGATCGTCATCTCGTTGAAGAAGAAGCCGGCCGACAGGCACACCGCCACGAGCCCGATCGAGATATCGGAGATCAGCATGATCGGTGCGAGCGACAACAACGTCAGCGCCATGCACACGCCCACCATCACGTTGCGCGCGAGGCGCACGTTCCCGCTTTTTCTGAGGATGCGGTCCGTCACCGAACCGCCGAGCCAATCGCCGAGCACGCCCGCGAAGAACACGCCCGACGCGAACAGCGCCGACTTGCCGAGCTGCATGTGATAGTTGTGCAGGAAGTACTGCGGAATCCAGCCGAGGAAGAGCCACAGCACCCAGCCGTAGCAGAAGTACACCGCGGTGACAGGCGCCATCCGGCCCAGCAGCGTGCGCCACGGCACCGGCGTGCGTTGCTTCACGCCCGAGTAAGTCGCAAGCGTCGCGCATTCGGTCTCCGTGATGCGCGGATGATCGCGCGGATTGTCGCGGAAGTAGAAGACCCACGCGAGCGCCCACAGGAAGCTGATGATCCCGGTAATGACGAACGCGCCGCGCCAGCTCGTCGCGACCATGAGCCAGACGATGAGCGGCGGCGCCACCGCATTGCCGATCCGTGATGCTGCATGCGTAATGCCTTGTGCAAAGCCGCGCTGGTCTGCGGGCATCCAGTTGGACATCGCGCGCGTCGCGGTCGGGAAGGTCGCGCCTTCACCGAGGCCGAGTAGCACGCGCGCGACGATCAGCGAAGCGAAGCCGCCCGCGAGACCGGTCAGCACCGTGGCGCCCGCCCAGATGATCGCGCACAGCGTGAGCGTGCGGCGCGGCCCGAAGCGGTCGCCCACCCATCCGCCGATGATCTGAAACACGAGATACGGATACGCGAATGCGGAAAACACGAAACCGACTTGCGTGTGCGAGAGGCCGAGTTCGGCGCCGAACTGACTCGCCGCGGTGCTGACATTGACCCGGTCGATATAGGTGATGAAATACATCGCGCATAGCAGCAGCAGAACGCGCGTGGTGGCTCGACGGAACATCATCGTCTCCTTGTGTAGCCGCGTGCGCGGGCCGGACGCCTTCATGGAAAGGCGCCAGTTGTCGCGGTATGCGGAACTTTGCTTGGGTACGTCGGATGAGGATTGCGGCTCGATATGCGCGCTATTGCGTTCGGCGGCGCAGCTTGCGGATGCGTGGTTTGCGCGGTGATGTCATTGGCTTGTCTCCTGTCGCGGCTCGTCACGGTCCGCTGTTTTGCATCGTTGAAAGAAAATCTCTCGTCTCGCTGTCGTCAATCCTTTGCATCGAGCGCCATGTCGAGCACACGTGCGACATGCAGCGCCTCCCTTTGCGCGCCATCCGCGATCTGATGACGGCAACTCGTGCCGTCGGCGACGATCAGCGCATCGCGCGCCGCGCGCACGGCCGGCAGCAGCGACAGCTCCGCCATCGCCTGCGATGCGTCGTAATGCTCCGCTTCATAGCCGAAGCTGCCGGCCATGCCGCAGCACGATGATTCGATCGTCTTCACGTCGAGCCCGGGAATCCAGTGGAGCACTTTCTCGACGGGGCGCACCGCATCGAATGCTTTCTGATGGCAATGTCCGTGCACCATCGCGCTCGATCGATCGAGCGCTTTGAGCTTCAGTTGCAATCGCCCTGCGGCCTCTTCGCGCACGAGGAATTCTTCGAAGAGGAACGATGCCTTCGCGAGCTTTTTAGCGACATCGTCATAGCCATAACCGAGAAACTCGTCGCGCAAGGAAAGCAGACACGACGGCTCCAATCCAACGATCGCCACACCGCGTTCGACATAAGGCATGAGCGAATCGAGCGCGCGGCGCGCTTCAGCCTTCGCTTCATCGACGAGACCGGCGGAAAGGAACGTGCGCCCGCAACACAAGGGCCGCTCGCCCGCCTTCACGTTGAGATGAACCGTGTAGCCCGCCGCCTCCAATACGCGCTTCGCCGCACGCGCGTTGTCGGGCTCCATGTAGTTGTTGAAGGTATCGACGAAGAGCAGCACTTCATTGCTTGCCGACGTCGATCGCGAGCTCTGAGAGCCTTGCAGAAAAGGCTTCTTGAAACGCGGAAACGCGCGTTGCGGTGCGAGGCCGATCTTCGTCTTGAGCCAGCGTGCAACGCCCGGCATGCTCTCTTCGATTGCATTCGACAAAGCCGGCATACGGCTCGCATACGGCGCATAGCGCGGCAAGAAAGCAATCAACCGTTCACGCAGACGCACGCCGTGACGCGCTGTCCACGCGGCACGCGCCTCGATCTTGATGCGTGCCATGTCGACGCCCGTCGGACAATCGCGCTTGCAGCCCTTGCACGACACGCACAGATCGAGCACGTCCTTCACGTCCTGACTCGCGAGGCCGTCGTCGCCCAACTGTCCCGACAACGCCAGCCGCAACGTATTCGCACGGCCACGCGTGAGATGCTGCTCGTCCTTCGTGATGCGATAGCTCGGGCACATCGTGCCTGCATCGAACTTGCGGCAATGGCCATTGTTGTTACACATCTCGACCGCTTTCGCGAGTCCGCCCGACAGATCGCCGCCCGAGCCCGGCGAGCCCTCTTCGCCCGTCAGCGGATCGCGCGTGACGTTCCATGCCGACCAGTCGAGATGCGGCGTCAATGCGCGTTCGCGATAGGAAGGCGGAAAGCGGAAGTTGCTCGCATCGTCCATCTTCGGCGGCGCGACGATGCGATCCGGGCTCAATCGATTCTCGGGATCGAAGAGCTGCTTGATATCGCGAAACGCCTCGTTGATGCGCGGGCCATACTGCCATGCAACCCATTCGCCGCGGCACAAACCATCGCCGTGTTCGCCCGAGAATGCGCCCTTGTATTCGCGCACCATCGCGGCAGCCTCTTCGGCGATCGCGCGCATCTTGATGGCCCCGTCGCGGCGCATGTCGAGAATCGGCCGCACGTGCAGCGTGCCGACGCTCGCATGCGCGTACCACGTTCCTTCCGTTCCGTGCTTCCTGAAGACTTCGGTGAGACGGCTCGTGTATTCGGCGAGATGTTCGAGCGGCACCGCGCAATCTTCGATGAAGGACACCGGCTTGCCATCGCCCTTCATGCTCATCATGATGTTCAGGCCCGCCTTGCGCACTTCCCACAGCGCCTTTTGCGGACCGGCATCGGGCATCTGCACGACGGAGCCGGGCAAGCCGAGATCGTCCATCAGTTCGACGAGCTGCGCGAGCTTCGCGACTTGCGCATCACGATCCGTACCCGCGAACTCGACGAGCAACACCGCTTGCGGCCGGCCGACGAGCGCTTTTTCGATGACGGGTTTGAAAGCCGGATTCGACATCGCGAGATCGATCATCGTGCGATCGACCAGTTCCACCGCGACGGGTCCGAGCTTCACGATGTGCTGCGTCATGTCCATCGCATCGTAGAAGCTCGGGAAGTTCACGACGCCCAGCGTCTTATGCGCGGGCAGCGGTGCGAGCTTCAATGTCAGTTGACGGCTGAATGCGAGCGTGCCCTCCGATCCGACGAGCAGGCTGGCCAGGTTGGGCTCGCCGTCGGCGCTGAAAGCAAGCGGACTCTGACAGTCGAAGAGATCGAGGTTGTAGCCGGCCACGCGCCGCAGCACCTTCGGTATGCGCTCGCGCATCTCCTGCTGTTCGCGCATCGCGATGCTGCGAATGGCGTCGACGAGATCGCGCGTGCGTGCATCGATCGTCATCGACGAGAGCTTGCCGAAGGCGGCTTCGTGACCATCGGCGAGGATCGCGTCGATGGCGTCGACGTTATGCACCATGATCCCGTATTCCATCGAGCGCGAGCCGCACGAGTTGTTGCCCGCCATGCCGCCGATGGTGCACTGCGCGCTCGTCGACACATCAACCGGGAACCACAAGCCATGCGGCTTGAGCCACACGTTCAGATGATCGAGCACGACGCCCGGCTCGACCGTGACCGTGCGTGCGTCCTTGTCGAAGTGAACGATGTTGTTGAGCCACTTGGTCGTGTCGATGGCGAGCGCCTCGCCCGTCGTCTGCCCGCACTGGCTCGTGCCCGCGCCGCGCGCCAGCACGCTCGCATGGCTATCGCGCGCGATCTGCAACGCGATGCGCAAGTCGTCCTGATCCTTCGGCACGACGACGCCGAGCGGCATGATCTGATAGATCGATGCATCGGTGGCGTAGCGCCCGCGCGATGCGCGATCGAACAGCACGTCGCCCTTCAGTTCGCGCTGCAAACGCGCCTGCAGCGGCGTGGGCGTGGACGCGAGCCGCGCGCGCGCGGAAGCGGGCATCAGATGGATCGGCTTGACGAGCCGGTCGGTAGGGGAATTGAGCATCGTCGCTGTCGGTGAGTGCCGGAATGTCCTGCGGTCCTGGCCTTATGAATGCGTTATGCGTTATGCGTTATGCGTTATGCAATTCGACGGCAGGCAAGCCCTCGATGACGCCGATCGCCGTGCCGGGCGCAGCAGGAAACGCGAGGCCGGTGTATGAGCCAGCCGTGACCACGGTGCCGCGTTCGACGGCGAGTCCGCGCGAGACGCTGTGATTCACCGTCCACGCGAGCAGGCGGCGCGGATCGCCGGCAGGGTTCGCGGGATCGCCCTGGAAGAGCGGCGCGCCGTCGAACGTGAAGGTCATCGCAGGCGACACGAACGGAAAAGCCGCGTCGTACGGCACGCCCGCGCCGACGATCAGCGCGCCGTGGTTCTGCAGGTCCGCGAGCTGCCAGGGCTTCTCGACATCCGGCCACGCCGCGAAACGGCTCGCCACCACTTCGATCGACGCATGCACCGACTCGATCGCGGCCAGCACGTCTTCATCGCGATACGGTCCGCTGCCGGGCTCGAAACGACGGCCGAGTCTGAACGCCACTTCGAGTTCCAACCCCGCCTTGCCGAATGCATGCAAAGCGAGACGCGCGCCGGTTTTATGCATGCCATCGCCGGGAAGCGGTGCGCCCTGAATTGGGCCATCGGGCGACTTGGCGCCGACTTTCCATCCGCCGATGTCCGCGCGCAGCAATCGCAATGTCGCTTCCTGCGCGGCGTAGGCTTGGGTCGCATCGATCGGGCGCGCGTCGTCGGGCAAGGCGTCGAGCTTCGCGCGATGCGCGCGCGCCTCGACGAAAAGCCCTGCGAGCGCGTTGGCGTCGAATGCGGCGCTCATGCCGCCGCCTTCAGCGCGGGCTTCGCAACATGGCTCGTCAGATAGTCCATCGCCGCCGCCACACCGCTGCCCTTCAGTTCGATGCCCGCGAGCTTCAGGCCCATTTCGCAACCGGTGAGCGCGGCCATCAGCGTGAGATCGTTGCAATCGCCCAGATGTCCGATGCGGAACATGCGGCCCTTCATCTTGCCGAGCCCTGTGCCGAGCGACATGTCGAAGTGTTCGTAGATGAGCTTGCGCACGGCATCGGCATCGACGCCTTCGGGCGTCATCACCCCCGTGAGCACCGGCGAATAGACGGACGGGTCCGCACATTGAATCTCGAGTCCCCACGCATTGACCGCCGCGCGGCACGCCGCCGCGAGCCGCAAATGGCGCGCGAACACGTTGTCGAGCCCTTCGCCTAGAATCATGTCGAGCGCTTCCGACAGCCCGTAAAGCAGGTTCGTATTCGGCGTATAAGGCCAGTAGCCCTGCTTGTTCATTTCGATGATGTCGGCCCAGTCCCAGAACGCGCGCGGCAGCCTTGCATGTTTCGATGCCTCGCGCGCCTTCTCCGATACCGCGTTGAAGCTGATCCCCGGCGGTAGCATCAAGCCCTTCTGCGAGCCGGAAACAGTCACGTCGACGCCCCATTCATCATGCCGATAGTCGGCGGATGCAAGACCCGAAATCGTGTCGACCATCAGCAGCGCGGGATGCGCCGCGGCGTCGATGGCGCGTCGCACCGCGGCGATATCCGAAGTCACGCCCGTCGACGTTTCGTTATGCACGACGCACACGGCCTTGATCGTGTGCTGCGTGTCGTCGCGAAGGCGCTTCTCGATCATGTCGGCCTGCACGCCGCGCCGCCATCCTTCGATGCCGGGCAAACCCAGAAACTCGGGCTTCAGACCGAGGTTCTCCGCCATCTTCTTCCACAGCGTCGAGAAGTGGCCGGTCTCGTACATCAGCACCGTGTCGCCGGGACTCAAGGTGTTGCAGAGCGCCGCCTCCCATGCACCCGTTCCCGATGCCGGATAGATCACCACCGGCTGACTGGTCTTGAAGATCTTCTTGATGCCGTCGAGCACTTTCAGGCCCAGCGCGCCGAACTCCGGGCCGCGATGATCGATCGTCGGATAACTCATCGCCCGCAGGATCCGATCGGGCACCGGGCTCGGCCCCGGGATCTGTAGGAAGTGACGGCCAGCCGGATGAGAGTCGAGCTTCAGCATAGGTTCGCGTCCTCTAAAATGTAATTTTGCATGCAAAATACAATAACGCAGCAAACCGGACGCGTCTAGGAATACATAGTCCGAATGGCCTAGGGATAACCCGCTGGCGGTTTTTTCCGCTGACGCTGGGCTAAAATTGCCGAATACGAGTTCGAGGTATTGAATGCAAAATCCCGATTTGCCAGAAACGCACGTTTCGTCCGCGCTGCCGAAGCTGGAGCGGCTGCGGCTACACGACACCGTCGTCGATCATTTGCGCGGCTTCATCGTCGAAGGCTTGCTCGCGCCCGGCGTGAAGCTCAACGAGCGCAAGCTGTGCGAGACGCTCGGCATTTCACGTACGCCGCTGCGCGAGGCGCTGAAAGTGCTGGCCGCCGAAGGCCTGATCGATATTTCGCCGAACCGTGGCGCGTCGGTATCGCAGATGAGCGAGTTCGAAATCCGCGAGATGTTCGAACTGATGAGCGGGCTCGAAGCGTTCTCCGGCGAACTCGCGTGCGAGCGCATCACGCCGCTCGAGATCGCCGAGATCAAGGCGCTGCATTACGCGATGCTCGCGTGTCGCGCGCAGAACGACCTTTCCGGCTACTACAGCCGCAATCAGGCCATTCACGACAAGATCAACGAGGCCGCGCGCAATACGGCGCTGCGCCAGACCTACGTGTCGATCAACCGGCGTCTGATGGCGCTGCGCTTCCGCTCGAACTTTCAGACGCCGAAGTGGGACAGCGCCATTCGCGATCACGAAGAGATGATCGAGGCGCTCGAGAACCGGGATGCCAGGCGTATGGGCGACATCCTGCGCAAGCACTTGCTCTCCAAGCGCGATGCGGTGCTCGCCGAGCGCACTCTATCGACGGTGAAGTCCGACACGCCAAAAAAGCGCGCGGCGAACAAGTCGTCACGGGATGAGCGCTAGCGAATAGAACGCTCGCTCATTTCCTCCGAAAGTAGGGCCGTCAGAGCCTTCGATCGGGGGACACCATGAACAGGATTCGAAGGATAGGCATTGCGCTCGGCGCGGTGCTCGTCATCGCGGGCTTTTCTTTCTATCACTCGCCGGACTTCGATACTTCGCAGGCCGCAATGGACCGCGCGACCGTCGATTGCCTTGCGCGCGGACTGACGCACGACGAGAAGGCCCGCATCGCCCGTCTCACCGCGGTGCATGACCGCGAGAGCATCGATCCCGTCTACGCCGATTTACTCGCGCGCTGCGTCGTGCGCTCCGATCAATGGGACCGCAGCCCGCAACTGGTCACGAGCGCGCGCCACCTGCTTTCGCAGGACCCCGAGTTCAAACGCTTGCTCAACGCGCGCTCGATGGAGCTGGCGCAACGTCCCTGATCCGGGCGCGCGTCGCTCAAGCCTTGAGTCCGCTTCCCCCGCCGAGCCGAACCTGGCTGCGCGTGTTTGCCACATGCGCGCTCAACACGGCGAATTCATGCTGCGTATAGCGCGTGACCGGCGCGACGGCCGCCAGCGCGGCGACGATGACGATGGCGACGATGCTGATCGAGAAGGCGTTCATATCCGGCTCCTTGTGATATTGACTATCGATGCAGCTGGTTGCCTGCTGCCGATGTGAGGCATTGTGGCCGCCGAGACTTAGCCGGGAATGAGCGCCTGCCGGAGTAAGATCGGCATGCATTCGACCATCGCGCAAATCGGCATTCAAAATGCATTCGACATTCGACACATCGACCGCCACGCTCGAGCTTCCCTTCCGGCGGCCTTTCGACTGGACGCGCATGCTCAAATTCATCGGCGGGCGCGCATCGGCGGGCGTCGAGTCGGTCGATGACGGGGTGTACCGGCGCGCCATCGAATGGCGCGGTGCGGACGGCACCGTCGAAGTCCGGCCGCATGAGCGCAGGCATCGCATCGTCGTGAGCGTCGAGGGCGCCGTGGCGCGCCATGCGGACGAACTCGCCGCGCCGATCGCGCGCATGTTCGACCTGCACGCCGATCCGCGCGAGATCGCCCGCTGCCTCGCCGGCGACCCGGTGCTCGCGCCGCTCGTGGAAGCCGCGCCCGGCCTGCGCGTGCCGGGCGCGTGGTCCGGATTCGAACTCGTGGTGCGGACCATCGTCGGGCAGCAGGTGAGCGTGAAAGGCGCGTCGACGATCATGAACCGCATCGTGCAGCGCGCGGGCAGAAGAATCGAAGGGCATCCGCACGAAGGCACCGCGTGGCGCTTTCCGACGCCCGCCGAACTCGCCGCCGCCGATCTGGAGAAAATCGGCATGCCGACGAAGCGCATCGAGACCGTGCAGCGCTTCGCACAGGCCGTCGCGACGGGCGCGCTGCCGCTCGACGAACCCGGCGCCGATCCCGAGTTCGTCAAACGCGAGATGCTCGCGATGCCGGGCATCGGACCGTGGACCGTCGGTTATGTCGCGATGCGCGCCCTGCGCGATCCCGACGCGTGGCCCGACGCCGATCTCGTCCTCATGCAATCGATAGCGCGGCGCGACCCGTCGCTCGCCAAGCCCGCCCAGCAGCGCGCCCGCACCGAGCGCTGGCGTCCGTGGCGCGCCTATGCGGCCATGCACCTGTGGAACGGCGTGGCGATGGAAACCGGGCTCGCGCGCGGCGGCTGATATTGCATGCATTCGACCGCGCGTGCATCTTGCGTGCAACATCACGCATGCAAAATGCCATCGGCACATGCTGAACGCTTTCAGACGATCATTTCGATTCACCGCTCCAAAAATGAACTAATCTGCATCGAGCGGCTGCGTATAAGCTGATGCAGGAGACATGAAGAAGCGGGAGACGCTCATGAACGCATCATCCCCCGACGCGCAAGCAGCACCCGCGCCCGATGTGCCGATCGCGCCACGCGTGCAGAAGATCGTCGTCGCGATACATGGCATCGGCAATCAGTTGCATAGCGACACGGTTCGGTCGGTGGCGAGCCAGTTCGGTGCGCGCTACGACCCGCCGTTGCCGGTCATGCCGCTCGGGTATTTCGATATCGCGGGCGTCGGCGAAGTGGACGTGCGTCAACTCGATCTGCCACCGGGCGGCCCCTACACGCCGGAACAGCGCGAGTTCTATTCCGCGCTCGGATTCGCCGAAGTGTATTGGGCCGACATTCCGCGCGAAGTCGTGAAGCAGGACGACACGCTCGAAGAAAGCAAGGCGTGGGGCCTTTCGATCGTGAGCCGCGCGCAGGCGGCATACATGCTCAATGTCGACGAACGCAAGCTCGAGCCCGACGATTTCTCGCTGGCGTCCGGTGTCGTCGAGGAGGTCGTCGAGACCGTGGCAGTGATGCAAAGCCTGCTCGCGGTTGCGGAAAAAGCCGGCATCTTCAAGTTCGATCTCGCGCCGATGCTGCGCGACTATGTCGGCGACGTGCAGCTCGTCGCGGATTTCAAGCAGCATCGCGACACGATCGTATTCCGCTTTCATCGCGTGATGGAGCGGCTCGTCGCACTCGTCACCGCGCGCTGCCAGTGTGCGCCCGAGGTGTATATCGTCGCGCACAGCGAAGGCACCGTGATCAGTTTTCTCGGCATTTTGCAGGCCCTTTCCACGCCGACGGTGCACGACCCGAAAGACAGCAACGACGTCATCAGCACGGACTGGGTGCAAAGCTTGCGCGGCTTCATGACCATCGGCTCGCCGATCGACAAGCACATCCTGTTGTGGCCGAAGCTCTGGGAAGGCATGGCGCTCAAAAGCGAAATGCAAGGCGACGCAGTCACGCAAGTCGAACGTCCCGGCGGCCCGATGACGCTGCCCTCGCGTATCCGGTGGCGCAACTATTACGACTATGGCGACCCCGTGGGCTTCGCGCTCGATACGGCGCGTGCCTATCTCGATCATCGCGGCTGCCGTGCGTTCGAATTCGAGCCGTCGCATGACATCGGCTTCGCGCGCTACTGGCTGCCGGGCAAGGCGCACACCGACTATTGGACCGATCACGAAGTTTTCGGTCACTTCATCGAGAACGTCGTGTTCGGCGGAAACACCGCGAAAGTCCCGCAAAACAGGCGTTTTCGCAGCATCATCAGCACGGCGATTCCCTATCTGCTGAGCTTCGCGCTGCATCTGCTCGCGGTGTTCTTCATCTACAAGGCCGTCACGGCGTCGTCCGATTCCGGCGCGGGCGCAGCGAGCACCACGCCCGAGTTCATCTATCTCACGCGCTCGGTATTCGCGCTGGCCTGCCTGTTGATGGGCACGACGGTCGCAGCGCGCCTTCCGCGTCTCGTGAAAGCGCGCGGCGCAAAGCGCACGAGTGCGTGGCTGCGCTGGCGCATCGTCGCGCTGCTCGCGTTCGTCGCGGGTGCAGCGATCTTCTGGTTCGTGTTGATCAGCGGCGTGGCGGCATTTCTTGCGAGCCCGTTTGCGGATCTGCTGCATCGCGATGTCGCCGATCCCGTCGTCGGCAAGGCGGTCTTCGTGCTGGCCGGGCTCGTATGCGCGATAAGCGGCTGGCTCGCGCCACGCAAGCCGCGTATCGGCCGGCGTGTGCTCGTCACACTCGGCGCGCTGATGATGGCGCTGATCGTCGGTGTGCGGCTCTGGGGCGATCTCGCGGGCAAGCCGCTATGGCCCGTCGTGCTCGGCGGCGCGTTCTTTCTGTATGCGTGGTGGCTCGCGATTCTGATCTTCGATCTCGCGTTCGTATGGCATCGCTATGTGCGCAATTCGGTCGCACTCGATACGCTTCGCTCGTGGCGCGAGAATCGTTGCGATGCGCAGCCCAGGCCGATCATGTCAAGGCAGGCGAATGCCGCGCGCAAGTGATGCGGATCACGCATGCAGCACGAGCTTTTGCACGCGCCAGTTCAGCAGCTCGGCAACGTACAGCGTATTCTCGGCCGGACACGCCATTTCATGAATCCATCCGAACTGCTTCAACTGCTTGCCGGAGCGGCCGAGCACGCCCAGCAGCTTGCCATCGAGCGATAACTTGTAGATGCGTCCGGGAAACGCGTCGGAGCAATACAAGACCTGATTCGGTCCCGGCGATATGCAAATGGCCCACGGCGAACCCGGCGCAAAGGTGCCCGCGGCAATCGCCGCTTCATCGGGCATATTGCCGATAGCCGGACGTGCATCGGGCGGCACGGGTACGTCGATCGTGAATTGACGCTGGAAATTGCCTTCGCCATCGAAAACCTGAATGCGGCGATTGCTGCGATCGGCGACATAGACCATGCCGTTTGCATCGACGGCAATGCTGTGCGGCGTATGAAACTGCCCCGGCCCCTTGCCGCGCTCGCCCCATGACTTCAGCCAGTTGCCGTCGCGGTCGACCTTCGCGACGCGCGAGTTGATATAGCCGTCGCTGATATAGGTATTGCCCTCCGCATCCCACGCGACATCGGTCACCTGACGAAAGCGCCCCGGCTCGGAAGGCAATGGCGGATTCGGATGCTTGAGCGGCGCGGTCTCTTCGTCCGATGCTTCCTGCTTGCGGCCGAACACCATCGCAACGCGCCCTTCCGGCGTGAACTTGATGATCATGTCCGAGCCTTTATCCGTGACCCAGACGTTGTCCTGCCGGTCCACCTTCACCGTATGCGCGAACGACCACGCATAAAGGTTATGCCCGATCTCGCGCACGAAACGCCCATTGCGATCGAATTCGAGCAATTGGGCCGCGGCCGCGCCATAGGCGGGACCGGTCGTATTGCCGCGCGAAAGCACGAAGATATGCCCCGCCGAATTGAGCGCGACGCCGGAGCATTCGCCGAAGTACACGTCGCGCGGCAGGCGCACCGGATCGGGAACGGAATCGTAGGGAATGGGCGGCACGTCGCTGTCGGCATACGCGAGCTGCGGAAAGAGCGCGAGTGCGGCGGCGCCCTGGCCCGCGAGCGCGAGAAAAGCGCGCCGGCTTGCACTGCCCGGCGCAGTGTCGCAACATGGGCAGTACATCGAATGTCGAAGACTCATCGTTACCCTCTCTCTTGTTCGTCGCCTGCAATGATGAACGTCGATGGCCGGCCTGCTTCGCGATGCGAGAGGAAGTGTAGTGCATGAATCGCCCGATACGCACGCCCGTGTTTTCATCGCTTTCAAAGCTGAAAGGACATCATGAACGAATCGTGGCAATACCAGGTTCGAATCCGGCTCGCGCCCGACCATGCGGCATTGGCGCGTCGCGACCCGTCGAACGAAAAGCTCGCGGCGATCAACGCGCTGCTCATCAGGCACGATGCACTGATGAAATGCCAGTACGACGCGTTCGCCGATTACGTGGCGCAAGCGGAGCGCGAAGGCGTCGAGCACTATCCGCTTTATCAATGGACGCGCGAAACCATCGAAAATCCCGCGAAAAAAGCCAAATATCTCGAAGCGTTCACGCTCTATGTGCACGGCGATGAAGTCTATGACAAGGCGCTGGCCGATGCACTCGAAGCCGATCTCCGTTTGCTCGGACACGATGCGATTCTGGATATCCGCAAGCTCGACACAAACCCCGCGCATAACCCGCAACCGCCTTCAGGTTGACGCGATGCATGGCGCAGGCTATGGTTGGTAAATCAACCAAATAACGGATTGCGTCTCGTGCAGGATCGTCGACAGACCATACTCGAAGCCGCGCTCGATACATTGCGTGAAGAAGGGTATTCGGGCTTTACACAACCGCGCGTGGCGGCGCGCGCGGGCGTGCGCCAAAGCCACCTGACCTATTATTTCCCGACGCGTCTCGCCTTGATCGAAGCCGTTGCGCGCGCCGCGATCGATGGCCAGCTCGCCGCCGTCGATGCCTTCGCAGGCGAAGCGTCACCCAAGGTCACGGCTGCATCCATCGCCAACGTCGCAATGCGCCACGAAAACACGCGCGTGCTGATGGCGCTCGCGCAAGCCGCCGACGAAGAGCCGACCATTCGCAACCTCTTTCGCGAACTGGCCGAGGGCGTCGCGGTACGCATCACGCGCATGCTCGAAGCAATGGGCCTCGTCGTCACGAAGGAACATGTCGCGATGGTGCACGCGCTCGTCGTGGGGCTCGCGGTCATGGATCTCGCCATGGGACGTTCGGACGGCAAGCGCCGTGCGAGCACGGCCATCGAAACGCTCTTTTCATTGCTGCCGCCGAAGTGACTCAGGCTTTGCGCGCATCCAGCCATTCGACGATATTGCGCACCGTATCGCCATAAAACGTGCGATACAACTCCTCCGACACATAACCGATATGCGGCGTCGCTAGCACGTTCGGCAGCGAGCGCAGCGGATCGTTGGCGGCGAGCGGTTCTTCGTCGTACACGTCGATGGCCGCGCCCGCGAGCTTGCCCGAGCGCAACGCATCGACGAGCGCAGCGCTGTCGACGAGAGGCCCGCGCGATGTGTTCACGAGACGGCTCGTCGGCTTCATCTGCGCGAGTTCGTTCGCACCGACGAGATGATGCGTGCGCTCACTCAGGCGTAAGTGAATCGAGAGCACGTCGGAGGTCTTGAAGAGCGTGTCTTTATCGACGAGCTCCACGCCCTTTTCTTCCGCACGCTCGCGTGTGAGGTTCTGGCTCCACGCGATCACGTTCATGCGAAACGCGCGGCCGATCACGCCAACCGCCGATCCCACGCGTCCGAGACCGAGCAGCCCGAGCGTCTTGCCGGCCAGTTCCGAACCGAGCGCGGTCTGCCAGCCGCCGTCTCTGAGCGAGCGGTTTTCGGCGGGAACGTGGCGCATCATCGCGAGAATCAGCGCCCACGTGAACTCGATCGTCGGCGTGGACTGGTAGCCCGTGTGCCGCACTTCGACGCCGCGTGCGGCTGCCGCATCGAGATCGATCGATGCATTGGCCGCGCCCGTCGACGCGATCAGCTTGAGGTTCGGCAGGCTCTCGATGATGTCGCGTGAGAACGGCGTGCGCTCGCGCATCGCGCAGACGATATCGAACGGGCGCAGGCGTTCGAGCAACGCGTCGCGGCCGGCGACGTGATCGTTGAACACGGTGATGTCGGCGCGCCCGGCAAGCGGCGACCAGTCGGCCATCGAAAGCGCGACGTTCTGATAGTCGTCGAGGACGGCGACTTTGATCGGAGTGGATGTGGGCATTGGTGATGTCGTTTGTTGTGACGAATGGATCGGGCCGAAGCCATGAGTGTGACGCAATGCGCCGATTCATGTCGCGCAGGTCCGCAGGAGGTCATCTCGATCTCCCGCAACGCCTTGTGCAGCAAGGCCAAACGGGCGTGACATGACTTGAAATAAGTTGCCGCGGGACTTCGCCCGGACGTTTATTTATAGTCACTTCCGTCGCCACTCGAAACGCAACGTGGCCTAAGGAACCGAGAAGGACATCCCGTGAAAAACGAATCGACTTTCGCTTCAAACGTCCGCGTTGCGTCTTCCTCCGACGCGGCTTCCGGCAAGCGCCGCACGCGTCATCTGCTCGTGATCGCAGCGGCGGCTGCCCTCACGCTCTGCAGCAGTTCCGCGTTCGCCGGCTGGGCGCGCGGCGGCACGGCCTACACGGGCCGCGGCGAATACCAGGGCGCGCACGTCGGCTCGTGCGGCGGCGGCAGCTGCTCGCATGCGGGCGGCGTCGAAAATCCCTGGGGCCGCGTCGCCACCAACTCGGGCACCGTGACGCGCACCTCCCCGGGTCAGTTCTCCAACTCCGGCACGGCCTACGGCCCGAACGGCCGCTCCGTGCAGCATGCGGGCGACACGAGCTGCGCAGGCGGCAGCTGCTCGCACACCGGCAGTGCGACCGGCCCGAACGGCAAGACCGCGACCGGCAGCGATACCGTGACGCGCACGGCACCCGGCCAATACAACTCGTCGGGTTCGGTGACGGGGCCGAACGGCAACACGTCGACGCACTCGGCATCGACGAATTGCGGCGGCTACACCTGCAACCGCTCCGGCACGGTGAACACGGCGAACGGCGGCACCGTGGCGCATTCGGGCAGCGCGACGAGCGTGGCGCCGGGCGTCGTCACTACGTCGGGCACCGCGACGGTCAGCAACGGCTCGCACAGCACGACGGTCGTCGGCGGCGGCAGCACGGTGACATCGAGCACGACGGTCGCGGTCGCGACGGCGCCGGTCGTCACGGGTACGACGGTGATCGCGGCGCCTGTGATCGTGCCGCCGCCCCCGCCGCCTTCGACGACCGTGGTGGTCGCTCCGCCGCCGGCTCCGTCGACGGTCGTGGTCACGCCGCCCCCGCCCTCGTCGACGGTCGTCGTGACGCCGCCCCCGCCGGCGCCCGCGAAGACGGTCTATGTCGCGCCGGTGCCCGCCAAGACCGTGTATGTCGCGCCGAAGCCGCCTGTGAAGACCGTGTACGTCGCGCCGCCCCCGCCGCCCGTCAAGACCGTCTACGTCGTGCCGCGTCGCGCGATCTGGGTTCCGGGTCACTTCGTCGGCGCAGTGTGGGTGCCCGCGCACTGGATCTGAACGCGCATCATCGGAACCGAAAGGCCGGCCGCATGCGCTCCGGCCTTGTCGTTTCATCGGCATACGGCGTTACACTGCAAGTCAACGCGGCTTCCGGCACAGGCACGACATGCTCCATGTCTTTCGCGACACGCAGGCAGTCAAGACCATCCGCTCATGACGAGGGACCGCATGAAGCGTCCGCATCTGCCTCGCGATCATGCCAAAGGCGTCCTGCACGACATCACGTGGACCGCCGGTCCTGTGGTGCTGATCATTGCGATCGTCGTCGCGCTCGTCTACTGGCTCGTCGATCCCGCGCCGCCCAGGACCATCACGATGAGCGCGGGACAGACCGACAGCTCGTTCTATGTGATCTCTCAGGAATACGCGAAGATCCTCGCGCGCAATGGCATCACGTTGAAGGTGCTGCCTTCCGATGGCTCGGTGCAGAACCTGGAACGCCTGCTCGATCCGAAACAGCATGTCGATCTCGCGCTCGTGCAGGGCGGCATCGCGACGAAGGAACAGGCGTCGCAACTGATGTCGCTCGGAAGCGTGTCGTATGTGCCGCTCGTCGTGTTCTATCGCGGCAAGGCGCTCACGCTGCTGTCGCAACTCGAAGGCAAGCGCATCGCGATAGGCCGCGAGGGCAGCGGCACGCGCATGCTGTCGTTGAAGCTACTGGCGGCGAACGGCATCTATCCGGGCAATGAAACGCAACTGCTTCCGACCGATGGCCTGCAAGCCGCGACCCAGCTCGTCAGCAACGAAGCCGATGCCGTGTTTCTGTCCGGCGATTCGGCCACGCGCGGCCTGATGCTGCGCCTGCTGCGCGTGCCCGGCATCTCGGCGATGGACTTCAAGGAGGCGCAAGCCTACACGCGCCTTTTCCCGTATCTCGACGAGATCGAGTTGCCGCCCGGCGTGCTCGATCTAGGCCGGCGCATTCCGCCGGAGACGGTGCATCTGATCAGCCCGACGGTCGAGCTGGTCGCGCGGCCGAGCCTGCATCCGGCGCTGTCCGATCTGCTCATCGAGGCCGCGCAGGAAGTGCACGGCACGGCCGGCCTGCTGCAACGCGCGGGACAGTTTCCGACGCCTGTCGCGCACGAGTTTCCGATCAGCGAAGACGCGAGCCGTTATTACCGCTCGGGCAAGAGCTTCCTGTATCGCATGCTGCCGTTCTGGCTTGCGAACATCGCGGATCGTGCGCTCTTGCTGCTGCTGCCCGTCGCGGTGCTGATCTTTCCGGCGCTGCGTGTCGTGCCCGCGATGTATCGATGGCGCGTGCGCTCGCGCATCTATCGCTATTACGGCGCGCTCATCGCGGTGGAACGCAGCGCCATGCGCGTCACGAACGAAGAGGAGCGGCGCGCGCTGCTCGTCGAGCTCGACTACATCGAAGAATCGCTCGACACGCTCAGGCTTCCGCTCGCCCATGCCGATGCGCTCTACGTCCTGCGTGAACACGTCAGTTTCGTGCGGGCGCGCTTGCGTGAAGGCTCGCGTCGCGAGAAGAGCATGGCTTAGCGCCGCACGTGCTGCACGGAGGGCACACGATGAAACTTCGTAGCTGGTTCATTGCATTCACGCTGCTGATGACGGCTTGCGCGAGCCTGCCCCCGCAAAGCGGACGCATAGAGACTCACGCCCTGCCCGATACCGCGAGCACGCGCCTCGGCATGATGTTCTCGTCGAGCGAAGCCGCGCATCCCGGCGACAACGCGTTTCACTTGCTCGTCGACGGCACGGACGCGCTCGTCGCACGTGTGATCCTGAGCGAGCGCGCGGAACGCACGCTCGATCTCCAGTACTACATCTGGCATAGCGATCTGACAGGCCGCGAAATGGCCGCATCGATCATGCGTGCCGCCGATCGCGGCGTGCGCGTGCGTCTCTTGCTAGACGATCTCGGCACCAATGCCGACGATCAGTTCCTGCTCGCGCTCGCATCGCATCCGAACGTGCAAGTGCGTCTCTTCAATCCGGTCGCGAGCCGCACGTTCAAGACACTCGGCTCCGCGGTCGAGTTCTTTCGCGTGAACCGGCGCATGCACAACAAGGCGTTCATCGCGGACAACGAGGCTGCGATTCTGGGCGGACGCAATATCGGCGACGAATACTTCGGCGCGTCGAGCACGGTCTCGTTCGGCGATCTCGATGTGCTCGTGCATGGGCCCGTGGTGCGCGAGGTATCTACCGCATTCGACTTGTACTGGAACTCGGATGCGGCGTATCCGATCGAGAATCTGATGGGACGTCATGCCGATCCCGACGCGCTCGCGGACTATCGCAAGAAGCTCGATGCGTACCTGTTGTCGGAGCAGCACTCGCCTTATGTCGCGCAAGTGCGCGAGCGCCTCGCCGATGTGATTCAGGCGCACGACACCGCATTCTCGTGGGGCAAGGCGACGCTCCTCTACGACGATCC
Organism: Caballeronia arvi; assembly: GCF_001544695.2. Taxonomy (GTDB): domain Bacteria; phylum Pseudomonadota; class Gammaproteobacteria; order Burkholderiales; family Burkholderiaceae; genus Caballeronia; species Caballeronia arvi. The sequence goes on from NZ_FCOM02000003.1 coordinate 171,275, forward strand.
CGCGAAGATCACGCGCGCGCCCGGCGACACCGAAGGGCATCTGATGTCGCAATTCAGGGCCCTGAATCTCGCGCCCGAGAAGGACATGCTGATCGTGTCGCCTTACTTCGTGCCGCGCAAGGAAGGCGTGCAATGGATGCGCTCGATGACATCGCGTGGTGTACGCGTCACCGTGCTCACCAATTCGCTCGCCGCCACGGATGTCGCTGCGGTGCATGCGGGCTATCAGCGCTATCGCAAGGATATGCTCGAAGCGGGGGTGATCCTGTATGAGCTGAAGCCCATTGCTTCGGCCGATGGCGACAAGACCACGAAGAAGTCGACGTTCGGATCATCGAAGGCGTCGCTGCATGCGAAGACTTATGTGTTCGATCGCAAGCGCATCTTCATCGGCTCGATGAATCTCGATCCGCGCTCGGTCGAGTTGAACACGGAGATCGGCGTGTATTGCGAGAGCGAGGCCGCGGCCGTGCAGGTGGCGGATGGCCTCGGGGCAAATCTCGATCGCATTGCGTGGCGTGTCGAACTGCGCGATGACGGCAATGGCCGCACGCGCATGGTGTGGATCGATACGGCCGCAAACGGCGACACGACCGTGCTCGACAAGGAGCCGGGCGTGTCGGCGCTCAAGCGCGCGGGCATCTGGATGCTCGGCCTTTTACCGATCGAATCGCAGTTGTGAGCCGCGCGCCTGCCTGCGTTCAATGCGGCATCACTTGAAACCCGAAACCGCATGCGGCACATACGGCGCTTCGAGCTGCGCGATCTCCTCCGCCGTGAGATTCAGCGAGAGCGCCGCGACCGCATCGCTCAGATGATTCGGCTTCGATGCACCGACGATCGGCGCAGTGACCGGCGCCTTCTGCGCGACCCACGCGAGCGCGACCTGTGCACGCGGCACGCCGCGCGCCTGCGCCACTGCGGCGACGGCTTCGACCACGGCGCGATCCGCGTCGTCGGTACGATACAGCGTGCTGCCGAAGGCGTCGGATTCCTGTCGCGCGCTCGTCGTATCCCAGTCGCGCGTGAGACGGCCGCGCGCGAGCGGGCTCCACGGCAGCATGCCGATGCGCTGATCCTTGCACAGCGGCATCATCTCGCGTTCTTCCTCGCGATACAGCAGATTCAGATGGTTCTGCATCGTCTTGAACTCGGTCCAGCCATTCGCGCGCGACGTGTAAAGCGCCTTGCTGAACTGCCACGCATACATCGACGATGCGCCGATATACCGCGCCTTGCCCGCCTTCACGACATCATGCAGCGCTTCGAGCGTTTCCTCGATCGGCGTTTTGTAATCCCAGCGATGAATCTGGTACAGATCGACGTAATCGGTGCCGAGACGCTTCAGGCTGTTATCGATTTCATTGAAGATCGCCTTGCGTGAGAGTCCCGCGCCGTTCGGGCCGGGACGCATGCGATTGAACACCTTCGTCGCGATCACGATGTCGTCGCGCTTCGTGAAATCGCGCAACGCACGGCCGACGATTTCCTCCGATGTGCCGTCTGAATAGGTGTTGGCCGTGTCGAAGAAATTGATCCCCGCTTCGAGCGCCTGCCTGATGAGCGGACGGCTCTTTTCCTCGTCGAGCGTCCAGGGATGCGTGCCGCGATCGGACGCGCCATAGGTCATGCAGCCAAGACACAAACGCGACACGTCGAGACCGGTCGAGCCGAGTTTCACGTAGTCCATCGGGTGGATCTCCTTGCAGAATGAAAGGGCATGCGCTCGCGCATGAGCGACCAAACCCTGAACATTAACGCAGGATCGCGCGGCGCGCTGTGTGACGTTCAAAGCGCCAGCACATTCACCGCCACATCCACATGATGCGCGCCACCCCCGAGAATCATCCCCCGCAACAATGACACATCGCTGTAATCGCGCCCCGTCGCGAGCGTCACGTGATCGAGATCGGCGAGCACGTCATTGGTCGGATCGAGATCGATCCATCCGCTTTGCGGGCAATGCACCGACACCCACGCATGCGATGCATCCGCGCCGATCAGACGCGCATGCCCCGGCGGCGGATCGTTGCGCAAATAGCCGCTCACATAACGCGCCGGCAATCCAAGCGCACGCAGACAACCGATCATCACCTGCGAGAAATCCTGACACACACCATGACGCAGATCGAACGCGCGCGACGCGGGCGTATCGAATGTGGTGGCCGAAGGCCGATATTCGAAGTCCGCGTGAATGCGATGCATCAGATCGATCGCGCCCGCAACGAGCGGCGCGCCGGCGTCGAAGCTCGACTGCGCATAGTCGCGCAAATCATGATCGAGCGAAACGTTGGGCGATGCATAACAAAACTCGCTTTCCGGATGAAACGATCCGCCCGCACGATAGCGCAGCCGTTGCGCGACTTCTTCCCAGGGCGGCGTCGCGCCGGCGTCGAGCGAACGCCAGCGCGGGGTCAGACGCACCGTGGTTTCGCTCGTCATCGAGAGGCGTTCATGCGGTGCATCGAGCGAAAAGTACAGCACGTCGTTGCCGAATGCATCGACTCGGCTATGCACATACGACGGCACCGGCTCGATGCGTTCCGTATGCGAGATCACCTGCTGCCACGGACAATGCAGCGGACGGATGGTCGCGAGATGCTGCGCTATCTCGACGGGCGTCGAATAGCGATACGTCGTGCGATGCGTGACCGCGAGCACGGTGTTGTTTGCACCCGTAATCATTTCGTCATCCTCATGACGTCACCTGCGCGGCCAGCGTGTTCGCATGGCTGAAATAGCGCGCGCTCACTTCGTTCGATGCCGCGCCGACCGTTGCGACGAGTCTGTCGCATAGCGCGATCAGCGCGTCGCAACGGCCATCTTCGCGTGTTTCACAAAGCGCGGTGAGGTCCGGCAACGCATCGGCGTGAACGAGCAGATCCGCGAAACGCATCGCTTGCGCGCGGCGCGCGCCGCCCGCTGCCGCCGCGATCTCGTCGAGTTTCGTGCGCAGTCGTGCGTACACGCCATAGAGTCCGCGCGGATTGGTTTGATCGACCACGATCAAATCGATCAGCGCGGGCACTTCGAGTCTGCCGGGATATAGCGACCGATATGTGAGCGTGCTGTCGAAGAGCTGCAATAACAAGTCGAAGGCCGCGGGCGATGCGAGCGTGCCGCGCTCCGCAACGACGCGCAGAAACGTCGCCATCGTCGAGACACGTTCGATATGCCGGCCGATGAACAGGAGCCGCCACGCTTCGTCGCGCGTCATGCGATCGCCCTGCGCGCCGCTGATCGCGCACAGTTGCGTCGCGAGATGTTCGAGCGCGCCCGCAAGCATCAGGCGATCGTAATCGCGGCCGATGCGGACCACGCCTTCCACTTCGGCATCGGCGAATGCGACGCGTGCGAGTGCATCGCGGAAGTCGTTGCGCGACGCGAGGATCGTGCGCCAGTGATCCGTCGACAGACGGTCGCGTATCTCGCCGCTTGCACGCGCCTGATCCGCGAGATTGCCGCCGATGCTCGTCGCCCAGCTCGATTCCGGCAGCCCCGCGACGAGCGCGCGCTCGAACGCTTGCGGCGTGGCGTTCGCGAGCTTGTCGGCCGATGGAATCAGTCCGCATTGCGATGCGAGTTCGGTGAGCGTCGGAAAGAGCGCCTCGGCGTCGCTGCCATCGAGCATGCCGAGCAGGAGTCGACACAAGCGCACGTTGTTTTCGGCGCGCTCTCCATAGCGTCCTGCCCAGAAGAGATTTTCTGCGGCGCGGCTCGATACGGTCCGATGCTTGCGCAAATCGCCGGGCTTCATCGGCGCAGGGCGCAACGATACGCCGGCCCCGGGCTGACTCGACATCACCCAGGTATCGACGCTGCTGCCGCCGAATTGCATCGACACCGTCGCTCGCTTGTCGGCTGCGAGCCGTGTGAAGCCGCCGGGCAGCACGCTCCAGCTTCCGTCGATGTTGGCGATCGCATACGCGCGCAACACGCAGGGACGCGAGCCGAGCGCACCGTCATGAAAACGCGGCGTCGTGGAAAAGGGCAGATTCTCCTGCACCGTGAAAACATCCGGCGCACGTTCGATGCGCTCACGCCATGCCGCGAGTTCCTGCACGCCCGCATCGATGCCCGGCGCCTGATCGGCTTGCGCGCCCGGCCATGTCGGCGCGATGAGCGCGCTGTCGAGACGCTCGAAGGCTTCGCGGCGCGCGGCTTCTTCGCCGCACCACCATGTCGGCACGGTCGGCAGTTCGAGCACTTCATCGAGCAATGTCTTTGCAAGGCCCGGCAAGAACGCATTGAGCGCGGGCGATTCGGTGAAGCCCGCGCCCGGCACGTTCGACACCATCACGTTGCCCGCGCGCATCACCTGCAGAAGACCCGGCACGCCGATGGTCGAATCAGCGCGCAATTCGACGGGATCGCAGAACGCATCGTCGAGACGCCGCAACACCGCATGCACGCGCGACAGGCCAGCCAATGTCTTCAGATAGAGCTTGTCGTGACGCACCGTGAGATCCTTGCCTTCGACGAGCGTCACGCCGAGATAGCGCGCAAGAAACACATGCTCGAACCACGTTTCGCTGAACGGGCCGGGACTCAGCAACGCGATATGCGGCGCATCGCCCGATGTATCGCTACGGCCGCCTTCGTCATCGCGCATCGTTTCACGCGCGCCTTGCGCGATGGTCGCGATGAGTTGCGAATAGATCGGCGCGAGACGGCTCACACGCATCGCGCGAAACGGATCGGAGAAAAGGCTCGCGACGATCAGGCGGTTTTCGAGCACATAGCCGAGCCCCGAAGGCACTTCCGTGCGATGCGCGATGACCGTCCATGCACCCGATGGCGCACGCGCGAGATCCACCGCGACGATCTGCAGGAAGCGGCCGAAGGCAGGCATGAAACCTTTCATCGCGCGCAGATAGCCGGGATGCCCGAACACAAGCGCGCTCGGCAACAGTCCGCGATGCAGCAGTGTCTGCGGACCATAGATGTCGGCGACGATCGCTTCCATCAGCCGCGCCCGCTGCGCGACGCCGCGCTCGATCACCGCCCACTCGTCTTCGTCGATGATGAGCGGCAGGAGATCGAGCGACCACGCACGCGGCTTGCCGTTATCGGCATAGACGTTGTACGTGATGTCGTTGTCGCGCACTTGCTGTGCGACGGCGGCCACGCCATCGCCAAGGCGCGCGATGCCCTGCTCGCCGAGCAGCTCGAAGAAGTGCCGCCAGGGCTCGCGCAACTGGCCCGATGGATCGCGCAGCTCGTCCCAATGTCCCTCGCGCGCCGGCAGCGTGCGCAGCAGAGCGAGCGCATCGATGCGTGCCGCCGCGATGTCGAAGGGCAAGGTCGATTGATAAGCCAAGGTCGTCCCGGTCTTTATTCGAATGATGTCTGCGCTTCAACGATAACGCAGGTCGAGCGTGAACGGAAATTCGCGGCTGCGCTCGCGCGCTTCGACCTGCATTGCGCCGGGCGTATGACCCGTCGCGAAGAAGCGCGAACGTCTGCGGCTTTCGGCTTCATAGGCGTTCACCGGGAAGGTCTGGTAGTTGCGTCCGCCCGGATGCGCGACGTGATACTGGCATCCGCCGATCGCGCGCCCCGTCCATGTATCGACGATATCGAAAGTGAGCGGCGCATGCACGCCGATCGTCGGATGCAGCGACGCCGCCTGCGACCACGCACGAAAGCGCACGCCCGCCACGTATTCGCTCACGCGTCCCGTCGGCTGCAACGGCAGCGCCTCGCCGTTCACGGTCACGACATGACGGTTGCCGTTCAGGCCGAGCACACGCACCTCGAGACGTTCGACCGATGAATCGACAAAACGCACCGTGCCGCCGATGGCGCCCTCTTCGCCCATCACATGCCACGGCTCCAGCGCATTGCGGATCGTGAGCGCGATGCCGTTGGTGTCGTATGCGCCGACGAGCGGAAAGCGGAACTCGAAGTGCGGCGCGAACCAGCTTCGCTCGAAGGCGAAGCCCGCGTCGCGCAACTCGGCGAGCACGTCGTCGAAATCCATCTGCACGAAGGTGCCGAGCATGAAGCGGTCGTGTATTTCGGTGCCCCAGCGCGTGAGGCGCGCGGTGTAGGGCGTCTCCCAGAAGCGCGCAACGAGCGCGCGCAACAGCAATTGCTGCACGAGACTCATGCGCGCATGCGGCGGCATCTCGAAGCCGCGCAATTCCAGCAGGCCGAGGCGGCCCGTCGGACCATCGGGCGAATAGAGCTTGTCGATGCAGAACTCCGCACGGTGCGTGTTGCCCGTCACATCGATCAGGACGTTGCGCAGAATGCGGTCGATGAGCCACGGCGGGACGGTCGCACTGCCGCGTCCGCCGAGCAAGTCGAGTTGGTGCTGCAATTCGGCGAACGCTATCTCGAGCTCGTAGACCTGGTCGTTGCGCGCTTCGTCGACGCGCGGCGCCTGACTCGTCGGACCGATGAAGAGCCCCGAAAACAGCATCGACAAGGACGGATGGTTATGCCAGTAAGCGATGAGGCTCGCGAGCAGATCGGGGCGGCGCAGGAACGGACTGTCGGCGGGTGTCGCGCCGCCGAGCACGAAGTGATTGCCGCCGCCGGTGCCGGTGTGGCGGCCGTCGAGCATGAACTTCTCGGGGCTCAGATACGACTCGTGCGCCGCGCCGTAGAGAAACTCGGTGTGATCGACGAGATCGTTCCAGTTCGCCGCCGGATGAATGTTCACCTCGATCACGCCAGGGTCGGGCGTCACCTGAAGCATCTTTAGACGCGCATCGCGAGGCGGCGGATAGCCTTCGACGATCACGGGAATGGCGAGATCGGCTGCGGTCGCTTCGACGGCGGTCAGGAGATCGAGATAGTCATCGAGCGCGGCGAGCGGCGGCATGAACACGTGCATGAGCTTGTTGCCGTTGCCGTGCTTGTCCAGTGCGGCGGCTTCCGCTTGCGGACCGGCCGCGCGCGCCGGGTCGCGCGCCTCCACGCACACCGCCGTGCGTGCGGTCCATTTGGCCGACTCGCCACGCTGCGGGATGCGCTCCCGCGACGCGCCGGGCGCCGTGCCGGCGTATCGCGTCGCGGTCGCGGCCGTGCTCGCGCTCGTTTTCGCATCGGCGTTTTGCACGCGTGATTCAACATCCCGATCCGCATATTGCATGCGTAATTCAGTTGCCGTGCGCAATGGCACAGGCGGGCCGAACGGATCGTGGGCGTGCTGCCAGGGGTAATCGTGCTCCGCCACCCACGGCAGCGAGTCGAGCGGCAGACGATAGCCCATCGGCGAATCGCCCGGAACCAGATACATGCGCTCGTCGCGGAAGAACCACGGCCCGCTCACCCAGCGGCCCGGCTCCGTCGCCGGGTCATCCTCGCGTGCGATCGGCAGCGCGTAGCCCGTGACGGACGGCAGGCCCGCATCGAACACGCGGCGCAGGCGCGCGCGTTCGAGTTCGTCGTCGAGACGCGAATCGAACGGATCGACATTCACCGGCAAGCGGCGCTCGCGCCACAGGTAGTACCACGTGTCTTCGTATGCCGGTTCAATGAATTTTGCATTCAAAGACAACTTGCCCGCGAGATGGCGAATGAAGCGCGCGGCGTCGTCCGCCGTGTATGACGCGGGTTGCCGTTCATCCGCGAAGAGCGAGGGATCGTGCCAGCACGGTTGCCCGTCCGCGCGCCAGAACAGCGACAGCGCCCAGCGCGGCAATTGCTCGCCCGGATACCACTTCCCCTGTCCAATATGCAGAAAGCCATTCACGCTGTACTGCGCGCGCAGCTTGTCCATCAGTGACACGGCGTAGGCGCGCTTCGTCGGGCCGAGCGCGTCGGTATTCCATTCGGCCTCGTCGCGATCGCGCACTGAGACGTAGGTCGGTTCGCCGCCCATCGTCAGGCGCACGTCCGATGCGTTGAGTTGCGCGTCGACCTGCTCGCCCATGCGCAGCACGGCGCTCCAGTCTTGCTCGCTGTAGGGCTTTGTCACGCGTGGCGTTTCGAGCACGCGCTCTATCGACATCGTGTGAACGAATTCGACTTCGCACTTTTCGACCGCGCCGGAGACCGGCGCCGCGCTGTCCGGCTCCGGCGTGCACGCGACAGGAATATGTCCTTCGCCCGCGAGCAAACCCGAAGTCGGATCGAAGCCGATCCAGCCCGCGCCCGGCAGATACACTTCGCACCACGCGTGCAGATCGGTGAAGTCCACTTCCGTGCCGCTCGGGCCTTCGAGCGATTTGGCGTCCGGTGCGAGCTGGAGGAGATAGCCCGACACGAAGCGCGCGGCCAGACCGAGATGACGCAGCGTCTCGACGAGCAGCCAGGCCGAATCGCGACACGAGCCCGCCGCGTTTTCGAGCGTTTCCTCCGGCGTCTGCACGCCCGGTTCCATGCGAATCAGATAGCGAATCTCCTCTGCCAGGCGCTGATTGAGTTCGACGAAAAAATCGATCGTCGTGCGCGGCGTCCGGTCGATACTTTCGACGAATGCCGCAAAACGCGGCGTCGGTTCGCGCTTGACCATGTAGGGCGCGAGATCGTGCAGCAATTCGGGCGCATAGCTGAAGGGAAAGCTTTGGGCGGCCGGTTCGAGAAAGAAGTCGAACGGGTTATAGACCGCCATTTCGGCGACGAGATCGACCGTCACCTTGAATTCGCGCGTTTTCTCGGGAAAAACCAGGCGCGCCTGATAGTTCGCGAACGCGTCCTGCTGCCAGTTGATGAAATGATCGTCGGGGTCGACGCGCATCGAATACGACACGATCGGCGTCCGGCAGTGCGGCGCGGGCCGCAGACGCACGACTTGCGGCGACAGGCCGACGAGCCGGTCGTATCGATAATGCGTGACATGGTTCAATGCAACACGAATGGACACACCCGACTCCTTTGATCAATTGACGTCGTGCCAGCGACATGAAAACGCGATCTTGCCGCGGCACGATGTTTGCACTGCACGACAGCGCGTGCACGGAACATTCCGCGATTCCACCTCTACCGGCCACACGATGAAGACCTTTCACTGCAACCGCTGCAATCAGTTGGTGTTCTTCGAAAACACGCATTGCGAAAAGTGCGGCGCGCAGCTTGGCTACGTGCCCGAAATCAATCAGATCAGTGCGTTCGAGGAAACCGGCGACGGCCGCTGGCGCAGCCTTCATCCGCTCGCCAAGGACTCGTTGTATCGGCCGTGCCACAACTATGCGGTCGAAAACGTGTGCAACTGGGTCGTGCCCGCGCCCGAGAGCGATACGTCCGATACGCTTTGCTGCTCCTGTGAATTGACGAGCACCATTCCCAACCTCTCGAATCCTGATAACCGCCTCTACTGGTATCGCATAGAAAGCGCCAAGCGCCGCCTTCTCTACACGTTCGCGGAACTGGGCCTGCCCGTGGCGTCGCGTCAGGAAGATCCCGAGCACGGCCTCGAATTCCAGTTTCTCGAAGGCGACGCGCACGGCCACGGCGTGATGACGGGTCATAACGACGGCATCATCACGCTCAACATTGCCGAAGCCGACGATGCGCATCGCGAGCAGACACGTTCTGCGCTGCACGAGCCGTATCGCACGCTGCTCGGCCATCTCCGCCATGAATCCGGGCACTATTTCTTCGACCGCCTGATCGCCGACACCGCGCGCATCGCGCCGTTTCGCACCGCCTTCGGCGACGAACAAGCCGACTACGCCGCCGCGCTCGATCGTCACTACAACGAAGGGCCGCCCGCCCGATGGGAAGACAACTTCATCAGCGCCTATGCCACGATGCATCCGTGGGAAGACTGGGCGGAAACATGGGCGCATTACCTGCATATCGTCGATACGCTCGACACCGCGGTTTCGTGCGGCCTCGTGCTCGTGCCCGATAGCCCACACGAGCCCACGCTCACCGACCAGACGCCAATCGAGGAAACCACGTTCGATAACCTGATGAACCGCTGGTTTCCGCTCACGTATGTCCTCAATAGCCTGAACCGCAGCCTCGGCATGCCGGACGGTTATCCGTTCGCGCTGGCGCCTGCCGTGATAGACAAACTGCGCTTTGTTCATCGCGTGGTCACGGCGGCGGCCAAACGCTGAGCACGCACGCTCAACCGTTGCCTTGCGTTTGCGTTTGAGTCTGCGATTGCTCCGGCGCGGCAGGCGCTTCCGGCGCAATCGGCAATAGAAAATCGCGGCTCACGCGGCTCGCGAGATCGTTCACGCGCGCAAGGAAATTCACGAGATAAGCGTGCAGTCCGCCTCGCAGAATGTCGACGATGCGCCCGTTCTTCAATTCCGCGCTCAACAGCGCTGCAAGGCGTGCGGCTTCCGTATCGCGCCCTTTCGTCACGTGACCGATCAGCTGCTCCACTTCTGCGATGCTGGCCGCAAGCGAACGAGGCCAGTCGCCATAAAGAATCAGCAAGCCCGCGACACGCTCCGGCGTAATGACATCGCGATAGACTCGCCGATACACCTCCAGGCCCGATACGGAACCGAGCACCGCAACCCAATGGTGATAATCGAACGGTTGTGCCGAAGTATCGGCACGCTGCTCCATCATTTCGAATTTCACGTCGAGAATGCGGGCCGTGTTATCGGCGCGTTCGATGAAAGTCCCGAGGCGCATGAAATAGAACGCATCGTCTTTCACGAGCGTGCCTAGCTGCACGCCGCGCGAAAGATGTGAGCGGAACTTCACCCATTCGAAGAACGCATAAGGCTCGCGCTCGAGAATGCCGTCGGCGAGCATGCGCTGACAATCGAGCCAGGTCGTATTGAGCGATTCCCATAGCTCGCTATTCGTGGAGCTGCGCACGGCTCGCGCGTTCTCGCGCGCGGCGCGCAGACAACTGACGATCGACGACGGGTTCGTCAGATCGCGGGCCATGAAGTCGATCACTTCGCGGCTTTTCATGCCGTGATGCGCGGCCGAATAGATGCCGCTCAACTCCGATATCGACAGCATCGCGCGCCAGCCCAGCTCCGCGTATTCATCGGACTGCGGTAAAAGCGAGAGCTGATAGGTCGCATCGAGCATCCGGGCAGTGTTCTCGGCGCGTTCGGTATAGCGCGCCATCCAGAAGAGATGATCCGCGGTACGGCTCAGCATGGGTGTTCTCGATTTGTTTGTCGTTGTCGTCAGAGCGGCAATGAATGTTTTCTAGCGCTCCAGTACCCACGTATCCTTCGTGCCGCCGCCTTGCGACGAATTCACGACGAGCGATCCTTCCCGCAGCGCGACGCGCGTCAGGCCGCCCGGCACCATCCGCACTTCGGTTCCCGACAGCACGAAAGGACGCAGATCGATATGACGCGGCGCAATGCCTGCCTCCACATAAGTGGGACATGTCGAGAGAGCGAGCGTCGGCTGCGCGATGTATTTCTCCGGATGCGCTTCCAGCACCGCGCGGAATTCGGCGATCTGCGCCGCCGTCGACGCGGGGCCGACGAGCATGCCGTAACCACCTGCGCCATGCGTCTCCTTCACGACGAGCTCGGGCAAATGATCGAGCACATACGCGAGATCGTCTGGCTTGCGGCACATCCATGTCGGCACGTTGTTGAGAATCGGCTCTTCGCCGAGATAGAAACGCACCATGTCCGGCACATAGGGATAGATCGATTTGTCATCCGCGATGCCGGTGCCCACTGCATTGCATAACGCGACATTGCCCGCCCGATATGCGCCGATCAATCCGGGCACACCGAGCGCAGAGTCCGGGCGGAACACAAGCGGATCGAGAAAGTCGTCATCGATACGGCGATAGATCACATCGACGCGCTGCGGCCCCTGCGTCGTGCGCATATACAGATAGTCGTTCTCGACGAAGAGATCCTGCCCTTCGACGAGTTCGACGCCCATCTGCTGCGCAAGAAAGGCGTGCTCGAAATACGCCGAGTTATACATGCCCGGTGTCATCACGACGATGGTCGGATTTTCTGCGGCGGCAGGCGCGGCCGCGCGCAATGTGTCGAGCAATAAGTCCGGATAATGCGCGACCGGCGCGACGCGATTGCGCGCGAACAGATCGGGAAAAAGCCGCATCATCATCTTGCGATTTTCGAGCATGTACGAGACGCCCGACGGTACACGCAGGTTATCTTCGAGGACATAGAATTCGCCCTGTCCCGCACGCACGATATCGATGCCCGCGATATGCGCGTAGATATCGCGGACGACATCGACGCCGCGCATCTCCGGCCGATACTGCGCGTTGCCGAGAATCTGCGCCTCGGGAATGATGCCCGCGCGAATGATGTCCTGCTCGTGATAGATGTCGTGAATGAAACGGTTCAGCGCATTCACGCGCTGCCGCAGTCCGCGCTCCAGTGCTCGCCATTCGTCGGCGGGAAAGATGCGCGGAATGACATCGAAGGGAATCGTGCGCTCGGGAATGATGCCGGGCAGATCGCTCGTTCCGTAGACCGCGAACGTGATGCCGACGCGCCGGAAGTTGAGATCCGCTTCGGCGCGCTTGATATCGATCTGTTGATCGTTCTGCGCGGAGAGCCAGGTCATGAAGTCGCGGTAATGCGTGCGCGGATCGCCCACGCCACGAAACGCCGCCGCCGGCAAGCCATGCGCCTCCAGATCACTGCGCTCGAACATCTCGTTGAAGAATGCTTGCGTCATAGCCGGTCTTCCATATGAAGTGCATGTGGTGGCGATTCCCTTCGCTCGTATTTCTGGCTGCACTCGCAAGACGCTTCAATAGCCCGAACGACACGACGTACACATAAAGCGGATACGTCGACAGGCAACCTCGAAGCTTTGCGCGGGCAGCCCAGTACCAAACGAAAAAGCAACTTCAATGCCAATGTTATGAGCGATTCTTCTCCTTGTAAAACAAACCTTCGGGCCGCGTGATCTGTAGTGTCTGCACCAAAACCGCGCATCGTTGAAGCGATCTGCACATTCGGTGCATCGACTGGATGCTGCATGACGGTGCGTAAGTTTCAAAGCCGCGTCGCCACGCCGGTATCATAGGCGTCTTACCGCACGTCACTCACGCCCATGAACACGCCTTCCGAAGCCGCACCCCGTCCTGCCCTGCGCGAACTCACGCCTCTCGAAACACGCGTGCTCGGCGTGCTCATCGAAAAACAGCATACCGTGCCGGACACTTATCCTCTTTCGTTGAATTCCCTAACCTCGGGCTGCAATCAGAAGACTGCGCGCGCGCCCGTGATGAACGTCAGCGAGGACGAAGTGATGACGACCATCGATGGCCTGAAGCGCCTGAGCCTCGTCATCGAAGGAAGCAGCAGCCGCGTGCCGCGCTTCGAACATAACGTGAACCGCGTACTCGGCGTGCCGAGCCAGTCGGTTGCGCTGCTCGCAACGCTTTTTCTGCGCGGTCCCCAAACGGCGGCGGAATTGCGCGCGAACAGCGCGAGGCTCCATTCGTTTGCGGATATATCGTCGGTAGAAAGTTTTCTCGATGAACTCGCAGAAAACGATCCGCCGCGCGTCGTGAAGCTGCCGCGCACGCCGGGCGAGCGCGAAAGCCGATGGATGCATCTGCTGTGCGGCGAAGTCAGCATCAGCGATTTTCCTGCGCGTGACACGCAAGGCGGCGAATCGTTTTCGCTTTCCGAGTTCGAATCCCTGAAGTCGGAGCAGAAGCGCCTTGCACATGAAGTCGCGCAGTTGCGCGCGATGGTTCAGCGCATGGCAAGCGAACTCGGCATCACGCTCGATCAATCGTCGCCCGATGCCTGAGTGATGAGCGACGCGCTGATTTCGGCATCGCTCGTCTTTCGCGACGATGGAACGCCGTACTCGCCGCGTCACGACGATATCTATCACAGCGCGGCGGGCGCGCTGGCTCAGGCGCGCCACGTCTTTATCGACGGCAACGGTTTGCCCGGTCGCTGGCGCGGCAAGGCATGCTTCACGGTGATCGAGGCCGGCTTCGGCATGGGCATCAATTTCCTGGCGACATGGGCGGCCTGGCGTAACGATGCTCATCGCGCGACGATACTCAACTTCGTTTCGATAGAAAAGCATCCGTTCAGCGCAAACGATCTGCGCGCGGCGCACGCGGCGATCATCGACGACGACGCTGTCGTTCCGCTCGCCGACTTGCTAGCTTCGGCGTGGCCACCGCTAGAGGCCGGCATGCATAGACTTGCATTCGACGCTGGCGCCGTCACATTGACGCTCGCGCTCGGCGATGCCGCCCGGCTCTTGCCGCATTTAGCCGATAGCGGCGCCGCAGCGGACGCCATTTATCTCGACGGCTTCGCGCCCGCGAAGAACCCGGATATGTGGACGCCCGCGATTTTCACGTCGCTCGCTCGCATCGCCAAAGAGAATGCGACATTCGCCACCTATACCAGCGCCGGCGATGTCAAACGCGCACTCGTGCAAAGCGGATTCGAATATCGCAAGGTCGCGGGCTTCGGCGGCAAGCGCGCGATGCTGGTCGGCAAGCGATCGCTTTCCGGGAACGCCGTCATTGATTCGTAATCGTTGAATCCGCCTGAATGAAGGCGTTTTCTTCGCGCACTGCGCATCAGTTCGCTAATGTGTCATTGCAAAGAAAGCACCGCGTAAGCGCGCTGTTTGATGCGCATACCACCCGTTTTGCGCGTTGGGCAATAAAGCAAAATAAGCTGGATAATGCGCAGCCGTTGGCGGCGCGGCGCTTGCTCGTATCAGCGAAATGAAGGCGAAGGCCGTGCGCCGGCACGTTCTTATCAGCGCTGATTCACGAGGAGAAAAAGCTTTGCAACCTGACAATGATGAACCCCGCAGCCCATGGCTCTGGGTCGCCCTTCTCATACCCTACGTCGCCCTGCTCTGGCTGCCGTTTTATAACGACACGCATCCTTCATTCGCGGGATTCCCGTTCTTCTACTGGTATCAGTTTCTGTGGGTGCCGCTCACGTCGCTCCTGCTTTATGTCGTGTACAGGGGCCTGAAATGAACGAACTCACGCCAGTCGATCCGGTTGCGATGACCATTTTCATCGCGTTCTTCGTCCTCGTTACCGTCGTCGGCTTTTTTGCCGCGCGCTGGAAACGCGGCGATCTCACGCAGCTCCACGAATGGGGCCTGGGCGGCCGCCAGTTCGGCGTGTTGATCTCATGGTTTCTGGTCGGCGGAGATTTCTATACGGCATATACCGTGATCGCCGTGCCTGCACTGGTTTATTCGGTTGGGGCATACGGCTTCTTTGCGCTGCCCTATACGATCATCGTCTATCCGTTCGTGTTCGCGGTGATGCCCAAGCTATGGAAGATCGCGCACGCGAAGAATCACATCACCGGCGCAGATTATGTGCACGGCGAATACGGCGGCAAGTGGTTTCCGGCCGCGGTCGCGCTGACAGGCATCGTCGCGACGATGCCGTATATCGCGCTGCAACTCGTCGGCATGCAGGTGGTCATCAAAGGGCTCGGCGTGACGGGCGAGTTGCCGCTCATCGTCGCGTTCGTGATCCTCGCGCTCTATACCTACACGAGCGGCTTGCGGGCGCCCGCCATGATCGCGTTCGTCAAGGACATCATGATCTACATCGTCGTGATAGCGGCCGTGTGGCTCATTCCACTGAAGCTCGGCGGTTATGCGCATGTGTTCGATTCCGCCGATCAATACTTCAAGGCAAAAGGCGGTCCGACCGGCATCATTCTCCAGCCGGGTCAATTCACGGCGTACGCATCGCTCGCGCTCGGTTCGGCGCTTGCCGCCTTCATGTATCCGCATACGATGACCGCGGTGCTGTCCTCGTCGTCAGCGATGACTGTGCGCAAGAACGCGATCTTTCTGCCCGCCTATACATTGCTGCTCGGCCTGATCGCGCTATTGGGTTATATGGCGATCGCGGCGGGCGTGCATGTTAAATCGGCGTCCGATGTCGTGCCGGCGTTATTCGGCACGCTATTCCCTTCGTGGTTCGTCGGCTTTGCAGCGGCGGCAATCGCGATCAGCGCGCTCGTGCCGGCCGCGATCATGTCGATCGGTGCGGCGAATCTCTTCACGCGCAACTTGTGGCGTCCGTTGGTATCGCCCGACATGTCGCCCGCTGCCGAAGCATCGACCGCGAAGGTCGCGTCGCTCGTCGTGAAGTTCGGCGCGTTGCTCTTCATCGTGTTCCTGCCCACGCAGTATGCGATCGATCTTCAACTGCTCGGCGGCGTGTGGATCCTGCAGATCTTCCCGGCTATCGTGTTCACGCTCTTCACTCGTCGATTGACTACGCCGGGCCTCTTTCTCGGCTGGCTACTCGGCATCGTGCTAGGCACGGGTCTCGCAATCTCGCAAGGGCTCAAACCGGTCTATGTCCTGCATCTCGGTGACGCGGCCTGGCCGATCTATATCGGGTTGATCGCTTTGGTCGTGAATATCGCGGTGACGTTTGCCGTCTCGCTCGTCACGCGGCGCAGTATCGTGCCTGCGATTTAAAGGCTCGATGATTCGACATGCCCGGCGCGTCTCTTGCGTCGGGCATGTGTTTCGACGGCAGTGATACCATCGGCGTCGAGCCCACTCCCGACGCACTGCGTGTCATGACCGCAAGCGATAACATTTCGGCCTCGTCTTCGATCACTAACGCCGTCTTCGCGCAAGGCAAGCTATCCATCGGCATTACGTTGCCTATAACCGGTGACGATCAAGGCGTCGTCGACTTCAGCGAGCAGATAGCACTTGCGCAACTCGCCGACCGGCTCGGCTTTCGCGCGCTCTGGGTCCGCGACGTGCCGCTCAATAGCATCGATTACCCCGATCCGGTCGGACATCTCGATCCGTGGGTACTGCTCGGCGCGCTTGCATCGAATACGGAACACATCGCGCTTATCAGCGGCGCGATCGTATTGACACTCAGACATCCGCTCCATGTCGCGAAGGGCGCAATTTCCGTCGACACGCTCTCTCGAGGACGCTTCATTCTCGGCGTCGGTTCGGGCGATCGTCCACCGGAATATGCCGCATTCGGCCGCGATCCCGAAGAGCGACGCGATCTCTACAGAAGACATTGGGAAACGCTCGCGGCAGCCGTTACCGTGCCTTCGCGCGTGATTCCCGACGCGTCGCCCGAAGGCGCGCCCGAGTTCTATCTCTTGCCTCGCCCGCATGCGTCGATTCCAATGCTTGCCGTGGGCTCGGGCGGTCAGAGCGTCGACTGGATCGCACGGCACTCGCTCGGCTGGATGACCTATCATCGCGAGCCGCAGGCGCAGCGCGGGCGCTATAGCATGTGGCGCGCCGCCGTCGATCGCGCGGCTTCCGGCGCCTTTCGCGCGTTCGGCGTTGCCATGCGGCTCGATCTCGTCGAAGATGCCGACGAGCCTGCAACCGATATCTCGCTCGGCTATCGCACGGGACATCGCGGGCTCGCGGCCATCTTGCGCGATATGCGCGAGAGCGGCACGCATCATGTCACGCTCAACATCACATCGGAGCGACGGCCCGCGCGCGATATCATCGAGGAAGTCGCCGCACATGTGCTTCCCGAGTTTCATCGCTGATCTGCTCGTTTATTCCCGACAAGACCATGACCGCACTCGACGCAAATTCCGCTTGCCCGCCCAGCGACGATATCGTTTCGCTCGATGCCGTCGCGCTTTCGCGAGCTATCCATGCACGCGACATCTCCTGCGTCGAAGTGATGAAGGCCTACCTCGCGCAGATCGATCGCCTGAACCCGATGGTCAATGCTATCGTCGCGATGCAGAATCGCGATGCCGTGCTTGCGCTATCCGCCGAACGCGACGCACAGTTATCCAAAGGCGAAAGCCTCGGCCCTCTGCATGGCTTTCCACAAGCGCCCAAAGATATTCTGCCGGTTGCCGGCATGGTCACGACGAAAGGCTCGCCCATTTACGCAGACCTTGTCAGTCAGGTCGATGCGGTGGTATTCGAGCGCGCGCGCAAAGCGGGCGCAATCTTTATCGGCCGCACGAATTCGCCCGAATTCGGCCTGGGCGGTCACACCTATAACCCGGTGTACGGAACCACACGCAATGCATTCGACCCGTCGCGCTCGGCGGGCGGCAGCAGCGGCGGCGCAGCCGTGTCCGTTGCATTGCGCATGCTGCCGTGCGCAGACGGTTCGGACATGATGGGTTCGCTGCGCACGCCTGCCGCATTCAACAATGTCTTTGGTTTTCGCACGACGCCGGGATGCGTGCCTTATGCACCCAGCGACGATGTGTTCTTTCAGCAATTCAGCGTAGCCGGCCCGATTGCGCGAAACATTCCCGATCTCGGCTTGTTGCTATCCGTGCAGGCGGGCTTCGATGCGCGTGCGCCGCTATCGCGCAGAAGCGACAACCCTGCCGATTTCACCGACTCGCTGGAGCGCGACAGACGCGGCGCACGCATCGGCTGGCTGGGCGATTTGAATGGACGTTTGCCGACCGAAGCAAGTTTGATGGACACGTACGTATCGGCGCTGCGCCACTTCGAGACCGCGGGTTGCATCGTCGAACCCGCACACCTCGACTTCGATTTCGATCTTCTCTGGAACGCGTGGATGGATTTGCGTAGCCTCACGTTCTCCGGCACGAATGCGCCGCTCTATCGCGACGCTGAGAAACGCAAGCTGCTCAAACCCGAAGCAATATGGGAAATCGAACGGGGGCTGAAGTTATCGGGCGAAGATGTATCGCGAGCCGTCCGTGTCCGCGCAGCCTGGTATCAGGCAATCAACGCGCTGTTCGATCGCTTCGATTATCTCGTGATGCCCTCGGCTCAAGTCTTTCCATTCGACGCCGGACTGGACTGGCCTCACGTTATCGCGGATCGGGAGATGGATACCTATCATCGCTGGATGGAAACCGTCGTTCCGGCGACGATGGCTTCGTTGCCCGCACTGAGCGCCCCGGCCGGCTTCGGCTCAAACGGCTTGCCAGCCGGATTGCAGATCATCGGTCCGACGCAAGGAGATCTGGGCGTATTGCAGATCGGGCTCGCCTACGACCGCGCAAGTGGATATTCGAGCGCCCGCAGTCCGTTGCTCGGCTGACGGATCGCGAGTTATCAGCCGGCAGCGCTTTGGGCGTTCTTGCGCGTGGCTTTCTTTGCCGCCGTGCGGCCGACGCGTTTCGCCGGTTTCTTGGACGCTGCGCGCGAAGCACGCGATCCCGATACCGCGTGTCCCCGTCGAGCGCTTTTCTTTGGCGCGCCCGAGCGTGATGCGGAACCGGCAGCGCCATTGATCAAATACACGCTGCGATCCGACGCATCCTTGATCCAACCGGGCGGGCGCGCATGACCGCTCCACGTGGCGCCCGTTTCCGGGTCACGATACTTGGGCGGAAGTTTGGATGTCGCTTTTTTCCTCGTGCCGGATGAATTCCCCGCGCCGGGCGGACGGCCGCGCTTCTTGCCGGTCCCTGAGCCGGCTTTCGCGAGATCGGCTGCAGTCAGGCCATATTCGTCCATCATTGCCCGAATCTGGGCGATGACTTCGACCGACTTTTTCTCGCGCAATGCATCCGCGCGGCGCTGCAATTTCTGAATCTGGCCTTCCAGTTGTGCCAATGTAGCCATCTTCCCTCCTCTATCGTCCTGCATAACTTTGCCAGGCAGCGCGGTGAACGGGCATTGCCGTTCATCTAATGAATCGATTCGATGTTTTATTTCTGCCACAAGCGAATCTTAATCGCGCAATGCAATGATAAGCACTCTTGTGCAAAGATTATTTGCCGACATCCGGATTTTCTAAAGTGCATATCATCAGCGTCTTTGATCCACGCATCGGATGTATGCGACTGTGACGCTGCCGATCGAGAGCCTGATGATGTCATCGCGACGTTACGCAAACGTCGTGCACGCTCCGTCCTCGCACCGGCACCGGCGCGCTCGAATGACAGACGCGTGCGTTGCACACGCGTCCCGATAATTCGCAGTCGATCAATCGGAAACGACGCTCGCTTCCTCTTCCGCGGGCGTCAGCGCAAGCGCCAGAATCATCGCGCCGCTATTCAAGGGTACCGAGCTGCCGACTCGCCTTGGCCGATAAACCGGCTGTCCACGTCGGATTGTCTGTCCGCTCAGCGCACAGGTTCCGCGCTTGCGGGCGGTGCAAAGCGCCCAGACCTGCTCCGAATAATTGAACGAAGTGGGATCGTGCCAGGACAGCGCGAGCGTCGAATCGCTCAGGCGCTCCAGCACGCGAATATTGACGCAATGTCCCTCGGCCGGTCCTGTGCATGGGCTCTTGCCGGGCACATTGCGTACGAGCGATCGTGTCATCAATGCAAACTTGTCATTCACTTCCAACGGGCGGCTCGAACGGCTGTCGAGCAATGCCAGGGTACGGCTCCAGGGATCCATCAACGATGGATGCTTCATGTTCCGCTCCTGGTAGCGACAACGCACGCCGCAGCAGAAGAAGCCGGAGTGGACGTTGCCGGTGGAGTTCCGGGGAATGCGCCGCACGACCCGCTTCCTGAGCCGGTATGCAAGCGCCGCTTCGGATGATCGTTCCTAGAGTAGTACACCTGAGCATGCTTTTGTTTTCATTTTTTCGTGGACAAGCTAGAACATCGCGCCAGCGCCCCGTTGCGCATAGACGGCGGCCTCTTGGAGGCGGCGTAGTGGACAATCGAAGTAATAAGCAGGCAATTAAAGTCCGCAAAAAAGAACGAACGTTCGATTTATGAATATCGCCGTCATGTGTGCCGCGCCCGCTGACGCGGCGAAATGGCAAAGAACATGTTCACCCATTCATTTGACCGTTTGCGCACGTTTCACCCTTATTCGAGGATGCGCGAACTCGCCGATTTCTGACACAATAAAAACCAGTGAACCGTACTCTCCTGTCGAATCATGACAAGCAAGATCTCGATCCATGCCACCATTTCGGCGGACCGCGCTTCCGTCAGCTTCGTCGCGTTCTCACGCGAGCAGGCCATCCAGTGCAACATCACGCGCAAGGCATTGGAACAGTGCTTCTGGGCGCCGACGGGCGCGAGCGACGAGCGCCTGCTAAAAGCCCTGAGCGACGGCTATGAGCGCATCAGCGCACGCGTGCATCGAAAGTTTCTTGCGCATCCTTCCAGTTCGGTTCATCTCGACGTCGTCGATTTTGCGTCCTGAGAGCGCTGCCGCACAAACAGCGGCGCCAGTCAGCGCGCCGCCTGCGTCGCCTTGCGTATCTTGCTCACATCATCGATCTGCACAGCCGGCGTGTTGTTATTCCAGGCGCCACGAACGAATGTCAGCACGTCGGCGATCTGCTTGTCGTTCAACACGGGCGCGTAACGCGGCATCGGATAAGGCGCGGGCACGCCATGCAGCACGAGATCGCCGGTGCCATTCAGCGTGACGTTGATCAGCGACGATGCGTCCTTCTCCAGCACATTCGGATTGCCCGCGAGCGGCGCGAGCATCGGCGCAAAGCCGCGGCCGTCCGCGCCGTGACAATGCATGCAGTAGACGGTATATAGCCGCGCGCCCGAATCCGTTGCGGCCGGGCGCGTCAAAGAAACCTTGCTCGCTTTTGCATCGTATGAATAAGGCGCGCGCGTATCGCCTCCGGATGCGGGCAACGACTTGAGATAGCGCGCCATCGCGGCGATATCGGTGTCGGTCAATTCTTGCGTGCTGTTATTGATGACGCTCGTCATCGACCCGAATGCCGACGCATGCGCGTTGGCGCCTGTCTTTAGAAATGCCGCGATATCTTGCTCGGACCATCGTCCAAGTCCAGTGTTGTGTTCACCCGTCAGATTGGACGCGAACCAGTTGTCGAGCAGGCCGCCCGTCAGATACGTGCCGCTGTTTTCGTCCAGTCCTTTTTCCTGAAACGCGATGCCGCGCGGCGTGTGACACGAGCCACAATGGCCAAGTCCCTGAATCAGATAAGCGCCGCGATTCCACGCGACATCTTTTCCGGATTTGTTCTGATAAATTCCTTTGTCGAGAAAGACCGCGTTCCATAGCTTCAGCGGCCAGCGCATATTGAGCGGCCATTTCATGTCCGGGTCGCGATTGGCCTGTCTCACCGGCGTCACGCCATGCATGAAATACGTGTAGAGCGCATGCATGTCTTCGTCGTTGATCTTTGCATACGATGGATAAGGCATCGCCGGATAAAGATTGTGGCCGTCCTTCGCCACGCCCTCACGTAACGCGCGCGCGAAATCTTCTTCCGTATAGCGACCAATGCCAGTATCCGGGTCCGGTGTGATATTGGTCGTGTAGATCGCGCCCAATGGCGTCATCATCGGCAAGCCGCCTGCGAGGGGTTTGCCGCGCGGTGCGGAATGACAGGCTATGCAATCGCCCGCCTTCGCGAGATACGCACCGCGCACGACGAGCGCATCGTCGGCGGCGCGTGCGGTAGATAGCATGCCCAATGCGACACCCGACGCAAACAGCGCCGCAAAGAGAGGCTTTAGAGCGTTTCTCATGACGGCCTCCTCAAGCGCTACGCAATTGATCGCCGACGGGTAACTTCCTCAATCGCTTGCCCGTCGCGGCATGGATAGCATTGGTGATAGCGGGTATCAGCGCAGCCGTGCCCGGTTCGCCGATACCGCCAGGCGCCTCGGTGCTCTTGACGATATGCACTTCCACCGGCGGCGTCTCGTGAATGCGCAACATTCGATAATCCGTGAAGTTGCTCTGCTCGACGCGCCCGTCCTTGATGGTGATTTCGCTATAAAGCGCTGCCGTGATGCCAAAGAGAATGCCGCCCTGCACTTGCGCTTCGACCGTATTGGGATTCACGACCATGCCGCAATCCACCGCGCATACGATACGGTTCACCGTCACCGCGCCGTCCTTGTCGACGGCGACATCCGCGACGACCGCAAAGAAACTGCCGAAAGCATGCATCACCGAAACACCACGGCCTTGTCCTTGCGGCGTGGATTGCTGTCCCCAGCCGGCGGCCTGCGTCGCGACATCCAGCACGTTGCGCGCGCGCGGCGACTTGCCGAGCAGATCGCGCCTGTATTTGACGGGATCGGCTTTTGCCAGCACAGCAAGTTCGTCGATGAAGCTTTCCACGACGAAGGTTCCGCGCGTCGGTCCGACGCCGCGCCAGAATGCCGTGGGCACGTCGTGCGGTTCGAGGCGCACGTAGTCGATGAGTTGATTGGGCAGATCGTACGGAAGATCGGATGCCACTTCCACCGCGTCCGGATCGACACCGTCTTTCACGGCGGGCGGTGCGAAACGCGCGAGTATCGACGATCCGACGATGCGATGCGTCCACGCAACCGGTTTGCCGTTCGCATCGAGCCCCGCCGATAACTTGTCGTAATAACACGGGCGATACATGTCGTGCTGTATGTCTTCTTCGCGCGACCATGTCACTTTGACGGGTACGCCCAGCGCTTTGCCAATCTTGAGCGCTTGTGCCGCCATGTCGAATTCGAGCCGCCGCCCGAAGCCGCCGCCGAGCAGATGGTTATGCACGAAGATCTTGTCCGCAGGCAAGCCGGTCGCCTGCATGCCGGCATCGCGGATACGCGTGGGCACCTGCGTGCCGAGCCAGATATCGCAGCCATCGGGGCGCACATGCACGGTGCAGTTGATCGGCTCCATCGTCGCATGCGCGAGAAACGGCTGCACGTAGACCGCATCGACGCGCGTCTTTGCATTGGCGAACGCGTTATTGACATCGCCCTCCTTGCGCGCGACGGCGCCCGCACGCTGCGACGCATTCGCCATGTCGTCGACGATCTGCCTCGTCGATACGTTCGCGCTCGCGCCTTCATTCCATTGAACGTTCAACGCGGCTGCGCCCCGCTTTGCAGCCCACGTATGATCGCCGATCACCGCGACGCCATTGTCGAACTTGACGACCTGACGTACGCCGGGAATCTTCTTCGCATTGCTATCGTCGACGGATGCGAGTGTGCCGCCGAATACCGGGCAATTGACGATTGCCGCATACACCATGCCGGGCAAGCGTACGTCGAGACCGAACATCGCGGTGCCGTCTACCTTCTCCGGCGAATCGAGACGCCTGACCGGCGTCCCGACGATCCTGAAGTCCTTCGGGTCTTTGAGCTTGATATCTTGCGGCACGGGCATTTTCGCGGCCGCTTCCGCGAGATCGCCATAACTTGCGCTGCGATCACCCGATGCATGCGTTACCTTGCCGTCTTGCGCCTGGCAAGACGATGGATCGCACTGCCATTGTTGTGCGGCGGCTGCGACGAGCATCATGCGTGCGGCCGCACCCGCCTTGCGCATCGGCTCCCACGCATAGCGCACGGAAGTCGAGCCACCCGTCAGCTGGCCGCCCAATAGCGGGTCCGTGAAGAGTTTTTCATCGGGCGGAGCATGATCGATCGTGACGTTTTCGAGCGGCACGTTCAGCTCTTCGGCGATCAACATGGGCAGCGCGGTATAGACGCCCTGTCCCATCTCGACCTTCGGCATGATGAGTACGACCTTGCCGCTCTTGTCGATCTGCACGAAAGCATTCGGCGCGAATACGCCGTCTTGCGGCGTCTCGATGCCATCTCCGCCGATCACGGATTTGCCTTTGCCTTGATCCTGACTCACGGCGGGCATGCTGAAACCGATCAGCAATCCGCCGCTTGCAGCGACGCCCGCGGTCACGCCGAGCTTGAGGAAAGCGCGACGTGAAAATCCGGCGCGAGCCGCATGGCATCCCGCTTCGATCAATCCTTGCGACATGTCACGCCTCCTTTGCGGCCTGCTTGATGGCCGCGCGGATGCGGTGATAAGTGCCGCAGCGACAGATGTTGCCTGCCATCGCAGCATCGATATCGGAGTCGTTGGGATTCGGGACGGTCGTGAGCAGAGCGGTTGCGGACATCACTTGTCCGGACTGACAGTAACCGCATTGCACGACATCGAGTCGACGCCAGGCTGCCTGCACTTTCTTGCCGGCCGGCGTGTCTCCAATGCCTTCGATCGTCGTCACTTTACGATCGCCAACGGCTGCGATTGGCAATACGCACGAACGGACGGCGGCGCCATCGAGATGAACCGTGCATGCGCCGCATTGCGCTATGCCGCAGCCGAACTTGGTTCCGGTCAGACCTACGATATCGCGCAACACCCAAAGGAGCGGCATGTCGGGCGGCGCATCGATCGTATGGTTCTGTCCGTTGATGGAAAGCGTGGTCATGAGCGGCTCCGGCTTTTAAATGGTTTCGCGGATATCGCAAATGGCCGACTGTGTGGGGACAGTCAGCTTTTAAGGCATCGGGATTGTAGCGCTGCTTTAAAAATCGAGCTTGAACGACGGTGTATTCGAAATAGCTTAGCCAATGCAATTCAGAATGGGGCGTGATGTTTGCGACGCATTGCATTGCCTGAAACTCCGGCCTGCTTTGTTTGCCCATGCGCCGGGTTGCATTCGGAGGTTGGTTGGGCGAAGGACGGTTAGTTGCGATCGAAATGCAAATGTTATGCGGAAGTTATCGCTCGCCGAGCGTCATGGTCTCTTCGAGCAACGCGCGCAAGCGGGCGACGCGTTTAAGATCGCGGTGATAACCGAGCCATACGTCGCGTCCGGGCGGCGCTTCTCCAAGATCGAAGCACCTGATGCGCTTGTCCGGATCGCCCAAAGGACACGGCAAGACCGCGAAGCCCGCGCCTTCAGCGCACATATGCGCCTGCGCGTCGCGATTGTTGCTGCCGAAAATAAGCTTCGCTTTGGGCAACATGCGTTTTATCCAGAGCACATCGGGCAATTGATCGAACGCGCTATCCATGCTGATGAGCGTCTGCCCTTCTCCATTGCCTATTTCGGGCGATGCGAGATTCGCGCGCCCATACAACGCGTAGTCGATATGCATGAGCTTGCGCTGCACGACATCGGGTTCATCGAACGGCGTGATGCGAAAGACCAGATCCGCCTCGCGCCGCGCGAGGTTATAACGGCGCGCATCGGTGACGAGTTCGATCGACACCTCCGGATGCTTCGCCAGAAAGCGCGCGAACACCGGCGTAAGAACATGCACGCCGAACCAGTCCGACGACGATATGCGCAGCAAGCCCGTGAGCTTCGCGTCCTGTCCGGCGAGTGCGCGCGTGAAGCCGAGCGCCTCTTCTTCCATGCGTTCCGCATACGCGAGCACGGCCGCGCCTTCGTCGGTGAGGACGAAGCCGTCGCTCGTACGCTGGAATAGCACGTGTCCCAGCGCCTCTTCGAGCGCGCGCAGGCGTCGCCCCATCGTCGGTTGCGTCTGGCCGATCATTCGCGCGGCTGCGCCCAGCGTGCCGCTTCGCGCGATCGCCAGAAACACACGGACGTCGCTCCATTCGAGATTGGGTCCATTCATTTTCGTATGACCACCGTGCACATCTGTCGATTTACATGCTCGCATGCATGGCAGAGTATGAGCGCATCGCTATCAACGTTCAATCCTCTCGGAGCCGCCGATGTCCACCATGCAAGCACTCGTTCTCGATCGTCATAACGGTCCGCTCGAACGGATCGAGCTCGATCGTCCCGAAGCAAAATCAGGGGAAGTGCTCGTGCGTATCGCGGCGAGCGGGCTCAATCCGCTCGATACGAAGATTCGCGCCGGCGCCGCGGCGCATGCGAAACATCCGCTCCCACTCGTGCTCGGCATCGATATGGCCGGTATCGTCGAAGCAGTCGGCGCGGGCATCGATGCGTTCAAGCCGGGCGATGCGGTATATGGCATGACCGGCGGTGTCGGCGGCATTCAGGGCTCACTCGCGCAGTACGCAGCCGTCGATGCCGCACTGCTCGCGCACAAGCCCGCGAACCTTTCGATGCGCAGCGCCGCCGCCATGCCGCTCGCGTTCATAACGTCTTATGCGGGCATCGTCGATCGCGCGCATTTGCAGGCGGGACAAACCGTGCTCGTGCAAGGCGGTGCGGGCGGCGTGGGTCATATGTCCGTGCAACTCGCTCGCGCACTCGGCGCGCAAGTATTCGCGACCGCGAGCGAGCGCGATCATGAATACATTCGGAGCCTCGGCGCGACGCCGATCGATTACCGCACGACGAACGTCGAGCAATATGTCGCCGTGCATACGGGAGGCGCGGGTTTCGATCTCGTCGTCGATACTGCCGGCGGCCCTTCGCTCGATGCATCGTTCGCAGCGGTCAGGCACTTCGGTCATGTAGTCAGCGCGCTGGGATGGGGCACGCATGCGCTCGCGCCGCTGTCGTTTCGCGAGGCGAGTTATTCGGGGGTCTTCACGCTGCATCCGTTGTTGACGGGACAGCATCGCGCACATCATGGCGAGATGCTGCGCGAAGCTACGCGGCTCGCAGAAGCAGGCAAGATCACGCCACGCATCGATGCGAGACGTTTCGATCTGCACAGTGCGGAGCAGGCTTATGAAGCGCTATTGGATGGCACGGCGCGCGGCAAGATCGTCGTCGATGTCGACGCCATGCTTGCCGGCTGAATCGTCAGCCGAACACGCCCGCGAGACCCAGCAGAGCACTTGCCGCGACGAGCCAGATAGGATTGAGCTTGCTGCGATAAGCGACGGCCGCGCACACCACCGTGCAAAGCGTGCGAGACACGTTCACATCCGTTTCGCGCGCGAATACATAGGCCGCTGATACGAGTAGCCCGACCGTCACGGGCGCGAGTCCTTTGCGAATCGCGCCGACGATGCGCGAGTCCTGCCGCCGTTCCACCCATGCGCTCACGAAATACGCCATCAATGAAGACGGCAAAATCTTAGCGACGGTCGAAACCAATGCGCCTGATAGTCCCGCCGCCTGAAAGCCGATGAGCGCGACCGCCATGCCGTTGGGACCCGGTGCGGCCTGCGTGATGGAGAAGAACGTGACGAACTGCTCGCCGGTGACCCAATGACGCGTATCGACTGCATAGCGCTGGATATCGGCGAGTGTCGCGTTCATGCCGCCGACGGCGAGCAACGACCAGATCGCGCCATGCACGAAGAGATCGGCGAGTGTGCTCCACATCGCATCACTCCTTGCGCGCGCCGCGCAGCATTGCGATGGTGCCGAGCGGACCGAGCACGGCAAGCACGATGAGCAGCGGTATCTTCATGATCGCAATGGCGATGAACGTCGCCGCCACGAGCACGATGCTCGCCGCGCCGCGCGGCAGACTCGTCACGAGCTTGAGCACCGTTGCGATCACGAGGCCCGTCGCGGCGGGCATGAGCCCCGCGAAGAGATGTGCGGTGACCGGTGCATGTCCCCATCGCGCATAGGCATAGCCGACGCCGATCGTGATGATGGTCGGCGCGAGATAAAGCCCGAACACCGCGATCGCCGCCCCCTTTGCGCCGCGATATTGCCGCCCGAGTACAGTCGCTATGTTTGCGACGTTAGGCCCCGGCAGCAATTGCGCAAGCGGCAATAACTCCGCGAATTCGCGATTCGTGAGCCAGCCCAGTCTTTCCACCAGCATGCGTCGCGCCCACGGCAACACGCCGCCAAAGCCCGTCAGTCCAATGAAAAAGAATGCTTTGAAAAGCGCGAACGAAGTGGGCGTCGGCGGCACGCCATAGGTATTCACTTCGCTCGAAACCGTGGCGGCGGGCGGAAGCTCGTTGAGGGTATGGGCAGTCATCGCGATGCGTGCGGTGGAAAAGAGGCGCGCCTATATCTATATCTTGGCCGTTTCGAACGTGGCCGGATGAAAGATATCCTCGATAGTCAGGCGGCGTTTCGATAACCCTTGCGAATGATGATGGCGCAGGAAGGTCTCGAGTGTATCGCGGTTCCCTTCGATGCCATAAGACCAATGATCGTCGCCCATCAATTCGCGCGCGGCTTTCAATTGTTCTTCGACGAAAGGCAGCGTGACCTTCGTCGCCGATGTGTCCGACAGACGCGCGAGCGCAATGCGCTTGCTCTCGGTGAATGCCTTGAGCACGGCCGCTGGCAACCACGGATGCGCTTCTACGAGCGTCTTGCGAATGCCCACGACATGCATGATCGGAAAGACGCGGGTGCGACGGTAATAGTCCTTCGCCGCCGCAGTCGGATCGCGAAACAGCCAGCCGACGTTCGGGTTGATCGCGGCGCAGCCGGGCGGGCGCGGCGCCATGAAGCCGTCGATATCGCCGCGATCGAGCATCGCCGAAATCGTGTCGTCTTCGGGCGCGGCTTCGAGACGGATATCGGAAGGCAGATCGAGCTTGATCTTCTCCGGGCGCCCCGGCTCGTCGATACCGCCGCGCACCCATTTCACATCGCTCGGCTTCACGCCGAAATCGTCCTCGAGCACGGCGCGCGCCCATACATTCGCCGTCAGCTGATATTCAGGCAGGCCGATGCGCTTGCCCTTCAGATCCTCGGGCCGTTCGATGCGGTCCCTGCGCACATAGATGGACGTATGCCGAAAGGCACGCGACAGAAACACGGGTATCGCGACGTAAGGACACGACCCCTCCGCTGTCTTCACCGCATAACTGGAGAACGACAGCTCGCTGATATCGAACTCCTCGTAGCGAAACGCGCGAAAGAACATCTCTTCCGGCGACAGCGTCATGAACACGGGCTCGGCGCCGTCGATCTGCACCAGGCCGTCGAGCAGCGGGCGTGTTCTGTCGTAGTCGCCCATCGCGACGGAGAGTTTGAGTTTTCCGATCATCGTGTGAAGCTCCGGCATTTTGCGTGCATAAAACCGATTGGTCGATTGCATGCAAAGTGCATCAAACCAACGAATGCACGAGGTTGCGGTTGACCTTGCGGCGCAGGAATTCGAAGTTGACGGCGAACTGCTCGACGCGCGTCACGGCGTCGTGCAGACGGTCCACGTCTTCCGGCGAGAAGGTTTCGCCGACACCGCCCGCCGCCTTCGTCAGCAATTGAATGCGGCATGCATTGTCCAAAAGGAGCGACAGCACGACCGATTCTTCGATCGAGCGTCCCACCACCGCGACGCCGTGATTGCGCATCAGCACGGCCTTGCTCGATCCGAGCGCGCGCGCGACGCCCGCGCCCATGTCCTGCGTGCGGATCAGGTTCATCGTGTCCGTGTAGTACGGCAGGCCGTCCGCGAAGTGCACGCTCGGCTGGCTGATCATCTCGAGCGGTTGGCCCGTTGCCGAGAGCGCGACGGCATGCGTCGGATGCGCGTGGATCACGCTCGTCACATCGGGCCTCGCCCTGAAGATCTCGGAGTGGATGAAAACCTCGCTATGACGGCGTCCGCCGCCGCTCACTTTCTCGCCTTCGAGATTGCAGACGACGATGTTGTCGTCGGTGATCTCGTCGAAGCCGTGGCTATGCGGCTTCATCAGGAAATGCGTGGGATCGCCCGGCACGCGCACGGAAATATGTCCGCGCGTGAGATCGCCCTGACCTTCCGCTTCGAGAATGCGGCCGGCATCGATCAGTTTCTGCTTCGCTTCGTTGAGAGTCATGGTGTCGTCCTGCGTTCGGGAAATGAATCGGCTAGTAGCGCCCGCCCACCGCGGCCTTCGCTTTCGAAAGCACATCGGGCGGGGTCTTGTAGAGCTCGTCGAGCAACTGGTCCATGCGCTGCCACGAAACGGGGCGCACTTCGAGACCCATGCGCTTCGCTTCGGCGAGGAATTGCGGGTCTTTCACGGTCCGCTCGAATGCCTGGCGCAACGCGGCCGTGCGTTCCGGTGGAAGGCCCGGCGGCGCCGCGAACGGCCGCGCGAACACCTGACTCGCGACGATCACCTTGAGCACCTGACGCGTCTGATCGTTCGGCGCGAGATCGAGAAGCAACGGCACATCGGGCAACTCGGGATGCTTCTCCAGCGCGACCTGCACGAGGATGTTGATCTTCTTGCCCGTGATCCAGTCGGGATGACGCGTTTGAATCGTGCTCCACGACACGCCGCATTCGCCGTCGATCTCGCCGCGCTCCATCGCAAGCGCCGTTTCGTTACTGCCCGGATAACCCGTGACCAGTTTCAGCTTCGAATCGAAGAGATTCTTGATGGTGGACGCAATCACGTCAGGGTCCGAGCCCGCCCCCTGTCCGCCCATGCGCGCTTCTTTATCGATGAGATCCTTGAACGTCTTGACCGGCGATGTATTCCACGTCACGCACAGACTGACATCGCTCGTGATGCTGCCGAGCCACGTGAGCTTGCGCGCATCGAAATTGGCATCGCCCAGAAGCGGTTGCTCGGGCATCGTGCGGCCGAAGGTCCCAAAGGTCGCGCCATCTTTCGGCGCGATGCCATAGAGATAATTCACGGCCTTCAGACTGCCCGCGCCCGGCATGCTTTGCGGCGTGATCGTCGGCTTGCCCGGGAGAAAATTGCCGATGTATTTGCCGAGCAGGCGCGCATAAGTATCGTAGCCGCCGCCGACGGAATAGCCGATCGTCATCGTGACATTGCGGCCGTTATAGAAGTCCGCCACGGATTCGGCGGCCGCGCGGCTCGCGAGCGGCGCACACAGCATCATGCCCGCAAGCGCGGAGATGGCTGCACGCGCACCCATGCGCCGGCCCCTTGTTTCAGGGCCTTTGCGCGACGTTATCTGCGAGAGTCGATCGTTCATGGTTCTGTCTCCACCAGTTATGACCGGCTGGCCGATGTGGGCTTGCCGCCGGTGTCGTGTGATTGCACACGAGATCAAACGAGGCCGCCGAATTGACGCAGCCAGGGCAGCCAGTCGCCGATGAGCGCTTGCGGCCACGGTGTCGAAAAGATGCGGCCGAATACGAGCCACAATGCGAGGGTCATCGCGATCGACAACACAGCCGAAGTGCGCCAGCGCTCGCCGAATTCGAAGCGCGCGACGAGCAACATGAAGATCAGCAAGGCGGGCAGCAGACCGATGACAGCGGCCGTGCCGAGCGCGCCCGCGATCGATGCGAAGAAGCGCACGCCGCGCAGATAAATGGTCCGCGTATCCAGTGACGATGCGAGGCCGTCGTGCGTCGACGGCTCGCCGTGTGCGCCGAAACCCGGGCTTGCCGTGGCGTTCGCATTCGTCTTCGCGATGGCATTCATGGCGGCCTCGGAATCGCCATTGCTTTGCGGTGCATCGAAAGGCGCGCCTGCGCCCGCGAGTGCGAACTCGTTCATGGCAACCGAAGGCGATATCCTTGTTTCAGCGCTGGTCACTTCGCGCGTGAACAACTGCTCGATCAGCACGATGCAGCAGAACACGAGCGCGGCGCAGGCGGATGTCATCGGCATTAGGCTCGCGGCGAAGGCCCAGTCGCGCGCCACCGTCATCGCGATGATCACGAGCGCCGTGAGGACCATCGTGAAGACGATCTGCCAGTCGAAGCCGCGCAGCCGCAGCTTGAACGAAGGCGCGACCGCACCGCGCGACGACGCTTGCGAACGCGTGCGCAAGGTCTTGCGCAGCCCCTTGATCGTCGGGCCGAGCACGACCCACAACGCAGCGAGCAGAATCACGATCACGACGGGCCGCGCGAACAGACCGATGCCATAGATCTCGTGCGAGATGAAGTAATAACGCTCGAAGATGCTGCCGAGCACGAGTCCGAGAATGAGCGGCGGACGCGGCCAGTTCAGGCGCTTCATGATCCAGCCCACTGCACCGAACAGGACGAGCGAACAGAGGTCGCCCCAGCTTTGACTTGCATTGAACGCGCCGAGATAGACGATCGCGACGACGAGCGGAATCAGGATGCCGACGCGCACCGTCGCGAGCTTCGAAAACAGGCTGCTGCTCGAAAGACAGATCACCGCGCCCATGATGTGCGAGATCGTCAGAGTCCAGATGATCGTGTACGTCACGTCGAGATGCTTGGTCAGCATCTCGGGACCGGGCGTGAAGCCGTGCATGATGAATGCAGAAAGCAGCAGCGCCATCGACGCGCCCGCGGGCATGCCGAACGCGACGGTCGGAATCAGGTGGCCGCCCTCCTTCGCATTGTTTGAACTCTCTGATGCGATCACGCCGCGAATATCGCCCTTGCCGAAGTTCTCCGCGTTCTTCTCGGTGCGAATCGCGTGCCCGTAGGCCATCCAGTCGATGACCGCCGAACCGATGCCCGGCACCGCGCCGAGCAGCGCGCCCAGCCCGCTGCAACGCAGGATCAGCCACCAGTGGCGCGCCGCGTCCCTCACGCCGTCCCATTGCGTGCTGGCGCGCACGCCGGGCTGCGGATGCGCGCGTGCGATGCCGGTGCGCTCGATGGCCATGTCGGCGAGTTCGGGCAGGGCGAAGATGCCGAGCGTGACCGGCACGATCGGCAGATGGTCCCATAAATACAAAGTGCCAAACGTCCAGCGCAGCGTGCCCGTTTGCGGATCGGAGCCGATCAGCGACAACATCAGGCCGAACGACGCGACCGCGAGGCCTTTCATCGGCGCCTTGCCCGAAAGCGTCGCGACCATCGAGAGGCCGAAGATGCACATCGCCAGCAATTCCGCGGAGCCGATATAGAGCACGATCAGGCGCAAGACCGGAATCGCGAGCGCGAGCAGCAGCGCGCCGAAGATGCCGCCCGCGAGCGACGACGCGTAGCCCGCGCCGAATGCCCGCCGCGCGTGGCCCTGCTTCGCGAGCGGATGCCCGTCGAGCACCGTGGCCGCGGCACCGACCGTGCCGGGCACGCCGAACAACACGGCGGGGATGAAGTCGGACACCGTCGTCACCGCGGCCATGCCGAGCAGGAGCGCGAAGGCCGTATAGCCGTCGAGGTGATAGGTGAACGGAATGAGCAGTGCGAGCCCGACGATACCGCCCAGGCCCGGCACGACACCGAGCGCGAGTCCGAGCAGCACACCGCCCAGCATGATCCCGAGGCGCAGCGGATCGAGGATCAGGGTCAGCGCATGGAGGGCGGCGTCGAGCATCAGCGCGCCTCCCGGTGAGCTTGCTGCGCGGCACGACAGCGGCCGTGACAACGCGATCGAGTGCTTGTGGGTCGCATCTCAAGTCTCCGGTAGTCGCCCGGCTGCGTGGCCGGGTGTTTATGGTCGAACCGCCAGTCGAACTGCTCGCCGCCGCGCGACATGCCTGTTTGCATGATGTGTTTTGCATTACGCATTCACGATTGGGTTTTGCGTTATGCGTTTTGCATGCAACATGCAGCCGCGCCGCCGTCTTGCCCTGCGTCGTGCGCCTTACGTCTTATGCCTTGCCCGTCCCGGCACTATTCGAAGATACGCACCAGATCCTTGGCGATCGGCGAATACTTCGCGTGCGTGCGCAGCATGAAGCTCGAGAAGCCGTCGCTGTTGTGATGCTTCTTGCGCTCGTTCGGCAAATCGATGCACTGATTGCGCACCGGATCGCGCACGATGCCCATCGGGTCTTCGCCCGCTTCGACTCTCTTCAGCTCGCGGCGCAACATGCGGCGGTAGATCGCGAGGCCCTGGTCGGATGCGCCGAGGTTCTCGCGCGTGCGGTCCGCAATCGCGCCCTGCGTGATCCACGCCATCATGTCCTGCCCGTCGACGTTATCGACGATGAACTCGCCGTCTTCGTCCCTGAACGGCACGTCGTAGGTATGCAGACGCTCGGTGAGCCGCGCCGGCACGTCGATGCCCTTCGGCGGAAGGTATGCGTTGTACCAAAGGTGCAGCGTGTGCTCGTCATCGACCGGCACGCGAATCTGGAACGAGTAGTAGCGCGAAGCCTCGTCGCCATTGCCTACCGCGAGCATGTTCGGGAACACGATCGGATGCCCGATGCGCCAGTCGTCCGAGTCTTCCGAATGGCCCGCGAGCAGACGATGTTTCGTCACGCCGAACTCGAACTCATTGAAGGCGATCTTCTCGTGCTTCGCGCTGATCGCCACCTTGACGCCTTCCTGCTCCTTCTGGAATTCATAGTGATGACCATGCAGCCACTCGGTATGGATCGGATCGACCGAGTTCTCCATGATCTGCAGCCAGTTCACCGGCAACAGCGCGCGGCCCATCATGCGGATCGCGCCCTGCGCGACGAAGCCGTCGAAGCGCGGCAGCAGCGGGCGCGGCTCCGGTCCCATGTAAGCGAACAGCACGCCGCCGAGCTCTTCGACCGGATACGCATCGGTCGTCACTTTGTCGCGGAACGCGCAGTTGTCCGGCTCGTTCGGCTGATCGAGACACTTACCCTCTGCGCTAAACTCCCAGCCGTGATACGGGCAACGGATGCCCTGTTCCGTGGGAATGCCGTGCGCGAACGACGCGCGCCGATGCGGACATTGTTCCGCGATCAGACCGCGCTTTCCCTGCCGGTCCCGAAAGAGCACGAGATCCTCGCCGAGCAGACGCACCCGTTTGGTCCACTTGTCGTCGAGTTCCGATGCCGCTGCGAAGGGCTGCCAGTAACGCCGCAACAGCTTGCCCATCGGCGTGCCCGGTCCGATGCGCGTCAACGTTTCGTTTTGTTCTGCCGTGAGCATGAGTCGATTCCCGTATGTTTGAAGAAGCGCGCCGGAGGCACCGTCATGCCGCCGGCCTTGAAATCGATAATATGCTTAGGTATCTAACTTAAAAATAATGGAAAGTACTAGGTGGGATCACGCGCATCCGAAAAGCCGTCTCTTGCCTATCGCGTCTATATGGAGGCGATTTCTTCCCGATGTGCCACCGCGCGACGAGATCCGGATTCACCCTGATATCCAGATCGTTGACAAATTAAACTTAGTTATCTAAGTTAACGAAAAGGGCATCGCTACATGCCGAAAACAGGTGAGAGGATGAACAAGCGCGAGCAAAAGATTCCACGCGACCCGCAGCCGGGCACGCTCAAGCACTGGCGCGAGGCACTGCCCGAAGAGCGCATGGCGCATCTCGTCAAGGATGCGGCGCGCGGCTTTTCGCGCTCCTTACAGGCTCGTCTCAAAGAGCATTCGGTGCTCTATGGCCACTGGACGTTTCTGCGCATTCTCTGGCAGACGGACGGTCTCACGCAGCGACAGTTGAGCGAGCAGGCGGGCGTCGCCGAACCGACCACGTTCTCCGCATTGAAGACGATGGAAAACCTCGGCTATCTCACGCGCCAGAAGCTGCCCGACAACCGCAAGCAGGTGCGCGTCTTTCTCACGCCGAAGGGCGTCGCGCTGCGCACCGTGCTCGTGCCTTTTGCAATCGACGTGAACCGCATCGCGCTAGCAGGCATCACGCAGGACGACATCGCGGCGACGCGTCGCACGCTGCTCGCGATGATCGAGAACCTGGCCGCCGATGAAATCGCCGCGCCGAAGAACGGCCGCGATTCGGCCAATGACGATAACAGCGAGGACTCACTGTGACGAACACGAGCGCCGTGCGCATCGGCATCGTCGGCTTCGGCACGGCGGGACGCGCATTCGTTCCGGCCATCGTCGGGCATCCGGGCTTCGTGTTCGCAGGCTTCGCCGATCCGTCCGCGACGGTGCGCGAAACAGGTGCGCGCGAGTTCGGCGTGACGGCATACGAGAGCATCGAAGCGCTCATCGAACATGGTGCGCTCGATGCCGTCTATGTCGCTTCGCCGACCACGCTGCATCGCGCGCATGTGGAGCTTGCGGCGCGCGCGGGCAAGCACGTGCTCGTCGAAAAGCCGATGGCCGCGAATCTCGACGACGCGCGCGCGATGGTCCAAGCCGCCGACGCCGCGGGCATCGTCCTGCTCGCCGGACATTCGCATAGCTATGATCAGCCGATTCACGCGATGCGCGCCCTCATCGATTCGGGCGAGCTGGGCCGCGTGCGCATGGTGCATACGTGGTGCTTCACCGACTGGATCTATCGCCCGCGGCGCCCCGACGAACTCGACGCGTCGCAAGGCGGCGGCGTCACCTTGCGCCAGGGCTCGCATCAGTTCGACATCATTCGCCTGCTTGCGGGCGGAGCTGCGCGCAGCGTTCGCGCGAAGACGTTCGACTGGGACCCGGAGCGCCGCGCGATCGGCGCGCACACGGTATTCATCGAATTCGACGATGGCGCCGCCGCCACTGCCGTCTACAACGGCTATGGCCGGTTCGCGAGCGCGGAGTTGTGCTTCGACATCGGCGAATGGGGTTTTCCGGCGCAATCGCGCGCGATTGCAAAGCCGTCGAATGTCGAAGACGAACTGCGCGCCAAGGCCGAACGCGCGCGTCATGCGATTCCCGCCGGCGCGCCGAATCAACCGTTCTTCGGCTTGACCGTCGTGAGCTGCGAGCGCGGCGAGATGCGCCAATCGCCGAAGGGGCTGCTCGTCTACACGAACGATGGAAAACGCGAAATCGAATTGCCGGCCGATGTATCGCCGCGCGAACTCGTGATGCGCGAGTTCCACGACGCGATCAGCGGGCGCAAGCGCGCCATTCATGACGGCCGCTGGGGCGTCGCCAATCTCGAAGTCTGCGCGGCTGCGATCGCATCGTCCGAACGTGGCGAGGAAGTATTTCTGGAGCATCAGGTCGCACTCGCATGATTGCGTGATTGCCTGACCCAACCGTGAGGCGGCGAACGAGTCCGCAATGGAATCATGAATACCCTTAGCATGCCTGATCGAATCCAATCCGCCGATGCAACGCTCGCGCTGACCGTCACGGACAAGCGCGAGATCGCCGAAGATATCTTTCTGTTCGAATTGCGCGACGCCGGTGGCAATGCGCTGCCGCCCTTCACCGCCGGCGCGCATCTGCTGGTGCACACGCCCGCTGGCATAGCGCGACGTTATTCGCTTTGCAACGATCCCGCCGAACGCGATCGTTATGTGATCGCGGTGAAGCACGATGCGGCGGGCAGCGGCGGATCGATCAGCATGGCCCGAGAGGTTCGCATCGACGCAACGCTCAACGTGTCATGGCCGATGAACTACTTCGCGCTTTCGAGCGATGCATCGCGCTATCTGCTGATCGCGGGCGGAATCGGCATTACGCCGATGCGCGCAATGATGGCCGAACTCGCGGCACGTGACGCGCATTTCGATGTGATCTATTGCACGCGCTCGCCCGAATCCACCGCATTTCTCGACGAACTCAAGACCGGCGCGTTCGCCTCGCGCGTGCGTGTGCATCACGATTTCGGCGACCGCGCGCAATCGCTCGCCATCGCGCCTCTCGTGGCCGACCGTTCCGGCGATACGCATATCTACTGCTGCGGCCCGCGTCCTCTGATGCAGGCGGTGCGCGACGCCGCATCGCACTGGCCCTCTTCCGCCGTGCATTTCGAGGATTTCGGCACGAGCGCGCAGGAAAACGCCGCAGGCGAAAAGGCGTTCACGGTTCGTCTCGCACGCACCGGCGGGTGCTTGAACGTCGCGCCCGGCGAAACCATTCTCGACGCACTGCGCGCGAACGGAATCGACACGCCGAGCTCATGCGAAGCAGGCACATGCGGCTCATGCAGAACGCGTCTGCTTTCGGGCGAGGCCGATCATCGTGATTTCGTGCTCGATGAAGACGAGCAGGCCTCCGAGATCATGATCTGCGTATCGCGCGCGTGCTCGAATGAACTGGTGCTCGATATTTGACTGTCCGATCCACATATTTTTCCTCGCCATAAGGCTTGCATAAGCTTTCTCTCCGATGATTGCGGCCTGGTCCGTGCGAGCGCGGCCGTATATCGTTTCATCGGAGAACCCGTTTATGCGCAACCTGTACGCGTCTGTCTATAATGCGCCCGCCCGAGTGTTTCACTGGCTCACCGCCGCGCTGCTTTTCGTTCAATACCTGCTGGCCTGGACGATGCCCGACGTGCATCGCGATACGAAGCCCATCGGCCTGATCGCGTGGCATCTGGGCGTCGGCATGGTGATCATTCTGCTCGTCATCATTCGGCTTCTCTGGCGTAGCACGCATGACGTGCCGCCCGAACCCGGCAGCGTGCCGCCAGTTCTGCGCACTGTTGCACGATTCACGCACTGGCTGCTGTATATCCTGCTGCTCGCCGTTCCATTGATGGGCTGGGCCAACGCGTCGGCGCGCGGGTGGCCGGTCACGCTCTTTACGTTCCTGCCCATGCCGCCGCTCTCGTCGGCCGGCTCGTCCATCGGTCACGCGCTCGGCGACTGGCATCGCAACTTCGCGTGGGTCCTGCTCGCGCTCGTCGCCCTGCATGTCGGCGCTGCGCTTTTTCATCAGTTCGTCTTGCGCGATCGAACTTTGGAACGCATGTTCCCGGCTCGTCGCAATCAGGCGCCGTCTAAACGATGACGACCATGAGACGCGATTCCATTCTCACTCATCGCGACTTGTGGGGGTATTAACGTCATGACATGAGCTTCGTCTTTACTCTAGCAAGTATGAGACGAACGATAAAAAGGTGACGTTATGGCGTCCCAGACAGAACTCAAACGTTTTAGCTCCAATCTCGCCGACGAACTCGACAGCGCGGCGCTCTACGACACGCTCGCGCAAGCCGAGAAGCAGGAAGACAAGCGGCGCGTGTATTCCGACCTGGCAGCCGCCGAGCGCCGTCATGCCGACATATGGGCCGCGAAGCTCAAGGCCAATGGCGTGTCGGTGCGCGCGCATCGCGTCGGTGCGAAAACACGCATGATGCGCGCGCTCGCGCGTGCGTTCGGCCCGGATTTCGTGCTGCGCTCCGTCGCCGCCAGTGAGATGGCGGATCGCGACAAATACGCGGGGCAACCCGATGCGGCGCAGATGTCGGCGGAAGAGCGGCATCACGCGGATATCGTGCAGGAAGTGGCGAATCGCAACAAGGGTTTGAGCAAAGGCGGTGCGATTGCAGCGGCGGAATCGTGGCATCGCGGCGTAGCGTCGGGCAACGATTTGCGCGCGGCGGTGCTTGGCGCGAACGACGGCCTCGTGTCGAACTTCTGTCTCATCATGGGTGTCGCGGGCGCGGGCAGCAACAGCAGAACGGTGCTGCTCACGGCGTTCGCGGGACTCATCGCGGGCGCGGCATCGATGGCGCTCGGCGAGTGGCTCTCCGTCACGAATGCACGCGAACTTGCGCGCACGCAGATCGCAAAGGAACGCGACGAGCTCGATCACATGCCCGATGCCGAGCGCCACGAGCTTGCGCTCATCTATCAGGCAAAGGGCATCGATGCAGCCGAAGCGAGACGCGTCGCCGCACAGATCATGCGCGACAAGGACAAGGCGCTCGATACGCTCACGCGCGAAGAGCTCGGTCTCGATCCGCGCGAGCTGGGCGGCAATCCGTGGACGGCCGCGCTTGCATCGTTCACGCTATTCGCGATCGGCGCGATCTTTCCGGCCATCGCGTTTCTATGGGCAAGCGGAGCAGACGCGATCGTTCAGTGCATCGCGTTGAGCGGCCTCGGGCTTGCTGGCATCGGCGTGTTCACGTCGCTGTTCAATGGCCGCGGCGCGCTCTTCTCTGCCGTGCGCCAGGTGCTGATCGGCATGATCGCCGCAGGGTGCACGTTCGGGCTCGGCAGGCTGCTGGGCGTATCGCTTTCATGAGCGATGCGCCGCGCAATTCGCACGCGGCGCATCATGCTCATATCATCAGATCTTGAACGACTCGAACGTTTCCGGCGCGAAGATTTCTTCAGGTTCGAGCAGACGCTTCGATAAACCCTGCTCGTACGAATAGCGCAGGAACGTGCGCAGATTCTCGCGATTCTTGTCGAGACCGTAAGGCCAGAAATCGTCGCCCATTTCCTTGCGCGTTTCTTCGACATGCGCGTTCAGCCACGGCAACATCGACTTGAGCGCGGCCGTTTCGTTGAGATCCGCATACGTGCGTCGTTGCGATTCGATCAACGCCTTATAGAGCGATTGCGCGGCCCAGCGATTCGCTTCGTAGACCTCGCGCCTGAGCACGACGGTGTGCATGATCGGAAACATCTTCGTGTCGCGGAAATACTGCCGCTCAACGTCGATGTAATTCTCGAACAGACGCTTCACACGTCCCTTCCCATTCACGTACGACGACGGCATGCGCGCGGTATAGAGCGCATCGATTTCGCCGTCGAGCAACATCTGCGACAGCGTCTTGTCCGGACCGATCTGCTCGACGCGAATGTTCGAAGGCAGATCGAGCTTCAATTTCTCGGGCCGATTCGGCTCTTCCTCGCCGCCGGTGTAGTACGTGACGCTATCGACGGGCACGCCAAAATGATCTGACAGAATGCCGCGAATCCACACGGGCGCGGTCATCTGATACTCCGGATTGCCGATGCGCTTGCCGATCAGATCCTGCGGTTTGTCGATGCCCGAATCCGCATTCACGTAGATGCACGAGTGACGGAAGAAGCGCGACGGAAACACCGGAATCGCGATGAACGGACGCGGCTCGCGAAAGCACGACATCGTGTACGACGACAGCGACATCTCCGACGCATCGAACTCATGATGCCGCAGCATGCGAAAGAACGTCTCTTCCACCGGCATGTTCAGATAGTTGAGATCGATGCCGTCCGGCTGCACGCTGCCGTCCATCAATGCGCGTGTGCGGTCGTAATTCCAGCATCCGAAGGTGAGTCTCAGCTTGGACAAGGTCTGCTCCTGGCAGCGTGTTGGGGATTCATGCGGCGCACGTCGAGCGACGCGCGGATCAATAGAACTGGTCGAAGTGCACTTGATCGAAGGGCACTTTCAACGCGACGAGCGCGCGCTGGATCGCCGCGCCCATCGCGGGCGGGCCGGCGAAATAGATCTCCATGTCGCGCAGGTTCTCGCCGAAGAGCGTTTCCGCCACCGTGTGCACGAAGCCCACGTGGCCATCCCATGCGGTTTCGCTATCGGGCGCGACATCGGAAACGGCCGCCTGGAAATGCAGGCGCTCGGCCCATCCCGGCAATGTTTCGAGCATGTCGCGGCCGCATACGTCGCGCGGCGTGCGGCCGCCGTAGAGGAAGTGCAGCTTGATGTCGTCGAGCGCGCGCTCGGCCGCTACGCCACGCGCGATCGAGATCATCGGCGCGAGGCCCGATCCGCCCGCGATGCAGAGAATGTCGCGCTTCACGTCGCGTCGCAGATACGCCATGCCATAGGGCCCGTCGATATCGATGCACGCGCCGATATCGAGCACATCGAAGAGCACACCCGTGCCCTGCCCGTTCGGCACCCGGCGAACCTGGAAATGCAATTCGCGCGGATGCGTCATGCCATCGGCGATATTGCTCATCGAATACGCGCGCTGGCCTTCGACGCCAGGCAGCGTCAGCAGCGCATACTGGCCCGGCTCGAACGGCATGGCGCCGGACAGCGTGAAACGGAATTCCTCGATGTCATGCGTGATCGCGCGACGTTCGCTCAGCGTGCCGTTCACGCGGCGCGGTGCATGCTTCGGTGCATAGTGCGCCGAAGGACGCAGCTTGATCGTGCAGTCGCCACGCGGCGCGCTCTGACAGCCGAGATAGCGGCGGCGCTCGCGATCCTTCGCGGTCCAGCCCGGTGCTTCCGGCCATAGGACATCGAGGTCGCCTTCGATCAGTTCGAACTTGCAGTTGCCGCACGCGCCCACGTTGCATTCGTACGGAAACGCGATGCCCGCGCGCAAGGCCGAGCGCAGCATCACATCGCCGTTTGTGCATTCGTACGTTTGATCGGATGCTGCGAGCGTGATGCGATGTGCGGGGCCGTCCGAATGCATGAATCCACCTCGATTGATGAGTTATGTCATAGCGGCCTGTGGAATCCGAGGGTTGCGGAAATGCCTTCGGCCGCGGTAAGCAAATGCGGCACCGCTGCGCGCAGCGCCTTTTTCGTGAGCCGTTGCGACGGCCCGCCGATACCGACCGCCGCCACCACGCTGCCCGAGATATCGCGCACGGGCGCCGCGATGCCGCGCATGCCGACTTCCGACTCTTCATCGTCGATCGAATAGCCGTCGCGCCGCGCTGCCTCCAGCGTCTTCAGGAAGACCTGCGTGTCGGTGTTGGTCTTCGGCGTGCGCGCGGCGAGCCCTTCCTTGAGCACGCGCGAGATCACATCGGGCGTGCGCGACGCGAGCAGCACATGACCTTCGGCGGTGCAGAACGCAGGCTTGCGCACGCCGATATACGACCGCATGCGGATGGCCTGATCGCTCTCGAGATTGAACAGGTACACGATGCTCGTGTCGTCCAGCACCGCGAGATGCACGGTTTCGTCGGTGTGCTCGCGCAGCACGTGCAGAAACGGCACCGCCTGTTTCGCTACATCGAAACGCCGCCGCACCAGCGCGCCGAGCGTGAACAACTGAATGCCCAGCCGATAACGCCCGTTGTCCGCGTTCTGCTCCAGCATGCCTTCGGCAAGCAGCGCGCTCGCAAGCCGGTGCGCCGTGCTCTTTGCGATACCCATGCGTTTCGCGAGCACGCTGATACCCAGTTCCGGCTCATGCTCCGAGAACACCTTGAGCAACTGGAGCGCCGCCGTCACCGACGACAGGCGCTGCGGTCCCTCCTCCTTCTCCTGCACCTTGCCTGCTTCGTGCTGCGTTGCCTCTGATTTCATCGAAATATACTCCACGAAATACTGAAATGGAATAGCGTTCCGTATATAGGAACGCATTGATTCATCCCCGACCGTACCGTCAGATCCCTTCCTGCACGACGCAAAAACAACGGATTGCCTCAATTGCGGACGATCGCGCCCGGAGAGGATGCGGAATAACCCTGACCGGCTTTCGTTCCGCTTGACTTAGGAACCTAAACAAAGCGACACTCGATTCGTTCCATTTTAACAGACTATCGTTCTGTATATCGGAACGAAATAGCGTACCCGAACTTGCCGCCCGGCAAACAGAAACAACCGAACATTCGTCATGAACAAGCGCTCGAGGAAGCGCGCAGGACGCGCATACGGTTAGTCATCCGTAATACAAGGCGTCCAAAAAAATGCGACTGGAAGATTCCGTAGCAAAGCATCCCGGTTCGAATGAAACCGGCATCACTATGAATCAAGGGACGGAGACCGCATGAAAAAGACAGCGTTGTTTCTCGCACTTCCCATGCTGGCATGCGCCGGCGTGGCGCACGCCCAAAGCTCGGTCACGTTATATGGCCTGCTCGACGCCGGTCTGGTCTATATCAACAATCAGTCGGGCCATTCCAACATCGAGACGGTGACGGGACAGACGAACGGCAGCCGCTGGGGCATGCGCGGCGCCGAGGATCTCGGCGGCGGCATGAAGGCGATTTTCACGCTCGAAAACGGCTTCGATACGTCCAACGGCAAGCTGCTGCAAGGCGGACGCGAGTTCGGCCGGCAAGCGTTCGTCGGTCTGGAAAGCCATTACGGCACGCTCACGCTCGGCCGCCAATATGATCCGATGACGCAATGGATCGGCGAGATCGCAGCAACATCGCTGTGGGCTTGGGTCGGCACGCACCCCGGCGACTTCGACAACCTCAACTCGAACTTCCGCGTCAACAACTCGCTGAAGTACATGTCGCCGAATATGAATGGCCTGCGCCTGTCCGGCATCTTCGCGCCCGGCGGCGTCGCGGGCAACTTCGGCACGAACCGCATCTATACGCTCGCCGCGTCTTACGCAAACGGCCCGATCAGCGCGGCGATCGCCTATGACAACGTGAACAATCCGTCGGTGTCCGCGTATGACGGAACCGTGAATCCTGGACAGCCGGGCTATACGTCGCCGGGCAAGAGCCCGGTGTACAGCGGTTATGCATCGGCGAATTCGCTCGAGATCTTC
This sequence comes from Caballeronia arvi, assembly GCF_001544695.2. Classification (GTDB taxonomy): domain Bacteria; phylum Pseudomonadota; class Gammaproteobacteria; order Burkholderiales; family Burkholderiaceae; genus Caballeronia; species Caballeronia arvi. The sequence goes on from NZ_FCOM02000003.1 coordinate 215,570, forward strand.
GGCGCCGGCATTGCGTATAACTTCGGCCCCGGCAAGATCGGCTTCGTTTATACGAACACCCGCTTCAACGACATTCTGCGCACGCCGACCACGCCGAACAGCGGCAAGGCCACCTTCAACAGCTTTGAAATCAATGCGCGCTGGTTCGTGATTCCAACGCTCCAGATCGCCGCCTCCTTCGACTACACGAAGGCTCAGACCGCGAAATACGAGCAGGTCGACTTCGGGCCCGACTACTTCATCTCGAAGCGCACGGACCTGAACCTCGTCGGCGTATGGCAGCACGCATCGGGCATCGATTCGACCGGCAAACCGGCCGTCGCGGCGATCGGCTCGCTCGGCCAGTCGTCGACGGCGAATCAGGTAGCGGTCAAGCTCTCGCTGCGTCATCGGTTCTGATGCGTTTTACATTGACATCGCGAATTCGCCGATGCTAATGTTGTTCCACACAACGACACTTCGTTCCGAATAAAGGAACGATAAAAATTCGGGCGCCCCACGCTGCATACCTGATCGACGGACAGGGCACGGCGCGCGGGCGCCGCGGCTCATGAAGCCATGCGCGATAGGTGTTCGATCAAGGAGACAAGCAGTGAAAGCAGTCAGGCTATTGAGTGCGGCGCTCGTCGCGTGCGTCGTGTCGGGATCGGGTGCAGCGGCCGATCTGACGACGGTGCGCGTCGGCATTGCCAACGCGAGCAGCGACGTGGCGTTTTTCATCGCGGAGAAGAAGGGTTACTTCCGTCAGGAAGGTCTCGACGCGAAGTTCATTCCCTTCGACTCCGGCGCGAAGATGGTCGCGCCGCTCGGCGCCGGCCAGCTCGATGTCGCGGGCGGCTCGCCCTCCGCGGGACTCTATAACGCCGTGGTGCGCGGCATTGGCATCAAGATCGTCGCGGACAAGGGCTCGACGCCGCCGGGATATGGCTATCAACCGTTGCTCGTGCGCGCCGATCTCGTTGCGAATGGCCGCTACAAGTCGCTTGCGGACCTGAAGGGCATGAAGGTCGCGGGCAGCGCAACGGGCAGCGCATCCACATCGACGATGAACGAGGCGCTCAAGAAAGCCGGTCTGAAGACGAAGGACGTCGAGCGCATCTATCTGTCGTTTCCGCAGCACGTAATGGCGCTGCAGAACAAGGCCGTCGATGCCGCGCTCACGACCGAGCCTTCCGCCACCGAAGCCGTGAAACGCGGCGCAGCCGTGCGCGTGGTCGGCGACGATCAAATCTATCCGAATCATCAGCTCGCTGTCGTGCTCTATTCGACAGGCTTCATCAAGGATCATCCGGATGCGGCCAAGGCTTTCATGCGCGCCTATCTTCGCGCGGTGCGCGACTACAACAACGCGCTTTCGAACGGCAAGCTCGCGGGGCCGAACGCGCCCGAAGTGATCTCGATCCTCACCGAATACACGCCGATCAAAGACCCCAACATCTATCGCACGATCGTGCCTCAAGGAACGAACCCCGACGGCAAGCTCAACGTCGCGAGCCTCGAGAACGATCTCGCGTTCTTCAAGAGCGAAGGCGTGGTGAAGGGCAACGTGACGGTCGCGCAAGTGCTCGACACGTCGTTTGCAGAAAATGCCGTGAAGGAACTCGGCCCGTACAAACCTCTCAAGTAAGGAGCCGGCATGTCGATTCCCTCGCTCATCGCAGACGATCCGCCTGTCAAGATTCGCCTGCGCAATCTCACCAAGTCGTTTCAATCTGGCGGCGGCACCGTGACCGCGCTCGACAACATGTCGCTCGATATTCCGACGGGCTGTTTCTTCATGATCGTCGGACCGAGCGGATGCGGCAAGTCCACACTGTTGCGCATGCTCGCGAATCTCGACGAACCGACGAGCGGCACCGTCGAAATCAGTGCGCCTGCGGAAAAGCGTCCGAGCAATTCGATGGTCTTTCAGGGCGATTCGCTCTTTCCGTGGATGACCGTGTGGGACAACGCCGCTTACGGTCTCACGTTGCGCGGCGTGCCCAAAGCGCAGATTCGCGAAGTGGTCGGTCATTACCTCAGTCGCACGGGTCTCACGCGTTTCGCCAAGGCTTATCCGCATCAACTGTCGGGCGGCATGCGCCAGCGCGTGTCGATCGCGCGCGCATTCGCGAACGACCCCGACATCCTGTTGATGGACGAGCCCTTCTCTGCACTCGACGAACAGAACAAGGTGCTCTTGCAGGAAGAACTGCTGCGCATCTGGGAAGAGACGCGCAAGACCGTGCTCTTCATCACGCATAGCGTCGATGAAGCCGTGACGCTCGGCGACCGCGTGATGATCATGACCGCGCAACCGGGCACGGCGAAACAGATCGTCGATGTGCCATTCGAGCGTCCGCGCTCCGTGCTCGAACTGCGTTCGCGGCCCGAGTATGGCGAGTTCGTCTATTCCATCTGGGGACAATTGCGCGATGAAGTCCAGCGCGCCCGCTCACGCGACCTTGGCGAGATCCACGCATGAAAACCGCGCAAAAACTGACCGCACCCGCGATGCAATACAAGTCCTCTCCTTCCCGGCTCAAGCGCTGGTTCTCGGGTAATAACCGCGATCGCATGATCAGCATCGCATCGCCTATCGTGCTATTGATCGTCTGGCAGATTCTCGCTGAAACGGGCGTCATCGACGAACGCTTCTTTCCCGCACCGTCGAAAGTTTTCGGCACCTTCATCGCGCTCGTCAACGACGGCTCGCTGTGGGACAACACGTGGGCCACGCTGCAACGTCTCTTCTGGGGCACGCTCGCCGGCGGCATTCCCGCGCTGATCCTGGGCGTCGCCATCGGTCTTTCGCGTCCGCTGCGCGCCGTGTTCGATCCGCTGATCGCGGCGACGTATCCGGTGCCGAAAAGCGCGATCTTCCCGCTGCTGCTTCTGATCTGCGGCCTCGGCGAAGCATCGAAGATCGTGATGGTTGCGATCGGCGTGTTCTTTCCGGTGCTCATCAATACCGCGACGGGCGTGCTCGAACTCAACAAGATCTATCTCGACGTGGGCCGCAATTTCCGCGCAAGCCGCTGGCAGGTGTTCCGCACCATCGCGCTGCCGGGCGCCGTGCCGCACATCATGAGCGGCATCAAGCTCGGCATCGGTCTCGGTCTCATGCTGATCGCGATTGCGGAAATGATCGGATCGAAGAGCGGCCTCGGCTACATGATCTGGAACGCGTGGGAACTGCTTTCCGTCGAGCAGATGTATGTGGGCCTGCTCGTCATCGCCGCGCTCGGTTACTTCATCTCCGTGGTGCTGACGGAGCTGGAGCGCAAGCTGATTCCGTGGAAGTCGTCGCGCTGAACGCGCCTCAATCATTCGTCATGTCATGAATTCGACCGCAACGATTCAAACGCAGAACCATACCGGCCAGAAGCGCATGCTGGCCGACGCGATCCTCATGCTGGAGCGCGCCGAAGTCATCGATTTCAACGGGCATGCAAGCTGGCGCGTGCCCGGCCAGGAACGCATGTTGATCAACTCGGGCGCATCCGTGCGCAGCGCGCTCACTGCCGCCGATATCGTCATCGTCGATTTCGACGGCAATCTGATCGAAGGCGATTCCGCCCCGCCGATGGAGTTTCATATCCACTCGGAGATCTATCGCAGGCGGCCGGATGTCGGTTCGGTGATTCATGCGCATCCGCTATGGTCGACGCTGTTTTCCATGACGGGCAGGCATGTATTGCCCGTCATCATGCAGGCGGCCGTGCTCGGCGAGATCCAGCGCTTTCCGAAGACCGCATCGATCAATCGCAAGGAACTCGGTGAAGCCCTTGCGGAAGCGCTCGGGCCGCATCGCGTCGCCATGCTGAAGTCACATGGTTCGGTGATCGCGGCGGCGAGCATTCTCGAAGCCTTCGTGCTCGCGTTCTACCTCGAAGAGAACGCGCATCGCCAGTATCTCGCCAGTCAACTCGGCGAGCCGACCGTGCTCGATGCGGAACAGATCGAAGCGATCCGGCGCAATCTCTGGAAGCCGAACCTGCTGCAGAAGGTCTGGGACTATCACGCGGGCAAGCTCGGCGCGCGCGACTGATCGCTTCACATGCATCGTGAACGCATACCGGTCTATGTCGTGACCGGTTTTCTCGGCAGCGGCAAATCCACGCTGCTCGCGCGCTGGCTGAAGGAAGCGCCCTTCTCTAACGCGGCGCTCATCGTCAATGAAATCGGCGAGGTCGGCATCGATCACGCAACGCTCGGATTCTCGGGCGATACATCGATGCTCCTCGCCGATGCGTGCGTCTGCTGCAGCGGCCTGCCCGCGCTGAACGAAGCGCTGGAACAGCTGTTCTGGGCGCGGCTCCATCGCAGTATCGAGCGCTTCGAGATGGTCGTCATCGAAACGACCGGACTCGCCGATCCGAGGCCGCTCGTCGCGTCGCTGAGCCTTAATTCGCTGGTGAAGGAACGCTATCGCATTGCAGGCACGTTCACGGCCATCGCCGCGAACACTGCGCTCGATACGCTCTCGCGCTTTCCGGAAGCGCGCGCGCAACTGAGCGGCGCCGATGCCGTGATCGTGACGAAGACAGATCTCGTCGGAGCGCAAGAACGCGCCGCCGTGGAAGATCACATAGCCTGTTCCGGCACACGCATCGCGCATTCGGCGAACGCGAGTTTCGCGTTGGAGGATGCGCTTTCGCTTCTGGCTCAGCCCGCGCCGCGCGTCGAACGCACGGTCGCGCCGCCTTTTTCTCGCCTGCGCTCGCACGATGCGATGACGCGCTTCATCGCGATCGAAGATGCGCCTGATATCGACGCACTGCACGCGCAAGTCATCGAACTCAAAGAGCGATATGGCGATTCGCTATTGCGTCTGAAGGGGCTCGTGCGGCTGAAAGATTGCTTCGCTCTCGTGCAACTCGCGCGTGGCGACGCGCGTGCGCAGATTACGCGTACATCGACGATCCCGAACGATGTGAAGAGTGGACTCACGTTGATCGTGAAGCCGGGCGCAGCACGCTGAACGTGCGCGCCTCGGCGGGCTGCGTCATTGCTCGTCGATCTCGATGCTCACTTCACCATCCTCGACATGCGTCTTGTAGGTCTTGAGCGGAATCATGCAAGGCGGCGCGACGACCTCGCCCGTCTTGATGTTGAAGGAGCCGTTATGGAAATCGCACTCCACCACGTCGCCGTCGATATATCCCTCGGACAACGAACCCGGACCATGCGTGCACGTGTCGTTGGTGACGAAGTATTCGCCCTGAATGTTGAACACCGCCAGTGCAAGACCGTTTCTTTCGATCTTGATGGCCTGACCTTCGGCGACATCGCCGGCGCTGCAAAGGCGGGCAAAAGCACAAGCTTGATGCATCGGTTCTCTCCTTCTCCGTTTGACATGGCATGGGGCAAATGATAACTTTGTTCCTGTTTAAAGAACAGAGTTCCTTTATACGGAACACGTCTAACCAACCGTCCACACGAACACGTCGAGAGACAAGCGCAAACCCTGAGGCAAGCACTATGTTGAGAAGAGAGCAAAACGATCTGGTCACGCAAACCGGCCCCGGCGCGCCGATGGGCGAACTTTTCCGGCGCTTCTGGCTGCCCGCGCTGCTGTCCGAGGAACTCGCCGAGGCGGGCGGCGAGCCGGTGCGCCTGCAACTGCTGTCGGAGCGCATGCTCGCGTTCCGCGATTCGGAAGGAAAGCTCGGCCTCATCGACGAGTTCTGCGCGCATCGCGGCGTCTCGCTCTGGTTCGGCCGCAACGAGGAAGGCGGCATTCGCTGCCCGTATCACGGCTGGAAATACGATGTGAGCGGCCAGTGCATCGACGTGCCGTCGGAACCGGCTGCGAGCGGCTACTGCAACAAGATCAAGCTGAAGTCGTATCCGCTCGTCGAGCAGGGCGGCGTGATCTGGGTCTACATGGGACCGAAGGAAGAACAGCCGCCGCTGCCCGCGTTCGAGTTCTCGACCGTGCCTCAGAGCCAGTCGTTCACGAGCAAGCGTCTGCAGGAATGCAACTGGCTGCAGGCGCTCGAAGGCGGCGTCGATTCGAGCCACGTTTCCTTCCTGCACAGCGGAAGCCTCAACACGGACCCGCTTTTCAAGGGCTCGCGCGGCAATCAATACAACCTGTCCGACCTGAGCCCGGTGTTCGAAGTGGCGGAAGCGGATGGCGGCCTCTTCATCGGCGCGCGCCGCAATGCGGAGGACGACCAGTACTACTGGCGCATCACGCCGTGGGTCATGCCCTGCTTCACGATGGTTCCGCCGCGCGGCGATCATCCGGTGCACGGCCACTTCTGGGTGCCCATCGACGATGAAAGCTGCTGGGCCTGGAGCTTCGACTATCATCCGACGCGCGATCTCACCCAAGCCGAGGTGCAGGCGATGAAAGACGGCAAGGGCATTCACGTGCGCTACATTCCCGGCACGTACATTCCGCTGCAAAACAAGACCAACAACTATCTGATGGATCGCGCCGCGCAGAAGGCGGGCATCACGTATAGCGGCGTGGAAGGCATTGCGATGCAGGATGCATCGCTACAGGAAAGCATGGGGCCCGTTCAGGACCGCACGCGCGAGAACCTCGTCTCGACGGACAACGGCATCATCATGGTGCGTCATCGTTTGATGAAGGCGGCGCGTGCGCTTGCCGAGAAAGGCATCGAGCCGCCGGGACGCGATCCGGAGTCGCAGAAGGTGCGTTCGGTCGCGATCGTCCTGCATCGCGACAAGCCGTTCAAGGAAGGCGCGCACGATGCGCTTCACTCCGAAGCGGGCAAGGCTCACACCACCATCTGACGAGGAGGCGCACGGTTCGTCATGAATCGCGCGCCATTGATGCATGAACGAAGCACATCATCAACATAGCGAATCTTCACGCACATTCAAGGCCGCCGTCGCGGTCGAATCGTCGCGCACGGAGATTCAGACGTTCGAGCGGCCGGACATCACGGCATCGACGGGACTGTTGCGCGTCGCGATCACGGGCGTGTGCGGCAGCGATGGCCCCTACTATCGCCAACTGCCGCAAAGCCGCGGCCCGCTCATTCTCGGGCATGAGACGGTCGGACATATCGAGGAAGCGGGCGAGCTCGCGCGCGCACGATGGGGCCTGAAAGAAGGCGATTACGTCGCGCTGGAAGAATACGTGCCGTGCGGCCATTGCGAATACTGCCTCTCCAACGAGTTCCGTCTTTGCGATGCAACCGACTGGCGTCTCAACGGCCTGCGCTACGGCGCAACCGGATTGCGCACTGCGCCGAGCTTCTGGGGCGGCTTCAGCCAGTACCAGTACTTGCAGTTGAACACGGTGTTTCATCGCGTGCCGTCGAGTGTCGCGCCCACGCATGCGGCGCTCGCGCTTCCACTCGGCAACGGCATCGAATGGGCGTATCTGCAAGGCGGTGCGGGACCGGGCCAGGCGATCGTGATTCAGGGGCCGGGACAGCAAGGTTTGTCGTGCGTCGTCGCGGCGCGTGAAGCGGGCGCGGCGAAGATCATCGTGACGGGCCTTTCGACACAAACCGATCGCGATCGCCTCGAGCTCGCGAAACGTCTCGGCGCGGATCACACCATCGAAGTCGATCGGGAAGACGTGCTCGAACGTGTCGCCGATCTGACCGGCGGCGCGATGGCCGATCTCGTGATCGACTGCGCATCGGGCGGCCCGGCGACCGTCACGTCCGCCATTCAGCTCGCGCGCAAGCGTGGCACCGTCGTGCTCGGCGGCCAGAAGCGTGTGCCGATTCCCGAGTTCAACAGCGACATGATCATCGCGCGCTTTCTCACGGTGAAGGGCATGCGCGGGCACAGCTATCAGTCGGTCGAGCTCGCGCTGCAACTCATCGCCGCGAACCGGCACGATGTCACGCAGATGAGCACGCACACCTTCGGCCTCGACGATACCGATCTTGCGCTGCGCACCTTGCAGGGCGAAGGCGTCGAAGGCGCGATTCACATGACGATCGACCCGTGGAAGTAACCATGCCCGATCATCGCGTACCGTCGGAGGTGCGATTCAGGGTACGCGCCCCGAATTCGGTGCCGCGCCGTATCAGGGTCATCGCTCTTACGGATGACGATGCGGAAGTGAGAAGATGCGCCGAACGCGCGCACGCCGATGTGCAGTTCGTGTACGCGACTGAACTCGCCGCGCTGTTGCAGACCGAAGGCACGGCCGCGTTGAACGCATGGCTCGGCGCGCCGGATCTTGTGGTGATCGCGGGCCGCGAAGGCGATGACGCGCATGCGGGCGCGGTCGCGGCGAAGGCGTATCGTAGCCGTGGCGTGACCGTGTCGGGCGTGGTCGGGCCTTCGCTCGAAAGCCGCAAACATGCCTTCACGGCCGACCTGCTGCGCCCTCATTGCACGATGCTGATTCTTCCGGTCGGCGCGGGCTATCTGGAAGGTCTGCTCGCCGCTCTCGGCGCATAGCGACACAACATGCTGGAGACAAGGCTTTGAAGCAAGACATCAATCGATGGTGGACCGTCCTCGGCGGCGCGATCTGCTTATCCGTCGGCGCGGGCGTGATATCGGCGTTCATGTTCGGCACGTTCATCAAGGCGATTGCAGCGGAGAATGGCTGGAGCCGCGCGCAGGTATCGCTCGGCCTCACCATCTTCGAGTTCGCGATGGGCCCGGGCACGATCATGCTCGGCTCGCTGATCGACCGTTTCGGCGTGCGCCGCCCTACGCTGCTGTTTCTGCTGCTATTCGCGGCATCCATTGCGCTCGTCGGCGTAATTCCGGTTTCGCTCGTGGCCTTCTGTCTCGTCTTCGTGATGGTCGGCTTCTTTGCGCCGGGCAGCAATGCGTTGCCTTACGCGAAAGTCGTTTGTGCGCGATTCGATCATCGGCGCGGGCTGGCGCTCGGGCTCACTGTCGGCGGCACGGCTATCGGCGCGATGTTGATGCCGCAATACGCGGGTTATCTATTGCGACATTTCGGCTGGCGCACGGGTTATCTCGGCGTTGCCGCGCTGATGGTCGTGTTGTCGATTCCCGCGCTGTACTTTCTCGTGAAGATGCCGCCTGGTGTCGATGAAGCGATCTCGCGACACGCGCGCGAGGCACGAGCCGATCTGCCTTCGCTGTGGACGATCTTTCGTCACGATCGCACGTTTCGATTGCTCGGCATTGCGATCTTCTGCATGTCGGGGGTGTTGCTTGCATTGCTATCGCAACTCGTACCCATGATGACCGATCGCGGCGAGACCGTGCGCGCGGCGGGGACGATGCTTTCCATTGCAGGGCTTGCGTCGGCGGTCGGGCGTTTGTTCGCGGGTTATCTGATGGATCGTGTGCATGCGCCTTATGTTGCGGCTATGTCGTTCGGGTTGACGTTGTGCGGTGTGTTGATTCTTGCTGCGGGCGCGACCGGCGATACGGCGATGATTGCATCGGCGATGATCGGTGTGAGTATTGGCGCTGAAGCGGACATCATCACGTTTATTGTGAGTCGTTATTTCGATTTGCGTTTGTTCGGGCGTGTATGCGGCGGTATGTGGGCTTGTTGGGGTTGGGGCGCGGGGATCATGATTTTTCTTTCGGGACTTTGTTATGACCTTACGCGGTCCTATCATCTGGCGCTTTGGGTGTTTTCAGGGTTGGTCGGTTTGTCAGTGGTTTCTATCGTTCGGCTCGGGCCTTATGTTTATCCGGAACAAAGTGATCCTAGGAAGGCCGATGCGCTCGGCGTTGCGCTTGATTCTTAGGAATTTTATGTGGAATCCTGAATTCATGTCGGTTTATTAGCTTCGCCCCTGTGCGGGGCGGCAGTCACTTTCTTTGCTCGGGACCAGAGTAAGCGCTAATTCGCCAACTCTGGTCGACGCAAAGAAAGTAACCAAAGAAACTGCTATCCCCAGCCTAAGCACTTCATGCCGGCCGCGGCACAGGCGATTGATCTAATGGCCCCCGGAGTAGCGAGTGTTTCGCAAAACTCGCGGGGCTTGGATCGCGCACGGTCTGTTTCATCGCACCGCTTAAGGGACTGGTGCACCCCTGCAAGCTCCGGCCCGCTTCGCGGCCGACCGGTCAATCGGGGGTTGCGTGTGCGTGTGCATCCGCGTGGTTTCCCTTGCATACCCCACGGCAGCGCATAGCGCTGTGCCGAAACTCTTTCGTGCTGAACCAGCGCGCTCAAAGTTATGGCTCGTCAGACCGTGCGCGATCCAAGCCCGATTCTGCTTGTGAGGGCACTCGCTACTCCGGGTTCCATTCAGCCAATCGCCTGTGCCGCGGCCGGCATGAAGTACTTTGGATGGGGATAGCTGTTTCTTTGGTTACTTTCTTTGCAGCAGCAAAGAAAGTGACTGCTGCCCCGCATAGGGGCGAAGCTAATAAACCAACACCAATACGGGATCCGGCAAAAAACCGAAAACAAAAAACTCAAAAATCAATAACAAGCCGCTGACTCTTCGACCCGGAACAACAAATAAGCATAGTATCCCCCGCGACCTGCTCGCGTTCACTAAGAACGCTATCCCGATGCTCCGGCGTCCCTTCGATCACATCGACCTGGCAAGCTCCACAGATTCCTTCTTCGCAAGAATAAGGCGCGGAAACCCCCGCTTCACGCAACACCTGGAGAATGGTCTTCCCAGAAGGCACATCAAACTCCTGCCCCGTGCGATGCAACTTCACGACGAATCCACCTTCACAAGCGGCCTGCGCACGCGGCGCGAAATACTCGATATGCACGCGCTCCGGATCGACCGATGCCGTCGCGGCTTCATAACCCGCGAGCATCGGCTGCGGCCCGCAGCAATAGAAATGCGATCCATCGGGCGCCGTCGCGACGATCGAAGCAATATCGAGCACACGACCATCATGCTCCGCATCGAAATGCAGCGCCGCTTGCGGCAACGAAGTCAAGGTATCGAGAAACGCAGCCTCCCTGCGCTCACGGCACGCATAGTGCAACGAGAACGACCGACCAAGACGCATCAACCGCTGCGCCATACACCAGATCGGCGTAATGCCGATGCCCCCCGCAATCAACACCGTATGCGCCGCCGTCTCGCACAACGGAAAGTTATTGCGCGGCCCGCCGATATCCAGCATCTGTCCCACGCGCAACTGCTCATGCATAAATCGCGACCCGCCCCGGCTCGCACGATCGCGCTTGATGCCGATGAGATACGCGCGCTCGTCGCCATCGGCGGTCACGAGCGAATACTGGCGCATCAGGCCGCTCGGCATATGCACGTCGATATGTGCGCCCGGCTCCGCGCGCGGCAATGTCGCATTGTCGGGACGACGGATTTCGTAGACGTTGATATCGTCGGCGGCATAACGGATCGCCGTCACGCGCATATTCATCGACAAAGACATGGAACCACTCCTCAATACGTGCGGCGTCGTCGCGCCGCGAGATCAATCCTGTTTGACGTGACGCGTAACGTTCGTCAGCACGCTCTTCATCGGCAGGCGCGGCTTGAGCGCGGCAGCCGTATCGAGCAGCATCTTGCGGAACACTTTCACCTGATCGGTCGTGAAGCGCGTGAGCAGCCCCGACACCGTCAATGCGCCAAGCAACTCGCCGCGCTCGTTCAGAAGCGGCACCGCGACCGCAGCGAGATCGGGATCGCGATCGCCCTTCGACACGACCCAACCCCGCGAGCGCACCGGCATGCTCGATTCCTCACCGCGCGACTGTGGATCGAACGCCCACAACACGCGGCCCGCCGCGCCGCCCTTCAGCGAATGCCGCGAGCCTTCGTCGAGATGATGCCGCGCCGAACGCGGCGAATTCACGCGATACAGACAGATGCGCTCGTCGCCATCACGCACATAGAACGACGCGGTTTCGCGCGTGAACGTCGACAGCTTCTGCAGCGCTGGGCGGACCAGATCTTCGAGACTCACATCGGCCTGGCTCAGCGCGCCGAGGCGCCGCAATTCAGGGCCCAATGTGAAATGGCCGCTCGCATCGCGATCGAGAAAGCGCATATGCACGAGCGACGCGCACAGCCGCAGGATCGTGCTCTTGTAGAAGCCCGAGCGCTGCGCGAGCACCGCCAGCGATAGCGCTTCGCCAGGAAGACGGAAGCATTGAAGAATTGCAAGCGAACGTTCGACCGCTTCGACACGCGGACGCTTGTCTTCGGCTTCGATCGCTTCATAGAATGATGCGTCCGCTTGCTCTGCCTGCATCGGGTGATCGAGGTGCATCGTTTCGTCTCCTCAAAGCTGATTCATGACGGAATTTATAGCCCGCGACGATGGTTCTGTCCAACAGAATTTGTGCCGCTTGTCAGAACGCTATACGGACCCTAATCTGCACTCACCTGAACACGGAGACGGAACATGCTGAGTGCAGCGATGAACGAACGACTCACGCGCGTCGGCCCGGGCACGCCGGGCGGCGAACTGATGCGGCGCTACTGGATTCCGATTGCGCCCTATTCGCAACTCGAAGACGATAATCCGGTGCACAAGGTGCGCGTGCTCGGCGAAGATCTCGTGCTCTATAAGGACAAGAGCGGCACGCTCGGTTTGATCGGCGATCGTTGTCTGCATCGCAATGTCGATCTGAAGTTCGGCATCCCCGACAACTGCGGTCTGCGTTGTCCCTATCACGGCTGGCTCTTCAACGAAGACGGCAAATGCGTCGAGCGGCCGATGGAAGCCACGCCGCGCGGCGAGATCAAGCAGAAATTGAAGGCGTATCCGGTGCAGGAACTTGGTGGACTCGTGTTCGCGTATCTCGGGCCGTTGCCCGCGCCGGCGCTGCCGCGTTGGGATCTCTTCGTATGGCCGAATGCGATTCGCCAGATCGCCATCATGAAGATCGACTGCAACTGGCTGCAATGTCACGAGAACACCGGCGATCCGACGCACAGCGCATGGGCTCACGGGCACATGTTTCAATACGTGCTGGAAAAGCAGGGACGTTATGAAGAAGCCGCCGCGCGTGCCGAGCATACCTTGCATACGCGGCTGAAGACGGGCATCGGCATCAAGGAGTTGTATGCGAACCCGAGCCAGCACGGCATCTCGAAGGGCGTGCGCTATTCGAAGGACCTCGGCGCGGAAGAGGACTACACGCGCGAGCATTCGACCGTGATCTTTCCGTTCTTCACGCAGACGGGCAAGACCGGCGCACCGCGCAGCGAGTATCAGATTCGCGTGCCGATCGACGATGAGCACACGTATCACATCTGCTATCAGGTCTACGCAGCGCCGCCGGGCGTCGATGCGCCCAAGCAAGACAGCGTGCCGTGGTACGAACCGCCGCGTCACGACGAGAACGGCAAGCCCATTCTCGACTACGTGCTCGCGCAGGACGCGCTCGTATGGGATGCACAAGGCGCGATCACCGATCGCTCGCAGGAACTGCTCGGCCGCACCGATATTCCCATCGTGCTGCTGCGCAGGCAACTCGACGAGCAGATTCGCCGCGTCGAAGAGGGGCTGGAGCCGATCAACTTCTGGCGCGACGAATCGCCGGACATCATTTACGGTTCGGGCGAAGCGCCCGATTACAGCAAGCCGCTGCTCAAGCATAACTTTCGCAAGCTTTATCATCGCGGCTTCTTCAATGACGATGCTGACCGGTATGGCCCGATCATCGAAGACGTGAAGGACTTGCATCGCCGCATCGAGGAAGCGGAGATCGCCGCGCGCGAAGCCAGCGCGAGCGCGACCTGATCACGTGCGAAGAGGCTCGCGATGAAATACAGAGGCATCGGCCAAACGGATTTGAAAGTGTCCGAGATCGGCTTTGGCTGCGGCGGCAATGCAGGCTTGATGGTGCGCGGCAGCTTCGACGAGCAGTTGCGCATCGTCGAGGCTGCGCTCGAAGCAGGCATCAATTACTTCGATGTCGCGCCCGACTATATCGGCGCCGAAGCGAATCTGGGCCGCGTGCTGCGTACCTTGAAGGCACGGCCGCTCATCAACTCGAAGGTCGAGATACGCGCCGAGAATCTCGACGATATCGCGGGGCATGTCGTGCGTTCCGCGGAATCGACCCTGGAAGAACTGGGCGTCGATCATCTCGACGTATTGCAGATTCACAATGCGCCCGTGGCAGGAACGCGCGCGCCCGTGGACCGCGACTATCACACGCTGGGCGTGCAGCATTTTCTCGGACCACGCGGCGCGCTCGAAGGTCTGACGCGTCTCGTCGATGCGGGCAAGGTGAAACATGTCGGCTTCGTCTGTCGCGGCAACGATGCGCCGTATGTGCGCGAGCTGCTCGCAACCGGCATGTTCAGCGTGCTCAATGTGCCCTACACGCTGCTCAATCCGAGCGCGGGCATGGTATTGCCGGCCAACCTTGCCGTCGATAAAGACGGCGGCGCCGTGCTCGACGATGCGCGCGAAGCCTGCGCGGGCGCCGCGATCTACAGCGTGCTGGCGCGCGGCTTTCTGTCGGATCAAAGTATCGCGGGCGAAGCGCATCATCCGCTTGCGCGAGATGTTTCCGGCAACGCTTCCGATGCCAGGAACATGCGCGAGCGGGCCGCGCGAGTCAGTTTTCTCGCACGCGAATCCGGCATAACGCTCGCACAAGCCGCGTTCCGCTTCGTGCTCGCGCATCCCGGCGTGACGACCGCACTCGGCGGATTCTCTTCGATGGAACAACTGAAAGAGCTGTGCGCAGTGTCCGGCATGGGCCCGTTCGCCGACGATCTCAACGCGCGTCTCGAACGCGTATGGCAGAGCAATTTCGCCGAAGCGGAGTCATGATGGCAATTGCAAGCGCGCATGCAAGTATCCCGACGTAAAGGAGATCAGCGTCCCCATGACAATGACGAGAAGAGACGTGATGCGTCTTGCCGGCGCGACGCTCGCGCTCGGCGCCGCGGGCCTGCCGCTCGCGGCGAGCGCGAAGGAATCGCAGCCGCGGCCGAACCTCGCGCTCGCATCCTATGAAGGCCAGGACCGCGCCGCGAAAATCCTCGCCGCAGCGAAGGAAGAAGGCGAGCTGAACTTCTATACGTCGATCGCGCAACCGGACGTCGCGCCGCTCATCGATCCGTTCGAAGCGCGCTACGGCATCAAGGTCAACGTGTGGCGCGCGGGCGACGAGCAAGTGGTTCAGCGTATCGTCGCGGAATCGCAGGGGCATCGCTATATCGTCGATGCGGTTCACACGGGCTCGTCGTATCTCGATGCACTGCGGCGCGAAAAGCTACTCGCACCGGTTTCATCGCCCGTGCTCGCGGAACTCGCGCCGAACGTGGTGCCCGCGCATCGGCAATGGGCATCGACGATGTTATCGGTCTGGGTTCAGGCGTATAACACGCATCTGATCAAACCCGCCGATCTGCCGAAAAGTTATGACGACCTGCTTGCTTCGCATTGGAAAGGCAAGCTCGGCATCGAAGCAAAAAGCAGCGACTGGTTTGCGACGGTCGCGACGCAAATGGGCCGCGACAAGGGCATCGAATTCTTTCGCACGCTCGTCGATACGAATGGCGTCGCCGCGCGCACGGGCAATTCGCTTCTGAACAATCTCGTGGTCGCGGGAGAAGTGCCGCTCGCGCTCGAAGTCTATAACTACATGCCCGCACAGGCGAAGCGCCGCGGCGCGCCCATCGACTGGTTCGTGTTGCAGCCGGCGGCGGCGCGCGCGAACGGTGTCGCGCTGCTCACGCATGCGCCGCATCCGGCCGCCGCGCTGCTGCTCTACGACTATCTGCTATCCGTCGATGCACAGCGCATCCTCGTTTCGCGCGACTATGTGCCGACGAATCGCAACGTTGCATCGCCGATGCAGGGCGTCAATGTCGCGCTCGTCGATCCGGCCATGACGATGCGGGAACGCAGTCAGTGGAACAAGACGTTCAACCAGATCTTCCTGCATTCGTCGGGAACGTGAGCGGATACATCTGCGCTCATTTCGGCTTCAGCAGCACCTTGATCGAGTCGAGTGAATTCGCGATCGCGATAGCCTGGTCCCATTCATCGAGCGTGAAGCCGTGCGTGACGATGCCTTTCGACGTAACGAGGCCGCGCGCGAGCAGATCGATTGCGATTGGATAGCAATACGGTCCGAGATGCGCGCCGCGCACATCGAGTTCCTTGCGGTCGCCGATGATCGACCAGTCGACGGTCGTATCGGCGCCGAATACCGAGAACTCGACGAAACGGCCGAGCTTGCGGATCAATTCGAGCCCTTGCGACACGCCCGCCGGCACGCCCGTCGTTTCGATATACACGTCGCAGCCGTAGCGATCCGTGATCGAGCGGATCGTTTCCAGTGCGTCGTCGGTCTTCGGGTTGATCGTGATATCCGCGCCATATTCGCGCGCCAACGCGAGACGTTCATCGACGAGATCGATCACGACGAGCTTCTTCGGCGTCTTCAAATGCGCGACCTGCGCCATCATCAGGCCGAGTGGTCCCGCACCCGCGATCACGACGACATCGCTCAATTGAATATCGCCGCGATTCACCGTATGAATCGCGCACGCAAGCGGCTCGATGATCGCCGCATCTTCCAGCGAGATGCCGTCGGGAATCTTGTGGACGATCGCAGTCGGCGGAAAGCGCATGTATTCGGCCATGCCGCCATCGGCCACTTCGCGCTGAAAACCGAAAATGTTATGGACCTCGCACATCCAGTATTCGCCCGACTTGCAATAGCGGCATTTCGCGCACGGCACGATTTGTTCGGCGATGACCCGATCGCCCTTCTTCACGCCGAAATGTTCTTCGGCGCCCTCGCCTAGCTCTTCCACATAACCGAAGAATTCATGGCCCGGAATCACCGGCGCTTTCACCCAAGGATTCGGCCCGCCCCAGAACATCTTTGCGCCCGACCAGCATTTGCAGTCGCTCGCGCAGATGCCGCACGCGGCGATGCGAATCACGACTTCGTTGCGCGCGGCACGCGGACGCTGCACGCGCTCCACACGATAATCTTTCGGCGCGCGGCATACGATCGCCGTCATTTGTTCATCGGCCATGACGTGTCTCCGTGTCGTTATATGAATGACGCTTCACTCTTCCAGTACGATCTGCACCTTCACGTCGGTTGGCACGCCGCTCGCCGCTTCCTCGAAAGCCTTGATGCCTTCCGCGAACGGGAACGTGCGCGAGATGAACGGCTTCACATCCAGCTTGCCCGATGCAATCAGTTGAATCGCGCGCGGAAAGATGTTCGCATAACGGAACACGGATTCGATACGCGCTTCCTTGATCTGCACCGCGACGACATCGAGCGGAATCGCATGCTGCGGCATGCCGACGAGCACGAGACAGCCTCCCGGACACAGCAAATCGACTATGCCCTCGAACGCTTTTTCGTTGCCGCTCGCTTCGAACACGATGTTCGCGCCCCAGCCGTCGGTCAGTTCATGCACGACATCGAGCACGCGCCGTTCTCGAATATTCACGGCCGTTACGCCCTGCACGCCGCCGATGAGTTCGAGCTTTTCCGGCACGAGATCGCAGACGATCGCGCGGCTGCATCCGCCCGCGAGCGCGGCAAGCGCGCACATCATGCCGATGGTGCCCGCGCCTAGAATGACCGCCACATCGCCCGGCTTGATCGCGGCTTTCTTCGCGGCCTGCAAGCCGATCGACAACGGCTCGACGATCGCGCCTTCCGCGAAGCTCACGTTATCGGGCAGCTTGTACGTGAACGCCGCCGGATGCACGACATAAGGCGCGAGACAGCCATGCACGGGCGGCGTCGCCCAGAAGCGCACTTTGGGATCGAGGTTATACAGGCCCTCGCGCGATGCACGCGATTCCATGTCCGGCACACCCGGCTCCATGCAGACGCGGTCGCCCGTCTTCAGATGCTTCACGTCCTCGCCCACTTCGACGACCGTGCCCGACGCTTCATGCCCCAGCACCATCGGCTCGTTGACGACGAATGGCCCGATGCGGCCGTGCTGATAGTAGTGAATGTCGCTGCCGCAAATGCCCACCGTATGAATCTTGATGCGTACGTCACGCGCGCCGACGACCTGCGGCAAGCTGAACGGACGCAAGCTGATGCGTTTCGCTTCCTCGAGAACCAGTGCTTCCATCGTCGTTCCTTTGATAGAGAAATGTGTGGGTTCAGCAGGACTGGAATCCGCCATCGACCAGCAGGCTGACGCCGCTCACCATGCTCGAATCCTCGCCGAGCAGATAGGCGATCGTGCGGGCCACTTCCACCGGCTCGACGAAGCGGTTCATCGGAATGCGCGCGAGCATCGGTGCAGATTTGACGGGATCGCTCCAGGCGCGCTCGCCCATCGGCGTCATCGTGACGGTCGGGAGCACGGCGTTCACGCGAATGCCGTGCGGCCCGAGTTCATTGGCCATTACGCGCGTCATCGCATCGAGTCCGCCCTTCGACGCGCAATACGCCGCGTGCAAAGCAAAGCCCACGTTCGCCGACAGGCTCGACACATTGACGATCGACCCGCCCGCGCCACGCGCGATCATGCTTTTCGCGCACTCCTGCGCGACAATCATCGCGGCGCGCAGGTTCACATTCATCGTCAGGTCGAATGCTTCGACGGTCGTCTCGAGAAAAGGCTCGAGCACGGCGATGCCCGCGTTGTTCACGAGCATATCGACCGGTTGGATCGAACGCGCAGCGTCACGCGCGGCGTTCGCATCGGCGAGATCGACGGCGATGGTTTCGCAGCCCGTCTCTGCTTTCAACGCATCGAGATCGGCGGCGCTGCGGCTCAACGCGATCACGCGCGCGCCGCGCTCGATCAGCAGATGCACCGTCGCATGGCCGATGCCCTTGCCCGCGCCCGTGACGAGCACGGTCTTGCCCGCGAATTCGCGATTTCTGTCGATGATCGTCATGATGTTATCAAGGCTGATCGCACAGACGCCGCGCGGTGTCTTCATCGGTCACGAGCACCGACGGATAGCGCCCGCGCAACGCCGCGCGCGTCACATGAAACTTCTTCTTGCCGCCGCTCACGAGAACCACGCGCCTGATCTTGCGCAGGTCTTCCAGCGCGATCGCCACCGTGCGGCGATTCAGCGGATGATCGATCAGTTCGCCGTCTTCATCCATGAAATGACCGAGCATGTCGCCGACCGCGCCTGCCTTTTCGAGCGTGCGCAACTGCTCGGGATTGTCGATGCCGTAAGTCACGACGAGCGATTCCGTGAGATCGCCGCAGGTGAGCAACGCGAGATCGGCATTGCGTGCAAGCTCGTAAGTTTCGCGCACGGTCTCCTCCTGAAGGATAACGTCGCGCGCCTTCTGGCTGCTCACGTAGATGGGTGCTGCAAAGAGATAACCATCGGCGCGGCAGATGTTCGCGAAGTCGGACACGATATCGAACGTATTGATGCTCGGGCAATGCGACAACCCCCCTTGCAGCGATACCGCCGACACCGGTCCGTACGTGCGCTGCGGCATCGCGCGTAGCACGGCGCGGATCGTGCGGCCCCAGCCGAGGCCGATGGTTTGTCCCGCGACGATCTGCTTCGCGAAGTAGGTCGCCGCGCCTATGCCAAGCGCCGCGTTGTTTGCTTCGTTGTTCGCGCCGCTCGGCACGACGACCGCGCATTCGAGCCCGAAGCGCTTCGCGAGCGCTTCTTCCAGCGCAACGCACGGCGCGATCTTGCTGTTGATCGTGATCTGTACGAGCCCGGACTCGCGGCTCGCGGCAAGCAGGCGATTCACGCGCACGCGGTTGCTGCCGATACGCTGCGCGATCTCCTGCTGCGTCAGATTGCCGACGTAGTAATGCCACGCGACGCGCGCCTGCAGTTCTTCCTCCGAGTCGATGGAATCGTCCGCTTCGGCGATGGCGATGGGCGGTGCGCTCTTGCTCATGGTGTCCCGGTGTTCAGTCAAAAGCGGCGATTTTATTTCACTGCACCCATCGTGAGGCCTTGCACCAGCCGGCCCGAAACAGCCAGCGCGAACACGACCATCGGCAGCACGATCAGCGTGCCCGTCGCCATGATTTCGCCCCACGGCAATTCATAGCCACTCATGTAGCTCGTCGCGGCGACCGGCGATGTGATCGCGTCGCTGCGCGTCAGCACGAGCGCGTAGAGCAGATCGTTCCACGAGAAGATGAACGCGAAGATCGCCGACACGACGATGCCCGGCATCGCGAGCGGCAGATTGATGCGCCAGAACACGCGCCACGGCGATGCGCCATCGAGACGCGCGGCCTCGTCCAGCTCGACGGGAATATTGCGGAACTGGTCCGTGCAGATCCACACGACGATGGGCAGCGAGAAAGTCAGGTACAGCAGGATCAGCACGATATGCGTATCGACGAGATCGAGCTTCGTCGCGATCAGGAAGAACGGCACCGCGAGCACGACGGGGCTCACCATGCGGTTCGAGATGAACCAGAACCACAGGTCTTCCTTGCCGCGGAATTCATAGCGAGCAAGCGCATATGCGGCGGGCGCGCCGAGCAGGATCGCGAGCACCGTCGTACTGCTCGCGATGATGAGCGAGTTCAGCAGGCTGCCCGCTACGTCATGCTCGAAGAGCGCTGCCGAGTAGTGATGAAACGTCGGCGAGAAGAGCCACTTCGGCGGATACGCGAGCGCATCGGCCTGGCTCTTGAGGCTCGTCGTAACCATCCAGTAGAACGGAAACACCGACGACATGAACACAACGACGAGACCGAGAAAATGCCATACGGTGACGCGTTTTCTTGCGGCGCGCGCGCGCTTTGCACGCTGCGTGATCTGCATGTTGGTCGAACTCACGCGGCCTCCCGATAGACGAAGCGGATATATAGACGCGACAGCACGATCGTCAGGATGAGCAGGATGATCGCCTGCGCGGACGCCATGCCCTGATCGAAGAGACGGAAGCCCACGCGCTGGATATAGACGCTGATGAATTCCGTCGCTGCGCCGGGGCCGCCGCGCGTCATCGTGAACACGGCGTCGAACATCTTGAGCATGTCGGCGGAACGCAAGATGAGGATCGCAGTGAGGCCGGGCAACAGATAAGGCCGCTGCAAGTGCCAGAGGATCATGCTCCACTTGGGCGTTTCGAGGCGCGCGGCTTCCTCGGCTTCCTTCGGCACCATCGAAAGTCCCGCGAGCAGAATCAGCGCGCAAAACGGCGTCCACTGCCAGATATCCATGATCATCACGGACACGAACGCGAGCGTCGGGTCTGCGAGCCAGTCTTGCGGCGGAATGCCAAGCAAGCCCGTCAGATAGTTGGCCACGCCGAACTGCCGGTTGAAAATCAGACGACCGATGAGACCCACGACCGCGTAGGTCGTCGCCATTGGAATGACGAGACTCACGCGCGCCGCTGCACGCATCCACGGCAATTCCGTCCGATGAAGCAGCAGCGCGGCAAAGAGGCCGAGCGCCACTTCGATCGGCAACGTGAGGCACAGGAACAGCGCGGTGCGTCCGAGCGCTTCCCAGAAGGTCGGATCGGTGAGCGTCGCGATGTAGTTGTCGACGCCAATGAACGGCGTGCCCGAGCCCAGATCCGCGAGCTTGTATTGATGAAACGAGTTATAGAGCGCGAGCAGCAACGGATAGATGCCGATGATCGCGAGCGCCGCGATCGCCGGAATCAGGAACCAGAAGGCGGGCGAACGCGGCAGGATGCCGAAGTAGCGCGCGGGCTTGCGCGGTCCTCGCGCGTGCATTGCGGGTGATGCCATTCGATCGCCTCCTGTTTCCTTTATGACGGACGTGTTATTTCAGCAAAGGCTTCTTGCCGTCGTAATAGCCCGCTTTCTTCAGGATGTCCTCGGTCTTCTGACCGATGGTCTGCGCGCCCTCCTTCACCGTCACCTGGCCGAGCATCATCTTGCTGCCCCATTCGCCGATGACTTCCGACACCGCCGGCCATTCCGGGAAGCGCGGACGATAATCCGGCACGCCGCCCTGCCACGATTCGACCATCGGCTTCACGAACGGATACTTGTCCTGCACGGCCTTGTCCTGGTACACCGCCGTGCGCGCCGGCACGCCGCCCGCTTCGAGGTACGGCTTCGCCATTGCTTCGGATGTGATCCATTGAATGAAGAGCCACGATGCAGCCTGCTTCTTTGCGTTCGACTTCGCATTCACCGCAAGCGAGAAGCCGCCGAGCGCGGGCTTCAGACCTGCGGGGCCCTTCGGTTCAGTGGTGATCGCGAGACAGTTGCCGAGCTTCGATTTGCTCGGATCGGTGAGCGTCGGATAGAACGCGGACCATTCGGTGATCATCGCGACCTGGCCCTGCGCGAGCGCATTCACCGCTTCCGCATGGTCGAAATCGACGATGCCCGGCGGCATGTACTTCATCAGCTTCTGCCGGTATTCGAGGCCTGCCTGCGACTGCGGCGACATCAGGTTCGACTTGAACTTCGCATCGAGCAGCGAGCCGCCGTTGGGCCATAGCACGCGCATGAAGCTATCCGCCGATTGCGTTTCGCCGCGCCGCGATTGCAGCGCAAACGCGAACTTGTCGCCCTTCGTGAGCTTCGGCGCGTAGGTGTTGAGCAGGTCGTCCCAGGTTTTCGGCGGCTCGTCGAAGCCCGCGTCCTTCAACATGCACTTGTTGTAGAACATGAGGCCCGAGTAGTTATCGAACGGCAGGCCATAGGTAACCTTGTCCCATGTCCCGAACGAATCGAGCAGAATCGGGAAAAAGCCCTTCAGATTGAGATTCGGGTCCGCGAGCTTGGGATCGTCGGTGAACTTCTTGATCGGCACGAGCCACTTGTTGCTCGCGAATTCACCGATCCACACGACATCGACGAGCACGATGTCCTGATCGCCGCCACCGACGAAGTTCAGCACTTCCTTCTCGCGCGTGTTCTCGTACGGAATCACTTCCCAGCGCACCTTGATGCCCGTCTCTTTCTCGAACTGCGGAATGAGTTGCTGCGCAGCCTTGTAGCCGGGACGATCGAGAAACACGGCCTTGATCGTGGTGCCCGAATACGGCTGCGCCGCTTCCTTCAGAGTCCAGGCCTGCGCGTTCGATGCGGCGAACGCCGCGCTTGCCGCCAATAGCGCGACTGCCGCGACGTGTTTGATCGGGCCGAGTTGCCGGGCCGGGATGAAGCGCTTCTTCATGCCTGTCTCCTTGGTTTTTTTCGAGCGGGTGTGACTTGCGGATTCGTCCTGCGCCTTGCCTCGTTTCACTTGTAATTTCGGTTTTACAATTGTATATTTTGGCGCGAACAGGTTGTCAAGAACAAATTCGACGGATGCATCCGATGCTGCGCAGCAGCACAAGGAGACAACGTAATGAGCGCAGTTCACTTGCAGCAGATCCGCAAGGCCTTTGCAGGCGTCGATGTGCTGAAGGGCGTCGACATCGAAGTGACCGATCGCGAGTTCATGGTGTTCGTCGGTCCTTCGGGATGCGGAAAATCTACCTTGCTGCGCACCATCGCCGGACTCGAAGAAAGTGACTCGGGCCAAGTGCTGATCGGCGGCGAAGACGTCACCGATCTCGAGCCGTCGCAACGCGGCGTCGCAATGGTGTTTCAGTCGTATGCGCTCTATCCGCACATGTCGGTGTACGAGAACATCGCGTTCGGGCTGCGCATGCTGAAGCTGCCGGAGGCGCAGATCAAGGAGCGCGTGCATCGCGCGGCGGAGATATTGCAGATCGGTCAGTTGCTCGAACGGCGACCGCGTGCGCTCTCCGGCGGGCAACGTCAGCGCGTCGCAATAGGCCGTTCGATCGTGCGCGAGCCGAAGGTCTTTCTCTTCGACGAGCCGCTCTCCAATCTCGATGCCGCATTGCGCGTGCAGATGCGTCTCGAGCTCATCAAGCTGCACAAGCAACTCAACGCGACGATGATCTACGTCACGCACGACCAGACCGAAGCGATGACGATGGCCGACCGCATCGTCGTGCTGAATCATGGGCGTGTCGAGCAGATCGGCTCGCCGCTCGAGCTGTATCGCACGCCGCACAATCGTTTCGTTGCGGGCTTCATCGGCTCGCCGAAGATGAACTTCATGGATGTGCGCGTGATGCGCGTCGATGCCGCGGGCGTCACCATCGAGCTGCCCGGCGGCGACTCGCTCACGCTGCCGTTCGCGGCATCGTCGGTGAAAGCGGGGGAGATGCTCACGCTCGGCATCCGGCCCGAGCATTTCGTCGAGGCGTGCGGCGGCGATATCGACAGTGGTCTCACCGGCGAAGTCATGGTGATCGAGCATCTCGGCGGCGAAACGCTATTGCATGTGCGTCTGCCGAATGAGCTCGTGATTCAGGTGAAGGGGTCGGGCGAATCGACGGCGGTCGAAGGCCAGCGCCTCAACGCGGGCTTCAGCATCCGTCACGTGCATCTGTTCCGCGAGGACGGCAGCGCGCTCGAACGCATGCGGCCCGTCGCCGAAACCGCGACCGTCTGAATCACGTAGCGGTCGTACTTGTTATCCCAAGCCGCATACGCCGCACGAGTCGGGATTACAAAAGTTCCAGAAAGCATCGGCCAAAACTGCAAAACGGCCGGCTGATGCACGCATTGGCTTGTGTGTGCCACCCCACATAACTCACGACGCATCGCGCAACGATCAGGCAACACGAGTGCTCCCGCCGCACAATCGTGACGGCGCAAACGTTCTCTTTCCCCCTCCATAGCCGTTTCTTATGCCGATGCGCCGGTCCGCGTCGCCTCTGGCACGAGATGTGCGACCGCTTGCACGATCCACTGGGAGGGATGGTCAGAGCATGAAAAGAACGACACACGGCTCGCACATCGCGAAGGCCGCGCCGAACTCGAATCATGCATTCAGGCATCGCGTGCTCGAAGGCCTCAAGGCCGGAGAATTCTGCATCGCCTATCAGGGAATCTACCGAGTCGGAAGCGGCGAGCTCGCGCAGATGGAAGCGCTCATTCGCTGGCGTCATCCGGAACATGGCGTCATGTTGCCGGGCGCGTTCAGCAATGCGTTCAAGGACGCCGAAATCATGCGCGAATTCACATGGTTCGTGCTGGACGCGGTCGCGTCGGAAATGGCGGCGTGGCGCGCGCGCGGCGGCGCGCATTATTCTGTTGCGGTGAACGTCCCGCCATCCGTGGCGGCGCTGCCAGGCTTCGCCGAGCGCATGGACGCGATCTGCCGCGCGCATGGCGTCACGCCGGAGTGCATCGAGCTCGAATTGCTGGAGAGCGAGGACCTGGCGCGCATGCCGTCCATGCCGAAGGTCGTGCGGCGCCTGAAGAGCAAAGGCGTGAGCGTCGCGATGGACGACTTCGGCACCGGCTACTCGTGTCTCGCCGCGCTCGGGCCGATCGACTTCGGCACTGTGAAGATCGCGAAGGAACTGCTTTCCGCCGCGCCGCGCTGCCCGACCGCGTGCCTGGTTTTCTCGTCGGTGCTCACGCTGCTGACGCGCCTGGAGGTGGCGATCGTCATCGAAGGCGTGGAGACGGCCGCGCAGGCGCGGTGGATCGCGCAATGGCCGCACGTGCTCGCCCAGGGCTTCTTTCTCGCGCGGCCTGCATTCGGCATCGACAACGTGCCCGGCGCGCATCTTGCATCGGCGATAGCGCAACGCAGACCAGCGCGCCGCGAAGGACCGCGCAGCATCCGGCTCGCCGATGCTGCATGAAGGATCGATAGGATTCTGGCAGCCCTCGTAAGCCAGGATTTAGCCGGCGCCTGTTGTGCGCCGGCGTTTTTTTGGTCTGTGTGAACCAGCACCAACTTCCATCCATCGCCGCCGTCGCGCGCCTCAAATCCGCATCCGCGACAAATCCGTCGCCGGCGTCTTCAGCTTCAGCTCTGCGATCGCCGCGCGCGTCGCCGTATCGACCGGCAAGCCCCATCGCGAGAAGAATTCGGTGAGGTCGAGATTCGCGGCGATGCACGCGCGCAGCACGAAGATCTGCACCTCGTTCCGGTCGCCGTCCTCCGCCTGCGTCAGCGGATGCAGCCGATACGACTTGTGCAACCGTGCATAAAAGCCGTCGCCGAGCGCGCGGCGCAACTGCTCGTACATCACGAGCCTGATCCAGAGCGCTTCAGACGGCACGGGAAACGACGCATCATCGAGAAAATTGCGTGACGGCTGCGCGAGATAGAGCGTCGCGAGGTCGAGGCGGTTCTTCCTGCCGCGCGTATCGGCAACCTGCAGCAGCGGCGAGACCATCGGCGTGCCGAGGCGTTGCAGCGCATGCAGCGAATAGATGTTGACCGTCGTCTCCGTCAGGCCCGGCCAGGTCCAGTCCCATTGCTGATACATGTGGCCGAGCTCGTGCCACACCCCCCATGCATCGGCCTTGGCGGGCTTGAGCAAAGTCTCGGCCGCGCTGTTCAACGGCAGGCCGATCATGTAGTAGGTCGCGTACAGATACGCGTCCTGCAAGTCCGCGTGCGTCGAAATGGCGTCCTGTACGAAGTGCACGCGCAACGGCGACGGCGTGTCGAGCGCGCTCGATCCGTCCAGCCCGGACACTTCGTCGTGATAGCCCATGATCCGCTGCACATACCCGAGCAGCGCGGCCGGGTCCGCGGCGCCCGACTTGTCGTACATCGTGCGCGCGACGGTGAACATCGTCCGTCTGCCGACCATCTCGATGAGCGGCGCATCGGCGTAACGTTGCAGCATCGCGCGCCATTCGCCGGGCGTCGTCGTGCCTTCGATATAGAACGGCGCCGGCCGCCCGCCTTCGCGCACGGAAACATCGATCGACCTGCGCGGCCGCTCGTTGAATCCGCTATCGATATATTCGAAGTAGAGCAGGCCATCGCGCGACGCGACGAACTCGTTGCGCCCTTCCGTCGCGAGAATCATCTGCGGATCGCCCGCTGGCTGACGTTTGAAAAAGCCGTTCTTGTTGCCGACCATGATGATGAGACCATCCGGGCCGTCATCGGCGAGACCGCTTACGTCGATCACCACGGACTCGCCCTTCGACACATAGAGCCCCGACGGATGATAGTCGGTCCAGCGAAAGCCGCGCAGCCGGTCGGCCTCGATCGCATCCGGTGCGAACGCGCTCAGGTGATAGCGCCTGTTCATGTTGTCGTAGGTCGAGCGCGCGGCCGCATCGAGCGGGCGGTACGCGTGATCGGCGCTTGCATTCCGGACCTCGTACAGACGCCACTGCCCTGCCTGCGCGTTCACTTCGACGAACGCGCCATCGCGCAATGCATGATGCTCGATCGCGAGACCCGTGTTCGTGCCGGTCGCCGCGATGGTCACCGCGTTCGCATCGGTTTCGATGCTCCAGTTCTGCCGTGCTTCGCCCGATTCCTCTTCGAGATCCACGCGCGTGCCGAGCGTCACGTATCGGCCATAGCGCTTCGAAAAAAGGCGAAAGCCGCTGCCCTCTTTGACCACGGTCCAGATCTGGCTCGAGGCGCGCTCGGGCGTCCATCCGGACTGCACGAGCGCGATCGTGCCGTCGCTTTGGACTTGCGCGGTCAGGGCCTTGAACGATGCATTCGAGACGATATAGAACTCGCCTTCCTCGACTTTCGCGCCGGCGCCGTAGGGAACCTGTATCGCGCCGGGCGTCGACGCGAAGCGCGAGATGCGCGCCGCATCGTGCGGATAGAACGACATGGGCGCGTAGTAATGAGGTGCGGCGTGCGCGCCGCACAACACGAACATCAACAGCCATGAAAGCCAGCGCATGCCCGCCCTCCCGTTGCTCTTGTCGTCGCCAGCGGTTCGGGTCGAGCGCCGCGGCCTTTATGACGACAGTACGGCAACTCGCGCGGCGCGTCGAGTCTTGGGCTGGGTGGGGAGGGCTTTGGTGCCGGAAGCACCACCGGCATCGGTCTCCCGTGGGCGATGCGGTCAGGGACACGCCGCGCGGTCCGCAAAACGACGCGACGTCGTCATATCAACTAGATCGAGGCGCGCGGACACCGCGTCCGCGCCGCACGTCAGGGCGCCGACGCGGGTGCCGGCTTCCCTGCCTTTTGCGCATTGATCTTCGACTGCGCGTTCTGCAGATTCTGAGGATAGTTGGTCTGATCGCCGGCCGGGTTGTAGCCGTTCTTTTCCAGTTCCTTCAGCTCGGCGTTCTTCTTCGCGCGCGCCGCCTTGCGCTCGGCTTTCTTGACCTGCTTCGGCGTGGAGGCGGCTGCGGCGGCCGGAGCGGCCGTGTCCTGCGCCTGCGCGACGGGCACGCCGACGAGCGCGGCGACTGACATGGCGATGATGGCCAACGGTGCGGTGCGTTTGTTCATGATCGATCTTCTCCGGATGGATGGCGACGGTTGACAACGACGCTTGCGCGAATCGCGTGAGCAATCTGCGATCCACGCGCGGCACGTTAGCACGGCCCGCGCGATCCGTCAGCGAACGATTTCCGCCCGCTTCAGCGATCGACGATGCGGCTCAGATTGCCGCGCACGCGTTGCAGCAGCGCGATCAACTGTTCGCTTTCCTGGCGGCTGAAACCGGCGAGCGCCTCCGACGTGATCTCGTCGCCAACGCGCCGCGCGCGATCCAGCGCCTTTTCCGCCTTCGCGGTCATGCGGACTTGTCGCTCGCGGCGGTCGTCGGGATTGAGGCGCCGCTCGATCCAGCCGCCCTCTTCCATGCGGTCGAGCAGCCGTCCGGCGGAGATCGGCGCGACTTCGAGCAGACCCGCGAGCCGCGCCTGATTGACCTCGCCATAGTGCGAGAGATACGCGAGCACGCGGCACTGCGCGCGCGTGAGATTGAGCGACGACTTCGCCAAGACGT
The DNA here is from genome assembly GCF_001544695.2 of Caballeronia arvi. Lineage (GTDB taxonomy): Bacteria > Pseudomonadota > Gammaproteobacteria > Burkholderiales > Burkholderiaceae > Caballeronia > Caballeronia arvi. The sequence continues at coordinate 244,107 of NZ_FCOM02000003.1, forward strand.
CGAAACGATTGCCGCACAGGCGGTCCACGTCCGCGACCAGAAAGCCGAAGCGTTTGTCGAGTTGGGTTTCCATCGCGCGATTATAGGTAAGAGCTTTCGATGCGTGCACCCGCGCGGACCCCGTAGTTGACCGCATTGCGCCGCTCCGTGCATGGCCTATAATAAGCGTGCTTATCATCACCCTACTTACAAAAGCCGCTAGCGGGCGGCTGCATCCATGTCCTCCGAAGTTTCCACGGAACGCGCCGCGGCGCCTCTGAACCGCGGCATGCTGACCGTTTCGATCATGCTCGCGACGCTGATCCAGACGCTCGACAGCACCATCGCGAACGTGGCGCTGCCGCATATGCAGGGCAGCCTGTCGGCGTCGCAGGACGAAATCACGTGGGTGCTCACGTCGTATATCGTCGCGGCGGCAATCGCGACGCCGCTTACCGGCTGGCTGTCGGACCGGCTGAGCGTGAAGAAGCTGCTGTGCCTGTCGATTGCGGGTTTCACGGTGGCATCGGCGTTTTGCGGCTTGTCGGAGACGCTTGCGCAGATCGTCGGCTCGCGGCTTCTGCAGGGCATATTCGGGGCGTCGCTCGTGCCGCTGTCGCAGTCGATCCTGCTCGACATCAATCCGCGCGAGAAACAGGGTCAGGCGATGGCCGTGTGGGGCATGGGCGTGATGGTCGGGCCGATTCTCGGTCCGACGCTCGGCGGCTGGCTCACCGACAGTTACAACTGGCGCTGGGTGTTTTTCATCAACGTGCCGATCGGGGCGTTCGCGCTCTTCGGCGTGTGGACCTTTTTGCCGACGCAGGCCGCGCGGCGCGCGGTGAAGTTCGACGCGTTCGGCTTCGCGACGCTCGGCCTTGCGATCGGCGCGTTTCAGGCGATGCTCGATCGCGGGGAGCAACTCGACTGGTTCGGTTCGATGGAAATCCGCATCGAGGCGCTGCTCGCGGCGGCGAGCTTTGTCTTCTTCATCGCGCATACGGCGACGGCCGGCGCGCGCTCGTTCTTCAAATATCAGTTGCTGAAGGACCGCAACTTCGCGACCGGCACGTGCTTCATCTTCGTGATCGGCGCGGTGATGTATGCGACGCGCGCGCTTCTGCCGCCGATGCTGCAAAACCTGATGAACTATCCCGTCGCGACGACGGGCCTCGTCACGGCGCCGAGCGGCGCGGGCACGATGGTCGCGATGCTCGTCGCGGGGCGGTTGCTGAAGCACATCGACGCGCGGTTGTTACTGCTGTCGGGGTTTCTGATATCGGCGTTGGCGCTCTGGCAGATGATGCATTACACGATTGTGCTGTCGGAGTCGGACATCGTGTGGCCGGGTGTGATTCAAGGCTTCGGGCTCGGGCTCGTGTTCGTGCCTTTGTCGGCGCTGACGTTTTCGACGCTCACGCCCGAACTGCGCGCCGACGGCACCGCCACGTATAGCCTGATGCGTAATATCGGCAGCAGCATCGGCATTTCGATCGTGCAGACGTTGATGACGCGCAACACGCAGGTCGCGCACGCGGACCTCGCCGCGCAGGTGACGCCGTTCAATCCGGCGATGCAGTCGATGCTGGCGGGCGGCTCGATGCAGGACATCGCGATGCTGAATCAGACCATCACGCAGCAGGCATCGATGATCGCGTATCTCAACGACTTCAAGCTGATGTTCGTCGCGACGTTGCTGGTGGTGCCGTTGTTGTTGCTGATTCGGCCGGCGAAGGCGGGTGCCGAGGAGTCGGTGGCGCATGCGGCGATGGATTGACATCGGGATTGGGCTTGCGCCTCTCTGCGGGCGCCTCTATGCGGGAAATCCTGATTTCGCGTTGGTTTATTAGCACTGCCCCTCCCCGGGGCGGGGGTAACTTTCTTTGCTGCTGCAAAGAAAGTCACCAAAGAAAGCAGCTTTTCGATCCAAAGTGCTTCACACCGGCCCCGGCACAGGCAATTGGCTGAATGGAACCCGGAGTAGCGAGTGCCCCCACAAAACTCGGGCAACGTGGACCGCGCACGGTCTGACAAGCTATAACTTTTAGCGCGCTGGTTCAGCACAAAATAGCGCCGGCACAGCGCTACGCGCTGCCGAAAGGTATGCGAGGGAAACCAGCTTAGCGCGACTGCATTGAGATAGAGAGATCAGCAAGGAAGCACGGGCAGACCCGCTTGACCCGTCGGCCGCGAAGCGGGCCGGAGCTTGCAAGGGCTGCGCCAATTCGTTAAGCGGCGCGATGTATCAGACCGTGCGCGATCCACGTCCGACTGGACCTACGAGAACACTCGCTACTCTGGGTTCCATTCAGCCAATCGCCTGTGCCGCGGCCGGCGTGAAGTGCTCAGGCTGGGAGAAGCTGCTTTCTTTGGTGACTTTCTTTGCAGCAGCAAAGAAAGTTACCCCCGCCCCGGGGAGGGGCAACGCTAATAAGCCACCACGAATACGGGATCCGGCGAAAACCCAAAAAACCAAACCCAAACCGCCCCCTATACACTCACCTCCCCCCGCTCCAGCATCACCCCAAACGCATCCGCCGACAAAGGCATCGCCAGCAAGAACCCCTGCATCTCATCACACATCATGTCCTGCAGCCTGTCGAGCTGCGACCCCGTCTCCACGCCTTCCGCAACGACATCCATATCGAGCGAATGCGCAAGCGCGATGATCGCCGACACGATCGCACGCCCTTCCTGCCCGTTCTCATCGAGACCATTGGTGAAGAACCGATCGATCTTCAGCTGCTTCGCGCGAAAGCGCTGCAAATACGCGAGACTCGAATACCCCGTGCCGAAATCGTCGATCGCGATCTCGAAGCCATTCTCCTGAAACGCGTGAATCATCTCGATGGTGCGCGGCGCATCCTGCATCGCCACCGTCTCGGTGATCTCGAACATGATCTGCTCGCTCTCCACGCCCTCCTCGCGTACGATCCGTAGCATGTTCGCAACGAGATCCGCCTCGCACATCTGCCGCGGCGACAGGTTGATCGCCACCTTCACCGGCGGACTTCCCTCGCGGCGCCATCCGACGAGATGCCGGCACGTCTCGCGCACGACCCAGTAGCCGATCTCCACGATCTGCCCGGACCGCTCCGCGATCGGAATGAATTCGAGCGGCGTCAGCGTGCCGATCTCCGGATGGTCCAGCCGGATCAACGCCTCCGCGCCCGCCAGTTCGCCACTCTTGCCGCGAAACTTCGGCTGGAATAGCAGATAGAAATGCCCGGCGCTCAACGCCTCGTGCAGCGCCTGCTGGATCTGCAAGGTCCGCACGGCCGCTTCGTTCATGCTCGCCTCGAAGAAGCGATACGTGCTGCGCCCGCCGCGCTTCGCCTCGTACATCGCGACATCGGCGTGCTTGAGCATCGCCTCGACGGTCTCGCCGTCTTGCGGATACAGCGCAATGCCGATGCTCGGCATCACCTGCAACGGATGGTTCGCCGCGAGCAGGCCCTTTTTCATCGTGTCGAGAATGCGCTCGGCCATTTTCTCGGCGTCGGCCGGTGCGTGCAGGTTTTCCAGCATCACGACGAACTCGTCGCCGCCCAGACGCGCGACGGTGTCGCCGCCGCGCACACACTCCTGCAGGCGTCGCGCGAACGCCTTCAGCACTTCATCGCCGACCGTATGGCCGAGCGAATCGTTGATGGTCTTGAAGCCGTCGAGATCCATGAAGAGAATCGCGAAGCGGCTGCGGTTATGCCGCGCATTCCTGATCGCGCGATCGATGCACTCGTTCAGCGTGCGACGGTTCGGCAAATCGGTCAGCGTGTCGAAGGTCGCCATGCGCACGATCTGCCCGTTCAGGCGCGACACGGACCCGGCGAGCAGCGCCGTGCGCGCGTCGAAGCGCGACAGGACGAGCGTGATGATCAGAATGGCAAGCGTGAACATCGCGATCGTCGTCGCGAGCCAGCGCGCGTCGACGTCGTTGGCCGCGCCGCAAATCGAGCCCGGCAGGAACTCCGCCGCCGCGTTGCCCGTGTAGTGCATGCCGGTGATCGCTATGCCCATCACGAAAGCCGACGCGATGCGCTTCGCCAGCACGTTCTTCTGGCTCGCGTCGGACAGCGTGTGGGCGATCCACAGCGCCGCGCCCGACGCCACCACCGCAATCACGATCGACGCCGCGAAAAGCCACGGATCGTATTCGATCGCCGGCTGCATGCGCATCGCGGCATCGCCCGTGTAGTGCATCGTCGCGATGCCCGCGCCCATCAGCACGCTGCTCGCGACGAGGCGTCTCGCCGTCAGCCGCCTGCTCGTGATGACGTGGAGCGCGAAAAACGACACGAGCACCGCGATGCCGAGCGACGCAGCGGTGATCTTCAGATCGTAGCCGAGCGGAATCGGCAGCTCGAACGCGAGCACGCCGATGAAATGCATCGACCAGATGCCGATGCCCATCGACGCCGCCCCGCCCGCGAGCCAGACATGTCGCATGCGCGACTGCGATAGCATCGCGATGCGGCCCGATATATCGAGCGCGGTGAAGGAAGCGAGCGTCGCCACGACCAGCGATGCCGCAACCAGCCAGAAGTTGTAGGTGCCGTGCATAGCTGCCATTAGCCAGGGACTTGTTTGCGTGAGCGTCTTATCGGCTTCCGTGCGCGGTTCCTTAGTCTCCAGACGAGAAATATTCGCGATACGTTGCGCGCAAACGTCAAAGCTGCGGATCGAGCAGCGCGACAACGCGTTCGACGAGCTTTTCGACGATCGGACGGCGGCGCCAGTCATCGAGCGTGATGCGCTTCGCGTGGGCGACGTCGTCGTCGAAAATCGCGGTCTGCTGACGCGCGAAATCGCGGTCGTAGATATTCAGGTTGGCTTCGTCGTTGAGCTTGAACGAGCGGCTGTCGAAATTGGTCGAGCCGACCGACACCAGATAGTCATCGACGATGATGAGCTTGCAGTGGAACATCGTCGGCTGATACTCGAATATCTCGACGCCCGCCGCGAGCAGATCGCCCCAGCACGCGCGCGACGCCTCGCGCACGGTATGCGTGTCGATGCGCTTGCCCGGCGTGATGATGCGCACTTCCACGCCGCGCCGCGCCGCCTCGACGATCGCGTTGATCGTCAGCTTGTCGGGCACGAAGTACGCGCTCGACAGATGGATGGAGTGCGTCGCGGCGGTGATCGCCATCAGATACATCAACTGCATGTCGTCGCTGCCGCCTGAAGGCGAGCTGCTGAACATGTGCGCGAGACCGTCGCCCGCGGCGTCGATCTCCGGAAAATATTGCGCGCCGTGCAGCACGTTGCCGGTCGCCTTGACCCAGTTGTCCATGAAGACCGCCTGCATCTGGCCGACCGCCGGGCCTTCGACGCGAAAATGCGTGTCGCGCCAGTGCTTCTCGTCCTGCGCGTGCCCGGTCCATTCCTCGGCGATGCCCACGCCGCCCGTGAAGCCGATGCGCCCGTCGATCACGAGCAATTTGCGGTGCGTGCGGTCGTTCATGCGCCCGAGGCCGGTCCAGTGCGGCTTGTGATACTGGATCACCTCTGCGCCCGCGTCGCGCAGCATGCGCAGGTAGCGCTTGTCCATCTTCGACGAGCCGACCCAGTCGAGCAGCACATGCACCGGCACGCCCGCGCGCGCCTTGTCGGACAATGCGCTGGCGATCTGCTCGCCGATCGCGCCCGACCAGTAGATGAACGTCTCGAACGTAATCGACGCCTGCGCCGAGCGGATGCCTTCGAGCATCGACGGAAAGATCTCGTCGCCGTTCAGGAGCACCTCGAAGCGGTTTTCCCCGACGACGGGCGGCCCGAGCAGCAGGCCCATCGAGCGGAGGAACTGCGGATCGTCGCTGGCGTACAGGCGTTCGATCTTGTGCTCGATCTTCTTTTCGCCGCTCGTCAGGTTCGCGATCACGAGCACGACGACGAGCGTCGCGACAATCGTCAGGGCAATCAAGGCAATCGTCGGCATGCGCGTCTCGCGAAGCGAACATTCGTCCGGAACCCTAGTTTAAGCAGGTTCCGGACCGCGCATCGCGCGCGTGCCCGATCAGCTCTTCGCCGGCATCCAGCCCTGATCCTGGCCGAGCTTCGCGATCTGCTTGGCGATGCTGTCGCCGAGGCGCTTCTCATCCGACGATACATCCGCGTGCTTCTTCTCCGACACGCCATGCAGCCCGCCCGACACCGCGAGCGAGGTCGCGACATGTCCGGCAACCGCGCCGACGCCCGCCATTTCCGCCACGCCCGGCATATGGCCGCTGTCCGCGTTCGCGTCGAATTGTTCGAGGAGTTGCGGTACGCCGTGCGCCGGCTTGTAGACGAGCTGCACGGTCGCGCCGACCTTGCTCTCACCCGCGCCGAGGCCGATCAGCACGCGGCGGCGGCGATTACCGGCATCGATCGTATTGAAGCTGCCTTCGACGACGAGCACGTTCTGGTCTTGCGGCGGCTGCACGTCGGCGCGGACGGCGCGCAGGCCCATCGACTGAAGCTTGGCGACGATCTCGTTCGCCACTTCCTCGCGCGCCGCGATGGCGTCCTGCGCCTGCTTCTGCGCTTGCGAATCGCCCGAGAAGGCCGAGCCGATCTTCGAGATCATGCCGTGATTGTCGAGCTTGACCTCGTTCGCATCGCTGGCGAATGCGTAGACGTAGATGGTGTCGGGGCGCGTCGCGGGCGCGGCGGCGGTCTGCGCGTACTGCGCGCCGTACTGGTTGTACTGGCTCGCCGCCTGCGCCGGATTGCTGCCGAATCCCGCCAGCACTGCCGTGCCGACGACGAGTCCGGCGAGCGCCGCGCCGCGCGCTTTCTTGAAGATTGCGTTGAGCGACGAGAATTTGATCGAGTTCGACATGGTGCATCTCCGTACCGGCCGCGCCGGGAATGATGTGGATGGATGCGTGATGGGGCTCTCGGTTCTCGCTGCTGCTTTGTTTCTCGATCACGCAGGCCAGACTATGGACGATGACCGCCCGCGAGGCCATCGAGCATTTATGTCGCTGCGTTTCAGCGGGCGCACAGGCGCGTGGCGCGGCGCTCAGCGGCCTTCAGCGACGTTTTGCGTCGGCTCTGCAGAGCACGCGGCTTCTGGTTAACATCGTCGGAACGCGTCGCGCAGGCGCATCGACGCAATCCGCAAAAAAACCGTTCAAAAGGAGCAAACATGGATCTCAAGATCGCCAGCAAGCTCGCACTCGTAACCGGATCGACGAAGGGCATCGGTCACGCCATCGCTGTAGCGCTTGCTCGCGAGGGCGCGCGCGTGATCGTCAACGGCCGCTCGCAGCCGTCCGTCGATGCGGCGCTCGCGAAGCTGCGCGAACTCGTGCCAAACGCGCAGGCCGAGGGCTTCGCCGGCGACATATCGGAAGCCGCGCAGGCGGACGCGCTCGTGAAGCGCTTTCCGCACGTCGATATCCTCGTGAACAACATGGGCATCTTCGATCCGAAACCTTTCGAAGAAATCTCCGACGACGAATGGCTGCGGTTCTTCAACGTGAACGTGATGTCGGGCGTGCGGCTCTCGCGCGCATATCTGCCGAAGATGAAGGAGAAGAACTGGGGCCGCGTCGTGTTCATCAGCAGCGAAAGCGGCATCCAGATTCCCGTCGAGATGATTCATTACGGCCTCACGAAAACCGCGCAGCTCGCGCTTTCGCGCGGACTCGCGGAGACATGCGCGGGCACGGGCGTCACAGTCAACTCGGTGCTGCCGGGGCCGACGAGTTCCGAAGGCGTCACCGATTTCGTCGAAAAGCTCTCCGGTGGAAAGAGCTTCGAAGACTTCGAGAAGCAGTTCTTCGAAGAAGCGCGCCCGACTTCGATTCTCAAGCGCTTCATCACGCCCGAGGAAATCGCGAATACGGTGGCTTACGTGTGCTCGGAACTGTCGTCGGCGACGAACGGCGCGGCGTTGCGCGCGGACGGCGGCGTCGTGCGCGCGGCATTCTGAGCGCTGGCTTATTTGGACGCGAGTTCGCGCGCCTGATCGAGCGCCGCCACGATGGCCGCGACGGTGCGCTCGCGCGCGGCTTCGTCGTTCTGGCGCAGCGCATACGACGGGTGATAGGTCGCGACGACGAGCTTGTCCCCGTACGGCACGACGCGCCCGACATGCGCAGACAGCGTCGCGCGCCGGCCGAACAGCGCAGCGAGCGCGGTCGCGCCGAGCGTGACGATCACGCGCGCGCCCACGCTCTGCATTTCCTGGTCGAGCCAGTACGAACACGCCTCGACTTCCTGCTGCGCGGGCGTCTTGTGCAGGCGACGCTTGCCGCGCGGTTCCCACTTGAAATGCTTGACCGCATTCGTCAGATAGACCTGCTCGCGCGGCACGCCGGCACGCTGCATCGCGTCGTCGAGCAATTGTCCCGCCGGGCCGACGAACGGTTCGCCCTTCAGGTCTTCCTGATCGCCGGGCTGTTCGCCGAGCAGCATGATGCGCGCATCCGACGGACCCGCGCCGCCCACCGCCTGCGTCGCATTGCGCCACAGATCGCAGCGCCGGCATGTATCGAGCGAGGTGGGTGCGTCGCGTTCGGGCTGCGCTTCGTTCGCTTCGACCTGAACCGCCTTGCCGCCGAGCGCGCCCACGCGCTGCGCCTGCGCGACGCGCCGCGCGCCGCCGCGCGCATCGCTGACGAGCTTCGGAATCAGCGCGCCTTCGGGCAGACCTTTCCAGAAGCGCACGGGCATGTGCTGCTCGAGCGCGGATTCGTTGAGGCGCGCGGGATTGAAAATGCTGCGGTAATAGGTCATCCACAGCGCTTCGGCGGCGTCGGGCGTGTCGCTCGTATGTTCCGATGCGAGCGCGCGGCGGCGCTCCAGTTGCAGCCGCTCGCCGTCGAACATGGCGGCGCCGTCGGGCGTCGCGATGAGCCATGTCGAGCGCCCCATGCGCGCCGCGAAATGTTCCGCGCCCCACGCGAGCACATCGTGATCGGGCTCGTACCACGCGACGTATTCGGGCGCGCCGAGCGACGCGTCGCGCTGACGAAAGCGCACATAGGCGATCATGTCGTGCTGCGCGCGGCGTACCGCCTTCGCCATCTTGTAGAGCCGCGCGCCGTCTTCATCCGCGGGCGATGCGACCGAGCGGTCTCCCTGCGCCCAGCGCCACAGCACGCGATAGAGAAAGCTCCATCGCCGCGCGTCGCGGAAATGCGCGGCGTCCTTCAACAGCGCCGCAAGTTCGCGCGAGACGCGTATCTGCGGCGCGTTGCCCGAGTCGACAGGCGGCGCGGATTCGTTGAACAGCGCGGGCTCCGCCTGCGACGTGCGCCAGTCGGTCGCTTCGGGCGCGAGCCCTTGCGCGAGCGCATCGAGCGCGGCGGCGCGCCAGGCGTCAAAATCGTCGTCGATGGCGATGACGTGCATCAGATCAGCGAGAGTTGCACCGGACCGGTGGCGAGCGCGCGTCGCAGAGCGTCCGACGACGCCTCGGAAAGCGGCGGCCGATAATCCGCCGTGACGACGAACGGCTTCACCTTGTCCATGCCGCAGCGCAGCCGCACGAGATCGTGATAGCGCACACGGCGCGTGCGCCGCAACTCGACGATGCGCTTCGCGTTGCGCATGCCGATGCCCGGCACACGCGCGATCATGCGCGCGGGCGCGGCGTTCAGATCGACGGGAAAGCGTTCGCGATGCGCGAGCGCCCATGCGAGCTTCGGATCGACGTCGAGCGGCAGGTTGCCGGCATCGCCGAGCAGTTCGGCGGCGCCGAATCCGTAGCCGCGCATCAGAAAATCGGCCTGATACAGACGATGTTCACGCAACAGCGGCGGCGCTTTCGACGGCACCCCCGACGGGCTGTCGGGAATCGGGCTGAACGCCGAGTAATAGACGCGCTTCAACTGATACGAGCCGTAGAGCGTTTCGGCGGTGCCGAGGATGGTGCGGTCGTCGGTTTCATCGGCGCCGACGATCATTTGCGTGCTCTGTCCCGCCGGCGCGAAACGCGGCGCCCGCGGCTCTGCTTCCGATTCCTCGCGCGCGACGCGGATATTGCCCATCGCCAGCTTGATCGTGCGGCCGCTTTTTTCCGGCGCGAGACGCTCGAGGCTGATTTCGGTCGGCAACTCGATATTCACGCTCAGACGGTCGGCATAACGTCCCGCCTGCGCGATGATTTCGGGGTCGGCATCGGGAATCGTCTTCAGATGAATATAGCCGCGAAACTGATGTTTCTCGCGCAGCGTTTTCGCGACGAGCACGAGCTGCTCCATCGTGTAGTTCGACGAACGAATCACGCCCGAACTCAGAAACAGGCCGTCGATGTAATTGCGGCGGTAGAAATCGAGTGTAAGGCTGACCACTTCTTCCGGCGTAAATCGCGCGCGCGGCACATTGCTCGAGCGGCGATTGATGCAGTAGCGGCAGTCATACAGACAAAAGTTCGTCAGCAAAATCTTGAGCAGCGAAACGCAGCGGCCGTCGGGCGTAAAGCTGTGACAGATGCCCGAGCCGGTGCTGGCGCCCAGGCCGTCGATGCCGCGAGACTCGCGCTTGGGGGCGCCGCCGCTTGCGCACGATGCGTCGTACTTGGCGGCGTCGGCGAGGATTTCGAGCTTTTCGGAGAGATCCATCTTGATGGCAATACTGTATGTATATACAGTATCTCACAGGAGTCATTGAGTCAAACATATAGCGCACACTTCGGACCTGCCTTCGCCAACTTACTCCTGGTAGCCCCTCATGCGTTTCGACTACAAGACGTTCCATATCGACTGCACCGCACGTCACGACGAGGACGGCAATTACTACGCTCACGCGAGAATCACGCGTTCGCCTGACGATCACACCGCACACGTGGAGGTCTTCGAATCCGGCGATCTCGACGCCTTCACGAGCGAGTGGGACGCCGTGCATTGCGCGCGCGCGTGGGCAATCGAATGGTGCGATGAGGCGCTGGCCTAGCGCTTGCGCGTCGTGTCCTGCCATCGCGAGCGGCACGGCGATTGCGCTAATGGTCGGGCGGCGCCGCAACGTTCTTGCGATGCGGTGCGCATCAATACCATCGATCAACGAGAGGACACCATGAAGAACGCAAAGAGAAGCTTGCTTGTTTCGGCCTTGATTCTGGGTCTGTCGGGTGCGGCGTTCGCGCAGGGCGCGGGTGGCGGGGGCGGCGGCGGAGCGGGTGCAGGCGGCGGCACGGCGGGTGGCAACGGCGCCGGTCAGGGCGGCACCGGCATGAGCACGCCGAATAGCGGCGGCGTGACGGGTTCGACTTCGGGCGCATCGGGTGCCAACACGATGGACTCGTCCCATAGCAACAAGATGCACAAGAACAGCAAGAGCGGTTCGAGCAGTTCCGGCTCGGGAACGTCGAGCGGCGGCGCCTCGAAGTCGTACTAAGCGCAACGAAGCATTCAGTTTGTGCAGCGCGCTCGTGCTTCGCGCAAGCCCGAGCGTTTTTTATCGGCCGCACGGTCAACTCACCCCTGCCAAAGTATCCCTGCCAAATAGGGATTTCTTGCGCATGGGCATCGCCGTAACTTAGCTCCTGAGCGCTATTCGTCGTTCTGCGACGGTTCTATTGCCGCGTCGGACGAACCCATTCGGCCCTTGCCGCCGCGCTCGATCCTATCCATCGACAAAGCTGCAAGGAGTCCGAGAATCGTGTTCCCGGCTGCTTGTGCATTCGTTTCAAGGAGCTGGAACATGAAGGCGAAACTTACCCCGAAACTTTTCGCGATGATGGCCGCTTGCGCGCTCACGACCAGCGTCGCCAGCATCGGCGCGGCGCACGCTCAGGGCATGTCCGCGGACCAACAGCAACTCGTTCAGACGATGCGCCCGATGTACATGTCGCAGGCCATGCCTGATCAGCAGCAGACCACCGCGATGCCCGCCATGCCCGCGGCGCAGGCAGACGAATCGGCATACGGCGGCATGCCGGCCGGCATGAGCGCATCCGCGAGCGGTCGCAGTCAGGGCAGTTGCGGCGACAAGCCGCGTTGCGACGTCTTCTTCGGTCAATGATCGACCGATGACTTCACGTTGCGGGCGCGAGTGATCGCCGCCCGCAACGTATTATCCGACGCCGATCGCGCCGTCGAAGAAAAGCGCGTGTCACGGCTCGCATAGCCAGAGGATTGCGCGTGGTGTCCCTTGCATACCCCGCGGCAGCGCGTAGCGCAGTGCCGGAGCTATTTCGTGCTGAACCGGCGCGCTTAAAGCTATCGGGCGGCAGACCGTGCGCGGTCCACGTCGCAACAGACCCACGAGAACACTCGCTACTCCGGGGGCCATTCACCCAATCGCCTGTGCCGCGGCCGGCATGAAGTGCTTAGGCTGGGGATAGCTGTTTCTTTGGTTACTTTCTTTGCAGCAGCAAAGAAAGTGACTGCCGCCCCGCACAGGGGCAACGCTAATAAACCAACGCGAAAGTGGGATCCGGCGAAAGCAAAAAAGCAAAACCGAAAGCAACCATCAAGCATGCCGATGCTCCGGCATCCTCTCACGCCCCGAGTCCTCCACCCGCAGCCCCGCGCCCGGAATCTCACGCCCACGCAGCGAGCACCCGACCGTCTCGGTAACGAACACCAACGCAACGGCTCCGACCGCACAAGCGGCCATCATGTAATAAGCCGGCACCAGCGTATTACCCGTGCGACCGATAAGCCAATCAGTCACCATCGGCGCAGTGCCGCCAAAAACCGAAGTCGACAAGTTATAGGCGATCGCCATACCCGCATAACGCGCTTGCGTCGGGAACATCGCAGGAAACATCGCCGAGATGCTCGCAAGTTGCGGCACATAGAGCAGACCCAGCACCGCAAGTCCGATCAACGCGCCCGCGATGCCATGCGACATCAGCGAGAACATCGGCACGGCGGCGACGAACAACCCCACGAGCGACAGCCACCACACCTTCTTGCGCCCGATGCGATCCGACAGCGCACCCGCGAATGGCAGCAGCACCATCATCGACAGCATGCCGATCAAGGGAAGCAGCAGCGAAAGGTTGTCGCTCATGCCGAGCTCCTTCTTCATGAAGGTCGGCATATAAGCGAGCAGCACGTAATTCACGACGTTGAGCGCGACGACCAGGCCGCCGAGCTGCAGCAACGGCTTCCAGTATTGCGAGAACAGCTCGCGCAGCGGCACGCCCTTGTGTTGCTCACGCTCCGCAGCCTCGGCGCACTCGCGGAACACCGGCGTATCTTCCATCTTCGAGCGCAGATACAGGCCGATCAGACCGAGCGGCGCTGCAACGAGGAACGGCAAGCGCCAGCCCCATGCGTGCATCGCGTCGTTGCCGAGGAGAACCGAGCAGCCGAGCATCAGGAACGCGCCGAGCGAGAAGCCCGCGAGCGTGCCGAATTCGAGGAAGCTGCCGCAAAAGCCGCGCTTGTGATCGGGCGCGTACTCGGCCATGAAGGTCGCCGCGCCGCCGTACTCGCCGCCCGTCGAAAAGCCCTGGATCATGCGCAGCGCGATGAGCGCCACCGGCGCCCATATGCCGATGCTCGCGTACGAAGGCAAGAGGCCGACGACGAGCGTCGCCATCGACATGATGATGATGGTCAGCGCCAGCACATGCTTGCGGCCGAGCCGGTCGCCGAGCGGCCCCCAGAAGAGCCCGCCGAGCGGCCGCACGAGGAAGGAAATCGCGAAGGTCGCGAGCGCGAAGAGCGTCGCCTGCGCGGTGCTGCCGGGAAAGAGCGCGGCCGAGATGTAGGTGAGGCCGTAGCTGTAGATGCCGTAGTCGAACCACTCGGTCGCATTGCCGATGGCCGATGCCGCCATCGCGCGCCTGATCGGGCCGCGCGCGTGAGCATCATCGGACGCCGTCTGCGCGTCTTGCCTCGTGGTGGGTTGCACGTAACTCATAGTCGTTTTCCGGATGCGTCAGTGACCCGGTGCCGCGCCCGAATCCGCGCGCATCGCACCGCCTTGAGGTCAAGATACAGACGCATGCCGCCCGCCTCGCATGTCCTAGGACGATAAGCACGCTGGGGTTTTCCCCGAAGCACAGGCGGTTCTCGATCGTCGACGGCGGCTTAGCGGGATGTCATAGGACATTCTGGCGCGACGAAAGACGACGTTCACGGCTCCGGACTGGCGATGTCAGCCGTGACGATGCGCCGCCCGAGCGCCTCGGCGGCGCGTCGCGCATCGTCGCTGGATTCGAATGGGCCGATGGTCTCGCAGCCATCGAACGGATAGAGCACGCGCCTGTCGCGCTTTCTCACGACCTTCAAGGTGCCGATGTGCATGCCCGTCGCGTTCACTACGTACGATGCGTAGATGTCGAAGCCCTCGTATGTCCCTGCATCGGATATCGGTGTGGTTCTGGGCATCGGTCTGGACATGGTTTTGCTTAAGGACGCGCTGGCAAGGATGGGAGGCGACTCTTCTCGCTTCAGCGAAACGCTTAGCAAACTGCGTTCCGCGCTATGGACGGCACGGCGAGAATGAACGCAGAGCGCCTCGAGCAGGTAAGCAAATTGCTATCGTGCAACGGCTCAGGCCGCGCCGCACCGGGCACCCCGAGCGCCTTTAAATACGGGCCTGTCGCGCGCACGGCGGCCGCGAGAGAAGCGTTTTCCGTGCGAGAATCCGAGAATCGTTTTCGCCCGCCCTCTCAGGCGCCGCGCGACCGATTCGAACCCAATACCGGCACCTTTCCGTGCCAGGACGTCGCCACATCGAGAAACCGGGCGAGGAGACCAAGCGTCGATGAAAGCTGACAATCTGATCGCGGATACGAGGATGAGCGGGCTCGACCCGACCTTCCTGCTGGGCGGCGGCGAAATGGGCGCGCTCATCCGCGGTTTCGACTGGACGCAAACGTCGCTCGGCGCGCCCGCGCATTGGCCGCAAAGTCTGAAGACGGCCATCCGCATCATGCTGACGTCGCGCCAGCCGATCTGGGTCGGCTGGGGCACCGACCTGCTGTTCTTCTACAACGACGCGTACAAGTCGATCATCGGCGGCAAGCATCCGCAAGCGCTCGGCCAGCCGACCTCCGCCGTGTGGCGCGAAATCTGGAACGAGATCGGCCCGCTGCTCGACACCGCGCTCACAGGCGTCGAAGGCACTTACGTCGAACAGAAGCTCCTCATCATGGAGCGCAACGGCTTTCCGGAGGAAACGTATTACACGTTCTCCTACAGCCCGATTCCCGATGACCGCGGCGGCGCGGGCGGCATCATCTGCGCGAACAGCGACGACACCCAGCGCGTGCTCGGCGAGCGTCAGCTGAACGTGCTGCGCGAACTGGCGGCATCGGCGGCGGATGCGCGCAACTGGCGCGACGCGTGCGAACTGTCGATGCGCGCGCTCGAAGGCGCATCGCGCGACATGCCCTTCGCCCTGCTCTACGCAGCCGAGCCCGGGGGCGACACGGCGACGCTCGTCGGCCCGTGCGGCATCGCAGCGGGACATCCTGCCGCGCCGGCGATATTGCATGCGGCGCACGCACATCCGTGGCCTTTCGCCGACGTGCTGCGCGACAACCAGGCGCGCGTCGTGACCGGTCTCGACGAGCGCTTCGCCGCGCCGCTGCCGACGGGCGCATGGGGCACGCCGCCGCAAAGCGCGGTGCTGCTGCCCATCGCGCCATCGGGTGAGACTGGCCGCGCGGGCGTGCTGATCGCGGCGCTCAATCCGTACCGGCTCTTCGACGAAAGCTATCGCGCGTTCATGAATCTGGTCGCGGGCCAGATCGGCGCGGCGATCGGCTACGCGCACGCGTACGACGAAGAGCGCCGCCGCGCCGAAGCGCTCGCCGAAATCGACCGCGCGAAAACCACGTTCTTCTCCAACATCAGTCACGAGTTCAGGACGCCGCTCACGCTGATGCTCGGTCCGCTCGAAGAACTGCTCGCGAGCCCGGAGCGCGTCAGCCGCGAGGATTTGCGCATCGTCGAGATCATGCATCGCAACGGCTTGCGGCTGCTCAAGCTCGTGAATGCGCTGCTCGACTTTTCGCGCATCGAGGCGGG
Organism: Caballeronia arvi; assembly: GCF_001544695.2. Taxonomy (GTDB): domain Bacteria; phylum Pseudomonadota; class Gammaproteobacteria; order Burkholderiales; family Burkholderiaceae; genus Caballeronia; species Caballeronia arvi. Next base: position 260,012 of record NZ_FCOM02000003.1, read on the forward strand.
ACGCATCGAGATTCATCGGCAGCCGACTGATCTCGCCGTGTTCACCGCCGAGCTCGCATCGCTGTTTCGCTCGGCCATCGAATCGGCCGGGCTGCGCCTCGAAATCGATATGCCGCCGGCGCCCGTGATCGCGGACATCGACCGCGACATGTGGGAAAAGATCGTGATGAACCTGCTGTCGAACGCGTTCAAGTTCACGTTCGATGGCGTCATCCACATCGCCCTGCATGCGAACACCGATCAAGGCATCGAACTATGCGTGCGCGATACCGGCATCGGCATTCCCGAGCACGAACTGGCGCGCGTGTTCGAGCGCTTCCATCGTGTCGCGGGCGCGGCCGGCCGCTCGGTGGAAGGCAGCGGCATCGGCCTCGCGATGGTCCAGGAGCTCGTGAAACTGCACGCCGGCTCGATCCGCGCGCAAAGCACGCTCGGCGATGGCGCGTGCTTCACGGTCACGCTGCCCGCGCCGCGCGAGCGTGTCAGCGCGGAAAATGGCGCGCCGCATGCCGAAGCGAGCATCCGCGCGCGCTCGTATGTCGATGCCGCCATGCGCTGGATGCCGGACGCGGGCGCGCCGCCCGAACTCGAAAGCGACGAAGACGCGCCGCTCGGCGTGAGCGCGGCCGACGAGCCCACGCCGCCCGACGCGATGCCGGGCCGCGTGCTGATCGTCGACGACAACGCCGATCTGCGCGACTACATGCGCCGCATGCTCGCCGCGGCGGGCCACGACGTGAGCGTCGCCGCCGATGGCGAAGCCGCGCTCGCGATGGCCCGCGAAGTGCGTCCGGAGGTCATCGTCTCCGACGTGATGATGCCGCGCCTCGACGGCTTCGCGCTGCTCGCCGCGCTGCGCGAGGACGAGGCGCTGCGCGAGACGCCGGTCGTGCTGCTGTCCGCGCGCGCGGGCGAGGAAGCGCGCGTGGGCGGCCTTGAAGCGGGCGCGGACGACTATCTGACCAAGCCATTTTCCGCGCGCGAACTGCTTGCGCGCGTGGCCAGCAACCTGCGGCTCGCGCGGCTGCGTCACGCGACCGAGCAGAAGCTGCGCGACGAATCGCGCACGCTCGAGATTCTCAATCGCGTCGGCACGACGGTCGCGGGCGAGCTCGAACTGAGCCGCGCGGTGCAGGTCGTCGTCGATGCCGCGACGGAGCTGACCGGCGCCGCCTTCGGCTCGTTCTTCTACAACGTGCTCGACGACAAAGGTGGCAGCTACACGCTCTACACACTGTCGGGCGTGCCGAAGGATACGTTCGCGAAATTCCCGATGCCGCGCAACACCGCCGTGTTCGGCCCGACGTTCGCGGGCGTTGGCATCGTGCGCTCGGACGACATCACGAAGGATCCGCGCTACGGTCACAACGCGCCGCATCACGGCATGCCGCAAGGCCATCTCGCCGTGCGCAGCTATCTCGCCGCGCCGGTGCTTTCGCGCACGGGCGAAGTGCTCGGCGGACTGTTCTTCGGGCATCCGGAACCGGGCGTGTTCAACGAGCGCGCGGAGCGCATCGTCACGGGCATCGCATCGCAGGCGGCGATCGCGATCGACAATGCGCGGCTTTTTCAGGCCGCGCAGACCGAGATCGCTGAACGGACGAAGGCGCAGGACGCGCTGCGCGATCTGAACGAGACGCTGGAACGGCGCGTGGCCGACGCCGTCGCCGATCGCGACCGTCTGTGGGAACTGAGCGAGGATCTCTTCTACGTCGCGAGCTTCGAGGGCGCGCTCCTGCGCGTGAGCCCTTCGTGGACGAGCGTGCTCGGCTTCGATTCCCAGCGCCTGCATTCGCACACGGTGATGGATCTCGTGCATCCGGACGATGCGCGCGCCGCGGCCGCGGAGCTCGACAGCCTGCGCGCCAGCGGCCTGCCCGTGCGCTACGAGTGCCGGCTTTCCCGCGCCGAGGGCGGCTGGCGCTGGATCGCGTGGACCGTGTCGCTCGATCCGCGCACGCGGCGCATCCACGGCGTGGGCCGCGACGTCACCGCGGACCGCGAGACCGCCGAAGCGCTGCGTCACGCGGAAGAAGCGCTGCGCATGGCGCAGAAGATGGAAGCGATCGGCAAGCTGACGGGCGGCGTCGCGCATGACTTCAATAATCTGCTGCAGGTCATCGGCGGCAATCTGCAGTTGCTCGCGAAGGACGTCGCGGGACAGGACAAGCCCGAGCAGCGCGTGAAGAATGCGCTCGCGGGCGTCGCGCGCGGCGCGAATCTTGCCTCGCAACTGCTTGCGTTCGGCAGACGCCAGCCGCTCGCGCCGAAGGTCGTCAATCTGGGCCGCTTCGTGCGCGGCCTCGACGACATGTTCCGCCGCGCGCTCGGCGACGGCATCGAGATCGAGACCATCGTGTCGGGCGGCTTGTGGAATACGCTCGTCGATCCGTTTCAGGTCGAGAACGCGCTGCTCAATCTCGCGATCAATGCGCGCGACGCAATGGCCGGTCACGGCAAGCTGACGATCGAAGCGGGCAATGCCTCGCTGGACGAAACCTACGCCATGCGCAACGCCGATGTCTCGCCGGGCCAGTACGTGATGGTCGCGGTGACGGACACGGGCTCGGGCATGTCGCCCGAAGTGCAGGAGCGCGCGTTCGAGCCGTTCTTCACGACCAAGCGCGAGGGACAGGGCACGGGCCTCGGCCTTTCGATGGTCTATGGCTTCGTCAAGCAATCCGGCGGGCACGTGAAGGTGTATAGCGAGCAGGGACACGGGACGACGGTGCGTATCTATCTGCCGCGCGCGCGCAAGGAAGAGGATCTGGAGACGAACGTCGATTCCGGTCCGGCGAAGGGCGGCAGGGAGACCATTCTCGTCGCCGAGGACGATGAGGAAGTACGCGCGACGGTTGTCGAACTGCTCGCCGATCTGGGTTATCGCGTGCTGCGGGCGAAGGATGCGCAGAGCGCGTTGGCGATCGTCGAGAGCGGCGTGCCGATCGATCTGCTGTTCACCGATGTCGTCATGCCGGGGCCGTTGCGCAGCACGGAGCTTGCGAGGAAGGCGCGTGAGCGTGTGCCGGGTATTGCGGTGCTGTTCACCTCGGGTTATACGGATAACGCGATCGTGCATGCGGGACGGCTCGACGAAGGCATCGATTTGTTGAGTAAGCCTTATACGCATGAAGCGCTCGCGCGCAAGGTGCGGCAGATGTTGGCGCAGCGGGTGCCGGCGCCGGCGGTCATCGACAGGATCGTGCCTGGCCTTGCGCAGGAGGATGTGCTTTCTCACATGCGCGTGCTGTTCGTCGAAGACAATGAACTCGTGCGTGCGAGTACTGCGGAGCTGTTGCGTACCTTTGGGGTCGATCTGGCCGATGCCGGCAGCTTCGATGAGGCGATGGCTTTGTTGCGGGAGCATCGGTTCGAACTGCTGCTGACGGATGTGGATCTTGCGGGACGGTCGGGGGTGGAGTTGGCGATTGCCGCTTGTCGCGAGACGCCGGGGTTGGGTGTGGTGTTCGTTACTGGGTATGAGCTCGCGCTCAGCGAGGATGAGCGGAGGGTTCTGCCTCGTGCAGTGCAGTTGCGTAAGCCGTTTGATCCGCTTGCTTTGATCGATGCTTTGAGTGCTGCGGTTAGGTAGGTTTTTTGCTTGCCTTGCTTTGCTTTTTCTGTCGTGGAAGCCTGTTTTCGTGTCGGTTTATTAGCTTCGCCCCTGTGCGGGGCGGCAGTCACTTTCTTTGCTGCTGCAAAGAAAGTAACCAAAGAAACAGCTATCCCCAGCCTAAGCACTTCATACCGGCCGCGGCACAGAACTAATCTCGTGGTCCGGCAGTAGCGAGTGCCCTCATAGGCCTAACCGGGCTTGGATCGCGCACGGTCCGACACATCGCACCGCACTACTGACTGGTTCAGCACAAAATAGCTCCAGCCCGCTTCGCGGCCGATGGGTCAGGCGGGTGCGGGTGCGGGTGCGTGGTTTCCCTTGCATACCCGACGGCAGCGCGTAGCGCTGTGCCGAAGCTATTTCGTGCTGAACCAGTATCTTCAAAGTTATGGTTTGTCAGACCGTGCGCGGTCCACGCCCGACAAGACCTTTGAGGGCACTCGCTACTGCCGGACCACAAATCGATCGCCTGTGCCGCGGCCGGCGTGAAGTACTTTGGATGGGGATAGCTGCTTTCTTTGGTGACTTTCTTTGCAGCAGCAAAGAAAGTTACCCCCGCCCCGGGGAGGGGCATCGCTAATAAACCAACGCGAAATCAGGATTCACTAGAGGCGCATGCAAGCGCGCGCCGCTTCCTCACACCCTCAGCAAGCAAATCAAGCACCGGCTCGCTCTGAGTCCACCCAAGGCAAGCATCGGTAACCGACACACCATGCCGAAGCGGCACCCCCGGCTTCAAATCCTGCCGCCCCTCCTCCAGATGACTCTCGATCATCACGCCCGTGATGCGCCGCTCCCCCGCTTCCAGTTGCCGCGCGATGTCCTCCGCGACATCCACCTGCCTAAGATGCGACTTGTTAGAGTTGGCATGCGAGCAATCGATCATCACCTGCTCGCGCTGTCCGAGCGCCGCCAGCGCGCCGCACGCAGCCGCGACGTTTTCGGCATCGTAGTTCGGCCCCTTCTTGCCGCCGCGCAGAATGACGTGGCAGTCGTCGTTGCCGCGCGTCTCGAAGATCGCAGCCATGCCCATCTTCGTCATGCCCATGAATGCGTGGCTCGCGCCCGCCGCGACGATCGCGTCCGCCGCGACTTGCACGCCGCCATCGGTGCCATTCTTGAAGCCGATCGGACAGCTCAGACCCGATGCCAGTTGCCGATGACTCTGGCTCTCCGTCGTACGCGCGCCGATCGCGCCCCACGCGATCAGATCGGCGATGTATTGCGGGCTCAGCAGATCGAGAAACTCCGTCGCAGTCGGCAAGCCGAGGCCGCTGATATCGAGCAGAAGTTCACGCGCACGGCGCAGGCCTTCGTTGATACGAAAGCTCCCGTCGAGACGCGGATCGTTGATATAGCCTTTCCAGCCGACCGTCGTGCGCGGCTTCTCGAAGTACACGCGCATCACGATGAACAGATCGTCGCGCAGCCGGTCCGCGACGGCTTTCAGGCGCTGCGCATATTCCATCGCCTGATCGTGATCGTGAATGGAGCACGGGCCGACCACGACGACGAGCCTGTCGTCGCGCCCGTGAAGAATATTCGCGATGTGCGCGCGGCTCTCTTCGACGAGCGTCTGCACGCCCGGCGTCACCGGCAATTCATCGAGCAAGAGCGCGGGCGAAATCAGCGGACGCACCGCGCCGATACGCGTGTCGTCGATGCGGGTCGTGTCTTGCGTGGAGTCGGCCACGCCTGCCTCCTGATCGCGGGAGGGATTGTCGATGCGGGTCAAGATAGGCTCCGTCATGCGTGATTGATGCAGAATTCAGGGACTTTGTGCGTGCTTTCCGCGCGCTTTCCGCCTTTCGGCGCAAACATTCATTATCGCATCTCGACGCCGCAAGCGCGGGATCGTGCGTATGATGAAGCCCATACGACATCCTCAAGTGGAGCGGACCATGCGCATCGAAACGTCATTTCTGTTCGACCTCGACGGCACGCTCGTCGATAGCGTCTATCAACATGTGCTCGCGTGGAAGGAAGCGCTCGACGCGGAAGGGATCGAGTTGTCCGTGTGGCGCATTCATCGCAAGATCGGCATGAGCGGAGGCCTCTTCACCAATCAACTGCTGCGCGAGACGCACGGCGAAATCAGCGCGGATCGCGTCGAGCATCTGCGTCAACTGCATGCGCAAGCGTATAAGCGTCTGCGCGCGCAGGTGTGTCCGCTGCCGGGCGCCCGCGAACTGCTCGACGCGCTGACGAACGCCGGCACACGCTGGGCCATCGCGACGAGCGGACGCATGGAAACCGCGCAGGTGAATCTCGAAGCGCTGGGCGTCGATCCGGCCAAACAAGTGGTCATTACGCGCGACATGGTGAAGTACGCGAAGCCCGATCCCGATCTGTTCCTCGCCGCGGCCGAGAGGCTGAACGTGCCGATCGAACATACGGTCGTCGTCGGCGACAGCATCTGGGACATGCTTGCCGCTCGGCGTTGCCGCTCGCTCGGCGTCGGCCTGCTGTCGGGCGGTTACGGCAGCGATGAACTCGAACGCTCGGGCGCGCTGCGCGTCTATGAAGATCCCGCCGACCTGCTGCTGCATCTCGATGAAGTCGCTGCACGGCCATAACCAGCCGTGAGATGATCGCGTACATGACCTCTTCTCTCATCGAAGTTCGCCCGTGGGGCGACGCGCATCTCTATACGTTGCGCAATGCGTGCGGCATGCGCGTCGATATCAGCGATCTCGGCGCGACGCTCGTGTCATGGTTCGCGCCGGATCGCGAAGGCCGTTTCGCCGATGTGCTGCTCGGCCACGACACACCCGAACAATATCGAAGCGGCAAAGCGTTCATGGGCGCGATCATCGGGCGCTGGGCCAATCGCATCCGCGATGCGCGCTTCGTGCTCGATGGCGTCGCGCATCAGGTCGAGCGCAACGAAGGCGCGAATCATCTGCATGGCGGCGCGGAGGGTTTTCATCGGCAGATGTGGCGGGCGCAAACGACAGATGGCGCACTCGTCATGAGGCTCGATTCGCCTGCGGGCGCGGCGGGTTTTCCGGGCAATCTGAGCGTGAGCGTGCGCTATGCACTCGCTGACGACGGCACGTTATCCATCGACTACGAAGCGCGCACCGACGCGCCAACGCCCGTCAACCTGACGAATCATGCGTACTTCAACCTGAGCGGCGAAGCGACCATTCGCGCACATGAAATATCGATCGCGGCGGATACGTATTGGGCGATCGATGAAACATCGATTCCCGTCGCGCGCGAAAACGTGAAGGACAGCGTGTTCGATTTGCGCGCGCCCGCATCGATCGGAGCGCGGCTCGACGCCCCGCATGCGCAATTCGCCATCGCGGGCGGCTTCGATCATTGCTATGCCTTCGACGACCACGCCAGCGAACCCCGCCGCGTCGCCGTGCTGTTCGATCCATCGAGCAGACGCGAACTGAGCGTCGCAACCGATGCACGCGGCCTGCAGTTCTACTCGGGGAATTATCTGGAAGGCGTGCCCGCGCGCGATGGCTCGCACTATCGCAAGCAGGCGGGGCTGTGTCTCGAAGCGGGCGGCTTTCCGAACGAGATCAACATGGACGGCGAGCGCGCCGTCCTGCGTCCCGGCGACGTGTATCGTCAGCGCACGCGCTATACGCTGCGCGTGCGCTGACGCGCGATCAGAAGATGTTGCGCAAGCCGATCGAAACGCCGGTCTGATTCGAGCGGCCCGGCAATTCGACATCGGCCGCGCCCGTCACCTTGTTGAAGTCGACGGTGCCGTAGACTTCGGTGCGCTTCGACAGCGCATATTCCGCAAGCGCGACGCCCGTGTAGCGATTGCCGCTGCCCGTCGCGCCGCCGCCGATGGCCGCGTTCTTCATGTGATCGTAATAGAACGCGCCGGTGAGCAAGAGCGCGGGCGTGACCTGATACGTGATGCCCGCGAAAGGACCATCGTCGCGGCGGCCCGAGCCCTTCTGGATATCCGTTCCCGCAACGAGGCCGCGCTGCTGCAGGATGCTGTCGACGAAGCCGGTATCGTCCGTCGAATGCAGATAGCCCGCATACAGCTTCGCCGCGCCGAGCGTATAGACCAGGTTCGCGTTCCAGATCTTCTGCTTGTTCGACGAGTTGTCGCTGTTCTGCTGATAGCCGCCGCCGATGGACAGCGGGCCCATCGCATACGACGCCGTGAAGCCATACATGTTGCCCGCGCCCAAGTGACCCGGCACTTGACCCGAAAAGCCGCCCGCCCCCGTCGACGTATAGTTCGTGCCGAACGAGTACATCGCGCCGATGGTCAGGCCCGCGAACGTGCCGTTGTACTTCACGGCGTTATCCGCATACAGGCCCGCGCCGAGTGCAACCGGCAGCCATGCGTTCTCGAAGTAATTGCCGACGGTGAGCGGATCGTACGTATCGCCGAGCATGTCGAAGAGCGGCGTCTTCTGGCGGCCGAGCGTCAGCGTGCCGTAGCGACTCGCGAGTCCGACGTAGGCCGCGCGGTTGAACGCGCGCGAAGGGTCGGAGAACTGGCCGTTCTCCAGTTCCACGCCGCTTTCCAATCGGAAAATCGCCTGCAGGCCGCCGCCGAGATCTTCGGTGCCCTTCAGGCCCCAACGGCTATTGGTGATCGCGCCGTTGGTCATGTACAGCTTGCCGTCGTTATTGGCGTTGGCATTCGTCAGATAGCGCACGCTCACGTCGGCGACGCCATAGAGCGTGACCGAGCTTTGCGCGAATGCGGACTGACAGACGAGCGCGATGACCGATGCGCCGATGCCTGCAACGGCGCGCGATGCGATTGTTTTCATGATGTGTTGGACGCGTCTAAGTATTGGCGATTATTTTTATGGGTTTCCATGCGTCGCCTTTCGCTTCACTGTCCGAGTGAACAAGGCGTTTTACGCATGAATGCACGCGGTTTTAACACATCAAATTTCGCAACGCGTGGTTCGGTGCAATACGTGTCGTGTTTTACGCAACAGCGTCGAGTGTTTAGCAACGACGAATGCGTTTAACATTCCCGGTTCACACTCTCGCCTGCACCGGCTCCGAAGGCACCGCTTCGAGAAATCCCCGCCCCATCTCCTTCTCGAATCGCGCCGGGCTGCCTTCCCATACGATGCGCGCATGTTCGAGCACATAGACGCGATCCGCATGCGGCAGCGCGAACGTCACGTTCTGTTCGCCCAGGAGCACGGTGATCGGCGTGGTCTTCTGCATCAGCTCCATCGCTTTCGACAGTTGCTCCAGAATCACCGGCGCAAGCCCGAGCGTCGGTTCATCGAGGATGAGGAGCTTCGGCTGCATCATCAGCGCACGCGCGATCGCGAGCATCTGCTGCTCGCCGCCGGATAGCGTGCGCGCGGTCTGCGTCTGACGCGATTCGAGAATCGGAAAGAGCTCGAAAAGCCACTTGAGCTGATCGGCGCGCATCTTGTCGGAGAGATGGTAGCCGCCGAGATCGAGATTCTCGCGCACGCTCATATCGCCGAAGAGCTCGCGCGTTTCCGGACATTGCACGATGCCCGCGCGCGCAATCGCCGCGCCCGTCATGCCCTTCAGATCCTGCGCGCCGTATCGAATGATTCCTTCGTAAGGCACGAGTCCCGAGATCGCATTGAATAGCGTCGTCTTGCCCGCGCCGTTCAATCCGACGACCGATACGAACTCGCCCTCGCGCACATGCATGCTCACGCTGTCGAGCGCGCGTGCCTTGCCGTAGAGCACGCCGACGTTCTCGACCTGAAGTATCAACGGCCTGTTGTTCGCGACTTCCGCGCCTCGCTCGCGCGCCTCGATCTTGCCGCCGAGATACACGCGCCGCACGGTCTCGTTCTTCATCACTTCATCGGCGGTGCCCTCGGCGACGTACTCGCCGAGATACATCGCAAGCACGCGATCCGCGAGCGCCGCGAGGCTCTTCACGTTGTGATCGACGAGCAGCACCGCGCGCCCTTCCGCGCGAAAGCCGCGAATCAGTTCGGAGAACGCTTCGGATTCGGCGGCAGTCAGACCCGCGAAAGGCTCGTCGACGAGCACGACGCGCGGATCACGCGCGATCGCTTTCGCCATCTCCATGCGGCGCAGATCGGCGAAGGGCAGCGTCGCCGGATGACGATGCATGACCTTGCTCAAGCCCACGCGCTCCGCAATCTCGCGCGCGCGGCGGTTCACGTGCGGATCGGCGGCGAGCTTCAAGAGCGAATCCGGCAACAGCGCGAGCTTGATATGTTCGAGCACCGTCTGTCGATGCAGCGGCCGCGAATGCTGAAACACGATGCCGACGCCTGCGCGCGCAATGCGATGCGGCAGCCAGCCGGCCATCTCGACGCCATCGACCTTGATCGATCCGGCATTCGGACGCTCGATGCCCATGATGAGCTTCATCACCGTCGACTTGCCCGAGCCGTTCGGACCGATCAGCCCGAGTATCTCGCCGGGCCGTATATCGAAGCCGATGTCCTTCACCGCGACGAGACCGCCGAAGCGTTTCGTCAAACCGCGCACGGACAGCAAAGGGGAATCAGTCATTCGCGCTCCCTCACGCGCAGGATGTTGCCGAGCAATCCATCGGGAAAGAACAGGATGACCGCGAGCGCGACGGCCGCCACCACGAACGTATTGATCTGCCCGAGCGGACGCAGGAATTCGCCCGCGACGATGAGAAAGATGGACCCGAGCACCGCGCCGAGAATCGTGCGCCGGCCGCCGAGCACGGCCGCGATGATGATCTGCACGCCGATGCCGATATCGACCACCGTGCTCACCGATGCCGTGCCTTGATAGAACACGAGCATCGCGCCCGCGACGCCTGAAAACACCGCGCTGATGCAGAACGCCGCGAGCTTGTGCTTCACGACGTTGAAGCCGAGCGCCTGTGCGCCGACGGTGTCCTGACCGCTCGCCTGCAGAATGAGACCGATCGCCGAGCGCGACAGCCCGAACAGGATGATCGCGCAGACGATCAGGAACGCGAGCGCGATCCAGTAGTTGTTGCTTGCATCGACGGACATGACATCGGGCACCATCATGCCGATCTCGCCGCCCGTGATCCCCGCGAAGATCACGATCGCGTTCTGCAACAACAGCACGGCAACGAGCGTGACGAGGCCGAAGTAAGGTCCGCGCAGGCGTAACGCGGGCACCGCGAGCAGCAGGCCGCCCACGAGCGCGACGAGACCGCCCGCGATCACGCAGATGGGTATCGGCGCGGCGGCGTGCGCGTTGAGTATCGCCGCAGAGTACGCGCCCAGGCCGATCAGGAATGTCGGACCGAAGTTGACTTCACCCGCGAAGCCGAAGAGCAGATCCCATGACATCGCGAAAACGCCGAAGTAATACGCGACGGTGAGCACGCCGAGGATATAGCCCGTGAGCCACCACGGCAGCGTCGCCGCGACGATCGCGAGCAGGACCGCCGACCAGATCAGGCGCGAACCAACGATGTCTTTCATGATCAGCGCCGTCCGAGAAAGCCTTGCGGCCGGACATAGACCACGAGCACGAGCAGCAGCAGCGCGGGCAGCGGCCGCAGCGTCGGCGAGATGAGATACGCGGTGACGGTCTCAAGATAGCCGACCACATACGCGGCCATCAACGAACCCGAGACGCTGCCGAGACCGCCCAGCACGACGATGGAAAACGCGCTCGCGGTCAGTTGCCCCGTGTTGTTCGTGCTCACGCCGAGGAACGATGCAAGCAGCACGCCCGCGATGCCCGCGAGCACGCCGTATATCGTCCAGGCGAGCAGATAGATGCGCGAGAGCTCGAAGCCGAGCAGCGTCAGGCCGCGCGGATTCATCGATGCCGCGAGCAGCGCCTTGCCCGCCTTCGTGCGGTTCACGAAGAGCCACAGCAAGCCGATCACGACCCAGCACACCACCGCGATCATGATCTCGTTGTACGGCACGCGCACGCCCGCGATGCTCGCGACGCCGGGAATGAGCGGACGCATCGTGATGGGGTTATCGGAGAAGAGATAAGCCATGCCCTGCTGGATCATGATGCCCCAGAGCAGCGTGCCCGTGAGCACGAAGATCTCTTTCTCTTCACGCGGGATCGCGGTGGAACGCTGAATGGGCCGCACCACCATGAAATACGTGATGAAGGCGGCGACCATTCCGCAGATCACGCCGAGCGGCGTGCCGAGATACGTGCCCAATCCCGCTTCGCCGGCGAGCGCCCAGCCGAGCAGCGCGGCGATCAGCATCACGCCGCCGTGCGCGAGATTGAGCACGCCGGATACGCCGAAGATCAACGTGAAGCCTATCGCGCCGAGCGCATAGAGCGAACTGATCGCGAAGCCGTCGATGAGAATCTGCAGTGGCAACATAGGCGACCCCTGTTAACGTGGGATCGGTTCCCGCGACATGCGAGAACCGCTGAACGCATTCGCGAGAATGCGCTCAGTTCGAAGCCGCCTGCACCTTCACGAAAGCGGGGAACTTGACCTTCGCGTTCGCCACCGATTTCGGCCAGATCGCCACTTGCTTGCCGTTCTGCCACTGCAGATTGATGCCGGTGATATAGCCTTCACCGTACTTCAGCGCGTGCGTGAACTGATCGTTCTTGCCGTAGAACTGCCAGCGTCCGATCGTGCCGACATAATCGGTCTTCTCGAGCGCATCGACCATTTTGTCGGGATCGGTCGAGCCCTTGTTGCGATGAATCGCATCCGCGATGATGTACACGAGGTCATAGCTCGTGAAGCCGTCATACGCAGGCGATACGCCGTTGAAGTGCTTCTGATACGCGGCGACGAAGGGCACCGTCTTCGGCGTCATCGCGACGCCGGGCGCTGCAGCCGATGCGGTGATCACGCCTTCCGTCGCGCCGTTGGTGTCCTTCCAGAAGCTCGTCGTCGTGGCTTGCGAGCTTTGGCCCGACATGGGAATCGGCACTTGCTGATCGTGCCATTGCACGGTGGGCTGCACGCCCACGTGACTGATGCCCGTGGTGATCGTGTCCGGATGCTTCGCTTCGATCTGATTGAAGATCGGCGTGAAGTCGGACGTGTCCGGATTGAAGCGGATATGGTCCAGCACCGTCAGGCCCGCTTTCGGCAGGCATTCGAGGTAGCGTTCGTCGAGCGGCTTCGTCCACGCGGCGTCTTCGCTCATCACGACGGTCGTCTTCATCTTGAGCTCGCCGACGAGCACGTCATGCGAGAAATCGCAGATGGATTGCGCAATAAACGCCGATGTCATCCAGCCGTGAAACGTGTACTTGTAGTGATCGTAGTCGTCGTGCACGCGCTTCGAGATTTCGTTGCTCGCCGCGCCCGGCGTGATGAACGGCATCTTCAGGCGCGCGGACCACGGCTCCATCGCGAGCGCGACTTCACTGATATAGCTGCCGATGATCGCGACCACTTTGTCCTGACTCGCCGCGCGTTGAAACGCGCGCACCCCGTCCGACGCCGACGAATGGTCGTCATACGCGATGATCTGGATTTGCCTGCCGTCGACGCCGCCCTTCGCGTTGATCTCTTCTGCCGCGAGCTGCGCGGCCTTGCTGATGGAAGCGCCCGCCACCGCGGACTCTTCGCTGATGACGCCGATCTTGATCGGCTCGCCTGCTGCATGTGCCGTGGCCGAGAGGCCAAGCCCCGCCATCACCGCACCCGTTGCGATGACGGTGTTCATTCCCCGCCACGATTTGCCCTTTGACATCATCAGTCTCCCCTTGCTTTGTAGTGAATCGTGGAGTGACGCAAGCCAAGCACATGCAGCAATTAAGGATTTGCCGACAAACAGTAGCACTCGCGTTTCCGCCGCTGAATCGGTAATAACGCGATAAAAGACGATCATGCGAAAACGTCATGAATAAAGCGATATTCTTTCGATTAGCTTTCGACATCCGATTATTCTCGTACTCCTTACTATTTCAACGACCATAAAAAAGACCCAGGAATTTCGCTTCCTGGGTCTCGTCATTCATCGTCACTGCGGCTACTGCCATTTCGCTTTCTTATGGCGATTGCGGCCGATGACGTCCCACAGCTTTTTGGCCTGCTTCTGGGCCGACTTCCCGCTTTCTTCGTGGTGCTCCGCCTCACCGGCATGAGTGACGGTGCCGCCCCGCCTCGCGTGCCTGAACAATTCAGCGAATCTCATTGCAACCTCCTTTCGCAGCGAACGCGCCGCGAAATTTCAGTCTACTCCGGCTGCAGGATGGCGCTCATTCGCGTTGCGACGGTATCCGCCATTGCACGTTCAGCAGATGGTCGCGCATGCACGCGGCCGCCGTTGCGCCGTCGCGCTCGATCATCGCCTTCACGACGTCCTGATGCTGCTCCGCGAAATGCCGCCGCGTGTCCTGATCAGCGGTTTTTTCGCGCGCGTTCGGCTTCATGCGCATGCCGTTGACCACTTCCATCAGCGCGATGATCGCAGGGTTGCGCGTGGCCTGCGCGATGAGCAGATGAAAGCGATGATCCCACTGCTGCCACTCGTCGTCGTCTTTCGCCGTGGCGTTGCGCCTCGCGCATTTCTCCAGTTCCGCGAGATCGTCGGGGCTCGCCTTGCGCGTCGCCAGTTCGACGAACGCCGGTTCGAGCACCAGCCGCATCTCCGCGATATCGGCCGGGCTGGACCCCGCGCGCAGACTGCGCAGCGAAGCCGAGAACTTGAGCGGTCGCGCGCCCAGATACGTGCCGCGTCCGACGCCGCGCCACACGCGCCCTGCCGCTTCCATCGACGCCAGCGCGGCGCGCAGATCGCGCCGGCTCACGCCGAGTGCTTCGGCGAGGCTGCGTTCCGATGGCAACGCGTCGCCATCTTTCAGGTTGTGCTGTGAGACGTAGTCGAGCAGCTTGTCGAGCGCGGGCTTTTCCATGAGCGGGATTCTGAACCAATGAGTATTGGTTCAATGTAACAGAAAGCCGGCGGGACGGCGACGCATTGATTTCCTTTTTATGATGACGTACGCTGCATAAATATTTTGTATTTCACATTGGAACCAATAAATATTGGTTCACCCAACGGACGACAGCGATGAGCTTCACGACACGACCCGAACTGATCGGCACCTTCGGCATGGTGGCATCGACGCACTGGCTTGCGAGCGCGTCCGCGATGGCGGTGCTCGAAAAAGGCGGCAATGCGTTCGACGCGGCGGCGGCGGCCGGTTTCGTTTTGCAGATCGTCGAGCCGCATCTGAACGGGCCGGGCGGCGAGTTGCCAGCCGTGTTCTACAGCGCGAAGGAAGACCGCGTGCGTGTGCTGTGCGGCCAGGGCGTGACGCCTGCCGCCATGACGATCGCACGCATGAAGGAACTGGGCCTCACCGTGATGCCCGGCACCGGCCTGTTGCCTGCGGTCGTGCCCGGCGCGTTCGGCGGCTGGATGGCGATGTTGCGCGACTACGGGCAGTTGCCGCTGGAAGACGTGCTGAGCTACGCCATCGGCTATGCGGAACACGGTTATCCGGTGCTGCCGCGCATGGCGTCGTCGATTCTGGCGATTCAGGATTTCTTCAAGCGCGAATGGCGCACTTCCGCCGAGCAATGGCTGCGCGACGGCGAGGCGCCGCGTCCCAATCATCTCTTCGCGAATCCGGCCATCGCAGAGACGTACAAGCGCATTCTGCGCGAGGCGAAAACCCGCGCCGATCGCGCGGAGCAGTGCGAACGCGCGCGCATCGCGTTCTATCGCGGCTTCGTTGCCGATGCGATCGATCAATACTTCCGCTCGACCGATGTGCTGGATACATCGGGCCAGCGTAATCGCGGCCTGCTCGATGCAGCGGATCTCGCGCGCTGGGAGCCGACTTACGAAGACGCTGTCTCGTACGAGTACGAAGGCTTCATGGTCCACAAAACGGGACCGTGGGGACAAGGCCCGATGTTCCTGCAACAACTCGCGTTGCTGAAAGGTTTCGATCTCGCGAGCATGGACCCGCTGGGCCCGGACTTCGTGCACACGGTCATCGAATGTTCAAAGCTCGCATTCGCCGACCGCGATGTCTTCTATGGCGACCCGAATTTCTCCGACGTGCCGATGGACACGCTGCTCAGCGACGCCTACAACGACGCGCGCCGCCAGCAGATCGATCCGCATCGCGCATCGTTCGAATTCCGTCCGGGCAATCTGCTCGACAGCGAAGCGCGCGCCGCGAAGATTCTTGCCAATGCGGGCCGCCAGCAGCCGGGCGGCTTCGGCCAGGGCGAACCGACCTTCGCGCCGTTGCCGG
This sequence comes from Caballeronia arvi, assembly GCF_001544695.2. Taxonomy (GTDB): domain Bacteria; phylum Pseudomonadota; class Gammaproteobacteria; order Burkholderiales; family Burkholderiaceae; genus Caballeronia; species Caballeronia arvi. The sequence continues at coordinate 275,778 of NZ_FCOM02000003.1, forward strand.
AGTTGCGCGGCGACACGGTGCATCTCGATGTCGTCGACCGCTGGGGCAACATGGTGTCGGCGACGCCGTCCGGCGGCTGGCTGCAGGCATCGCCCGCAGTGCCGGGGCTGGGCTTCAACGTGACCACGCGCGGCCAGATGTTCTGGATGGAAGAAGGCCTGCCCTCGTCGCTCGGGCCGGGACGCCGCCCGCGTACCACGCTTTCGCCGACGCTCGTCACGCGCGACGGCAAGCCGTATGCCGCGCTCGGCACGCCGGGCGGCGATCAGCAGGATCAATGGTCGCTGCAACTGCTGCTGCGCCACGTGCACTTCGGCATGAACCTGCAAGCCGCCGTCGATGCGCCATCGTTTCAGACCGCGCATTTCCCCGGCTCGTTTTATCCGCGCGACATTCAACTCGGGAAGATGTCGGCAGAGGGCAACTTTCCGCAAGCGACGCTCGATGCACTGCGCGCGCGCGGCCACGAACTCACGGTCGCCGAATCGTGGTCGCTCGGACGCGTGTGCGCCGTGGGCATCCGCAACGGCCTGATGCGCGGCGCCGCTACGCCGCGCCAGATGCAGGCTTACGCGATCGGGCGCTGACACCGAATCCACCGGAGAACATCGATCATGTCCGCTGTCGCCGCCCGTCTCGAACGGCTGCCGCTATCCGGCTTTCATCGCAAACTGCTCATCATCGGCGGATGCGGCTATCTGTTCGACGGCCTCGATTCGTCGTCGCTCGCGTTCCTGCTTCCGGTCGTCAGCAAGCTGTGGGGCCTGACGAGCGCGCAGACCGGGCTCGTCGCGAGCAGCACGTATATCGGCTATTTCTTCGGTGCGTTTTTGTCGGGCGTGCTCGCGGACATCATCGGCCGCCGACGCATCATGATGAGCGCGCTCGCGATCTATTGCGTCGCCTCGCTTGCGAGCGCCACCGCGCAGGACTGGCACACGTTCTTCGCGCTGCGTATCGTCGCGGGCTTCGGCTCGGGCGCGGAAACCGTCGTGATCGCGCCGTTTCTCGCGGAGTTCGTGCCGAGACGCTATCGCGGCATGTTCTGCGGCGCGCTCGTCGGCTTCATGTCATTCGGCTATCTGAGCTCATCGATTCTCGGCTATACCGTCGTGCGCAATTTTCCGGACGGCTGGCGCTATCTCGCGGTCATTACCTCGCTGCCCGTCGTGATGCTGCTGTGGTGGCGCCGCACGCTGCCCGAATCGCCGCGCTGGATGGAAAGCCAGGGCCGCGTCGCCGAAGCCGGCAGCGTCGTCGACGACATCGAGGCGTGGTATGTCCGACGCGGCATCGAGCTTGCGCCGCTGTCGAGCGTGGGCGCGATTCCCTCTGCGGCGAAGAGCAGCGGCAGCGCGTGGCACAACGTCAAGACGCTGTGGGGCAAGCGGCTCGCGGGCACCACGGCGGTGAGCTGGCTGATGTGGTTCGCCGTGGCGTTCGCGTACTACTCGTTCTTCTCGTGGATTCCGAGCCTGCTCGTCAAGGAAGGGCTCACGATCACGAAGAGCTTCGGTTTCTCCATCGCCATCTACGGCGCGCAGATTCCGGGCTATTTCTCGGCGGCGTGGCTCAACGAGAAGATCGGCCGCAAGGGCGTGGTGGCGTCGTACATGACGCTCGGCGGCATCGCAGCGATCATGCTGTCGCTCTCGCATACCGGCGTGCAGATCATGGCGGCGGGCATCTGCCTGTCGTTCTTCATGAACGGCGCGTTCGCGGGCGTCTATGCGTACACGCCGGAAATTTTCCCGACCTCCGTGCGTACCACGGGCACCGGCTCGTCTTCATCGTTCGGGCGCATCGGGTCGGTGAGCGCGCCGATTCTCGTCGGCATCGTGTATCCGATGTTCGGCTTCTTCGGCGTGTTCGCGATGACCACCGCCGTGCTGCTCGCGGGCGCGTGCGTCGTGTTCTTCCTCGGCATCGAGACGCGCAACCGCTCGCTCGAAGACATCGAAATCAACGGCGCGGTCGAAGGCGATGCACACGACCGTCTCGCTCCCACCAACCTGCGCGGCTAGAGAATTTCATCATCATGCGAGACACAGAGACGCGCTCACTGCAACTGACCGACCTGCAACGGCTCGCGCGCGCGATGCGCGAGCCATCTCAGCCAGCGACGCTGTTCGAAGCGGTAGCGGCTGTCGCGGCCGAGACCATCGGCTTCCGGCTTTTCACGATCATGGCGTACGACGCGCGCAATCACGAAGTGGAGCGCGTCTTCACCAACATGCCTGACGTCTATCCGACAGGCGGCCGCAAGAAGAAGCGCGGCACCGCGTGGGCGACGCAAATCCTCCAGGAATTGCGGCCGTTTCGCGGCGAGACCGCGCACGACATCCGCAACGCCTTCGACGATCACGTGACGATGGCGAACATGGGCCTGGGCTCGATCCTCAACATTCCGATCGCTTACGACGGCGAATGCATCGGCACGATGAATCTCACGCATGTCGAGCACTGGTACACGCGCGAGCACGAAGACGCGGGCGTACTGCTCGGCTCGTTTCTCGCGCCCGCGCTGGTTGCACGCATGCCGCTTTACGCCGATGCGGAGCCGCGTCCATGATCCGCGCATCTTCTCCCGAAACCGGGCGCTGGCTGATCGTTTTCGCGCTGGGCTATCTCGCGCTGCTCGTCGACGGCGCCGACGTCATGATGTACGGCCTCACCCTCACGCGCATCAAGAGCGAATTCGGGCTCACCAATGTCGAGGCGGGCGCGCTCGGCAGTCTGACGCTCGTCGGGATGGCGGTGGGCGGCATCCTCGGCGGCTGGGCGAGCGACGCGCTCGGACGCGTGCGCGTCGTCGTGTGGGCACTCGCGCTGTTCTCGCTCGGCGCAGGCCTGCTCGGGCTCACGCATACCTTCGCGCAGTTCGCGCTCGTGCGCTTCATCAGCTCGCTCGGTATCGGCTGCATGGTGCTCGTAAGCACGCTCGTCGCCGAATATGTACCGACGGAGCGGCGCTCGCTGATCCTCGGCATCTTGCAGACGGGCGTATCGGCGGGCTATATCGTCGTGATCTCGCTCGCCAACTGGATCTTGCCGCACTACGGCTGGCGCATGCTCTTCTATGTGGCGACGATTCCCGTCGTGCTGGCGCTGGCAATTCACTGGTTCGTGCCCGAGCCGCCCGGCTGGCGTGCGAGCGCGGCGCTGCGGCAAGGCGCGCCGCGTGTGCGCCGCAGATGGCGCGAGAATCGCTATTATTTGATCTTCTCGGATCGCGAGGCGCGCAAGATGTTCATCCTGTGGGCGCTGGCGTCCGTGTTCGCGCTGTCGGGCTTCTACGGGCTGAACAACTGGCTGCCGACCTATCTGGAGAAAGAGCTGCACGTGCGCTTCGGCTCGATGGCGGGCTACATGATCGGCACATACGTCGTCGCGTTCGTGGGCAAGATCGTCGCGGGCTGGGTCGGCGATTTGTGGAGCCGGCGCGGCGTGTACGTGCTCGGCTGCATCGGCGCGGCCTTGTTTCTGCCGGTCATCGTCTTCCTTCACACGCGCGAGAACATCGTCTGGCTGATGCTGTTCTTCGGCTTTCTCTATGGCGTGCCGCTTGGGACGATGGGCGCGTTCATGTCCGAGAGCTTCGCCACGCGCATTCGCGGCACGGCCGTCGGCGGTTCGTATAACGTGGGGCGCTTCTGCTCGGGCGCCGCGCCTGTCGCGATCGGGTTCATCGCCACGCAGTTCTCGTTCGGTGTGAGCTTTCTGCTGGTCGGCGCGGTGTTCTTCCTGAGCGGCATCTTCGCGTTCTTCATTCCGGACCGCCTTTATGACACCAGTGCGCAGGAGCCGAAAGCGCTCGGCCCGTCGACGCCCGCATGCGATGCGGATGCCGTCGTGGCCAAAGTGCTCAATCCGCGTTGATGAGCGATCTGTCCGAATCGTTACAATGGCGCGGACCATCGAATCCGAGACATGCTGACTTCTTATTTCTGGAGCGGCGACGCCATCCGCAGTCGACGCGTAAGCGACATCGTTCTATCAGCCACGCTCGACGTGCCTGCGCCCTCTGCGCGGGTGCTCGCCGATTGGCAAAGGGAGACATCGACGCGGCTCGATCTGGAACCCGGCGATGTCGAAGCAATGCCTTTGGCGCGGACGCAAATGCGCTGGCCGGACTACAGGCGCTGCGTGCAGGCCATGTCCGACTGGACCTCCGCGCTCGGACTTCCCGGCGTGCTTGCCGCGAGTGACGTCGCGCTCATGGCCTGTCGCGGCGCGCGGTACCACCATGACGGTGCGCAATATGGCGGCGCGGCTTTCTGCAATCTCTTTCTGAGCGAAGACAAAGGTCTGGACCTGCATTTCCCCTCGACGGGCCATCGCATTCCACTGACTCGCGGAACGGCCGTGATATTCGATACGGGCCAGCCTCATGGCGTCATTCAGCGCCGCAGCGGCAATTTCAGTGTCGCCGACTTCGCGCCGGATCAGGATTGCGTGCAGATATTCCTCACGTGGGAGCTGCCCATCGAAGACGCCCATGTTGCGCGGGTACTCGACGTGAAATTCGACGTCGCCCCTTCGACGTCGCTGCAACCGGATGAAGAGCAAGTCTGGTTGAACGGCTCGCCCGCCGCCGTGTGTCCGGAATCCGGTCGCTGGCAGTCGGACACTCATTGACGGGAGCAATCCCGCGAACACTTACCCTGCGGCCTTGCGCAAGGGCGCGGCGGGAACGACTGTCTCGATGAGGCCGGTCTTCACGTCATACACCAGTCCGGAAACGATCAGATCGTCCGGGAAAGCCTGGTTCGCCCGGAGCGCCGCAACGTCGATAGCCACTGCCTCATACGGGTTCGTGATTGCAAGGTCGGCGAGTGCGTCCGTTTCCACGCCTAGATGGTTCGCCAGCAAGGCCGGCGCATGCTTATGGCAGCCGATGATCCCGCAGTCCGTATGCTGAAGCAGAACGAGGTTGCGCGCGCCGTCAGGACGTCCGGCCGCCTTCGCGACCACGGCCAGTATCGCGAGCGTGTCGAGCAAGGGCTTGTTGATCCGGCCGCCGACATTGCGAATTACGGCCGCTTCGCCTTGCTTCAGGCCCAGCACGCTCGACGGGTCGACGCGAGGATCGACGCAGCCGACAACCACGGTTCCCGTCGACGGCATCATCTTGAGTTCGGGTGAAAACGCAGTGTTTGCGAATTCTGCGTTGCGTTCGAGCATGACATTGGTGAAGTTCATGGTGTTCAATCCCGGTTGATTCGATGCGACGGCATCGCACGATTCCGCACGAATTCAGGCGGAGACTTCCAGACTCACGGCCGGCACTTCTGCCGGCGCATGCAGCGAACGTTCGATGACATGTGTCTTCGGCGCGCGATCGATCACGAGCCCGAGCACATCGGGGCGGCTGTAATGACCGCGGGAGTCCATCATCCGTTTGCGCTTGTCGATCTGCCAGAAATCGAGATCCGCGATCACTTCGCCCTCTCCTTCACGCAGCGGCGCGCCGCCGATGAACTCGCCTTCCGGCGACACGATCGCGGTGAAACAGCCACTCGAGATCGGGCCGATCTGCGTGGTATTGGTATCGCGCAAAATCTGCTGTTGCTGCTCGGAGGTGAGCCACGCCGTCGCATTCACGACGAAGGCGCCGGCTTCGAGCGCGTGCTGGCGAATGTTCACGGAAATCTGTTCCGAGAAGCGATCGCCGGCAAACGAGCCGGGATACATCGCCGAGTGGATTTCCTCGCCGTCAGCCATCAGCGCGTAGCGTGCGAGCGGGTTGTAGTGCTCCCAGCAGGCGAGCTGGCCGACCCGGCCAACGGCCGTATCGACCGCGCGCAAACCTGAGCCATCGCCCATTCCCCAGACCATTCTCTCGTGATAGGTCGGCGAGAGTTTTCGACGGCGCTGCACCAGCGTGCCATCGGCATCGAAAAGCAATTGCGTGTTGTAGAGTGTGCGGCCGTCGCGTTCGTTGACGCCGATCGACACCACCATGCCGGCCTGACGCGCCGCTTCGCCGATTGCGCGGGTCGTGTCCGAGGGCACCGTCACGGCTTGTTCGAGGAGCTTGTAATGTTCGGCGCCCATCGCGAACGGTGCTTCGAGAAAAGAAAAATACGGGTAGTACGGCACGACAGTTTCGGGGAAGGTTGCGAACTGCACGCCCTGCTGACCGAGTTCCAGAATCTTGCGGACAACTTTTTCGACGGTGCCTTCCCGGCTATAAAGAACCGGCGAGATCTGAACGGCTGCGGCGCGAATGATTTTCGACATGTCGTCGTTCCCTGCGGTGTAAGAAGTGCTTGTACCTTAGCGCCGCATGCCACTAGCATGTATGTCGTTGTTGCCACCATTTATGCCATCGGTCGCTGGCGTGTTCGCGAATGAATCTTCGCTCGCCAGGCAGGAGCAGGTATGCATCAGATCGGCTTCATCGTGCCGCAAAGATTCCAGTTGATGAGCCTCGCGGCGCTTACGGCATTCGAGCTCGCAAACATGCCGCCGGGAGGCCCGCGCTACGAAATTCATCTGCTGTCGCCGCATGGCGGCCTGCTGGAATCTTCCAGCGGCATGACGCTGCAAACGAAGGCTTTCGGCGAACCCGCATTCGATACGGTCATCGTGGGTTCGATCACGGACGTCAAGATTCCCCCGTTCGACCCGGCGTTGATCGCGTTCGTGAAGGAGGCTGCGAAGGCATCGCGACGTGTGGCTTCCATCTGCAGCGGCGCATTCGTTCTTGCCGAAGCCGGACTTCTGGATGGCCGGCGCGCGACGATGCATTGGGTACATGCGTCCGAATTCCGGGCACGCTTTCCGCATGTCATCGCGGAGGAAGACCGCATCTACATCAACGACGGTCCGATATGGACATCGGCGGGAATGACGGCCGGTATCGATCTCGCCCTGGCCTTGCTCGACAACGACCTCGGCGCCGATGCGGCCAAGTTCGTCGCCAGGCTGCTCGTCATGAACCAGCGTCGGCTGGGCGGACAGAAGCAGCACTCGGCCTTGCTCGACATGACACCGAAGTCGGACCGGATCGAATCGGTACTCGGGCACATACGACGCAACCTGCGAAATCCGCTCACCATCGAGGAACTGGCGGACGTGGCCAACCTCAGCCCCCGTCAGTTCAGCCGCGCCTTTCTGGCGGAAACCGGTCAGTCTCCGGCGAAGGCCGTGGAACAGCTTCGACTGGAAGCAGCGAGATTCATGATCGAGCAAGGCCGGCACACGATCAACGTGGTCGCCCAGGAGACGGGCTTCGCGGACAGGGAGCGCATGCGCCGCGCGTTCGTCCGGACGTACGGCGTGCCTGCCGATGTGCTGCGCAGAAATGCCCGTCGGGAGACGGTTGCAGAGACCTGATCGCGACGTCCGCCCTGCCCGATGGCCGACGCGAACAGACAAAACACAGCTAAGATGAAGCCCTCGACAAACATGAGGGGCGACATCGAATGCTGACGATCTGGGGCAGAGCCAACTCGGTCAATGTGCAGAAAGTGCTGTGGTGCTGCGAGGAGCTTGGCCTCGCATACGAACGCATCGACGCGGGCCTGCAATTCGGGCGCAACACCGAACCCGACTATCTCGCGATGAACCCGATGGGCCGCGTGCCCACGCTGGTCGACGGCGATTTCGTGCTGTGGGAATCGAATGCGATCATCCGTTATCTCGCGATGCAGTACGGCTCCGACAGCACGCTCTACCCCGCCGCGCCGAAGGTTCGCGCGAGTGCCGACCGCTGGCTCGACTGGTCGCTTTCCACGCTGCAACCCGCCGAACGCCCTGTCTTCTGGGGCTATATCCGCACGAGCGCCGCCGAGCGCGATATGGCGCAACTCGCCGCCGCAGCGAGCGAAGTGGAGAAGCTTTGGCGCGTCATCGATGCGCATCTGCAAGGCCGCGACTATCTCGAAGGCGGCACGTTCACGCTCGCCGATCTCGTCATCGCCGCTTATGCGCGCCGCTGGTTCGGCATCGCCGAACTCGCGCGGCCCGCATTGCCCGAGCTCGAACGCTGGTATATCGGCATCACACAGCGCGTGGGATTTCAGCGCCATGTGTCGCCCGCATTGACCTGAACGGGGACGCACGCGATGACCATCGAACTGCATACCTGGAACACGCCCAACGGACGCAAGATCAGCGTCGCGCTGGAAGAAATGCAACTGCCCTACATCGTGAAGACGGTGAACATCACGAAGGGCGAGCAGCACGCGCCCGGCTTTCTGCGTATCAGCCCGAATAACCGCATTCCGGCGATCGTCGATCCGGACGGTCCCGACGGCAAGCCGATCAGCGTGTTCGAATCCGGCGCCATCCTGCTCTATCTTGGCGAGAAGACCGGCAAGTTCCTGCCCGCCAGTTTGCGCGACCGCGTGCCCGTGCTCGAATGGCTGATGTGGCAGATGGGCGGCTTCGGCCCGATGCCCGGACAGGTGCATCACTTTCGCGCGGTCGAGCCGGAAAGCGACCGGCGTTACGGACTCAAGCGTTACTCCGACGAAACGCGCCGCCTCTATCGCGTGCTCGACAAGCGTCTTGCCGAAGTGGAATACGTCGCGGGCGAGATGTCCGTCGCCGATTTCGCGATTCTCGGCTGGGCGTGGCGGCACGAACGTCATCAGGTTTCGCTCGACGACTATCCCAACGTCAAACGCTGGTATGAAGCGCTTTTCGCGCGTCCGGGCGTCAAGCGCGGCTTCGAGATCAAGCTCGACGATCTCGCCTGATCAGGGCAAACCATGAGACGGAACGTCAGGGTAACGTAAGTTGCGCGCGTGATAACGCTCTTCTAAGAAACATGAGCGACACTGACTCGATCTGACAGATCCGCGCCTGAGGAGATGACCATGAGCGCCAGCATGTACGACGAAGGCCTTCCCAAAACGACCGCCAACTTTGCGGCGCTGACGCCGCTCAATTTCATCGAGCGCGCGGCCTCGGTTTATCCGACGCGCACCGCCGTCGTGCATGGCGACGTGCGGCGCAACTGGGCCGAGACCTATGCGCGCACGCGGCGGCTTGCGTCCGCACTCGCCGCGCGTGGCATCGGCGTCGGCGATACCGTGGCCGCGATGCTGCCGAACACGCCGGAAATGGTCGAAGCGCACTTCGGCGTGCCGATGACGGGCGCCGTGCTCAACGCGCTCAACACGCGGCTCGACGCCAACACCCTCGCTTTCATGCTCACGCACGGCGAAGCGAAGGCGGTGCTCGTCGACCGTGAATTCTCGGACGTGATGCGCCGTGCGCTCGAAAACGTGCCGCAGAACGTGCTCGTCATCGACGTGGACGATCCGCAGTACACGGGCGCGGGCGAACGCATCGGCGAAATCGACTATGAAGCGCTGCTCGCGAGCGGCGATCCCGCATACGAATGGTCGCCGCCGTCGGACGAATGGAACGCGATCTGCCTGAACTACACGTCGGGCACGACGGGCAATCCGAAGGGCGTCGTGTATCACCATCGCGGCGCTTATACGAATGCGATCAGCAATATCCTCGAATGGGATATGCCGACGCACGCCGTGTATCTGTGGACGCTGCCGATGTTCCATTGCAACGGCTGGTGCTTTCCGTGGACCGTCGCGGCGCGCGCGGGCGTGAACGTGTGCCTGCGAAAGATCGAGGCAAAGACCGTCTTCGATCTGATCCGCAAGGAAGGCGTCACGCATTATTGCGGCGCGCCGATCGTGCAGAACCTGCTCGTCAATGCACCCGATGAAATGAAGGCCGGCATACAGCAGAAAGTTCATGCGATGGTCGCGGGCGCCGCGCCGCCCGCCACGATGATCGAAGGCATGGAGCGCATGGGCTTTCAACTGACGCACGTGTACGGACTGACCGAGGTGTATGGACCCGCCACCGTCTGCGCGCATCAGGAAGAATGGAGCGAGCTCGATGTTCACGAGCGCGCGCGCCTAAACGCACGGCAAGGCGTGCGCTATCACTTGCAGGATGCCGTGAGCGTGCGCGATCCGTCGACGATGGAATGTGTGCGATCCGATGGCGAGAGGATCGGCGAGATCATGTTCCGCGGCAACATCGCGATGAAGGGCTATCTGAAGAACGCAGCCGCCACCGAGGAAGCGTTTCGCGGCGGCTGGTTCCATACGGGCGATCTGGCCGTCGCCTATCCGGACGGTTACGTGCGCATCAAGGATCGCAGCAAGGACATCATCATCTCGGGCGGCGAGAACATATCGAGCATCGAAGTCGAAGACGTGTTGTACCGGCATCCCGCGGTGCTCGCGGTGGCCGTCGTCGCAAAACCCGATGCGCGCTGGGGCGAAACGCCTTGCGCTTTCGTCGAGCTGAAACCCGGGGCGCATGCGAGCGTCGAAGAACTGATCGCGCATTGCAAAGAACAGCTCGCAGGCTTCAAGGTGCCGCGCGCAATCGAGTTCTGCGAGTTGCCGAAGACATCGACGGGCAAGATCCAGAAGTTCGCGCTGCGCAAGATCGCGGGCTCGGTCGCGGCGATCGACGTCTGAGGAGCGCAGCCACATGAGCGAACTCGTTCTCATCGAACACAATGCATACGGCATCGATGGCGCCGTCGTGCTGACGTTGAATCGTCCCGATGCGTTCAACGCCTTGTCGGAGGCGATGCTCGAAGCGCTCGAACAGGCACTGAAGAACATCGCCGCGTCGGATACGCGCGTGGTCGTGCTGGCGGGCGCGGGGCGCGCGTTTTGCGCGGGTCACGACCTGAAGGAAATGCGCGCCGACCCTGCGCTCGACTACTATCGCGAGCTCTTCGCACGCTGCTCGCGCCTGATGCTCACGATCCAGCGCATGCCGCAGCCCGTGATCGCGCGCGTGCACGGCATCGCGACGGCGGCGGGCTGTCAGCTCGTCGCGATGTGCGATCTCGCGGTGTCATCGAGCGATGCGCGCTTCGCCGTATCGGGCGTGAATCTCGGGCTCTTCTGCTCGACGCCGAGCGTGGCGCTTTCGCGCAATGTATCGCGCAAGGCGGCGTTTGAGATGCTCGTGACCGGCGAGTTCATCGATGCAGCGACGGCGCGCGAACGCGGCCTCGTGAACCGCGTCGCATCGCCGGGCGAACTCGACGATACCGTGCGCACACTGGCCGCGACCATCGCCGCCAAGCCGCGCGAAGCGGTCGCGGCGGGCAAGGGTTTGTTCTATCGTCAGCTCGAAACCGGCATCGAGGCCGCGTACGCGCTCGCATCGGAAACGATGGCCTGCAACATGATGGACGACGCCACGCTCGAAGGCACGCAGGCGTTCGTCGAAAAGCGCGCGCCGCGCTGGACGTAAGCGCTCAGCTTGCCGAAATGGCCTGGGCGATCGATTCGCGCAGCCATCGATGTGCCGGGTCGCGATGCACGCGCTCGTGCCAGTACATCGACATCTCGTAGCCGGGAATGTCGACAGGCGGCGCAACCGTGCGAAGCTCGGGCCAATGCTTCGCGAGACCCCACGGCTGGATCGAAACTAGATCGGTCGTCGCGAGCACGGAGCGCACGAATAGAAAGTGCGGCACCGAAAGGGCGACGCGCCGCTTCATGCCGAGCGCGGCAAGCCGTTCATCCGTCGGCCCGAAAAAGCCGCCGCCATCCGGCGACACGATCACATGCTCGAGCGCGCAAAACTGCGTGAGCGTGGGCCGCCGCTTCAGGCGCGGATGATCCTTGCGCCCGACGAGCACATAGCTTTCCGTGAAAAGCGGCTGCTGGTGAAAGTTGTCCGTGTCCGGCGACGTGATGTGAAACGCGAGATCGATCTCGCCCCTCTCCGCCTGTTTCGCAAGGCGCGGCGGGTTTATCTCCAGCACCGCGATACGCGTGTGCGGCGCGGCGGCGCGCATGCCGCAGAGCGCGGGCAATAGCACGGTGGATTCGCTGTAGTCGGTGGCGGCGATGCGCCAAGTGTTGTCGGCGGTAGCGGGATCGAACGCCGCTGCGGGCGATACCGCGCGTTCCAGCGAAGCAAGCGCTTCCCTTAAAGGCTCGCGCAGGCTGTCTGCACGCGCCGTCGTCCGCATGCCGCGCGGACCGGGCAATAGCAACGGATCGCCGAAGATGTCGCGTAGCTTCGCCAGGTGCACGCTCACGGAAGGCTGCGAAAAATGAAGCCGCTCGGCGGCGCGCGTGACGTTCTGTTCGGCGAGGAGAACATCGAGCGTGACGAGCAGATTGAGATCGACTCGTCTCAGGATATTATTCATCGTAATACCTGTGATTTCGAATATTCATTTCCACTATACCAGAGCCGTGTTTATGCTGGCCTCCATTCCTGAACCGCAGTGGAGAATCCTCATGAACGTACTGATCGTCTATGCCCATCCGGAGCGCCGCTCGCTCAATGGCGCGCTCAATGATTTCACCGTCGAACGCCTGCGCGCGAACGGCCATGACGTGCAGGTTTCCGACCTCTATGCGATGAACTGGAAAGCGCCGCTCGACGCGACCGATGTCCGCGAGCGCAGCACCGATGCGCCCTTTCACGCGGCGCTCGACTCGAAGCACGCATTCGAGAACGGCCTGCAAAGCCGTGACATCGAAATCGAGCAGGACAAGCTGCGCTGGGCCGACGCGCTGATCCTTCAATTCCCGATGTGGTGGTTCTCGATGCCCGCGATCATGAAGGGCTGGGTCGAGCGCGTGTATGCGTACGGCTTCGGCTACGGCGTGGGCGAGCACTCGGACAAACATTGGGGCGACCGCTATGGCGAAGGCGTCATGTCGGGCAAGCGCGCGATGATCGTCGTCACGACTGGCGGCTGGGAATCGCACTATGGTTCGCGCGGCATCAACGGCCCGATCGACGACGTGCTCTTCCCGATCCAGCATGGCGTGCTCTTTTATCCTGGCTTCGACGTACTGCCGCCTTTCGTCGTCTATCAGACGAGCCACATGGACGACGCGCGCATGCAGGCGACTCGCGATGCGCTCGGCACGCGGCTCGACCGCCTTTGGGACGATACGCCGATCGCGTTCCGTAAGCAGAATCACGGCGACTACGAGATTCCCCGACTCACGTTGCGCGATGAACTCGCGGCGGGCCGGACCGGTTTCGGCGCGCACATCGGGTAAAGCGCCGGCTAAGCGAAGCTCAACTCACGTGCTCGACCGGATGTCGTTCGAGCCATGCGTTCTCTTCGTCGCTATAAAGCCGCGAGCGGGTGAGAAAGCGCAGGCCCGTCGGGCGCTCCAGCGAGAACATGCCGCCGTTGCCCGGCACCGCATCGATGATGAGCTGCGTGTGCTGCCAGTACTCGTATTGCGATTCGGTCATGTAGAACGGCACGCCGCCGATCGCGCCGAGCTTCACGTCGGAACCGCCGACCATGAATTCCTTCGCCGGAAAGCACATCGGCGCGCTGCCGTCGCAGCATCCGCCCGATTGATGGAACAGCACGTCGCCATGCTCGGCCTTGATTTTGTCGATGAGATCGATCGCAGCGGGCGTCGCGGTCACGCGCAGCACTTCTTCCTGTTCGCTCATGATGTTCTCGTTGTTCTGAATGGCCGCCGCTGCATGGAACAGCGGCGGCCCACTACGCTTTAGAAGAAGCCGAGCGGCTTGTCGCTGTAGCTTACGAGCATGTTCTTCGTCTGCTGATAGTGATCGAGCATCATCTTGTGATTCTCGCGTCCGATGCCCGACTGCTTGTAGCCGCCGAACGCCGCGTGCGCCGGATACGCGTGATAGCAGTTGGTCCACACGCGGCCCGCCTGAATCGCACGTCCGAATCGATAGGCGCGCGTGCCGTCGCGCGTCCACACGCCCGCGCCGAGACCGTAGAGCGTATCGTTCGCGATTTCGAGCGCTTCTTCTTCGGTCTTGAAGGTCGTCACCGACAGCACGGGCCCGAAGATTTCCTCCTGGAAGATGCGCATCTTGTTGTGGCCTTTGAACACGGTCGGCTTGATGTAATAGCCGTTCGCCAGCTCGCCGTCGAACGCGGCACGCTCGCCGCCGCTCAAACATTCCGCGCCTTCCTGCTTGCCGAGATCGATATACGACAGGATCTTCTCCAGTTGCTCCCGCGAAGCCTGTGCGCCGATCATCGTCTTCGTATCGAGCGGATGGCCCTGCGCGATGGCCGCGACGCGCTTCAGCGCGCGTTCCATGAAGCGCTCATAGATCGATTCCTGCACCAGTGCGCGCGACGGGCAGGTGCACACTTCGCCCTGATTCAACGCGAACATCGTGAAGCCTTCGAGCGCTTTGTCGAAGAAACTGTCGTCGGCGTTCAGCACGTCCTCGAAGAAGATGTTCGGGCTCTTGCCGCCCAGCTCCAGCGTGACCGGAATCAGATTCTGGCTCGCGTACTGCATGATGAGACGGCCCGTCGTGGTCTCGCCTGTGAACGCGATCTTCGCGATGCGCTTGTTCGACGCGAGCGGCTTGCCCGCTTCCAGACCGAAGCCGTTCACGACATTGAGGACGCCCGGCGGCAGAATGCCGTCGATCACTTCAAGCAGTACGAGAATCGATGCGGGCGTCTGCTCCGCCGGCTTCAACACGACGCAGTTGCCCGCCGCGAGCGCGGGCGCGAGCTTCCATACGGCCATCAGAATCGGGAAATTCCACGGAATGATCTGCCCGACGACGCCGAGCGGCTCGTGGAAGTGATACGCGACCGTATCGTGATCGATCTCCGAGATGCCGCCTTCCTGCGAACGCGCCGCGCTTGCGAAATAACGGAAGTGGTCGATGGCGAGCGGAATATCCGCAGCCATCGTCTCGCGCAGCGGCTTGCCGTTGTCGATGGACTCGGCCACCGCGAGACGCTGCAGATTCGCTTCCATGCGATCGGCGAGCTTCAGCAGCAGGTTCGCGCGATCGGTGACGGACGTCCGGCCCCACGACGCCTTCGCTGCGTGCGCGGCGTCGAGCGCGGCTTCGATATCAGCTTCGCGCGAGCGCGGAATCGACGTGAAAGGCTCGCCGGTGATCGGCGAAATGTTGTCGAAATACTCACCGCCCGCGGGCGGCACCCACTTGCCGCCGATGAAGTTGCCGTACTGCTTTTTGTAGGGATATTCCGTGCTCAGGAACTGCATCTCTGCGTGATTCATTGTGTGTGCTCCTCGCATGTCGACGTGAACGGGCCGGCACTGCCGATGTCCGGCGCCGGTCGCTGTTGTTTGCGAGTTCCGTGCCATCGAGCGCGCGAGCATACGAGTCGGGCGAGAGCCGCATCGGCATGCGGTTGCGCGGGGCATCGTCAGGGTTTATACGGGCCGATGCGCCCTGTTCAGAATCAGGACACCTGCCCCGCCCTGTAGCGATGCGATACAGCCAGCGTCTGCGTCCGCGATGCATGCGGATTGCTGCGCGGATTACGGCAACGCTGCGGGCAAACGCTTATGGCACGACTGTTCATATTGCAAAGCCTTTCACACTTGTCTATGGTCATGCCAGCCGTGGCAAAGCGTCGCACTCATATGTCGTTCCATCGCATGTTTGAGCGGCGCGAAATGGCCTTGCGCACGCGACGCGGACATCGTCGCCGGGCGCATGAACCACGGCGGGCTGCTTTCCGGCGACCCCGGTCGGCACCTCAAGTAACGATGCGCGCGCACGTGAGAGACATGACGCGCCACGGAGACCACAATGAACAGCACACTCAATCAAGGGGCCGCGCACGGCCCGACAAGCTTTTTCTCCAAGGAAGCGACCATCGCCCGGCCCGGCTTCTCGCGCTGGATGGTGCCGCCTGCCGCGCTGGCTGTTCACCTGTGCATCGGGCAGGCGTATGCGTTCTCGGTGTTCAATGCGCCGCTGACGAAAGTCATCGGCATCACGAAGTCCGCGCCGGATGACTGGTCGCTGACCACGCTCGGCTGGATCTTCTCGCTCGCCATCGTGTTTCTCGGCCTCTCGGCGGCATTCGCCGGCAAATGGCTGGAGAAGGTCGGCCCGCGCCGCACGATGTTCACCGCGGCATGCTGCTTCGGCGGCGGCTTTCTCGTTTCCTCGCTCGGCGTCTATCTGCATCAGATCTGGCTGCTGTATCTCGGCTATGGCGTGATCGGCGGCATCGGCCTCGGGCTCGGCTATGTGTCGCCGGTATCGACGCTGATCCGCTGGTTCCCGGACCGCCGCGGCATGGCGACCGGCATGGCGATCATGGGCTTTGGCGGCGGCGCGATGATCGCGGCGCCCGGCTCCGTCGCGCTGATGAACCACTTCAAGAGCGCGACGAGCGCCGGCGTGGCCGAAACGTTCCTCGTGCTCGGCGTGCTCTACTTCATCTCGATGACGATCGGCGCGCTCGCGATCCGCATTCCCCCGGCGGAGTGGAAGCCGGCCGGCTGGACGCCGCCCGCGACGGCGAACAAGATGATCACGAAGAACCACGTGCATATCGATCAGGCGTTGAAGACGCCGCAGTTCTATCTGCTGTGGCTCGTGCTGTTCCTGAACGTGACGGCGGGCATCGGCGTGCTGGGCCAGGCATCGGTGATGATTCAGGAAAGCTTCAAGACGTCGATCACGGCGGGCGCGGCGGCGGGCTTCGTCGGGCTGCTGTCGCTTTTCAACATGGGCGGACGCTTCGTGTGGGCGTCGGCCTCGGACTGGATCGGCCGTAAAAACACCTACTTCGTGTTCTTCATGCTCGGCGCGGTGCTGTATTTCCTCGTGCCGCAATTCGCGAGCGCCGGCAACATCGCGCTCTTCGTGCTGGCGTACGGCGTGATTCTGTCGATGTACGGCGGCGGCTTCTCGACCGTCCCCGCGTATCTCGCGGACATGTTCGGCACGGCGTTCGTCGGCGGCATTCACGGACGGCTTTTGACCGCGTGGGCGGCTGCGGGCGTCGCGGGACCGGTGCTCGTCAACTACGTCCGCGCGTATCAGGTGGCACACGGCGTCGCGGGCGCGGATGCGTACACGATGACGCTGCACATCATGGCGGCGCTGCTCGTCGTCGGCTTCCTCTGCAATCTGCTCATCACGCGAGTGCATGAGAAGCATCACATGAACCTGTCGGCGCAGGCCGCGAGCTGAGAGAAAGGAGACCGCGATGAATACTCAGTACGAAGGCAAGTCGTCGAACAAGGGGTTGCTGCTGCTGTTCTGGGCGTATGTGCTGATTCCGCTCGCATGGGGCGTCACGAACACGCTCACGCAGGCGATCAAGCTGTTCCACTGATTCGTCAGGAAGTGCCACGCGCGCCGGAGGGCCGATTCGTCGATCGGTTCACGGCGCGCGTTTTGTTTGCGGCTTGTCGCGTGGCTCGCAAGCCGCGTGCAGGTTCAGTGGCCCCGATCCTCCACCCGGTTCAAGCTGCGGCGCGCGAGGGCGCTCATCAAAAGCGTGCCGCATACGGATGCTGCGAGATACACGCCAGCCATCATCCATTCCATTTCACTCACGGTGTTCTCCTTCGAATTGAGCCGCGACCGGGTGCCGCGGGGGTGGTTCACGCGATTGCAATTGCGTTCTGGCCTGATTTACGGCACGTTTGCGCAAAGGTTTAGCGGCGCGGAATGAACGACGTTGCCCGTACGTTGAAGGAGAAAGCTAAAGCGGCTGGTCAGCGAAAAAACGACCGCCCGTTCGATTCGCAAACGTAGGCGACGAGGCCGAATTTTGGGCATGGCGCGGCGCGTCGGCGTATCGTTCGACTAGCGCCCGAGAGCGCACGAAAACATTCCCCGCAGACGACAAAAACGGTCCATCACAATGAATCCGACCCGCCGCAGCTTCATGATTTTCAGTATCGGCATGGGCTCGGCGCTGTGGCTCACGCGAGCCCGCGCCGATGCGCCGCACCTGAGCGAATCCGATCCGGCGGCCGTCGCGGTCGGATACAAGGAAGACGCCGCGAAGGTGGACAAGGCGAAATACGCGAACTATGCCGCCGACCAGACGTGTGCGAACTGCTCGTTGTATCAGGGCAAATCGACGGATGCCTGGGGCGGCTGCACCCTCTTCAACGACAAGCTCGTCGCCGGCAAGGGATGGTGCGCGTCATACACGAACATGTGATGCCGGTTCGACGTCGACTCAACGCACCGTGTAGCCGACGAAACGCCAGATATTGTCCGAGTCGAGGATGAACGTCACCATCTCGCGCGATGACTGAGGGGCCTGGCTGAACTGGGTATCGAAGAGCACGTTGATATACGCGCCTGCGGGCATGTTGCCGGTGCCGTCATAGCGATAATGCTTGACGCCCATCGGCATGCGGATGCCCGGTGAGCCGAGCGGCGAACGGTCGCGCGTGACCTTCTTGACGAAGTCATCGCGTGAAATGATCTGTTTCGCGATGGGCGAGCCCTGATCCCACACTTCGGCCGACTTGTTCTGGTCGATCAGCCTGACGATGGCCGACGCGACCTGCGCGATGTCCTGGTCTTGCTTGTCGAGGGCGGCCTGCTGTTCCTTCGTGAGGGGGCGAGCCGCGGCGGCTTGAGGCGGCTGCGGGGCGGGCTGGGCTTGCTGCGCCTGGCACGCGATGCTGCTCCATAGCAGCAATAGTGCACCGAGCGAGAGAGTGATGCGAGCTTTCATGTGACGGACTGCGGTGGTTTATTAGGCCCAGATTGTAGCGCTGTCCGCGGGTGGGACTGTAAGAAATACTTAGTTTCGGAAAAGTGAATGGAGGGGGCGTAGTTCAGGCCTTCGTTTCAGCCTGCGGTCCGTGGACTCATTCAGCCTACCTCGGTCACGCGTGCCGCTTCGGCATCTGCATCTCAGGAAGACGCAATTCGCCGCGTTCGATCATCGATACGAGTTCTTCGACGGTTGCTTCTGCTTTCGCCATCTGTTCCTCGCACAGCCGGACATGGTTTGCACGCTTCTTTAATTCGCGGGATTCTAATGACCTGTGCTGCATACGCGGCCCTTTTATCTCTAAATTAAGGAGGTTGCGCCGACCGCGCACATTCCTTGCGGCCCTTGACGGAAGGTCAACCTTTAGCGCTATCGCCGAGGTGAAAATGAAACTCGTCGACTGGAACATCCAATGGGGACGCGGCGTAGACAACCGCGTCGATCTCGCGCGCATCGTCGCCGAAGCGAAAGCGCTGCACGACTTCGACATTCTCTGTCTCCAGGAAGTCACGCGCGGCTTCCACGAAAGCGAACACGCGGGCGGACTCGCGGGCCGTCCGGGCGCCGATCAGTTCGCCGAACTCGAAGCGCTGATACCGGGCGCAACTGTCATAGACGGAATCGGCTCCGATCTGCCGCCCGTGGGCGCAGGGCTTGCACGCCGTCAGTTCGGCAACGCGATCGTCAGCCTCCTGCCGGTGCGTCAGGTGTTGCGCCATTCGCTCCCGTGGCCCGCCGATCCCGCGAAGCCGTCGATGATGCGCGTCGCGCTCGAAGCCGTCATCGATACCGACGTCGGCCCGATGCGCGTCGTCAGCACGCATCTGGAGTTTTATTCAGAGAAGCAGCGTCTCGCGCAAGTCGCGCGGCTGCGCGAACTGCACGCCGAAGCCTGCGCGCATGAACGCCAGCCCGCGAAGGCCGAAAGTCAGGCGAGCCCGTTCGCCGACACCGCGCGTCCGCATTCCGCGATCGTCTGCGGTGACTTCAACAGCGCGTTCGAAGGATCGGCGTATCGCGCGATGCTCGACCCCATCGCCGATGCGCCCGCCTTCGTCGATGCATGGACCTGCGCGCATTCGAACGATCCGAGGGCGGCGACGGTCGGTCTCTACGATCACGATCAATGGCCCGATGGACCGTTCGCCTGCGACTTCATCTTCGTGACGGAAGATCTGCAGCCGCGCATTGTTGGGTGCGAAGCGGATCAGTCGAGCCAGTCATCGGATCATCAGCCGATGTGGCTCGAACTGCGCTAAACGTCCTCGCGCGACAGGCCGTATAACGCCTGCAACACGGCCGCTCGCGCCTGGCCTACGATCATGCCGCGCCAGATATCGTCGTCGATATAAAACGCCGCGCGAATCTGCCGCCGAATGTCGGCCTTCAACGCTTCGGGCGCGTCCGGATGATGGCGCACCCAGACATCCGCGCGCAGCATGTCGAGCATGTCGGTGAGCGGCACGGTGCCGTACTCGATCGCAATCGACGCGATCGACGCATGCGGACACGTCTGCCGCAAGGTATCGAGCAAGGGCCCGGCGACGTCCGCCGCGATCGACGTGCCATCCGCCGGGCTCGTCACGTCCGCGCCCCACCAGCGCCGCGCGCGCGTCACATCGCCGACGCAGATCTTCGCGCCGAAGCCGCTCGGCCCCAGGCCCGTATGAAAATCGATCCATGCGATTGCGCCGCACGTCTCGCCATATTCGGCGAGCAGTGCACGCATCGTGCGCGTGCTCCATGCAGGCGCTTCACCGCCATAGAACATCCCTTGCGGATGCGTGTACTGTCCCGTCGTCACCGCTTGCTGATACGCCCATTGGCCGCGTGTTTCGATATAACCGCGAATCGCCGCGACGTTCGCATCATCGGGCGGCCAGTGCGCGGGAATCAGCAAGTCGTGCAGCTCCGCATAGCCCGCGTTCTGCGGCAAAGGCTGGCTAAAGTCCACGCTGTTTCGATTCAGATCGACGTTACCTTCGGTCGTGCGGCTGAGATACGAAAAGCCATACGGATTGATCGCATGAACGAGCAGCATCGCGACGCCGAGCTTCTCGATCAATGCGGGCAATGCTTCATCACGCATCAACGCGATCTGCGCGCCCGAACCGCAAAAGCCTTCGACGCCATGCGTCGCGGACGTGAGCACGAGCAGGCGCTTCGCATCGGCGGGACCGATGCGCACGACATCCGTCGCGAGCGTCTCGCCTTGCAGACCGGCGACGCCTTCGAGCACGCGCGTATCGACGGCGAGCTTGTGCTGCGCGGCCGTATCGAGAAATCGCCGACGCGCTTCCTTATAGGTCGATGAAAACATGTCCCCTCCTCAGGCGCGCGCAAGAAACTTCTCGACGAGCCGCACCCAATACGTCGAGCCGAGCGTGAGCACGTCATCGTTGAAATCGTAGCTGCTGTTGTGCAGCATGCACGGCCCGATGCCGTGTCCGTGATCGCGATGTTCACCGCGTCCATTGCCGATGTACGCATAGCATCCTGGGCGCTCTAGCAGCATGAACGAGAAGTCCTCCGCGCCCATCGTCGGATCGACGTTCGTGTTCACACGCTGCGCGCCGACGATATCCTGCATCACGCCCAGCGTGAACTGCGTCTCTGCTTCGGTGTTCACGGTCGGCGGATAGTTGCGCACGAAACTGACTTCGGCCTTGCATCGATACGCCGCCGCCGTCGCCGCGAC
This sequence comes from Caballeronia arvi, assembly GCF_001544695.2. Taxonomy (GTDB): domain Bacteria; phylum Pseudomonadota; class Gammaproteobacteria; order Burkholderiales; family Burkholderiaceae; genus Caballeronia; species Caballeronia arvi. The sequence goes on from NZ_FCOM02000003.1 coordinate 296,999, forward strand.
GATCTCCTTCATGCGCGTCTCGATCAGATCGAGCACATCGACGGAAAACGTGCGCACGGTGCCGGCAAGCGTCGCGGTCGTCGGAATGGCGTTGACCGCGTGGCCCGCCTGCATGCGCGTGATCGAAAGCACAGCGGCGTCGATGGGCCGCTTGTTGCGCGTCACGATGCTCTGCAGTCCCGTGCCGATCTGCAGCGCGGTGAACACGGGATCGACGCCATCGTGCGGAATCGCCGCATGCGCGCCCACGCCTTCGATGCGGATCTCGAACTCGTTGCTCGACGCCTGCGTCGAACCGACGCGCGCGCCGAACTCACCCGCCGCCATGCCCGGCCAGTTGTGCAGTGCGAACACGGCATCGACGGGAAAGCGCTGAAAAAGGCCATCGTCGATCATCGCCTTCGCGCCGCCGCCGCCTTCTTCGGCGGGCTGGAAGATGAAGACGACAGTGCCATCGAAATTGCGATGCTTCGCGAGATATTGCGCGGCGCCCAGCAGCATCGCGGTGTGACCGTCGTGGCCGCACGCATGCATCTTGTTCTCATGACGCGACGCATGCGCGAAGGCGTTCAGCTCGGGAATCGGCAGCGCATCCATGTCGGCGCGCAGGCCGATCGCGCGCGTGCCCGCGCCTTTCCTCAACACGCCGACGACGCCCGTCTTGCCGAGCCCGCGCGTCACTTCGATGTCCCAGCTCTCCAGCTTTTGCGCGACCAGCTCGGCGGTGCGCGCTTCTTCATAGCAGAGCTCGGGATGCGCGTGGATATCGCGGCGAATGGCCTGAATCTCGTCGCGCGATTCGGCGATCTCGGGAATGATCGACATGCTGTCCTCTTCGATGAACGTTTGAACGAAGCATTGTCGGTGGCCGCAAATAACAGCGAAAGCGAATATTTCTTGTCTGTGACTTAAGCAAAGCTTTAGCGCGTGTCTTGATTCTCCGGGGGCTGGCGCTCAACCGTCGCGCAGGCGCGGTAATCGACCCCGCGCGTGAAATGCTGATCGACGGGCTTGAGCGGACTCTGGCACGATAGAATTTCACACTTCACGATTGTCCGCACGGTATGTTGCATGCTTATCCATCAGGATAACAAATCAATAACAACCGTAATTGAGTGATTGATCGTGTCGAGTGTGTATCCCAAGTGCGACAACAAGCGCTGCCCCGTATGCTATCCCACCTGGAAAGAATACGAAGAAGCCGCGAGGCGCAAGGCTGAAGAGGACAAGGAGGACTGCATTCGATGCTGGCGCAACTTGCAGAAGCAGGCCGAAAAGATCGCGTCTGCCAGTGACCCGGTCGCACGCAACAGGGCCATCAATGCTGCCTATGCGCAACTATGGTGGGATGACCGGCGCTTCCAGTGGGCGGGCCTTGCGGCCTTTGCGCCGAAACAGGTCGGTTGTGGACTGTTGAACTCTGCCGAACTGATTCAGAAATCGAACCGTCAGCGTGACGCGTACCAGCGCTGGGACCGGAGCGCTTCGGCGCTGGAGCACATGTCACCCTATGGCAGCCCTCGTATGCCGATGCAGGATCAGGGCATGGGCGAAGGCGCCACCAAGGTGTATCAGATGCTGGCGACGGGCAACACGGCGCTGTTTCTCGAAATCTGGTCGCTGCATAAGTTCTATGAGGCATTCGGGCTGGAACGGTTCAAGAAGTGCTATCCGCTTCGCAAGACAATCGCGGGCGAGGTGAACTGGCCGCTCAGAGGCAAGATAGAGTTCGGGCGCGAGTGGCCCGAAGTGAAGGCTGCGTTCTCCGCCATCGATAGCGGCAATATCAGCGAAGGTGTCCGGTTGATGGCGTATCACGAGCAGATCAATATTTTGCAGACAGCCATTTATGGCGATCCGATGTTCGTCACGCTGATGCGGGCGAATCATTTCGCCTGGGCGCTGAACATTCCGACGGGCGCGGCTCGTGAGGTTCAGCTCACGCTGTCTAACGAATGCACGGTGACGGGAAAGAGCGTGTCTTTTAGTAAAGACCCGCGTGCGAATCTCGCTGATCCGGGACAGCGCATGGATTTCGTGAGACGCGCCGCTGATCGGTTCGACGAGTTGCTTCGTCACCCATTGCAGAAGTATGACGTGGAGAACTCTCTCTATCTGCTCGCTCATCCGAGGTAATCATGCGACCACCAACCATCAGGATTTTGGCGGGTGCTGTGCTACTGGCTGCTGTGATCTGGGCTGTCTGGACATCGCTTGACCGGCCCGATGAAATAGCGGTGAAGTGGGGTGAACCTTATGAGCAAATACGTAAGCGTTATGACTCGATTCTGCCTTCGCTAGAACCGAGTCTGCTCCCCTCTCCAACGGTGATTGCGAGATTTCGCTTTGACGATCCTGTGTATGGCTTCACAACGCCTCGGGCCGTGTTTCTTCAGATGGGCACTAATGAGACAGGTGGATTTGATTCTGTGCAGCTTTCGCTACTAGTGAACCCACTGCCAATAGATGACGCGATAGCGGTTGTGACGCGGATGCAGGATCAGTTGCGACATCAAGGCTGGAGACCGTTTAAATATAAAGATTGGCGTCCTATTGAAGATACGTCCGAGCTTCGGCGGTTGTTGCACGAATGCCACTATCCGATGTCTGTCTGGAATGCAGCAAACGAGTTTCAGGTAACGATTGACGTTGGCTGTCGTTCGATTCCTCAACAATCGGGTGAGCAGCGTTATGCCGTGACACTCGAACTCGGACGACCATTCTGGAAGGACGTCGATTGAAATAAACCTCTGGTTCAGCGAGTGCGCGACCGCGCAGTAGACGATGCCGGGTGCTGTCAGCCTTCACTCGCCGATGCAACGCCACCCGAGCGCATGCGTATGCGCTCCTGCACGACGCTCATCACCGCATGCCGATCGTGGATCTTGCGCTCCAGCATCCCGACAACTCGACGCGGCGTGTTCTTCGCAAGCGGTATCACGCGCAATGCAGGATCGCTCGCCCACGAGCCGTATTCGAGCAGCGGCACGACGGACACGCCCGCATCCTGCCGCACGAGTTCGACGATCACTTCGAGCGAGTTCAGTTCGAGAAACTCGTTCACGGCAAGCCGGTTATGTTTCAACGCGCGCTCGATCAATGCGCCGGTTCTCTGCGCCCGATCGAAGCGCAGAAACGGGCGGCTCGCGAGCATCTCGGCAGCGCTCGACGATCCGCTTCGCGGCGAGCCGATCACGACGAGCGGCTCCGAATACAGCGGCGTCCAGTTGAGGCTCGCCGGCGTCTTGCCCGCCATTTCGACGATCACCGCCGCATCGATTTCTCGCGCTTCCACTTGCGGCGCGAGCGCGAGCGCCTTACCCGTGAAGAGCCGCACATCGAGTCGCGGATACTGGCCTTTCAATTCAGTGACCACGGACGCGAGCGCGCCCATCGCCGAATCCACGGCGCCGATGGAGACTGAACCGGCGATCTCGTCATCGAGACCGGTGAGACGCATGCTGTCGTACAGCGCGACGATGCGCTCCGCCTGCGGCAACACCTGTTTGCCGATGCTCGTCAAGCGGTTGGTGCGGCCAACGCGATCGAAGAGCGGGCGCTTCAGATCGTCTTCGAGCGATTGCATCTGCATGCTCACGGCGGCTTGCGTGAGCGCGACTTTCTCGGCGGCGGCGGCAAAGGAACCGTAGCGCGCAACCGCGATAAAGGTGCGCAAAAAGCGAATGTTGCTCATGGGGCTTAGGGTCAACCCGAATCGTTCGATCAGGTTTCCTTGAGTGTCAGTTCAGAAATTCTATATTTTCTTATTTCACTTCGGCGTAGTGTTTGTGTGTTGCAGCGGCTTCGCGCCTACCCCGCACGAGCCTTGAAAAAAGCGGATGTCGTCAACGAGAAAACCTCACGGAGTGCATTCGATGAGCACCGTACTACCTGCAGCCCACGCGGCCGAAGAAACCGCCGCATCGAACCTGTCCGGCCGACGAGCCATCGTGGTATCGACCATCGGCAACGCGCTCGAATGGTTCGACTTCATGGTCTATGGCTTCTTCGCCGTCATCATCTCGAAGCTCTACTTTCCCGCCACCAGCCCCACGATTTCATTGCTCGCGACCTGGGCGACGTTCGGCGTCGGCTTTCTCACGCGGCCGCTCGGCGGCATCGTGCTGGGTGCGGTCGCGGATCGCGTCGGACGCAAATCGGCGCTCACGCTCACGATTTCGCTGATGGCCGTGGGCATCGCGATCATCGCGTTCGCGCCGACGTACGCCGCAATCGGCATCGCCGCGCCCTTGCTGATGCTGCTCGGCCGGCTGATCCAGGGCTTCTCCGCGGGCGGTGAAGTCGGCTGCGCGACGGCGTTTCTCGTCGAATACGCGCCTGCCGACAAGCGCGGCTATTTCGGCAGCTTCCAGATGGTCGCGCAGGCCGCCGCGAGCCTCGCGGGCTCGTTCTTCGGCGCGGTGCTCACGCGCACGCTCAGCCCCGAGCATCTCAATAGCTGGGGCTGGCGCATTCCGTTCGTGGTCGGTTTGCTGATCGTGCCGGTGGGTTTGTATCTGCGCTCGAAGCTCGATGAATCGCCCGTGTTCGTCGAGAAGGCCCAGAAAAACGAACTGAGCGCGCGCCCGATCCGCGATACCGCCACGAAGCACTGGACGTCCGTTCTCGCGGGCTTCGGCCTCACGGTGTTCGGCACCATCGGCACGTACATCTTCCTGCTGTATCTGCCGACGCACGCGACGCGCGTGCTGCACATGGCGCTCACCGACGGTCTCATCAGCTCGACGATCGGCGCGCTCATCTATCTCGTCTGCTGCCCGTTCTTCGGCCGCCTGTCCGATCGCATCGGCCGCAAAAAGCTGATGGCCACCGCGCTCGCACTTTCGCTCGTCACCGCATATCCGATCTTCGCGGTGCTCACGGCGCATCCCAGTCTGCCGATGCTGATCGTCTGCCAGGCGCTACTGATGACCTACCTCGGCATCTTTCAGGGCTGCTATCCCGCGTTCATCTCGGAGCTGCTGCCTTCGAGCGTGCGCTCGACGGGCATTTCCGTGAGCTACAACGTCGCGGTGATGATCTTCGGCGGCTTCGCGCCCGCCATCGTGTCATGGCTCACGATGACCACCGGCGATCCGCTTTCGATCTGCTACTACGTGATCTTCGGCAGCGCGGTCGCGCTCCTGACGATCTTCCCGCTGCGCGACCGTTACAGCGAAGCTTTGCGCTGATGCTGCATGGTGTCCGCAAAGGAAGGACAATGAGCCGGCCCGCACGGAAGAACGGCGCGCTTAAGTCTGATTTAAGAAAGCGCGCTTAACCTGAAGTCTGACCGACCCACCCTCCTTCCGGCCGCGCAAGCGGCCATTTTTTTTGGACCGACGCGATGCAACTGAGCCTTCGTCTGATCCTGATCCTCGTGGTGCTCGTCCTGTTCACGACAGTCGGTGTGTTTCTCCTGTCGCTGCTCGCGCGCGCCGTGCTCACGCACTGACGCTTCTCGCCCGGCGCGGGCATGCTTCATGCGAACGCGGTGCCTCATGGCCCGCGTGAGCTTTCCTGCCTATACTGGCTGAGTGTCGTCTTTTGCCGCGTCGTCGGCTCGTGAAGGTCCTGCGCCTGCACGCAGACTCTTTTTCGCCGCTCTTCCCCCGCGCTTTTCGGCGCCGACACGCCACCGCATCTTCGCCTCTCTCACGTCCTGCCGCCTTTGCCGCACCTGTGCAGCAGATTGCTGCGCAATTCCAGGAGATTGCTCGATGCCACAACGTCCCGTCCCCCAAGCCAAAACAACGCACACCGATACACCGAACAAGCTCGCGCCCCCGCCGGCCAAGATCGACGGCGCGAATATCGCCTTCACGATGACCGTCAACGGCGAGAGCCATAAGCTCTCGCTCGATCCGCGCACGACGCTTTTAGATGCATTGCGCGAGCATCTTCATCTGACCGGCACGAAAAAAGGCTGCGATCATGGCCAATGCGGCGCATGCACCGTTCATGTGAACGGCCGCCGCGTGAACTCGTGCCTGTGCTTCGCCGCCGCATGCGATGGCGACACCATCACAACGATCGAAGGCATCGGCGAAGTCGAAGCGCTGCATCCGCTGCAGGCCGCGTTCGTCGAATGCGACGGCTATCAGTGCGGCTACTGCACGGCCGGCCAGTTGATGTCGGCGGTGGCGCTGCTCGACGAGCCCATCGGCCCGAGCGATGAAGACGTGCGCGAAGCGATGAGCGGCAACCTGTGCCGCTGCGGCGCGTATCAGAACATCGTCGAAGCGATTCAGTCGGTGCGCGGCAGCAAGCCGTCGGCCAAATAAAGGAGAGCGACATGGACATGTTTCAGCTCTCCCGCGCGCGCGACATGCGCGACGCGATCAACGCCGGCGCGCTCGCGCATACCGCGCAGCAAGGCGCGGAAGTGCGCTTTCTCGCGGGCGGCACGACGCTGCTCGACCTGATGAAGCTCAACGTCGAACGGCCGATGCGCGTAGTAGATATCAGCCGTCTGCCGCTCGACAAGATCGAGGCGACGCCGGACGGCGGGTTGCGCATCGGCGCGACCTCGCGCAACTCGGACGTCGCGCATCATCCGCTGATCCGCGAGCGGTATGCGGTGCTGTCGCAAGCGGTGCTCGCCGGCGCGTCCGTGCAGTTGCGCAATATGGCGACGACCGGCGGCAATATCCTGCAGCGCACGCGATGCGTGTATTTCCGTGATACGACCTCGCCGTGCAACAAGCGCGAGCCAGGCAGCGGCTGCTCGGCGATTCAGGGCGTCAATCGCATGATGGCGATTCTCGGCACGAGCGAATCGTGCATCGCGAGCAATCCGTCGGATATGTGCGTCGCGTTACAGGCGCTCGAAGCGACGGTTCATGTCGAAGGCACGGGCGGCAAGCGCGCGATTCCGATCGACGAATTCTTCCTGCTGCCAGGCACGACGCCCGATCGCGAAAACGTGCTCGATGCCGGCGATCTCGTCACGCACGTCACGTTGCCGCCTCCGGTCGAAGGCGCGCGCTCGTTCTATCTGAAGCTGCGCGATCGCGCGTCGTATGAGTTCGCGCTGGCGTCGGCGGGCGTGGTGATCGGCGTGAAGGATGGACGCATCGCACATGCGCGCGTGGCGCTCGGCGGCGTCGGCACGAAGCCGTGGCGATCGCGCGAAGCGGAAAAGGAGCTACAGGACGCGGCGCCCGACGAGGCCACGTTCAGACGCGCCGCCGATGCCGCCCTCGCCGATGCGAAGCCGCAAAGCGAGAACGGCTTCAAGGTCGAGCTATCGACGCGCTGCATCGTGCATGCGCTGAAGATGGCCACGCAAACGTCCTGACTTTCGACCGAGGAACCCGACATGTCCACCGCGCCTGACATCACGCAGTCCTTCATCGGACGGCCCCAGTCGCGCATCGACGGACCGCTGAAGGTCTGCGGCCGCGCGACTTACACATCTGACGTCGACTTGCCCGGCATGCTGGTTGCCGTGCCGGTCGGCAGCACCATCGCGAGCGGCAAGATCACGTCGCTCGAATTCGCCGCCGCGCAAGCCATGCCCGGCGTGAAGCTGATTCTGCATCGCGGCAATATCGGCCGCTTCTATCGCATCTCGGGCAATTCCATCGACACCGGTTTCGTCGATGAAAACCGCCCGCCCTTCGAAGACGACATCATTCGCTATTACGGGCAATACGTCGCGCTCGTCGTCGCGGATACGTTCGAGCAGGCGAGCGCCGCGGCCGCCGCGATCAAGGTCGGTTACGACAAGACGCCGCATGACGTGAGTGCGACGTTCGATATCGACAAAAAGCTCGATACGCACAGCGAACGCGGCGATCCCGACAAGGCCTTCGACGATGCACCTGTGAAGATCGACGAGAGGTATGTGACGCCCGTCGAGACGCATAACCCGATCGAATTGCACGCGACCATCGCGCACTGGAACGGCGAGAGCTACACGTTCTATGAAACCAGTCAGGCCGTCGCGAATCATCAGGGCACGCTGATGCAGATGATGGGCCTGCCGAAAGAGAAAGTGCGCGTGATCTCGCGTTATCTCGGCTCGGGCTTCGGCGGCAAGCTATGGATGTGGCCGCATTCGCTGCTCGCCGCCGCCGCGACGCGGCAGCTCGAACGGCCCGTCAAGCTCGTGCTGTCGCGCAAGATGATGTTCCAGAACGTCGGGCATCGTCCGACGACGCAGCAGCGCGTGCGGCTCGCGGCGACGCAGGACGGCAAGCTCGTGTCGCTGCGGCATGACTTCGTGAATCACGAGGCCATCGCCGACGACTACGCGGAAGATTGCGGCGAAGCGACGCCTTCGATGTACAGCACGCCCAATCTTCGCGTGACGGGCGGCACGGTCAAGCGCAATGTCGGCTCGCCCACGTCGATGCGCGGACCCGGCGCCGTGCCCGGTTTGTACGCGCTGGAATCGGCGATGGATGAGCTGGCTATCGCGCTGAAGATCGATCCTGTCGAGCTGCGTTTGCGCAATGAGCCGAAAGTCGATGAAAGCAGCGGCCTGCCGTTTTCGTCGCGGCATTTCGTCGAATGCCTGAAGACCGGCGCGGAGAAATTCGGCTGGAGCAGGCGCACGCCGGAAGTCGGCTCGATGAAGCGCGATGGCCTGACGCTCGGCTGGGGCGTCGGCGCATGCAGTTGGCCGGGCCTGCGCTTCTCGGCGGACGCGACCGTCGATCTGCGCGCGGACGGCACGGCGCGCGTCGCGTGCGGCACGCAGGATATCGGCACGGGCACGTACACGATCCTCGCGCAGATCGTCGCGGAGCATACGGGCATTCCGCTCGACAGGATCGAAGTCGGCCTCGGCGATACCGCGTTGCCGCTCGGTCCGGTATCGGGCGGATCGGCGGCGACGGCATCGGTGATTCCGGCGGTATCGGATGCGGTGCGCGGGGCCATCAAGACGCTGCTCGCGCGTGCATCGAAGATCGAAGAACTGCCTTTCGCCGGCGTCAAAGCCGAAGAGCTCGCGATGAGCGGCGGGCATGTGCATCGCAAGAACGAGCGGCCGGAGAGCGGCGTGCCGTTTGCGCGCATTCTCGAAGCGGCGAAGCTGCATGCGGCGTCGGGCAGCGGCAGCGCGAAAGGCGGCTTCGACGATCCGCTGAAGAAGAAGTGGTCGATCCACTCGTACGGCGCGCATTTCGCCGAAGTGACGTGGGAACCCGCGACGGCGCGTCTGCGCGTGAGCCGCGTCGTGACCGTGATCGATGCGGGCAAGATCCTGAATCCGCGTGCGGGCCGCAATCAGATAGAAGGCGCGGTCGTGATGGGCGTCGGCATGGCGCTCTTCGAGCACACTGTCTACGACGAACGAAGCGGCGCGCCGGTCAACAGCAGTCTCGCCGATTACGTCGTCGCGACGAATGCGGATACGCCGAAGATGGACGTCACGTTCCTCGATTACCCCGATACGGTCTTCAACGAGCTCGGCGCGCGCGGGATCGCGGAGATCGGGCTGGCGGGGATCGCGGCGGCGATCACGGGCGCGGTGTATCACGCGACGGGCGTGCGCGTGAGGAAGCTGCCGGTGATGATCGAGGATTTGCTGAAGACGTAGGTGTGTGCGATACGAAGCCCGGTCTTTCGTGTCGAACGTCGGCGCGAAAGCCGGGCTTGTTCGCATTCGTATAATGGAGACATGCGGCGAATCGTCGAGCCGCTCATTCATCGGAAAACGAATTGAAAGACTCCAATGCGAAACCGCTGACCGAACGCGAACTCGACCGCCTGGAAGAGTTGCTCGATTCCTTCGGCGAAGGCGCGATGACCGTCGAAATGGTCGATGGTTTTTTCGCGGCGTTGATATGCGGCCCTGAACTGGTCCAGCCGGAGGAATGGCTGCTCGCGGTGCTGGGCAAAGACTATGCGCGCGCGAATGACGACGACGCCCGGCATACGCTGTTCCTGCTGATTCGTCACTGGAACACCATCGCGGACACGCTCGAACTCACACTGACCGAAGAGACTGTTTATCTGCCGGTGCTCGCGCTGGACGATGAAGATGGCATCGCTCATGCCAACGAATGGGCAAAGGGCTTCATGGCCGGCGTAGACATGCGCCGTGACAGCTGGCTGGGCTTGTTCAACGACGAGAATCACGCGGGATCGCTGGCTCCGATTCTGATGCTCTATCACGAGAACGATCCGGATCCGGAACTGCGCATCGATTCCAGTGCGCTGAAAAACCGCGACGACGTGATAAAGGTGATGATCGCGGGCCTGAACCATATCTATCGCTATTTCGACGAGCGGCGCCAGGAGAATGCGCGGCGCGATGCGCAAGCAGCGATGCCGTTGACGAGCAATAAGGTCGGCAGAAACGAACCGTGTCCGTGCGGCAGCGGGCGCAAGTACAAGCATTGCTGCGGGGCGGGTACTTCTACGGTGCATTGAGCGGCGGGGGCGGGCGGATGAGGGCGAAATCGCTATGCTAGACTGCGCTCACACCCCTGCGCTCGGTCGTGCGTTACCGTAACGCCCATATACGTAAAAGCCATGAAGCCTTCCATCGCACTAGAAGCTCATCGTGAGGAAATTCGTCTCATCATCGAAGCGCATCACGCGTCGAATGCGCGTGTCTTCGGTTCCGTGGCACGCGGAGAGGATACTGACGAAAGCGATCTCGACCTGCTCATCGACCCAACGCCAGATACAACGCTCTTTGATCTCGGCGCCATCCGAAGGAAACTGCGAGCCTTGCTCGGTGTTCCGGTGGACGTGCTGACTTCGGGTGCGATTCCTGATCGCAAGCGCGATGCCATTCTTGGAAGTGCGCTACCTGTATGAGTCGCGACGCGTTGCTTCTGGTTGAATACCTGGGTCACATCTGTACAGCGATCGAACGAATAGAGCGTTATACCGCCGAGATGGATCAGACGGCCTTTCTGGCTAATGAACTCGTGCAGGACGCAGTGATCCGCAACTTCGAAATTGTCGGAGAAGCAAGCCGGAACATCGGCAAATACTATCCTGCGTTTGCAGCAGCGCATCCGGACGTCGATTTCTCTTCCGCGTACGAAATGCGGAACGTACTTGCTCACGGATATCACCAGGTAGAGCCGGAAATCGTCTGGAAAACCATCATCAAGAGCTTGCCAGCGTTCAAAAGACAGATTCAAGCGTTGATAGCATCGCTAGCGAACGCTTGACCACGCGTAACCCGCCGCCACGCCCGATCGCGCACGTCTCGCACATCCCTGCTCAGGCACACCGCTTGCAGCTCCCCCGCGCTTCGATCCTCCCCCAAGACGCGCTAACATAGGGACCAGCCCATCCCAAAACCCCTGTGTAGCAGCAATCAGCCGGAGTGCCCATGAACGACATGATCAAACAACACGGCCTGCAGGTCGACGCCAGCCTCGCAAGGTTCGTCGATGAAGAAGCCATCCCCGGCACGGGCGTCGACAGCGCATCGTTCTGGAAAGGTTTCGATGCCATCGTGCACGATCTCGCCCCGAAGAACCGCGCGCTGCTCGCCGAGCGCGACCGCCTCCAGACCGAGCTCGACAACTGGCATCGCAGCAATCCCGGCCCCGTGCGCGATCTGCGCGCCTATCGCAAGTTTCTCGAAGACATCGGCTATATCGTGTCCGCGCCCGCGCATGTGCAGGCGAGCACCGCCAATGTCGATCGCGAAATCGCCGAGCAGGCCGGCCCGCAACTCGTCGTGCCGCTCTCGAATCTCCGCTATGCGCTCAACGCCGCCAACGCGCGCTGGGGCAGCCTCTACGACGCGCTGTACGGCACCGACGCCATCGACGAATCCGACGGCGCCGAGCGCACCGCGCAATTCAATCCGAAGCGCGGCGCGAAAGTAATCGCCTACGCGCGCGCCTTCCTCGACGACCACGCGCCCCTCGCCCACGGCTCGCACGCCGATGCGACGAAGTACGGCGTCGAGCAAGGCAAGCTCGTCGTCACGCTGAAGGATGGCGCCAGGGGCGGCCTCGCGAACGGCGAACAGTTCGCGGGCTTTCAGGGCGATGCAAAAGAGCCGTCCGCGATTCTGCTCAAGCACAACGACCTGCACTTCGAGATTCAGATCGACGCGAATCACTCCATCGGCAAAACGGATGCCGCGCACGTCAAGGACGTGCTGATGGAAGCGGCGGTGAGCACGATCATCGACTGTGAAGACTCGGTCGCGGCCGTCGATGCCGCCGACAAGACGCAGCTCTATCGCAACTGGCTCGGCCTCATGCAAGGCCATCTCGCCGAGCAGGTGACGAAGAACGGCAAGAGCTTCACGCGCAGCATGAACCCGGACCGCGAATACACCGCGCCCAACGGCGGCACGATCAAGCTGCACGGACGTTCGCTCTTGTTCGTTCGCAACGTCGGCCATCTGATGACGAATCCCGCCGTGCTCGACCGCGACGGCAACGAGATTCCGGAAGGCATCCTCGACGGCGTGATGACCACGCTCGGCGCGATGCACGATCTCAAGAACAAGATGAACTCGCGCACGGGTTCCATCTATATCGTGAAGCCGAAGATGCACGGCCCCGCCGAAGTCGCGTTCGCGGACGAGCTGTTCTCGCGCGTCGAAGATCTGCTCGGCCTGCCGCGTCACACGATCAAGATGGGCATCATGGACGAGGAGCGCCGCACCAGCGTGAACCTGAAGGCGTGCATCGCGGCGGCGGGCGCGCGCGTCGCGTTCATCAACACGGGCTTTCTGGATCGCACCGGCGACGAGATGCATTCGTCGATGGAAGCCGGCCCGATGATGCGCAAGGGTGACATGAAGTCATCGAAGTGGATCAGCGCGTACGAGCGCAGCAACGTGCTCGTCGGCCTGAACACGGGCCTGCGCGGGCGCGCGCAGATCGGCAAGGGCATGTGGGCGATGCCCGATCTCATGCACGCAATGCTCGAACAGAAGATCGGGCATCCGCGGGCGGGCGCGAACACTGCATGGGTGCCCTCGCCCACGGCGGCTACGCTGCACGCGCTGCACTATCACATGGTCGATGTGCAACAGGTTCAGCAGGAACTCGAAAGCATCGACTACGACGGCCAGAGAAACGAGCTGCTCGATGGCTTGCTGACGATTCCCGTCGTCGATAAGCCGTCGTGGTCGGAAGAGGACATCAAGAATGAAATCGAGAACAACGCGCAGGGCATTCTCGGTTATGTCGTGCGCTGGGTCGATCAGGGCGTCGGCTGCTCAAAGGTGCCGGACATACACGATGTCGGCCTGATGGAAGACCGCGCGACGCTGCGCATTTCGAGCCAGCACATCGCGAACTGGCTGCGGCATGGCATCGTCACGGAAGAACAGGTTCGCGCGACGCTCGAACGCATGGCCGCCGTGGTCGACAAGCAGAACGAAGCCGATCCGACCTATTGCCCGATGGCGCCTTCATTCGACAGCTCGTTCGCGTTCAAGGCCGCGTGCGCGCTCGTGTTCGAAGGCCGCACGCAGCCGAGCGGCTATACGGAACCGCTGCTGCACAAGTTCCGTTTGGCGGTCAAGCAATCGATGTAAGCCGTCGAGCGGCGGCGGGTCACTGCTCCGACCAGAGCTTGCCCGCCGTCGCCCAGTTCTCGCGCTTCACATCGGTCAGGATGATATCGACCGAACCCGGCTCGCAGCCGAGCGTCTCGCATGTCGTGCGCGTGATCGCCTCGACGAACTTGCGCTTCTCTTCCTGCGTGCGGCCTTCGAATAGCTGAATGTTGAATGTCGGCATGGTGTCGATTTCCCGTCGAGTTGAATTCAGTTCAGTCACGATAAGACGCATCGATGCGGTCGAGCTTGCGCAATAGCGCCGGCCATTCGAGCGCGCCTTCGATGGCGTCATCGTCGTGCAATTGCGCCGCGGTGCGCGTGACGACTTCGGGCGTCGGCACGATCATCTTCCCCACGCCCGCGAGCGCGCGAAGCTGAATATCGCATGCCTTGACGAGCATATCCATCAGCACATAAGCCTCGGCGACGGTGCGCCCGAGCGTGAGCGGCCCGTGATTGCGCAGCAGCATCGCGCGATGCGCGCCGAGGCTTTTCACCAGCCGCTCGCCTTCCGCCGGCGAAAACGCCAGGCCTTCGTAATCGTGATACGCGAGATGGCCATGAAAGCGCATCGCGTGCTGCGACGCGGGCAACAGGCCATGCGGCTGCGTCGACACCGCGATGGCCTCGCGCACATGCAGATGCATCACACACACCGCATCGTCGCGCGCGGCATGCACCGCGCCGTGCAGCGCGAAGCCCGTCGCGTTCACCGGATGCGCGCTTTCGCCGATCACGTTGCCGTCGATATCGATCTTCACGAGATTGCCCGCCGTGACTTCATCGAACGAAAGGCCGAACGGATTGATGAGAAAGCGCCCCGGCTCGCCCGGCACGCTCGCGGAAATGTGCGTATAGACGACATCGTCCCAGCCGTTGAGCGCGACGAGCCGATACGCGCCGGCGAGATCGATGCGCGCGGCTTGTTCGGCGTCCGAGCGCGGCCCGCTTTCCGCGATCCTGCGCTCAGGCGTGTGGGTGAACGACATGCGACTCTCCTTGTTTCGATGTTCCCGACAAGCGCCGCGCGAGCACGATCACGGCCCACGACGCCAGCACGAACGGCGCGGTCAGCGCGGCGATGCCGGCGCAATCGATCAAACGTTCGATCAGCACCGCGGCGACGATCGCGACGAACGCATAACGCTTGCCGAGCGGCGCGGCCGCGAGCGCCGCCAGCGCCGCGTTGAAGCCGCATGCGCCCGACAGCACGACCGCATCGCTCGCGCCGCCCAGCGCGTGCAAAGTGGCGCCGAGCGCGCTGCCCGCGAGCGCCCACGCAGCCTGCGAAGGCCGCGACGCGAACAGCCCCGCTGCGATCAATGCGCCGGCGAGCGCGCCGGTCGCGAACGTGATCGGCGCGAGACCCGCGAACGCGGCTTCCAGCATCGGAATGAAGCCGGCGGCGACTTGCGGGATCGCGCCCGTGTCGCCGCGATCCGCGAAGAGCGGCAGCCAGCACCAGGTCACGATGATCGCCGGGCTGGAGAAGATCGGCAACCGGTAGCGCGATAGCACGCGCGTGAGCCTGGCGGCGAGAAAAGTGGCGAACATCGCCGCGACGATCGCGACGGCCGCAGCCTGAGACGCATCGCCGATGAACGTGAACGCGGCCAGCGCGGCGAGCGCGCCGTTGAAGCCGTAGAGATCGTCGCGGAAGGCAGGCGCGTCGCGCTCTTCGATGATCACGCTGATGACATTGCCCGTCAGCGTGCCGATCAGAAGCCCGCAAGCGAGGCGCGGGCTCGCGCACAGGACGGCGAGAAACAGCAGCGCGCCGGTCGCGGCATGGCGCTGAAGCACGATTTGCCCGATCGCGCGGGCGAAGCTGCGGAGCTGGCCGCCGAAAGCGGCGGTCGAATGGAGAGCGGAGGACATGCTGGCGGGCGATGGCGTGCGAAGCCGCCAGCATAAAGCAGCCGGCGCGCGCCGTGCGACGGCGGGCCGAATAACCTGTATGTGATTTGAAGCGAAAGGCGCGGCGAACGTCGCGCCAGAAGCGTAAAGCCTTAGTTGAACGCCATCGGAACCAGCGGCGTAGGCTCGCCGACACCCGGATTAGCCAGCGACAACTCCGAGCTCAACTTCACCATTTCCGTAACGTTTTCGCGGAAATTAGGGTGCTTTTCCCATGTGATGTAGCTCGCGTCCATGACGGCGGACAGCGCGAGCAGGGCGAAAGCAACTTTTTCGAGCACTTGGAAATGGCGGCGCATGATCTGTTCCTCAATCTTTGCGGCATTGTAACAGACTTAAGGGTTTTCCCCTAAGGGTTTTGTTGCAATGCCGCAAATCGCCCGCGCCAACGCGCGCTGCGCCGCAGTGCGTGATTACATCGATGCTTCGAGGATCGCTTCGTAATCCGCGCTCGATGCCTCGCGTGGATTCGTCTTATGACTGTGGTCCTTCAGCGCGCCCGCGACGATGCGCGGAAACAGTTCGCGCGTGACGCCCAGTTCCCCGAGGCCGCGCGGCAGGCCGAGCGTCGCGGTCATGGCGCGCACCGCTTCGCCGACTTCGCCGCCGGATTTCAGGCCCATCGCTTGGGCGATGCGATCCAGCTTGTCCTCTTCCTGCATCGACGGCGCGCTGCTGTTGAACGCGATCACCGCGGGCAGAAAGATCGCGTTGAGCGTGCCGTGATGCAGCTTCGGATTGATGCCGCCGAGCGAGTGACTGAGGCTGTGCACGCAGCCGAGGCCTTTCTGGAACGCGAGCGCGCCTTGCATCGATGCGCTCATCATGTTCCAGCGCGCAATGCGGTCCGAGCCGTCGCGCGTCGCGCGTTCGATGTGCCGCCATGCGCGCCACAGGCCGTCGAGCGCGATGCCGTCGGCGGGCGCGTTGAACGCGGGCGCCATGAAGGTTTCGAGGCAATGCGCGATCGCGTCCATGCCGGTCGCGGCGGTGAGCATCGGCGGCAGGCCGAGCGTGAGTTCCGGGTCGCAGATCGCGACTTTCGGCACGACATGCGGCGAGATCACGCCGACCTTGCGGCCATCGTCGAGAATGAGGATTGCGCCGCGGCCTACTTCGCTGCCCGTGCCCGCGGTCGTCGGAATGGCGATGACCGGCGCGGTTTTCGCCGTGATGCGCGCGAGGCCGCCTTCGATCACCGCGAAGCTTTGCAGCGGGCCATCGTGCGTCGCGCAGACCGCCACGCCTTTTGCGAGATCGATCGATGAGCCGCCGCCCGCCGCGATGACGCCATCGCACTGATTCTCCTTGAACATCGCGACGGCTTCGCGCACGGCCGCTTCGTTCGGGTTCGGCGGCGTGCCGTCGAACACCGGCACGGGCGATGACGAGTTCAGCGCGTCGAGCACCTTGTCGAGCAGGCCGGCCGCGCGAATGCCGGCATCGGTCACGACCAGCGGGCGCTTGATGCCGAGTCGTTCGCACTCGCTTGCAAGCAGGCGCACCGCGCCGAAATCGAACTGAATCTGCGTGATGTAATTGATGAGGGGCATGGTGACTGACTGGAAGTTATGGTCGATGCCGCTTTGCAAAGCCCGCTTGCAAGCGGCACGGCGCCTGTCAGTATAAAAGCCGATGCCCCGGCGCGATATTGACTAGTTTCGATACCGTGATGACTTTTACTCATCCCAGACCTCTTGACAGTGCGGCGTCAGAAGCGAAAGTCGTCGAAGAACTTCTTGCGTTCGATCACGGTGAGTGCGGCGCGCTTGTGGGGGAAGTCGAACTCTTTCAGCGTGTAAAAGCCCATGCGATGCATGTACGCGATATGCCTTACGTGATCGACGCGCGGTTCGCCGACGAGCCGTTCCGTGCGCGGATCGTCGATGAACATGTAGTGCAGCACACCGCTCCACCATGCCTTGAGCTTGCCCGCGCTTTGAAACTGCGCATCGCCGATGAGCAGATGCAGGCCGCGGTCGAAGTCACCGGCGTCGTAGAACGGGCCCAGACGGTCTTCCTTCGCCCAATAGAACTCGAAGTATCCGAAGGGATGGTCGTCGAAGTAGCCGATCATCGGATGCATGTGCGGGTCGTCGCGGCGTTCTTTGAGATACGCTGCGTGTTCGGCGCGCGTGCCGCGCTGGTCCCAGAAGTGCGCGACGCGATCGAGGTTCATCCATGCGCTGAAGACTTCCGAGTCGGCGTCGGGGTCGGCGGTGCGCAGGCTGAACGTCATGTCGATCTGCGGAAAGTGGCGTTCGTAGATGGTGCCTTCGGTGTTATTCGGCCTCACGGGGTGGGTGATGCCGTTGCTTTCTGTATAGCGCAGAAGCGTTTCGCTCGATGCGGGCGCTCTTAGCCACGGTTTTGCGCTCTGCCAGAAGGTTTGTCGCGATGTGGTCAGCAGGATGTGATTGGCGTCACGTTCCGCCTTGTCGATGATTTTTTCGCTTTGCGCTTGTGTTATGAAGGGTTCGGCTTCTTTTGTGTACGGGAGCGTCAGAGTTGCCGTGCGGCGCTCGGGATCGTTGCAGTAGATCTCGCAGAAGGCTTTACGTATTGCTTCCGGGTCCAAGGCTATCGATGGGTCGAAACGTATGTTCATGGTTTGGTTCCTGTTGGGCGCTTGTTCGCGCGGGAAGGTTGTTGTTGGCCTAGGCTTCTTTGGAATCCTGATTTCGTGTCGGTCTATTTGCATTGCCCCTCCCCGGGGCGGGGGTAACTTTCTTTGCTGCTGCAAAGAAAGTCACCAAAGAAAGCAGCTTTTCCCAGCCTAAGCACTTCACACCGGCCGCGGCACAGGCGATTGGCTGAATGGCCCGCAGAGTAGCGAGTGCCCTCAAAGACCTAACCGGGCTTGGATCGCGCACGGTCCGTCTCGTCGCACCGCATGACTTTCTGGCGCAGCCCTTGCAAGCTCCAGCCCGCTTCGCGGCCGACCGGTCAATCGGGTTTGCGCACGCTTCCTTTCTAACGTTTCCATCTCGCTGCAAACGCCGGTCTACCATTGGTTTCCCTTGCTGACCCGGCGGCAGCGCGTAGCGCTGTGCCGGAACTCTTTCGTGCTGAACCAGCGCCCATCAATGTTATGGCTTGTCAGACCGTGCGCGGTCCACGCCCGATAAGACCTACGGGATCACTCGCTACTCCGGGTTCCATTCAGCCAATCGCCTGTGCCGCGGCCGGTATGAAGTGCTTAGGCTGGGAGAAGCTGCTTTCTTTGGTTACTTTCTTTGCAGCAGCAAAGAAAGTGACTGCCGCCCCGCATAGGGGCGAAGCTAATAAACCGACACGAATGCGGGATCCGGCAAAAACGCAAGCGAAAGCAAAAAATCAAACCACATGACTCTCGGCCATAGCCAAAAGCCCCCCTTCCAACGCAGGAAACAAGCTCCGCTGAAAGTTATTCCACCGCAATTCCAGAATGGAATCACCAGGATCAATACTCGTCCCGAGCACATCGAAAATCACTTCACCCGAATCGATCCCGTTATCGACGTAGTGAAACGAAGCCCCGGTCCGATCGATCACCTGCGCAGGTTGAACCCGCATCGTGTCCCAGTCGACCACGCGCTGCCCGCGCGCGCCATAGAGCGCATCGAGCGTCGCATACGCTCCACGTCTCTCAAACGGCGAGCCCAGCCGCGTCACCCCCGGATGAATATTCGCTATCCGTCGACAAAACTCCGCCCCCGGCCGAACGAGCTCATCGAGAATCACGAGCAATCCATCGAGCACGACGAAATCCGCATCGAGGGCATGAAGCTTGTCGAGCACGCGACGCTCGAACGCACTCTTCTGCGCTGAACGTTCAGCGACCGCATCCATCGGCAACCGCCGATAAGAAGAAGGAATCGCATGAAACAGGCTCGTCACCGGCACGCCTTGCACCGCGAGTTCCGGCGGATGAATCCATCGCCCACCCGGCGCATAGCCAAAGCCATAACCGCCGAGCTTTTCACGATCTCGCGACGAACCTTCGTCATCGTCATGGATCACGCCTTCCAGCGAATACAGATCACCCAAAGGTGAAGCATTGAGTTGCTCCACCAGATACTCCAGCGGCGACTTCATGTATCGCGTCTCGCCTTTGTACTCGATATGCTGTCCCGCGCGATCCGCCGCCGCGTTGCGCAAGGACATGATGTAGACCAGCTTTATCTTCGTCATCGAATCCTGCTCGAAAGAATCACCAGTTATAACGGGCGCTCGCGATCACCGTGCGCGGATTGCCATAGAAACAGGCCGAATCCGACTGGCATCCACTCACGAACGTGCGATCGAAAATATTCGACGCATTCACCGCGAACCGCCAATGCGGCATGTCGTAATGAATCGCCGCGTCGTAGACCGTGTAGCTCGGGATATACAGCGAGTTATCCGCCGCGCCCGCAAGACCGCTTTGATAGCGAATGCCCGCGCCGAAGCCGAGGCCATCGAGCGGTCCCGAATGCCACGTCCAGTCCGCCCACAGCGACGCCATCTGACGAGGCAGCGGAATCGACACCGGCCACTTGTCGAGCGTGACGTCGTTCGCCTGGATGTTCTTCACATCCTGATAGACATACGCCGCAATGACCGACAAGTTGCGCGTCACGTTGCCCACCGCCGACAGCT
This sequence comes from Caballeronia arvi, assembly GCF_001544695.2. GTDB lineage: Bacteria > Pseudomonadota > Gammaproteobacteria > Burkholderiales > Burkholderiaceae > Caballeronia > Caballeronia arvi. The sequence continues at coordinate 317,043 of NZ_FCOM02000003.1, forward strand.
CGATGCCGCGCGAGCGCACTTCACCCGTCTGCACGGAGAACGTGCCGGTCGGGTCAGTCGGGTCCGGCGTGAGCACGTTCGTCTGGTTGATCTGATACACCGCCGCGCCGAGCATCAGGTTCTTGCCCGGCGGCTGCCAGCGCAAGCCCGCTTCGATCTGCCGTCCCCTCGTGGGCGCAGGCAAGCCACCATCGGCCATCTTTACGCCGATGATCGGATTGAACGATGTCGAATAGCTGATATACGGGGACAAGCCGTAATCGCCGAGATACGTCAGACCGACGCGGCCCGTGAACGCGCTGTCGTCCTGCTTCAGTTGCGTGCCGCCGACGATGTCATCCTGCTTCGTATGGCTCCAGTCCTCACGGCCGCCGATGGTCAGCATCCAGCGGTTCCACTTCACCTGATCCTGCGCATAGAGACCGAAGCTATCCAGCGTCGTGCGCGTGTTCGTCTGGCCGAAGGAATCGGGTCCGCTGAAGATTGCCGTCGATACCGGCGTATAAACCGGGTTGTACATGTTCAGGCTCGGACCGAGCGCGAGCCATTCGCTATCGGTCGAGTTCTGACGGTTGTACTCGAAGCCGAGCAGCACGGTATGTTCGAGCGGCCCCGTGCCGAAGCGCGCCTGCGCCTGATTGTCGATGTCGAAGCGGCTGTAGTTGGGCTGGAAGAGGCCCGCATAGCGCGCGAGCGTCTGCTCGGTCGGATCGCTCGGATCGAGTCCCCCGCCCCACACCGCGCCGTTATCGAGCGACAGATGCATCCAGCGCGTGTTCTGCCGGAACGTCCAGATGTCGTTGAACTTGTGCTCGAACTGATAGCCGATCGACCATTCTTTCTTGCGATAGTACGAGTACGTCGGATCGCCCGTATAAAGGTTCTCCGATATCTTGCCGTTCGGATTGGGCAGCACCGTGCCTTGCGCGGGCAGAAAGTTATTCGATGCATCGCCCCAGTCCTGCAGATAACTTGCCGCAATGGTCAGCGACGTATTCGCGCTCGGCTGCCAGCGCACCGAAGGCGAAACCGCGAAGCGCTGCTCCGCATGCGGGCCGGTCAGCGAATTGCCGTCGCGTCCCACCGCCAGCACGCGATACGACAGCGTCCCGTCCTTGTCGATCTTGTCGCCGATATCGAACATCACCTCCTTGCGCGCATAGTTGCCGATCTGCACGCCCGCTTCGCGATAGCGCCCGCCATCGGCGAGCTTGCTCTGCACATCGACGATCGCACCAGGATCGCCCTGCCCGTACAGCACCGATGTCGGTCCGCGCAGGATCGTGATGCTGTCGATCATGTACGGATCGACACGCCAGCTCGACAGATTCAGCGTATTGGGCACCTGCAAGCCATCGACGAAAACGCTAGGCGTGAAGCCGCGCAAAGCCGAATACCAGTCGGAACGCACATCGGCGCCATACGACGAAAAGCCCGGCACATAGCGCAATGCTTCGTTGATGCTCGTCGCGCCCGTTTCCTCGATTTGCGCTGCCGTGACGACGTTGATCGTCTGCGGAATTTCGTCGATGGGCGTATCGGTCTTCGTGCCGGTGCGGCTCTTGCGCGCGACGAGACCGACCGTATCGTCGTTGTCGGTCGATGCATTCACGCGAACCGCGGGCAAGGTGCTCGCCTGCGATGCATCCTGCGATTGTGCTGCCTGCTCCTGCGCCAGTGCGTGATCGGCCGCCGCCAGATAAAACGTCGCGCTCACGGCCGCGGCTATCGCGCGGCGCGGCCCTCTTCCCCACGTCATTCTTCTTCTCTCCAATCGCAATGCGGCTTTATGGTTAGCCGCAATTTGTCAAAGAGCCACGGCCACGCGGCCGCCGCTCACCCCGGTTTTCTTCGTATCCGCCGCTTGCTGCTCGGCATTCTTTTGCCCCGCATCGGCGAGCGATGCGGCGATCTCGTCCGAGCGCACCGCGAGCACAGACAACAACGTGTCCGACAGGCCGTGACTGTCTTCGCAGCAGCCTTGCAGATAGATGCGCGCCTTGAACGTCGATGGCGTGACGAGCCGATAATCGCGGCCGACGTTCTGCTCTCCGAGCGCATCGCCGAGATGCGGCGCGAGACCGTCGAGCAACGCGAGATGCGTGTCGCGCCGATAACCCGTCGCGAGCACGAGCGCATCGAAACGTTCGGCGTGCGCGTGGCCGGTGAGGACGTCGCGCATCGTCAGCTCGATCTCGCCATTCGCGCGGCGCGCCGTGTTCTCGATGACCGTATTCGCCATCAGCCGATGCCGCGATTCATCGGCGACCTTCTGTAGATAGAGCATTTCGTAGATCTGCTCGATCAACGGACGATCGACGACCGCATAGTTCGTGTCGCGGAAGCGCTCGATCAGCGCGCGGCGTCCATCTTCCGATTGCGCAAACACGACGTCCGTGAACTCGGGACTGAAGATCTCGTTGACGAAAGGCGTGTCATCCGCGGGTTTGAGCGCGCTTGCACGCATCACGAGTGTCGCGTCGACGTGCGGAAAGCGGCGCGTGATATCGGTGAACACTTCCGCTGCGCTCTGTCCCGCGCCGATCACGGCAATGCGCTTCTTGCCGTTGTGGTCGTCGCCTGCGACACGCTCGATCGAACTCAGATACGCCGACGAATGAATCACGTTATGCGGGCCGAGCGACGCGAACGGTTCCGGCACGCGCGCCGTGCCGCCGACGCCGACCGAAAGCGCCGTAGTCACGCGGCGCCATTCACGGCCAACTTCGTCCTGCGAGACGACGCGCAGCGCGTTCACATCGCCATTCGAATCGATCACGGGCTCGATCGCGGTGACACTCTGCCCGTAATGCACGCGATCATCGAATGCCTGCGCGACCCAACTCAGATAGTCGTGAAACTCGACGCGCGTCGGATAGAAGTTCTTCAGGTTCACAAACTCGTTGAGACGCCCGCGCTCGAACAGATAGTTGATGAACGTGAAGCGGCTCGTCGGATCGCGCTGCGTGACGAGATCCTTCAGAAAGGAAATCTGCATGCGGCAATCGTCGAGCAGCATGTCGCGATGCCATCCGAATGCGGGCTGCCGTTCGATATAGCAATGCTTCATGTGCGCCGCGCCGCTCTCTTCGGCAAGCCGCACGGCCAGCGACAGATTCGACGGCCCAAAGCCGACGCCGATCAGATCGAATACGGTTTCTTTCTTCATTTCACTGTGTCTCTCGTATGTCATTGGTCGATGCTTAGCGACACGCGGCGCGCGAGCGTCGCAGCGAGGCCCGCGCAATGCGGCGTGGCGAATACGTCCTGAATCGCGATGTCGAAACCGGCCTTGCGCGCCGCATCGACGAAACGCACGACGGCGAACGAAGTCGCGCCGGCTTCGAACAGATCATCGTGCGGCGCGATGGCCTGGCCGTCGAAGACCGCGCTCCAGACCGCCGCGAGCGCGCGTGCCTCGTCGGTCTCCTCGCTCGCTGGCTTCGATGCGGTGACGCCTGCAACGCAATCGACCGTCGATTCGCATGCGCCGAATGCGTCGTGCGGCGCGTGCGCGAATTGCTCGACCGTCGCGAGATAACGCTTGGCGAGCGCATCGACAAACGCGCCATCGACACGTTCGCTCGCGTACGAAAACGCGCAGCTCACGCGACCGTCCGGATATTCGGTGACGTCCAGTTCCAGATCGAACACCACGCGATGACGTACGCCATCGAAGCCTTCGATACTCAGGCCGGCCCAGTCGCGCGAGGCCATCGCAGCGGGGCGAAGGTAGTTGAACATCACCTGAAACAACGGATTGCCGGCGCCGGGACGCTGCACATTCAACGCAGCGACGACATCGGCGAAGGGCACGTCGGCGTGTGCATACGCGGCGAGCGCGGCATCGCGCACGGTGGCAAGCAGGGTCGCGGGCGTGTCGTCGCCGGACATGCGCGTGCGCACGACGACCGCATTGATGAAAAGCCCGAGCGCGTCGCGCGCGGCATCGCCCGTCGATTCACGTGTCGATGCAAGCACGCCGACAGGCTGATCGCAAACGCCCGTCAATCGATGCAGCGCTGCGTTCAAAGCCGCGTGCAGCAGCATCGGCAACGTGGCGTGGCATTCCATCGCGAGCGCGCGGGCACGTTCGACGAGCGCATCGTCGAGCGCGAACGCGATGCGGCTCGCGTGCCATTGCGGATCGTCGACGCGGCCCGTGACGGGCGCGGGCAATGCGATCGCGGGGACATCCTGAAGCGCATCGCGCCAGAACGCGAGGCGTGCGCCCGTCGTCGATGACGGCAGCACCAGCGCATGCGACGACCGCTCCGACACCGACGCGCCCTTTTGCAACGCGACATAAGTGGCGCGGATATCGTCGAGCCACAGATCGATCGACGTTCCATCGGACACGATGTGATGCACGACGAGCGACAACACGTGATCATCATCGGCGATACGCAACAGACGTGCGCGCCACAGATGCTTCGCGGCGGCGAGATCGAACGGCGTGAGCGCGTCATCATCGGTGATGCGCTTCGCTTCGTCGATACGGCCCGCCAGATCGATCACGGATAAATCGAAGCGCCACATCGGCGAAATGCGCTGACCGGGCAACATGCCTTCGCGCTCGATCAGATGCGTGCGTAACGCGGGATGACGCGCGGCGGCTTGCGCGAGCGCTTCACGCATCGCATCGGCATCGAGCGGACCGCGCAAACGCACCGCGACGGGAATGTTGTACGCGGCGCTGCGCGGTTGCGCGCGCCACAGGAACCAGAGACCGAGTTGCGCGGCAGACAACGGCCACACACTGTTTTCATCGGGCGCGAATGCACTTTGAGTCGCCTCCGATGTGGCTTCGCAAGCGCTCGCCTGCAACACACGCTTTGCGTATTGCGACAGCACCGGCGTCTCGAACAACGCGCGCACCGGCACATCGCGTGCGAGCGTCTCCGCGATGCGCGTCACGACACGCACCGCCGCAAGCGAATGTCCGCCGAGTTCGAAGAAATGATCCGCACGGCCGACGCGCTCGACGTTCAGCACCTCGCGCCATATCTTCGCGAGCGCGCCTTCGGTGCCTGCCGCCGGCACTTCGTAGATCCGCTCCTTCTTCGGCGGCTCCGGCAGCACCGCGCGATCGACCTTGCTGTTCGCATTGCGCGGCAGCGCATCGAGTACGACGATATGCGCGGGCACCATGTAGTCCGGCAGCGTGCGGCGCAAGTGCGCGTCGAGTTCGGAGGCATCCGCGGCGCGGCCGAGCGCGGCGCGTTCGCGTGCATCGGCTTTCAGTTCGACATAAGCCACGAGCGCCGCCTGCGCGCCCTTGCCCCGCACGACGGCGCATGCTTCGCGCACATCGTCGTGCGCGGCGAGTTGCGCTTCGATCTCGCCGAGCTCGATACGCAAGCCGCGCAGCTTCACCTGATGATCGACACGGCCGATGAAGTCGAACACGCCATCGGCACGGCGACGTACGAGATCGCCCGTCCGATACAGCCGCGCGCCCGGTTCGCCGTATGGATCGGGCACGAAGCGCTCGGCGGTCAGCGCGGGCCGGTCGAGATAACCGCGCGCGACGCCCACGCCTTCGCCACCGAGATACAACTCGCCGATCACGCCGACGGGCAGCCGATTCAATCGCTCGTCGAGGACATGCGCGCTACGCGCACCGACCAGCGTGCCGATCGGCAGATACGCGCAATCGGCGAGCTTCGCGGGATCGTCGCCGGGATTGAACATCCACAGCATCGGCGTGATGACGGTCTCGGTCGGACCATAGCCATTGACGATGCGCGCGTTCGGAAACGCGCGGCGCATCAGCGCGAAGGCTTCGCGCGAAGTCGCTTCGCCGCCGACCGTGATGGACTTCAACGTGGGCGGCGCACCGTGCACGAGCGCCCATTCCGCGAGCTGCGTCGCGCAGCCGGGCGGTACGTACGTCATCGTCACGCCTTCCTTGTTCATCAGCCTGCACGTGAGCGCGGGCGGCCAGAGCGTGTCAGCCGTGATGGCGACTGCCGCGCCGGAGATGTATTGCGAGAACCAGCCTTCGTGCGCGCCGTCGAAGTTGACGGACTGGAACAGCATGAACGTGTCGTTCCCGGTTGCGCCATAGCGCTCGGCAATGGCCACGCAATGCCGCGCGAACGAACCGTGATCGACGATCACGCCTTTCGGCTTGCCGGTCGAGCCCGATGTATAGATCGCATAGGCCGCCTGTCCGGCCGCGACTTCAGGCAATGCGATGCGCGATGTTTCGTCATCCGTATAAATCGCATCATCGTCGAGCAGAAGAATGCGCGCATTCGCGGGCAGCGGCAGCGCGTCGAGGCTCGCGCGGTCCGTCACGATGTGCCCAATCTGCGCGTCATCGAGAATCTGCGCGAGACGTTCCCGCGGATGACTCGGATCGAGCGGCACGAATGCACCGCCCGACTTCAGCGCGCCGATCAGTCCGACGAGCAGATCGACGGAGCGACCAAGCGCGACGCCCACACGCATTTCCGCGCGCACGCCGGCATCGATGAGACGTTGCGCGATGCGCGTCGCACGCGCATCGACTTCACTGCGCGTGAATGCGCGCTCCATATCCGCAATTCCGCGCGCGCCGGGATTCGCTTGCGCATGACGCGCGATGCGCTCCTGCACCGAGACGAACGCCGGCGCATGGACCGGCGCGTTGCGATTCCACGCGTCGAGCTGCATGCGCTCATCGTGCGGTAGCCATTGCAGATCGCCGATGAAGGTATCCGGCGCATCGAGCGCATTGCGCAACAGTTCGACGAAGCGGCGCGCGAGCCGTTCGATCGCATCGGCTTCGAAGAGATCGAGCGCATAGATGAACGCGGCGGCGAGCGTTCCGTCCGCGCGTTCTTCGAAGTTCGCGGTCAGATCGAACTTGGCGAAGGGCGTGCCGGAAGGCAGTTCGGTCACGCGCACATCGGCGAAAGATGGCAATGCACGGCGCGCGCCGTATGCGGCCATTACCTGAAACAACGGATGATGACTCGCGCTGCGCACCACGCCGAGCGCTTCCACCACTTGTTCGAAGGGCACGTCCTGATGCGACTGCGCATCGACGAGCGCGCGTTGCGCCGAATCGACGAGTGTGGTGAACGGCTGCGTTGCGTCGACGCGCGCGGCGAGCGTCAGCGTGTTGACGAAAAAGCCGATGAGCCCCGCCGTCTCCGCGCGCTCGCGATTCGCGGCGGGCACGCCGATCTGGATATGCGCTTCGCCCGATGCACGCGCAAAGAGCGCATCGAGCGCCGCGAGCAGCACGGCGAATGGCGTTGCACGGCGTGCGTTGGCGAACGTGCGCAGGCGCGCGGCGAGTTGTCCATCGAGCGTGAAGACGTGACGCGCGCCGCGTGCGCTGCGTTCGCCGGGACGCGCTGCTGCGCCAGGCAACGTCAGCACATCGCGCGACGGATCGAGCCGTGCACGCCAGAAATCGAGCTGACGTTCGCGCTCGCCCGCATCGAGCCAGCGGCGCTGCCACAGCGCGTAATCCGCGTACTGGATCGGCAACGGCGCGACGGACACCGCCTCGCCTTTCGCATACGCACGATAGAACGATGCGAGTTCCGCCAGCGCGATATCGGCGGACCAGCCATCGGAGACGATGTGATGCGTCGTCAGCGAAAGCCAGTGCGTACTCGCGTCGAGCTTGATGAGATGGGCGCGCACGAGCGGCGCATGCGCGAGATCGAACGGACGCGATTCATCGGCGAGTGCGAGCGCGGCGGCACGCGTCTCGCGTTCCGCTAAAGGCATATGCGTGAGATCGACCGATTGCCACGGACAGCGCATCGGTGCATGCACGGTTTGCAGCACGCCGTCCGCGCTTTCCGCGAACGTCGTGCGCAACGCTTCATGACGCGCGATCAACGCATCGCATGAAAGACGCAGCGCGTTCGCGTCGAGCGCGCCGTCGAGCCGCAGCCGCTCCGTGATGTGATACGCGGCGGGTTCGTCGATCATGCGCGCATGCAGCCACAGGCGCGTCTGCGCGAACGATGCAGGCACGCTCGTCTCGCATGCGTCGCCTCGTGCGCGCGGCGGGATCGGCAGCATGCGAAAGTCGATGCCGGCTTCGGCGAGCCGCGCGACGAATACCTTGCGCTGCGCATCGGGCAACTGCGCAAAGCGCGTCGCGAGCGAAAGCAAGTCGGGTTGAGTGGTGCTCATTGCGTCTCCAGTTCATCGAGCAGGGCGTCGATGGCGCTCGCCGCGTCATGCGCGCCGCCTGCCGCATTGCGCTGCGTCAGCGCGGCATCGATGACCGCGGCACAACGCGCGAGCGTGCGTTCATCGAAGAGCGTGCGCAGCGGCAGCGTCAGCGACCAGTGCAGGTTGGCTTGCGCGTTCGCCTGCGTCGCGAGCAGCGAATGACCGCCAAGCGCGAAGAAATCGTCATCGCGGCCAATGCCTTCGATATGCAGCACGCGCTGCCAGATCGCGGCGAGCTCGCGTTCGGTCTCCGTTCGCGGCACTTCGACGATTCGCTGCGTGCGCGCCGGTGCGGGCAACGCGTTGCGGTCGCATTTGCCGTTCGGCGTGACGGGCAGCGCATCGAGTGCGATCACGTGCGCGGGCAGCATGTACGAAGGCAGTTGCGAACGCAGCGAATTCAGCACGGCGGCTTCATCGAACGATTCGGGCGCGGCGCATGCGATGTAGCCGATCAACTGCTCGTCGCGCACGATCACGACGGCATCGCGCACGTTCTGCTCCGCGCGCAGGAGCGCTTCGATTTCGCCCGGCTCGATGCGCTGTCCGCGCAGCTTCACTTGCGTATCGATGCGGCCGAGATAGTCGAGCGCGCCGTCATCGCGCCGGCGTGCGAGATCGCCCGTGCGATACAGCCGCGCGCCCGCGACGATCGGATCGGGCACGAAGCGCTCGGCGGTCAGCGCCGCGCGTCCGAGATAGCCGCGCGCGAGACCCTCTCCGCCGAGATACAGCTCGCCGATTGCGCCGACAGGAACCGGATGCATCGCTGCATCGAGCACATGCAGTTGCAGGTTCGCGATCGGATGACCGATGGGCACTGAACCCGCTTCGATATCGTTCGCGCCGCACGTCCAGTGCGATACGTCGATGGCCGCTTCGGTCGGGCCATATAGGTTGTAGAGACGCGCGTCCGGCAAGAGCTTCGCGACGCGCGCGACGAGTTCCGGCGCAAGCGCCTCGCCACTCGCGATGATCCGCTCGATGCTCGCACAGCGCTTCGTCTCCTCGAACTCATCGATATGCGCGACGAACGCCGCGAGCATCGACGGCACGAAATGCAGCGTGCTCACGCGATGCGCTTCGATTGCACCGACGAGGCGCGCCGGATCGCGATGATCGCCCGGCGCAGCGATGGCGAGCTTTGCGCCCGTCGCGAGCGGCCACACGAATTCCCACACGGAAACATCGAAGCCGAACGGCGTCTTGTGAAGCACGACATCGTCATGCGTGAGCCGGTAAGCGTCCTGCATCCACGCGATGCGGTTCGCGAGCGCGCCGTGCGCGTTGCCCGCGCCCTTGGGCTTTCCAGTCGAGCCGGACGTATAGATGAGATACGCGAGATGCGAATCAGTGACTTCGATCGGAGATTCGAGCGACGCATCGTTCTGCATGAGCGTGCCGATATCGAACACGCGCGCGCGCGATGCGGCCGCTTCGACACGCTCGCGCAGATGCGCTTGCGTCAGCACGACGGTGGGCTTCGCATCGTCGAGCAAATAGGCGATCCGCTCCGCCGGATAATCCGGGTCGACAGGCAGATACGCCGCGCCCGCCTTCAGCACACCGATCAGCGCGATGACCATGTCGAACGAACGCTCGACGCACAATGCGACCGCCGTGTCCAGCGCGACGCCCGACGCGACGAGCGCCGCCGCGACGCGATCCGCACTCGCGTTCAACTCCGCATATGTCATGCGATGCAATGCGCCATCGCTCGCGGTCATTTCGAGCGCGATGGCATTCGGCGCGTGCTTCGCCATGCGCTCGAATTGCCGATGCAGCGGCGCGCTCTGCACATCGCTCCACGCGTGCGCCGTCGCGTTGAAATGCGCGTGTTCATCGGCGATGGAGATGGTGCCGAGCGGCGCGTCCGCGTTCGCGGCGAGAGCATCGAGACACGCAGACAATGCGCGATGCAATGCGATCACACGTGACTCATCGAGACGCGCGGCGTCATATCCATAATCGATGACGATCGATTCGCCCGCCTCCACCACAAGCGTCAACGCGAAGTCCGTCGCCTCGATATTGCGCAACTCGCGCATCTTCAGCGCGCGCGCGTCGCGGCCGGCCCACGCTTCATCGACGGGATAGTTTTCGAACACGACGAGCGTATCGAACAATGCGCCGCCCTGTCCCGCCCAGCGCTGAATCTCCGCGAGCGGCGTATGCGCGTGTTCGTTGGCTGCGGCATTATCGGCCTGCAGTTCGCGCAGCCAGTCGGACGCCGCGCGATGCGGCAACGGCGCAGCAATGACCGGCACCGTGTTGATGAAGAGACCGAGCACGCCGTCGATATCGGTCAGGGCGTCGGGGCGGCCTGCGACCGTCGCGCCGAACGCGACGCTCGTGCGATGCGTCATGCGCTGCAATGCGAGCGCCCACGCGCCTTGAACGAGCGTGTTGAGCGTCACGCGAAGACGGCGCGCGGTGTCGGTGAAGCGCGCAGCCGTCGCGGCATCGAATGTGCCACGCCATGCGCGATGATTGCCGAGCGACGGCTGACTGCTTGCATCGCGTTGCGCGATGCGCGTGGGTTCGTCGATGTGTGCGAGACGGTCGAGCCAGAACGCTTCGTCTGCTTGCGCGTCGCGTTCGGCGAGCCATGCGATGAAGTCGCGATAACGCGCTTTCATCGCAGGCGCGGCGAACGGCTGCGTGCGCGGCGGTTCGATGTAATCGCGCAGCACGTCCGCAAACATGTGCGCGGTGCTCCAGCCATCGAGCAGCAGATGATGACGCGTCCACACGATGCGCCATTCATCGTCGGTCAGGCGAATCAGCGTGACACGCATCAGCGGCGGCGCTGCGAGATCGAAGCCGCGCGCGCGGTCTTCCGCGAGCCACGTTTCGAACGACGCAAGCGCATCGCGACGATCGCGCCAGTCGAGCACATCGAACGGCATGCGCGCCTGGCGATGCACGATCTGCATCGGCGTGGCTTCGTCGGGCGTGAAGCTCGTGCGCAAGATATCGTGACGCGGCACGGCTGCTTCGAATGCCGCACGCAAGCGTTCCACATCAGACGCGATGAGCGTCGCCGCGAGCTGGTTCACATACGTCGATTGCTCGGGCGCAAAGAGCGAATGGAACAGGATGCCCTGTTGCATCGGCGAAAGCGGATAGATATCGACGACGCTGCGCAGATCGACCGTCACGCGATCGAGCGCCGCTTGCGTCAGGCCGCCGTCGCGCGCGAGCGGGAAATCTCCCGGCGTTGCGCCCGGACCCTTTTGCGCGACACGTTCGGCGCATGCAGCGACGATAGCGGCGAGCGCATTTTCGAAGCGCTGTGCAAGCGCTTCGATGGTCGCGCGCTCGAATTGCGTCGAGCCGTAGACCCAGTGCAGCTTGAGCGTGCGTTCGCCGTTGTCGTCGACATAGGCGTGAATCGCGAGCGCGTTGCCCAGCGGTCCCGCAGGATCGCGCTCGCAGCCCGCGCCGCCGAAACGCGGCGTAAAGGCGGCATCGCGCGTATCGTGCGAATCGAACTGACCAAGGTAGTTGAAGGTCACGCGCGGACGCGGCAACGCTTCGAGCGCGGCGCGTGTTGCTTCGTCGCCGTAATGACGCAGCACGCCGAAGCCCAGACCTTTGTTCGGCACGGCGCGCAACGTGTCTTTCGTCGCGGCGAGCGTTTCGATGGGCGACGCTTCGGCACGCACGCGCACCGGATAGTGGCTCGTGAGCCAGCCGAGCGTGCGGCTCACATCGATATCGTCGAAGAGCGGTTCACGGCCATGTCCTTCCAGCTCGATTCGGCATGTCTCGCCGATCGCATGCGCAAGCGCCGCGATCAGCACTTCCACCGTCTGCGTGCGATAAGCGATGTTCGCTTCGGCGAGCGCCGCGCGCGTGAGCGCAGTATCGATCGTCTGTTCGATGACGGCAGCATCGGCGTTCGTTGCTTTCGCTTGCGGATGATCGAGACGCAAGTCATCGGCCGATGAAACCGTCGACGTCCAGTACTTCGCTTCACCGGCGAACGGCGATTGCGGATCGCGTGCGGCCTTCGCAAGTCGCGCGGCCCATTGCGCGGCGGTCGCGCCGGTGCGCGTCAGACTCGCGATGCCGCGCGTTTGCGCCGCGCGATACGCGTTCTGCAGATCGTCGAGGAGAATGCGCCACGAGACGCCATCGACGATCAGGTGATGAATCGCGAGATAGAGCTTCGTGCGCCCGTCCGGCAGCGATGCGGCGAGCGCGCAGGCGAGCGGCCCGCGTGCAATGTCGAGCGTGCGCTGGATCGCGTCGAACTGCGCGAGCGCATCGCCATCGTCGCTGGCGGCGACGACGGCGAGCGGCAGCGCTTCGAATGCCTTCGATGCCAACGCCATGCGCCCGCTCTCGAAGCGTTGACGGAAGATCTCGTGATGCGTGAGCAACGCATCGAACGCACGCGCGAAGGCGTCGAGATCGAACGATGCGTCCACGTCGAATTCGATCGACTGGTTCCAGTGGCCACGCTCGGGAATATCGAGCGCGAAGAAGCGCAATTGCGCGGGCGTGAGCGTCGCGGCTTCGTCAGCCTGCTTCGTGGCGATGACCGGCGCTTTCGCATCGATTGCCTTCGCGACGAGCGCGAGTTGCGCGACCGTCGCGTTGTCGAAAATCTGCTTCGGCGTCGCGCGCAGACCGCGTTTTCGCAGACGCGCGATCACTTGCAGCACGAGAATCGAATCGCCGCCGAGTTCGAAGAAGTTATCGTCGCGGCCGACGTACTTCGCCTTCAACACGTCCTTCCATACGGATGCGATCGCTTCTTCGGTCTCGCCTCGGGGTGCATCGCTCGTCGCACTCGATTCGGCCGGCTTCATCGCGATGTCGCGCAACGCGGCGCGATCGATTTTGCCGTTCGCCGTCACGGGAAACGCATCGAGCACGACGATCGACGCAGGCACCATGTAGTCGGGCAAGCGCGCTGCGAGCGCATCGCGCAGCAGGATTTCGTCTTTGACAGAGCCAGTCACGAAGGTCGCGAGTTGCAACCGGCCGTCACGATCGACAGCCAATGTCTCGGCTTGCGCGACGCCTTCCATCGCACGCAGCGCAGCGCTTACTTCGCCCGGCTCGACGCGATAGCCGCGAATCTTCACCTGATCGTCGAGACGACCGAGAAACGCGATACGTCCATTGGCCAGCAGACGCACACGATCTCCCGTGCGATAAAGCCGCTCGCCATGTGCGAACGGATGCGGCACGAAACGTTCCGCCGTCGCGTCCGCGCGTCCGAGATAACCGCGCGCAACGCCCGGCCCGCCGAGATGCAGCTCGCCGATGCCGCCCGGCGGCACGCATGCGCCGAATGCATCGAACACGTAAGCCTGAGCGTTCGGCAACGGAAGTCCGAGCGGTGCGCCGCGTGCATTGCGTTCATCGTTGGCGAACGCGGATGCCTCGCACGCGATCGCGCCGACCGTCGCTTCCGTCGGCCCATAGTGATTGATGACACGGCACGCGGGTTTCAACGCCTTCACGCGATCGACGAGCGCCCACGGCAACGATTCGCCGCCCGTCACGAGCGCATGCGCAGGCAACACGTCGGCGGGATGCTGCGCTTCGAGCAACGCATGCAGATGACTCGGCACGATCTTCAATACGCCCACTTCGCGCGCACGCATTTCAGCGGCGAAGCGGTCCGGATCGAACGCGCATCGGGCGGGCAACAAATGCAGCGTGCGGCCCGAGCACAGCGCGCCGAAGAGCGTCGTGTGACCGAGATCGGCGGCGACGGTCGACACCATCGCCATCGATGCGCCGGGTGCGAATGCGAGTTCATCGAGCATGCCTTGCACGTAGTCGGCGAGCGCGCGATGCGGCACGGCGACGCCCTTCGGCGTGCCGGTCGAACCCGACGTGAAGATGACATAAGCGGTCTGTTCCGGCGCGGGCTGCACGCGCTGCATGGCGGCGTTCGCGAGCGATGCATCGTGCGCGAGCGTATCGGCATCGAGCAGTTGCGCCTGGGCGAGTGCGCGAGGCGCGTTGTCGTCCTTCGTCGCGATGAGTGCGAGACGCGCGCTGCATGCTTTGATTGCCGCGTCGAGTCGTGCTTGAGGCATCGCGGGATCGAGCGGCACCGCATACGCGCCCGACTTCATCGCGCCGATCAATGCGACGACGAAACGCGCCGAGCGTTCGATACATACCGCGACCGCATGCTCGGCCTGCGCGCCCTTCTGACGCAACGCGAGCGCGATGCGGTTCGACGCATCGTCGAGTTCGGCGAACGTGATGTGCGTGTGCGCGTCCGCAAGCGCGATGCGATGCGGCGTCGCGCTGGCATGATGCGCGATCAGCGCTAGGATGTCGTGAGCATCGAAGGCGAGCGCGCGGCCTTGTCTCGATGCACTTTGCGTCGTGCAATCGAGCGATGCGATCGCACGTGAAGGATCGCGCACCGCGTCCGCGACGAGCGTCGCGAAGCTCGCGAGCCAGGCATGTGCGGTGGCTTCGTCGATGCAATCGCGCGCATAGGCCGCGACCAGTTCGATGCCGCGCGCATCGTCCGTGAAATCGAGCGCGAAATCGAAGCGCGCGGCGAGATCGGGACCGGGCGACGCAATCGCTGAAGCCCCCGGCAAAGTCGCCTTCAGTTCGGCATCGAACTGTTGGGCGAACTTCACGCGCAGCCATTCTTCGCCGCGCGCGACGGGCGGTTTCACTGCATCGAGCACGCGATCGAAAGGCACGTCCTGATGCGCGAATGCGTCGAGCGCATGACTGCGCACATCATCGATCAACGTGGAAAACGATCGACGCGAATCGACTCGCGCGCGCAACGCCAGCGTGTTCAGGCACAAGCCGATGAGCCGCTCCGTTTCGGGCCGCTGCCGATGCGCCGCCGGCGCGGCTACAACGAAATCGTTTGCGCCGGTGAGCCGATGAAGCCACGCATCGAACGCAGCGAGCAGCACGACGAACGCGGACGCGTGCGTATTACGCGCGAGTTCGCGCAGCGCATTCGATGTATCGGCGGAGAGCCGCAGCGATACGCGTCCACCGCGATGATCGCGCACGGCAGGACGCGCGCGGTCGCAAGGAAGCGCGAGCGCTTCGGGCGCGGCATCGAGCGCTTCACGCCAATAGCCGAGTTGACGTTCGCCCTCTTCACCCGCGATGAGATCGCGCTGCCACTGCGCGTAATCCGCATACTGGACCGGCAACGCGGGCAACGACGGTTCATCGCCTTGCGCATAAGCCGAATACGCATGCGCGAGTTCATCGAAGACGATGCGCGAGCTGTAGCCATCGGTGATCGCGTGATGCGCCGTCAGCATCAGGCGATGCGATTGATCATCGAACGATATGAGCGCGGCACGCAATAGCGGACCGTTCGACAGATCGAACGCAGCGCTTGCGTGTGCCTCGGCCGATGCATCGGGACGCGCACGCTCGATCGTCACCGGCAAGGACGCGTGAATGCGCTGCATGACGATGCCATCGTCGTTCTCGACGAGCGTCGTGCGCCACGCCTCGTGACGCTCGATCACGTGATCGAGCGCGCGTTGCATTGCATCTGCGTCGAGCTTGCCGGTGATATTCCAATGACCGGCGATGTGATACGCCGAGCCCGCATCGCGCGTCTGCGCGAGCACCCAGAACCGTTGCTGCGCGAACGATGCGGGTCTGTCGATGAAGGACGCGTTCGTCGACGCCGTGCGTCTCACGATCGACATGCCGCTTGCTTCCTTATCGCTCGCATCGATCAGCGTCGCCAATGCTTCCAGCGATGGATCGTCGAAGATCGCATCGAGACGCAGATTCACACGCCAGTCGATGCGAATGGCCGCCTGCAACTGCATCGCCGCGAGCGAATCGCCACCGCGCGCGAAGAAGCGGTCGGCGCGGCCAACAGGTGCAGCATCGTCGAGAATGCGCTGCCAGGTCTGCGCGAGACGGCGCTCGGTATCGGTCGCGGGCTCGATGAAATCCGCGTTGCGCTGTGCCGATGCGACAGCTACTTGCGCTTTCAGCGCATCGCGGTCGAGCTTGCCGTTCAACGTATAGGGCAGCCGCGCGAGGCGCACGTAACGATGCGGCTGCCACGCTGCCGGCAAATGCTCCGCGAGATAAGTTTTCAGCGCGGCATCGTTCGTGTTCTCGTGGGCGGTCACGAGACAGGCGGTTAGTTGCGTGCGGCCATCCGTCGAATCGGCGAGCACGGCTGCATCGCGAATCGATCGATGCGCACGCAGGCACGCCGCGATTTCCGCGGGCTCTACGCGCACGCCGCGAATCTGCACCTGATCGTCGATGCGGCCGAGATAGTCGTATGCGCCATCGGCACGTTCACGCGCGAGATCGCCTGTGCGATAGATGCGCGCGCCCGGCTCGCCCGATGGATCGGGCACGAATCGTTCGGCGGTCAATGCCGCGCGTCCGTGATAACCACGCGCGATGCACGCGCCTCCGAGCAACAATTCGCCTTCGTCGATACGCGCGACACGCGGACCGATCACGCGTCCGATGGGCAGCGACGCGTATGCATCGGCATCGGCGAGATCGGGCGTGACATGCGGCTCTACCGGCCACAGCATCGGCGAGATGACGGCTTCAGTCGGACCGTAGCCATTGATGAGACGCTGCGACATGAACACGCGACGCACGCGTGCGAACGCTTCGCGCGAGAGCGCCTCGCCGCCGAACGCGAGCACGCGCAGCGATGCGGGCACGCCCTTGCGCTCCGCGACAGCCGCGAACTCGCGCAGATAAGCAGGCGGAAACGCGGCCACGTTCACGCGCTCGCATTCGATCAGCGCATGCGCCGCTTCGGGCGCGAACGGCGGCGGCGCGGTGATGACGATGCGCGCGCCCACCGCGAGCGGCGCGAGCCAGGATTCGTGCGCGGCATCGAAATTGACCGATGCGAAGTGCAGAAGACTATCGCCTTCACCGATGCCGAGTGCCTGCACGAGCGCATCGCAATGCGCGGCGAGCGGACCGTGCTCGACGACGACGGCCTTGGGCGTGCCCGTCGATCCCGACGTGTAGATCATGTATGCGGCCGCGCGCGGATGCACGGGCGTGGCGTCATCGAGTGCGGGCGCATCGTCGTTGTCGTGCTGCACGTCGAAGCATTGTGCGAAACGCGCGCGCATCGCATCGTCGGCGGTTGCATCGACGATACCGTGGATGAGACCCGCATCCCTCGCGATCCAGTCGAGGCGCGCGGCGGGATGATGCGGATCGAGCGGCACGAACACGCCGCCCGCCTTCAGCACGGCAAGCAGCGCGACGAACAACTCGCACGATCGCTCGACGCACACGCCCACGCGCACTTCAGCGCTTACGCCCGAAGCACGCAGGCGCGCCGCGAGCCGGGACGCGCGGGCGTCGAGTTCGCCGCGCGAAATACGCGCGTCGTCATGTGCGTCGAACGCGAGCGCGGGCGCATCGGGTTGAACGCGTGCGAGCGCTTGAATACGAAGATGAAGCGCTGTCGGGAAACTCGTCATCGGCATGAATTCCTTCGGGTTCTGGCCGCATCGGCAATTGCTGCGGCATGAACGGGGCGCCGCTCAAAATGCGGCTTCACTCGGGATGACGAATCGCGCGAAAGAATTTTTACCGCGCTCTTTTAATGCGCTGGGCGCGCTAAAGATTTGCCGCGCCGAAACGTCTCTATGTAGAGGCGCGAATAGCGCCGCCCTCCTTACTTCAGCGATGCCTTGCCAATGACTGCCATCAACGAGCCTTTAAGTTCTTCCGCGACGCAAAAGCCCGCTGCGCGCCTGATCCTCGCGCTGCTCAAGCGCTCGCGCGGCGCATTCGGGGTCGCGCTCGTCGCATGCGTGCTGAACGGCGTCGCGAGCGTGATGCTCGTCGCGACGCTCAATCGCGCGCTTTCAACGTCGACATCCGCCGATGGCGCGCTCGCATGGCGCTTCGCGTTGTGCGCGGTCGTCGCGTTGATCACGCGCGTGATCTCGGGCGTGCTGTTCGCGCGGCTCTCGCAGGACACGATGGCGCAGTTGCGCGAGCACGTTGCGCGGCGCGTGGCGGCGGCCGAGTTGCGCGATGTCGAGCGCATCGGCGCGGCGCCCGTGCAGTCTGTTTTGACCGACGACGCCACAAACGTATCGATGCTCTTCTTCGCGCTGCCGAACATCGTCATGCACGGATCGATCGTGTTCGGCTGCCTCGGCTATCTCGCGTGGCTGTCGTGGCCGGTGTGTCTGCTCGCGCTCGCGGCGATCGTCACGGGCTCGCTCGGCTATCACCTCGGCGACAAGCGCGCGATTGCGTCGCTCGAAGCCGCGGGGCAGTCGCAGGACAAGCTGTTCGGCTATCTCGGCGCGCTGTTCGCGGGCGCGAAGGAACTGAAGCTGCATCGCGCGCGCTCGCAGCAGTTCGTCGAAGGGCAACTGGGCGCGGCGATCGGCGAAGTGCGCGATCATCGGCGGCGCGCTTTCAGTGCGTATGCGGTCGGTGTCGGCTGGATCATCTTTCTGTTCTATGGCTTTCTCGGCGCGGCGGCGTTCTGGCCATCGCTCGGCGTGCGTGCCGATGCAGCCGCGACCGCGGGCTATGTTGTCGTGTTTCTCTTCATGCTCGTGCCGCTCGATGGCCTGCTCAACAACATTCCGACGCTGAACGCGGCGCGTGTATCGCTCGGGCGCATCGAGAACGTGATGGCGGAATTCGGCAGCGTGCGCGTGCATGCGTCGCGCGGATCATCGACGAACGATGCAGCCTTCGAAACGCTCGCGATGCGCGGCGTCACGCATTCGTATTTTCATGAGCGCGATGAGCGCATGTTCCGCATCGGTCCCGTCGATCTGACGTTCAGGCCGGGCGAGCTGGTGTTCATCGTCGGCGGGAATGGCAGCGGCAAGACCACGCTCGCGAAAGTGCTCACGGGGCTTTACGAGCCGGAGTCGGGCGTGATCGAAGTCGATGGCAAGCCTGTGGAAGAGCACGCGCGCGCGGCGTATCGCGAGCGCTTCACGGCGGTGTTCAACGACTTCCATCTGTTCGATGCGTTGCTCGGCATCGTCGATCCGAACGATGAATCGCGCGCGGCGGCGGATGCGCGCGCGAATGCGCTCGTCGCAAAGCTCGCGCTGGATCACAAGGTCAAGGTGATCGATGGCGCGTTCTCGACTCGTTCGCTTTCTACCGGGCAGCGCAAGCGGCTTGCGCTCGTGGTCGCGTATCTGGAGGACAGGCCGCTTTATCTCTTCGATGAATGGGCCGCGGATCAAGACCCGGCGTTCAAGGCGGTGTTTTATGAGCAGTTGCTGCCGGAGTTGCGGGCGCGGGGGAAGACGGTGATCGTCGTTACGCACGATGACCGGTATTTTTCGATCGCGGATCGGGTGCTGAAGCTCGAGAACGGGATGGTGGTGAATGAGACGCGTGGCGGTGGGGTGAGGGCTGCGGCGGTGGAGGCGGGACGGGGGAATGGGACGGTGGGGTAATGTATCCCAAAATTTTTCCTTGGTAGAGTGCGAAGCGCCTTGCTGTGGCGAGCGAGGCAACGCTTCAATATCTCAATCGATAAGGAAAACAAAATGGCTAGCAAGACCTCCCATCAGCCTTCTTTCGCGTTCGTGTCCGCATCGTGGGGCGCATTGCTCATCGGATTCTGCGCCTATCTCGTGGGTCTCTGGAACGCCGGCATGCAGCTCAACGAAAAGGGCTACTACTTCACCGTGCTCGCCTATGGCCTCTATGCGGCGGTCTCGCTGCAGAAGAGCGTCCGCGATCGTGTGGAAGGCATTCCGGTGACAACGATCTATTTCGGCCTGAGCTGGATTTCGATCTTGCTCGCCATCCTGCTTCTGACAGTCGGCCTGATGAACGCGACGCTCGCGCTCAGCGAGAAAGGCTTCTACGCGATGTCATTCGCATTGGCGCTCTTCGGCGCGATCGCGGTCCAGAAGAATACGCGCGACGTTCAGGTCGCGCCGCGTCGCTTCGAGGAAATCGACGCCAACTAAACCCAGTCGCTATTGCGGAGCAGTTCGCGGCAACCCCAACAACTTCTCCGTAATCACATCCCCCAGCTTCAACGCCGACATCGGCCCGCCGAATCCCCAGATATTCGGCTCGACCAAGGTCACGCGCTTTTCCCTCTTCGCGGGTACGAAGCGCCAGACGGGCGAATCCAGCGTCGCATCGACGGACGTCGCCGCATTCGATGTCGTCACGAACAGCACCGCCATATCCTGCCGCTTCAAAAAATCCGCCGAGGTCAGATACACCGTTCCCTCGCGCGTCGGCTTTTCCGGCCACAGCTTCACGCCGAGCGCGCGCGCCACGCCCGCCGCCGTGCTGTTGCCCGTATAAGCCCAGTAGCGATCGGGCAAGCCGAGGTCCTGCAGAAGCGCGAAGCGCGTGCCCGACAAACCGGCTTCTTTCAATCGCGCGGCATCGCGGGCGAGGCCCGCATCGAGTTTCGCGTCGGCGTCGCGCGCCTGCTGCTCACGCCCCGTCATGCAGGCGATCGTATGAAAGATGCTGCGCGTCCAGTCGAGCTGCGTGCGCGCGCCATCGCCGTTGCCGTGTTCGACGTCGGGGCTGAACTGAAACAGCACCGTCGGCGCAATGCGATCGAGCGCCGCGAAGATCGGCGCATGCCGATAGCCCACGCCGATGATCAGATCTGGCCGCGTCGATGCAATCGCCTCCAGGCTCGGCTCCTGACGCGTGCCGACAGTCGGCACGCCCTTGAAGCGCGCGCTGTCGTAGCCAATCCAGCCGTCGTAGTACTCGGGATCGACCACGCCGACAGGCGTCAGATCGAGCGCGGCAACATCTTCCGCGAACATGAACTCCAGCACGACGATGCGCTTCGGTTGCGCCGGCATCGTCTTGCTGAACTGCGAGACGGTCGGATTGCCGGCGAGCGGCGCGCAGGCGTTGTCATCGCTCGCGAACGCATTGCCGCCCGCCAGCGCGATGCACAGGCACGCGGCAAGCGCTATCGCCCGACGGCGTCCTGCAACGCGAGCTCGTCGTCGCGCATCGTCAAAAGCAGCGGGCAGCTTGCGCACAGTTGCGTCTCTCCGGGAATCTCATAGCGCACGCAGCACACGCGGCGCGCGCGAAACGGGTTGGGTAAGAGCGGCGAACGCGGCGTCGCATCGCGCAGCGGCGTGCGCAGCGGATTCGCATCGCCGGAACGGAAGAGCCAAGCGGCGTCGATATCGGCATCGTCGAAAATCGACGGGCAATTGGCGAGCAGGTAGTCGAGCAGATTGCCCGCGTTGCTCCACAGCACGCGCGGCGCGATCTTCGCCATGCCGGCCATCATGCCGATGACGCTATCCAGATGCGCGACGAGGCTCGCGTAGCGGCGCGCGGGATCGGCATCGACGGCTTGCAGAGCATCGGCATCGAAGTGAAGCGCGGCTGGCATGCCCTGCTTCAACACGACGAAAGTACGTTCCGCCGACATATCCAGCGGACGCCCGAGCAAGCGCGCCGCCGCGACGCCCGCAGGCGCCGCGAGACCGAAGTAGTACTTGCTCCACTGCGAGAGCAACGCGCGCGCGTGAAGCTCGGCGTCGCCGCCGTAGAGCGCGGTCATCGCGGCGAGCATCGCGTCCCGGTGATCGGAAAGCGATGTCAAAGGAATGCGCGCCGCGTCATCGTCCGGCGTGCCGAGCCACACGTTTTGCAGATACGGCGCCAACTCAAGCGGCGCGAACTCGGCGAAGCTGCGCGCTTGCGGACTCATCGCGCGCGGCCTCGTCCCTTGTCGCGGCGCGTTTCGATGACGAGCAGCGCAAGCATGTACGGCGCACCGATCAGCGCCGTCAGCACGCCCGCCGGAATCTCGCGCGGCGCGAGCAAGGTGCGCGCGGCGAGATCGGCGGCGGCGAGCACCAGCGCGCCCAGCAAAGCCGCAAGCCAGAGCCTCGTGCCGTGCGTACGCGCGCCGAGCATCGACGCGAGATGCGGCGCCATCAAACCGATGAAGCCGACCGGCCCCACCGCCGCCACCGCCGCGCACGCGGCCAGGGTCGCCACGGTCAGCACGAGCGGTCGCAACAGCGCGATCGGCAGACCGAGTGCGGACGCCTGCTCATCACCGAGCGCGAGCAGATCCAACGGCCGCGCGAGCAGCGCCAGTACCGGCAGCGCGAGCACGCACCACGGCAGAATCGTCGCGACTTCGCCCCAGCTCCGCCCATACGTGCCGCCGACGAGCCACACCACGAAGCGCGCCGGCTGCACGCTTTGCTGCGTGATGAGCCATTGCGCGAGCGTCGTGCACAGCGTGCCGATGACGATGCCCGTCAACGCCACCGCGAGCGGCGCGTACTGATGCCGTCGATTGAACAGCAAGGTCATGACGAGCGTCGCGCCACCGCCGACGAGCGCTGCCGCCGCAAGAAAAAGATGACCGGCGAGCGGCCAGATCATGAGCGCAGCGAGCGTCGCGAATCCCGCGCCTTGTGTGACGCCGAGCACTTCCGGGCCCGCGAGCGGATTGCGCACGACGCTTTGCATCAGCACGCCGCTCGCCGCCAGCATCGCGCCCGCGAGCAGCGCGCACAGCAGACGCGGCACGCGCAGTTCGAGCAGCATGCGGGCGATGTCGTCGCGATGCGTGAGCGCATCGATCCAGCGCGCGGGGCCGAGCATCGTCGGACCGATGGATGCGCCGAGCACGAGCACCGCGCATCCGGTCGCGAGCAAAAGCGCCGCGAGCATCGGCCACGGCAACGCAGACAACGCGCGCACCGCACGCATGCCGCGCTTCACGGATTCACGCGTTTGCCCCGCGTGCAATGCGCCGGACCAGGCCGCGCCGCTGCGGATCATCGCGAGCATCAGCGGCGTGCCGACGAACGCGATCGCCACGCCCGTCGACAAGGTCGAATCGAGATCGAGCGCGAGCACGGCGCTGTCGGTGGCGAGCACGAGCGCGCCGCCCGCGAGCGCCGAGAGCGGCACGAGCGCGGCCAGCTTCGACGCCTTCGCGCCGCGCATATGCCGCAGCAGATTCGGCGCGATGAGCCCGACATACGACAGCGGCCCGGCGATCGCCACCGCGACGCTCGCGAAGCCGACCGCGACGGTCATCGCGAAAAGACGCGTCGCATCGACGTTCACGCCGGCGGAAGCGGCGGCATCGTCGCCGAGTGCGAGCGGATCGAGCGGACGCATCACGAACGGCAACGCCACGAGCGGCAACGCGAGCCAGCCGAGCGCGGTCATCAACCCCGACGCGCCCGGCTGATACAGGCTGCCGCTCGCCCACAGCGACGCCCCGACGACCGTCTGCTCGAAAAACGCCAGCAGCAGCGTCGTGATCGCGGAAAAGAGCAGCATGCACACGATGCCGAGCAGATCGGGCGCGGCGAGCGGATTGCGCGTCAACGCCTGAAAGAGCGCGCCCGCGATCGCGAGACAGCCGCCCGCGACGAGCGCCGCCAGCACGCGCGGCGCGTTCAGATCGAAGAGGAAGACGTGCGCGAGCTGCGCGGCATCGCTGCCCGATGGCGCATCGAGCCACGCGCGCACATCGGGGCCGAGACGCAGCGCGGCCAACACGACGATCAACGCGATCAATGCGACCGCGATCACGCCGACGCGATCCGGCGCCGTCACGCGATGATGCGAAACGAGCGTCGTCATGTCCGGCCACGCCCCGCAATTAGTTCGAAGAGGAAGGACACGCGCTCCCAAAAGGAAGCCGCGCGGCGCAGGCGGCGTCGGGTGGCAAGCGTCGTCATGCGGCTCTCGTCGCTTCCTGGACGCCTTCATAGGCGGGCACGCACATCGGCGCGCCGGTCTGCGGATGCGCAACGCGCAGCATGCGCACGCCGAAGGTCTCCTGCAAATGGCGCGGATCGATCATCGCCTCGGGCGTCCCTTGCGCGACGATGCGTCCCGCGCGCATCAGCACGATCTCGTCGGAGAACGCCGCCGCCTGATTCAGGTCGTGCAGCACCCACACGATCGTGAGCCCGCGCTCGCGGTTCAAGCGCCGCAACTCGTGCAGGATGTCGAGCTGATGATGGATGTCGAGATAGGTCGTCGGTTCGTCGAGCAGGACGATGGGCGCTTCCTGCGCGAGCGCCATCGCGATCCACGCGCGCTGACGCTCACCGCCCGAGAGCGCGGCGACATCGCGCGCGGCGTCGTCGACGAGACCGCTCGCGGCAAGTGCCGCATCGATGGCAGCATGATCCGCGCGTGAAAGGCCGCGCATCCAGCCGCCGTGCGCATAGCGGCCGTATGCGACGAGCTCGCGCACCGTCAGACCCGCGGGAATCTGGTTGAACTGCGCGAGCATCGTGAGCGTGCGGGCGAGCGCGCGGCGGCGCATCGATACGAGCGGCTTGCCGTTCACCTGCACGTCGCCCGCGCGCGCGGGCTGCAAGCCGGCGAGCGCGCGCAACAGCGTGCTCTTGCCGCAGCCGTTCGGCCCGCATAACGCGGTGATGCGTCCGGCTGCGATATCGATGTCGAGATTTTCCAGAACGGTGTCGTCGCGATACGCCACCGTCAATGAACGCGCGCGAAGCGCCGTGCGCAATGTCATCGCGCCTCGCGGTAGCTCTGCGCCATCGCGACGACGACCTTGCGCGGACCGTCGAACGGATCGCGCGCGTGCGCGGTCAGCATGTTGTCGAGCATCAGCACGTCGCCGGTGAGCCACGGAAACGTGATGCGCTGCGCATCGAGCACCGCGCGGATCTCGGCGAGCGCATCGGCTTCGAGCGGTGCGCCGTCGCCGTAAAAGACATTGCGCGGCACGTGGTCGATGCCGACCGCATCGATGAGCGCGTCCTGCATGTCCTCGTCGAGCGTCGACAGGTGGAAGAGATTCGCCTGGTTGAACCACACCCTGTCGCCCGTGCGCGGATGACGCGCGACCGCCTGACAGCGTTCTTCGGTGCGCAGCAGCAGTTCGCCGTCTTCGCTGTCGCGCCATGCGCAAGCGATGCCGCGCGCCGCGCAGATGCGCTCCACCTCGCGCGGGTCGTCCGTGCCGAATGCGTTTTGCCACGGCAGATCGAGTCCCTGGCCGAAATTGCGCACGTACAGCAACTCGCGCTTCGCGAAACGTTCGACGAGCGCCGGATCGAGCGCGCGATACACCGCGCGGCTGTCGGCGATCGGCGTCGCGCCGCCCGAGCGCGCCGCGAGCGCGCAGTGAAACCAGATGCGCATCGGCCATTCGCGCGTGTACGACTGCTCGTTGTGCAGCGGGATCGAGCGATGCGGCGGATATTCCGTCGACGTGTACACCGCGCCTTCGACCTGGCTGCGCGGCGTCGATGCGAATTCGTAGCCGATCAGCGGATCGCCGAACGACGCGGCGAAGCGCTGGAACGCCTCGATCGAGTCGACGCGAAAGCCGGTGAAGCGCACGCCGCCCGCGCGTTCGAGCGATCCGGCGACGATCGTGTGTAGGAGCGGCGCGGCGTCGGCGAGCGTGATGTCGGCGCCCGCGCGCGGCGAGACGACGACCGGCAAGCCCGGCTCGATGCGCAGATCGGCAAGTTCGGGCGCGGCTGCGGTGACGGATGGTTCGGTCATGCGATGTCCCCTGAAAGCGCGTGAATCAGTTCAGGCGCGATTTCGCCTGCGCGCTCAGCGCATCCATGTGACGGCGCAGGCTCGCGGGACGCATGTCGGTCCACGTGTTTTCGATATACGCGAGGCAATCCGCTTTCGCGCCGCGCATGCCGGCTTCGCGCCAGCCTGCCGGCACTTCGCGGAAAGTCGGCCAGATGGAGTACTGCTCTTCGTCGTTGACGACGACCGTGTAGACGAGATCGTCCGCTGCGTGGTTCTGCTGTTGCGTCATGGTGATATCTCTCTCTCAGATGGGCCTATATCCGGTAGACGTGCGGGCGGCGCGCTTTTTTACCGCCGACGCGCGCGCCCGCCGACGAACGCGGGGCATTCGGCATTGCGCTCGCACGCGTCGAGGCAATCGGCGCAATGCTGCTGCGCGTCGCGCACCATGAAGTGAACCAGCGTCTGTGAAACGTTTAACGCGCGCGCCGTGCTTTGCAGCGTCTCCTCGCGCAAACGCACCATTTCGAACGCAGTGCGGCTGCGGTCGGGCAACTGCGCGAGTGCATCGCAGACGCGGCGCAACGTGTCGCGTGCCTGCACGCGCGCCTCGGGCGTGAGTTCCTGCGAGGGCACGTCGAGACCGTCTTCCTCGTCCGCGCGATAGATGTTCTCGAGGCTTTGGCGTCTGCACGCATCGATCGACGCATTGCGCACCATGCGCGCGATGTAGCCCATCGGCTGACGCACCGCATCCTGCTGCGGCAGGTCGATGAGATTCACGAACACGTCGTGCACCACGTCCTCGGCGCGGCTCGCGCAACCGACGACGCCGCGCGCCATGTTCACCAGCATCTGCCGGTTGGCGATGGCGAGATCGAGCAAAGTCGGTTCGGGCGGCGCTTTCGGCGCGACATCGGCGACGGGCCGGTGCTGTTCCCAGTAAGCGTCGAGAGACAGATTCGAAGGCAACGGCGAGGTCGAAGGTCGTTTCGACGATGCCGGCTGAATGCGCATGTAAGCCATAAATCCTGCTCCACTTTCGTTGGAGTCGGAAAGTTAGCGTAAACGCGAATCATTCTCAACGTAGGCCCTACATGTTAGTGGGTTGTAAGATTTCGGGCGTTTCGGCGGTTTGCTTGGCTGGAAGCGGGAGCGCGGGAAGCGGACAAAATGTCAAGAACATCCGTCGGATGAATATTTTTATCGCGTATCGATGCCGATGGGACGCTTCAGGGCGAACGCTAAAGTTCGGACGCGCTCGACCGTTATCCGAACTGTGGCCCGGCTTTTTCCGCGAGGGTTTCAGCCATCGCCGGGCCGCCGCTCAAAGCCGATATGGACCATCAAACTGAGGTGTTCACCCTGCCGCGCGGACGTGCGGCCATGTGGTTGCTGCACGCGGGAGCCGATATTCCCCGCGCGATCCGCGTCGCCCTCGTCGGAAGCCTGTTCGGGACGCTGCCGATCTTCGCGGGCGGCGTGCTCAACACGGTCGCCGTCGCGTGGGTGCTGGATCGCCGGCATCCGACGACGGCCTTCCACATCTGGCTCGCGCTCGAAATGGCCGTGTGCCTGGCGCGGCTGATTGTCCTCGTCGTGGCGCGCCGCCGCGCACGCGAGCGCAAGTCCACTCTGACGGATGCCTACGTGCTGCTCGCGCCGCTGTGGGGCGCGACGGTCGGCTATGGCGCGCTGGTCTCCGTTCTGTCCGGCGACTGGATCGCGTCGACGCTCTCGTTCCTTTCGGCGGCCGCGATGGTCGGCGGCATCTGCTTCCGCAATTTCGGCGCGCCGCGTCTCGTCGCGGTGATGATCTTTCTGTCGCTCGGGCCGTGCTGTCTCGGCGCGATACTCGCGGGCGAGCCGACGCTGTGGCTTTCGCTGCTGCAAATCCCCTTTTATCTCTTCGCGATGAGCGCCGCCGCGTGGCGTCTGAACGGCATGCTCGTCTCAACGATGAAAGCCGAGCAGGAAAACGACCGCCGCGCGCGTCACGACGAGCTGACCGGCCTGCTCAATCGCGCTGGACTGTTTCAGGCCGTGCGTTCGCGTGCACCGGCGCACGGCGCGCTGCTGTATCTCGATCTCGACGGCTTCAAGGCCGTCAACGATGCCCACGGCCACGAAGTCGGCGACACGCTGCTCGCGCTGGTCGCGCGGCGCTTGCGGCATTTGTCGGGCGAAGGCTCGCTGGTCGCGCGGCTCGGCGGCGACGAGTTCGTGGTCGTCACGCCGCCGCACGCCGACCCGCTCGTGCTCGCGGATCTGATCGTGCGCGAGCTCGCGAAGCCCTTTCACACCGATGGCGCCGCGCCGCTCGAAATCGGCGTGAGCATCGGCATTGCGCTCTTCGGCCATCATCACGACGAGCTCGACGGCGTCCTGCGCGATGCCGACAACGCGCTCTACGAAGCGAAACGCGCGGGCAAGAGCCGCTGGGTCTCCGCGGGCGAGCGCGAAGCGGTCGGGCTCGTCGCCTGAAACGCCTTGGGCTTCAACCGGCGAGTTCGGCGCTCAGGCTTTCGGCTTCCTTCGCGAAACGCCGGCGTTCCTCGCCGTGCAGACGATCGTCGCCGGGCAGATCGACGGTGAGCGGGTCCATCGCGACGTCGTCGACGTGCACTTCGTAGTGCAGATGCGGCCCCGTGGCCCAGCCGGTTTCACCGACATAGCCGATCACCTGCCCGCGCTTCACCGTGCCACCGTTGCGGATACCTTTCGCGAAGCGCGACAGATGCGCGTACACGGTCGAATATGGCGGCGGATTCTCCAGCATGACGACCTTGCCGTAGCCCGTCTGCCTGCCGACGAACGTCACCCTGCCCTGCGCCGTCGCGTGCACGGGCGTGCCGCTGGGCGCGGCCAGATCGACGCCGTCGTGACTCTGCCAGCGATGCGTGACCGGATCGAGCCGGTTCGACGAGAAGTCCGACGATACCCGCGTGAACGCAATGGGATAACGCGAGAACGCGGGTTTTGTGCTTTGGCCGTCCTTCGCGTAGTAACGCGCTTCGCCCTTCGGATCGCGATACAGAAACACGTCATGCGATGACGAACCGGTCGTGAGGCGCACCGCGAGCGGCTCGCTAAGCGGCCGGTCGTAGATCACGCTCAGCGTGTCGCCTTGGCGCAGATCGCGCCGCAGATCGACGTTGCCTTCGAATGCTTCCGTGAGCGTCGCGATCGTGGTCGTATCCATGCCGAGACTTTGCGCGGCATCCGAGAACGTCTGATCGACGGTGGCGCTTTCGGTGACGCGCACGGGCGCGGGCGGTCCGACCAACTCTCCCGGCGTCGGAACTGCGCGTTGTCGAAGCGAAACGGCGGGCGCGTCATCCTTGGCGAGCGATGGCGCATGCGGACGATGAACCGCGTTGCAGAGGACGACGGTACATATCGAACCGATCGCGCAAGTGAAAAGCAGTCTGCCTGCCTTGCCGGGCGAGGCGGTTGGAGAAGAAAAAGGCATCAGCGGAAAGGCGGAGCGAACGGCGCGCGGTTTGGGCGCGTGGCTCGTGAATCGGAAGGCGCGGCGTTCGGGCCGCGAGCGGCGGGAGAGCGCGCGTTACTCGATCTGGCGTGAAAACGGGCGAATCGTCGGGGAAATCGACGTGTAAGTGCGCGCGAACATGAAATGCAATGGGGAGCCGAGGGTCGCGTCGAGACTATGAGACGATTCTTAAGTGAAACTTAAGCCGGCCCTTTTTACTTTTTTATACGATGTTTGCTGTAATTGTATGCTGATAGCGGACGAAGAAGTTGTTCACGCTTCCCCGCTATGTGGGAACCGACTCGATCACAATCTTTGACGCTCCCTCTCGTCGACGCGATGTAATCTGTGGGCTCCGATTTATCAGGAGGACTGATCGTTGAAGTGGTGGCACTCTTATAATGCGATCGCAGTACCGATTCAGTGGGGCGAGCAGTGTTTCCTGGTATCGGCACAGGAATTTGCGTTGAACCGCTTTGCCTCGTGGGGCTTCGATGATGACGAGAACGAGGAGGAGAAAAGGCGGATCGCGACGGATTGCGCTCATTTTCTTGCGCTCTATCAGTCACGCATCGACCTGCGCGGCATTGGCCCGAGTCGCGAGCTTCAGACGATCCAGAACTTTTTCCGCGACCATGTGCGAGGTATGGCCTTTCGCGGGCTGACGGACAACCAAGGCGTTACCGCGGCACTCAAGGAAGCCGTCAGGCGTGAGCTGGTAGTTCCGCATATCGAGCGAAACTGGGTCGGCATCGGGCGCGTGCTCGAACCTCATTACGCTCCACAATACTGGCCCCGCTCGGCGAGCAGTGCTTCGTGGGGAGGCGACAGTCGGGCAACGAAAGCCGACACTGGTCGTTTCACAGGCCCATTCGCTGCCGCGATGCACGCATCGGACATCGTCATGAATGCTGGGCTCAGAAGAGGCGGCAGTGTATTTGGCGGTGGCGGCGCGGGATTTGACTGGCTCGAAGCAGTCGAGACTGCGGCGGGCGTAGCGCTCGGTAGTAAAGCGGCGGCCGAGGACGACGACAGCGGCCCGATGAAAAGCTTTACGGACTCGACGACGCCGGTCGGTGACGCTGAGCCATTCGAGTATGCTGAAGGCTCACCATTGAGCGACGTGTTCGATATTGCAGCCAGAGGCGTAAGCGAGGCCCAAGAAGCGGACTGCTTCTTCCTCTACGAACAAGACCTTGAACTGTGCGAGTTTGCGCGAGCGACGTATCAAGATATGCGCACTTACGCACTATGCAAACAGCGAGCGTTCCAAAATTATCAGACGTGTCGAGGATTCTAATGACGAAGAAGCCACTGCGCGCGACCATCGTTTTTTACGACGAGGATTCACAGCAGGTAAAGCTGATCTCTGTTTTCCGGCGTGAAGTTCAGGCGGTCATCGACAAGGAGGTCGCGCGTTCCGGCGGGATGACCATTCCGCCAAGTGCCGAAGACCGCGGCGCGGAGCCGCTGACAGATGAGGATGCTCGCAAATTGGGCTGCATCACTCTTTTGATGCAAGCGGGCGTTCATCCGGAGTTGCGCGAGCGCCTTCGCCTGACTCTCGCCGAGCCGATCAACTGGAACAAGCCGCCAAAACCTGCGGAGTAAAAATAACGCGACGGACCCAGTAGCGGGCGGGAATGCCTAAGTCCTATGCGGCAATGACCGGTGAAGCCTACCCATATGTTGCGTGCAAGGCGAAGGCATTCGTCGATTACAACCGTGCAGGGGCTACTGATGAGTCGTAGGAAATCTTTCGTTATCTCTTTCGATGAGGCGTCGCAAGCTCTGATCGTCGGCACTGTGTCCAACTCGGAAATCGAGAAGCAACTTTCGGCAGCGCTGACCGTCTCGTGGCCACTGGATAGCCTGCATCGTCATTTGACTGACGACACCGCACGCCGACTCGGGGTGACAGCATTGTCGGTGCTTGCGTTGTATAACCCCGAACTGCGGCCTTTGCTGAAGGTGACTCCGCTGCCGATGCCACACATTCCTGCCAGCGACAATGACGATGACGAAGCGGGCAATTGATTCGAACGGCCGAGCGCCATCCAGTGCCTGGTGGTAAAGCGCCAGCCGAGGGACAGTGACGACGGCCTGATGAAAAATCTACGGGCCCGACGCCGCTCGGTGACACTGATCCATTAAAGAGAGCGCATTCTCTAACTACTCACGTGCCGCGGGTACTAAATGTCCAAACAACGGCGGGCGAAGATCGTCTTCTATATCGATTGACGCGCTGCGCCGATTACGTGCTCAAGGCACTGGCGGTTCGAGGATCACCGCTCCTCCACGTCGAGCGTCTTTGCATGCCGCAAGAAAAAAATTCATGAGCGCAGAACCTGGCTCTCACGACGCAGAATTCGTCGGCATAACCTACGCGCACGACAACGCTACGGCACAACTTCACCTTCTTCACGCTGGCGTGGAGCAGTCGATTCTGATCCTGTCCGGAATCCGGCATCTCCGATTGAACGACTTCGGATTGCAGAACGTCGTGTCGCGGATATTGGTCTCAACCAAGCACGCATTCTCGGTTGAAGAGATTCGAGAGTACGTGCAGTGGGCGCGCAGCCAACATGACTTCCGGTCGATCCTTGACGGCGCGCAGCTTCAAGACTTGGTCCCAGCCATTGCGACAAGGAAAGCTATCTTGTTGGTCGTTGAGCCATCGGTTGGAGCGGAACTGCTCTGTCTATGCGCTGGCGTTCAGCACCAAACGTAAATATGAGCAGAAACGTCGCGGAGGCTGCGTATGAGGCGCAGAAAATCTCTTGTTACCTACTCAATACGATCACCGCTTCCCCACCTCCAACCTCTTCGCATACCCCGTCAGCTCCAGATACCCACGCCCGCGCCCGTCCCCATCGAGCGTCACGGCGCCTTCCCAATACAGCGCGCCGGTGGACTCCCGCGAGTCGAGCTCCTGATCGTCGATGAGCGGACTCAACCGCCAGCGCATCCCGCCGACGCGTAAATTCATCGCCACCGGATAGACCGTGTTCGTGCGCGGCGAGCGCCACTGCCGCTCGGGCGTGAACTCGACATCGCCCGGGCCGAATTGCTTCGTCGCGCCATCGGGACTGCGCAGCGCCGCGTGCGCCCAGACCGCGTGTCCGTCGCGGGCGCGGACCTTGAACGCCATCAGCGCGGAGCCGTCGTCGAAATTCGCGCCGAGCCAGTCCCAGCCGGCGGCGTCAGCTGAAAGCGGTGTGCTCGACCATTCGTGATCGAGCCACGCGCGGCCCGTCACATCGACACGCTGGTTCGTCGATGGCCGCGTTACGCTGCCCGTCACCTTCAGTTGCGGCTCGCTGTAATACCAGCTCGCCTGCTCCGGCAGCGGACCCTTGCGCGAATACCCACCCTCGCCCTGGATCATCGGCGGCTGCGTCGGCATGAAGGTCAGATGGAGCGCGAAGCCGGCCGCATCGGCGATCACCGAATAGCTGCCGTCCGATGCGCGCGTCATGCGCCACGCGTCGAGCTTCACGTCGGTGTTGCCGGCTTTCGCGTACGCAAGCCCGAAGCCCTGCCGCGCGACGTTCTGATCGTGCACGAGCCGCCCATGCGCGGGATCGGACAGCGCCGCATGCGCGATGATCAACTGCGACGGATCGAACGCGCTCGCGCCGGATTTCTTGCCCGTGTTCGAACGAAAGAACGTGATCTGAAACCCGAGCGGCTGATGATCCGGCGTGTCGAGCCAGCCCGTCGCGTACCACCATTCCGTGCGATACGCCGGATGCGCGCCGCTGTCCTGCGGCCACGAAATCGCCTGTCCGGGGACGACGGGCGCGAACGCGGGTTCATCGGCGAGCGCAAACGTCGACGAGAGCAGCAACATCAGAACCAACGCCCGCATCACCAGTCCTCCCGCACGGCGCGCACCGCATCGACGGACACGGCGCGCCGTCCCGCCAGCACCGCCGTCGCGCACGACGACACGAGCATCACGCACGCGATTGCCCCGATCATCGTCCACGGAACGTGTAGCGACATGCTCCAGTGAAACGACTGCGGATTCACGACGAACACGAGAATCAGGCTGATCGCGAAGCCGAGCGCGCAGCCCATCGCGATGCCGAGCAGCGTGAGCCATCCGGCTTCCGACGCGAGCAGCGCGAGAATCTGCGCGCGCGTCACGCCGACGTGCCGCAGCATGCCGAATTCGCGCGAGCGCGCGAGCGTCTGCATCGAGAACGTCGCGCCGACGCCGAACAGGCCGATCACGATCGCCACCGCTTCGAGCAGATACGTCACCGCGAAGCTGCGATCGAAAATGGTCAGCGTGCGCGCGCGGATTTCGCCCGGCTCCGAGAATTCGAGCGCATCGCCGAAAGGCAGCCTTTTGATCGCGCCGATGACCTGCGCCGCGCCCGATCCCGCGCGCAATGTGATCGCGATATCGGTGGCGGCGGTATCGCCGGTCAGCCGCCGGTAATCGCCGATTCGCATCTGCAACGCGCCCGTCTGCCGCACGTAATCGCGCCAGATGCCCGCGACGACGAAGCGCTCTCCCGTCCCGCCGATGGGCAGCGTCACGCGCTCGCCGACGCGATAGCCATACAGATCGGCCATCGCCTCCGACGCCCACACAGGCGTCTCGCCTTCGCGCCACGACAATGGCGGCAACACGTCGCCGGTCATTTGCAGCTTCGCGCCGGGATCGGCGGCATCAAGCTCGCGGGCGATCAGCGCGACGGGCGGCTTCGCGGCATCGAGCGTCAGTTTCGACGTGCGCGAAAACGCTGCATGCGCGACGCCGTTCGCGCCCGCAATCATCATCTGCTGATCGGGACGCAGCCCACCCGTGTCGCCGCTCGACGCCATGCGCACATAAAGATCCGCCGACAGCAGATGCGCGAGCCAGTCTTCCACCGACACGCGAAAGCTCGTGACCATGATCGCCATCGCGACGATCAGCGTGAAGCTCGACAGCACGCCGCCCATCGCGATCGATGCCTGCCCCGGCGCATTCGCGAGACGCGCGAGCGCGAGCGTCACGACGGCGCCGCGCGGTTTCGCCGTGCGCCGGAACACGATCGCGGTGACGCGCGGCATCAGCGCAATGCCGCCGACGAGCAGCAAACCGACGGCCACATAGCCGGCGATGGGCGCATCGAAAACGGGCGGCGCCTGCGTCAGCGCGGCGCCTGCCGCGAGGCACGCGAGCGCGGGCCACGGCTTGCCGAGCGGCGCGAGCGCGGCCTCCTCGCTGCCGGCTTTCAGCGCGGGCGCGGGCCGGGCGCGCGCCGCTTCGAGCGCGGGAACGAGCGTGCCCGCG
Organism: Caballeronia arvi; assembly: GCF_001544695.2. Classification (GTDB taxonomy): domain Bacteria; phylum Pseudomonadota; class Gammaproteobacteria; order Burkholderiales; family Burkholderiaceae; genus Caballeronia; species Caballeronia arvi. Next base: position 351,506 of record NZ_FCOM02000003.1, read on the forward strand.
AGCGCGACGCCGATGCCGAGCGCGAGAAAAATCGCGC
>NZ_FCOM02000001.1 GCF_001544695.2 Caballeronia arvi
GATGGCAGCGAGCATCGCTGGTTCGAGGACCGCGCCCCGCCATGCACGCTGCTCGTGTTCATCGACGATGCAACCGGCCGTCTGATGACCTTGCACTTCACGGCGACCGAATCCACGTTCAGCTACTTCGAGGCCATGCGCAAGTATCTCGAAGCGCATGGCAAGCCGGTGGCGCTGTATAGCGACAAGGCGGCGGTGTTTCATTGCAATGGGCATGCCGAGACTGCTGGCAAGGGCGTCACGCAGTTCGGGCGAGCCTTGTACGAGCTCAACATCGATACCTGGTGTGCCAACAGCAGCCAGGCCAAGGGACGCGTCGAGCGGGCCAATCTGACGCTGCAGGACCGCTTGGTGAAGGAGCTACGGCTGCGCGGCATCGACACCCAGGAAGCCGCCAATGCGTATGCGCCCCACTTCGTCGCCGACTTCAATGGCCGCTTCGGCAAGACACCGAGGAGCACGTTCGATGCGCATCGACCGTTGCGCGCGGATGAATCGCTCGACCTGATTCTCACTTCACGAGTGCCGCGCCGTGTCACCAAGGTGTTGACGGTGCAGTATGACCGGGTGATCTACATGCTCGACGACACGCCGGAGAATCGCGCACTGATTCACCAGTATCTGGACGTGTTCGAATATCCGGACGGACGCATCGAGATCCGGGTCAATGGCGCGGCCCTCGCCTATCGGCAATACGATCGGCTCTCCGAGATCGATCAGGGCGCCGTGGTCGACAACAAACGCCTGGGGCACGCGTTGCAGGTCGCCCAGGTGTTGCAGGCGCAGCGCGATGATCGCTGCGCTTCAGGTATGCCCTCGCGCACGAACCAGGGGCTCGCGCCGCGGCCCAAAGAGCGCAAGGTGAGCACGCGAACGCAGCGAGAATTGACGCAACAACAGCTTAATGCGGCGGTGCTGAGTACCGCCGAAACGCGGGCAGCCGCGGTGGGGAAATGAGCTTTTAAAGAGGGATTTAAAGACGCAAAACCCGACATTTCTAAAAAGCTCATACCCCGACATTTCAATCTGGCCGTGACACTGTGTGTCAGGGCTCTTTAGTAATGTCCGTTTATGGCCAAAGTTTTGAAATGTCCGCTTTGATGCCACGTATGCTGATCGGTCGCGGGTTTCGCGGCGACGGAGGCTTCGATGGCGAGCAATGGACTGATCACGACAAGCATGGGCGGAACTGAGATGGATCACAGTCATCGAGGCGGCTGTTGAATTGTGTGTGCCAGATCAGCCGACTATGCCGGGCGCTATGAGGCATGTGGGCCGGCCGGTCTGGTATCAGGCACGCGCCGCTCCAACATCGGCTTGACTCCCTTCTCAAAGATTTCCTTCTGATATCCATGTGCCAGGAATGCCTGCGACGACGCAGACCCATCCTTTCGGCGAGCCCACGGCCGGCGCGATATTCCTCGTTCTTGCACCTTTGATCCATGTCAGGGCCGACGGAGCGGAAAAGCCTTTCACTGCTCCACTCACCGAACTTGTTTCATCGAATAAAGAGGCACATTGCCCAGTGAACGACATTGCACCGTTCCATGTTGAGCCGCGAGAAATGATACAGCCGTTACCAGCCACGGAAAAGCCCGACCCGCCGGCCGAGAAATTCGAATTATTCCCGATGACTTTCTGACTATGGGCGATGACAATCGGCCTCGTCGACGTTACCGAACAATTATTGAAAATAGTTATATCGGCAAGATACGAGCCGCTTTCTGATATCGTGCATCCAGTGAAGCTGGCGGCCGCCGTCGTCGACACGCTCCGGAGTGTTCCAACACTGCATCCGAAAAACTGCATCTGTTCCGGATCACTGTTCGAATATGCGACCGTGAGACTGGAAATCCTTGTTCCAAAAACGCGAAAGCTATATGCGTTCGAATTGAAGTTGGCAATAGAACCACCGACAATCGTGATTATTCCAACCTGGTCTGGAACGACGCCAAAAGATCCTTCAACCGACGGTGTATCGAAAGTGATCGACGTGCCGTTGTAGCCTTGCGCTCTCACCGCCACCGCACCCTCAGTCGAAACGTTCGCAAAAGTCGTATTAGCACCGTCAAATGTAGCGGAAGCAGTTGTCGGGACAAGCGCGTGAAGACGTACGCCGTTATAGCGACAACGGTTCCCGCCAAGAACCCACGTAGGATGTGCAGGGCCCGTCTTGGCTCGTTCCGAATGAATATTATCGATAACGCAGGACAACGAATTTGGGCTGATAAATATCGCACGATACTGAGCCTGTTCAACCTGAAGGCGCAAGATATGCGACATATTGCAGGTATCGCCCGCATCGTTCATTGAGAACGCGTAGTTGCCGGCATTTCCACATAACTCGACACTGATGGTTTCGAAAAGGCAGTCCCAGCATCGATCGATTCGTACGCCAGCCCCATTGAAGTTATAGACACGTGTCTTGCCAATTTTGGCCATTTGCGGGTTCTTGAACAAAATTCCGTCAAGATTCTGCCCGCCACCGCCGAGAGTAACGTCGAATATGTGCGGAGAGCCCGAGACGGTAAGTGCTGTATAGTTGGATCCGACCGGAAAGATGCCGCAATCGCCGGTGATGTCGTCGCCGTAGCCTGCCGATTCCATCAAAATTCCGCCCGCTCCGGAATAGGTCAGTGGCCCACTTATCTTATATCGCCCGGCCGGCATAGTGGCGATCTCGCCACTCTTGCCACAATCATTGAAGAACTTTTGAATTCCTCGCGTGCTGTCGATTGTACCGGTGCGGTCAACAAAGGCGCCCGATACTCCGTTCGCATAGTAGTCCAGCAGCGATACCGTTTTGCGTCCATTTTTGGGTGCCTCGGATGAGACTACGCTCGTAGCGTTTGCGCGAAGTGCGACGAGTGACATCCCGGCGAGTACGCTATTTCCGATCCGCGTGAGCATGCGTCTTCTTAATCCGCTCATTGTTCATGCCCGTTCGCAGTATTGAGTTATGAATCGCTGAAATTTGAAGCCTCCTAGCTGCCGGTTGTACTCGCTTCGTGCGGCAGTTCTGGAATGGCGCCGGCGCTGTCGGTTCGCGCAGACTGTTCGGCGTCCAATAAATCGAGGCGAAAACACGCCAGGCGCATCTCAACGAACGCGCGAAACGATGCCTTGAAGATCTCGCTGGAAAATCGCTCGGCTTTCCTTCGACAGGACGCAGGCTCAAAGAGATGAGCGTTGTTTTCGAAGCACTTGACCGCTTCCAGAATGGATTCCGGAGTCTGCTCTCGGAAGAAGACTCCGGTCGGGTGCTGCTTCGGAAAACCTACTACGGACTCCAGTGCACCACCTTTTCCGAAAGCAATGACCGGCGTCCCGCATGCTTGCGCCTCGACGACCGAAATTCCAAAATCCTCTTCCGCTGCAAAGACGAAGGCACGTGCTCTCTGTAAGTGGTCGCGCAAAACCTCGAATGGCTGGTAGCCAAGCAACTGTACATTAGGTCCGCAGACCGCTTTCACCCTCTTCATTTCCGGACCGTCGCCAATCACGATCAAGCGTCGCTCGGGCGTTTTCGAAAAAGCCTCGACGAGGAGATCTATCCGCTTGTACGGCACCAGGCGGGAGGCCGTCAGATAGAAGTCGCTCTTATCGGTACGCAAGGTCAGTCCGCTTACATCAACTGGTGGATAGATGACGGTGGCATCGCGCCCATAGATCTTCCTGACCCTCCGAGCGATGAAGCGTGAATTGGATATCAAATGGTCAACGCTATTTGCCGAGCGCGCATCCCAGACGCGGATGTAGTGTAGAAGCATCCGCGCCAGTACCGATCTGATCCCCACACTAAGTCCCGACTCCCTCAGGTATTGGTGCTGAAGATCCCATGCATATCGTATCGGGGAGTGAATGTAGCTGATATGCAGCTGGTCCGGCCCGGTCAGTACGCCTTTTGCGACTGCATGAGAACTGGAAATGACCAGATCGTAACGCGACAAATCAAACTGCTCGATCGCCAGCGGCATCAGCGGAAGATATGCTCGATAGTGCGTCCGCGAAAACGGCAGCTTCTGAATGAATGATGTGTTCACCTGTTTGCCATGAAGCCACGAGCGATCTTCAAGATAGTCAACCAGCGTAAAGATATCTGCCTGCGGGAAACACTCAATGATCTGTTGAAGGACTCTTTCCGAACCACCCAGTGTGACAAGCCACTCATGGACAATCGCAACTTTCATCTTCTTCCCCTTTTTGGCGGCGTATCCGGCACGGACATGAACGCGCGACCACGCGCCCGACAAGCATATTTTGTGATGCGACTCAAATTCCGCTCGCCTCCAGTCAGCACCATTGGCAGAAGGCAAGTCCCAGGCTATACGGTATGCGCTTTCACGCGACAACGAACGGAGCGCCTTCAGTACGCTCCGTCCTTCTCAAAAACGACTTTGAAGGTTCGTAGAAGAATAGATAAGTCGAGCAAGACCGAGCGTTCTCGCACGTAAGAAACATCGAGAGAGACTCTCGTCGCGTAGTCGAGATCATTTCTTCCACTAACCTGCCACAATCCTGTCATGCCCGGTTTGACCATCAAGTAGAAGCGCGCATCGACGCCGTACCTCGGGAGCTCCTTTTCCACAATGGGACGCGGACCGACCAGACTCATGTCACCGCGAAGCACGTTCCAGAGTTGCGGAAGCTCATCAAGACTCGTGCGCCGCAGAATCCGTCCGATAGGCGTGATTCGGATATCGTTTTTGAGCTTGAAGTCACGATTCCATTCGTCTCGAGCTTTAGGGTCTTTTGCGAGCAGGTCTGCGAGCACCGTGTCCGCATCCTTAACCATGGAGCGAAACTTCAGGCACCGAAACGTCCGGCCGTCTCTTCCGATACGTGGGTGACCGAAGATCGCGTTACCACCATCGCTCAATACGACGACGCCTATGGCCAGAAGGACGGGACAGAGCAGAACGAGTAACGTCGAAGATCCGACAATATCGATGGTCCGCTTGGCGACTTCGCTGGCCGCAAGCTGCAGCCGTCCATTTGAGGAGGCGTTTGTCTCGAACGAAGTGGCCTGAGTTGCGGCTTCCGGCGTGGAAAGCTCCGATAGCGTCGACTCTTTCGCTCCGGCGTACTCAGGCGAGTCGTTCATGAGCGACCCGCACGATCCCCGATCGGTCGATCGCAACGGGTGTGCGTGCGAGCGGCTCTCTTGGTAGACATCAAGCGACTCTACTTCGTTTGACACGGATTTCCACGCCTTGTCGACTAAGGCCATTGCTGTCTCCGGTTCAAAGTGACTCGACGATTACATCAGTTTTCCGTACTCGAAATCAGGAATGAAAGCGCGTAGCGCCGAGATCAATGCAAATTGGCCGGCTTGACCCATGTACGCGAGCACGGAACGGGATACGAAGCGCCCCACGCATGTTGTGCGCGCCGCACACGGAAACGGCGCGAGCGACAGGGCCACCGTCAAAGCAATCAATGCCTTTGCAACTGCTGGGCTCGGTGATGTTGCCGTCCAGGAAATGCAACCTCACCGCCGCGCCGGCAGGCCTTTGTGCCGACGCTGAGTCGCCGACAGTAACTCCTGAGGATCGCGCATGCCGAACGCTCTGCTCTCGATTAGTCTGTGGAAGTGTCAGGTTCGACCATAAGCGTCTTCGAAGCGAACGATATCGTCTTCGCCCAGATAGGCGCCGGATTGAACCTCAATCAACTCAAGCGGCACCTTGCCGGGATTCTCGAGACGATGCCGTACTCCGAGTGGAATGAACGTCGACTCGTTTTCTGATAACAAGAATTGCTGTTCTCCGCGAGTCACGAGCGCCGTGCCGCATACGATGATCCAATGCTCTGCTCGATGATGATGCATTTGCAAGGACAGGCGCGCGCCGGGCGAGACCACGATACGTTTCACCTGAAAGCGCTCGCCATGCGCGATCGAGTCATAGAATCCCCACGGCCGATGCACCTTACGGTGCGTTTCGGCCTCTGGCGCATTCTGCTCATGAATTCGTGCGACCAGTCCCTTGATGTCCTGCGAATGTGAGCGGTCCGCAACGAGTACTGCGTCATCGGTTTCGACGACGATTACGTTTGTGGTGCCGACGCACGCGACAAGGCGACCACCCTCGGACCGTGCGTAACTCGAGGTCGCCCCCTCGAAGATGACGCGTCCGCTTGCCACGTTGCCGCATGGGTCCTTATCCATCGCCTCCCAGACCGCATCCCACGAACCGAGGTCCGACCATCCGGCGACAAGAGGAACGACGGCACCGTCGCACAGTGAACCCTCTCTGCCTATGTGCTCCATCACGGCATAATCGATAGAGTCGGATGAAACGCGGGCGAACGCGGACGGACAGGGTCGGACAAACTTCGCCTCGCGTTGGCCTTCCTCGAGGGCAGCGACGCACGCCCCGTGCATCTCGGGGTTGGCTCGGGCGAGTGCATCGAGCCAAGTGCTCGCGCGCAAAACGAAGATCCCGCTGTTCCACCAATACATGCCAGACGCTACGTAATGCGCAGCGACTTCAGCAGCAGGTCTTTCGACAAAACGTTCAATGCGGTGTGCACCGTCATCAAGCGCATCGCCGATGCAGATATAGCCGAAGGCAGTCTCGGCACGCGTAGGCGGAATGCCAAGCGTCGCGATCATGCCACGTTGAGCGTATCCGGCAGCCACGCAAATTGCCTGATGGAGCGCATGAACGTCGGCGATGGAATGATCTGCGGGCATTGCGACCATGATCGCGTCGTGCCCGTCTTTCAGCAGCTCGAGCGCAGCGAGCGTAAGCGCGGGCGCCGTGTCGCGACGCGCCGGTTCTCCGATGATGGTCGCGACGACGCCACACGAGCGCATGTGCTCCTCCGTCGCGAAACGATGCTCTTCTCCACAAACGATGATTGGTTCCGCATCGACATCGAAGTCGCCCGTGAAGCCCTTCATTCGCGTGACGGTCGACTGAAGTAGCGAATTGGCTGCCACCACTCCGATCAACTGCTTTGGGAAATGCCCGCGCGAAAGCGGCCACAGCCGCGTCCCAGATCCGCCGGCAAGGATAACCGGAACGAGCCGACGGCACGATTGCCCCACGGATACCGGCATCAGGTACTCAGTTGCGTCCGCCGTCGCATAGGCCGGAGCCGCTGACTGTAGCATTTTGCGCTCCTAATTACGTGATGAAATGACTTAGATTCTCAAATTCACCGCTTTGGCTGCGAGGCCATTCAGCATTGCAACCGAAATCGCTTGATGTGGTCAGGATCATTGGCAGCGGCCCAGTCAAAGCACGCTGTCTCGCGGAGCGAACAATCTCGTGACTCCATAACTTTCACCGACTGCGCATTCGCTTCGAGCGCCCCGATTTCTCCCAGAGGCCTTCCTGAAAATTGGTTGCTGCATCATATGCTGACGACAGTTGAGAAAGTCAGTCTGTCAACGGTTCCTAGCATAGTTCACACGCCGGACGAGTTCTCGCCAACACCATGGACAATCCTGCCAACCAGGCTAGTCACGCACGCTGTGCCATCGCTCTGCGTGGTCGGCCTGAATGTCGATGTGAATTCGATCACGGTCTTGTTTTCCCGGACTCAGCATACTCGTACGGCACATCTACCCCTGTGCGCAGAACTCGAAGTCAAGGCTGGTGGCGCCGAGGTCGAATATTCGCCGAGGTGACTGCGCGCGGCGGGAGCGCCACGTTCGCATGCCTAGCGCTTCGAATCCTGCGATTCCACGCTGCGAGTGGAAGAGAAGTTGCAATGGCCAGCGCTAGCCAGATGTATTGAAAATAGAGTTGGACTCCGAAAACCATAGCAAGCATGAATAGAGCAATCATGTAGCGGGCCGGCTTTGATGCGCTTAGGTAGAAGAGCGTAAATGGCCAGAAGAACAATACGAGCCCCACGATTCCCGATTCCAGCGCGAAGTTCACTAAACCGCCCAAGCCAGAAAGATCCCATTCGTTCACGGGTGGCAGCGGACCACGGTATGTCGGATTATTCCTTGCAAGCGAGTAGTTGCCAAACCCCACGCCGATCATTGGATGGTCGGCGAACATATTTGGGGCAATATACATGGCTGCAATTCGCCCCATTACTAAACTTTGATCATCCGAGCGCGCCGCAATGGCACTCTCGATGTCGGAATAGTCATTCCAGTATCCCAATAGTCTGTCACCGAGACCGAAGGTGGCATTACCGATGATGACCGCCATAGCGATGACAACCGGCGCGATCGTGAGCCGTTTCAATGCTTTGCTGGCAGAGGCGGAATACCACGTCGATGCCATGAAGCCAATGATCAAAAAGGCAACCGCCGCCTTAGCCTGTGATGCTACGAGCAGACCTCCCAGGAGTATTGCCCACGGCCAAGACCAACCAAGGGTCGCATACCGCACGAGAAAATAAAAGCACACGAAAAGCCCGAATGGACCGCCCTCTACGTATCCGCCGCGAAGGCGGTGGTCGGCGTAGGTAAAGGGCGTTTCGACGCCTGCGTAAGTTGCCATCCAGCAGAGCAAAAAAAAGCCACACCAGATCAGCATCCACATGTCGATTGCGGAAAGAAGTCCGAGTAATTGATGCGGCCTTTGAAATCGCTGCAATCTGCTGACATAAAGAGCAAAAAACACACAGCCGATATATTGAACATAGCGCGAAAGGCTCAGGATCCCTGGATTCTTAAGGATCGAGTCCGATCCCGCGATCACGTAAAGATCGGTGTATTTCAGCGACACGACGGACAAACCCATGCACACGGTGAAGGCAAGAACGAGCCTCGAATAGAGCCTATTCACCTTATACGACCTAACATCTATGAGATAGAGGGCGATCAGAGCGAGCGAAAATATATCACCGACCTTTACACTAAAAAATTTGATGTCGGTCAGTTGCATGACCGAAACGATCAGAAAGGCAGGCACGAGACGCTTATTCAACGGACACCCCCACCCTGCGGACGTTATTTGTCCCAGACCAGCCCATTGTCACGCCAGTCCACTCAATGCTGCGCGAAGCGATGCTCGCGAATCTGCTTTGGCCTGTAGGATGATCATGCCGTTTTTCCCCTGGATTCAGGCACAGTTGCCGTCTTCTGGCATACTCACTCTGCCGTCACGAGCGCCGCGCTTCCGATCTCGGGGAAGATTCAGTTCCATCAGTGCTGCCTCGACCTTTTTGGTCACGTCGCCCCATTTGAAAATTCGAGCTCGCTCTATTCCCGTATCGGACATCGACCGTCGCAACTCAGAGTCTCGAGAGACACGACCGATTGCCATTCCTATCTCGTCTTCGGAGCGGGGGTCGACCAAGATCGCGGCCTCGCCCGCCACTTCGGGCATTGCTGTGCAATTTGAGGTGATGACTGGCGTGCCGCACGCCATGCTTTCGACAATAGGCAAACCAAATCCCTCGTACAACGAAGGAAATACCAGTGCCAGGGCTCCTCGATACAAAGACGCAAGTTCATCCTCCGACACTCGCCCCATAAACCTGACCCGATCCTCAATCCCGAGGCTGGCCGTATAAGATGAGACTTCCTTCGATGGCGATCCAACGAACAATAATTTCACTTTGCTGCCAAGATTTGCCTTCATGAATCCAGCTATCACGTTCCTATTATTTTTATGTATCTTTCCGTTTGATATCCCGAGAAGGTAGCTCGTTCCGTTGCCAAGCTGAAAGCGTGGGCCCGCGTGCGAAAATGCATCCGAAACCCCATTTCCAACCACCACTATCTTCTGAGGACAAATTCCGGTGAACTCAGCCACTCGTTCCTTGGTAAATTCGGAGACCGTCAGGACTGCGCTGGCCCGGCGGCACGCCGATGCAAGAATGGTCTTGCAATATATTCTCTTCAACGTTCTATAGGTGCTGGGAACATCGACATGAATCAGATCGTGTACGACGAGCAAGCCCTTTCCGCGATAGAACAGCGGATAGTTATATCCTGGGGAGAAAAAAACATCGCTTCTCCTTGAGGCGAGTTTGACACTCAGGTATAGCCAGTCGAATGGTGACGCAGGGTTGCCCACGAGCTCCGCGTGCGGCAGGCCTACGCCCTCTGATATCTCTGCCGCAAACCGTCCGATGCCGCCCATTCCCATCCATCGTGCATCAAAAATGATCTGGTCCATGCGTCACCCATTTCAACTCTCGTGTATCGCGGCGAGATCTTGATTGAGTCGGATGTACTCATTCACCCATCGTCTTACATCCGAATATTCGTCTGCAGACGCCTTCGCTTCACGTCCTAGCGACTCCAGCTCGTCCCTATTTTGCAGCAGATCCGACAATATCGTTGCGAGTTCGCCTTCATTATTTGGCTCGAACAATTTTCCGTTCACTCCATCCCGAATCATTTCGGGCGTCCCCCCCCTCCGCGACCCCACGACCGGTACGCCAAAGGCGAACGCTTCCAATACGACCGTCGCGAAGTTCTCGTGAAACAGCGTGGGAACGATGAGGACATCAATATGTGGAAACAGCTCAGCTTGTTCAACGTAGCCCAAGAATTTTATCTGTGGACTTGCGTACCGGGACTTGAGAGTTGCTTCGTACTGCGATTGTCCCTTTCCGGCGATCCAAAGTTCAGCATCCGGGTTGCCGATGGATAAGAACTCGTTCATTAAAAGCTCGATTCCTTTTCCCTGGTTGATTGTCCCTACAAAAGCAAGAATAGTTTTCTTCGGTAAGCCGCGGGTCGGGGATCGAGGCGGGACGTTTTTTGCCGAAGGCAGGTCTCGTGCGTTATGAATCACCACGCGATGCTTCGTCCTTTCAAAATAGCCCTCTGACACGTGCTGATCGAGCATGAACTGACTAATTCCCACGACGGCATCCGCGTTGTTCGAAATCGACCTGTGTGGAATTCGCAGAATCCTGCAGCTCAGACACCGACTTGCGCACATTCGTCCTTTCCTGAACATGTTGGCGTTCGGGCACATGAAATCCCAACTGTGAAGAACCTGGACCGTGGGAATACCAAGCGATTGTCCGACGCCCAGGATGCCCGCGGACCACCCGTCAATCTTGTGCACATTGATCGTATCCGGGCGCTCTTGCATCAAGATGTCCTTCGCAATCGAAACCATTCGGACATTCAGGGAATCTACCGAATGCCAGACCGCCCTCTTCAGAGGCCCTGGACGGTCTCGCAAGCCGTGCCAATAAATATTCTGAATGGGCACTCGTATGACGCGAACTCCGTTCACGACCTCCCGAACGTGGTCGCCTCCTTCCTTGGTGGTAAGCACGACCACCTCATGCCCTTCCTCCCGAACACCCTCCACTATCGTTTGCAGCACGATCTCCGCCCCGCCCATTATCGCAGGGGGATACAAGCCACTTACGAATGCGATCTTCATAACTTTTCCCGGTTGGGCATCCCGATCATCGACCCTCATCACAGCTCGATTCCATCAATCCTGCATACGTGGATCGAGCTCATAGGTGTCAGCGGCGTACCGATATCTTCCGTACCCATAGCTGCACCGTCCGGGCCTTAGCTGCAGGCTGTTTACAACGACGCCCCGAACGGATGACCCGGCTCGTTCCAGCTTCCGGACTGCCTCACGTAATTCGCCTATCCCTGTCACGCCTTGTCGTGCAACGAGAAACGTCGTGCCTGCCGAATTTGCCAGTTGCGCGGCGGCGGGAGCTGGAAGGACTGGTGGCGCGTCACACAACACAATGTCGTACGCGGCACTCAACCGTTTCAATGCCGCCTCGAGCTTTTGTCCGGAAAGCAGATCGCTTACATTTGGCACACTCGTCCCTGCGGAAATGAAGTCGACGCCGTCCAACGCATTCCGTCGAATGACCTCGTTCGGCTCACGCATTCCCCGGATCAGGTCAGAAAACCCCGGTCCGCGGTTGACCCCGATATGGCTATGCAAGTGGCCCCTGTACAGATCCGCGTCGACGAGCAGGACGCGTTTGCCTGACGCTCCAAGGACGGCCGCAAGGTTCAAAGCAATGAATGATTTGCCGATGCCCGACGTCGGGCCGCTTATAAGCACGATGTTATTGGGTGCGTCGTGCAAGGCAAATTCCAACGCCGTGCGGAATCCGCGCAAGCTTTCAATCGCAGGATCGGTATGCGCTGCGTTGGCGAGGATCACACTGTGCGACGGTACAGATCGATTCTTGCGAGCGAGCCGTGCCTCCTGTCTACTGTACGGTACGCTTGCATAGACCGGCAATCCGATCGTCTCCTCGATCTCGTTAGGGTCGTTCACAGCGTCGAAAAGCTGTCGGCGAATCAGTGCGACTGCAATTCCGAAAAACAGTCCGACCAACAATGAAAAGAGAATGACCGGTGTGCGCTTGGGCCAGATTGGCCGCTCCGGTACCGCTGCCGCATCCACAAGTCTCGCGTTACCAACCTTACCCGCCTTGACCAGCCGCAATTGCTCCAGGGTGTTCAGGAGGGCCGTATAAAGCTCGGTGTTCACCTGGACATCTCTTTGCAACCGAAACAGGTTCTGCTCGAGTGGTGGCAATGCCCGCGCACGCTCCGCGATTTTGTTCAATTCATTCTGCGCAGTTTGCAGTTGCGCATCGATTGAGCGCACGGCGGGATGCGATTCCGTATAGAGAGTAAGCAGGTCCTTACGCTTTTGCTCGAGTTCCTCGCGTCGCGTTTGGGCATGCACCGTTCGCCTCAGCAAACCGGCAGCCTCTTCACTCAGGTTGATCGTACCGCGGCTCGCCCGAAAGTCGTTGAATCGGTCTTCAGCGGCCTCCATTTGCTTCTTCAATTCTGGCAACTGGAATTCAAGAAATGCTATCGCGCGAGCAGCCTCCTCGGACTTTCGCTGTATGTTCTGTTGAACGTATGCGTTGCCAACTGCATTCAAAATCTCCGAGGTCATGACCGGATCGGGCCCATCAAGTGATGCTTTGATGACGTCGGAGTCCTTTCCTTTATCAGTGATCTTGAGGCTGTTCCGCACGTCTTCGATCGTTCGAGTGCGCGAGAATCGCGTCACGTTGAACGTTGCGCCGGGTTCGGCCTCGATTCTGTCGACGCGTAAATCGACCTGCCCGTATGGGGTGGTTGCATGCAGCGTCTGTCCAATCGTGCCGCGAATGTTGATGTCGCGATAGGCGATGTCGTACTCTGTTTCGTTAATCTTTGTCAGTATGAACGCTCGACCGTAAAAACGGGGCGGCAGATCGAACACTGATACCTCAATGTGCTCCTCTCCCCAGACGTATCCCCAAGGGCCAGGGGTCGAAAGACTGTCCGATCGGTCAGCTATGAGGTGCCCGACAACAGGGAAATAGCGTGGCGATGCGTCGATGAAGAAATGAAACTTATCCACTGCTTGCGTCACGACGAACCTGGAGCCCAGCACCTCCGACTCTCCGGCAGCGTCAGTCTTTACATCGAACATCGACGAGAGGTCTTTCAGAACGTTTTTTGGCGGATTTGGATCACTTTCCTGAAGCTGGACGAGGATATCCGCGCGGTAGACAGGTTTTGAAAGAAACGCATAGCCTGTGCCGATTAATAGTACAGACGCAGCGATGATGAAAATGAGCCATCTGCTGTCGTAGATCGCGTCTAGATACACCGTCAGGTGCGAAGGCGCATCTTCGTGCACGTTGAAGCCTTCGGAAGCTGTGGCTTGTCGGTTCATGCTCTGCCCCATCGCATACGTCAATCAAAGACGCGCCGGTGGAACCACCCGGCGGCATGGCTGAATGTGGGCTACGAGGCTTATGCTCTTGCATCCTCCGGCCGCCGCATGCTCAGGAACCGTGGTGTTCCGCATCTTCCACCCCCAATGACTGTCCGCAGAATATTGAAATATGCATCGTTTAGACATATTAGGTATGCGAATCATACTAAGAGCACACGATCTCACGCGAAGAATAACGAAGCGCCCAACCTGAGCAGGATCCGATGGGCAGATCTTGCGAGTTGAGAAGTCTCGGCAGATCTTCGAGATTCGTCCCAGGAGAACGCTCGGCCAGCAGCCTATGGAAGACCTCTCTCGTATGCGGCGCCGTTGCGCGGATCGAACTCGGCAGATAGCAAGGGTTACCGCGATCTATGGCGCGCGCAGCGAATCGCATTCTATGCATCCGTCGAGACCAGTCGACCGCGTAGTCTATCCATAGCGACAGCATACGTCATCGAAGAAAGTTATCGTGCCAACAGCTTGGTCAAATCTGCCAAGCTTCCCGATTCATACGACCGAGGCTGTTATTAATCGGAGCAATCCACTCTCCACAGCGGATCAGGCGACGCCATGCGCGTGCTGCTTTGCTCTTCCTAGATGAGACCTTCGGCAGCTTTGAGCGCCGCGCCAACGACCTGGTCCATGTTGTAGTAGCGGTACTGTGCCAGCCTGCCTACGAAAGTCGCATCGGCAGTTTCCTCCGCCAGGGCGCTGTAGCGCATGAACAAGGCCTCGTTTTCCTTGCGCGGGATCGGGTAGTACGGTTCGCCTTCAGCTCGAGGATATTCCTTCACAATCGAAGTTCCCGGATGTTGTTGCCCGGTGAGGTACTTGAATTCCGTAATTCTCGTGTATTCTTGATCGTTCGGATAATTTATCGTGCCCGTCGGCTGAAAGTGCTCAACGTCGCTCAGATGCTGATGTTGAAAGTCCAGGCTGCGGTACGGAAGCTTGCCGAAGCAGTAACCGAAATAGGCGTCTATTGGTCCAGTGTACACAAGATGACCGTATTCGATAATTGCCTTCATCTCGTTGTAATCGGTCGACAGACGCACTTCGATATTTGAACTGTCGAGCATCTTCTCGAACATCGCAGAGTAGCCTTGAGCCGGCATGAACTGAAAAGTGTCGGTGAAGTACCGATCGTCGTCGTTCGAACGCGTCGGGATTCGCGCAGCGACACCGGCCGACAGCTCGGACAGATCGAGTCCCCATTGCTTGCGCGTGTAGCCACGGAAAAACTTGTTGCATAGATCGTGGCCGACGTTGTTGAGCACCAGGTCCTCGCTCGTCGTGATGGTCCCCCGCTCTTCACGTACGGATTCGAGGAATGCGATAACGTCCTGCTCGCTCAGGTCAAGGCCGTAAAGCTTGTTGATCGTCGTGCGATTGATTGGCATGGGATAGAGATCCCCATCTACATATGCCTTAACACGATGCTCGTAGAAGCGCCAATCTGTAAAACAGGACAGATACTCGAATATCCGTTTGCTGTTCGTATGAAAGATATGCGGGCCATACGGATGGACCAGCACGCCATTCTCGTCTTTACGATCAAATGCATTGCCGCCAATATGGTTTCGCTTGTCTACGACGAGAACGCGCTTTCCGCTCGCCGCCAAGCGCTCCGCACAGACTGCGCCTGCAAATCCGGCGCCTACTATAAGGAAGTCATATTTCATCTCTGCGCATCCTCGGATAAAAAGCCGGAATCTTGCATTTGGCCAGGTAGAGCGCCATCAAGGTCGTAACGAGAAATTCGGTGGCAAGCGCTGACATTGCCGCACCCTGAGCGCCGTAGGCGGATGCAAGCGGCACAAGCAGGGCAAGGTTGAACAAGCCCGAGACGATAAGGATCTCGCTGACTTTCTTTTTCATGCCGAGCGGCAGCATCACCTGAACGCCGAGTACATTGCTCAGACAGATCAGCAGCGGCAAGAGGGCCATCCACTTAAGGACAATCACCGCTGGTTCGTATCCTGCGCCCATCCCAATGCGAACGATCCAATCGGCGCCGACCCAGAGCGCGACCGAAGCCAGCAACATGGTTGAGCCCAGCAAGTAAAGCATCTTGCGCACCAATACGAACGCCTTCTCAGAGTCTTCGGCAAAGAGCGCCGACACGCGCGGGTAAATCGCGTTGGCGATCGGTCCGAGTGGTGCTTGGGCGACGTTCCGAATCTTGTCGGCTACGCCAAAGTAACCAACAGCGACGTCTCCCGCGATAAATCCAAGCAGCACGCTATTAGTGGTCGTGTATAGACTGATCGCGGCCGTGGAGATGAACGTGTGCCAGCCTTCGCGAAGCGCCTCGACGATGTCCGCCCTGCTCGGCATCAACGGGAGAATCAGTCGGTTCTTCGCGATCAGGATCGATGCGACGACTCCGGCAACCACCACGCTCATCGAGTTTATGAAGGAGGCGATCCACGTGTCGGCCGGCGAGCGCACCAGGAAGAACGTTAGAGGTAGCAGGAGCAGTCGCGCGCTCAAGAAAGAAACGGTGGTAAACGTCATCTGCTCCAGGCCCTGAAAAAGCCACTGTGGAAACAGCACGGTACCGATGACGAGCGGATAAGTGGCCAGCAAAACCGGCAGCATTTCGCGCAATCGTGGTACGCAGAAAGCGGCTAGGAGCAGGATTGCGAGGCCAACCACGGCGATTAGCGCCTTCGCCCCTTGTGTGGCCCAAAAGATCCTCGATACGTCGTACCGGTCACTTTGGGCCCGTGCAACCTGGGCAGTGGATGACCAGTTAAAGCCGTACTCGGTCAGCAAGACGAGATAACCAACTATGGCCTGCGCGAAAATGTACGCGCCGAAATTTTCCGGGCGAAGGACGCGCAGCAGATACGGAATCGTTGCGAGCGGCAGCAGCATATTGGCTACTTGCAGAATTGACAGCGCAACGATGTTTCGTCGGAGTGGACTCGCCATTACTCATCCCGGTGTCGATACCTCGCCTGCGCAGATCAGGCCGATGATGCAGTCATGCTCGTCCTCAGTAGGAAGCGCCGGCCCGAAATTTCCTCGAGAACGGGTGTGGCGCTTCATGGATAGATATGTCATGCACCATCACGGTCTGACACTGCTTCTATAGAAGACTCTTGTCTCACTGCTTCCCGACGCTGCTTCCGCGCGGACGTGCGATTTGATTCCGTATCGTTGAGCTGGTTCTTCCAATCCGATGGAAGGACCGTCTCAAATCGTGCAAACCCTAACGCCTGTTGAAAGTAACGCAGATAGAGCCGAAAGACTTTGGGGTTGCGATCACCAAAAATGATGATCCGCACGAGCCTTCTTCCGAACATGGAAGCGGCCCAGAGTGGGGCGCGCCCCCGATGGCGGAAAATCATATCGACGTAGTTGCGCAGTCCGCACGCATGCTTCCACTGCGCGGCAGCGGGCATCTTCCTGCTGTCGTACCAATCGCGGAATGACAGGCTATGACGAGGAAGATCGCGAGTTTCACTATCCTTGTGAACCATGCGCGACGCGGTCACGCAGCGCACCTCGCCGATTCGCGAAAGGCGGGTGGTATATTCGACGTCGTCATGCCAGACGAAATACTCTTTCAAAGGAAATCCGACCCGTCGGACAGCCTCGTGTCTAATGCAAGCGCCGACGAACGACATAAAGTCAATCCTGAACGACTGTGTTGCGTGATTTTCACTTGTTGGCGCAACAAGGTACATCCGCTCGTCGTAAGTACCCTGATGCCAGAACTGTGTTTGTCCGTCGATACTGCACACGGCCCCGCACATCGCGACGACGTCCTCGCGCGTGGCATGCTCCGACGACATCAGCTTTTCCAGCGCATCACTCATCGGTTCTGCGTCGTCGTCCATCAGCCAGTACCAGTCAAAACCCTTCTCGAAGGCAGTAATCAGGCCTGTCGAAAACCCACCTGCACCGCCGAGATTTTGCGCGGAAAACACCGCAGTGATGTTGTCGTATTTAGCTTCGATCGAAGCGAGGTACTCGCGCGAGCCGTCATTGCTGCCATTATCGATGACAAAAATTTCGTCGACCGGTCTCGTCTGGTTGAGAAGACCTTCGACGCATTCTTGAAGCAAGACTCTCCTGTTAAAGGAGACAACGATAGCCGCGACTTTGGGTTCGTCCCTCATACGACCTCCTCTGCGGCTCTACGCGCCGCGCCGACAACCTGGTCCATGTTGTAATAGCGACACTGCGCGAGTCGGCCGATCAATGTCACCTCGGGGGTAGCTTGCGCGCGATTGTTGTAGCACTTGAACAAAGCTTCGTCTTCTGACGCCTGTCCTTGCAGCCAGGCCACGCGGCCCAGTACCTTAAACTCGTATTTCGTATTTCGTATTCCGAACTGATGGCTATGCGGCTATTTCCTTTGCGGAATGATCGAGCGGCATCCTTTGACCCGGCGTCGTCAGGTGCGGTGAATCGCATTCGATGCAGTCTTCGAAACCTATCGACCACATCGCCGATCCATAGCGACAGCATACTTCATGAGAGAGAAATATCGTGCCAACACCTTGGTCAATTCTGCCAACCTTCCCCATTCAGACGATTGAGATGGTTATTGATACGACCAATCAAGTCGACTCCGTTCGCCGATAACGAAGCGCTAGTTGCCCTCATCCGCCAGTGCCGGTTGCCAAGACCTTCGATATGACGGGTTTCGCGACAGGCCGCTGTAAGAACGGATATCGCGTCAGGTAGTTTCATGGTCGCCATTACGAATGTCGTCCTCGCTGAAAACAGATTACCTTAAGGACACCGACAGATTGACGTGATTGAAAAGACAGATACCGGGGCGAATCATGATGCGATTCATCAAAGGCGATGACCGCAGCAGATCCGCACGCCGGCGGTTCCAGCAACGTGGTGACGATTGATTGAGATCGCGCAGCGAACGACCTGCGGGCTTCGACGCTGAGACTGTGCCTGTACGAGAAGAGCGGAAGCTTGCGTCAGTAGGTGCGGGGACTCTCGCAGACCAGGAAGCAGTTGGCGAAACAACCGGACAGACAACATCCTTCCGGCAAGGCCGTCATTCGAACGGCCCTTCGCGCGAAGCTCTTCCGGTCACTCAGCACTGTTCTATTACTTCTCCGCCCCAATGGTCGTCACCGGCTGCCATTTCATCGACTTGACCTGATAAAGCGTCGACGTCGGATTATTAAGGTCTCCGTATTTGTCGAACGAAATATGCCCGGTTATGCCGTCATATTTCATCGTCCGGAGCGTCTGCATGAACGTGGCGGGCTTGACGGAGTTTGCCTGCTTCATCGCGGTGATGGCGAGCCAGGCGCAGTCGTAGGCGAACGGCGCGTACGTCAACGTCTCCGCGCCAAACCGCTTCTTGAATTTTTCCGCGAACGCGCGGCCTTCGGGCAATGAATCGACGGGCCGGCCGTATTCCCATGCCATCGCGCCTTCGGCTGCATTTCCCGCCGAACTGATGAACACGCTATCGGCGATTCCGCCGCTTCCGACGAACTGCGCGCGAATGCCAAGTTGCTTCATGCGCTTGACGATCAGCCCTGCCTGGCCATCGAGTCCGCCGAAGTACAGAAGGTCGGCGTTGGCCGCCTTTATGTTCGTCAATTGCGCGTTGAACTCGACGGCTTTATCGGTCGTATATTCCTCGGCCACGACCTGGCCACCGGCCGCTTTCACGGCCTTCTTGAACTCTTCGACCGCGCCCTGTCCGAAGGCTGTCCGATCGTCCATCACCGCGATCCGCTTCGCTTTCGTGACCTTCACGGCATACGTGCCAGCATTGCCCGAGTTCTGCGTATCGGTCGCGATGATGCGGAACACGTTGTTCAAGCCCTGCCGGGTGATGGCCGGATTCGTCGCCGCCGGATCGATGAGCGGAATGCCCGCGCGCGCAAAGATCGGCGACGAGGGAAGCGCAACGCCCGAGTTGTAATAGCCGACCACGGCCACGACGCCATCGTCGACGAGCTTCTGCGCTACCTGAACGCCGATGCGCGGGTCGCCCTGATCATCGACGGATGCGAGTTCGAATTTGACCGGCTGTCCCTGGATCTTGATCTGTTGCGCGTTCGCCTCCTCCACAGCCAGGCGCACGCCGTTTTCAATATCCTTGCCGTTTGCGGCGCCAAGGCCGGTGAGCGGCGCTGAAACGCCAATGTGAACGGTTTGCTGTGCGCTGACTATCACCGGGACGATGCAGAGCGCGGATGCCGCGAGGAAGGAAACGAACGCTTTCATGACGGGCACCTGTTCAGAGGAATGTTTTACGTTGAAAACGGCATCGTGATGCCCGTACGAAATCAGGCATCGGCTGAACATTGGTTCGCAAAGCTCGCGATTCGGCCCACTATATCGTCAATTCCCCGGCTAAAAAATAAGTAGTTCATTCGAGTCGCGCACGCTGCCCCGCCGACGACATCGAAACGAGTGACCTCCCGCTGAATTAGGCGCCTACTTCCGACAAGTCGGCCGCATGCAAGCCGAAACCCGTCAATCGACCGAGTCGCTCTGGCTTGCGCGCGCGGCGGTCAGAACGTACCGCGTCCCGAAGACGTAGCAAGCGAGCACGCTCGCAGCGCCGACGCCGGTGGCAAGCAACACGCCCTGGGCGCCATAGAGGCGAGCCAGCACGACGTTGCCCAGAATCTTGACGCCAAAGCCCAGAACCGAGATGACGGAGATGGTCCGATAGCGCGTCTCGCTGGCGAACAACTGAACCAGCACGCACATGCCGAAATAGAACGGCACCTGCACGAGCCCAAAGCGAAACAGGTTCGTGACAGCGATGGTGTCATCCGCCGTGAAAGCGCCCTTCTGAAACAGCAGCCGGATAACATACGGCGCGAGCGCATATGCGATGCACGCGCCGGCCAGTCCGACCGTCAACATGACGCCCGACCATTTCAGCGCGGTGTTGCGCGCGCGGCCGTGGTCGCCTTGAAAGAGGATCTCCGAGAGAATAGGCAACGTCGCGCGGCTGATCGCGAGCGCGCCCATGCTGAGGAGCAGTGAAAGCAGGCGGTTCGCGTAGCCGAGCGTGGCGATGGCGCCATCGCCCTGCTGCGCCATGAAATACTGATCCACCGGGAGCCACAGGCCCGCGGCGACCGACCCGATCATGAGTGTGCCCATCGACCGCACCGTGTTCGGCCATTGGCGCGCACGCGTCGAAAGGCTCGGAACGGCGGGCAACGCATCCGCGCGCCGCGCCAGCCTTCTCAGCCACAAACTTTGAATCACGAAGCCGATCGACGTGCCCAGCACGAGCGGCATGATCGACTCGTCATTGTGGGCGGACAGCACGAAAACCAGCAGACCGATGGCCGGCACGCACTCAAGCAAGGTATTGATATGCCGTCCCGAAGCCTGAAGCCGCGACGACGAGATACAGATCGTGAACGTCAATATGCCGGCCGGCGCCATTCCGAAGATCATCTGCCGGACGGTTTCGCGCGTCGACCCGGCGAGATTCTTTGCGACGAGCTCGGCCATATACGGCCAGAAGAGAAACAGCAGCAGACACGATACAAGCCCTATGACGAGCCCCATGCCTTCCAGCTCGCCGAGAAATCCGTTCTGCTCCGATTTGTCTTTCCGTAATGCGACGAGCGCGGGAACGAGCAGGACGCTCAACTGGTTCGTGATCATCGTCGGAAGCCAGGTGACGAGCGTCAGCGCAAGCTGATAGGCATCGACGACTCCGCTGATCCCATATCGATAGGCGATCGCCATTTCCTTCGACGCGCCTATGCATTTTCCGGCCAGAACGAAAGCGAGCAGGACGACCGCGCTTCTTGCAATCCGTTTGTGATCCTGATGAACGCCCGCCAAGCGCCGTCTTACCGATTCGACCGCTGGGGTCAGCATTTTTCTTGTGCCTCCGACACTGCAGCTTTTCGCCGAAAAGAATGGACGCCAGAAGGCGTCTGTTTATAGTTGGACGACTCGGAAGCCAGCGGGATGGCCTGCCACTGCTTCACTCCCCGGAAGCGATAAAGGCAGCCGCTGCGACAAGCTTTTTATCACACGGGCTGGCCGCAGGTTGTAACGCATTCTTACGTTCCCTTACATCATTTGATACGACAACCTCCACGGTAGAACGCCTGAAACTAGGGGTAAACATCACTCTCCCATTAAATTCTTGGAAATGGTTGGTGTACGGAGTATATTTCCAATCACACTGACATGCATCGAATGGAGGAAGACATCATGCAGTTTCATCTCAATGGTTTCCGAGTTGGCGATCCGACGATCGAGCCCGCCGCCGAGGGCGCGCCCCGCACCGAAATGCCCGATACGGTGGACGTGCTCATCGTCGGAAGCGGTCCTGCCGGACTCGTTCTCGCGGCGCAGCTATCGCAATTTGAAGGGATCAACACGCGCATCATCGAGCGCCGCGCGGGACCGTTGCTGATGGGACAGGCCGATGGCGTCGCGTGCCGCACGGTCGAGATGTTCAATGCGTTCGGGCTCAGCGACCGCCTGATGCGCGAAGCGTATTGGGTCAATGAAACCGTGTTCTGGCGGCCCGACGCGCAGGATCGCGGCGCCATCAAACGAACCGGACGTGTTCAGGATACCGAAACAGGCATGTCGGAGTTCCCGCATGTCATCGTCAATCAGGCGCGCGTGCAGGACTATTTGCTCGGTGTCATGCACCGCTCCGCGCAGCGTCTCGAACCGGACTACGATCTCGAAGTCATCGACGTCCAACGCGACGATGACGGCGACTATCCGGTACGCGTCACGATGCGCCGCACCGATGCCGCGCGACTCGACGAGCAAGTGACCGTGCGTGCGCGCTATGTCGTCGGTTGCGACGGCTCGCGCAGTCGCGTGCGTACCGCCATCGGGCAAACGCTGCGCGGCGATGCCGCCAACCACGCGTGGGGCGTCATGGATGCGCTCGCCGTCACCGACTTCCCCGATATCCGGCTTAAGGCGGCGATTCAGTCCGCGAGCAAGGGCAATCTGCTCATCATTCCGCGCGAAGGCGGCTATCTCGTGCGCTTCTATGTCGATCTCGGCGAGGTCTCGCCCGAGAATCGCGACGGCCTCAAGCAGACTTCGGTCGATCACATCATCGAGACGGCGCAACGGATTCTGCATCCCTATTCGCTCGATGTGAAAGAAGTCGCATGGTTCTCGGTCTATGAAGTGGGACAACGTCTTACCGACCGTTTCGACGATGCCCTCACCGCCGATGGCACGTCGCGCGAGCCTCGCGTGTTCATCGCCGGCGACGCGTGCCATACGCATAGCGCGAAAGCCGGCCAGGGCATGAACGTATCGATGCAGGACGGCTTCAATCTCGGCTGGAAGCTCGGTGCGGTATTGCAGGGACGCAGCGACGCCGCCTTGTTGCGCACTTATTCCGACGAGCGTCAGCCGATCGCGCAGGAGTTGATCGATTTCGACAAGGAATGGTCCACGATGATGGCCGCCCCGCCGAAGGACCCGAACCGTCCCGAAGCAGGCGGCGTCGATCCCGCCGAGCTTCAGGCTTACTTCGTGCGCGCGGGCCGCTACACGGCGGGCGTCGCGACGCGCTACCGTCCGGCCATGCTGACGGGCGAAGCGACGCATCAGCCCCTCGCCAAGGGTTTTGTGATCGGCACGCGCTTTCATTCGTCGCCCGTCGTGCGCCTCGCGGATGCCAAGCCGATGCATCTCGGCCACGCGGCGCGCGCGGACGGCCGCTGGCGTCTGTACGCTTTCGCGGACGCGAATCGCAGTGCGCTCAACGCATGGTGCGAGCATCTCGAATCATCGCCCGACTCCATCTTGCGGCTCGTCACACCGAAGGATGCGGACATCGACAGCGTGCTCGATGTGCGTGCGGTGCTCCAGGAGCCTCATCGCGAAGTCCGGCTCGAAGATATCCCTGCGCTTCTGCTGCCGCGCAAGGGACGTTTCGGTCTCGTCGACTATGAGAAGGCATTTACGAGCGATGCAGCGACTGATATCTTCGACGAGCGTGGCATCGATCGCGAACGGGGCGTGCTCGTCGTGGTCCGTCCGGATCAGTATGTCGCGCATGTTCTTCCACTCGATGCGTACGAAGAACTGGCCGCCTTCTTCAAGCCGATCTTCCATGCGCACTGACTTATACCGACACCGCGAAATTGCCGACTAGAAACGAAGTACCCGAAGCGCTTGCGAAATTCACGGGCAGCCTCGTGCGCCGCGCGCAGCAGCGCCACGTGGCGGTATGGCTCAGCGAAGTCTCCGCCGAGATCACGAGCGTCCAGTACGCGGCGCTCGAGATCCTGCAAAGAGCGCCCGGCGTCAATCAGCGGCAACTCGGCGATGAACTCGACGTGGACCGTTCGACCATCGCCGATCTCGTTGCGCGCATGGTTCGCAATGGCTTGATCGAACGGTCCGACGATCCCGTCGACAAGCGCAGCTATGTGCTCTTCCTCACCCCGGCCGGCAAGAAGCAGCTTGCGGCCTTGCGTCCGCGGGTCGAGGAAGTCGAACGCATTCTCACGGCGAGGCTGACGCCGCGCGACACCGCCGAACTTCGGCGGTTGCTGGCCGCGCTGTTGCCGGAGCGCGCCGATTGATCACATGCCCCAGCGCAGACCCGCCGTATGCACGGGACTGTCCCAGTGGCGCATCATCTCGTCGTCGAGCGTGCAGAGCGTGAGCGACGCGCCCGCCATTTCCAGCGATGTCGTCAGCGCGCCCACGTGCGAACGCGCGATGCTCAGGCCGCGTCCGGCGAGCCACGAACGCGCCGCATGATAGAGCAGATAAAGCTCCGATAACGGCGTGCCGCCGAGCCCGTTGACGAGCAACAGCAAAGGCGCATCGGCGGCCGGCTTCAGATCGTCGACCATCGCCGTGAGCAGTTCATCGGCGATCGCGTTGGCCGTTTCGAACTTCGCGCGCCTGCGTCCCGGCTCGCCGTGAATGCCGACGCCGATTTCGATTTCGTCGTCACCGAGCGCGAAGGTCGGCTTGCCCGCGGCGGGCACCGTGCAGCTCGAAAACGCGACGCCCATCGACGCAATGCGCGCCACGACCCTTTCACCGAACGCCCTGCACGCCTGCAAATCGGCGCCCGTTTCCGCGAAGCTGCCGACGAGTTTCTCGACGATGACCGTGCCCGCGACGCCGCGCCTGCCCGTCGTGAAGCTGGAGTTTTCAACGGCGACGTCGTCGTCGACGAGCACCGATGCGTTCGGCATCTCGCATAACTCGGATGCCATCTCGAAGTTCATCAGATCGCCTGAATAGTTCTTCACGATGAACAGTACGCCCGCGCCCGTGTCGGCGGCCTCGGCGGCGGCCATCATCTGATCGGGCGTCGGCGACGTGAACACCTGGCCGGGACACGCGGCATCGAGCATGCCGTAGCCGACGAAGCCGCCATGCAGCGGCTCGTGGCCCGAACCGCCGCCCGAAATGATCGCCACCTTGCCCGGCTTGAGCGTCTTGCGCACGATGTACAACGGCTCGACATTCAGCGTGACGAGATCGGCATGCGCGGCGGCGAAACCCGCGAGGCTTTCGCTCAGGTAATCGTCGACGCGATTGATGAACTTCTTCATGTCCCCTGCTCCTTGTTATGTCGAGGCTCAGCCCTGCGCGAGACGCGCGCAGACCGCCGCGATCATGAGCTGGCTCGAACGCGCGCCCGGATCGATATGCCCGCGCGAGCGTTCGCCGAGAAACGATGCGCGCCCTTTCGTCGCGAGCATGTCGCGCGTGGCGAGCATGTTCTCTTCGGCGACGCGCGGCAGTGCTTCGAGCACGTCCTGTTTCGACGCGCCAGCATCGGCGATTGCGGTGAAATGTCCGGCGACGGGAATCAGCACGTCCATCATCGTCTTGCTGCCCGCGCCGGTCTTGCCGCGCTGGCCGACCGCTTCCACGCCCGCCGCGAATGCCTGCGCGAACGCTCTGACGCCCGCATCGTCCGATGAGGCTTTCGCCATGCCCGTGAGCATCGAAAAGAAGAGCGGCCCCGACGAGCCGCCGACCGTCGACAGCACTTTCGTCGCCGCGAGCCTGAGCGCGGGCGCGAACGCTTCGGCTTCGATCGCCACGCGCATGGCAACGAGCGCGTCCATGCCGCGTAGCAGGTTGATGATGTGATCGCCGTCGCCGATTGCCTGATCGAGCGACGCGATCTCGTCGGCATGTTCCTTGAGCGACGCGTGCGCCGCATCGATGCACGCCATGACCGTCTTGCCGTTCATGCGCCGATCCTCCATTCACGCGAGAGTGAGCAGCAAGGATACAGCGTCGCGACGCGCCGCGTGAGCGCGCTCAGGTCCAGGGCACGTGCACGCGGTCGAGGTCGCGGTCGAGCTGATACGCCGCGCTGATGAGCGCGAGATGCGTCAGCGCCTGCGGAAAATTGCCGAGCGCCTGACCGTTCGTCGCCACTTCTTCCGAGAAGAGGCCGACATGATTCGCGTACGCCAGCATCTTCTCGAAGACGAGCCGCCCTTCATCGACGCGCCCCGCGTGGGCCAGCGCCTCCGCATACCAGAACGAGCACGCGGAGAAACCGCCTTCCATGCCGGGCAGACCGTCGAGCGTCGAGCCGCGCGTATAGCGGAAAATCAGCGGATCGACGCGCAACTCGCGGCCGATCGCATCGAGCGTGCCGATCCAGCGCGGATCTTTCGGGCCGATGAAGCGCACGAGCGGCATCATCAGCGCGGCGGCGTCGAGCGTCGCGGAACCGGGCGTCTGCACGAAGCTTTGCAAGTCGTCGTTCCAGAATTGCTCGTGAATGTCGCGATGAATCTCGTCGCGCGTGCTGAACCAGCTCGCGAGCGGCGCGGGCAGCGAGCGCTTCTCGGCGAGACGCAACGCGCGATCGACCGTCACCCAGCACATCAGCCGCGAGTGCAGCAGCGCGCGCGTTCCGTTGCGGAATTCCCAGATGCCGTTGTCGGCCTCGCGCCAGTGTTCGACGACGTAATCGACCGTGCGCGTCACGTGCCGCCAGCCGTCGTAGGAGATGGCCGCGCCGTACTTGTTGTAGAGATAGACCGAGTCGAGCAGCGCGCCGTAGACATCGAGCTGG
This sequence comes from Caballeronia arvi, assembly GCF_001544695.2. Lineage (GTDB taxonomy): Bacteria > Pseudomonadota > Gammaproteobacteria > Burkholderiales > Burkholderiaceae > Caballeronia > Caballeronia arvi. Next base: position 26,686 of record NZ_FCOM02000001.1, read on the forward strand.
ATCTGCTCGCGCGCCTCGTTGCCGACGACGACGCGTCCCGGCACTTCGCCCACGAGACTCGTCAGCTCGGCTTCGGCGAGCGCGTCGGCGCCGTCGACGGAATACATCACACGCAACTGGCCGTGCGCGCTGCAATCGCGGCTGCGCTCGGCGATCCACTTCATGAAGCGCTCCGCCTCGCCGGTGTAACCGAGGCGCAGCAGCGCGTACACGGAGAACGCGGCGTCGCGTATCCACGTGAAGCGATAATCCCAGCGGCGCGAGCCATCCTGCGTCTCGGGCAGGCCGAAGGTCGGCGCCGCGACGATCGCGCCGAATTCCTCCGAACTCAGGAGCTTCAGCGTCAGCGCCGAGCGCAGCACGACTTCGCGATAGCGCCCGCGATACGTCGAACGCGACGACCATGCCTTCCAGTAACCGATCGTCTGCTCGAGGATCGCATCGTGATTCGCGCCGATGTCGGCGAGACCGTCACCTTCGCCGAGCACGAAGCACGCGCAATCGCCTTGCACGAGATCCAGCGTGGCGCGCACGCCTTCATCTTCGATGGCAAGCGGCACGTTCGCGAAGAGACGCAACGGCGGCGCGCCATCGGCAGGGACGAACTCGACGCCCTTCGCAACGGCGCGCGCCGTGTGTTTCGCGCGGGCGTAATCGAAGCGCGGATCGCAGCGCACGTCGAGCGTCATGCGCCCGTACACCAGCCGCACGATGCGCAACACGCAATTGGGCACGTCACCGGCACGGTTCGTGTCCGACGCGACCGGCATCAGATCGAGCAGTTCGCAGACGCCGTCGCCGGTCATGAAGCGCGTGAGCAGCACATTCGTCTCGGGCAGATACATCTGCTTGACGTTCGCATGCGGCTCGCGCGGCGTGATCGAGAATGCGCCGCCTCGCTCGGGATCGAGCAGCGCGGCGAAGAGCGTCGGCGAGTCGATGCGCGGAAAGCACATGAAATCGATCGCGCCGCAAAGCGACACGAGCGCCGCCGTCTTCATGTTGCCGATCATGCCGCGCCCGTCGACGGGCAATGCAGCGTGTGGAATCTGCCCGGGATGATGTCCCATCGCGATGTGCTCCCGACGCGCCTATAAGGCAATGTCAAGCGGGCAGCAAGTCATATTCCTGTCGGGAATGACAGATTCGGGACAGGACGCGTCACTGGGCTGCGGTCTGCTCGCCTGCCGTCCGGACATGCTCTCTCGGCGCATCGCCGAAGGCGGCCGCGCTCGCGGCGCCGTCCTGCGCGGCGAATGTCGAGGTCGTTGGCACGGGCGCATCGGCGTGGCGCGATGCTCCGAAGCTCGCGATATAGACCACGGCCGCCACGGCGACGCCCACCAGCACCGCCGCCACCGCGACGCCCGACGACTTTCGTCTCATTTTCACTCCCTTTCGGATACGATGACCCCCGGCTCGCGGGCCGGACCCGCGCCGATGGTAGCAGCGCGCGGGGCCGCGCCTGCGTGGGCCGCCGCGCATTGCACTACAAGAAACCACTCCAACCCGAGGACAATTCATGCACGCCGCCACGGCATTCAATCTGGTGCTCGTCTCGCTCATCGCCATCATCGCGCTCGAAGTGCTCGCCAGGCGCGTGCGCCTGCCGCCCGCGGCCGCGCTGCTCGTCGGCGGCGTCGCGATGGCGTTCGTGCCGGGCTTGCCGCATTTCGAACTCGATCCGGAGCTCGTGCTCGTCGTGTTCCTGCCGCCGCTCCTGATGTACGGCGCGTATTTCTTCGTCTGGGACGATTTCAAGCGCAATCTGAGCGGCATCCTGTTGCTCGCGATCGGCGCGGTGGCCTTCACGACGCTCGTCGTCGGCGTCGCGGTGCATCTCGTCGTGCCGGCGCTGCCGTGGGCCGCATGCTTCGCGCTCGGCGCGGTCGTCTCGCCGCCCGATGCGGTGGCGGCCAAGGCGGTGCTCGAGCGCGTCGCGCTGCCGCGCCGTCTGATGGTGCTGCTCGAAGGCGAAAGCCTGCTCAACGATGCAGCCGGTCTCGTGCTCTTCCGCTTCGCGCTGGTGGCGGCGCTGAGCGGCGTGTTCAGCGCGCCGCGCGCCGTCGCGAGTTTCGCTGGGCTCGCGATCGGCGGCATCGTCGTCGGGATCGTGGCGGGCTTCATCGCCGTGAAAGTCATGCGCGCGCTCGAGGACGATTACCTCGTCATCACCACGTCGATGCTCACGTCGTGGGTCAGCTATATCGCGGGCGAAGAACTCGGCGTGTCGAGCGTCATCGCGACGGTCACGTGCGGCATGGTCGTCGGCTGGCATCAGCACGAAGTGTTCACGGCGGCGCAGCGCATGCGCGGCACCGCGTTCTGGCAGGTCGTCGTGTTCGTGCTGGAGGCGCTCGTATTCGTGCTGATCGGGCTATCGCTGCGCGGCATCGTCGTGCGTCTGGGCGGCGTCGGCGACGCATTTTCGCTGCTCGGCCCGGCGACGGCCGCGGTGATCGCCGTCGTCATACTCTCCCGCTTCGTCTGGGTATTCGGCACCGAAAGCGTGAAGTGGATCGCGTGGACCGTCACCGGCCGCAAGCGCGCGCACGGCGAAGAAGCCAGCGCCGCCGTCCCCGACTGGCGTGCGGCGACCGTCGTGAGCTGGGCCGGCATGCGCGGCGTGGTGACGCTCGCGGTCGCGCTGTCTTTGCCCGAGGCGATGCCGGGCCGCGATCTCATCGTGTTCGCGGGCTTCGCGGTGATTCTCGTCACGGTGCTGCTGCAGGGCGCGACGATCGGCCCGCTGATCGGGTGGCTTTCGCTCGCGGCCGGACACGAGCGCTCGGCGCGCCATCTCAGCGAGCCGCAGGCCTGGGCGCGCATGGAAGACGCGCAACTGGCCGCGATCCAGCCGCTCGTGCGCGACGCCGACGGCAACGTGATTCACCCGCGCCTGCTCGAGCAATACACGTATCGGGCGGGGCTCACCAAGCGCTTCGAGGACATGGAAAACTTCCCGACCGACGCGCGCCATGCGCACTACGATGTCGTGCTCGCCGCGATCGCCGCCGGGCGCGCGGAGCTACTGCGCATGCACCGCGCCGGCCAGATTCACGACGAGCTGCTGCATTCGCTGGAGCACGACCTCGATCTGCAGGAAATCATGGCGATGCATTCGCGCGGCTGATTTTTCAGCGCGATGGCGCGACGAGCGGCGTCTCGTCCGATGATTCGTCGCACTGCATCCACGCATAGGCCGTCACGCCAGAGCGCGCGTTGTTTCGCAGGCGAATGAGCCACTCGCCCGCCGCCGCGCGCCGCAAGCCGCTGCGCGCGGACGTCGGCGCAAGCGCGATCAGGATCATGTGGCCGTTGCCGCGCGCGCCGCGGCCCAGATGCACCACGGTGCAGATCGCTTCGCCGCCGCGCGTGTAGGTGCCGATATCGCCGAGCGTGAGCCACGCGCTCGCGACGCCGCCGGGCGGCACGATCTGAACGTCGATGCTCGGCGTGCCGTCGTTGCTGGCGAACCAGATTTCCGCGAGACTCGGCGACGACGCATTTGCGCGCACCGGCCAGCGCAGTTCCGCCGCGGCGCGCTGTTCGATCGTCAGCGTGCCGCGGCAGCGCGCCATGTCGATGTTGCCGGATGGCAGCACGACGGAGCAGGCTCCCGTATCCATCAATTCGTCGAGCGCGCTTTCGATGAGCGAGCTGCCGTCCTGCTGCCAGGCCGCATTTCCCGCGCTCACGCTGACGAGCGCATGGCACGCCGCGCCGCCGATTTCCTGCGCGCGCTGCACGATATAGCGGACGCCATCGAGCACTTCGGCGTCGAGGCACGGACCGAAGGCGTCGCGCATCGCGCGGCAGCGTTTTTTGAGCTGCACTCCGATCATCGGCAACGGCGCTTCGTGACCGTCTCGTCGATCGGCGTCGTCGCCACCATGCGACGCGACCGCCGGTCCATCGTTTGCAAAGGCGAAGACGCGCCCGCCGCCCTCCGCCTGCGCGGCCTCGACGGAGAGGCGCGCGCCGCTCAGCAGCGCGTCCATCTGATGTTTGAGCAGCTCGCTGCCGTAGCCGAGGGTCGCGGCCGTATCGGCGGCGTCGTTCTGGTTCCAGAAGCACAGAAAGCGCGTGCGCGTTCCGGCTGCGTCCTCGGAAAAGCGCCGATGCGTGAACGTGACGTCTTCATCGCATACGCCGACGATCGAGTTGCCCGCACCGGCGCGCGTGGCGGCGTGGCCAGCCGGAACGCGGTCCAGGCGCCCGTCGGCATGCGACGTGATCGCCAGAGCTTCCGTGAAACGCTCGAATTTACCGGCGAGATCCGTGCCCAGGCGCGCATAGAACTCACGCGTGACGTGGGCGGTGCAAAAGCGCGTGGCTTCGAGGGCCGGCGGCGGGTCGCGATAGAGCGCCGACATCCAGATCCAGTCCTGCCAGCCGTTGCGCTCGATCGCGCGCGCGAATTGCTGCGCGGTGTCGCCGCCCTGCTTCATTTCGATGGCGATCGGAATGCGGCCGTGCGGCATGCCGCCGAGATCGCGATACTGCGTCGCGTTGGCCCACACGATATACGGATCGATCCGCGCGACGGATGCGAGCGCGTGCGGCGCGATGGGCTCGAACCCTTCGCTCGCCGTGCCGATCTCCCAATTCGGGCTCATCTTTGTGTATTCCGACGACGATTGATCGCTGTGACAGCGCTGCGCATCTTTCAGCAGATATTTCGGGACCCGAAAGAATGCTCGTTCGCTATCGCTACCCTAGTCACTTGACCGGAGATAAGCAAGGCGAATTCCCGTTCCAATCGCGCGGATTGCCGGGCAGCGCACAGTGAGCACGATTTCGCGAATGCTCGTTTCAAATCTTGTGCGCGGCGAGATTCGTCAGCTTGTTCGAGGCGATGTCGCGGCGGTCCGTTGCGCCTCCGTCTGCACCTTGCCCTCGCGCTTGCCCTTGGCACTGCGGGCCAGCAGATTCAACCCTTCGACGAATCCCGCGAAGCCCATCGCCGCATAGATGTAGCCCTTCGGCACGTGCGTTCCGAAACCTTCGGCGATCAGCGTCATCGCGATCACGAGCAGGAACGAGAGCGCGAGCGTCACGACCGTCGGATTGCGCTCGATGAAGCGCGACAGCGGCTGCGCGGCGAACAGCATCGTCGCGACGGCGAAGATCACGGCGATGAACATGATCGGCAGATGCTCCGTCATGCCGACCGCGGTGATGATGCTGTCGACGGAGAACACGAGGTCGAGCAGCAGAATCTGGCCGATCGCGGACCACGCCGTCAGGCTGGCCACGCCCGACGCGACACCGGGCGCTTCGTCGTGATCCTTTCTCACGTGATGATGCATTTCGCTGGTCGCCTTCCAGACGAGGAACAGACCGCCCGCGAGCAGGATGAGGTCGCGCCACGAGAACGCGTGATCGAACACGGAGAACACCGGCGCGGTCAGTTGCGCGATCCATGCGACGGTGCCGAGCAGCGCCAGCCGCATCACGAGCGCGAGCATGATGCCGAGGCGCTGCGTGCGCGCACGTTGCGCGACGGGCAACTTGTTGCTGAGAATGGAAATGAACACGAGATTGTCGATGCCGAGCACGACTTCCATCACGATCAGCGTGACGAGCGCGGCCCAGACGGCAGGATCGGCGGCAAGCGAAAGAAGATATTCCATGAGCGGGGAAAGTTGGATTGACCGGACGTTTCGCGCCATGATCGTCCGATAGCGATCTCGTAAAAATCAGCGATAATCGAAACGAAACTTCGGTTTATCCGAACCTACCCAATCCCGAAAGGCACGCATGCTCAACTATCGACATCTGCATTACTTCTGGGTCGTCGTCAAAGAAGGCGGTTTCGCGCGCGCGGCCGAGCGGCTCGACATGGCGGTGCAGACCATCAGCGCGCAGGTGCGCGATCTGGAGAAAGCGCTCGGTCATCAGTTGCTCAAACCCGCCGGGCGCGGCGTCACGATGACCGAAGCGGGACAGGCCGCATTCGCGCGCGCGGAGGAGATCTTTCAGATCGGTCAGATCATTCAGGACGAAGTGCGCGAAGCGGCAAGCGGCACGCTCGCGCGTCTCGCGGTGGGGCTGTCGGACGGCATTTCCAAGCTCGCCGCGCATGCGCTGCTCGCGCCGGTGCTCGGCAATCCGTCGTTGCGTCTGCTGTGTCACGAAGGCGAAACCGACGAACTGCTCGGCGAGCTCGCGCTGCATCGGCTCGATCTCGTGCTCGCGAGCCACGCCGCGCCGCACAACCACAATCTGCGTCTGACGAGCGAGCGGCTCATCGCATCGCCGGTCGACTGGTACGGGCCCGCATCCCTCGTGCGCAAGAGCGCGATCGACCAGTTTCCGCAGAGTCTCGCCTCGCTGCCCATGCTTCTGCCGACCGGCCATTCGTCGCTGAGAGCACGGCTCGATCGATGGCTGGAAACGCAACGCATTGCACCGCGCATAGTCGGCGAATTCGAAGACAGCGCGCTGATGGCCGTGTTCGGCGCGCGGGGGCTCGGTGTGTTTCCGCTCGCGGAATTCGGCGCGGGCGATGCGCCGCTGCTGCGCGGCCTGCGCTGGCTCGGCCGCTCGCCCGACGTGAAGGAGGAAGTGCACGCGATCGTGTCGCGGCGCGGCCGGCATCATCCGCTGACGCAGCAAGTGCTCGCGCGCGCCGCCGACTGAACTACGGTTTTTCCGAAGTTCGTGTTCCATTGCTTCTACTTTTTCGCACCGCACAGACACCTTACGCTGAACTCATGTTCAACGAGGAGGCGTCAATGAAAGTCCTGTTCAAGTCCCGCGACCCCGAAGCCATTGCGATGCACGAACTGGCGAAGACCCGCAGCGAATTCGTCTTTCGCCGCCTCGCGTGGCTGATTTCGAAGGCGACCGTCAGCCTGTCCGACATCAATGGTCCGCGCGGTGGCGTCGACAAGCGCTGTCAGGTGGAGGTGCAGGTGAATCGCGAGAACAAAGTCGTGGCGACGTCGATCGCACGCGACTGGCGCGGCGCGATCGATCTCGCGCTTGCCCGCGCGGTGCGCTCGCTGGTGCGCCGGCGTCAGACGTTGAGGCCGGCGCGGCGGGTGCGGGCGCGCAGTATTGCGTGGCAAGCGGCACCGTCGACGCTGCCCGATGAAACGCCCGCGCCTCGCATGCGCGCGTTGGGGGGGACGGTCGTCGCAGGAACGTGAGCCGGCGTCGAGTGCGCGCTCAGTCGCGCCACCGAAAGCGGTCATACATTCGCATCCCGAGTTCGTACTGAATGGACTTCGGCGGCAAAGAGGCCATCGGATCCAGGCCTGAGAATTCTTCGTTGGAGCTGTCGGCATACAGGGCGCGCCGGAGAACGCTTCCCCAGCCTATCTCGTCCATATCGTCGACTTCGGAAACGTCGTGATCTATGGTCGATCGGACAGCGACACGCGGCGTGGCTAGAAACGGAACAAATATTTTGGCGTTCAGTTCGCCTGTGTAAATCCAGTGGTTGTAGAGCGTATCGATGGGTATGGCCGGCGAGACGCGCGCCGAATCGAACAGGCGCGCGAGCGTTCGCTTGCCCGCTGGCGTTACGATGTACGCCGCCGCCGCGTAGGAATAGCAGCCCCGGGCATCGACGATTCCGAGCGTCTGCAGATGCGGCCGGACGAGCCCGGATTCGGGCGGACTCATCACCCGCTCCATCCAGTCGAGCAACAGCGGCGCTTTCGACCAGTAGGCGGCGCAATCGAGCCAGACGATATCGACGGTGGGTTCGCTTTCCACGAACCATCGCACCGTATCTTCCGTGAGAATCTTGGGGAAATGCGTGCTCAACTCGCAATCGTCTTCCAGCACGATTGTTGCCGTGTCGGCGTCCGGTTGCGCGATCACGCACTCGTGCGACCGTCGGCATGCCCAGATGGCATTGGCGAGGCGCGTATCGAACGGTCCTGTGGCGCCGTCCACTGCGGCGAACCGTTGTATTCGCGATTCCAGGCCGAGCGTGTGGAGCTGATCGTTCAGGAATTGCCGCCGCTCCGCGGATCTGTCGAGATTGATATAAAAACCGTTGAGAAACACATGTCCTCCAAAACGCCATCATGCCGGTCGGTCACTCTCCGGATATGACGGTACTAACCTGAATATTCGAAATGACTGCTGCTCGACCCTCGTTCCCGCGCGCCTCCCGACGAGCGGGATGGGCGCGGGCACGCCCTTGCTCACTCGCTACCTTTGTCAAGTCGCGAACAGGAGAGCATCGGATGGGGCTCGCCACAGAAGGCCGCATGGCGAAATGGCGAAATCCGCTCGAAAGAACGGCGGCGTAGCATACCCGGCCCGTCGAGCGCGTTTGTAAATTATTGGTTTAAGCGAACGTTCTTTCTTATGCGGGGCGCGCCCGCATGGCAGCGGAGCGGAAATCGTCCTAAAACGACACGCACGCCGCCTGCCTGACCCGCATCGTCGACTCCTGCTCGAAACGCGTGCGATAGCGTTCGCGTACTTCGCCGATGGCGGTATCGCTGGCTGCGTCGTCGGGATGCACGAAGCTCAGCACGTAGGATGCCTCGCGCACGATCGAGCCATCGGCCGCGCGCCACTGCCCGCTCGCCTGCCACACGCTGAAACCTTGCGCGAAACGCGGCGTGACCTCCACGCGCAGAAAGTCGTCCCATTCCGCCTGCGTCACGGCGCCCTTCGCGCGGCCGGTGCCGAAATAGACGAGATCGCTGACGACGCGCTGCTCGCCAGTCGCGCATTGATCTGAAAGCAGTGTCGCGCAAGCCGGCAGCATCACGGCAATGACCAGCATGGAGATCGTTCGATATCCGAACATAAGCGTCGTCGATTGAGCGAAGAACGCCATGTTATAGCGACGCACCGGATCGTGTTTCTTGTTTGCTATGCGTCGCCTCGTTCGGACGTCGCGCCGGACTCGAGATTGTCTCGGTGAACGAGCGGTGAGTCAGACGAAAATTTCAGCCCGACACCGCGACCTGCGGCCCGCGCGCGGCGAGGCGGCCGTCGAGTTCCGCCTTGCCGCATTCGATCGCGTAGCTGGCGGCGGCGAGCGCCGTCGGGAATGCGCGAAACGGCCCGATCGCGCGGCGCACGCCGCCGGGCCGCTCGACCAGCAGCGTCGCGACAAATTGGCCGGCAAGATGCCGGACGATGACCGAGAGCTCGCAGCCTCGATATTCGATAGGAGTGGAGTCCACCTCTGACCTCGCTTGCATGAACGGACAGGCATGGCCTCAATCTACGCAAGGTCGGCAAAGCGCGTAACCCCGCGTGTGAGTGGCTGCCAACGTAGGCCGAGCGATTGTTCCGTTGCGGCGGCAGCCGGTCGGTCGCGCAAACGTTTCACCGCGCGGCGACCCAATTTCGAAATGATTCGCATGCTGCGAGAGTTTCCTCGACCCGGTATGCTCCGATGAACAGGCCCGACGAAAATTGCCGGAAGTCCCAGCAATCCGAGCGCGCGTAATGACAGACTTCAATCAAGAACGACATTGCAGAGCCGCCGCCTGGGTCATCACATGCGCGCTAGGCGTCGCGGGTACGGCCACCCACGCGCAGGAATTTTCGATACTCGCCGGCCCGCTCAAAAGCAGCAGTCAGAACACGTACTCCTGGGAAATGAGCTACCGCGAGGGGCTCGGCCGGTACGCCGCGTGGAGTTTCTCGTGGCTGAACGAAGGCCATCTTCCCGATCACCACCGCGACGGGCAGGCCTTGCAGTTCTGGGGACGGCTACCGCTCTTGAACGATCGGCTGGAACTGTCGGCGGGCGCGGGACCGTATCGCTGGTTCGATACCAAACAGGCGCAACTCGGTAACGACTATTCGAACACGCACGGCTGGGGCGGCATGTTCACGCTGCGCGCCGCGTATTACTTCGATAACCGATGGATCGCGGAGATGAAGCTCAACCGCGTGCAGGCGTTCGGCGGTCCCGATACGACCGCGCTGCTCTTCGGCATCGGCTATCAGCTCGACGCGCCCGAGGGCCCCGGTCCGCGCGCGCGGCCGCCGTCGCGCACGACGAAGGTCACCAGCAACGAAGTCACGGTGATGCTCGGCACGACGATCCTGAACAGCCCCGACTCGGAATCGAATCTGGCAGAGAGCATCGAGTACCGGCGCGGGCTGTGGCATTACGTCGATTTCACCGCGTCGTACCTGCATGAAGGCGGCCATGTGCAGTCGCGCCGCGACGGCATCGCCGCGCAGATCTGGGCGACGCGCGCCTTCTTCGACGACCGGCTCACGCTCGGCGTCGGCGCAGGCCCGTATCTGTCGATCACGCAAAACGACGACCTCCCGCAGGACCGCACCGGCGATGGCCGATTCTCCGGGCTGGTGTCGATATCGGCGAGTTACCGCTTCACGAACCGCTGGCTCGTTCGCGTGACGTGGAATCGCATGGTGACGCGCTATGATCGCGACGCGGACATCATCGAGGCGGGCATCGGCGTGCGTTTCTAGGCTGAACTTGCGTTAAAAAAGCGCTTTCTGGCCGGACATCAGCACGGTGAAATCGTCACGCATGAATGGCAGGATGCCGTCCGCGACCGGCTGAAGCTGCTTGCTCACATAGTGCTCGTAGTCGATCGGCGCATGACGCGCTTCGACCGGCTCGGGACCGGCCGTCGTCATCACGTAGCTGATCCAGCCGCCGTTCTGATACTGCAGCGGGCGCCCGGCGCGCGCGTTGTATTCGTCGGCGATGCGCGCGGCGCGAACATGCGGCGGCACGTTGCGCTGATAGTCGCCAAGCGTGCGCCGCAGCCGCTTGCGATAGACGAGCAGTTCGTCCATCTCGCCGCGCCGCGTGCGTCCGACGTAATCGCGCACGTAGTCCTCGTACGCCTCGCCCCTGAAGACGCGCATATACAGCTCCTGCTGGAAGCGCTGCGCGAGCGGCGTCCAGTCGGTGCGCACGGTCTCCAGGCCCTTGTAGATGATTTCCTCGCTGCCGTCTGCGCGCGCGGTCAGTCCGGCGTAGCGCTTTTTGCTGCCCTCTTCCGTGCCGCGGATCGTCGGCATCAGAAAGCGCTTGAAGTGCGTTTCGAACTGCAGTTCGAGCGCACTGTCGAGACCGAATGTGTCGCGCAGATGCTCGCGCCAGTATTCGTTCACATGCGCGACGAGCGCGCGGCCGATGCGCGCCGCGTCTTCTTCCCCGCGCGCGCGGCGCAGCCAGACGAAGGTCGAATCCGTGTCACCGTAGATGACGCTGTAACCGCGCGCCTCGATCAGCTCGCGCGTGCGATGCATGATCTCGTGACCGCGCATCGTGATCGACGAAGCAAGGCGCGGATCGAAGAAGCGGCAACCGCTCGAGCCGAGCACGCCGTAAAACGAGTTCATGATGATCTTGAGCGCCTGCGACAGCGGCTTGTTGTGCTTGCGTTTGGCCGCCTCGCGGGCCTCCCACACCTGCGCGACGATCGCGGGCAGGCAATGCGTGTCGCGTGAAAAGCGCGCGCCGCGAAAGCCGGGCACGGTCGCGGTTTCATCGGACGTGGCCACGCCTTGCGCGAGCCCGGCCGGATCGATGAGAAACGTGCGGATGATCGACGGATACAGGCTCTTGTAGTCGAGCACGAGCACGGAATCGTAGAGACCAGGCCGCGAGTCCATCACGAACCCGCCGGGGCTGGCTTCCTCGGGCACGTCGCCGAGATTCGGCGCCACATAGCCGAGCCGATGCATCCGCGGCATATACAGATGCGTGAACGCCGCGACCGAGCCGCCGCTGCGATCGGCCTGCAGGCCCGTCACGGTCGCGCGTTCGAGCAGGAACGACAGCAGCTCCGTTTTCTCGAAGACTTTCGTCACGAGCTCGCAGTCGTTCAGGTTGTAATGCGCGAGCGCGGGCTTGTCTTCCCGGAAGCGCCGCTCGATTTCGTCCATGCGCGCATAGGGACTGTCGATCGCCTTGCCAACGCCTAACAGCGACTGCGCGACGTATTCCAGGCTGAACGACGGAAAATTCCACGTCGCCGAGCGCAGCGCCTCGATGCCGTCGATCACGAGCCTTCCCGCAATCGCGATGAACCAGTGATTGCGCTTCATGCCGTGCTCGCGCCATTCGACGGCACTGCCGTCGCGGCCGAGCGCGAGCGGCACCCCGTAGTCGTCGGCGTGCCGCTGAAGGATGCGCAGATCGAATTGCACGACATTCCAGCCGATGATCGCGTCGGGATCGTGATGCGCGATCCACGCGTTGAAACGGCGCAGCATGTCGGCGCGGGAATCGCAATAATCGAGCGCGAAATCGGTTCGGGTGGCGTCGCCATTCGGCGGCCCGAGCATGAACACCTGACGTGCGCCGCAGCCTTCGAGCGCGATCGAATAGAGATCGCCCTTCACGCTCGTTTCGATATCAAGCGAGACGACATTCAGCGACGGCCTGTAATCCGGGGCGGGCTTCAGTTCGCTGGAGAGGATGCCGTCACGCTCGACGCCCTCGAACGACACCGGCGCGGTGATGAAGCGTTCCATCAGATAGCGCTCGTGCGGACGGATATCGGCTTCGAAGACATTGACGCCCGCGCTTCGCAGATTCTTTTCGAGCGCGAGCAACTGGCGATATTGCGGGCAATACAGCCCGAGCACCGGCTTCTGCCGGAAATCCTTCAGCGGCAGCTCGCGCAGATACGCGTCTCGCACGCCGGCGACGATCGGCTCCGCCTTCGCGCGGTCTTCGGCGCGGATGAACGCGACGCTCGTCTGCAGCGCGATGCGGATCCTCTTCGGGCCGTCGCCGGTGGCGAGCCAGAAATCGACTTCCGTCCCCGCCGCGGTGTCGCGCCAGTGACGAGTCAGCAGAAAACCCTGTTGTGCCAAAGCCAAACCGATACCCCGAAAAGCGCGTGCCATCGAAGCATTTTACTGGGCATCAGAAAAGAGAAAGCCCGGCGCGAATCGGCGCCGGGCTTCGGAATCTTGGAAAAAGTAAAATGCGGTAGCGGCGGGCCGATCGTCCACCATCCTCGCGGACGGTCCCCGGAGGGCGGCGGCCGCCGCTACCGCCTAAGCGGCCTGTGCGACCAGGCCTGCCCGTTGCGACTGTAACGCCGCTACGTGTGCGAGTACCGTGTGCTCCGCATGCTCCGGCACTTCGTTCTTCGACATCACCACCTCCAGAGCGGCTTCTTTGCTGGCCTGTTTCGCGGCCGCCGCTTTCTTGGTCTTCCCCGCGCGTGACGGCGGCTGGCAGGCCCCGCACACCACGTTGTTCTGCAAATCATGTTTGTGTGCGACAAACTTCCCGGTGCAGCGGCAGCAAGGCGTCATCTGCAGCATGCCCGCGTCGAAGAAGCGCACAAGAGTCCAGGCCCGCGTGAGATCGAGTACCGCCTCGGCGCCGCTATGGTTGCAGTGCTCGAGATACAGCCGATACCCTTTGGTCAACGCATCGAGATGCGAGCAACCAGCTTCGTTCTTGAGGAACGTATAGGTGTTGTAGAAAAGCGATGCGTGGATGTTGGCGAGCCACGTCATGTACCAGTCGGCCGAGAACGGCAGCATGCCCTTCGGCGGCGATACGCCCTTCACTTCGCGATAAAGACGGATCATGCGGTCGCGCGAGAGCGTGAGTTCGCTCTCCAGCACCTGCATGCGCGCGCCGAGCTCGATCAGCGCGATGGCGCGGAACACTTCCTGGGCGTCTTCAGTGAGGCTCTTTTTCAGCATGGCTCGCTCCGTCACCTGAGTCACCTTAAGCGAACTGTTCAGCCGGCTGGCCAGCCAGCAGGATGGCTGCATGCGTCTGCGCGATGTCCGCGTTCTTCGCGGGTTGCGTCAGAGCAGACAGCATCGTGTGATCGTTGAAGCGGAAAGCGCAAAGCAGGTTATCCGACGACGCGAGCTTGACGACCTGCGCGAGCGTGAGGCCCGACAACAGATCGGCGAGCTCCGCCGACAGACCGAGCCGGAACATGCCGATGGCGCGGTCCTCGCGCAACAGACGCTGCGCGAGCATGATGTACGACAAGTTGATTTCCCGGATCGATTCCAGCGTTTCGCGACCGTTCATGGTTGCAACTTCCAGTAAATCCCCGAATTTCCGCCGGCTTTTAGCCGATATCTTTTTTGTGCCTCACCGGACTAGTTCTGCCCGGCTACGTACTGCGTAATCTTTGTTTCAGTGCGTTACATCTTGTAACAACCACTGTGAGACGGATTCTAAGAACTGTCTGAGACTAAAGCAAGCACATCTCAATAATATTTTGTTGCAAACAACACTTTCGATCGGTAAATTTTTCGGTCTGCAGATTTCGACCTGATTTGCCGGACTTTTTCGATTCGTCTAACGTTTGCCGGGCTTAAAAAGGGCAGCTTCGTTTTTATCGGGATAATCGCTGTCCGCCAGCAATAACGGGGGATTCCGGGAGTCGGTTGACCGTCGCGACAGCTATTTTTAACGTTATTCATCAGATGAAATAACGCCGAAAATCGCCGCGCGAACGTGCTTTACCGATGGAATGTGTAACAGGAAATATTTACCTATCGCTTGTTACGCTGATGTTACGGGCTGAGTTACCCGACTTTGTAACGCCGGCAGTTACTTTTTCGGGACACCGCTTCTCCACGTGCCCCAATGTGTAACAACTTCCTGTACGAATGGATTACCAGCGCGATACAGATTTTCGAGGGCCGGCGCAAAGCCGCCTTGCGCGGCGTAATTGAGCAGATTGTCGACGGCGCTCTGCCTTTTTACGGCCGATCGAAATCCGATCCGGCGCGCAGCACCGCCACGCGCGACACGTCCACCCGGCGCACGCTCGCCGCCCGCCTGAGCGCCTCGTACGTGGCGTTGTCTTCCTGCTGCGTCGTGCAGTACACGCCACGGCCGTCGGTCAGGAGGCGCGTCCAGGCGCGGGCCCGCTCGCCGATGAACTTGCCGGACCACCACGTATCGCCCGCGAGCGTGTCGCACTGGATCACCTTCGGCGGCTGGTTCGCCGGCGAGTACTTAAAGCGGGCGCGCGCGGCTTTGGCGGCATCGCTGTCGGAAAGCGTGACGTTGCGCGAGAGCGCGTAAGCCGTGTCGGCGAGCGTCGCATCGAGGGCGAAGACTTCGGTGCGATAGTCGAGCGGCGGTTTCTCGTTCGGGCTTTTCGTGTTGATGCCGGTGAATCCGCTGGGCCATCTGGCGGGCTTCTCGCGCGCGTCGAGTTCCCATTGCGGACCGAAGTCGACGAGATACTTCGCCCACGCCGCCGAGCCGACCGTGCCCTGCGCCGGATCGATGCCCGCGATGCCGGCGATCAGAAAATACGTGCTGCGCAAGTCGAAGCGGTCGGAGAACGCAAGCGCCATCATCGACGCCGCCGCGTTCGTGTGACCCATGCCCGTGGTGACGACGCACACGTCGTCGCGATTGCAATGAACCTGCGGATAATCCGGCGACAGCCCCGCTACGTCGATTGCGTCCCACGGGCCGAGTCTGTCGAGCCAGGCTTTGCCTTCGGGCGCGAACATCGTGACGATCATCACCTTGACTTCGCGCGCGCCGCTTGCGCTCTGTGGCGAACGCGGCGCGGAGGCGCATCCCGCGAGACTGGCCGCGAGTGTCATCGCGGCAAAGGCCTTCGTCATTCTTTTCGATAGCGATACGGCGGCTTTCATGGCGGGGCGTGCTCCTCGTAACGTTCGGCGTTCAAAAAAAATCGCGCCCGGCAGAGGGCGCGATCAGGGCCGAACGATTATAGGATCAGCTTCCGCCTTGCGATGACCGTGGCGGCGGCGCATTCGACGCGACGCTCTGCGAGCCCGCCGCCTCGCTCGTCGGATGCTGCGCGGCCTTCGACGGCTCGCCTTGCTGATTCGCGCCCGCCTCGTCCGCATCCGGGGCGCCTTCGGGATTGCCGCCGTTCACGATCACGAAGTTGCGCTGCGGATTCGCGATCTCGATGCCGCGCGCCGTGAACTCGTTGAGAATGCGCCGGTTGAACTCGCGCTGCACCGGCCAGCGCGCGCTGTCGCGGCACTGGATCTGACCGGCGAGCGTGACGGTCGAGCCGTCGACGGCATCGACGCCCCAGAAGCTGAAGTCGGACAGGATGCCATCGCGGAAGGCTTCGTTCTCACGCAATGCCGCGCCGATTTCCTTCAGCGTGGAGATTGCGAGATCCACGTCCTGCCCGAGCGCGATCGACACGCGCACCGCCGCGTTGCCGATGCCGCGATTCGTGTTGTTCACCGTCGATACAGAACTGAACGGCACCGTATAGAGCGAACCGTCGCCGCCGCGCAGACGCACCGTGCGAATCGACAGATATTCGACCGTGCCCGACACGCCCGCGAGCGTCACCCAGTCGCCGACCTGCATCGCGTTTTCCATCAACAGGAAGATGCCCGTGATGAGATCCTGCACGAGCTTTTGCGAGCCGAAGCCGAGCGCCACGCCGAAGATGCTCGCGCTCGCGAGCAAGGGCGCCGTGTTCACGCCGATCTGCGAGAGTCCCGTCAGCACGACGACCATCGCGATCACGATGAAAAGGCCGGTGCGCATCATCGGCAACAGCGTGCGCAGCCGCGCGGCGCGCAGGCGTTCGCCGGTTGCGGTCCACTGTTCGAGACGCCGCTCGACGACGATGTTCGCCGCCTCCCACACGAGTACCGCGAACACGGCCGCGATCAGAATCGTGATGAGCGCCGACGCGAGCCGGTTGCCGACACCGCCCGACGTGAAGAAATGAACGATGTTGACGCCCCACACTTCGAGCAGCGCGACGATCATCGCGATGGAAATGATCGCCTGCACGACGCGCCGCAACGCCGGGTAATAGCGATAGGCGCGACGGCGCGCGATCGAATGGTCCGAGGTGTCGTCTTCGTCGTCCTGATGGAAGACGCGCCCGAGCGCGCCGAACGCGACGATCGCCACCACGCGCGCGCCGACGAGCACGAGCAACGACAAGCCGCCCAGATGAAAGAGCGTCCGGTAGCCGTTCTGCACGTCGAGCGCCCACACGAACCACAGCGCGATCACGAAGAAAATCGCGACGCCGGCCCAGACATCCGCGACCCAGTTGCCGAAGAGCCGCACCGAACGATTCGTCCGCGCGCTCGCCCGAATGCGTTCGGCCACCGACACGCGGCTCTCGAAGATGACGAACGCGATCATCAGATGCACCGCCAGCAGGACGATCTTCAGGATCGCGATGCGCGCGTCGCCGGACAGGCCGAGCGGCTCCGCACCGTTCGCGAGCGCGATGCCCGCGCCCGCGATGCACACGATGCGCCGCACCCAGCGATGCGTATAGGCCGCGTGAACATCGCGCATCTGGATGAGACGCAGCCCCGGCGCACGCGGCGCGACGAAGAAACCGCTCACGATCACGACGGCGCGGCAGACCAGATAGACATCGATGAGCGAGCCCGCGACGCGCGCTTCGGGCGTGTTGTCGTCGATGAATATCGACATCAGCACCGTCACCACGCCGATGAACACGACGAGCGGAACCAGCGCGAGAAAGCCGTAGAGCAGCGCGCTGGGCAGGCGTTGCAACAGCGTCCAGTGACGCGCCGCATGACGCTGGCCGCGCGCGGTGTCGGCCTTGCGCTCGGCGAGATGCAGGGCGGTCTCGTCGCCGCTTCTCGCCGCGGCGTCTTCCGCGCGTTCGGCGGCGCGTTCCTCGTGGACGAGCTCGGGTTGCTGCACTTCGGCATCGGCGACGCCGCGCGCCGCGATCCGCGCGCGCGGCTTCTTCAAAACACGCGAGCAGAGGAATTCGAGCAGCAGCGCAGGCAGCAGCGATGCAAGCACCGTCCACGCGACATGCCCGATGAGCGCGCGTGATTCATCGCTCGACGTACGGTCGCGCCACCATGCGGCCACCGAGCCGAAATCGAGCAGCGCGGCGACGGAATGACGGATACCCGCGCCGAAATGCACGAGCCAGTGGCCCGCCTGACGCGATATCTGCGACGCGAGGCCGTTGGCCGTCAGCGAATGCGCAAGCACGCCTGACGCGCCCGATGCGGGCGACGCCGCGGCCGTGGATGCGCCCTGCGGCGCGCTCGCGGGCGCCGGTGACGCCAGCGCCCCCGCTGCCGCGATGGCGCGCAGCGTGTCCGCGACCTGCGAGCGGCGCGCGGGATCGTTGAGCACCGAGAGCGCATCGCGCGCCTGTTGCGGCGTCAGCGCGACGCCGGGCTGCGACGCGTGTTGCGCGGGATCGGCTGCGGCGAAGGAGGACTGCGAAACGATCGAAAGACTACTCGATACGACGATGAACAATACGGCAAGGAGCAATTTGCGCATGGGTCGGATGAAGATCTCGAAATTTCAGGGACTCGATGCGGACGACGCGCACGACGTATGTTAACGCGATGCGGTCGATCCGGCAGAAGTGGTCCCGACGATCCCATCGGCGCCAGCACGCCGCGCTCCTGCTCTTAAGAGATCGCGGGCTCGCCGCGGTCGCGCGCGACATCGGGTTCGAAGAAAACCCAGCGCACTTGCGGAAATGCACGCTGCAGATCGTCCTCGATCACGTTGATCGCATCGATCATCGCGCGGCCGCTCGCGTAGTCGATCATTTCGGCCTGCACCGCGACGACCACGTGCTTGCCCCATTGCAGCGTGATGAGGCTGATGATGCGCTTGATCTCGGGACGCGCGCGCAGGTGCGCATCGATCGCCTTGCGCACTTCGGGGCTCGCCGATTCGCCGACGATCATCGACTTCACTTCGCGCGCGACGAGCAACGCGATGATCATCAGCAGCACGCCGACGCCGACCGAACCCGCCGCGTCGTAGGCGGGATTGCCGGTGAGCATGGTCATGAGCACGGCGGCGAACGCGATCGCGAGGCCGAGCAGCGCTGCGACGTCCTCGCCTGCGACCACGAGCAGCTCCGATTCGCGCGTCTCGCGGAACCATCGCCACAAGGTCTTGTTCGGCGCGCCCTTGCGGATTTCGCGGATCGCGCCCGCGAGAGAAAACGCTTCGAGCACGACGGAGATGCCGAGAATCACGAGCGCGACGATCGGATTGCTCAACGGCTCGTGATGCAGCAGCCGATGCGCGCCCTCGTACACCGAAAACGCGCCGCCCACGAAGAACAGCAGCAACGCGACGATGAGCGCGTAGAAGTAGATCTCGCGCCCCGAACCCAGCGGATGCAGCGCGTTGGCGGGCGCCTGCGCACGCTTCAGGCCGAAGAGCAGCAGCAACTGGTTGCCACAATCCGCCGTCGAATGGATGGCTTCGGCGAACATCGCGCCGGAGCCGGTATAAGCGGCCGCCCCGAACTTGCAGACGGCGATGCCGAAGTTCGCGGCGAGCGCGTAGAAAATGGCTTTCGGGGATTCTTCCTTCATGCCTTGGTTTTGGTTTTTAAGTTCGTCAGGTCACGTCGACGCGGCTCGCGCCGTCGACCATCTCGCCGATCACGGCTGCGTCGTTGAAGCCGTCTGCGCGGAAAATCGCGAGCACGTCGTCGACGGATTCGGGCGCGCACGACACGAGCAGGCCGCCCGAAGTCTGCGGATCGGTCAGCAAGGCGCGGGCCGCATCGTCTTGCTTGCCTTCGACGTTCAACGAAATGTCATGACCGTACGCGCTCCAGTTGCGGCCCGACGCGCCCGTGTAGACGCCCGCGCGCACGAATTCCAGCACCTGCGGCAGCCACGGCAGGTCCGTATAACGAATGCGCGCGGTGAGCTTCGCGCCGCGGGCGAGTTCGAGCGTGTGGCCGAGCAGGCCGAAGCCGGTTACATCGGTGAGTGCGTGGACGCCGTCGAGTTGCGCGAGTTCCGCGCCCGGGCGGTTCAGCTTAGTCGTCGCGTCGATCATCGCCTTATAGCCGGCCGCATCGAGCTTGTCTTTCTTCAGCGCCGCCGATAGCACACCGACGCCGAGAGGCTTGCCGAGCACGAGCACGTCGCCCCCGCGTGCGGCCGCGTTGCGCTTCACGCGCGACGGATGCACGATGCCGAGCGCCGCGAGCCCGTAGATCGGCTCGACCGAATCGATGGAATGGCCGCCCGCGACCGGAATGCCGGCTTCCGCGCACACCGCTTCGCCGCCCTTCAGCACTTGCGCGATGACTTCGTGCGGCAGCACGTTGATCGGCATGCCGACGAGCGCGAGTGCGAGGATCGGCTTGCCGCCCATCGCGTAGACGTCCGACAGCGCATTGGTCGCGGCGATGCGACCGAAGTCGAATGGATCGTCGACGATCGGCATGAAGAAGTCCGTCGTCGCGACGATCGCCTGCTCGTCATTGAGCTTGTAGACGGCGGCGTCGTCGGCGGTGTCGTTGCCGACCAACAGGTTCGGGAACGCCTGCATCGGCGTCGTGCGTTTGAGCAGATCGGCGAGCAATCCCGGCGCGATCTTGCAGCCGCAGCCGCCGCCGTGGGAAAGGCTCGTGAGACGGGGTGATGGGGTGTCGGTCATCGTGGGATTCGTTGGAGCGAGAGTCTGCGTATTATCGCCGTTGCTCATGCGACTCGCTTGTAGAGCCCCGGATAGTCGAGCACGAGCCCGCTTTCATCGACGGTGATATCCGCCGTGAAGCCCGTATCGAGCCCCTCGTAGCGATAGCGATGATTCGGCTCGATGCACGTGTACGCCTGCTCCACCGCGCTCACGCTCAACTCCGGCACGCGCACGTAGACGACGCGGATCACGCGCCGCTCGCCGCGTTCGAGTTGCAGACGGCGGATCGGCAGCGTGTTGGTGAAAGGCGTCGCGGTGATATCCACGTCGATGCAGCCGCGCAGCAGTTCGTGCGGTTCGCCGTTCGCGCCGCTCCATGCGTGCGCGTCGCCGTTGTCGCCGTCTTTGCGGTGCAAATCGAGCGCCGCGCCGCCCGCGAGTTTCATCGCGAGACGCGTGACTTGCCAGCGCGCATCGCATTCGATCCGATAAACGAGGCCGAAGGCATGCGCTTCATCTTCGCCCACGACCGCGCTTTCGATCACGATGCCATCGGGCGTCTCGTTCAGAACCAGATGCTCGAGCCCCGTGCCGTCCTGTTGCGACCATCGCACCGCTTTCATCACGCACCTCGCCGGCGTGTTTGTCCGCTTCGAAGGATACAACGCCCTGCGCAATGCTTTCGATCGGCATTCAGAATGCGCGATTTACTCGACGTCACAAAACGTCACACGGTATACTCCGCGCCATTCCAGCGCAGGCGCGCGCAGCCCTCACAGCGCCATTACGCGATCCGTGTCCCGGCGATCCGCGCTTTGCCCGAACTTCCCGAACGCCCTTTCATCGCTCATCGCATGAAGAACATTCTTGTCCCCGCCCTGTTCTCGCTCGCGCTGTCAGCGTCGATGTTTCAGCTCGTACAGGCGCAGGAAACGCCGGATCTGCCCGAGGATTATTCGTATCTGACGCGGCTGCATGTTCCGGACACCGTCGCGCAATGCGTCGCCGCCTTCGACCGCTGGGTCGAGAACGCGCCGAAGTACGACACGCTGATCGTGCCGGACCGGCGCGTGCTGTCCGCGAAGATCGACGACGATACTGCGATCTTCAGTGTCGGCAACCCGATTCCGGTCGATAAGGTCATCGTGATGCGCGCGTTCGCGAAGGCGCGCGGCAAGGAACAGTGGACGCGCGTCGATAGCCGCTGCGGCGTGCGCGATGGTCACGTGGTCGGCGTATCGCTCACGCCGAACATGAAGCCGAAGATCGTCCGCTGAACTAGCTCTTGCCCGCGCGCCGCTGATTCGTACGTTCGTCGAGCCACTTGACGACCTGCGGCGCGAACGTGCGCGGCGCCTTCGCATGCATGCGGTCCGCGAGATCCGAGATTCGATCGGCCGCCAGCGCCTCGCGCATACGCTTCTCGGCGTTCTTCATCACCGCGTGAACCGCGCATACGCCGCTCGTCGCCCACGGCGGCGCGTCCTCGCCGAACACCGCACAGCGCGCGCGAATCTCCCTGCAATCGAAGAGCGGCTTGTCGCCGTCGATCGCGTCGACGACATCCAGCACGCTGATCTCTCGCGACGGCCGCGCGAGCGCAAAGCCGCCACGCGCACCTTCCGTCGCGACCACGAGCCCCGCCTTGTGAAGCTTCGTGAAGAGCTTCGCGACGTACTCCGCCGGCACGCCCTGCAGTTCGGCGAGATCGCGCACACTCGCTTCGCGAACCCCATGCGGCGGCTCCGCGAGATAAAGCATGCAGTGCAGCGCGTACTCCACGCCCGTGCTGATGTGAGACATATTCACTCCGACAATCTGAATCGGAGTTCAGGATAACGCGTCTCGCGCCAGCGTGCAACGGACGCGTTGCACCGCGTCGTGCCTTTACGGACGCCCGTCGCAAATATTTCAGGCTACACGTTTGCTTACAAACGAACACGGCTTGTCATTTTGCCAACCGCTAAATTGGTCTCCATGGATTCACAGGGAGAAACCAATGAAGAAACTAGCGATCCTTGCAGCGTTGGGCGTGTTGTTGAGCAGCGCGCTATCGGGCTGCATCGTCGTGCCGGACGGTGGCGGGTATTACCATCATCACGGCTATTACCGCGATTGAAACCGCACTGAATCAGAACATCTAACTCTTACCCGATGAATCGCAGTTCAATTGCGAGCATCACGTGACTGAGCACACGAGCAAGGAGCAAACATCATGAACAAGATGAACAAGACGAAGAAGAGCCTGCTGATCGCTTCCCTCGCCGCCGCGCTGGGCATGGGCCTCGCGAACGTCGCTTCGGCGGAGGTGCATCATCCCGCGCCGCATCACGTGAAGGTCGGCTGGCATGGCGATCGTTATTGGGACGGCCATCGCTACTGGCAGCGCAGCGAGTGGGAGCGTCATCACCATGCCACGCCGGCGCCGCATCGTTATTATTAAGTCCGGCAGCGCATGAAATGAGCCGCAGCGCATGACATGCGCTGCGGCTCACCAGCTCTTAGGGTCGCCGCCGAGCTCCTTGCAGGTGTCATAGGCGATCGCCTGTAGCTTCGCCTCACCGATCTGCCCCGAAAGCGCATAGCCGACACGGTCCCACGCCCAGTAAAACGTCGTGCGCTGACCATCCTTGAGCGTTCTGATCCGGTTGTCGTTACCCCTGATCGTGGCCGTCGTCATATAGAGCGTGAGGCGCTCGCCAGCCGCGTTCTGATACATGAACTGCGCGGCGGGCCCTTCCTCGTCCGGCAACAGGCGTCCGCCGACGAGCTGAAACCCGTACTCGGTCAGCGACGGAATCGTCACCGCGCGATTCAGCCGCTTCGACAGCCACGTGACCAGATGATCCTGCTGCGACGCCGCCACTTCTACCGCATGCCGCTGCTCGGGGGCGTACACCGCATATGCGATATCCGCGCGCTCCGCGAAGCGCGGCTTCTCGCCCAGCGCTGGCAGGAGCATGTGCATCAGAAATCCGCACGCGACGCCGACGACCAGAAAACACGCTGCGATCAGATACCGCTCGCGCGGACTCGGCCGCAGGCGAACCACCTGCGGCTCGGTCTGATCGGCGAACAGCGCGCGCAGCGCGTTATCCTGCGCGCGATACGCATTGACGGTCGCCTGGCTCGCGGGATCGTCCGCGATGCGCGCGACCAGGGCGTCGCGCTCGTCGCCGTGCAGTTCATCGTCGATGAAGGCGGACAGCGCCTGCAAATCCCGATCGGGCTTCGGCGGCCCCATACGGTCGCCGCCTTCGGGTGGACGGTCTTGATTGGTCATGAGCGGCTCACCACTTTCAGTGACGACGACGCCTTGCGGCCCGGTTCTTCGCCGAGCAGAACGCGCATGTGCTCCCGCGCCCGCGAGAGGCGCGACATCACGGTTCCGGTCGGCACGTTCAACACCACGGATGCCTCCTGATAACTCATTTCCTCGACACACACGAGCAGCATCACCTCGCGCTGCTCGACCGGCAGACAGTAAAGCGCGCGCTGCACGTCGCGCAGCACGAGCCCGTCGACTTCGCCACGCGGCGCGGCCATCTGCCGCCAGGGCGCGGTTTCATCGTCGACGGCGATATCGCGGCGCCCGCGCAACTGGTCGATATACAAGTTGCGCATGATCGTGAACAGCCACGCGCGCAGGTTCGTGCCGGCATGGAACGATTTGGCGCGGTTGAGCGCACGCTCGGTCGCGTCCTGCACGAGATCGTCAGCCCAGGCGCGGTCTCCCGACAGCGCGCGCGCGTAACGGCGCAACTGCGGCAGATGGGCGAGCAGATCGCTTTCGAAGCTCAAGGCCGTGCGCCCGCTTGCACGCGCAAGGCGATCCAGGCCCGCGCCATCAGTAGCTGCCTCCGCCTGCGGGCGCGCTCGGCGCGCCCGATGATCCCGGCGCACTTTGCGTGCCGCTCGCGCATCCCGCCACGCCACATGCGAGGCCGAGCGCGATCAGGAGCGCCGTCACTCCGATCGATCGTTTCATGATCCTGACCCATTGATTGAAAGACTGGCGGACTCGCTGGTTTATTCCGCAAGTCCGCCGCGTCGCGCGTGTTTTTCCGTCCCTTGCCCGTACCTAGAACATCAGGGCTTCACGACGTGCCAGACGTCGCGGAAGTTGTCCCCGTTTTTGTCGCCGGGCTTCGTGTCCTTCGCGAAGCGATAGACACGCTTGCCATCGTAGGCCCATTGCTTGCCGCCGTCGGCGGATTCCGTGGTCCATTTGCCGGCCGGCTTGTCCGAATCGCTCGCCATCGCGGCCGGCCACGCCTGCGCGCAGCCGCCGGTACAGGCGCTCGGGCCGCCTTTCGTGTCCTTGTCGAAGGTATAGAGCGTCATGCCGTTTTCATCGACGTACATGCCGTTGGCTTCCTTCGGCGCCGCGGCATAGGCGGACGAGGCAAGCGACGCGAACGCTGTGGCGACCGTTGCGGCAGCGGCGAACATCTGGATGCGCTTCTTCATTTCATCTTTCCTTGTTGTAGAAGTATCCGTAGAACGTTCGTAAGCGCTGCACTATTCCGCGGACGATGAAATAAATCGATGCGGCAGCGCCTTCGCATCGGCTGTCGGCAATCCATTCAAGACCATTCGCGCGCGCTCGGCCAGTGGTTCATCGAAATATTGTTGTTCAGGCGCCGGCCGCAGCCGCCGTCGCATCGCGCCAGCGGCGGGTGTCGCGCAGCGGCGGCGCGCCGAACAGGCGGCTGTACTCGCGGCTGAACTGCGACGCGCTCTCGTAACCCACGCGATGCGCGGCCGTGGCGGCATCGACGATATCGAGCATCATCAGGCGGCGCGCCTCCTGCAACCGCAACTGCTTCTGATACTGCAGCGGGCTCATCGCCGTGACGGCCTTGAAATGATGATGCAGCGACGACACGCTCATGTGCACGTCGCGCGCGATGTCCTCCACGCGCAGCGGCTGATCGAAATGCTGGCGCAGGAGTTGAATGGCCTTCGCGATGCGCTGCGTCTGGCTGTCCTGGAGCGCGATCTGCCGCAGGCGCGCGCCCGAGCCGTTCATCAGCAGCCGATAGAGAATCTCGCGTTTCACGAGCGGCGCGAGAATCGGCACGTCCTCGGGGGCATCGACGAGGCGCAGGAGGCGCAGCACGGCGTCGAGCATCGTGTTGCCGAGGCGGTTCACGTAGAGGCCGCGCGACGCGTCGGCCTGCGTCGCGGGCGGCAGATGCTCGTCCTGGATCAGCGCCGTGATTTCCTCGACATCGAGTTCGAGCCGCATGCCGAGATACGGCTCGGACTCGCTCGCCACCGACACTTGCCCGCACACGGGCAGATCCACCGACGACACGAGATAGTGCATCGGATCGTAGATATAGACCTCGTCGCCGACCATGAGGCGCTTGCTGCCTTGTGCGATCAGCGCGAGCGCGGGCGTCTGGATGCCGTGTTTCGGCCCGCCCGGATTCATGATGCGATGCAGGAACAGCCCCGGCACCGGCGTTTCGACCGAGCCCTCGCAACCGGCGGTGAACCGGTCGAGCAGCGCGACGAGATCGAGCCGCGCCTGATCCAGCGAGGCATCGGGCCCGCCGCCGTGGCGACTCTCGTTCGGCTGGTCGTGACTGTCTTTTCCGGCGAGGCCGGGCGTGTCGTTCAGAGCCATGATTCGCGGACTATTTTCGGGATGAGAGGGAGTCCGCCTAGCTTACTCGCGCGGGCGCGGGATTGCTCGAGGCCGCCCCGCGCGTTTGCAGGAACAGGCAAGGATCGGACAGGATCAGGCTATGGACCGGTCGCGCGCCGGGACGATACTGCATTGCCGGCGTGGATTGCGTCGCTTCGATCGTGCGATGCCGCGCCTTATCCGTCACTCGGGAGCAACCATGCGCTACAGGAAATTCGGCAATACCGGTCTTTTCGTCTCGGAACTGTGCTTGGGCACGATGACCTTCGGCGGCGGGACGGGCGGAATCTGGGACAACATCGGCCAGTTGCAGCAGGCGGACGCGGACAAGCTGATCGGGCGTTCGCTCGATGCGGGCATCAATTTCATCGATACCGCCGATGTCTACGCCGACGGCCAGTCGGAAGTCATCACGGGCCAAGCGTTGAAGAACCTGAAGGTACCGCGCGAAAACGTGGTCGTCGCGACGAAGATTCTCGGCGAAACCGGCACGAAGGGCGCGAATTCGCGAGGTGCCTCGCGCTACCACATCATCGACGGCGTGAAAGCGAGCCTGAAGCGCCTGCAACTCGATCACGTCGATCTGTATCAGATTCACGGCTTCGATCCGGCGACGCCGATCGAGGAAACGCTGCGCGCGCTCGACAATCTCGTGCAACACGGGCATGTGCGCTATATCGGAGTGTCGAACTGGGCCGCGTGGCAGATCATGAAGGCGCTTGGCATTTCCGAGCGACTCGGGCTCGCGCGCTTCGAGTCGCTGCAGGCGTATTACACGATCGCGGGCCGCGATCTGGAACGCGAGATCGCGCCGCTTCTGCGCAGCGAAAACGTCGGCCTGATGGTGTGGAGTCCGCTCGCGGGCGGCTTGCTGTCGGGCAAATACACGCGAGATGGAAGCAAGGAAGAAGGCAGCCGCCGCACCAAGTTCGATTTTCCGCCGGTCGATGTCGAGCGCGCATACGACTGTGTCGACGTGATGCGGCGCGTGGCCGAAGCCAAAGGTGTCTCGGTGGCGCAGATCGCGCTGGCGTGGCTGCTGCATCAGAAGGTCGTGTCGAGCGTGATCATCGGCGCGAAACGCGTCGAGCAACTGGACGACAACATCGCCGCGACGAAAGTCCAGCTCAACGCGGAAGAGCTCGCCGCACTCGATGAAGTCAGCCAGTTGCCCGCGGAATACCCCGGCTGGATGCTCACGCGGCAGGGTGAATATCGTCGAAATCAGCTGAAAGAAGAGCGCGCGGAGTAAGTGTCAGGACGCGGGCGGCATCGACTGCCGCCCGCTTCGCCTAGGGATTTACCCTCGATTCAGAGCATTTCAGGCCATTTTCGGGCCTTTATCTCGAAATTAGATAGACCTTATCTTCGCTATCGCGTTGCGGCATAAGGCCGCTCTGCCGACACTGTACGCACGACATCACCACTGCCTCACGGAGACAATCATGCGTACACAAGTCGGCATCGTCGGCGCGGGCCCCGCCGGGCTTCTGCTCTCTCATCTGCTTCATCTGCGCGGTATCGAATCGGTCGTGCTCGAAGCACGCAGCCAGAACGATATCGAATCGACGATTCGCGCCGGCGTGCTCGAACAAGGCACGATGGACACGCTCAATCAGGCCGGCCTCGGCGCGCGTATGCAGGCGGAAGGCGCGCTGCATCACGGCTTCGAACTCGCGTTCGAAGGCCAGCGGCGCCGCATCGCGCTGACCGAGCTGACCGGACATTCGATCACGGTGTACGCGCAGCACGAAGTCATCAAGGATCTCGTCGCGGCGCGCCTAGCGGCGAATGGCGCGCTGAAGTTCGGCGTGTCGAACGTCTCGCTGCACGACTTTCACGATG
Organism: Caballeronia arvi; assembly: GCF_001544695.2. Classification (GTDB taxonomy): domain Bacteria; phylum Pseudomonadota; class Gammaproteobacteria; order Burkholderiales; family Burkholderiaceae; genus Caballeronia; species Caballeronia arvi. The sequence continues at coordinate 54,540 of NZ_FCOM02000001.1, forward strand.
GCAGCGATCGCAAGCCGCGCATCAAATATCAGCATGAAGGCCGCGATGAAGAACTCGAATGCGACTTCATCATCGGTTGCGACGGTTCGCAGGGCGTTTCCCGCCAGTGCATTCCCGAGGCGGTGCGGCAGGACTATCAGCGCATTTATCCGTTCGGCTGGTTCGGCATTCTGGTCGAAGCGCCGCCCTCTTCCGACGAACTCATCTATGCGCGCCATGACCGCGGCTTCGCGCTCATCAGCACGCGCTCGCCGGGCGTGCAGCGTATGTACTTCCAGTGCGATCCGAAGGATACCGTCGACGCCTGGTCCGACGACCGCATCTGGGCCGAACTGCACGCACGCGTCGATACCGCCGATGGCTGGCAGATCACGGAAGGCAAGATCTTCCAGAAGAACATCGTCGGCATGCGCAGCTTCGTTTCCACGCCGATGCAATCCGGCAAGCTGTTCCTCGCCGGCGACGCCGCGCATATCGTGCCGCCGACCGGCGCGAAGGGGCTCAACCTCGCTGTGTCGGACGTGCGCGTGCTGACGGCGGCGCTCATCGACTTCTATAAGGAAGGCCGCGGCGACAAGCTCGCCGGCTATACCGAGACGGCGCTCAAGCGCGTGTGGCGCGCCGAGCACTTCTCGTGGTGGATGACGCGCATGCTGCACAAGCTCGACGACACGTCGCCGTTCGAGCAGCGCCTGCAAGTGGCGGAACTCGAGCACGTGACGACATCGCGCGCGGCCGCCACCGCGCTGGCCGAGAACTACGTCGGCAGCGTGGCGGTTTGAGCCTGGGTCGAACGCACGGCGCTTCACCGGCGCCGCGCGTTCGACGCATCAAAGCACCGCGACGACCCGCACGTCTCCATCCACCGACGGAATTACCTGTCCCCCGACGCGCCGGAAGGTGACCGTCGCGGTCTTGTCGCCGAGGCGCAGATCGCCGATTTCCAGCCAGTCGATGCCCTCCGGCAGTTGCGGCCGGTCGATCCGCACTTCGTCGTTGAGGGCGTCGACGGTCATGCCGAGACACGCTTCCAGAATCATGAAAGGCGCGCCCGCCGCCCAGGCTTGCGGCAGGCACGCGACTGGATAGGCAATGGGGCGCTCGCCGCGCTGACGTGTGAATCCGCAGAAAAGCTCGGGCAACCGCATATCGAAGGTGACGGCTGCTTCGAACAGCGATTGCAGCAAGCCCACCGCCGCGCCGCGTTCGCCGTAACGCGCGAGGCCGCGCGCGCACAGCGCCGTATCGTGCGGCCACACGGAGCCGTTGTGATACGACATCGGATTGAAGCGCGGCTGGCTCGCCGCCAGCGTGCGCACGCCCCAGCCGGTGTGAAAGAGCGTGGATTCGAGCTGACGCGCGACGGCTTCGCCACGTTTGCGCTCGACGAGATCGAACGCAAGCAGATGCCCCGCATTCGACGACAACACGCGGCACAGCTCGCCCTTGCCGTCGAGCGCGATGCCGTAGAAGTCCATCTCCGGCATCCAGAACATTTCCTCGACGCGTTCGCGAATATGACGCGCGCGCCGCTCGAAGTCGCGCGCGCTCTCGTCTTCGCCGCGCTCGCGGGCAAGGCGCGCCATCGTGGAAAACGCGGTCGACGCGTACGCCTGAACTTCGACGAGCGAGATCGGCCCGATCGGGAATTTGCCGTCGGCGTGGAAGACGGAATCCTGACTGTCCTTCCAGCCCTGATTCGCAAGACCGTGCTCCGATGCGCGCTGATAGTCGAGCAGGCCGTAAGGATTCTTGTCGCAATGGCGCGCGACCCATTGCGCCGCGAGTTGCAGCGCCGGCCAGATTTCGTCGATCAGTTCGCGGTCGCCCGTGCGCTCGACATAGGCGCCCGCGAGCACGATGAACAGCGGCGTGCTGTCCACGCCGCCGTAGTACAGCGCGAACGGCACTTCGCCCGTCGCGGCCATCTCGCTCTTGCGCGTCTCGTGCATGATCTTGCCGATTTCGGCATCGCGAAACGCGGAGTCCTCGCGCGCCTGATTGGCAGCGAGAAAGCGCAGCACGCCGCGCGCCAGCGTCGGATGCAGCCAGAGCATTTGCAGCGACGTGATGATGGCGTCGCGGCCGAACGCCGTCGAAAACCACGGGATGCCGGCATACGGATACGGGCCGGTATCGAGATCGGTCGTGAGCAAGCCGAGGTCCGCGAGTGAACGGTCGATCCATTCGCTGAAGAGCGGATTGCTCGAACGTACGCGGGCGCTCGCGCGGCGTCTGTCCCGCATGCGGCGATGCGCCTCGACGAGCGCCTCGCGGATCGCAGGCCGACCCGATTCGGGGGCGCACTCCGCCGCTTCCGCCGCATTGCGCTTGCTTTCCTCGCTGGCGTCGGAAAGGGCGTGCGTCACCGCCGTCACCGACAGATACATGGAGATCGCCGTTTCCGACTGGATATGCAGCGCGTAATCGGCGCGCGTCGGCGAGAGGACGTCCGGCGCGGGCGTGAACTGGATGCGCGCCGTGCGCTCCACTTCGTCGAGACCGACATAGCGCAGCACGACTTCGCCGTTTTCGATCACCGGCGGCCGCAAGGTGCCCCGCTTGCCGCGCGTCGCGCCGCGCACCTCGAACATGTCGAGAAAGTCCGCCGCGAAGGAAATCGAGAGCGGCACCGTGGACGGTTCCGTGCCGTAGTTCGTGAGCACGATGCTCTCGTGCAGCACATGCCCGGAGAGCACGCGCTTGCGCTCGACGTGGATCACGCCTTCGGGCGTGCGCGCTCCGCCGATCGGCGGCAGCGGGCGGTTCGTCAGGTGCGCGGTGAACACGGCGTTGTCGCTCGACACACTGCCCGAAAGCAGCGATGGCGCGCGGCCGCCGAAGGTCAGCACGAGTTCCGAGAGCACGCGGGTGTCGTTGACGAAGAGTCCGTCGTCGTGGCCGCGGATGTCGCCATTCGCGTCGTACACGGCAAAGGTGTTGCCGGACTTCAGCACGAACTGGCGCTCGCTGGGCATGCTGGCATGCTCGGTCGGGATGAACGCCTCGTCCGCCAGTCTCGCCTGCGACTCCTGGATCTGTTCCTGCACCTGCTCCTGTGTCTGTTGCTGTGTATTCATCGCAACTTCCTGAAAGTAATCTGAAGGGTGTTTCGTAGGCACTCGAAGCGCGCGCGAGCGCCCTGCACAGCGCTTATCGCACGGTCGAGCGATGCTTTCCTGCAGCAAGTGCGCCGCTTACCCGCTATCATCGACGGTTTTTCGACCCAATCACGCCTGACGGGTTCTCCGCGCGCAATGTCATTTCCGCATATCGACTTACTTTATTCTGCCTCAGGCTTCGCGGTCGGTTTGCTGGTCGGCCTGACGGGCGTGGGTGGCGGCTCGTTGATGACGCCATTGCTCGTGCTGCTGTTCGGCATTCATCCAGCGACCGCCGTCGGCACCGACCTGCTGTACGCCGCCGCGACCAAAACCGCCGGCACGCTCGTGCACGGCATCAAGGGCTCGGTCGACTGGCGCATCACCGGCCGTCTCGCGGCGGGCAGCGTGCCGGCCGCGGCAATCACGATATTCTTCCTGCATCAGCACGGCATTGCGGCGCCGGGAACCGCGCGGCTCATCCAGGTCATTCTTGGCACGGCACTCCTCATCACCGCCATTTCACTGGTATTCCGCCCGCAGCTCGCGCGCTTCGCCTACAGGAAGGGCCGTGGCCGCCCCGAACACCCGGTGCGCACCGCCGCGTGGACGGTCGTCACCGGCGCCATACTCGGCGTGCTGGTTTCGATCACGTCCGTGGGCGCGGGCGCGATTGGCGTGACCGTCCTGCTCCTGCTCTATCCGCGTCTCGCGACGGTGCGCATCGTCGGCTCCGACGTGGCGCACGCGGTGCCGCTGACGCTGATCGCCGGCGCGGGGCACTGGATGCTCGGCTCGGTCGACTGGGCCCTGCTCGCCTCTCTCCTCGTGGGCTCGATTCCGGGCATTGCAATTGGCAGCATGCTGTCTTCCAAAGCGCCCGAAGCGCTGCTGCGTCACGTGCTCGCCGCGACGCTGATTCTCGTCGGAGCAAAGCTTCTGTTCAGTTGATGTTAGTCACGCTCCATTGCGGTTTCCAGTCGGCCAAAAGATATAAGCCGATTCACACATCGTTTTGATTTTTGCCTATGCCGTTCGGCCGGGTTTCGCGCAACCGGTCGATGCGGCATCATTGCCGCTCAGTTGACCCGTCAGTCGCAGGGCGGTCAAGTCGGGGCGCCGAGCAACAGGCAGGTAACGGGCGCGTCATCTTTCGGTGTCGATAATGCAGGCGCGCGCCATCGGGCGTGTGACACATGTTCACGAGGAGTCAGGCGATGAATGAGCACGACCATCCGCAGAACGAGCTTCCTTCCAGCAACGATAACGGCACCCCAGCCGGCGACGCACCCGCGGACCCCGCGCGGCGGCGGCTCCTCGCGGCGGGCGTTGGCATCGCGGGCCTGTCGCTCGGCGGGTGCAACCTGTTCGATCAAAAGCCGTCCACGCCGAAGACCGCGGCCGACCTCGCGCTGGACCGCACGCTCGCGGCGCAGGTGCGGAACATCGTCGTGATCTATGCGGAGAATCGCAGCTTCACGAATCTCTACGGCGACTATCCGGGCGTGCAGTATCCGCTGTCGGCCGTGCCGGCATCGCGATATGTGCAGCTCGACCGGGACGGCGCCACGCCCATGCCCACGCTGCCAAAAATCTGGGGCGGGCTCGTGCCGCAGGCGCAGGAAGTCGGCGGCAAGCGCTATGCGATCACCGAGCAGCAGCTTGCCGCTCAGCGCAATGCGCCCTTCCAGATCGTGGACGCGCAGGGTGCGCCGCTGCCCAATTCCGTCATCACGCGGGACCTCGTGCATCGCTTCTACCAGAACCAGATGCAGATCAACGCGGGCCGCAACAATCAGTTCGCGGCGTGGGGCGACTCGGGCGGCCTCGTGATGGGCCACTACCGAAGCTCGCCGGACACGCTCAGGCTCTGGGGACTCGCGCAGCAATACACGCTCTGCGACAACTTCTTCATGTCGGCGTTCGGCGGCTCGTGGCTGAACCATATCTTCCTGATTTCCGCGCAGGCGCCCTTCTATCCGGATGCAAAGAGCGGTCCGGCGGCGAAGCTGCTCGCAGTCGTGGATGGCGATGATCCCACTGGCTCGCGCCTCAGGCTCGCGCCGGATTCGCCGAAGTCCGCGCTCGAAGGGCCGCCCAAGTTCGTGCGCGACGGCGCGCTCACCGCCGACGGCTATGCGGTCAACACCATGTTCCCGCCGTACCAGCCGAGCAACGTGCCGCCCTCGCAAGGCGGCGATCCGCGTCTCGCGGACAGGGCGAATGTGCTCGTGCTGCCGCCGCAGACGTACGCGACCATCGGCGATCGCCTGTCGGGAAAGAATGTGGACTGGGCGTGGTATTCGGGCGCCTGGCAGTATGCGCTGGAGCATCGCGACACCGGCGCCGTGCCGGATTTTCAGTACCACCATCAGCCGTTCAACTACTTCGCCAGCTTCGCGCCGGGCACGGCCGCGCGCGAACGGCATCTGCGCGACGGAGGTATCGGCGACGATCCATCGACGAACAAGCTGCTCGCCGATATCGATGCGGGCCGCCTGCCGGCCGTCACGTTCTACAAGCCACAGGGCAATCTCAACATGCACGCGGGCTATGCGGACATCGCCTCGGGCGACCGCCATATCGCCAACGTGATCGAGCACATCCAGCGCGGGCCGCAGTGGCAGAACACGGTGGTGATCGTCACCGTCGACGAAAACGGCGGTTGGTGGGACCACGTCTCGCCGCCGAAGGGCGATCGCTGGGGCCCCGGCTCGCGCATTCCGGCGCTCGTGATTTCGCCGTTCGCGAAAAAAAGCTATGTCGATCACACGGTCTACGACACGAACTCGATCCTGCGCTTCATCTCGCGCGTGCACGATCTCGCGCCACTCGACGGCGTCGCGGCGCGAGATCGCGCGTTCGCGGCGAACGGCGAGGCGCCGCTCGGCGATCTGACGAAGTCGCTGGATCTGGCGTAGCGGCTACGCGCGCTCTATCCAGGCGCGCGCGGAGATTTCCAGCAAATAGCCGTAGTGCAGCGCGCCGACCGGCACGACGGCGCGCGCCGGCTTCCACGCGCCGAAGTGACGCGCGTAAATCTCGTTGAACAGCTTCCAGTGCTCGACGCCCACGAGATACACCGTCACTTCGATGCAGTCCGTAAGACTCGCGCCCGCCGCTTCGAGCACGGTCCGCAGATTGGCGAGCGTCTGTTCGGCCTGCTCTTCGAACGGCCGGTCGCCCGTATGCGTGCCGTCGGGACGAATCGGCAACTGGCCGGAAACGCATACGAGGTTGCCGGCGCGCGTCGCGTGGCTGTAGTGACCGGCGGGAATCGGCAGGCCGGCAGCGTTGATGGTTTCGATCGGTGGCATCGCGATTATTGATTCCGAGTCAAGGTTCATTTGAGACTATCACCGTTTTTGCGAAAGTCGAAGCGGCCCATACTGTGTTCATCGCAGTTTGAACACTCAATGGAGCGGCAATATGAACATCTTCATGACGGGCGCGGGCGGTTTCATCGGCGGATCGATTGCGGCGGGACTCGCGCGCGACGGCCATCGCGTGCGCGGACTCATCCGGCGCGACGAGCAAGCCGACGCACTGAAGCGCCTGAACATCGAACCGGTGATCGGCAGTCTGGACGACACCGCGCTTCTCGCCGCCGAAGCGCGCGCGGCCGATGCGGTCATCAACGCGGCGAGCAGCGATCATCGCGGCGCGGTCGAAGCGCTGATCGGCGCGCTCGAAGGCTCGGGCAAGCCGTTCCTGCATACGAGCGGGTCGAGCATCGTCGGCGACGCGTCGGGCGGCGAGGCATCGGACAAGATCTACACCGAGGACGATTTGCCCGAGCCGACGCCCGACAAGGCGCCGCGCGTCGCCATCGACAATCTCGTGCTCGAAGCCGCAAAACGCGGCGTGCGCTCCGCCGTGCTCTGCAACACGCTGATCTACGGCCACGGCGCGGTGCCGGATACGGCGAGCGTGCAGTTGCCGCGTCTGGAACGCCAGGCGAAGAAGAGCGGCATCGTGCGGCATGTGGGACGCGGCCTGAACATCTGGTCGAATGTGCATATCGACGATGTCGTCGCTATCTACCGTCTCGCGCTCGAAAAGTCGCCGGCGGGCACGTTCTATTTCGTCGAGAGCGGCGAAGCGCAGTTTCGCGACATGACGGCCGCGATGGCAAAGGCGCTCAGCCTGCGCGGCCCGGAGGACTGGCCGCTCGAACAGGCGATCGAGGAATGGGGCTACGAAATGGCGTCGTACGGGCTGGGTTCGAACAGCCGCGTGCGCAGCAAACGCACCCGCGAACTGCTCGGCTGGCAGCCGAAGCGCACGTCCGTCATCGAATGGATCGCGCAGGACATGGCCGCCTGATCGCGCACCACGCGGCAACTGGCTTGACCAATTTGCCGCTTAGTCGTGTGTAGAGGTTCGTGGATTCTGCTGCTGATACCTGCTGCTTCCTGCTCATGCCGCCTTGTTCTATCTGGTTGATTTAGCGAGCAATGTCGCCTGCCCGAGGCGTCCGGGTCCGACAGATGGGCGCCCCCGCGCGCCTCTGAGATGGTACGCTTGGAGTTCTGGCAACAGACACGCCCAAGGCAGCCACCGTCCATCCCGGCTGAACAGCGCTGGGCGCGTCACGCGCTTCTTGCCGGCGCATTTCGCTTCCGCAAAACTGGCCTGCCGCTTCATTTGCAACGCAGGTTCCAAGTCTTCTGCTGTAACGCCTGAACACCGCTCGACGATGCCCGTCCAAATGAAGGTGTCGATTGGATGGCGTATCGCCGACAAGAAATCTTCGTGCCTCTTCACGGTCAAGCCAAGCCAACTCGGAGCCAAGCAATGAAACCGATCAATCTGCTCAGACTTGCAGTCCTTGTCTGGGCGGTCGCGTTTTCCCTCAACGTATGGTCACAAACCGTTGCTCAGACGGGCCAGATCATGTGGGGCATCAACGGTCATCCGCAGGGGACCGGCAGCGGATCCTATGTCACCACCGATATTCAACAGCAACTCAAACTGGTCGCTGACGCCGGATTCAAAAGCTATCGGATTGACCTGTATTCCGCGGACGCCAATTCGATGCAGGCCCTGGCCAATGTCATCGCCGCAGCCAAAGCAGTCGGAGTGCAGGTCCTACCGATTCTCCTTCCCCCCACAGGATCGACCGAACAGGAGTCCTACAACACCGGATACGCGATGGGATTGGCCTACGCCCGGAACTTCGCTACCGACATCCCCGTATGGGAACTCGGGAATGAGGAGAGCGACGGCATGCTGATCGATCCCAATGGCTTCGGGATCGATTTCTCCGAATTCGACCGTGAGCGTTACGCACTTGTGCGTGGCAAGCTTCGCGGTCTGCTGGATGGCGTCAATGCCGGCTCTCCCACCGCGAAGAGAATGATAGATGGCATCGTCTGTGAGGTCGGCTTTTTCAAAGGATTGTGGGCCGATGGCGTGAAATGGGATATCACCGCCTGGCACTGGTACGACTCGAGCGGCGATATCACCAATTCAGGATGCAACGGGCTGAACGTCATCGGCGTGCTGCACGACTCGTTCCACCTCCCCATCTGGATCACCGAGTTCGGGACCTACGGCACGGACAAGACGGCTGTCCGAAATACGTTGATCGCGACGATGAAACAATGGAATTCAATCGCTTCCCAATATGATATTCAGGCTGGATTCATTTATGAGTTGCTGGATCAGCACGACGAAGACGGCATCCAGGGCGAGTTCGGCATATTCGATTCGAATGGCAACGGTACGGCCGCGAGCGATGCGATCAGAGGTTATCTGAAGCGAAATCCAGGCGCCGTCGTACACTGATTTCTCTGCCCGGGAAAACCGGGTATGCCGCTTTGACGGACGAATTTCCTGCTCAGGCACCGTCGGCGCCGATACGAGCGGAAATAACGAACCTCAAAGTTGCACCGGCGACCTACTTGAGCGCGCTCGCGAATTTCTCGATTGTCGCTTCCGTCATGCCCGATTTCGTCGCGGAATCCCGGATCTGCTTCCACGTGGTCGGATCGATCGCGATGCCATTCGCGGTGCGGTCCGCGCGACGCGCTTCTTCCGGTTCGCCCGGCGCGTAGATCGCATCGACGCCCTCGGCGCGCGGCGACGCCTTCATCCATTCGAGGAACGACTCGGCTTCCGCTTGCGCGGCGGGCGCGTCGAATGCGTTCGGATCGATGATCACCGACGTCATGCAGTTGATGATCGCGCTCGACTTCTCCAGGGTGTCTTCGTGCGTCGTATAGCCGCCCGACAGCGCCCCGCCGAAAATCTCGCACAGCGCGGCGAGTCCCGAACCCTTGTGCAGACCGAACGCGGTGAGCGAGCCGAACGGCTCTTCGTGCATCACCTTCGGCTCGACGGTCGGCTGGCCTTCGTGATCGAGCAGCATGCCCGGCGCGACCTTTACGCCCTTGTTGTACGCGACGCGCGTCTTGCCATAGGCGATCCCGGCGGTCGCGAAGTCCAGCACGAGCGGGCTCTTGCCGTCGCGCGGATACGCGGCGCAAAACGGATTCGTGCCGAAGCGCCGGTCGATGCCGCCGAAAGGCGCGACGAGCGGATCGCCCGCCACGTTCACGAAGTGGAACGACACGAGCCCCGCCTTCGCGCACTGCTCAGCCCAATGGCCGATCCGCCCGATGTGATGCGCATTGCGCAAGCCCACCGCGCATACACCGAGCTTCTTCGCGCGCTCGATGCCGTGCTCCATCGCCTCGTAAGCGACGACCTGCCCGAACCCCTTGCGGCCATCGACGGTCAGCACCGCGCCGGCGTCGCGCACGATCTCGGCGTGCGTGTTGAGCTTCAGCTGTCCCTCGCCGAGCGATGCAACGTAACGCGGAATCATCCCGACGCCGTGCGAATCGTGACCCGACAGATTCGACATCACCAGGTGATCCGCGACCAGTTCCGCTTCGCGCGGCGTACTGCCGGCGGACTCCCAGATCGCGCGGACGTAGGCGTGCAGCGTGTCGGCAGCGATGCGCTGTTCGGTGGCTGAAGGGGTGGGCGTGGGGGATGCAATCATTGCGACACTCGTCTCCGTAGTTGATGGCGCGCGTTCGATTTTTTTGAGACGCGCTCGGGTCCATCACTTTACCGGCGTTCAACTGGCCTTACCAGTTGGTTTTACAAAATCGTTGAATACGGCCGAAAAAAAGCCCGGACGACCCGGGCTTCATCGAAATTCATCGATCCGCAGCGCTTAAGGCGCCGCCGCGATCACTTCCGCGACGGAAGCCGTTAGCTTCTTCCCATACGGAATATGCAGAAATTCGTTCGGACCATGCGCGTTCGACTTCGGGCCGAGCACGCCGCACACCATGAACTGCGAGCGCGGGAAGCCTTCCTTCAACGTATTCATCAACGGAATCGTGCCGCCCTGCCCGATGAACGCAACATTCGCGCCGAAGTGCCGCTTCGACGCTTCGTTCAGCGATGTCGCCAGCCACGGCGCGAGATCAGGCGCATTCCAGCCGGTGGCTGCGCCCGCTTCCGGCTTGAACGTGACCTTGGCGTTGTACGGCGCATCCCGTTCGAGGAGCCTTTGCAGCCGCGTGACCGCCTCGGTCGCGTCGATGAGCGGCGGCAGGCGCAGCGACAGCTTGAACGCCGTGCGCGGCGCGAGCACGTTGCCCGCGTCGGCGAGCGGCGGTAGGCCGGACGCGCCCGTCACCGTGAGCGACGGACGCCAGGTGGAATTGAGCAGCGCTTCGCGCGGATCGGTCGTCGTCGGCAAGACGCTGCCGCCGTCCTGGCCGCAACTCCACGGCAGCTTCTTCCAGACGTCGTCGCCGAGAATGCGCGCGGTGGCTTCGGCTTCGCGCCGGCGCATCATCGGGATCGCGCAATGAAATTCCTTCGGCAGCAGATCGCCGGTGCTGGAGTCTTCGAGGCGCTCGAACAGTTGCCGCATGATGCGGAACGTCGACGGCGCAATCCCGCCGTAACCGCCCGAGTGAATGCCCTCGTCCAGAACCTGCACTTCGAGATCGCCCGCGACGAGTCCGCGTAGCGACGTGGTGAGCCAGAGCTGATCGTAGTTGCCCGCGCCGGAATCGAGGCAGATGACGAGGCCGACGTCGCCGAGCCGATCGCGCAGCGCGTCGATGTAAGGCAGGAGATCGTAGCTGCCCGATTCCTCGCACGTTTCGATGATACCGACGCAGCGCGGCCGCTCGACGCCCTGCGCATCCAGCGCCGCGAGCGCGGTGATGCTGGCGTAGGTCGCGTAGCCGTCGTCGGCGCCGCCGCGTCCGTAGAGCTTGTCGTCTTCGAGCTTCGGCGTCCACGGGCCGAGATCGCTGCGCCAGCCTTCGAATTCCGGCTGCTTGTCCAGATGGCCGTACAGCACGACCGTTTCCGTACTGCCGGAGCGCGTGGCGGGCGCTTCGAAAAAGATGACCGGCGTGCGCTCGGGCAAGCGCACGATCTCGACCTTCAGGCCTTTCACCGGCTGCGTCTTGACCCAGTCGACCGCATCCGTGACCACGCGCTCGATGAAGCCGTGGCGCGCCCAGTCGGCATCGAACATCGGGCTTTTTGCGGGTATCGCGATGTAGTCGGTCAGGGCGGGCACGATCTCGTCGTTCCATTTGCGTTCCACGAAATCCCGCAGCGCGGCGGAATCGAGCCGCACCGCTTCGTCGTGTTGCGTGCTGTCGCCGATAGTCATGACCGTAGTTCCATTTCGAGCAAACTTCCATCATAGACGGGAATCGTCCCAGGCTCGACCGGGCGCGCGCCGCGCATGCACCTTTTTTGCGCGTTTGCTTAACGTCCGGGCGCGCTCGCCGCCTGATCGCGCGACGAAGACACGACGGCGCGCGTCACTGCCGGGTCTGAGTCGATCGCCTGTTCGGTGAACGGAAAGCGTGCCCAGCGTTTCGCGGCGAAAGCGCGCGTCGCGTCGCCGGAATGCGGCGAGGCCGGATCGTCCGATTCGGAATGCGAAAGCATCGTGTCGGCTTCGACGCCGTTCTCGCCGAACGTGACCACCTGCACGTAGCTGTCGCCCTGGCCGCTCGGGTCCATCGGATAACCTTGCCGGTCGAGCGGCCGCCGCGCGCAGACGATCGCGAAGTAGCCCGCCTCGTCGCAGCCGCCGTAGAGCGGCACGCGCGCGCCGTTGCGCGTCGTGTAGAGAATGTCGCCGCGCCGAGAATCGAGCGCGAAGCCGTTCAGGTTCAGCGCAAGCGCCGCGCCGCCGAGCGCCTGGCGCAAGTCCTGGAGCACGGCCGGATTGTCGACGTTGAATCCGCCCGGCGTCGCAAGCGGCTTGTTCGGATCGAATGACGACTCGTACAGACGCTCCGGCGCGATACGCATCACGCGCAGCCAGAACTCGTCCCACAGGTTTGCGCCGCGCGCGTCGATATCCGCGGTGCCGTTCCAGTTGCGCAATACCTCGCAGGCCTCGTGCAGCGGACCGCCCGCCTCGTTGACCGTGCAGACCGCGTCGAGCAGCGGCTTGCGGAAAAGGCGCTCCGACATCGAGTTCGTCTCCAGCACGGCCGATTCGAGCGCCTCGCGCGTGACGCCGCCGCGCTCGCGCTGCAATCGCGCGGCGAGCAGATGGCCATAGCGCGTGCGCAGCGACTGCTCGACGCGCGTCGCGCCTGCGACGAGCGGATAGCCCGACATCGGCGCATTCGCGTTGGTGAGCCAATAACTGTCGTTGAAGTTGCCGACGTAATCGCCGCGCACGGTGTTCGGCAGCTGATCGAGCGGCAGCGCGCCCGGCTGCACGCTCGCCGGATCGACCCGCCACGCGCACGCGCTCTTCGAGCCGTCGAGGAACGGCACGCCGGGCACGCGGCTGGCGAACGCGCGGCCTGCCGGCGTCGTGCACGCTTCGGCGAGAGCATCGGGCACGTTCGGAATCGGACCGATGTCGGCAAACCAGACGCGCTCGTCGCCACGCCCGATCGCGAACGTGTTCGCCCACGGCATCGCCGCGTAGCGTTTCTGGATCGCCATGAAATCGCCGAGCGAGCGCGCCTGATTCCACGCGAAGAAGTTCTGGAACACGCGCGTGTTGTCGACGTTCACGTCGGCGAGCGCATACGCGCGCTGAGCGTTCCAGCCGAGGCCCTGCGCCATCGCGGACAGATCGACGACCGGTCCGAAGCGCGTGCGATACAGCGTGCGCGACACGGTGTCGATACTGCCATCGGCGCGGCGGGCGCGCACCGTGAGCGGCACGGGCGTCATCGCTTCGCTCTGGCCATCGACGAGATAGCGCGTCGGATCGGCGGGATCGAGCGTCAACTGAAAGATGCCGAAACGCCGTGCGCTCGAGACCGTGTGCGTCCACGCGATGTTCTCGTTGAAGCCGAGCACGATCAGCGGCACGCCCAGAAACGACACGCCCGCGACGTTCATCTGGCCGGGAATCGTCAGTTGTGCCTGATAGAAACGGTCGGGGCCGCGCCAAAACCAGTGCGGATTGCCGAACAGGATGCTGCGCTTGTCGCGCGTGATCGGCGCACCGAACGCCAGTGCGTTGCTGCCGATGCCCGGATGCTCGCCGATGGAAAAGCGCAGCGCGTCGAGCGCGGTTTGCGTTTCATTGCTGTCGCCGCGCGGCGTCGATGCAGCGGGTTTCGGCGGATGCGCCGTTGCGATCGGCGTCACGAAACGCGCCGAACCGCTCGCGAGATTGGCCGCGATCAGGCGCCGATAGATATCCTCAGCGCCGATCTTGCCGACCCACGGCTTGCCCCTGCACGCCGCGTGCGCGCCCGGAAAGCGGCCCGCGTTGAGATCGGCGAGATAGCGGTTATAGCCGCCCGCGAAGCCGTCGATCAGGCTGCGCAGATCGGCCGGCTGCGCGGAACGGTAGCGCTCGACCGTCGCCGGATCGCCGACGAGACGAAAGAAGAAATCGGCGTCGATGTTGCGCGGCTGGCCGAACGTCGCTGCCGACATCGGGCGCGCGTCCGGTCCGAAATAAGCCGAGCGCTCGCCGCGATACGTGATGAAGCCATCGGCGAGCGTGCACAGGTTGTCCTGCGCCTGCGCGTAGCCGAATCCGAAGCCGAGGCTGCCCACGTCGGCGGCGCGGATGTGCGGAATGCCGTCCTGCGTGCGGCGGATTTCCGCGCTGTAGACGGCCGGTGAGCCGGGATTCGACTGATTCGCCGCGCCCGTCTGCCCGGCGCCGCCCGCCGTTTCCGATGTTTCCGGCGGCAGCGCGCAGGCGGCCAGCAAGGCGCTCGCGAGCGCGCCGGAGATCGCAAGGCTGACGAGCTGATTCATCGCGTGAGTCCTCGGTCCTTTCGACGTGATGACGGGCAGACAATTGCCCCGCGCGCAGTATCGCATCGCGCGCGGCGCGGCCCGCCGCCAAAGTCTAGCCGCTCACGTCGCGCCTCGCGAAGCCGATGCACAATGAGCCGCTTATGCCTCTTTCACGCCTTTCTCACACCGATGCCCGATCACGACGACCCGCGCCCGACGCCGCCCGAGCGTCCATTGCCGGAAGATTGCTGTCAGAGCGGCTGCAGTCCGTGCGTCTTCGATCTTTACGAGGAAGCGCTCGAACGCTACGAGACGGCGTTGCGCGCGTGGGAAGCGCGGCATGGGTCGGACTGAGCGGCGGGCGCCGTCGATTCGAGCAGGCGAAAGCGCGCGGCGCTATGCTTGTGTCCCCTGTTGCCATCGAAACGACAAACTCAAGGAGCGCAATTCCATGTCTCTCACGATGTATCGCGCGTCGATTCCGGTCTTCATTCGCGGCCTCGAAGTGTGCTCGGATCTGCTGAAAAAAGGCGCCGCCTTCGCTGATGAAAAAGGCCTCCCCCACGACGATGTCATCAACGCGCGTCTTGCGCCCGACATGCTGCCGCTCGTCGCGCAGATCCAGCGCGCGAGCGACACGGCGAAGCTCTCGGCCGCGCGTCTTGCCGCAATCGAGGCGCCGCGCTTCGAGGACAACGAGGACAGCTTTGCGTCGCTGCAGACGCGCATCGAGAAGACGATCGCGTTTCTGAAAAGCATCGACAAGGCATCGCTCGCCGGTTGTGAAACGCGCACGGTCACGCTGAAGTTTCCGGACTTTTCGCCGTCGTTTTCGGGCGACGATTATCTGTTCGGCTTCGGGCTGCCGAACTTCTATTTCCACGTCGTCACGACGCACGACATTCTGCGCCATCTCGGCGCGCCGATCGGCAAGCGCGATTATCTCGGGCCGTTTAACTGAGTTCGGAAATCTCGATGAGGTTGTAGTCCGGGTCGCGCACGTATACGGAGCGAAGCTTGTGCGTCGCCCCCGTGCGCTCGACCGGGCCTTCGACGATTGGAACGTTCATCTGCGCGAGCCGCTCGATCACACGGTCGAGCGGTACGGCCGCGATGAAACACAGATCGAGCGCACCCGGCACGGGCAAGTGCGCCTTCGGCTCGAATTCCGAGCCGCGCACGTGAAGGTTGATTTTCTGATTGCCGAAGCGGAAAGCCATGCGGCCTGCACCGAAGGTTTCGAGCTTCATTTGAAGAACGTCGATGTAGAAGCGCTTCGTCGCTTCCACGTCGACGCAGGTGAGCACGATGTGGTCGAGGTGATCGATCAGGGACATGCCGGACTCCGGTGGCGGGTGTCCGATGATGTTAGCTCAGCGCAAGAAAATCAAATTCTGTGAACGTCGTTGCGGGCTGGTCTCGCTTGCTTAATATACGCAGATTGCGTATATTTACCCCCGTCCATGCAAGCGCTTTTCGTCGAACTGCCACCGTTTCAGCGTTACCGTTCGGACTACCTTACGGACGAAGAGTACCGCGAACTTCAACTCCAGTTGCTAGCAAATCCCGAGGCAGGCGACCTGATCAAGGGAACCGGCGGTCTGAGGAAAGTCCGCTTCGGCGACAGGAGGCGCAACAAGGGAAAGCGGAGTGGGCTTCGGATCCTTTACTACCGCTGGGTCGATGGCGCTCAATTCTGGATGTTTACGATTTACGACAAAAATGAAATGAGCGACCTGTCCAGCCGCGAGCGCGCGACGCTATCGAGTTTGCTGGATATAGAGGTCAGCCGAAGGAGTGCCGTATGAAGAAGCGAAATCTGTTTTCCGAACTCAGCGAAGGACTCGATGCGCTGGCTGCCGAGCGAGAAGGCAAAGTAACGCTGCGTAAAGTCAGCGTCGAAGCGCCCGAGCCAGTAGAAGTGAGCGCGGAAGAAATACGAAATGTTCGTGAATCGGCTCACGTTTCCCAAGCAGTGATGGCGCACCGGCTACGGGTCAACGTACGAACCTGGCAAAACTGGGAACAAGGAAAGGCAAGACCGAACGCGCAGGCCGCGGTGCTAATCCGTCTGGTGGAAAAGCATCCTGAGACGCTTCGTTTGCTCGAAGCGCTCTGATCATCTGATGCTCGGCCGAAATTCGGCGGTCAGCGCCTGATCCGCGACCTTACCCCTGCCGCGCCGCGATCTGCTTCCGCCACCCCGCGAGAATGCGCCGCGCGAGCGCATCATAATCGCCGCCGAAGTGATGATCGCCGGGCAGTTTCACCACTTCGATGCCCGTCTTCGTGAGTTGCGGACACAGCGTGTCTTCTTCTTTTTCGCCATAGATGCATTGCACCATCGACGGCGGCAGCTTGTTGAGTTCCGGGCGCACCTTCAGCGCCTTGTCGCTCGCGGGCATGCCGAGCCAGCCCGTCACGCGAATCTGAAAATCCGCCGACGGCGAAAAGCCCATCAGCGAGATATACGACACCTGATCGCGCACCGCGTCCGGCAGGCGGTTGTACGCGAATGGCATCACGTCCGCGCCGAACGAGTAGCCGACGAGCGCCACGTGACTCGTATGCCAGCGCGCGTTGTAGGCGCGGATCACGCGGGCGATGTCGTTGGCGGTCTGCTGCGGCGTCTTCTCGCTCCAGAAGTAACGCAGCGAATCAATGCCGACCACCGATACGCCATCTTTCTGCAACGCGAGCGCCATCGTCTTGTCGAGATCGCGCCAGCCGCCATCGCCGGAAATGACGATCGCGAGCAGATCCGTCGGTTGCGCGGCGCGCAGCTCGATCAGCGGCAGATCGGAGACATCGCTTTCTGAAACGGGTTCGGCTTTTTTCAGATGCGGCGCCGTCATCGCGACGAGCGCATCGGCCTTCGAACGGCCCGTTTCGAGCACCGCCGTGTATTCGAAGAAGCCTGGCAGCCCCTTCGCGTGGATGATGGTCGAATCCGGTGCGCACGGATTGAAACGCGCGTCGAGCATGGGCTCCGCCGCAAGCGATACCGCGCCCGCGACGGTGTTGTCCGGCGCCTGCTTCAGCGCGCTCTCCGCGAGAATCGCGCCCTGCCCCGTGCCGACGAGAATCGGCGCGTAATAGCGATTCGTCTGCACGGTGCGTTCGAGCTGATGGCTCATGTTCTCCGCGTCGCCGACGAGGTTGTGACACGACGTCTCGGTCTTGTCGGCCTTGATCTTCGCCGCGTACTTCATCGTGTCGACACCAATGACCATCGCGCCCTTGGCGGCGAGCGCATCGGCGGCTTGCTGATCGGCCGGGCTCCAGCCGCTTTTCTCCGAAAACAGCACGACGAAGCCCGTCATGCCGCCCGCGGGCTTCGTCAGCGTGACCTGACCATAGCGCCCGCCGGAAATCGTCTCGGCCGCATGCGCCATGCCGGACAGTAAGACACCACAGACGGCGGCCGCTGCCAGCGCCGCCGCTTTCTTGCAAAGGAATTTCATGAACGCCAGCCGCCCGCGAGGAGCGAAAGATCCGCCAAAGTGAAAAATACGCCGACCGAACCGGACGCCGCGAGGTAACGCGGCTCCCAGCGCGGCTGGAACTTGCTTTTGAATCCGCGCAGGCCGCGGAAGTTGTAGAAACGCCCGCCGAACCGCCACACGAGCCCAGCCAGTCGATGCCAGTGCGATGCGAGCGGCGTCGGCTCCATGCCCGACAGCGGCGCGATGCCCAGCGACAGCGACCTGAACCCCGCTTCCTTCAGATGCAGCGCGAGCTTGGTGAAGAGATACTCCATCGCATACGGCGATGCATCGGCGACGTGGCGCATCACGCCGACGGTCGCTTCGGTGTTCATGTCGGTCGTCATGAAGGTCACGAACGCGACCGGCTTGCCCTCCTGGCGCACCAGCAGCACCGACTGCGCCGCGAGATATTCCTCGTTGAAGGCCGCGACCGAGAAGCTCTTCTCGCGCGCCGAGCGGCTTTCCAGCCAGTCGTCGGAGATCGCGCGCAGCAGAGGCAGGCTTTCGGCGATACGCGCAGAACCGATCACCTCGGTGTCGAATCCGTCGCGCTCGCCGCGCTTGAGCGCATAACGCAGATGCGAACGATGCGAACCCTTCAGATCGAAGTCGGCAAGCGCGACGTGAGCTTCCTCGCCGAGCTTCATCAGCGTGAGGCCGGCGTCGAGATAGAGCGGCAGCGCATCGGCGCGCACCTGGTAGAACGCCGCGCGGCCATTGTGCGCGTGCGCGAGCTCGACGAATTTGCGGATCAGTTCCGCCCACTCACGGCGCGGGCCGACCGGATCGTGCAGCGCGGCCCACGTGCGGCCGTGCTTCGCGTACATCAGGAAGGCTTCGCGCGACTCGGAAAAGAGGAAGCTCTTGTCGCCCATCATCGCGAGGCCCGCGTCGCTGCGCTCCTGCGCACGGAAGATGCGCGCGGCATCGACGAGATCCTGCGCCGCGGGTTTCACGAAGCGGCCCGCCGCCGGACGCAACAATTGCCAGACGCCGAACGCCGACGCCACCACTGCCGCGGCAAGCGTCGCGCGCAGCGCACGCGGAGCGCGCTCGTCGAAGGCGAACTGCCACCAGAGATCGCCGCTGTATGGCACATCGCGGAACGCGAAGAACATGATCCAGACGGCCAGCGCCATCACGACGCCGATCGAAATCAGCCAGGTCGCCGTGAAGCGCTCGGCGAACAGCGACGAACGGCGGTTGAAGCGCTCGCGCGTCGCGACGAGCAGCACGACGAGAAACGCCAGCACGCCCGCTTCGACGAACGCGAGCCCCTTTGCCAGCGACAGCGCGAGATTCGTCACGGCGAGGATCAGCGCGAGCCACCAGGCGGCATCGAGCCGGCGCATCAGACCGCGCGCGACGAACAGCAGCAGCACGCCGAACACGGAGCCGAGCAGTTGCGAGCTTTCCAGCACCCACAGCGGAACGATGGTCTGCAACAGGGCGATGCGCATCTTGAACGCGGGCGTCGCGCCGGAGATGACGAGCATCGAGCCGGCCGCGAACGTGACGATCGAGAGAAACACCGGCGCGAGCTGCGAAACGTGACGCGGATGCAGGAAACCGAAGCGGCCCTTGAGCGCACGGCCTTCGAATGCCGCCATCACGCCCGCCGAAAGGATCAACGGCAGGCCGAAGTAGATCGCGCGGTACGCGAGCAGCGCGGCGAGCACGTCCGGCGTCTGGGCGCTGCCGCCGAGCGCGAAGACCATCGCCGCCTCGAACACGCCGACACCGCCCGGCGTATGGCCGATCATGCCGAGCAGCATCGCCGCCGAGAACACCGTCATGAATTCGCCAAAACCGACTTGCGGATTCGGCAGCAGCGCCCAGAGCGCGAGCCCGGCGCCGAGCACGTCGACGACGGCGAGCGCGGCCTGCGCGACGAAATCACGGCGCGCCGGCACGGTGAACGCGAGCCACTTCCAGCGCGAGCGCAGCGTGCGCGGCTCACTGCCGCAGACGAGGACCATCGCCGCGAACACCGCGAGCAGCGCCGCGCCCGTCGCGCGCAATGCGGCGGGCGGCAAGTGCATCATGCCCGAGAGCGTGTCCGCGCCGAACAGCATGCCGGCGGCGGCCATGAACGCGAGCGAAAGCGCGAGCGTGACGCTCGTGAAGATCGTGAGGCGGCCAACCTGCGCCGGCGTGACCTCGGCTGCGCCGTAGACGCGGCAGCGCACGGCTCCGCCCGTCAGCGCGCCGAAGCCCGTCACGTTGCCGAGCGCGGAGCCGACCGTCGCGCCGACCCACAGCAGCGAACGCGGCATCGACACGCCGATATGACGCAGCCCGACCGCGTCGCGCCCGACCAGTGCGGCGAACGATAGCGCGGTCGCGAACAGCGCGGCGAACCAGGCTTGCGGCGTCATCACGCGCAGCGAGTGGATCACCGATTTGTAATCGACCGAGCGGGAAAGATGCTGGAAGACCACGAGCAGCAGCACGCAGATCACGACCGTGAGCACGGGCGCGGCGAGCCGCTGAAGATCGACGCCGCCGGACGGGCGTCCGACGGGTGACATGGCGCGAAGCCGGGCGAGCAACTTTGTGCGAGACATGCGTTCTATCAAACTGACTGACGCTGCGCATCGGCCGCGAACGGTCGATGGCGACGTTACATCAAGGTTATCGGGGACCCGCGCAACTCACGCGGTCGGAGAGCGCCACAATCGGCTCCCGCCGCCCGCGCTCGCGCCATACAAAAGGCTTTAACGTGTGAAACGCCTATATAACGGCGACGGTTGACCCGACTTGACCAATACTGGGAAAACTACTAATCGAAAGCTTGTGTTCAGACTCGGCGCGCTGTTTTGGCGATTGATTTAGCACGAACGACCGGTCGAATTGGCTTTACGGTTTGTCAGGGGAGCGGTTAGGATCGACGCCCGCGCGCTCTGCGGACGTCGAATAAGAGCAGAAGTTTAAGCGGTCACTGTAAAAAAGGTATCGGAACTATGAGAAAAACCATCGCAATCTTGTTGGCAGCAATCGGCGCGTCCGCGTTGAGCGCGTGCGTTTCGACGGACGACGCCTTGCTCAAGACCGTGCCGGTCGGGTCCGGCACGTCGCAGTTGAAGCCTTACGATTTCGTTCGGTGCGTGAAGGAAAAATGGACGCCGATCGCCGGACGCGTGCGCGAATACGCGCCGAGCACCGATACGCAGGCCGTCTCCATCCCGAGCGGCGGTCTGACAAGCCAGTCGGTGGTGCTGGTGATCGCGCAGGCATCGGCGAACGGCACGGGCTACACGATCTACGGCGATGTCGCCATCACGGGCCGCTATGTCACGGCCACGCACGCGTGCGATTGACCCCTGACCCCGTTTCCCTCGCTCAGGACGGTTTGTTGCCGCGCATGTCGACGCCGGCCAGATGCGTCCCGACGACGCGTCCGATCAGATAGCCGTCCGACGCGCACGCATTGACGCGCTCCTTGCCGTCCCACTGGATCTTGTACTGATCGTCCTGGGAATGAACCGCGGAGGCGTCGAACTTGCGCTTCGCCTTGCCGCCGTTGCGCACTTCTTCGCCGACGAGCCGGTTCCACGTCAGCGCGTAGCCGTAGCGCACGCCGTCGGCAAAGGCTTCGCTATCGCAAACTTGCGACGGGGGCGTCGTCTTGATCATCTGATGGTAGCCGTTCGCGGTGCCGACCATGATGCGCTGTTCGCCCGGCGGCGCGGGCGGTGCTGCCGGCCTGGGCGCGGCCTGGGCGGCTCGCGCAGCCGATGCTGCCGACGCGGCAGCCGCCGCATCGGCGTCGGTCTGCTGTGGAAGCGGCGCGCATGCGCCGAGAACGAGCGCCGCTGTCACCGCGATTGCCGTGCCGGCGCCTTGCATTTTTATGAACGTCATCCTGCGAATCACCTGCGCTGACCTATCTCAAATTTAGTCCGGGCTCTACCTTACCATCCCGGGATGAATTCATCGGAACGATGCGAAAAAGGCCGCCCACGCAACGACGCGGACGCCCTTTCGGTGCGCCCGCGTCGAAAAAGAGGATTAAGCGCGTGCTCAGGACGCCGACGACGTATTGCTCATCGGCATTTCGATCCCGCGCCGCGCCATTTCGACGATCAGAAACGTTCGCCGCGTGACGTGAAAGCGCGCGAGCAGATCGCTTGAATATTCCTTGGCGGTGTTTTCGCTGATGTTCATCTTGCGCGCGATAGCCTTATTCGACAGTCCCTGCAGCAGATAGCGGAGCGTCTCGGTCAGGCGCGGCGGCAGATCGAGCGATTCGACCGTCACGCCCGCGTGCGGCGACACCGGCTTGGGACTATGCCCGCCCTTGCCGAGCACCGTGTTCGGCAGATACACGCGCCCATTCAGGATGGTCTTGAGCGCTTCGCGAAACACGCCCGCGCCCTGCTCGCTGCCCTTGGAGATGAATCCGCACGCGCCGTTCTTGATGCACTCGAGCACGGTGTCGCGGTCGTCCTGCGCGGACAGCATGATCGTCTGGATCTCGCGCTCTTCCTCGCGGATCCAGTTGAGCAGATCCATGCCCGTGGCCTGGCCGCGCAAGTGGTAGTCGAGAAACATCAGGTCGTAGGTATTGGCGGAAAGCTTGGCTTTCGCCTGCTCGAAACCATCGGCTTCGTCGATTTCGAGCAAGGGCTCGTTCGCCAGAATGAGGCTTTTCATGGCGCTCCGGGTGAGCCCTTCGTCCTCTACCAGCAACACAGTTTTGAAATAGCCATTTTCCATTGCGACGCTCCGAGAACGGTTCCGATATTACGCGCGCTCCGATTGACTTCCACCCCTCTTTCGCAGGGATACATTCGGCAGTCTCCCAAAATTCTCCGCGTTCCCTGCCCGTGCCGGGTTTTCCGATGAGCCCGTCCGGCCGACACTGGCGGCATCGAATCGACCACGTAACCCAATACGAGCATGGAGGATGAGATGTCAAGCCGTCTGGCCGACAACGAGAGCGAATTCGCGTTGTGGCGTATCAAGCGGGCCCGTAGCGGAGACGCATCGCGCCGTGTGCTGATCGCCCACAAGGACAAGTCGATCGGCGATTCGCTCGCCGTGCAACTCCGGCTGAAAGGCTTGCAGGTCATCCATTCGCAGGATCTGAAATCCGTGCGGGCGCTGGTGCATAGCTGGCAGCCGCAGGCGCTGCTTCTCGATACGAGTTTCGACAACGAGTCCGGCTACGTCTTTTCGCGCACGCTGCGCATGGACGCCGACGTGACCGGGCGCCTGCTCGTCGCGATGAGCAACGTGTGGCCCGCCGATCCGGTGCAAACGCTCAAGGAAGCCGGCTTCGACGCCCACTGCCGCCGGCCTTGCTCGACGTGGCGCATCGTCGATCTCGTCGAGTCATTTTTCTCGATGCCGCTCACGCGGTGAATTGCGCTGAACCGCACTGGAGGTGCGCCATGAACACGGATATCTGCATCGTCGGGGGAAGCTTGCCGGCGAATGCGTCGCGCTGCCCCGCGGTTCGCGAGCGCGCCTGTGTCGAAGCGCGCGTCAGGCGTCGTCGTCGTCGCGCCGGGCCGGGTTCGCGCCGGTTGCCATCACGAGCGACGCCCGTATTTCACTACCTGGATCGATGACAGCGATGCCCGTGCCGGGCCGGCCTCGCGCCGCGAGGTTGAAGCCGTCGCTCACATGCGAGACCGGCTCGACGCACAGATAACCCGCGCCCGCCGGACAATGCACGACGACATGGCTCAGCGCGTCGTCGGCTATCAGTTCGAGCGTGCGGCCGTCCGCATAGCGCAAGGTCGCGCGCCCGTCCCATCCGCTCAGATAGCGCGTGCAGCCTTCCGTTTCCCGCTCATGCCGACGCGCGGGACTTTCGTCAGTCGGCTCGATCGCGATCTCCGCTTCGTGACGCCAGTGCGTGGTCGCATGAAGTTCGGCCTCGCTCGCGCCGAAGTAAGGATGAAAACCCAGGCCGACCGGCATCGGACTCGACGACCGGTTCACGATGCGCATCGACATGCGCGCGCCCTGCGCGTTCGCCTCGATCAGCTGCACGGCCTCGAACGCCCACGGCCAGCCATGTTCGCCCTCGCCGTGCACGTAGCGCAACACGACGCAATCCGCCTCCTGCAACTCGACGCTCCACGCCGCGAACTGGCCGAAGCCGTGCAGCGCGTGCGCCATCCCGGGAAACGTCGCCAGCTCGACGATGGAACCATCCGGCGCCGGAAAACGCGCATCGCGCACGCGATTGGAAAACGGCACGAGCGGATAGCTGCCGCCTTTCGGCCAGGCATCGCACGGCCAGCCCGCGATGGTCACGGGCACGAGCCAGTCCGCGAGGCCGCGCTCGCCCCGCGTGGCAAAGCGCGTAATGCGCCCGCCCGCGGCCGGCGCGATTTCGATGACATGCGGCCCGCTCGAAATGCACAGGCGCGGCTCGGCGTCCAACTCGACGACTTCGCGGAATTTCGTCACAACACGACGTCCGTATTGAGAGGCGTCACTGCTTCTGCTCCTTCACGCGCGACACGAGTTGCGTCGGGCTCACGAACTGCAGCGCGATCAGCACCCAGACCATCGTGATGGCCATGTAGATCATCGCCATCGCGTCGATGGATTGCGGTGCGCGCACGCCCGTCGAGAAGACCGCGTAGTACAGCGCGACAACGAGCGTCTGTGTGGTCGGCCCGGCGGTAAAGAACGTCAGCTCGAACATGCCGATCGTTCGCACCAGGACGAGCAAACCAGCAGCCAGCATGCCCGGCACGAGCAGCGGCAGCAGCACGTAGCGGAAGTAACGGAACGTGTTTGCCCCGAAAATACGTGCGGCCGATTCCAGATTCGGATCGATCTGCTCGATGAACGGCGTCATCACGAGAATAACGAACGGCAACGCAGGCACCAGGTTCGCGAGAATCACGCCGGTCAGCGTGCCCGCGAGATGGAACTTGTACATGACCGTCGCCATCGGGATGCCGTATGTCACGGGCGGCACCATCAGCGGCAGCAGGAACACGAGCATCGCGAAACGCTTGCCGGGAAACTGCACGCGCGCGAGCGCATACGCCGCCGGCACGCCGAGCACGAGCGACAGCAGCACCACCGCGCCCACCACTTCGAGCGTCACGAGCAGCACGCTCGAAAGCTGGAAGTCGCTCCATGCCTGCGCGTACCAGTGCAGCGTGAAGCCCTGCGGCAAGAGCGTGCCGAACCAGCGCGTCGCCACCGAGTTCACGGCGACGGTCGCGATCAGCAGCAGCACGTTGACGAGAAAGAAGCCCATCGTCGCCCAGACGAAGCACTTCCACAGCCTGTCGCGCAGGCTCGACTGTTGTTTCATGATCTTGCCCGCGTTGTTGCCGGGCGATGCCCAGACCGGCGCCGTTTGATTATCGAGAGCCATTATCCCTTGCCTCCCGTCACCGGACCCGTGTAGAAGAAGCGGCGCGCGCCGAGCATGCCGCCGACGACGAGCAGTTGCACGAAGCCCATCACGATGGCGATGGTCGATGCGAGCGCGTAATCGTAGCTTTCGAACGCGGCCTCCGATGCGGCGATCGAGATCACGCGCGTCGGGCCGGCCGGCGCGCCGAGCAGCACCGCCGACGGAAACACCGAGAACGCCTGCACGAACGAAAGGCACGCGGTCATCGTGAGACCGGGCAGCAGAAGCGGCAGATAGATCTGACGGAACTGCTGCCACGGGCTCGCGCCGAGCGTCGAAGCGGCGCGGGCGAGCGTCGGATCGATGCCGGTCACATACGACAGCGTCAACAGAAACGCAAACGGAAAGCCCGACACGATCAGCGAAATCAGCACGCCCCAGTAGTTGTGCGTGAGGCGCACTTCATCGCCATAAAGATGCAGGGCCTGCAACGCCTGCGGAAACCAGCCGTTCGGGCTGAAGTAGGTCAGCATGCCGTCGGCGATCAGCACCGTGCCGAGCGTCACCGGCACGACGAGCAGGGTCGTGACAAATTTCTGCCACGGCGACGTGCGCCGCAGCGCGAAGGCAACCGGCACCGACACGCCCACGTTGATGATCGTCGCGGGCACCGCGAGCTTCAGCGTGACGATGATCGTCGGCCACATCGACGAATCGGTGAAGAAGGTGATGTAGTTCGCCCAGACGCCGCCGCCGTTCATCGGATTGAACGACAGCATGAGCCCGTACGCGAACGGATAAATGAACAACGCGATGATGAAGATGAGCGCGGGCGCGACGAGCCAGCCCTTCGGATCGCGCTGCTGCGCGGGAAGCGCGATCATTTTTCTTCTCCGTAGACGAGCGTCTTCGAAGGCGCGACGCGCAGCGTGATGCGCTCGCCTTCGCTGCATTCGCCCGCGATGCGCGCCCACAGCTTGCCGAACGCCGTGTTCACGATGATGAGCGAATCGCGCCCGCCGTATTCGACGACCTCGACGTGCGCATCGAACGCGTTATCGGCGCCGGGCGCGGCGCGCTCCATGTCTTCAGGACGCAGCGCGACGGAAACGCGCTTGCTGTCGAAGCCTTCCATCGGCGTGCCGAGGAGGCGCACGCCGTTCGCGTTCACGGCTACGGTCTCGCCCTGCGTGCCTTCGAGCGTTGCCTGCACGACATTGCGAAAGCCCATGAAACGCGCGACATGCAGGTTCTTCGGCCGCGAATACACTTCCTTCGGCGACGCCACCTGCTGCACGACGCCCTCCTTCATCACGACGATGCGATCGGCCATCGACAGCGCCTCGTCCTGATCGTGCGTCACGTAAATGGTCGCGCGCTCCAGCTTGCCGTGGATGCGGCGGATTTCGGCGCGCATCTCGATGCGCAGCTTGGTGTCGAGGTTCGAGAGCGGCTCGTCCATCAACACGAGCGGCGGTTCGATGACGATCGCGCGCGCGATCGCCACGCGCTGCTGCTGACCGCCCGACAACTGGCCGGGCAGCTTGCCGTCGTGGCCGATCAGCTGCACGAGCTGCAAGGCGGCCTTCGCGCGCTTCGTCGCTTCGGCCTTCGGCATGCCGCGCATCTTCAGGCCGAAGCCGACGTTATCCAGCACGGACATGTGCGGAAAGAGCGCGTAGTTCTGAAAGACCATGCCGAAGCCGCGTCGCTCGGGCGGCAGCACGTCGATGCGCTTGTCGTCGAGCCAGATGCCGCCGCCCGTCAATGGCTGCAATCCGGCGATGCAATTCAGCGCGGTCGACTTGCCACAGCCCGACGGCCCCAGCAGCGCGATGAACTCGCCGCGCTGGATGTTCAGATCGAGGCCCTTCAACGCCGCGAGCTGATGCCCTTCCGCGTTGGTGAAGCTGCGCGAGACCGAGTCGAGGCGCAACTGCTCAAAAGTGTGCTTCATGACGATTTCCTGCTCATTTTGTGCAAGCGGCGACGCTCCTTGCGAGAAACGTCGCCGTCAGATTGCAAAGCCCAACCTGCTTACTTGGTCTTCGCCGCGCCGATTTCGCGGTCCCATTTCTGGAACGCCGCGACCATTGCCTGCGCGTTGAGCGGCAGGACGTGCGGACGGTCCGCGAGCAGCTTCGCGTACTCGGGCCGGCCAAACTTCTGGATCACTTCCTGGCTCTTCGCGGGCGCCATCGAGAGCGGCACGTCCTTCACCGCGGGGCCGGGATAGAAGTAGCCATCGTCATAGGTCAATGCCTGCTGCGCCGGCTCGAGCATGAAGTTCATCAGCTTGTAGAGCACGTCGAGCTTTTCCTTCGGCACGCCCTTCGGGATCACCATGTAGTGCGCATCGTTGACCCAGGTCATGTTGTCGAACGCGCCGACCTTGAACTCAGCAGGCACGATGCCGAGCGCGCGCGGATTGATGTCCCAGCCCGTCACGGTGACGGTCATGTCGCGCGTGCCTTCGCCGAGCTCTTTCATCACAGCCGAGGTGCCGCCCGGGTAGTACGGAATGCAGTCGTTGAGTTGCTTGAGGAACGCCCAGGTCTTGTCCCAGCCGTTGATCGGGTCCATCGGATCCTTGTCGCCGAGCACGTACGGCAGGCCCATCAGGAACGTGCGGCCTGGGCCGGAGTTGGCCGGACGCGCGTAGATCAGCTTGTTCGGATGCGCCTTGCACCACGCGAGCAGTTGATCGGGCGTCTTCGGAACGTCGGTGACTTTGGCCGGGTTGTATTCGAGCAGCGGCCCGGCGGGCATGTAGGTGACTTCGAGACCGTAGCCTTGCGCAATGTCCTGCATCTTGCGCGGGCCAGGCGCGTATTTGTCGAGCACGCCGGGGAGCGCTTTCGACTGATCGGGCAGCAGCTTTTCCCAGAGACCTTGCTGGATGCCGGCCGCGAGCGCGTCGGTGCCGGTCACGACGAGGTCGATGTCCGAGCGCCCCGCCGCCTGCATCGCCTTGATCTTGCCCGGCAGTTGCGGCGCGGGTGCATTCGTGAATGTGATGCTCGAAACCAGGTCGGGATGCTTAGCCTTGAATGCCTCGAAGCCCTTTTGCGTCAGTTGCAGATTGCCTGCGACGTCGACAATGTTGATCGATACCGGATCGGCCGCGCACGCCGCGCTCATGCCGAATGCCGCACCAACGGCGATGCAAACCGCCGCCAGTTTCACTGACAGTTCTGCCTTGAAAGCCATTTTGTCTCCTCACTTCTCTCGCAACCGTGGTCGGGAAGAGGTCCGGTCGTATCGTCGCTTTGTCGATGTTGTCGATCGCCGGCCTTGCTTGTGCTTATTTATGCCTGGTTCTGATTCGTCGGGTCTGTGCGCGTGCGTCCTCGTTGCGGCTGGATGCTGAAAAATAGCGAACGGGGTTATAGGATGTCAAGCAAATCGGAGTGAGCAGGCCTGTTACCGAAACAATCCAAACGGGTTTTTTCTTCTGCCGATAGCGGTTTGCAAGGCGTCTCGGGATATACCCCGAGCGCGCGTTACCTCGCTGTTTAACCTGCTTTTACCTTGGGTTTCCTGGAGGTTTCCCCGGGTGACGGGGTTGATCGACGGACGCTCCGAAGATAGCGAAGTCGGCGGAGTCGGCGGAGTCGGCGCGGCGGATTGGATAGTTCAGCACGATCAACGTATCGCCATCGATGAGGCCAGCGACCGTATAGACGGCGCTGTGCCTTTTTGCGCTTGATCCGGCAGCGGCAACGCGCAAAGTTGTCAAACAACTTGACAGCGATGCCGAATGCTAGTCGAGGTTGTGTGACAACCGCAGCGCGACTACTCAACTGCCGAACATGCGCTCGACCGCGTTTTCGAGATGCGACTTCATTGCCTTACCCGCGCGCGCAGAATCTCGTGCGCGGATGGCATCGAGTACCTCGCGATGTTCCCGCTGAACGACGCGCTGCCGTTCGAGCGTTTTCACGAACGACAGATTCCGCGACAGGTTCATGCCGAATTCGATCTGTTCCTCTATGAACGACAGCACGCTAATGAAGAACTGATTCTTCGATGCGCGCGCAACCGCGAGATGGAATGCAAAATCGTCCTTCGCGCCGATGCCCTGCTGCGATTCGACCACGCGCTCGAGGTGATCCCAGGCGTCTTGGATCGCGCGGATGTCTTCATCGCTGGCCTTGAGAGCGGCGAGCTCCGCAGCGCCCGCCTCCGTCACCACGCGAAATTCATAGCAGCGTCGAATGTCGGACAGCGTCTCGAGCGGTGCGAAACGGCGCAGGTCCGGATCGGGGCGGCGTCCGACGATGGTCCCCGAGCCCCGTCGCGTCACGATGATGCCGTCCGCACGCAGCCTCGCGAGCGCTTCTCGCACCGTCGGACGCGACGTTGCGAAGCGTTCGGCGAGCGCGTGTTCGGTGAGGAGCCGGTCGCCCTCCTTGAACTCGCCTTCCGTGATGCTGTTGAGAATGTCGTTATAGATCCGGTCGGCGAGCCCGGGGGACTTACGCTCGTTCATGTTCGCGCGTGACGTGATTGTCAGGGTGGAGACCGATTGTAAGGCAGATTTTTCGGGCCGGTCTGTCCGCTTCGCGTGGGCGCGCGCGAAAAAAAATCGGTCGACGCGAACGCCGACCGATCTTTCCTGCGACTCAACCCGCCCTAGACGGGCAGCGGCGCATTACCACTGATACCCCGAGCCGAACACGACACCGACGCTACCGTAGCTGCTGGTATTGCCCGACGCCTTGATGACCCAGCGTGCATCGTTTGTCACGTATGACACGCCGATCGCCGCGCCTGTGGAACCAGCGAAACGCGATCCCGCGACCGCCACCATCGTCTTGCCCGGCGCGGTGGGTTGCGGCAAGCCAGCCACCGCCATCGCGGCCGCGATGCCACCCCACGCCTTGCCGGCCACGTCGTTGAGTTGTCCCTGGACGCCGGAAATGCGCGCATCGGTATAGCTTTGCGCCTGGGCCGACGCGAGATTCAGCTGGCCGACGTTCACGGCGTCGGTGGTTTGGGTACCCGCCGCGACGTTCGTGACCTGACGCTCCGCACCCGCCGCGCCGACCGACACAGTGTTTGCCCGGTCGGCCACCGAGTTCGCGCCGAGCGCCACCGAGTTGTCCGCACTCGCGACCGCGTTCGCACCCATTGCGACTGCGTGTGCGCCGGTGGCGCTGGCGACTTCGGTGTTGCGGTCGCCTTGCGCGGCGAACATCGGATTGCCGCCGCTTTCCGCGATGTTCGTCACGCGATCGATCGCGGCGTTCATCTGGTCCACGTTCACGGCGTCCGAACCCGCGACCCCGACCGCGACGTTGTGAATCGTCGTCGCATTGGTGCCGTCGCCGAGCGTGATGCTCGAATAGTCGGTTTTGCCGTCCGCTCCCGTGTTATAGGTCACCGCGGTGTTGGCCATGCCGTCGCCATTGATGAGCCCGGCCTGCTTCAGCTGCGACACGTTCACTGCGTCCGTGTCCTGCGTGCCTGCCGCGACGTTCGTGATTTGACGCTTGTCTGTATCCGATCCGACCGAAATCGTATTCGGACGATCCGCCACCGAGTTCGTACCCAACGCCACGGAGTTGATGGCCGTCGCCGAGGCGTTGCCGCCAATCGCGACCGCGTTCACGCCCGTCGCCGATGAATCTTGAAGGACCGAATTGGCGTGGAAGTACTTGATCCCGCCGCCCGTGGTGATGTCGTTGAGCGTGCTGTTGATCGTGTTGATGTCGGAGGTGTTCTGCGTGACGCGGCCGTCGAGATTGGTGAGGGCCTCGCCGACGTTGTTGAAGGACTTGCCGTCCTCGAAC
Source organism: Caballeronia arvi (assembly GCF_001544695.2). Taxonomy (GTDB): domain Bacteria; phylum Pseudomonadota; class Gammaproteobacteria; order Burkholderiales; family Burkholderiaceae; genus Caballeronia; species Caballeronia arvi. Next base: position 85,486 of record NZ_FCOM02000001.1, read on the forward strand.
GTATAGGTCGGTGCCTTGATGGTGCCGTCCTCGTTCACGGTCGAGCCGCCGCCCAGCGCCGTCGCAGCGCTTTGCGCGGTGTCGTGGAGTTGCGAGCCGTTGATCGCTTCATGGCTCGTCGCGTCGACCTTGCCGTTGGCGACGTTGTCGATGGTCACGGACGCGGCCGGATCCGCTGCGTGCAGGGTGACCTTCGTATGGCTCGCATCGTCATAGGTCACCGCGTTCGCGAGACCGGTGGAGATACCCGAGTTCAGTTGCGAGACGTTGACGGCGTCCGTGTCGTCCACGCCGGCCTGCACGTTCGTGATTCTGCGCTCGGCGCCCTTCGCGCCCACGGACACTGTGTTCTTCTGGTCCGCCACCGAGTTCGAACCGAGTGCGACCGCGTTATCCGCCGTGGCTTGTGCGTCGCCACCGATCGCCACAGCATCCGCGCCGGTCGCCGCGGAGTCATCCAGCGTCGAATTTGTGTGGAAGTACTTGATCCCGCCGCCCGTGGTGATGTCGTTGAGCGTGGTGTTGATCGTGTTGATGTCGGAGGTGTTCTGCGTGACGCGGCCGTCGAGATTGGTGAGGGCCTCGCCGACGTTGTTGAAGGACTTGCCGTCCTCGAATGTATAGGTCGGTGCCTTGATGGTGCCGTCCTCGTTCACGGTCGAGCCGCCGCCCAGCGCCGTCGCAGCGCTTTGCGCGGTGTCGTGGAGTTGTGAGCCGTTGATGGCTTCCGTACTGGTATCCGTCACCGCTCCGGGAGCGACATTCTTCAGCGTGACGGGTGTTCCTGGATTCCCGAACGTCACGCTCGTGTGATCGGGATCGTCATATTGAACCGTGTTGTCCAGAGCCACGGACAGCGAAGTCACGCCCGTCGACAGTGAGGCGACGGAGGTCGAGGTCGACGTCGAAAGCGTGTCGATGCCCGTCGATAGAGAGCCGACGGCGGTCGACGTGGAGCCCGACAATGCGTCGATGCTCGTGGAAAGCGACACCGCCGTGGTCGAAACCGACGTTGACAAGGTATCGATTCCGGTCGACAGCGAGTTGACGGCGGTCGATGTCGAAGTGGACAACGTGTCGATACCGGTCGACAGCGATCCGACCGCAGTCGACGTCGAGGTCGACAAGGAATCGATATTGGTCGACAACGACACGACCGTGGTTGACGTCGACGTCGACAACGTGTCGATGCCTGTGGAGAGCGATGCGACAGAGGTTGAGGTGGAAGTCGACAAGGTATCGATGTTGGTGGACAACGACACGGCCGTGGTTGATGTCGACGCCGACAACGTGTCGATGCCTGTGGAGAGCGACGCGACAGAGGTTGAGGTGGAAGTCGACAAGGTATCGATGTTGGTGGACAACGACACGACGACCGTCGAAGTCGACGTCGATAACGTGTCGATGCCTGTCGAGAGCGAGCCGATTGCAGTCGAGGTCGAGGTCGACAACGTTTCGATGCCGGTTGACAGCGAGCCGACCGCAGTCGAAGTCGACGTCGATACCGTGTCGATGCCTGTCGAGAGCGAGCCGATTGCAGTCGAGGTCGAGGTCGACAACGTTTCGATGCCCGTGGAGAGCGAACCGACCACGGTCGAGGTGGAACTCGACAAAGAATCGATTCCAGTGGAAAGCGAAACTGCTGTGGTCGAAGTCGACGCGGACAGCTCATCAACGCCGGTCGAGAGCGAGCCGACAACCGTTGATGTCGATGCAGAAAGCGTGTCGATACCGGTCGACAGCGAGCCAATGGCAGTCGAAGTCGAGCCCGACAAGGTGTCGATGCTGCTCGAGAGGGAGCCCGCCACCGTCGACGTTGACGCAGACAGCGATTCGATACCCGTCGACAGCGAGACAGCCGTGGTCGAAGTCGACGTCGACAGTGAGTTGATACCGGTCGACAGCGATACGACGGCGGTCGACGTCGAGGTGGAAATGGTGTCGACGCTGGTGGAAAGCGAATTGACACTGGTCGACAAGGAACCGACTGTCGTGGAGAGCGAATCCACGGTCGTGGACATCGAGATCACCGTGGTGGAGACAGAATCGATGCTGGTAGACAACGAGAACACGCTAGTCGACGTGGAGCGCGACAGCGAGAAGAGCTGACTGCCGTTCACTGCATCCGTACTGATGTTCGTTACGGCGCCGGCTGTTACGCCCGTGATGCCGTGGACGTTCATCGAAAGCTGACCATTAATCGTCACCGGTGCATTGAGCGTAACCATCGATGCATAAGCGTTGATTCCGGCGGAAGTGGACATCGTAATTCCGCCACTGGACAACGCAAGCATTTCCTTGCCACCCGCGCCGATGCTGACGCGATCAGGTCCTTGCAAGACTGACCACGCGCCCCAGTCTTGGTTTGCGTCATATGCCACCATCCCCGCGCCGAATCCGCCTCCCCCGTCGCACGCCGCCGCGCTCGTTTGCAGACCCGTTCCGATCGAACTCAGACACTCGCTGCCTGTGCCGGTCCCGGGATTCCCCATCAGACCCACGGCGTACGAATTGGCCGGTCCGGCGTAGGCGCTTCCTGCCGTCGCCGCAACAACCGCTGCGACCACAGTCATCAGCCGCTTGCCTCCTTTACCTCGGGCAGTCGCGTTTTCGGACGCCACGGTCCACTTTTCTGCCGCTTCATTCCAAACCACCCGATAAACTTCGTTCATGCTTACGACCTCATCCCTTTTAGCGCTCTTGTTATGGCAGTCACACGGCTTGTCTTTCGATAAAGTTGTTCGCAAGAAGCGACTTCTGAAGTTGACGGTGCGCAACAACAGTCCGAAAAATCAATTCGAGGTGCGCATTCTTCGCGAGTCGCGATCGAATTTCCATTCAGAAATTCCTAAAGAAATGAAAATCTGCAACGATCCATTCCTCTTCTTTGATTCGGATAGCGAAACACATTCATTGGAACTTGAATCCCATATTAATAACGGTTAGGAATACGACTAGGTTGGAACGATAACAACGATTGCCATTGCAACGTAGTCTTCAAATCATGCTTGCTTTAAGTCGAATACAACTTGTGACAAGCAGCAAACGGACGCTGACTTACGCGGCACGGCGCTCAATCCGTCCAGGAAGAGAGATGGATGTGACAAGAGCGTATGAATGCTCGCTTTGATCTTCATCTTGCGAGCAGTTGATGCGCCAGATGAAGCGCCACCGGCCACACCGAGCCGGTGACATACGATGCATCATCCGAAGCAAAAAGCAAGATCGGCCGCACCTGCTCCTCGATCGGTCCATAGGGATGCATGTAACTCGACGCCACCCTCCGGTCGGCCAAGCCCTGATACCACTACCTACCGCGCGTTCGCCGGCGCATCGCCACGCCGGATACGGCGCGTCAGCGCCTTCGTCCCACCCGTTGCGACCTCATTCACGGCATATGCCGTACCGCGCATTCCGTTTATGCGACACGCGCTGAGGCGCTCCGTCTTGATGCGGAACACACAGTCTTCCAGTCCGCCCTTGCTGCCGTAGCAGACCAGCGAGATCTCGCGTTCGGGGTCACGCGTGCGTTCGCCGGCGTCGTCGCATGCCCGCATCACGGAGCACCGCATCGCGCGCGTAGCAGGTGAGCAATTCGCGGCACACACCGTGTCAAACAAGTATTTCGATCCGACGGAAGAGCACGACGTGCAGGAGTTGCAGACGGCGCGCGGGCTCGTCGCGGCGCGCGGCGGCATCGCGCTCGCGGCGGCATCGCGCTCGCGCCGGCCAGCGTCGAGCGCTTCCTGTGCGGCGAAATGCGGTATCGCCTGCGGGACAACCCGACCGTCGTGTCGCCGATCATCATGAGAGCACGCGCCTCGCCGACGATTCGCCAGAGCTCGCGCTGCTCAGTGGCGTGGTTCAGCAGATCTGTGCCGAATGGACTGAGCTGGCCAGAAAGCGCGACGCGACGCCGCACAAATGAAATGGCGCGCCGCGGTTTCCCGCCAGCGCGCCTCGATTAGTCATCGCGATACCTCAAAGCGACAACAACTTCCTCGCTTCCTTCGCCGTCGCCACCGGCCTTCCATACTCCGCGCACAGCGACGCCACGCGGCTCACCAGTTGCGCGTTGCTCTTCGCGAGCGTGTCCTTGTCCCAGCGCACGTTGTCCTCGAGCCCGGTGCGGCAATGCCCGCCCAACTGCAGCGTCCAGTGATTCACTTCCAGCTGATGACGGCCGATGCCCGCGGCTGTCCAGGTCGCATCGGGCAGATTCTTCTTCAACTGCTCCACTTCGAATTCGAGTATCTCGAGCCGCGCGGGCAACGCGTTCTTCACACCGAGCACGAACTGCACGTGCACCGGCGACTTGAGCAAGCCCTGATTCACGAGATCGACGGTGCTGTAAAGCATCGCCAGATCGAAGATTTCGATCTCGGGCTTGACGTTGTGATCGAGCATCGTCTGCGCGAGCGAGCGCACGAAATCGGGCGGATTCTCATAAACGATCGTCGGAAAATTGACCGAGCCCGTCGCGAGCGACGCCATGTCGGGCTTCAGATCCAGCATCGCGCCGCGCTGCTCGAACGAGCGCCCGCGCCCGCCCGTCGAAAACTGAATGATGATGTCCGGGCAGTGCTTGCGAATGCCCTCCTGCAATTCCGCAAAGCGATGACGGTCCGAGCTCGAGCGCTCGTCTTCGTCGCGCACGTGCAGATGGACGAGCGTCGCGCCCGCTTCATACGCCTCGTGCGTGCTCTCGACCTGCTCGGCGATGGTGATCGGCACGGCCGGGTTGTCTTTCTTGCGCGGCACCGAGCCGGTGATGGCTACCGATATGACGCAGGGTTCTTTCGTAGGGGATTGGGTCACGCTTCGCTCCTTGATGGCGCCATCCTTCGGAAACACGGCGGGGACCGCGAACGGCACTCAAATTTGAACTAGATAGTACATTTTCGAATGTTGAGGCATTGTCCTTCCCGCTGCAAGCCACCAAAACCCTAACCTCTCGCGAACGCGCGGGACGCGCGAAAAATCGCGTTCGTACGACGAATCGCCCCGCGCCTTCCTCTCATTGCCGCTCGGCGAACTCAGCGAGCATGCGACCGACCTGTTCGTCGGTGATCGCGGGCTTGATATCGAACATGAACAGGTCGGCCCATTCGTGCGCCCAGCGCGCGAGCGGCTGGACATCATCGCATTCGCATACGGCGATGCCCCAGATGGAGCCAATCGCATGCCAGCGTCCGATCAGATGGATGCCGTCCGGTGGCGCGCCGCGGGTTTGCAGGAATCGCTCGGCCGCCTGTCTTTCGACATCGGGTTGCGCCGTCCAGTTGACGATGAATAGCATGGCTCGATCCTCCTGTTGGAACGCCATGAAGCGGCGCGACGCGCCGGGCTCGCCGCCGCATCGGCGCTTCGGCCGATACGGTTCATCCAGTATAGAAGCCGGTGGACAACGTTAACGATTGCATTCTGCGTATTGCATTACGCATTCAAAGCGATCGCAATGCACTATGCTCTTTGCCAGCGCATCGCCCGGATCGGCCGAGCACGACGACGGCGGCGTTCAGTGCATCACGACGATGGGCGCCGCGAGCACTGGCTGCGCGTATGTCACGCGCACCGCCGGCGCAACCGCATAAGCGGAAACGACGACAGCAGGCGGCCTCGGCGGAGGCGGCGGAACGGCAACCGCCAGGGGCGGGACGACCGGCTCGACCACGACGGTGCGCGCAGGCATGTAGTAGTAAGTCGGTCGCGGCGGCGGCGCGTAGTAATACACGGGCCGCGGCGGCGCATACACGACGGCCGGTGCCATATACGAAACCTGCACGCTCGTTCCGGCCGACGCGGTCTTTGCGCAGGTCAGGCTGATGGCGGCAACGGCGGAAACGCTGAGCAAACGAATATTCATGGTGAAGTCCTCATGCATCGCAAGGTGGTCATTTCGGCAGAGCGTGGAGCGCTCATGGGCCGGCGATGACAACGATAGCGAAGCGCCGCGCGCAGCGTGAGGCATAACTTATTTCAAACGATGTCGCCGAAAACACCGGTCATCGTTGATGAAATGCAGCGACACGATTCGTAGCATCCCCAAGATTGCGTTCGCCACGCGGCTCAATAGAATGGCATCACCGTTTCACGATCATTCGAATCGAATCAGGGAGAGCGCCATGCGAAAGATCCTCGTCATCCTTGCCGCATGCGCGGCGTGCGTCACCTCATGTGTCACCTCAGGCGCCGCGTTCGCGCAAACCGCAACCCAGCCGATGGGCGCGAGCCCGCGCGTCGAACGCGCGCTCGTCCAGTTGCAGAGCCGCTTCGCGACCGCCAACACGACGCACGACGGCAAGCTCACCCGTGAACAGGCATCCACCGGCATGCCGATGGTCGCGAAGCATTTCGACGAAATCGACACGCAAAAGAACGGCTTCGTGACCCTGCCGCAGATCGAAGCCTTCATGCACGAGCACGCCGCGCAACGCTGATCCGGAGCCTACATGGACACCTTGTCGAAGATCATCGTGCTCGACGACGAAGCCGAACTGCGCAACATGCTGCAGCGTTTTCTCAGTTCGCAGGGTTTCGAGGTGCGCGTCGTCGAGAACGGCAAGCGGCTCGACCGCTACCTTCAGCGCGAGCCTTACGATCTGCTCGTGCTCGACTGGATGATGGAGCCCGAAGACGGCCTCTCCGTCTGCAAGCGTCTGCGCGCGGAAGGCCAGACGCTGCCGATCCTGATGCTCACCGCGAAAGGCGATCCCGTCGACAAGGTGGTCGGCCTCGAAACCGGCGCCGACGATTACCTCGCCAAGCCGTTCCTGCCGCAAGAGCTCGTCGCGCGCGTGCGGGCGTTGCTGCGACGCCAGAAGATCGCCGCGGGCGATCCGACGCTCACGCAGCAAATCATTCGCTTCGGCGATTTCCGCCTCGATCTCGGCAAGCAGAAGCTGTATCGCAAGGATGAGCCGTTCGAGATTCATTCAGCGCAGATGCAACTGCTGAGCGCGCTCGGCTCGTCGCCGAATCGCGCGGTGAGCCGCGACAACCTCATCGCCCGTACGCGCGGCCGCGATCACGACGCGCTCGATCGCAGCATCGACGTGCAGGTGTTGCGGTTGCGGCAGATCGTCGAGGAAGATCCGGGCAAGCCGCGCTTCATCAAGACCGTCTGGGGCGTCGGCTACATGCTGCTCGCCGAAATCGAGTCATGAGCGTGGCGTCCGGCCTGCGCGTCGTGCCGCGCTCGCTCTTCGCGCGCAACGTCCTCCTGCTCGTCGCGCTGGTCGCGGTGAGCCAGGTTTGCGCGATCGCGGTGCTGCTGCATTTCATCCAGGCGCCGCGGATCGAGCGGGCGGCGGGCGCTTTCGCGAACTATATCGTTGCGCTCGACACGCTCCTCGAGACGACGCCGCCCGACGCCAGGCAAACCGTCCTCTCGCGCCTCGACCTGCGCGCGGACCTGCCCGCGGGCGCGAGCACGGCGGCGCCGGACTCGCGGCTGCGCTTCTATCAATCGTATTGGCGGCGAACTTTCATCGAGAGTCTGCGGCGTCATCTGCCGCCGGACATGCTCGTGCGCTGGCAAAGCGGCGACACGACCGATGACGGTCAGCAGCGACTGTGGATTCGCGCGCATCTGTCGGGCGAGCCGCGCTGGCTCGCGCTGCCGGTGCCGGAAGCCGCGCACGACGACGGCCTCGCCACCGCGCTCCTGCTATCGCTCGGACTGGGCGCCCTCGCGTTCGCGACGGCCTATGTGATCCAGCGCCATCTGAACCGCCCGCTCGCCCATCTCGCCGATGCCGCGCGGCTCGTTTCCGCGGGCGGCGAGCCCGGCGTCCTTCCGACCGACGGACCGACCGAAATCGCGCAGGTCAGCGGCGCGTTCAATCGCATGACGGCCGCGCTGAAGGAAGCCGACGCCACGCGCGCGTTGATGCTCGCGGGCATATCGCACGACATCCGCACCCCGATGACCAAGCTGCGCCTCGCGATGGCGATGTCCTCCGTCCCGTCGACGGACGCGGCCTTCGCGGCATCGGCGGAAGGCTATCTCGACACCATCGACACGATTCTCCAGCAGTTCATGGATTACGCGGGCAGCGGCGCAAAGGAGACGCCCGTCGTCGGCGATCTCAATGCGCTGATCGCGAACCTGGCCGCGGATTTCGCCGGACTGGGGCATGAATTCGCGCTTGATCTCGGCGAGATCGAACCGTTCCCTTTTCGTCCGATCAGCATGATGCGCATGCTCATGAATCTGATGCAGAACGCGGTGCTGTATGGCGTCGTCGGGCTGGAGGTGCGCACGTGGACCGACATGAACGCGAACACTGCGTGCGTCGTGATTGCGGATCGCGGCAAGGGGCTCGGCGGTCAGGATCCGGAAGCGCTCAAGCAGCCGTTCAAGCGCGGCGGCGGCGAGGGCCAGCCGAAGGGCACGGGCCTCGGGCTCGCGATCGTCGAGCGCATCGCGCGGCTGCATGGCGGCACGCTGGAATTGCGCGCGCGGGAAGGCGGCGGCGCGCAATCGTGCCTTGTGCTGCCGCTTTCGGGCGACGCCACGCACTAGCGATCGATCCCCGCCTCCGCTTTCGGACGCGCAACGGATTTTCTTTTCCTCCATCCGTGACCCATACTGGTCTGTAGGAGGAAACCTCATGGAACCGTCAATCGACCCTGGCGCTTCGCTCAGGCGCACGGCGCGCGATGGCGCCCCGACGTTGAATGTCCGTCTGTCGGACGCCGACGCCATTCCGTTTCCGACCCGCACGGTCGAACGCGGCGACGCGCTGTATTGTGCGGGCGAGCCGCTGCGCAGCCTGTACACGGTGCAAAGCGGCTGCTTCAAGACGGTGGCGACGTATCCCAGTGCCGACGACGACAGCGCCCCGCACACGCAAGTCACCGGCTTTCACTTCGCGAACGAAACGCTCGGGCTCGACGGCGTGTGCACGAACCGCCACGAGAGCGACGCGGTCGCGCTGGAACCGAGCGTCGTGCGGATCATGCCGGTCGGCATCCTGGAGCCTTTGTGCCGCGAATATGCGTCGATGCAGCACGAACTGCTTGCGATCATGAGCGCGGAAATCGTGCGTGCGTCGCGTCTTGCGCTGATGCTGGGGACCATGCCCGCGCGCGAGCGCGTGGCCGCGTTCCTGCTGGATTTCTCGGAGCGGCTGGAAGCGGGGGCTGCGTCGCCGGCCGAACATCCGGCCGAACTCATCCTACCGATGACGCGCGCGGATATCGGCAGCTATCTCGGGCTGGAACTTGAAACCGTGAGCCGTATGCTTTCGAAGCTCCAGCGGGAGGGTGCGATCGGGCTCAACGGCCGGCAGGTACGCATCGTCGACCGGGCGATGCTCGCGCACCACTGACGAACGTTCGTAGATCCTCACCAACCGCAACCGCTATGCCCATCGGCCGCGCAGCGGGCCGGAGCATGCAAGGGCTGCGCCAGAAAGTCATGTGGTGCGATGAGACGGACCGTGCGCGATCCAAGCCCGATAAGACCTTCGAGGGCACTTGCTACTCCGGGGGCCATTCAACCAATCGCCTGTGCCGCGGCCGGCGTGAAGTGCTTAGGCTGGGAAAAGCTGCTTTCTTTGGTGACTTTCTTTGCAGCAGCAAAGAAAGTTACCCCCGCCCCGGGGAGGGGCAACGCTAATAAACCGACACGAATTCAAGTTTCCACCTAAGAAACACTCAATACCGCCGCCCCCGTGACCCTTCCTTCCCGCAAGTCGGCGAGCGCACGATTCGCGTCATCGAGCGCATAACACGTCGTACGCAAATCCAGACGAAACTCATCCGCAATATGCATGAACGCGCGCCCATCCTCGCGCGTGAGATTCGCGACCGACACGACGCGCCGCTCGCCCCACAGCAGGTCATACGGAAACGAAGGAATGTCGCTCATGTGAATACCGCCGCACACCACGGCCCCGCCCTTCGCCACCGCCTTGAGCGCCGCGGGCACGAGCGCGCCGGCCGGTGCGAAGATGAGCGCGGCGTCAAGTTCGTCGGGCGGCGCTTCGTCGCTGCCGCCGGCCCAGTGCGCGTTCAGATCGAGCGCGAGCCTCTGCGCGGCGAGATCGCCCGGACGTGTGAACGCATAGACCGCGCGCCCCTGATGCCGCGCAACCTGCGCGACGATATGCGCCGCCGCGCCGAAGCCGTAGATGCCGATGCGTTGCGCGTCGCCGGCCATCGCCAGCGTGCGATAGCCGATGAGTCCCGCGCACAGCAGCGGCGCCGCTTCCACGTCGGAATACCGCTGCGGCAGGTGCAGGCAGTAGCGCGCATCCGCGACGACGCGCTCCGCATAGCCGCCATCGATCGTATAGCCCGTGAAGCCTGGCGTATCGCAGAGATTTTCGCGGCCCGACGCGCAGTAACGGCAATGCCCGCACGTGGACCCAAGCCACGGCACGCCCACGCGATCGCCGGGCGCAAAGCCGGTCACGCCCGCGCCAAGTTGCGCGATCGTTCCGACGATTTCATGTCCGGGAATCACGGGCCGCTTCGGATGCGCGAGCTCGCCGTCGACGACATGCAGATCGGTTCGGCACACGCCGCACGCGTGCACGTCGATGAGCAGTTCGCCCGCACGCGGCGACGGGTCCGGCACATCGACCGCTTGCAGCCGAGGCGCATCGCCGTGGAAGATCATTGCACGCATCGATATGCCTCCAGGTACACAAGACTTGATATTGCGGTGCAGCGTTGAAGCGAGGCCGTGGTGCGCGACAAACCACCGTGGTGCACCCATGCACGCCCGACGAGCGCGGTCCAACAGCAATGATGCACTGCGTCCATCTCCGGTAATTCGAGGATACATGCGTCGATATGTCTCCGTAGCTTGTCGCGTAAGCGTCAGATTGTCGTACTAAACTTCAGACATGCAACGACGAAACGAACACGCGCGCGAAGCGCCTTTCGGCATCCGTCTTGCTTGATTGGTTCGAAGACCCATCGCTGCATGCGCGATCCGCAACGCGATGGAACCCATTACATGCGGCGACATTAAACTTATCTCCCGCACGCAGTTCGAACCAGACATCGCGGCTGCAACCGGCCGCGCCGTAACGCCCTAACAATACGCGCGGCGCAAGCCGCCATTCATACGACGCTCATGGCCGGCGCAAACGTGCTGAGCGTCTCGTCCATCGAAATGTTTCATGGAGGATGACATGCGTATCACGGTCAAGCTGGATGGCTTCGAAGGCACTCAATCGGCTGCGTTCGCCATCCTGTGGCTCGACAAGGAAACACGCCGCTGGTCGCGCGAGGGCCACCAGGCAGTGGAAGTTCCGGACTGGGGCGGTCTGCGCTCGGGTTCGAACGGCACGATGATCTGCGGACAGCACGTGGAAGACCCCATCTGCGTGCTCGAACGCCTCGATTTCGATGCGCCGAACGGCCCGCGCGAAGGTCTCGCGGGACGGGTGCTGTGGTATGCGGACGGCTCAGGCGTAAAGACTACCGGACGCTGGCACGTACAGTGCATCGACCGCGAACAGATCAAGGCGGAACACAGCGTTTTCGCTGACGAGGAGGACAGCTGAAGCCTTGAGTGCAGGAATCGTCAGGGCTCGTCGCTCGGCAACGGTGTGAGCATCACGACGAACGACGCAGCCCCGATGAGAATCGCGAGCACGCCGTAGTACATCACGGCGGTCTCGTCGAACAGCAAACCGCGCAGCGCCGCATGGATGCCGCCCAGCGAGAGGAACACGGCGCCCAGAGCCGCTACGATGCGCCCTTCACCCCTGATCATGATGTTCTCCCGACCGTCGGGCGGCTCGGCGCTTGCGCGGTCATCTGCTTGGCGCCGCCGCCATGCTTCAATGGTCGTTTGCGCGGTGCGGCACGATTTGACCTGCATCAAACTGTGACCGCACGGACTCCCCGGCAAGACCGACCGTTCTGGTGTTTTCCCTTGCCCCAAATCCACGGCTTATATTGGTAGTATCAGGTGCCGGGTGCGCGTTGGCATGGTTTCGCGCACGGCCCATGCCGGCCGGGCCAGGCTCGCCTTTTTGCCCGCAAGAGTGGCTCGCATTCGACCGAGAAAACCCTGGGGAGGCACGATGAATCAAAACTTCAGCGATCCGTTCAGCCAGTTTGCCGCCATGTTCCAGCAGTACCAGCTTCCGGGGTTCGACGTCACCGCGATCATGGAATCGCGGCGCAAGGACGTCGAGGCGCTCGCGGCCACCAACCGCGTCGCGTTCGGCGGCATGGAAGCGCTGCGCGACAAACAACTCGAAATCCTGCGCCGGACCCTGGGCGACCTGGAAACCATCGCCAAACAGTTCGCCAACACGGCGACCCAGCCTCCCTTCAACGCCAACGAAGTCGTGCAACGCGCGCTGCACAACGCTCTCGCCGACATGCAGGACATCGCGCGCACGACCCAGCAGACTCAGGCCGAAGCCTATGCGCTCGTCAGCAAGCGCATGGAAGACGCGCTGAACGAGCTGAAAGCTTCTATCGAGAAGCCCAGGACCTAGCCTCGCGTCTGCCTCGCGAGGCCCGGCCTCCGGCAACGACCCAGGCCGCGCGAGCGGCGGGCGGAGGTGCGTCATGCAATTCGACGAATTCGCGGCGTTCGAGAAGGACGGCTGGGAGCACGTCGTCCAGTCGTACGAGGATTATTTCGGAAGGCTCACTGTCCAGTCGCATCCGGCGCTGCTCGATGCGCTTCAGGTCGGTAACGGCACGCGCATGCTCGATGTCGCCGCCGGGCCCGGCAATCTCGCCGCGGCGGCGATCGAGCGCGGCGCGACCGCGGCGGCCGTCGACTTCTCCGCGTCGATGATCGCGCACGCGCGCCAGCTCCATCCCGAGGTCGAGTTCCAGATCGCGGGCGCCGAGCATCTGCCCTTCGACGCCGAGAGCTTCGACGCGGTCGGCATCAGCTTCGGCATGCTGCATTTTCCGGAGCCTGAGCGCGCGCTCGAAGAAGCCGCGCGCGTGCTGCGGCGGGGCGGACGCGTCGCGTTCACCGCATGGGCGCCGCCCGAGCGGGCCGTCGGCTTCGGCATGGTGCTCGACGCGATTCAGGTTCACGGCAAACTCGATGTCGGTCTGCCGCCCTCGCCGCCCTTCTTCCGCTTCAGCGATCCCGAGGAGTGTGTACGCGTGCTGACGGAAGCGGGCTTTGCCGACGCGCGCGCCGATGAAGTCGAGCAAACGTGGCATCTCGTGCTGCCGGAAACACCGCTCGACGGGCTGATGCATGGCGGCGTGCGTATGGCAGCGCTGCTGCGCGCGCAATCGAAAGCCGCGCTGGCGTCGATCGAGCAGGAAGTGCGCACGGCCGTGAAGGCGTACTCGCAACACGGCGAACTACTCGTGCCGATGCCGTGCGTGCTGGCTTCGGCCACAAAGCCCTGATTTGCGCCTACTTTTTGGCTTGCGTGGTGATCTGGAAGATATCGACGGCCACGCGGTCGCGTCCGTACTTGCCCGCGAGCGCGGACAGACGCTTTTCGACGGCGCGCAGATATTCGGTTTTCGCTTCGCTGTCGGGGCGCGGGGCGTCGAAGAGCGGCGCGGGCGCGACCGTCAGCACGATCATCTCCGAGCCGAAAGGCTTGCCGACGACCCAGTCGCCCATCGTGCCGATGGTCGCCGTGTAGTTCGGCGGCGCCTGATTGTCCCGCGAGCGCGCATTGGGAACCAGATGCACGACGCTGCCGTCGAGCATGTAGTAATCGACGTTGACGTAGGAATCGAATCCGGGCGTCATCAGATCGACGATCAGCGGATCACCTTCGACGAGCCGCGTCGCGCGCGAACGCGTGTGAACCGACGCCGGCCTGCCCGACTGCCGGTTGGCCGTCCAGTAAGCGCCGAACACCTTGAGCAGATCGCATTTGTCGTCGGCGACCTGCTGCACACCGAAGTTCGTCGTCTTCACGCCGGGCACGCGGCCGAGCGCCTCCTTGAGCCGCGACAGGCCGTATTTCTGCGACACGAAGCCTTGCACGTCGACGGTCTGATCGTGCACCGACGCGACGAGCGCCGAGCACGGCACGCTCGCGAGAACGGGCGTGACGGCCGCCGTCGTGAGCTGAGGAATGGGCGTCGCGGGCACGGCGGGCGTGACGACCACGGCGGAAGCCGGCGGAGCGCCGGGCGCGTGCGGTGTCACCGTGCCCGTCGCGCTGCCATCCGACGCGTGAGGCGGCGCCTCGCGCGCGGTGTCCTCGCCGCCTCTCGACTGATCGTAGAAGTAGTAGCCCGCGCCCGCGATCGCAGCCGCTGCGACCACTGCCGCGCCGATAGCGAACTTCGGCGCGCCGCTTTTCTTCGCCTTGCCGCCCGCCGGCGTCGCGGCGTGCTCTTCGCTGATTTCGTCGAGGAATTGCGCGACGCTCGGCGTCCTTGCCTCGCGTTCGAAGGCGAGCGCGGCCTTCAGCGCTTTCCACTGCTTGTTGCCGAGATTGTCCGGGCGCTGCGGCTTCATGCCCGCGCTCTTCGCCTGCAGCGCGGGCACGCGTTCGAACGGATGCTTGCCCGTCAGCAGTTCATACGCGATGCAGGCGAGCGCGTAAATATCGTCGCGCGGATCGGGCTCGCGATGCTCCATCATTTCCGGGCTCGCATACGCCGGGGTCATCGCGCCGAGGCTGCCTGGATCGAACACGGTCGCTTCGGATTCTTCTTCAGGACGTTGAATCACGCGCGAAATGCCGAAATCGATCACCTTCACTTCCGACGTGTCCGTCAAAAACACGTTGGCGGGCTTGAAGTCGCAATGCACGAAACCGCGCTCGTGCGCGTACGCGAGCGCGTTGGCCATGCCCTTGAAGATCGGAAACACCTCGGCGAACGGCATGCCCTTGAAATTCGGGTTCCGAAGCAATCGCGACAGCGGCTGGCCGGACAGATATTCCATCGTCAGATAGACGACCTGACCGTCGCGGTCGAAGTCGTACACGGTGACGATGTTCCGGTGCGCGAGCTGTTGCGCCTTGCGCGCCTCGCGCTGCAGCGCGATCAGCGATTTCGGATTGCCGCGGAACTGAAGATTGAGGACCTTGATCGCGACATACGGACGCCGGTCCGACGCCTCGAGCTTGCGCAGATCGAGCGCCTTGTACACGGTGCCCATGCCGCCGATGCCGAGACACTCCTCCAGCACGAAGCGGCTGTTGAGCGTGTCGCCGACGCCTTTCATCTGCTGATCGCGGTCAACGATCACCTGCGTCGCCTGGCCGAAAGTGCCGCCGGTGCCGCTGCTCGGATCGCGCGATGGCGGCGGCGAGAAGCCCGGCGTGGTCTGCAGGCGTGTTTCGTCGCGGCTGGCGGGGCCCGTGGGGGAATCCGCATCGGGACGCGTACGCGCCGCATGCTCGATGCGCCGCCGGATGGCCGCATAGATGTCGGGCGGCAAGGGCCGCGCCGCATGTTCCTCGTCGAGGATCTCCATGAGCCGCTTCGGCGGCGTCTGCTCGGTCGCCAATGCGCCGTCCACGCCGGCAAAGAACTCGTCGCGCGAACCGCCGTCGCCCCGATATATTCGAATCGCTTGCGCAAAACTTGTCATCTGTGGGACGCGACGCGGCTCCAATCGATCGACAATCCACTTGTCGTAACAAACCCCCGGTGCTCTGTCGATACTAGCCTTCGCATGACGCTTGTGCAAATGGCGTTTTCGATCATGAGCGGCATCGCGCACATGTCGTTCGGAGACCGACAGATCAATGACGAGTGTCGGTACATGAGCGGCAGATCATTCGGCGCGGGCGTTTGCACGGTGTGGCCGGCATTGCTGAAAACTTCGACAAATCAAGGTGTTGCTGTGCTCCGCCACGGTTGCGCATGGACCTGGCACGGCTCTCGCATGGAATTTGCAAACGTCCTTGCGGCAGAAGGCTTCGGCCTTTTGCCGCCCTTGGCGTTTTCCGACCGATGAGCGTCCACGCAGTTTGCCTATACTCATCGGACACGTCGACTCCCCATTACGGAGGAACACTCATGGCCGTCATCAAAATCAGGGATCTCGCCGACAGCGTCGAGCTCGACAGACAGGCGATGAACACGATCGTCGGCGGCGCGCGCGATGGTCTGCGCCCGTCGTTTCGCATCCGTCCGGCATCGAACGTGAATCGTGTCGTCGATTATCCGGGCGTGCCGGTGAAGGATGTACCGGTCGCAGAGAGCGGGCCGTTCACCACGAAGATCGTCAAGAAGACCTGACGCTTCTCTAATTGCGCAGCGCGACGCCCGCTCCCGCCATTCCACCTCCGAGCGAACGCGCGCTGCGCTTCACCAGCGCGAGACGCACACGCTCGCGGCCTTCGCCTTCGACATCGCCGAAATAGCGCGTCTTCCCCGCGATGACCGCGCCGACCGGCACGCCATCGAGATACAGCACACGATTGCCCGCGAGCGCCGGCACTTTCTCGCCCGGCAAGAGCGTACCGACGAGATTGAGCGGATCGACCGCCGAGAGCGCGACGAACGCGCCGTCCTTCGGCCGCTTGCGCATGTCGCGCAGGAGCGGCACCGCTTCGGGCAGCGCGAACTGCTCGCCCGCGAGCCCGGCGACGAAGCGCCCGCCGCGAATCTCGCCGCGCGCTTCCAGCCGGTGATAGACGCGCAGCAAGTCGCGCCACGGCGGCAGCCATTGAGCCTCGCGCTCCAGCAGACGCCAGAACACGACGCCATAGCGCCGCAAGAGCGTCAGCGCGACGTGCTCGATATCGCCTTCGTTGCGGGCATCGTCGTGCTGCGCGCGGCGCAGGAGCGCCCAGCGGCCGGCATCGTCCATTCCGCCGATGAACAAGCCGCCACGCCGCGGACGGCGCGCGAACGCGTTGCGCTTCGCCGCCGGCGCGAGCAGCGCCCGCAGGCCGGCGAAGCTGTCGGCGTTGACGAGCCCGAGCGCGACGAGTTCGCCGAGCGCGTCTTCCAGTTCGGTGCGCAAGAGCCGCACGTCGGCGAGAAGTTCGTCGAAGAACATCGCGCCGTGGGCCTTCAGCGCATCGAACACGCGTTCGGCGCGCGATGAAAGCTGCGGCGCTTCGTCGGGCGCCATCAGCGCGTTCCACGCATCGAGGTGACGGCGCGGCAGCAGCACGATCGGCGTGCCGCGCACCGGGCCGCCCGACGCGCGCGAACGTCCGGCGGGACGCGTCCACACGAGCTTGCCGGCGCGGCAGAGCTCGTCGAGCCACATGCCGGAATAATCGGCGATGCGCGCGGGCAGGATGTCATCCTCCCACGCGACCGCCGGCGCCTCGAAACCCTCGAGCTGTTCGAGCACCGCGCCGAGCGCGTCGCGCCCCTCGCCGTGCGCATCGGGCGCGACGCGCTGCCATTCGAGCAGAAAGCGCATGAAGTCCTGCCGCTCGACCGGTTCGATCTCGCGCCGCAGCCGCCGCACGGTATAGCGATGAATCCGAGCGAGCAGATGCCGCTCGCACCATTCCTCGGCCTGCGCGCCCGGCGTGAAGCGGCCGCGCATCACGTAGCCCTGCGCTTCGAGCCGCGTTAGCGCGAGCGCGATCGCCGACGCGGGCAGCGCAAGCGGACGCGCGATCTCCGGCACGGCGAGCGGCCCCGCGCCCGACAGCCGCGCGCGCACGATTTCGACGAGCGCGTCGTCGGGCGCCCAAGGGTCGTCGAAGCCGGGCGGCGGCAGCAGCGGCGGATGCATCGGCGCATGCTCGTAGACCGCGCGCACGCACGCGAGCCGTTCGACGGGCGTCCACAGCGCGTCGTGCTCCGCGATCTGCAGACGCGTCGCGCGGCCCGAGCGCGCGAGCGCATCGAGCCACGCGAGCCATTGCGGATCGCGCTGCGCTTCGGCTTCCGTGATGCAGGCGAGCGTGGTCAGCGCTTCGTGCATTTCATCGGCGCTCGTGACCTCGGGCCACGCTTCCTCGCGCACACTCGCGATCGCGTCGGGATCGAGCGCGCCGAGATCGTCCGCGGATTGCGGGTCGGCCCAGCGGCGCGCGAGCACGGCCTGGGTGCGGCGCTCTTCGAGCGGGGCGTCATCGAGAAAGGCATACGGACGCGCCGACAGAATCTCGGCGGCGAGCGGCGACGGCGCGGGCAACTCGCGCGTGACGAGCCGCACATCGCCCGTTTCGATGCGTCGCAAAAGCGCGAGCCACGCGTCGCTGTCCATTGCGTCGTGCAGGCAATCGTCGATGGTCTGCTCGACAAGCGGATGCGCGGGCACCTCCCGCTCGCCGACGATGTTCTCCGCGCACGCGACCTGATCCGGAAACACGGCCGCGAGCAAATCGTCGCTCTTCATGCGCTGCAACTGCGGCGCGACCCTGCGCCCGCCGGTGTAGCGCGGCAGCGCGAGCGCATTGGTCGCGTTCCAGCGCCAGCGCACGCCGAAGAGCGGCGCGTCGAGCAGCGCCTGGATCAGCACGTGCTCCGCCGTTGCGGGTTTCAGATAGCGCCACACTTCATCGAGCACGAAGCTGTGGCTGCCCGTCAGCGACAGCACGATCGCGTCCTCGGTTGCGGCGGCCTGCAGCTCGAAGTTGAAGGTGCGGCAAAAGCGCTTGCGCAGCGCGAGACCCCACGCGCGATTCACGCGGCTGCCGTACAGCGCGTGAATGACGAGTTGCGTGCCGCCGGATTCGTCGAAGAAGCGCTCCATGACGAGCGTGTCCTGCGTTGGCAGCACGGTCAGCGCGGCGCGCGAGCGGGCGAGATAGTCGACGATCTGCCGCGCCGCTTCGTCGCCGATGCCGGTTTCTTGCGCGAGCCACGCGACGGCCGAATCGACGCTGCCACCGAGCCGCGCATCGATATCGCCGCGCAACCGCGATATCGCGTGCGAAAGCTCGTCGCTGCGGCCAGGCGCCTCGCCGAGCCAGAACGGAATGTTCGGCGGCTGGCCGTTCGCGTTTTCGACGCGCACGCGCCCGCCTTCCACCCGCACGATGCGGTACGACGTATTGCCGAGCTGAAAGATATCGCCCGCGAGACTTTCGACGGCGAAGTCCTCGTTCACCGTCCCGATCTGCAAGCCCTGCGGTTCGAGCAGCACGGCGAAATCGGCGTTGTCGGGGATCGCGCCACCCGACGTGACCGCCGTCAGCTTGCCGCCGCGCCGTCCACGCAGCGTGCGCGACACCGCATCGCGATGCACATACGCGGCGCGCACGCCCTGCCGCCCCGTATAGCCTTCCGCGAGCGTGCGCAGCACGGCGTCGTAATGCTGGCGATCGAGCGTCGAATACGGATACGCGCGCGTGATGCGCTCGAAAAGCGCGTCCTCGCCCCACTCGCGACACGCCACTTCGGCGGTGATCTGCTGCGCGAGCACGTCGAGCGGCGCCCGCGGGATCGAGAGCGCGTCGAGCTCGCCGCGCCGCACGCAGTCGAGCAGCGCGGCGCATTCGATCAGATCGTCGCGCGAAGTCGGAAAAAGCCGCCCTTTCGGTGTGCCACCGACGTGATGTCCCGAGCGTCCGACGCGCTGCAGGAACCCGCCGATCGAGCCGGGCGAACCGATCTGGCAGACGAGATCGACATCGCCGATATCGATGCCCAGCTCCAGCGACGCGGTCGCGATCAGCACGCGCAGCTCGCCGCGCTTCAGACGCTGCTCCGCCTCCAGCCGATGCTCGCGCGCGAGGCTGCCGTGATGCGCCGCGACCGCTTCCTTTCCGAGCCGCTCGGTCAGATGCCGCGCCGCGCGCTCGGCCATGCGCCGCGTGTTGACGAAGACGAGCGTCGTGCGATGCTGCGCCGACAAGTCCGCGAGACGGTCGTAGACGCGTTCCCACATATCGTTGGACATGATCGCTTCGAGCGGCATCGGCGGGATGTCGAGCGCGAGATCGCGGGCGCGCACATGGCCGACATCGACGATCTCGCACGGCTCATTTTCTCCGACGAGAAACTTCGCGACCAGCCCGATCGGCTTTTGCGTCGCGGATAAACCGACGCGCACCGGGCGCTGCCCGCCCGCGTCCTCGCACAGCGCATCGAGCCGCGCAAGCGACAGGCTCAGATGCGAGCCGCGCTTGCTGCCCGCGACCGCATGGATTTCATCGATGATCACGGTGCGCGTAGTCGACAGCATCGCGCGTCCCGAATCGGACGAAAGCAGCACGTAGAGCGATTCGGGCGTCGTCACGAGAATGTGCGGCGGGCGCTTCTTCACTGCGTTGCGTTCCTGCTGCGTCGTGTCGCCGGTGCGCACGGCGGCGCGAATTTCCGGCGCGGCCACGCCGGATTCGCGCAAAGTCTGCGCGATGCCCGCGAGCGGCGCCTCGAGATTCACGTGAATGTCGTTCGACAGCGCTTTGAGCGGCGACACGTAGACGACGCGCGTCTCGTCCGGCAGCGCACCGCCGAGCGCGATGCCATCGCGCACGAGTTCGTCGATGGCGGCGAGAAAGGCCGTGAGCGTCTTGCCCGAGCCCGTCGGCGCAGCGACCAGCGTCGAGCGGCGCGCGTGCACGAGCGGCCACGCGCGCGCCTGCGCGGCGGTCGGCGCGGGGAAGCGCGAGCGGAACCAGCCCGCGACGGCGGGATGAAAGCCCTGCAGGGCGTCATCGGCGGAAAAGGCTTTTCGGGTCATTCGGACATTTTATGGGCGGTTGAGAAATGGCGTGTTTCCCAAGGTTTTCAGAGCGCTCCGATGCGAATCGAGACCCGCGGCAGCGATGCTAAGCGGTTCGCTCGCGCGGCCCGTCCGTGAGCGCCGAGCCGTCATCTTTTCTCGCTTTCGTTTTTATGATCGTCATCAGCCTTCTGTTCGACCGCGCGCCCGGCGCATTCACCAATCATCGGAACTACGCTCGCGCGCTTGGATATCGCCACGTAGAGATCGACATGTCGGACCTTTCCGGCAGCAACGGCGTGGTGCGCTGGGTCTATAAGTACGAGACGCTGCTGCACTATCTGAACGAAGCGGCGCCCAACGAAATCGTGCTTCTGCTGAGCGACAACACCGCGATTCTCCGGCCGGTGGAATTGCCGCTGTTGATGGCGGGCCGGGACTGGCTCCTCGCTTGCACCGACTCGAACCTTCCGCAGACGAACGTGCTGATCTTTCGCAATACGGAATCCGTGCGCCGAAACATCGCGGATCTCGTCGGCAAGTGCCGCTACGGCGTTGTGTTACCGGACGACGAAGGCGCCATGCTTCACGCGTTCGACGCTTGTCCGCCTCAGTTTCGCGTCGACGAAGTACAGGTCGTGGTGCCCGTGGCAAGCAACCTCGAAAGCGTCTGGGCAACCTGGAACGCGTTCGCCGCGAGCTTCAGCGACGAAAAGCAGCATCGGCGTTTTCGCGCCGCGGTTCTCGAGCACATCAACGAATGCAACGCCCGCGGGCTGCCGTACCTCTCCTTGCCCGATAACGGCGTGCGCGAAACGGCGACGCACAGCGTGTCGCAACCGGGCCGTGCGATCGCGGTTGTCATGCTCTACACGCCGAACATCGCGTGTTATGGGCGCATCGCCGAGGCCAATTTCAGGCGCTACTGCGAGCGTCACGGCTATACGCTCTATGTGCATCGCGACATTCCACCGCAACTGAGCGACGGGAAAAGCTCCGGGAACTGGTTCAAGGCCGCGTTGCTGCGCGAGTATATGCCGCATCATCAATGGGTGTTCTGGATCGACTCCGACGTGCTCATCAACGACATGAACCAGCGGCTCGAGCCACTCACGCACGAACGTGAAGTGGTCCTCGCCCGCGACATGGGAACATGGAGTTTCAATTCAGGCATCATGGGTTTTCAGCGCAATCAGCACAACTATGATGCGTTTTCGGACGTCATGAACGAGTGCGCGCAGCTCGAAGACAAGTCGCACGTGTACGCGAGCAAGGGCGACCAGCACTTCTTCATTCGCGCATTCGAGGCGCAGCCCGAGTTCGACGCGACGCACATCCGCAGTTTCATCGATTTGAATACGCCCTGGACCTACCGGCGTCCTGACAGTTTCATGGTTCATTACGTCGGCATGTGGCAGGACAACCGCGCGGTGCTGATGGACTACGACCTCAGGCATTCCGCGATGGAATGACGTGAGCCTTGCGGGATTGCTCAAAGGCGTTTGACCGGCTGGATTGGACTGTCAACTGGCGCCGCGTCTGCTGCAATCGTCGTCGTTGAAATGCATTCGGCATGCAAAACGCCATCTGGTCGAATGAATGCAAAATGCAGAAGCGCCCGGGGAGATGAATCTCCGCCGGGCGCTTTCGCTTTCAGGCGCTTCTAAAGTCGCGAAAAGCTCAGGCCTTCTGCTCCGAATGATCCCGCTGCCTGAGCGACTGCGGCAAACCGAACAGCAGCAACAGCGCGCAGATCAGGCTCATCGCGCCGATCGCGTACAGTGCGGGCGTCGTGCTGCCCATCGTGTCGCGGATGCGGCCCACCATCACCGGACTCACGATGCCACCCAACTGCCCGAGCGTATTGATCAACGCGATCCCGCCCGCCGCACCCGCGCCCGTCAGCAGCTTCGGCGGCAGCGCCCAGAACGCGGGGATCGAAGCGATCACGCCTGCGCCCATCACGCCGAGCGCGGCGATCAGGAGCGTCGTCTGCTTGTCGAAGATACCGGCCGCGAAGAAGCCCGCCGCTGCCATCACCAGCAGGATCGCGACGAACTTGCGGCGCTCACCCGACCGGTCCGACATGCGGCCGACCACCACCATGCAGATCGCGCCGCAGATATACGGCACCGCCGTCAGGAGACCGATGATCGTCGGGTTCTGCGTGCCCGCCGCGCGGATCAGGTGCGGCGCCCAGAAGTTGAGGCCATACGACGCGATCTGGATCAGGAAGTAGATCAGGCCGAGCATCAGGAAGCCAGGCGTCTTGATCGCGCCAAAGAGCGAATGACCGGTGTCCGTGTGCTGGCTCTGCGTCGAGATCTGGCTTTTCAGATAGGTTTTCTCGGAAGAGGTGAGCCATGCGGCGTCATCGATGCGATCCTTCAGCACCTTCAGCACGAGCACGCCGAGCAGCACGCAGGGCAGGCCGCCGAGCAGGAACAGCCAGTGCCAGCCGGCAATACCGAATACGCCGTTCATATGGCCGAGCACGAGACCCGACAGCGGCGCACCGACGAGACCCGAGAACGCCGAGGCCAGAAACAGCAGCGACGTGATGCGTCCGCGATAGCTCGCCGGGAACCACAGCGTCAGGTAGTACAGCACGCCGGGCGCGAAGCCCGCTTCCATCGCGCCGATGATGAAGCGCAGCCCGTAGAACTGCCACTCCGTCTGCACGAAGACCATCAGTGCGGTCGCGATGCCCCACGAAATCATGATGCGCGCGATCCAGCGGCGCGCGCCGACCTTGTAGAGCAGCATGTTGCTCGGCACTTCGAAGAGCACGTAGCCGATCACGAAGAGACTCGCGCCGAGGCCGTAAGCGGTATCGGAAAATCCCAGCGTGCTTTGCAGCTGGAACTTCGCGAAGCTGATGTTGATGCGGTCGAAAAACGCGAACAGATAACACAGCATGATGAGCGGCATGAGCCGCCAGGCCACTTTGCGAATGATGTCCGCGGTGTTTTCGGAAGCTTTCGGCTCGTTGGCCGTGCCTACGCTCAGATCGCTCATGTTTGTCTCCAATGTTAGTTTTGGTCTTTTGAATTCAGATGGCCCGCACGTACTCGGGCGCCGGATGCAGATCGCAATTGCGTCCCGCCTTCGCCACTTGTCCGGACACCTCATGTCCGACGAGCGCGGGCAGCGTGCGCGACAGAACGATCAGCTTTTGCAGATCCACGCCCGTGGGAATTTCCATCTCGTCGCACAGGTTCACGAGGTCTTCGGTGCAGATGTTTCCCGATGCGCCCGGCGCGAACGGACAGCCGCCGAGACCGCCGAGCGCGGCATCGAAGCGGCGCGCGCCCACGTCGTAAGCGGCGAGCACGTTGGCGAGGCCGAGGCCGCGCGTATTGTGGAAGTGCAGCGTCAGGTCGGCGGCGGGCACGTGTTCCAGGACGCGGGCGACGAGGCGCGCGACCTGACGCGGATTCGCCATGCCGGTCGTATCGGCGAGCGTGACGCCCGCGATGCCCATCTCGCGATACGTCCGCGCAATCGACACGACGCGCTCCTCATCGATGCGTCCTTCGAACGGACAACCGAACGCCGTCGCAACGGTCGCGTTCAGCGTGACATCGGTGTCGCCGCGCACGAGCTGAACGACATCGCCGAAACCGGCCAGCGACGTCTCGCAGCTCATGCGCATGTTCGCGCGGTTGTGCGTCTGACTCGCGGACATCACGAGGTTCAGCTCGTCGGCCTGCGCGGCGAGCGCACGTTCCGCGCCCTTCACGTTAGGCACGAGCGCAACGTAGATCGTCCGCAGGGAACGGCGGATGCCGTTAAATACCGCGTCGCCGTCACGCAATGCGGGAATCGCTTTCGGCGACACGAACGAGCCCGCCTCGATGCGCGTGAAACCGCACGCGGACAGGCCATCGATCAACGCGATCTTGTCTTCGGTCTCGACCCACTGCTTCTCGATCTGCAGGCCGTCGCGCGGCGCGACTTCCTGAACGATCAATGGTTCTTTGCATTCGTAATTCATTGCACCGCTCCTGCGGCGCGCAGCCGCTCCACGTCGCTCGCATTGAAACCGAGCGATTCGAGCACCGTCGCCGTGTGCTCACCCAGTGCCGGACCTTGCCAGCGCACTTCGCCCGGCGTGTCGGACAGCTTCGGCACGATGCCCGGCATCTTTACTGACGCGCCGCCCGGCAGATCCGCCTGCAGCAGCATGTCGCGCGCTTGGTAGTGCGCATCGTCGACGATGTCCGCGACCGAATAGATACGGCCCGCGGGCACTTCCTCACGCTCCATCGTCGCGAGCACCTCGTTCATCGAGTGATGCGAGGTCCATGCGGTGATCGCTTCGTCGAGCATCGCGCTCTGCTTCACGCGGCCGTCGTTGTGCGCGAGCACGGGATCGTCGGCGAGATCGGCGCGGCCGATCACGTGCATGAGGCGCTTGTAGATCGGATCGCTATTGCCCGCGATCACGACGAAGCCGCCATCTTCCGTGCGATAGGTATTCGACGGCGCGATGCCCGGCAGCGCCCCGCCGCTGCGCTCGCGGACATGGCCGAGCAGGTCGTATTCGGGGACGAGACTTTCCATCAGATTGAAGACGCTTTCGACGAGCGACACGTCGACCACCTGGCCGTCGCCCTGGCCGGTCTTCACGCGCAGCACCGACATCAGCGCGCCGATCACGCCATGCAGCGACGCGAGCGAATCTCCGAGACTGACGCCGACGCGTGCGGGCAGCCCTTCGGCGTCGCCGGTCGTGTAACGGATGCCGCCCATCGCCTCGCCGATCGCGCCGAAGCCCGGACGATCGCGGTACGGGCCCGTCTGTCCGTAACCGGAGATGCGGACCATCGTGAGCTTCGGGTTTATTGCATGCAAAACGTCCCAGCCGAGGCCGAGCTTTTCGAGCGCGCCCGGACGCATGTTTTCGATGATGATGTCGGCATCCGCAGCCAGCCGTTTGATGACGTCCGCGCCTTCGGGCGACTTGAGGTTCACGCACACCGACTTCTTGTTGCGTGACTGGAGATACCACCAGAGCGACGTGCCCTCGTGGAGCTTGCGCCATTTACGAAGAGGATCGCCGCCGTTGGGCGTTTCGATCTTGATGACTTCCGCGCCGAATTCGGCCAGCATGCGCGCCGCGAAGGGCGCGGCGATGAGGGTGCCGATCTCGATGACGCGAATGCCCTGAAGGGGTCCGCTCATGTTGCTTGTCTCCTGAAATTTGTACTGTGAGACAAGCTTATTGGCGAACGCTGGGCCACGTCCAACCGCATTTCGGCAAGCACCGTTCGCCAAACGCGAACGCTCGCGGGGATGCCGAAAACTAAGTGCGCGCTTCGATGGTCCGCAGATGATCGAACAGGAGCCGGCTGACCGGCGAAAGCGCGTCCGAATCCCGCACGACGATGACGAGGCTGCGCGCGGCCCACTCTTCGTCGAGCGGCACGGCGGCGAGCCCGAGCTGACGGCCCATCGCCTCGAATACCTGCAGCGGCAGCACGCCGACGCCCATGCCCGCCTGCACCATGCGGCACACGGCATCGAAACCCGGCACGTGGATGCGCAGCCGCAGCGCACGGCCCGCCTGGCGCGCGGCCAGATGCGTGCGCATGTTGATGGAGCTCGCCGAATGCAGGCCGATGTGATCGAAGTCGAGCGTGTCCGCGAACGCGACACTGTCGCGATGCGCGAGCGGGTGATCGCCCGGCGTCACGATGCACAGCCGGTCGTGGCGATAGTGCGCGCTTTCGAGGCCGCGCGTGTCGGCGTCGCCGGAGCAGAT
Source organism: Caballeronia arvi (assembly GCF_001544695.2). Lineage (GTDB taxonomy): Bacteria > Pseudomonadota > Gammaproteobacteria > Burkholderiales > Burkholderiaceae > Caballeronia > Caballeronia arvi. Next base: position 111,768 of record NZ_FCOM02000001.1, read on the forward strand.
GCCGAGATCGACGAGACTATCCGCCACGCCTTCCACGATGCCGCCGCTCGGCCGTTCCTCCAGATCGATCTTGATCTGATCGTGCACGGAGATGAACGCACGCAGGTCTTCCGGCAGGAATTCGACGATCGCCGAGAGGTTCGCCATCATCCGAACATAGCCGCGCACGCCGCTCGCATGCTCCGCGAGCTCGATGCCGATGTTCTCGACATCGCGCATCACGCGCCGCGCGTGATGCAGCAGCGTTTCGCCGGCGGGCGTCAGGGCCATGCCGCGCGCCTTGCGCTCGAAGAGCACCGCGCCTACCGCCTGCTCCAGTTCGAGCAGCCGCTTGCTCGCCGCCGACACGGCAATCGCCTCGCGCTCCGCCGCGCGCGTCAGCGTGCCCTCCTCGAACACGGCGAGAAAGAGTTGCAGCGTCGTGAGATCGAGACGTCGGAGGAGATTGCGCGTGGCCATCAGCGCGCGTACTTGAAGGTGCCCTGCGCGCTCGCGATCATCACGCGGCCGTCGACCCACGCCTCGCCGCGCGCAAAATAGACGGAGCGGCCTTGCCGTTCGAGAAAGCCCTTCGCGACGACCTTGTCGCCGATGCCGCGATCGAGGTAGTTGACCGTCAGCGAGAGTGTGAAGCCGTGCACGGGCGCCGCGCCCGTCGTGAAGAGACCTGCGTAGCCGCAGGCCGCGTCGAGCAGCGTGGCAATCGCGCCGCCTTGCAGGATGCGCTGCCGGTTCAGATGTCCGGCGTGGATCGGCATCATGAATTCCGCATAGCCCGCGCGCCATTCGGTGAAGATTGCGCCGAGCGCTTCGAGAAACGGATTGTCGAGATCCAGATTCGCCACCTTTGCTCCTGATATCGCGTCGTTGCGAGCGATTGTGCCATCGGCGGGAGCGGCCTGCCGAGCGGAGTCATGTGGCGTGAGGCACGCGAGGCATGAAAAAACCCGCACGCGGCGGGTCCGATTTACATGAGGCCTTCTGTTTGACAACGCACACAAATATCCGCATTACCGATGAAATACCAATCGGCATTTCGCTGTTCATGAGGTCGTTTCATGAATCGCGCGATGCGCATCTTCGTGTGCGTTTAATGCGCGCTATGACAATCCGTGTCACGCGCGCAACACACTGCATTTTCCGTCAGTTATAACCGCGAATCACGCAAGAATTTTTTTCCTCTTCGGTCTTCGCAAAACGTCCGCAAATCTCCGCGACGTACTCCGGTGCCGCAGATACTTGGCTGGACCGGTGCGACACATGCACGCTCGTATCGGGGGGAATTTCGCCATCGTCGATCCAGGCATAGAAATGCGCGCTCGTATTGGCTTCCATGTTATGTCTCCTTTCGGTAAAGCGCGAAAAAGGTTTGATGGTCCCAGAATGCGCTTCTCGGGGGCGGCTGGCCCTAGTGGATTTCATTGATGGACGCAGCCCGATTGCGTGACGATGATGTTAAGAATGCCCGTTCGAAACGCACCGCAAACCGTTTTCAATACGCTTGATCTTCGTGTAGCGAAAAAAATGCCCGGTACACGACCGGGCAGACTTAAATCATCGATTATGGAAAACGGTATTTGCCGGTCTTTTATCAGTTATACGACATTCTTTTCGACGATCGGCCGTCCTTCCAGCACGCGCGTCCAGTCGAGCGGCGATAAATCCAGCGTTTCATAGCGTCCGAGCAGAATCAGTTCACTCGCGCCGCGGCCCGTCGCCGGACCTTGTTGCAAACCGTGTCCGCTGAATCCGTTGGCGAAAATACAATTCTCGACGTCCGGATGACAGCCGATGATCGCGTTCTGGTCGAGCACGTTGTACTCGTAATAACCGGACCAGCAGTGCTCGACGCGCAATGCCTCGAACGCCGGCACGCGATGCGCGAGCGCCGGCCAGATGACGTCGTCGAAGAGCGCGTGATCGACTTCGTCGAGCGGCAGATCGTCGGGATCGTTGTCCGCCGATGGCGACGTGCCGCAAATATAGGTGCGCCCCTCGGGACGGAAGTAGACGCCGCTCGGATCGATCAGCAAAGGCGCGCGTTCGAGCTTCGCGGGCGACGATACGTTGAAAATGCTGCGCCGCCGCGCATGCACCGGAATGTCGATGCCGAGCATCGCCGCGACGCCGCGCGACCACGCGCCTGCCGCGTTCACGACGACATCGCACGGATAGGTTTCGCCGTTCGCCGCGCGCACGGCCGTCGCGCGCCGTCCTTCGCGCTCGATGCCGACGACTTCCGTCGCCACATAGCGCGCGCCGAGCGCTTGCGCCTTGCGCCGCAACGCCTGCACGAGGCCGTAGCCGTCGAACCAGCCTTCACCGCTTTCGCCGAACGCGCCCGCTGCGAGGTCCTCGGTGTTCAGCCACGGAAAGCGCGCCCGCAGTTGTGCGGCATCGAGCAGGCTGATGTCGGCGCCCAGCCCGCGCTGCAACGTGTGATTCTCGCGCAGCGTCGCTTCGCCTTGCGCCGTCGCGAGAAACAGATAGCCGCCTTCATGCAGATCGATCGACGGGCGCTCGCCGTTCACTTCGAGCCGCTCGCCGATCGAACGCAGAAACTCGATGCCGAAGAGCGACATGCGCACTGAAAGCGGCGTCGAGAACTGCTGCCGGATCGACGCCGCCGACAGCGCCGACGATGAGCGCGCATAAGTCGGATCGCGCTCGATCACCGTGACCTGCACGGTCGGGTCCGACGCGCGCAGAAAATACGCGACCGAGCTGCCGATCACGCCGCCACCCACGATCACCACTTGAGAAGCCACGCCGCCTCCAGTCGTCGATTCGAGTTGCCGCAGCGTCGCCCGCCGATGGGCATCGCGTGTTGCATGCAAAAGTCATAAAACCAAAACGCATGCGTAATGCAAAACGCGAAATGCCAAATCGGCGCGCAGAAACGCTCAGGCGCAGGTAAAGCCGTCGCCGGCGGAAGAAACGTCAGTCCAGATTGAAGTCGATGCCCTGCGCGAGCGGCAGTTCCGACGAGTAGTTGATCGTGTTCGTCGCACGGCGCATGTAGGCCTTCCACGCGTCGGAGCCCGATTCGCGGCCGCCGCCGGTTTCCTTCTCGCCGCCGAACGCGCCGCCGATTTCTGCGCCGCTCGGCCCGATGTTCACGTTCGCGATGCCGCAGTCGCTGCCCGATGCCGACAGGAAGCGCTCCGCTTCGCGCAGATCGGTCGTGAACGTGCACGACGACAGGCCATGCGCGGCAGCGTTGTTGGCGGCGATGGCCTCATCGAAATCGGAATAGCGCATCACGTAGAGAATCGGCGCGAAGGTTTCCTTCAGCACGACCTCGGTTTGCGACGGCATTTCGACGAGCGCCGGGCGCACGTAATAGCCGTTTTCGTGGCCCTTCACCGTGACGCGCTCGCCGCCGAACACCTTGCCGCCCTCGCCCTTCGCCTGCTCGAGCGCGTCCTGCATGCGCGCGAACGACTGCACGTCGATGAGCGGCCCCATCAGCACGCCCTGCTCGAGCGGATTGCCGACGGGCACTTTCGCGTAGAGATCCTTGAGGCGCGCGACGGTTTCATCGTAGATGCTGTCGTGGACGAACAGACGCCGCAGCGACGTGCAGCGCTGCCCGGCCGTGCCGACCGCCGAGAACAGGATGCCGCGCAGCGCGAGATCGCGATTCGCCGTCTGCGACACGATGCCCGCGTTGTTGCCGCCGAGCTCGAGGATCGAGCGGCCGAAGCGCTGCGCCACCGCGACGCCCACTTTGCGGCCCATTTCCGTGCTGCCGGTCGCACTGACGATGTCCGAGCGCTTGTCCGCGACGAGCGCCGCACCGACCTCGCGTCCGCCGATGATCACCGAAGCGAGACCTGCGGGCGCCGAGCCGAATTCTTCGATGACATCGCGCATGATGCGATCGACGGCCAGCGCGGTGAGCGGCGTCTTTTCGGACGGCTTCCACACCACGGCGTTGCCGCACACGAGCGCGAGCGCCGCGTTCCACGACCACACCGCGACCGGAAAATTGAACGCCGAGATGATCGTGCAGACGCCGAGCGGATGCCACGTCTCCGCCATGCGATGCCCGGGCCGCTCGGACGCGATCGTCAGACCGTACAACTGGCGCGAGAGCCCGACGGCGAAATCGCAGATATCGATCATTTCCTGCACTTCGCCCAGGCCTTCCTGAAGAATCTTGCCTGCTTCGAGCGACACGAGGCGGCCGAGCGCTTCCTTCTTCTCGCGCAGGCGATTGCCGAGCAGCCGCACGAGCTCGCCACGGCGCGGCGCGGGCACGTTACGCCACGTGGCGAAGGCAGTGCGCGCGGCGCCGAGCGCGGCATCGACATCGGCGACGGTGTTCTGCTTCACCCGGCCGATGACTTCACCGGTGATCGGAGAGGCGGCGGCCATGTCGCCATCGGTCACGAGGCTCGCGATGCCGAGGTCGGAAAGAATCGATTGTGCGTTCACGATGAAGTCCTTTCGAAGCGGGTTTGTCCTTGGAGCGAAGTTTCTGATCGGAAACTTGCGTAAGCCTGCAGACTATACGCGCTGCCGGCGTTGCGAACAACAGCCGACAATATTGGGGTTGTCACCAATGCGCGCGGCCCTTGCTGGCAGTAGATTCGGCATGTTTTCGGCCTGCGCGCCGATGCGAATGCCGCGTTTGCGCGATGGTATTATCGGAAACAAAAGCCTCGACCGCATCCTATGAAGAACATCCCCGATCAATCCGCGGCCGACCTCGGGCGCCGGGTGAAACGCGCGCGGCTCGCGCAAGACCTGACGCTCGAAACCGCGAGCCGTCTGTGCGGCGTGTCGCGCTCGGCGCTGTCGAAGATCGAGAACGGCTTGATGTCGCCGACCTTCGACGTGCTGCAAAAAATCGTGCGCGGTCTGCGGATCGATCTCGCCGAACTCTTCGGCAGCGCGCCCGCACCGAGCGCGAACGGACGCCGCGCCCTCACGCGCCGCGATGAAGGGCAGCGCCATGCGTATCGCGGTTATCAGATGGAGCTGCTCGCCACCGAGCTCGCGCACAAGGCGATGCTGCCGTTTCGCATCCGCATTTCGGCGCACACGCTCGACGCTTTCGACGACTGGGGCCGTCACGAAGGCGAAGAGTTTCTTTACGTGATCAGCGGCAGCGTGTGCCTCTATTCGGAACTCTACGCGCCGACGCATCTAAACGCCGGCGACAGCATCTACTTCGACAGCCGCACCGGCCACGCGGCTATTTCGACGAGCGAGGAAGACGCCGAAGTGCTGTGGATGGCCACGGGCGGTGTGCCGACTCAGTCCGCAGCCGATGTAGCGGATGCCCGCTAACGTCCGATAAAACCACTAGCGCAGGACGAGACGCACCGGCATTTCGCTCGGCACCGAGACGAACGCGCAGACTTCGTGGATATCGGCGGGATTCGTCGCGAGCTGCGCGATGAAGTTCGCCGTCAGCATCGACACGACGAGCCGCATTTCCACCGCCGCCAGATGCCGCCCCGGACACACGCGCGGCCCCGCGCCGAATTGCAGATAAGCGCGCGGTTCGTGCGCGCCTTCGTGACGATGATCACGCAGCCATCGCTCGGGATCGTACCGTCCGGGATCGGCGTAATTGCGCGGGTCCAGCATCGCGGGCCGGTTCAGCAGGAATACCTTAGTGCCCGCGGGCAAGCGCACGCCCTGCAGACGCACTTCCTCCAGCGGCTCCAGCGACATATACGGCGCGATCGGATGCAGGCGGCCCGCTTCCGTGCACACCGCTTCGCACAGGTCGAGTTCGCGCATCGCGTCGTAGCTCGGACAGACGGCCGAATCGCCGAGCACACGTCGCGCGCCGGCGGCGACGCGCGCCTGCAATGCGTCGTCGGTGCCGAGAAAGAGCAGTGCCCACGCGATCGATGTCGCCGTCGTATCTTCGCCCGCGACGAGCATCGTCAGCACGTTGGCCGAGACTTCGTCGTCGCTGATGCCGGAGCCCGGTGCATCGCGCAGTGCGAGCATCGCTTCGAGGAGATTGCGCGGCGCTTCGGTTTCGCGCGCACCGGACGCTGCGTCGTCGCGCATCCGTGTGCGCGTGCGCGCCATCAGTTCGCGAATGTGGCGATGCACGGCCGTCATCGCTTCGTCGAACTTGCGGTCGCGTGGAAACTTCACGTAGTGCCAGTACGCGAAGGGAGCATTGATACGCGCCATCAGCATCGGCAGGAGCATCGCGAGCTGCTCCTGTATCAGGACGTGCTCGTTTTCCAGCGTGTTCGGATCTTCGCCGAATGCGAGCGCGCTCGTGACATCGACGGTGAAGCGCTTCAGGTCCTCGGTCATGTCGACCACGCGGCCCGCGCGTGCCGCCGCTACCCAGCGCCGCCGCAACCGCTCGGTGATCGCGGCGAGCGTCGGATAGAACGCCTTGATGTGCGGAATGGAGAGCGCCTGCATCACGAGACGGCGCTGCGGCTCCCACGCGGCGCCTTCGATCGAAAAGAGCCCGTTGCAGCCGAACTCTTTCAGTATGTTTTCGATGGGCGCATAGCGCCGATAGCGATGCGGCCGCTCGCGCATCACCGCGTGCGCCAACTCGATATCGTTCCAGACCGTGACGGGTGTCGTGCCGAATCGGAACACGTAGGGCGTGCCGAGTTCGGTGGCCCAGCGCTCGAGCGTCAGATGGTGCGTGGCGGGCGGCAACTGGTGCAGATTACCGAGCAAAGGCAGGCCGCGCGGGGACGGTAAGTCATCGACTTCGCGCAAGGGCGCGCTGACGGACGCTGCGTTCATGATCGGCCTCGCGGGGGCTTGATCTTTGCAGGATAGTGCAGGACGGGGGACGTGCGAAGCGCCCTTGACGGGCGCTCAGGCTCAGGATCGGCTATCGGGGGTACTGTTGTCGGGAGTGGACAACGCCCATGACCTGAATCCATCCATCGACGATTTCATAGACAACGATGTAATTGGGATGCGCAACGATCTCGCGCGTTCCCGCCAGACGGCCCGGCCGGAAAAGATAAGGATGAGTGGCCGCGGGAATGACACAGTTTTGAATGAGCTCGAATATGTCGACTGCTGCCCAGATACTGTCTTCGGCAATGTGATCGGTCAGTTCATCGAGGTTGTCGAGCGCTTTGGTGGTCCATCGAATCGGCAGCATCACTTTCGAAGCTTCTCTTTCTCTTTGATTCTGGCGTGAAGCTTATTGCGAATGCGCGCCATCGCTTCGTCGTGAGGGATGAGCGGACCCGGATTGTCGCGTGCGGCCTGGATCTTGGCCCGAAACCACCGGTCATAAGCCTCGGCTTCTTCGACGGTGGCGAATTCGGACACGATGGGATCGAGCGGAGTGGGCATTTCAAGTTCTCGTTTCATGATGAAAACGATGATAACGCAGGCATTTTCCCCGCGTCACCTCGTCCATTCGGCCAATCATACAGCGCGCACTTTCTTCGCTTTCGCCTTTTCGGCGGGAGCCTCCACATTCACGACCGGCCGCTTAAAATAAGGCGAGCTCAACGTCGCCGCGCCCATGTCCGACGCCGCTTCGAGCAGCGCCGGCGCGAGTTCCTTCAAGCGCGCTTCCGGCAGCCGGCTCGTCGGACCCGCAAGACTCACGACGCCCACGACCACGCCCGTCACCGGATGATGAATCGGCGCGGCCATCGACGTCATGCCGGCCTCGTACGTCTCGCTCGCGATGCCGTATCCGCGCTTTCGCGCCGCCTGCACATCCGCGAGAAACTGCTGGATGGTTTTCGGCGCCTTCGGGCCGCCCTGCCCCGGCTTGCCCAGCCCGCCCTGCTTCGATACGAGCTCGAGCGCTTCCTCGTCCGACAGCGACGACAGCCACGCCTGCCCGCTCGCCGTGCAATGCAGCGGCGGCTGGCTGCCCATGTCCGGATCGTAGCGAAGGCCGGATTTCGCGCCCTGCGCCTTGCCGACGAACGTGATGTGATCGTCCTCGACGACGCCCAGCCGCGCCAGCTCGCCCGACTGCGCCGCGAGCCGGTCGAGCACGGGCTGCGACACGTCGAGCACCCCGCCTGTCGACAGATAGATGAGCGCGAGCGACACGAGTTTCAGCGCGAGCATGTACTCGCCGTGATCCTCGTCCTGACGGACATAGCCCTCGTCGATCAGCATCGCGAGCAGGCGGTGCGTGCCGCTGCGCGGAATGTTGAGCGTGTCGGCGATGGCGGCGAGCTGCATGCGCCCGCCATTCTTCGCCAGCAGTTCGATGATCGACAGCGCCCGCTCCAGATTTCCTGCCATTTCTCAGTCTCTCGAATTTCCGATGATTCGGAATGAGAACACGATTCCACCCCGGAATTCAACCTGCGCGCGTCAATGTTCCGCGTACGTCTCCTGGAGCACCGCGAGCGTCGCTTCGCGCAGACGCTTCGCGCGCGTGAGCGCATTCGCGGTCTTCGCCCACGTGTTCATCGGTATTTCGATCGACAGCGGCAGATCGTCGGGCAGCGCGCGCAGCAGGCCCGCGAGATCGAGCCCGCCTTCGCCCGGAATCATCCGCTCGGCGCGCGCCTGGTAGAGCAGCGTGTCGAGATCGGCGGGACGCTCGGCGGGCGCGTCGCAGAACTGCACGTAGCCGAACCACTCGCGCGGCAGCTCGCGCAGCGTTTGCGTCGACGAACCCGCGCGGTCGAAATGAATCGGATCGACGATAAGCCCCGTGTTCGCGCGCGCCGCCGCCTTCACGATGCGCGCGCCCTGCACGATGTCCTTCGCGTCGGTCCAGGGCATCGGTTCCAGCGACGGCGACAAACCGTACGGCTTCGCGATATCACACAACGCGGCGAGCCGTTCGGCCGTGCGCGCCTCGTCAGGATCGTTGCCCGCGACGAGCACGTAACGCGCGCCCAGTTCGGCGGCGGTCTCGAGCATCGGCTCGTAATCGGCGACATTCGTGTCGGGCCTGAGCCGCAGGATTTCGGCATCGAGCACGCCGATTCCGGTGTCTTTCAGGACGGCGAGCGTTTCGCGCTTCATCGGCGTGGCGCCGACGATCTCGTGGCGCACCTCCGTGTCGGTCGCGGGCAAAAGCCGCAGCCCGACGAAATCGTAGCCCGCCTTCGCCGCGCACTCGACCATCTGCGGCGGCGTCAGTTCGAGAACCGTCAGCGCGGACAAGGACAGCTTGCGTGGTGACATCTGCGTCGTCTCCGTGATGGTTAGCGCAGCGGCGAGAACGGCGCGGGCATATAGATGGTGGATTCCATCGTCGTCAGATGGGCCGGTCCGCCTTTGGGCGGCCAGATGCCGTCCTTCACGGCCTCGGCGCGGATGCGCGAGCGCTCATCGACGCTCTGGTACGGCCAGATGTTGAGAAAGCGCGGCACGGTGCCGTCGAGCGCATACATCGCGCCGATGAGCGGCGAGCGCTTCGTGCGCTCCGGCACGGCGTTCTGCCACGCGTCGATCGTATGTTGCAGGCTCGCGAGCTTCGTGCCGTAGACGCGCATCTCGTAGATGCCGCCGTGTACGGCCGGTTCGATCGGCGGGAGAAACGGAAAGAGCGCGTAGCTGTTGACTTCGACATCGGTGATGAACTCGCCGCAGCCGAACGGATTGCCTTCGAGCAACAGGCGCTGACGTTCTTTTATCAAGGCCGCTTCTGATTCGAAGCCGCGCAGCACCATCACACGGCCCAATGCGCCGATATCGGAATACCAGCAGCCGAGCAGCTTCGAGCCGGGCGCATTGCCGCTCGCCTGGATGTTTTCGAAAACCTGCGCGTTCGCGCCGATCTTCACCGTCAACGTGACCGTGTCGTAGAGAGTCATTGCAGAGTCCTTGCCTGTTTGAAGTTCGAGAGATTCGTGACGCTGTCTTCGTGCATCGGCGACGCCATTTCGAGGCCCGCGAGATAGCCGAAGGTCATCGCGGGGCCGAGCGTGATGCCGCCCGCGGGATAGTGGCCGCCCATCATGCTCGCGGCGTCGTTGCCGACCGCGTAGAGACCGGGAATCGGCGCGCGCGCTTCGTCGAGCACGCGCGAACGCGCATCCGTCGCGAGGCCAGCGAAGGTGCCGAGGCTGCCCGCGACGATCTTCACCGCGTGGAACGGGCCGTCGGCTATCGGCGCGAGGCACGGATTCGGCGCGTGCGACGCATCACCCTGCACGCGGTTATAAGGCGTCGAGCCTTTGTGGAATTGCGGATCGAAGCCATCTTTCGCGTAGCTGTTGTACGTGGCAACGGTATCGGCAAGGCCGCGCGCATCGATGCCGCATTGCTCAGCCAATGCTTCGAGCGTCGGCGCGGATTTCAGATAGCCCGAGCGCTCGTACGCTCCGTGCGGAAATGGAAACGGCTTCGCGAAACCGAGTCCATAACGCCGCTGGAACCGATGATCGCAAACGAGCCACGCGCACACTTCTTCGCCCGGCGGCGTCGTGCCGATCAGCGACGAAACGAAGTCGTAATACGACGACGCCTCGTTCGTGAAGCGTCTGCCGGCACGCGTCACCGCGATCACACCCGGCTTCGCGCGCTCGATCAGATGTGGGAACGCAACCGGCTCGCCGTTGCGTTTCGGCACGAGCGACACGGGCGCCCACGCGGCGGGCGTTTCGAGCGACGTATCGAAATGCGCGCCCGCTCGTTCGCCGAGGCGAATGCCATCGCCCGTATTGCTGCACGGAGCGGCGGACCAGTGCGGCATCGTCGGGAACGTGTCGGCCTGACGCTTCGCGTCGTGCGGATAGCCGCCGCAAGCCAGCACGACGCCGCATCGCGCGCGCACCGCATGCATCACGCCTTCGATCTCGACGCGCGCGCCCGTCACGCGATTCGCCTCGCGCGTGAGCGATACCGCCTTCGCACGCGTGCGCAGATCGACGCCGCGATCCGCCGCCGATTTCAGCAGCCGCGCGACGAGCGCATTGCCGTTCACGAGATGCATCGAGCGGCCGTGACGCAGTGTGTGCCACGCGAACGCGGCGAAGCGCTTCGTCACGTGCCATGCGGACTTTGCGTTGCGCGTCGCGTTCAGAAAGTGCGCGAGATCCTGTCCCGACGCGATCGCCATGCCCTTGATCGTCACTTCGGCCAATGGCGGACGCAGTTTATCGATGAGCGTCCCGAGCTCGCGTCCGTCGAACGGCATCGCGCAGAGCGAACGGCCGCCCGTGGCCGCGCCTTGCGTCGTATGAAAATCGGGGATGCGGTTACCGTCGATGAAACGCATCGACGTATTGCGTTCGAAGAATTCGACCATGCGCGGGCCGTGCTCGATGAGCGCGTCGGCCTTGGCGGCGTCGAAGTGCGCGCCGAGCTCGCTCTTCAGATACGTGCGCGGTGCGCTCTCGTCTTCGACGATGCCCGCGCGCGTCGCGAGCGGATTGCGCGGAATCCACATCCAGCCGCCCGACCACGCCGTCGTGCCGCCGAACACGTCTTCCTTCTCGCAGACGAGCACGGACAAGCCCTGCGTAGCCGCGGTCACGGCCGTCGACAGACCGCCCGCGCCGGAACCCAGCACGAGGACGTCGCATTCGAGAATCGGTTCGTGCTTCATTTGGCGTGTGCGTGTGCGTGCGCGTCGAGTTCGAGCGGAAGGGTGAGCGTGACGCTTGCCGGCTGTTTCGCGCGCGCCGATGCGTGCCGCGCCGCGAGATAGCCGAACGCGAGACCGGGCCCGAGCGTGATGCCGGGGCCGGGATAGACGCCGCCCATCACCGATTGCATGTCGTTGCCGCACGCGTAGAGGCCGCCGATCGGCCGGTCGTCGCGGTTCAGCACGCGTGCGTCGGTGTCGGTGACGAGGCCGGTCGCGGCGCCGATATCGCCTGGATAGAGCCGCACCGCATAGAACGGCGCCGTTCCGATCGGACCGAGGCACTTGTTCGGGCCGGTCCAGCTGGCGTCGCCGTTGGCGTTCTGATAGTCCGTCGTGCCGCGCTGAAAATCCGGATCGATGCCGGTTTGCGCATAGCGATTCATCCGCGCGACGCTGTCCGCGAGTCCCGACTTGTCGATGCCGAGCTTGCCCGCGAGTTCATCGAGCGTATTGCCTTCGACGAGATAGCCGTCGGCGAGAAACGGCGCAAGTCCTTTGCCGCCCGGACGCACCATGCCGAGGCCGTACTTGCGCAATCCTTCGGCGTCCGTGACGAGAAACGCGGGCACGGAAGGCGTCGTCTCGTTCGCTTTTTGCATCGCGATGCCGAACAGGTGATACGACGTGTTCTCGTTGAGAAAGCGTCTGCCCGTTTTGTCGACGGTGATCATGCCCGGCTTGCCGCGATCCATCAGGAAGTGCGGAAACACGGCGGTGGTGCCGTCGGCGCGCTTGCGCATCGAGACCGGCGCCCAGAACGCGTTCGACAGCGCGCCCGCGCCGAAGCGCGCGCCCGCCGCGAGCGCGAGATCCTGCGCGCTGCCGGTGTGACCGGGCGCACCGGGACACCAGCCGGGATCGGCGCCCGGCAGCATGTCCCCGCGACGCTTCGGATGCCGGTTGAACCCGCCGCTCGCGAGAATCACGCCGCCCTTCACGCCGATGCGCCGCCGCTCGTTGACGTGGCTGAGCGTCACGGCCTCGATGCCGTTCGCGCCGCTGTGCAAACTTTCGACCTTCGTGGCCGTCAACACGGTGACGCCGCGCTGAAGCAGCGAATACAGCAAGCGCGCGATCAGCGCGTTGCCCATCACGAGACGCGTGCCGCGCGGCGAGCTCATGCGGTCGCGCGCGTGGCGCGCGAGAAGCTTCGCCGCATGCCGGAACGATGCGAACGATTTCGTCATGTTGAGCAGATGCCCGACGTCGTCGCGATCGACCATCATGCCGCCGAGCACGGTGAATTCGGGAATTGGCGGACGGATCAGCGAGAACGCGCGGCCGAGCTTGCGGCCGTCGAACGGCAGCGGTTCCAGCGCGCGACCGCGCAGCGTCGAGCCTTCGACTTCCGACAAATAATCGGGATGAAACGGGCGCGCGCGATATTTCACGTCGGAATTCGCTTCGATATGCGCGACCGCTTTCGGACCCGCATCGAGAAAAGCACCGCGCATCGCGGCGCTGCTGCGCTCGCCGACCGCGCGATTCAGAAAGCCTTCGGCGTTCGCGGACGTATCGTCGCGATTCACGCTCGCCGCGTGCATCGACGCGGGAATCCACGTCGTGCCCGCCGAATAGGCCGTCGAGCCGCCCACATATTCGGTGCTCTCGACCAGCAGCACGCGCGCGCCGTCGATGGCCGCGACCAGCGCCGCCGACATGCCCGCGCCACCCGCGCCGATCACGACAACGTCGAACGTTTCGTTTTGTCCCAGACTATCCAGTGTCTCCACCATTCCTCTTTGGCTCCGTCCAGTTTCGCGGCGCCGTTCCTCTGACGATACGAAACGCATGTTTGCTGTAGAACTCGCTTTGATATTGGAATACTATTCCACAAACGCGACGCAAGCCAAGTTCTTTTTTGAGACGACGATGGAGGAAGCGGTATGAGAGTGCTGGTGACAGGCGGAAGCGGTTTTCTGGCGGCATGGGTGATGCGGCGGCTGCTTGCGCGCGGCATGCAGGTGCGCGCCTTCGACGTGCGCGAAGATGCGCGACTCCTGCGCGCGCTCGCGCCGGATCAAGCCGATGACGTGCAATGGCGGACCGGCGATATCGCCGAAGCGCGCGATGTCGCGGCCGCGCTCGACGGCTGCGACGCCGTCATCCATCTCGCGGGCGTGCTCACGCCGGCGTGTTCGGCCGATCCGGTGCGCGGCGCGCGCATCAACCTGATCGGCACGCTCAACGTGTTCGATGCGGCCATCGCGTGCGGCATCGGCTCGGTGCTGTATGCGAGCAGCGCGGGCGTCTTCGGTCCCGACGATGGCGCCACGCCCTTTCCGATGACGCATTACGGCGCGTTCAAGCTCGCGTGCGAAGGCTCGGCGCGCGCGTACTGGCACGATCGGCGTATCGCGAGCGTTGGCTTTCGGCCGCTGGTGATCTACGGCGCGGGACGCGAAACGGGATCGAGCGCCGGTCCGAGCCTGGCCTGCCGCGCGGCCGCACGCGGCGAGCCGTACACGATTCCCTTCACCGGCGTGACGGGCCTCGTCTACGCCGATGACGTCGCCGCCGCCTACGAACTCGCGCTCGCAAGCAAGTTCGACGGCGCGCACGTGTTCACCCTCGCCGGCGATATCACGCCGATGGAAAGCGTCATCGCGCAATTGAAAGCGATCGCGCCGGACGCGCATATCGACGCGGCGGGCGCGCCGCTGCCCATCGCGACATCGTTTCCCGACGATCCGGCGCTCGCCCGATTACTGCCGGATCTGCCGCGCACACCGCTCGCCGATGGATTGCAGCAAACCGTGGATTTTTACCGGTAGAGCAAACGGCGTCTTGGCACCGCTCGTTCATTGGGGCACGATTCGCTTCTTCAGGAACAGGGTGTCAAGCATGCACGATCCGACTCGAAGCCCGGCGGCGGGCGCACGATTTCTCAAAGGGATACTCCCGCTCAACCGGGCCGCCGCGTTGCGCGACGCGCTCGCCGGTATCTCGCTCGCGTCGATGGACGTTCCGCAGGTGCTCGGTTACGCGCGCATCGCCGGCATGCCCGCGGTGACGGGCCTCTACACCGCGTTCCTGCCGCTCATCGCGTTCGCGCTGTTCGGCGCGTCGCGGCATCTCGTGGTGGCCGCCGACTCCGCGACGGCAACGATCTTTGCGAGCAAGCTCTCGTCGATGGCCGCGATGAGCAGCCCCGAATACGTCGCGCTCGCGGGCATGGTCGCGCTGGAGACGGCCGCGCTGCTCTTGCTCGCGCGTCTCTTCAAGCTCGGTTTTCTCGCCGATTTTCTGTCGCGCACGGTGCTCGTCGGCTTTCTGGCGGGCGTGGGCATTCAGGTGTCGATCGCCATGTTGGGCGATCTCAGCGGCATGACCGTGCCGTATCCGTCGTCGCGCAGCCTGGCGCAGCTCGCGTATGTCGTCAGTCACGCGATGCACGCTCACGGTCCGACGCTCGCGCTCGCGCTCGTCGTGGTCGTCGCGATTCTCGGCTGCAAGCGCGTGGCGCCGCGCCTGCCGGTCGCGCTCATCGCGGTGATCGGCAGCATCGCCGCGAGCAAGGCGTTCGACTTCGCCGCACACGGCATCGCGGTGCTCGGCGAGGTCGACGGCGGTTTGCCCCCGCTGCGCTTTCCCGCTGTTACCTGGCAGCAATGTCTCGAACTGATGCCCGTGGCGGCGTCGTGCTTCGTGATGATCATCGCCCAAAGCGCCGCGGCGGCACGCGTGTTCGCGCAGCAGTATCGAGAAGAAGTCGATACCAACAGCGATATCCTCGGCCTCGCGGCGGCGAACGCGGCGGCGGCGCTCTCCGGCACGTTCGTCGTCAACGGCAGCCCGACGCAGACCGCGATGGCCGAGCGCGCGGGCACGCGCAGCCAGTTCGGACAGATCGTCTTCGCGGCGGTCGTCGCGATCGTGCTGCTTTTCCTGAGCGGCTATTTGCGCTATCTGCCGCATTGCGTGCTGGCGGGCATCGTGTTCACCATCGCGATTGGCCTCGTCAATGTGCAAAGCCTGAGGGACATCCGCGCCGAAAGCCCGGGCGAGTTCGCGCTCGCGCTCATCACGGCGGGCGCGGTGGTGCTGGTGGGCGTCGAGCATGGCATCCTGCTCGCGGTCGCGCTGTCGCTGATGCGGCACGTGCGCCACAGCTATCATCCACACACGATGGTCCTCACGCCCGTCGCGCCGGGCAAACCCTGGCAGTTCATGCCGACGACGCCAGGCGCGATGACCGCGCCGAACCTGATCGTCTACCGCTTCGGCGCCGACCTCTTCTACGCCAACGATCACTTTTTCGCGGCGGAAGTGACGCAGCTCGTCGATAGCGCGTCGGAGGATGTGCGCCACGTGATCGTCGATGCCGGCGCAATCACCGATCTCGATTACTCCGCCGCCCGCACGATCGGCGAGCTGATCGAAACGCTGCGCGGGCGCGGCGTCGCGGTGCTGTTCGGGCGCGTGAATCGCTTCCTGCGCAACGACATGGACCGGCATGGACTGACGCTGGTGCTTGGCGCGTCGAACGTGTTCGAGACGCTGCACGAGGCGCTCGCGGCAGCCGGAGTCAACCCGGGCATGACTGAGCCGGAAACGCTATAGACGCTTTTGGTGGACGCCGTCTGCCGCGGCGAGAAAATCACCGACGGTTAGTTGCCTCCAATTGAATGTTCGAATTTGTTGAATGCTATTCCATTTTCAACTAGCATTCAGGGAGATGAATTTTTTCGGTCAGGAGGCAAACGAGACAATGGCGCAGGACACAAATTTTTCCGCATCGCTCGATGCGGGCTTGAGCGGCGCGACGCGCGTGTATTTCATCGTCGGCGATCCGATCGCGCAGGTGCGTTCGCCTTCCGGCGTCACGGCGGCGCTGCGCGCGGCGGGCCGCGACGCGATCGTGATTCCGGCGCACGTCGCGCCCGACGACCTCGACACATTTTTTGCGGGCGTCGCGCGGCTGCAGAACTGCGACGGCGTGATCATCACGGTGCCGCACAAGTTCAGCGCGACGAAGTATTGCAAGTCGCTGACCGACGAAGGCGCGTTCCTCGGCGCGGTCAACATGCTCAAACGCAACGCGGACGCGACGTGGCACGGCGGCGCATCGGACGGCATCGGCATGGTCGCGGCCTTGCGCGACGCCGGCTGCGAGCCCAGGGCCCAACGCGCGCTCCTGATCGGCGCGGGCGGCGCGGGCTCGGCGATCGGTCATGCGCTCGTCGATGCAGGCGTCGCGTCGCTCGCGATCCGCGATTTCGACGCCGCGCGCACCGGCGCCCTCGCCTCGCGGCTCGCCGCGCTGGGCCGCGGCGCGGTGCACGTCGCCGACGATGCCCCCGCGGAAAGCTACGACCTCATCGTGAACGCGTCTCCGGCGGGGATGCGCCCCGGCGATCCGTTGCCGATCGACGTCTCCCGCCTGCCTCCGACAACGTTCGTCGGCGATGTCGTGACCAAGCCGCCGCTCACGCCCTTCATCGAAGCGGCCCGCGCGCGCGGCTGCACGACGGTCACGGGCACGCAGATGTTCGGCCGCGTCTGCGATGCGATCGTCGCTTATCTGCTGAAGGACTGACGAGACGACGCGCTTATCTGCTGAAGGACTGAAGAACCGACGAGACGACGCGATTCAAACCCAGCGAATCGGAGCAATCTGGTTCAATCGCCGCGCGTATTCGTTCAACATTTCGGGCGCGCATTCGCGTCCCTCGCGAAGCGCGCCGGCCTTCCGGTTTCGAAGCGTATCGCCGAAGAACGCCGCCCCTTCAGGGCGGCGTTTTTTTCGGGACGCTTCCGGCCGTGCCGGCGTGAGCGTGCGATTCAGTCCGAGGCTCGCGCACTTGCTTCGAGGGTCAATGAAACGCGTGCAGGCGCACGCAAGAGGCTGGAATGAAATCGAATCAAACAGTATTTCGACGCGCGGCGCGAGCAGGCTTCGCGGTCATCGCATTCGCCGTGCTCGCCGCATGCGTGAGCGGACCGGGCGCATCGGCGCCGATGCCGGCGGACAGCACGCTCGCGGTCGGCCGCATCGTCGGCAAGCAGTATCTGACGACGGTTGCGACGAGCACCGCGTCGTCGTCCGGTCCGACGCTGGGCGTGGGCGGCGGCGGCATCGGCGGGAACGGATGGAGCGGCGCGGGCGCTGGCGCGGGTCTGAGCTTCGATCTGACGAGCCTGTTCCAGAAGAGCCCCGAGCAGACGGCGAAGGTCTACCGCTACAGCGTGCAGATGAAAGACGGCTCGAAGCGTGAGATCGACAGCATGCTCGATCTCTCCGACGGAGCGTGCGTGACGACCATCGATTCGAGCCAGCCCGGCTATCCGAGACTGGCCAGCGCCGACGCCTGCTGATCCTGCGTCGCGGCGCGAGCGGCGAGCCGCCCGGACAGCGCCGCGGCGACGCGCTCCACCACGGGCGCCCAGTCGCCCGGCGCGCGCTGCCGAACGAGCCGCACCGAGTCGTACTACGGCTGCGTCTCGCCTTCTCCCCAACCCCAGTGAGACGCGCGATCGTGCTGCGAACGATGTTTGAAACGTCCGCTGAGTCTATCTCGCTCCCGCAGATCAAAACCACAGGTCAACGCGCGACTAATCTTAATCTCGGATGCCTAGCCTCGATTCATTCGCATTCCGTTTCATCCGTTACGTCGATGCTGAAACGCAGAAATTCGAATCGGCGATTGAGCGCAGCCTGAGGCTTTGCCATACTGAACCCGTATGCCCTGTCTCCTCACGCGTCCCCTCTCAATTGCAGAGCCCACACCGGACGCGCACTCGCCGCCCTCTTTCGGGCGGCGTTTTTTTTTGCGCGCGCGGCCTATTACCTTCGACGTAATTGTCCGTCCCGCTTTCTCCTGCGACGATTCGATCACACTGTTCATCGACAAGGAGACGGACATGCCCGCGAATCGAGATCGAGTCCATGCTGCCATCGCCCGGCCGGGCTTCATCGCAACGAACGAGGGCGTCGAACTGTTTTACCGCGACTGGCAGCCGGAAGGCGCGGCTGGCAACGGCAAGACGATCGTCTTCGTTCCGAGCTATTCGTTGCCGGGCGACATGTGGGCTTATCAGATGCTACCGCTCGCGCGCCAGGGCTTTCGCTGCATCGCGTATGACCGGCGCGGCCACGGACGTTCCAGCGATCCAGGCGGCGGCTACGACTACGACACGCTCGCGGACGACCTCGCCGGCGTCATCGAGGCGCTCGATCTTTCCGACATCACGCTCGTCGGCTACTCGATGGGCGGCGCGGAAGCGGTGCGCTATCTGACGCGTCACGGCAGCGCACGCGTCGCGCGCCTCGCGCTGATCGCATCGACCCTGCCGATGCTCGCGAAGACGCCTGACAATCCCGATGGCATCGACCGCGCCTATGCCGATGCCTTCCAGCACGACCTGATGACCGATTATCCGCAGTGGCTCGCCGACAATGCGCGGCCGTTCGCGGGACCGGACGCATCGCAGGCCATGATCGACTGGATTCGCGAGATGGCGTTGCGCACATCGCATCAGGCGCTTTTCGCCTGCAACGAAACGGTGAATCGCGGCGATTTCCGCGACGAGTTACGCGATATCGATGTGCCGACGCTCATCGTGCAGGGCGATGCAGACGTGTCGAATCCGCTGGAACTGACCTCGCAACGCACGGCGCGGCTGATTCCGAACGCGCGGCTCGTCGTCTACGAAGGTGCGCCGCACGGCATCTTTCTGAGCGATGCGGCACGGCTGACGACGGACATTGCCGCTTTCGCGTCGGCGTTTGTCGGATAAGCGCTGAGTCCTGACGCGTATGAGAACACTCATAACAATAGACTCTGCAAGAATGCCGGCATCATCGCACTGCGAATCGGAGCTCACGATGATCTTCCATGCCTCCATTCCCGCCAACGATCCGAAGCACGTCGCCCAGGTGCTCGCGGAACTGTGGGGCGGTTTCGCCGCGCCCTTCTCGCCGTTTCCCGACGCGTGGATGGCCGTCGCGGGCGACGATCGCGGCAGCATCATCGAGGTGTATCCGAGCGATCAGGTGATCACGCCGGGCGGCGCTCACGAGGACAGCGTGAGCTACGGCGCCGGCGCGTTCAAGCGCCCGCAGTACAGCGCATTCCATATGGCGATTGCGACGAAGCTCGCCGCCGAAGACGTCATCGCGATCGGCGAGCGCGAAGGCTGGCGCGCGGTGCGCCGCACGCGCGGCAACAACTTCTTCGACGTGATCGAATTCTGGATCGAGAACTCGACGATGCTCGAATTCCTCACGCCCGAGATGCAGGCCCAATATCTCGCCTTCGCGACGCCTGAAAACTTCAAGGCGATGGCCGCGGGCTGAATTCAGGCGCGACGCCGCAATCCGAAGAACAGCGCGGCGCCGCTCGCAAAAAGCAGCAGGGAAAGCAGATGCACGGCGATATCCATGCTGCCCGTCGCGGTGCGGATCTGGCCGATCACCCACGGACTCACGATCCCGCTCGTGATGCCGATACTGCTGATGAACGCGATGCCCGCCGCCGCGCTCTTGCCCGGCAGATGGCTCGCGGGCACGGCCCAGAATATCGGCAGCGCGGCGAAGATCAGCGTCGTGGCGAGCGAGAGAATCGCGAGCATCAGCGGAAAGCTCGGCAAATGCAGCGTGAGCGCCGCGAACGCGATGCCGCCGCCAATCGTGCAGCACACGAAGTGTTTGCGCCGCTCGCCTGCACGATCCGAATGACGCGCGATCAGAATCAGTCCCACCGCGCCGATCGCGTTCGGCACGACGGTGTAGAGGCTCACGGACATCACATCGGTGATGCCGAAATCGCGGATCATCAGCGGCATCCAGAAGCTCAGCGTCAGCGATGCGCACGTCAGCGAAAAATAGATGAACGCGAAGAGATAGACGCGCGGGTTGCGCAGCGCATCGAAGAAGCCGCGGCGATCGTGCGCCTCGGCGCTGCCGGAGGTTTCGGCGCACAGCACCGCGAGCCGGTCCTGTTGCGCTTGCGTGAGCCAGTGCGCATCGCGCGGCGTATCCACGAGCAAACGCAGCGCGATCAGGCCGAGCAGGACCGCCGGCGCGCCTTCGATCGCGAACATCCATTGCCAGCCGTGCAGCCCCATGACGCCCGCCATGTCGCGCATGATCCAGCCGGACACCAGTCCGCCGAACACGCCCGCTACCGCGACGCCCGCGAAGAATACCGACATCACGCCGGCGCGCCGTTTGGCCGGAAACCAGTAGGTCAGATACAGCACGATGCCCGGAAAGAAGCCCGCCTCGAACACGCCGAGCATGAAACGCAGCAGATAGAAATGACCGGGCGTCGAGACGAACATCATGCCGACGGACGCCGCGCCCCACAGCAGCATGATGCGCGTGAACGTGCGACGCGCGCCGAACTTCGCGAGCAGCAGATTGCTCGGCACTTCGAAGAGCACGTAGCCGACGTAAAAGACGGCCGCGCCGAGACCGTACATCGCATCCGAGAAGCCGAGATCGTGCTTCATCTGCAACTGCGCGAAGCCGATATTGATGCGGTCCAGAAACGAGACCACGTAGCACAGGAAGAGAAACGGGATGATGCGCCATGCGACTTTGCGGAACAGCGCATCGTCCGACAGGGCGTGCGCTTCCCCGGCGGCGCTCGGACTGAGCGCCGCCGTAACGATCGACTTCGACATGTCTCGCTCCAGATGGGCGTGTTTGGGCCGGCGTCTTGAACGCGCCTGTTGAGCCTTTAGGGGGAATGCGGCGCGCTTTCGCTAAAGCGCGCCGCGAGAGTAGAACGTCAGTCCTGCAGGGCGGCCCACATGTCCTTGTCGCGCTGCGCCGTCCAGATGCGCGGATGCTTGATGCCGCTCGCTTCGTCGTACGCGCGCGAGACGTCGAACGGCAGGCAGTGCTCGTAGATGAAGACGTGGCCGAACTTCGGGTCCATCGACTTGCGCGTAAGCGCCATCGAGCCCTTCAGATCGAGCTTGTCGGCGACGGCGTCGCGGCCCGCCTGCAGCAGCGTCGTCACGAAGTCCTTCGTGTAGTCGAGGCCCTTGTCCACTTCGGCCGGCGACAGCAGCGCGGGGCCGCGCCCCGGCACGAGCTTTTCCGCCTTCAGTGCGCGCAGCGCTTCGAGCGTCGCGGGCCATTCTTCGAGCTGCGCGTCGCCGCAATAGCAGGCGGCGTCGTATTCGACCAGATCGCCCGAGAACAGCACTTTCTGCGACGGCAGCCAGACGACCGTGTCGCCCTTCGTGTGGCCCGCGCCGAGATGCGCGATCTTCACTTCGAGCTTGCCGAGCCACAGCGTGATTTCCTTCTCGAAAACGAGCGTCGGCCACGTGAGGCCCGGCACCGTCTCGACGCCCGCGAACAGGCGCGGAAAGCGCTCGATCTCCGATTTCATGTCCTGCTCGCCGCGCTCGACGATCATTTCATACGTGCCGCGGCTCGCGATGACCTGCTGCGCACCTTCCTCGAAATACGCCGACGCGCCGAGCACGCGCACCGCGTGGTAATGCGACAGCACGACGTATTTGATCGGCTTGTCGGTGACGCTGCGGATTTTCGCGATGAGGTCTTGCGCCATCGCGGGCGTCGCGGTCGTATCGACGATCAGCACGCCGTCGTCGCCGATGATGACGCCCGAGTTCGGATCGCCCTCCGCCGTGTAGGCGTAAGCGTTTTCGGAGAGTTGCGTGAAGGTGATCTTCTTTTCTTCCAGATCGGCCTGCGATGCAAAAGCCTTTGCCATGATCGTGTCTCGCTTCCATTCTCGTGGGGATGAGTGGATGATCGGCGCGCCGCTGATTTTTGTCAACAGCAAGCGTATTTGCTATTTGCAAATTACGGGTAAATACTGAATCGCTGCATCGGATGAATGCGGCTCGGCTAACATCTGCCATTCGTTCACTTTCATCGATTGCGGAGTGCGCTTGGGTCTTTCCGAAACCGGCGAGGAAAAAAAACAGCGCGGCGTTCAGAGCGTCGAGGTCGGCGCGCGTCTGCTCGCAGCGCTCGCCGCGCGTCGCGAGCCGCTTGCGTTGAGCGCGCTCGCCGAAGCCGCGGAGCTGTCGAGCGCGCAGGCGCATACCTACCTCGTCAGCCTGACGCGCCTCGGGCTCGTCAAACGCGACGCGCTCACCGGCAATTACGAGCCGGGCCCGCTTTCGCTGCGGCTCGGACTGTTGAATCTGGAACATCAGCCGGCGTATCGTGCGGCCGCACCGCGCGTGTCGGCGCTGGCGCTCGCGACGGGCATGAGCGTCGCGGTCAGCGTGGCCGGCCCACAGGGACCGACGATCGTGCGCTACGAACGCGGCGGCTATCCGCTGCATGTGAATCTGCATGTCGGCACGGTGATGTCGCTTTCGTCGACGTCGACGGGACGTATATTCCGCGCCTTCGACGACGAAACCCGCGTCGCCGCGATGCTCGCGCATCAGCAGGAAACCGATGCGCCCGGCACGGACGCGCGCATCGGCGAAATCCGCGCGCGCGGCATCGAACGCAGCGTCGATGCGCCGAGCCCCGGCGTCAGCAGCATGAGCGTGCCGGTGTTCGACGGCAGCGCGCGCATGCAGCTCGCGCTGACGGCGATCGGACCGACCGGCCTCGCCGACGTCGACTGGGACGGCGCGCTCGCCCGTGCGTTGAAAGACGCCGCACGCGACATCACAGAACGGCTTTCATGACGATATTCGAAGAAGACGCGCGGCCGCAGCGCGGCATCAACGCGCTCGACGCAACGGGCGATCTCTTGCGCGCGCTGGTCGCGGCAGGCGAGCCGCTCACG
This sequence comes from Caballeronia arvi, assembly GCF_001544695.2. Lineage (GTDB taxonomy): Bacteria > Pseudomonadota > Gammaproteobacteria > Burkholderiales > Burkholderiaceae > Caballeronia > Caballeronia arvi. The sequence continues at coordinate 135,045 of NZ_FCOM02000001.1, forward strand.
TTGCGCGATCTCGCCGCCGCGGCCGGCATGCCGCCGGCGAAGGCGTTCGCGCATCTGGTGAGTCTGGTGAAAGTCGGGCTCCTCGCGCGCGACGACGCCGGGCTTTTTCATGCGGGGCCGTTGAGCCGCGAACTCGGGCTGATCGCGTTGCAGCGCCTCTCGCCGATCCGCGACGCCGAAGCCGAGATCGTCGCGCTCGCCGCGAGCACGTCGATGACGGTCGCCGCCGCCGCGCTCGGCCCGCTCGGCCCGACCGTGATCCGGCTGGAGGAATCGGCGCGGCCGCAGCACGTGAGCTTGCGCATCGGAACGGTGATGTCGCTCGTCAATACGGCGATCGGACGCGTATATGCCGCGCATCTTCCCGCCGACATGCTCGCGAGCCTGATGCAGCAGGACGGCATCCGTCTCGCCGGAACGGAAGGCGCGCAACCGGACGCTGCGCGCTTCGATGACATCAGGAAACGCGGCCTCGACACCGCGCTCGGTGCGCCGGTGCCCGGCATCCACACGCTCGCCGCGCCGGTGTTCGATCACACGGGCAGCGTGTGCCTCGTGATCGCGCTGATCGGTTCGGCGGGCGGTTTCGACAGCGCCGCGGATGGCCCGCTCGCGCATGCGCTCCTGGCCGCGACGCGCCGCTTGTCCTGGCGCTTCGGCCTGATGGAAGAAAGCTAGACGCCCCTGACGGTTTCCGTGCCGGTCACGCGAATCGCAGGGAAGCGGTCGGTCGGCTTCGCGATTTCATCCTGCGACGCGACGATCTCCAGCTCGTAACGCCCCGCCTCGTAAGTCGCCTTGACGACGGCATTGACCGCCGCGAGCGTGTGTTCGAGCGCGTTGCGCAATGAATCGCCGTGCAGCGTGCGCGCGACGAACACCGCGCTCGTCAGATCGCCGACGCCCACCGGCTGCCGCGCGAACGGATATAGCGGACGCTGCGCGAACCACGCTTCCGTCGGCGTGACGGCGAGCATGTTGAAGGTGTCGGCGCGGCTGTTGCGATCGAGCAGATGTTTCACCAGCACGGTGCGCGGACCGCGCGCGATGACTTCGCGGCACGCATCGACGGCTTCTTCCACGGTTTCGATCGTGCGCCCGACGAGCTTCTCCAGTTCGACGTGGTTGGGCATCATCGCGTCGGCGATTGTGGGCATCGTCGTGACGAGGAAATCCTCGACGCCTGCGGCGACGGTGCAGCCGCCCGTCTGGCCCATGACCGGATCGCAGAAATAGAGCGCGCGCGGATTCACCGCCTTCACCATCTTCACGATCTCGACGACCGCGCGGCCCTGCTCCGGCGCACCCATATAGCCCGACAGCACTGCGTTGCAGCGCGCGAGCACGCCGATCGCGCCGATGCCCTCGATCACGTTCTGAAGCTCGTCGGCGTCGAACGCACTGCCGGTCCAGCGTCCATATTGCGTGTGATTGGAGAATTGCACGGTGTTGAGCGGCCAGACGTTGACGCCGAGACGCCGCATCGGAAAGACCGCCGCGCTGTTGCCCGCATGGCCGAACACCACATGCGATTGAATGCTCAGGACGTTGTTCATGTTCTGCTTTCCCGATTGATCGTGTCCGGTCAGGTGAAACGTTTGGCGTGCCGGGTGTCGTGCAGCGCAGCGCGACAGCGGCTTCAGAAAGAACGCCCGTGCGCGCGGCTTCCAAGCAAGTACGGGCATTGCATGCATCGTATTGTGCCGTGCCTCGACGCACTGCGGCATGGCGTCGCCCGTTATAAATTGCGCGGGCGCGTTTTGTCGAGCGGCGCGATCGATCAGAAGCCCAAACGGTCGCGCGCCCGCAACACCATCACCGTTCCGGACCATCTCCACAGCACGCCCGTGCGCGTTCGGCACACGCTTTGCTCCCAAGGCGCGGGATAAACCGCATGCAGCATTCAGCGAAAAAATCGCGTAACTCCAGCACACGAATCCGAACGCGCGCCGGATAATGCTGCAACGGCGAACACGCGCGGCCAGCATCGGCACGCGCAGTGACGACATCGAAAAGCATACGAGGACGAACACACGGCAAGACATCAATAGTCGCAGGTCAAATCAGGAGGCTGACATGGAGACGCTGTCTAAGAATCGCACCGATTTGCAGAAGTCGACCCTCGCAATCGTTCTCGCCGGCGGGCGCGGCACGCGTCTCGGGCCGCTCACCGACAAGCGGGTGAAGCCCGCCGTGCACTTCGGCGGCAAGTACCGCATCATCGACTTCGCGCTGTCCAACTGCCTCAATTCCGGCATCCGCCGCATCGCCGTCGTCACGCAATACAAGGCGCATTCGCTCATTCGCCATCTGCAGCGCGGCTGGGGTTTCCTGCGCGGCGAGTTCAACGAGTTCATCGATATCTGGCCGGCGCAGCAGCGCGTCGATTCGAGCTGGTATCGCGGCACCGCCGACGCCGTGTATCAGAACCTCGATATCGTCCGCTCGATCGGGCCGGAGTTCGTCATCGTGCTGGCGGGCGATCACATCTACAAGATGGACTACACGCGCATGGTGCTCGATCACGTCGAGAGCGGCGCGGACTGCACGGTCGGCTGCATCGAGGTGCCACGCATGGACGCGGTCGCGTTCGGCGTGATGCACGTCGATGAAAACCGCCGCGTCACCGATTTCCTCGAAAAGCCCGCCGATCCGCCCGCGATGCCCGGCAAGCCCGACGTCGCGCTCGCGAGCATGGGCATCTACGTGTTCAGCGCGAAGTATCTCTACGACATGCTGCAGGAGAACATCGAGACGTCGAACACGGATCACGACTTCGGCAAGGACATCATTCCGCGCGTCGTGACGACGGGCAAGGCGATCGCGCATCCGTTCGGCATGTCGTGCGTGACTTCCAGCAGCGATCCGGACGCGCCTGCGTACTGGCGCGACGTCGGCACCGTCGACGCCTACTGGGAAGCCAATCTCGACCTCGCCTCGACGATTCCCGAACTCGATCTGTACGACCGCAAATGGCCGATCTGGACGAATCAGGAGCAACTGCCGCCCGGCAAGTTCGTGCGCGACCTGAACGGCCAGCAAGGCGCAATCACGAATCTGCTCGTCTGCGGCGGCTGCGTGATCTCGGGATCGCAGGTGTCGAAGTCGGTGTTTTCGTCGGCAGTGCGGGTGCACTCGTTCTGTAACATCAATGAGGCAGTCTTGTTGCCTCAGGTGACGGTCGGGCCGAGTTGCCGCTTGCAGAAGGTCGTGATCGATCGCGGTTGCACGGTGCCCGAAGGCCTCGTGGTCGGCGAAGATCCGGACGACGACGCCGCGCGCTTCTTCCGCACGGATTCCGGCGTCACGCTCATCACACGCGACGCGCTGGCGCGGCTCTCGCGCTAGCCGAAGCGTCAACACGAACCGGATCGACAGGAGCGCCGATGACCGTTTGCGTGCTGCATGCCGCAGCAGAAATGTTTCCGCTGTTGAAGACCGGCGGCCTCGCCGATGTGGTCGGCGCGCTGCCGCCCGCGCAGTCGCAACTGGGCACGGATGCGCGCGTCGTGCTGCCTGGCTTTCCGGCCGTGCTCGCGGGGCTTGCGGATCTCGACCCCGTCGCCGATCTGGGCGGCGCGTTCGGCGCGGGCAACGTGCGGCTCGAGCGCGGCGTGCTGAAACCGCACGGCGTGACCGTGTACGTCGTGCGCGCGGATCAGTTCTATGATCGTCCGGGCAATCCGTATATGGATGCGGCCAATCATCCGTATGCCGATAACGACCGCCGTTTCGCACTGCTCGGCTGGACGGCAGCGCGCATCGCGACGGGCGCCGATCCGGCGTGGAAACCGCATATCGTGCACGCGCACGACTGGCACGCGGGGCTCGCGCCCGCGTATCTGCGCGCGTTCGAACGCAGCGGCGCGCCGCGCGTGGCGAGTGTAATGACGGTGCACAACCTCGCGTATCAGGGCACGTTTCCGGCGTCGGAATTCGGCGCGCTGCAGCTTCCGGGCGACTTCTACGCGATGGAAGGACTGGAGTTCTACGGCCACGTCTCCTTCCTGAAGGCGGGGCTCTACTACGCCGACCGCATTACGACCGTCAGCCCGACCTACGCCCGCGAGATCCAGACGCAGGCGCACGGCGCGGGCCTGCACGGCCTGTTGCAGACGCGCACACATGACATCACGGGCATTCTGAACGGCGTCGATTATTCGATCTGGAGCCCGTCGGTCGATGAATCCATCGCGTCGAAGTACACCGCGGCCAAGCCCGGCTCGGGCAAGTCGAAGTGCAAGGCGGCGCTGCAGGAGCGCATGGGCCTCGCGAAAGACGACGACGCCCTGCTCTTCGGCGTCGTCAGCCGTCTAACCGAGCAGAAGGGTCTCGATCTGCTGCTCTCGGCCGTGCCCGATATCGTGCAGCGCGGCGGCCAGCTCGTCGTCCTCGGCACCGGCGACCCGGCGCTCGAAACCGGCATGAAGAACGCAGCGGCGGCGCATCCGGGCGCGGTTGCGGTCGAGCTCGGCTTCGACGAGACGCTGTCGCATTCGATCATCGCGGGCAGCGATATCGTGATGGTGCCGTCGCGATTCGAGCCGTGCGGGCTCACGCAGCTCTACGCGCTCGCGTACGGCTCGCTGCCGCTCGTGCATCGCGTGGGCGGGCTCGCGGATACCGTCGCCGATGCCTCGCTCGAAAATCTCGCCGACGATCTCGCGACCGGCTTCGTCTTCGATACCTTCGACCGCACGGGCATCGTCGGTGCGATCCGGCGCGCGTTCGCCCTGAAGGCGCGGCGCACCGACTGGAAAGCGGTCGTCAAGCGCGCGATGGGCCAGAACTTCGGCTGGGAAGCGGCGGCGCTCGCGTACGCCGAGGTGTATCAGGGTTTGCTCGGCCCGTGAAAACAGCGGGAAACGGAATGAACGAGATCGAAGTGGACGTCGCCGTGATCGGCGCGGGCACGGCCGGCATGGCCGCGTTTCGCGCGGCGCGGCTAGCGGGCGCGAACGCGGTGCTGATCGAGAGCGGCGAGCTCGGCACGACCTGCGCGCGCGTCGGCTGCATGCCGTCCAAGCTGCTGCTCGCGGCGGCCAACGGTCTGCACGATGCGCAAGCGCTCGCGCCGCGCGGCATCGAAGGCACGCATGCGCTCGAAGCCGATTACGCGCATGTGCTCGACTATGTGCGTCGCGAGCGGGATTACTTCGTGAAGGGCGTGCTCGAAGAAATCGACGCGTTGCCGGCCGGATTGCTGCTGCGCGGCCAGGCGCGCTTCGAATCGGCGACGCGCTTGTCGGTCGGCAGGGATACGCGCGTGGAAGCGAAGCGCATCGTGATCGCGACGGGCGCGGCGCCCACGGTCCCCGACGAGCTGAAAGTGTTCGGCGACAAGCTCATCACGAGCGACGATCTCTTCGAGCTGCGCACGCTGCCGAAGCGCATCGCCGTGTTCGGCACGGGGCCGATCGCGCTGGAGCTCGGGCAGGCGCTCGCGCGTCTGGGCGTCGAGATTTTCATGTTCGGCAAGGGCGGCAGCGTCGCGGCGCTCAGCGACAAGCCCGTGCGCGATGCGCTCGTCGCGGCGCTCGCCGACGAATTCTATTTCGATCCCGAAGCGAAGTTCGACGAGCTGTCCTTGCGCGATGACAAGCCGTTCCTGCGCTTCAAATCAGCCGAAGGCCAGGCGCACGCGGAAAGTTTCGATCTCGTGCTCGCCGCCACCGGCCGCGCGCCGAATCTCAAGCCGCTCGCGTTGCAAAACGCGGGCATCGAACTGAGCGAGAAAGGCGTGCCGCTCTTCGATGAAACCACGATGCAATGCGGCCAGAGCGCCATTTTCGTCGCGGGCGATTGCGACGGCACGCGTCCGTGGCTTCACGACGCCGCCGACGAAGGCAAGCTCGCCGGCGACAACGCCGTGCGCTTCCCCGACGTGCGGCCGGTCAAGCGCAAGGTGCCGTTTGCGATCGTGTTCAGTGAGCCGCAGGTGGCGATCGTCGGCGCGTCATACGACGATCTCGACAAGCAGATGACGGTGACCGGAGAAGCCTCGTTCGAAAATCAGGGGCGCAGCCGCGTGATGCGGCAGAATCGCGGACTCCTGCACGTCTATGCCGACGCGAAAACCGGCAAGCTGCGCGGCGCGCAAGGCTGCGGCCCGGCGATGGAGCATCTGGGCCATCTGCTCGCATGGGCGTTGCAACTGGAACTGACGCTGGATGAAGCGCTCAAGCTGCCGTTTTATCATCCCGTCGTGGAAGAAGGGCTGCGCGGCGCGCTGAAGGATGCGGACAGGAAATGCTACGAAGAACGGTCCGAAACGCCGCCCGCGTTGGCGAGCGCGGCGGGTTGCTGAATCGAATCGAGTTGCAGTGCAATAAAAACGCCGGTTGAGATCAACCGGCGTTTTCGTGTTCAGAGAAGAAATTCGTTTCGGCTTAACTTCCGCTCAGGCCATATTGCAGTGCAAGGTCGAAACCGAGCACGACCATCGAGCAGAAAAGCCCCAGCAGCAAATTCGCCATTCTGTGTCCGACGTCCTTGTGCTTCGTCAGAACAGCGCCTGCGAGGAACGCGATTTCCACGATGATTTGCATGCAGAACACGGCGATCATCAACGCGAACTCATAACCCATAGAGTTGAAGTTCATGAAGTTGAAGCCGTTCACCGCCACCCACGACCCCACTCGCCAGACTTCGTATGCCAATAGCAGCAACGGAAAGAAATAGCTGGCTACATAAGTCGGCACCGTGGCGTGCCGCAATTCCATATTTAAGTGTCGTGTTACTTGCATCGCGTACTCCTCATCTGATTGCCCGAAAACGACGGGCGTTCTACCAGCACCGTGGCGCAACCGGAGCGTTCGACTCGAACGGCAGACGGGCGTCGTGCTTTCAGAATAGGACAAATTTTTGGAAAGCGAATCATCGTTATCCCGATGATCGCGCCCAGTATGCGATTGCGCGACGCGTTGTGCAGTGCAACTTAATAAAGCCGTTATTTATTGACCCTTATTCGGCACGCACGTGCGTGCCGGGTCATTTACTCGTTAGATTGCTTATTGCTCGTTTTGTTGCTTCGCATACAGCTTGATAATGCCTGAAAAATCGAGTCCGCCGAGTCCCTGCTGGCTCATCGACTGATACAACTGTTGTGCCAGCGCGCCCATGAAAACCGGCTGCTTCGCGCCGCGCGCCGCATCGACGGCGAGACCCAGATCCTTCAGCATGAGGTCCGCGCCGAATCCGCCCGAATAACCGCGCGAAGCCGGCGCCGTTTCGATGATGCCCGGATAGGGATTACACGTATCCGAACTCCAGCAACGTCCTGTCGATGTGTTCAGGATGCTCGCCAGTTTCGTCGGATCGATGCCGAGCGTTTCGCCGAGCTTCATCGCTTCGGCGACGCCGATCATGGAAATCCCCAACAGCAGGTTATTGCAGATCTTCGCGATCTGACCCGTGCCGGTTTCGCCGCAGCGCACCATGTTTTTTCCCATCCCGGACAGCACGGGACGCAGCGTTTCGAAGAGCGCCTCGTCCGCGCCGACCATGAAGGTCAGCGTGCCCGCCTGCGCGCCGACGACGCCGCCCGACACGGGCGCATCCGCGAACGGATTGCCCTGGCGGCCCGCCGCTTCGCCGATGAGCTTCGCGGTGGCCGGATCGATCGTGCTGCTGTCGACGAGCGGCACGCCTTTCGTGACGCCCGCGAGCACGCCGTCATCGTTCAGATAGACCGCTTTGACGTGTTGCGCGGCGGGCAGCATCGTGATGACGACTTCCGCGCCCTCGGCCGCCGCGCGCGGCGATGCGGCGAGCGTCGCGCCCGCCGCTTTCGCCGCGTCGAGCGCGGCCGGCACGAGATCGAACGCTGTTACGGCGTGGCCCGCCTTCAGCAGATTGGCGGCCATCGGACCGCCCATGTGACCCAAGCCAATGAAGCCGATTTGCATGAGAACTCTCCCTCAGCGAAGCGAGATGGTCGTGTTCACGCCGTCGTTCACGGTGGCGTCGTCGAACCAGCGCGCGGTAACGGTTTTCGTCTGCGTATAGAACTGCACGACCTGTTTGCCGTACGGCCCGAGATCGCCGAGCTTCGAGCCGCGCGAGCCCGTGAAGCTGAACGCCGGCACCGGCACCGGAATCGGAATGTTGATGCCCACCTGACCGATATCGATCTCGCTCTGAAACTTGCGCGCCGCAGCTCCACTCTGCGTGAAGAGTCCGACGCCGTTGCCCATCGGATTGCGGTTGACGAGCGCGATGGCGTCATCGAGCGACTCCGCTTCGAGCACGCACAGCACCGGGCCGAAGATCTCGGTCTTGTAGATCGACATGTCGGGGTTCACGTTCGTGAAGACCGTCGGGCCGATGAAGTTGCCGCTCTCGTAGCCCTTCACGTCGATATCGCGGCCATCGAGCGCGAGCGTCGCGCCCTCTTCCACGCCTTTACCGATCAGACCCAGAATGCGCTCCTTCGCGGCCTTCGACACGACCGGACCGACATCCGTGTTCGGCTCCATGCCCGCGTTGACCTTGAGCGCCTTCGCCCGCTCGACCAGTTCCGGCACCCAGTCCTTCGACGCCCCGACGAACACCGCCACCGACGTCGCCATGCAACGCTGCCCTGCCGCGCCGAAGCCTGCGCCCGCGAGCGCGTTGAGCGTCTGCTCCTTGTTTGCGTCGGGCAGAACGACGGCGTGATTCTTCGCGCCCATCATCGACTGCACGCGCTTGCCGTGCTGGCTCGCGAGGTTGTAGACGTGCGTGCCGACGGCCGTCGAGCCGACGAAGGAAATCGCCTTGATATCGGGATGCGTGCAGATCGCGTCGACCACGTCCTTGCCGCCGTGCACGACGTTGAGCACGCCCGCCGGAATGCCCGCTTCGAGCGCAAGTTCGACCAGTTCCATCGTCGAGAGCGGGTCCTGTTCCGACGGCTTCAGCACGAAGGTGTTGCCGCAAACGATCGCCATCGGGAACATCCACAGCGGGATCATCGCGGGGAAGTTGAACGGCGTGATGCCCGCGCAGACGCCGATCGGCTGACGCAGCGTGTAGGTATCGACGCCGCCCGCAACGTTTTCGGAGAATTCGCCTTGCTGCAGCGTGCTGATCGAACACGCATGCTCGACGACTTCGAGACCGCGGAAGATGTCGCCTTCGGCATCGGCGAGCGTCTTGCCTTGCTCGGCCGTGAGTGTCTGTGCGATGCGCTTCTGGTTCTGACGCACGAGATCCTGAAACTTGAGCATCAGGCGCATGCGAACGCCGAGGGGCGTGGTGCGCCACGTCTGAAACGCCTTGTGCGCTGCGGCGACCGCGGCATCGACTTCGTCCTTCGTCGCAAAAGGCACGCGGCCGACCACTTCCTGCGTCGCCGGATTGACGATGTCGCGCCACTCGGCCGTCTTCGAATCCACGAACTGGCCGTCGATGAGCAGCTTGGCCGTACGGACGGACGCACTCTGCGCCGGATGTTCAGCAGCGATATTCACGAGTTACTCCTTGATAGGGAAGTTGCGGACGTACTGAAAGGGAGGGAAAGCGAAGACGCGCCGATGCGGCGCCAGGGGAACAGCATGTCGTCTCCGTCTTATGAGAATCGGCCCGTGTTTTTGCAGGCTCGTTGAGTTGAGTATAGTTATGCAAAAGTCCATCATGGCACTATAAAAATACCCGATCGATATGCAAAAAAACGCCATGCAAAATCCCGGCAAACTCGACCTCGCCCGCCTCAACTGGGACGATTTGCGCTTTTTCCTCGAAGTCGCCCGCACGCAGCGCGCGAGCGGCGCAGCCAAGCGCCTCGGGGTCGATTACACGACGGTCGCGCGCCGCGTGCGTGCGCTCGAAGATGCGCTCGGCACCCTGCTGTTCGACAAATCGCGCAGCGGCGGATTCATTTTGACCGCCGAAGGCCAGCGCCTGCTCGGTTTCGTCGATTCGATCGAGACGACGGTGCAATCGGCCACCGAGCAGATCGCCAATACCGGGCATGCGTTGTCGGGCCATGTGCGCGTCGGCTCGACGGAAGGCTTCGGCTGCTTCTTTCTCGCGCCGCAGCTCGCGCGGTTTCAGGACGCGCATCCGAACATTTCCATCGACTTGCTGCCGGTGCCGCATTTCGTGAGCCTTTCCAAGCGCGAGGCGGATATCGCGGTGACACTCGAGCGCCCCGAACAGGGCCAGTACGTCTACACGAAGCTGTGCGAGTACCGGCTCAAGCTCTACGCGACGGCCGAGTATCTGGAAGCGCACGAGCCGATCCGCAACGCCGAGGACTTGCGCCGGCATCGCTTCGCTAGTTATATCGACGATCTCGCGTTCAGTTACGAACTGCTGTATCTCGAACGCGCGGTGCCGGGCGCGGTGTCGCAATGGCGCAGCACGAGCGCGATCGCGCAATATTTCGCGGCGCTGCAAGGGCGCGCGCTCGCGATCCTGCCGTGTTTCATGACTTCGCCCGATCCGCGCTTCGTGCCGGTGCTGCCCGACGAAATCGTCGTGACGCGCGCCTTCTATCTGTCATGCCGCGAGGACCTGCGCAAGCTTAAGCGCATCACGGCGGTTTGGGACTATCTGCGCGCGGCCGCCGAAGCGAACCGCGCATTCCTGATGGGCGATGACCAGCACATGGTCTGGGTCGATGTCAAGCCATCCCGATGAATCGCGATACTTTTTGACCGCCGAGAAAACATATATGTGTTAATTAATCCCGTTCATTCCTGCATCACAAAATTTGACTCGATGTAATCATGTAATTTTGCTTCGACGTCCTGTTTAAACATCACTTGCGCGCGATGCGTGCGGCATAATCGCCGCCCAGTTTCATTGCTTTGCCGTGGAGAGCGCGGCGCACTCCATTCCCGTGATTTTTCCTAGTCTTTTTTCTGCCGGCCCAACGGGCCGCCGCGTGCGCTGATGGCTTTCGTCATCTGGTCACGGCGGACCATGTCCCACCAGCGCATCCGCTTCGTCGAGGCGCGCACGGCGCGCGCCATCGCGATCATCGGCAGCATCGCGCTTCTGATTGCCGCGCTCGCGCTGGGCATTGCGATCGGCACGATGTTCGGCCGCAGCCATCTCGGTGAGGAGCAGGCGCTGATGTCGCGCCGCTCGTACGAGATCGAGGAACTCGGCCGCCTCAACGCCGCGCTGATCGAGCTCACGCCGCGCGTCGAAGGGCTGTCCGCGCAAGTGCACGAACTGCATGATTTCGACGATCGTCTGAAGGCCACGCGCGGCACCGGCGGCCCCTCCGGCGTGCACGACGTGCCGCCGCTGCCCGACAGCGAGGAAGGCGCCGCGGCGCTCGACGGTGCAGGCGGACCGGCGCTGCCGCCGCGCCTGTGCGACACAAACCGCGCAAGCAGCGGCACGCCGCGCCAGCGTCTCAAGGGCGCGCGGCGCATCATCGATTGTCTGAACGACGAGGTGTCGCAACTGCAAACGCAGACGCTCACGCATTACGCGGCGTACATGGCGTTTCCGGGCCGCAATCCCGCGCCCACCGCGCGCAGCGGCTCGCCCTACGGCAATCGTTTCGATCCGTTCACCGGGCGTCTCAGCTTTCATCCCGGCATCGATCTGGTCGCGCCGACCGGCACGCCGATTTTTGCGAGCGCAGGCGGACGCGTCGTGCAGGCCGGCGAGCGCAACGGCTATGGCAACGCGGTCGATGTCCGTCACAGCAACGGCATGATGACGCGCTACGGACATGCGTCGCGCATCCTCGTGAAGACCGGCGACTACGTGATGCCCGGACAGGAAATCGCGGAGATCGGCTCGACCGGACGTTCCACGGGTCCGCATCTGCATTTCGAAGTGATCGTCGACGGCGCGCAGATCAATCCCAATCCTTACCTCGCGCTCTTCAAGCGCAAGCCGAATGCGCAAAGTTGATTTGAAGCGGCGATCGCTGCTCACTCGCCAGTCCTATTCGCTTACGCCCAAACGCGGCGCGGGTATCTGGCTGGGCCTGATCGCCGCCGTGTGCGCCATGACGGCCCTCGCCGCCGCGGGCTTCGCGCTCAAGCGCTCGCATGAAGAGGTGCGCAAACTCGATACGCTCTGCGCGCCGCCCGTCTCCGAACAGAAGCTGCGCGAGCAGCTCGCGCACGCACAGTTCGCGTTCGAACAGGAAGCGGCGAGCCGCGCGTCGCTCGAGCAGCGCGTCACCGAAAGCACCGCCGAAATCCAGCGCCTGCAGACGGATCTCGCATTCCTCAGGAAACAGCACGCACCCAACTGAAGCCGCGCGCTTCACGCAACCCTTTTACTGCATCGCAAGGACCCGAGATGTTTTCATCGAAGAAAGATCCCAACAACGTCAAGCTCGCGAAGCTCGCGACGCTCATCGCGCACAACGTCCACATTTCGGGCGATCTCGAATTCAGCGAAGGTCTGCGCATGGACGGCCAGGTCACCGGCAACGTGACGGGCCGCCCCGGCGAAGAGACGCTGCTCGTCGTGAGCGACCAGGGCGCGATTCGCGGCAACGTCAGCGCCTACGACGTCATCATCAACGGCTGCGTCACCGGCGATGTCACCGTCGCGCATTTCGTCGAGCTTCAGTCCAACGCGCGCGTGACGGGCAACATCTTCTATCAGAAGCTGCGCATGGATATCGGCGCGACGGTCGAGGGCAAGCTCACCCGCTTCGATGCGCAGCCCACTCATGTGCCGGCGCTGCCGAGTCCGCCGGAGTACGGCATCGATCTCGCCGCGAACTGACGGGAGCAATGAGCGCCACTCGATGGGCGCTCGTTGGCAACCGCTCGCATGTCCGGCTAAGATTCGTTGATGAAGGCCACGCGCTCGCGCCCCAAGCGATTCACGCGACTTCGAGCGCCCATCGACGCGTGGCCCGTCACATCGACAGAACTATAAAGGGCGCCTCATGCTGGTCAATTGCGCGGCTTATCAGAACGGCCGCAAGCTCGCGGACGTTCATATCGACGATATCAACGCGTATCGGGACCTGCCCGACTCTTTCATTTGGGTTGCATTGAAAGAACCCGGTCCCGGCGAGCTCGCGCACATGACGCATCAGTTCGGACTGCACGAGCTGGCGGTCGAAGATGCGCAGCACGGTCATCAGCGGCCGAAGATCGAGGAATACGGCGACTCGCTGTTCGCGGTCTTTCATACGGTCGAGTTCGATGAAGAAGGCGAAGTGCTCGTCGGCGAGATGAACGTGTTCGTCGGCAGGAACTATGTGCTCTCGGTGCGCAATCGCACGACGCAAGGCTTTCAGGAAGTGCGCAAGCGCTGCGAGCGCGAGCCGCATCTGCTCAAGCACGGGCCCGCTTTCGTGATGTACGCGCTGCTCGATGCGGTCGTCGATCGATACTTCCCCGTGCTCGAGACGCTCGGCGCCGAAGTGGATGAAGTGGAAGAGCGCATCTTCGAGCAGAAGGGCTCAGTGGAATCGCGCGAGATCATCGAGGACCTGTATTCGCTGAAGCGCCGCATGACGATCCTGCAGCATCACACGGCGCCGCTGCTAGAAGCTGTCAGCAAACTGTATGGCGGACGGTCGCCCGGCGTCTGCTCCGGCATGCAGGAATATTTCCGCGACGTGTACGATCACTTGCTGCGCATCGTGAAGACCATCGAAGGGCGGCGCGAAATGATCGTCACGGCGATTCAGGTCAATCTCGGCCTGATCGCGCTGGCGGAGAGCGAAGTGACCAAGCGCCTCGGTTCGTTCGCAGCGCTCTTCGCCGTGCCGACGATGATCGCCGGCATCTACGGCATGAACTTCAAGAGCATCCCGGAACTGGACTGGGTCTACGGCTATCCGACCTGTCTCGCCGTCATGCTGGTCGTCGATCTGGTGCTGTACTGGCGTTTCAAGAAGGCCGGGTGGCTATAGCCACGGCTGCGTCGTCCACGCAACGGAAAGCGCCGCAGAAGGAACCTTCGGGCGAATTTCATTGTCTAATCAACCGATTTGCGCGAGAATGTCAGCGGGGCTTGCAAATCGCCTCCTCGACCGCATATGACGTAAGCGTATCGCAAACGCGCTCACTTCCCGGATTCACCGCTTTTCGTTTCAACTTGCACGTCGGCTTCGCTGTTCGCCGATGTCGCCGTCCCGGTCATGCCGGCCAGGGCGCGCCGCCAAAGCGGCACGCACGGTCGTCCGGCCTATGCCGTCAAGCTCACAACGAGCCTGAAAGAGAGACGCGGCGCGCTCCGAAACGCACGTTTTACGTGCCGGACGTGCCGGGCCACGCTTTGCATCGCCTATAACGTTTCGTAGCGACGCGATTGCGCGCCTGGCGGCGTTGCGCGGCCGTTCTTCGGCGTTACACGCTGGACCGGTACGATGCGTAGCAGCACCCATTACAACTGACCACAGGAGCCCCATATGGCGAAAGAAGAACTCATCGAACTCGACGGCATCGTTGACGAAGTGCTTCCCGACAGCCGCTATCGCGTGACGCTGGACAACGGCGTCGTCGTAGGCGCGTACGCCTCGGGCCGCATGCGCAAGAATCACATCCGGATTCTGGCCGGCGACCGCGTGACGCTGGAACTTTCGGTGTACGACCTGACCAAGGGCCGCATCAACTTCCGTCACAAGGACGAACGCGCAGGCGGCGGCGCCCCGCGCGCACCGATGCGTCGTCGCTGATTTTCATCGTATCCCTGCAACCGGCGTGAGCATGATCCGCAGCACACGCTTCTGAACCTTCCGCGGATCACCTGTACTTCGACGCCTCGCGCTTCGCCACGCTGGCGGCGCCTCGCGTCGATGCCTGCCCTACCCGTTTCGAGCCTCTTGACGCGCCGCCAGCAGCGCGTCGATGCCGATCGCGAAGCCGTCTTCGTCGTTGCTCTTCGAGACCAGGCTCGCGCGACGCTGCACGGTTTCCGACGCCTGTCCCATCGCGATCGATACACCCGCGATCTCGAACATCGCCATGTCGTTGCCCATGTCGCCGAGCACGGCCACGCGTTCGAGCGGCACGTTCGCGATGCGCGCGAGTTCGCGCACCGCCGTGCCCTTGTTCGCTTCGAGGCTCGTCACGTCGAGATAATAGGTCTGCGAGCGCGCCGCATGGCCCCGGCCTTCCAGCTGCTTCTGCAAGTTCGGTTCTACGCGCGCGAGCAGCGCCGTATCGGCCGTCGAGCCGACGATCTTGTCGACCGCGTCGAGATCGATATCGTCGAAACGCGTGACGAGCACGCCTTCGTAGCCGACAGTGCGCGTTTCGAGCGGCACGTAGGTCGCATCGGGATTGGTGAGATACCAGTTGTCGTCGATGAAGACCCACACGTCGACATTCGCGGCGGCGAACGCTTCGAGCGACGTCTGCACGACATCGCGCGGCAGCTTGTGCGACGACAGCACTTCCCACGTCTTCGGCCGAACCAGGCTGCCGCCGTTGTACGACGCGTACGGCATGTCGATGCCGAGCGGCTCGACGATATGCCGCATGCCCTTGCCCGGCCGGCTGCTCGCCACCGTGAAGCGCACGCCGGCTTCGCGCAGGCGGCGCACCGCGTCGATGGCAGGCTGGCCGAGTGTCTTGTCGGTGTAGAGCAGCGTGCCGTCGCAGTCGGTCACGACGAGTTCCGCCTGGGCGAGCGCGTCGAAGGCCGCGGCGCCGTCGCCGGATGCGCTGACGAGGCCGAATTTGCCGTTGGCGTTCATCAGTGCGCCCCTTCCCGCTGATTGAAGTGCGGCAGCTGACGCGTCTCGCGCACCGAGCGCGGATGCCACAGCCGCGCGCCGCCTTCGATGCCCGCGGCGTTCGACACGATCGCCACGTTATCGGGCAGCTTGAACTTGATGTGCGCCGCGTTGCCGCCGCCGATCCACAGACGGTCGTAGTTCACGAGCGTCGCGAGAATGCCGATGATCTTCTCCACGCGCCGGCTCCAGCGCTTCTTGCCCGCCTTCTCGCGCGCCGCGTTGCCGATGTATTCGTCGTAGGTCTTGTCCTTCGCGACCGGATGATGCGCGAGCTCCAGATGCGGCATCAGCTCGCCGTCGCGAAAGAGCGCCGTGCCCGCGCCGGTGCCGAGCGTCAATACCAGCTCGATGCCGCGCCCTTCGATCGCCGCGAGCCCTTGCATTTCGGCGTCGTTGATCATGCGCGCGGGCACGTTGCCGAGGCGCTCGGAGAGCAGCTGCGCGAGCGGCACGCCGCGCCACGCCGGGGTGCCGAGATTCGGCGCGGTCAGCACGAGGTTGTCGCGCACGACGCCCGGAAAGCCGATGGAAATGTGCGTCGGCGGCTCCGCGACGATCGGCTTCACCAGTTCGATCAGCGTCTCGACGACCACGTCGGGCTTCGCCGGATGCGGTGTCGCCACGCGCACGCGGTCGCTCTTCATCTCGCCGTCCTCGGAGATGACGGCCGCTTTCAGCCCGGTCCCGCCGATATCGATCGCGAGAATGCGCTCGGCCCTGATCGCGAGTTTGTCGGCAGAGACATGCGTCTTCTGTTTGGCTTTGGATTCTGTGCTCACGCTCGTTGTCCTTTTGGTTGGGATGAGGTCAGTCGTTCTTTTGCGTATCGGTGAGCGAGCGCCACGTGCGGCCGTCCTGCGCCAGCAGTTGGTCCGCCTGAGCCGGTCCCGCGCTGCCCGCCGCATAGCCGTGCACGACGAGCGGACTGTCCGGATGCAGCACGCGATCCACCGCCGCCCACGCCGTCTCGATGCTGTCCGCGCGCTGAAAGAGCGTCGCGTCGCCGAGCATGCAGTCGTAGAGCAGCGTCTCGTAGCCGACGTTCGCGCGCTCCGCGAAGAAATCCGCGTAGCTGAATCTCGAGCGCACCTTGCCGATCTGCATGACCGGACCGGGTACCTTCACATTGAAGTCGAAACTCGTGCCGTGCGACGGATCGATGCGCAGCGTGAAAACATTCGGCGTCAGCGCATCGACGGGCGTATCGCGAAACAGCAGAAACGGCACGGCCTTCAGTTGCACTGAAATTTCCGTGCGCCGCTCCGTCAACCGCTTGCCGGTGCGCAGATAAAACGGCACGCCCGCCCAGCGCCAGTTCTCGACATACACGCGCGCCGCCGCATAGGTCTCGGTGCGGCTGTCCTTCGCGACGCCCGGCTCTTCCTTATAGCCCGGACCGGCCGGGCCCGCTTCGTACTGACCGAGAACGACGTCGTTCGCCGTGAGCGGGCGGATCGCGTCGAAGACTTCGGCTTTGCGGTCGCGCACGGATTCGGCGTCGAACGAATTGGGCGGCTCCATCGCCACCATGCCGAGCAACTGGAACAGATGGTTCGGCAGCATGTCGCGAAACGCGCCTGTCTGCTCGTAGAACCTGCCGCGCCCTTCCACGCCGATGGTTTCCGCCGCCGTGATCTGCACGTTGTCGATGTACTCGCGCCGCCAGACCGGCTCGAACATCGCGTTGGCGAAGCGCACCGCGAGAATGCTCTGCACCGTGTCCTTGCCGAGAAAATGATCGATGCGATACACCTGCGACTCGTCCGCGAATTCGAGCAGGCTGCGGTTGAGTTCCTTCGCGGACGCGAGATCGCTGCCGAAGGGCTTCTCGATCACGATGCGCCTGAAATTGCCGTCCTTCTCTTCGAGCAACCCCGCTGCGCCGAGATGCTTGATGATCGGTTCGAAAAAGCGCGCGCCCACCGCGAGGTAGAACACGACGTTGCCCGATTTCGCCTTTTGCAGCCGCGCCTTGAGCCGCGCGAACGTCTCGTCTTCCTCGAATTCCCCGGGAAAATACTCGAGCCGTCCGACGACCCAGTTCCACGCGTCCTCGTTCAATTGCGACGTGTGGAAGGTCGCGGCCTTGTCCGCGGCGAACTTGCGCAGCGATTGCGTGAGCTCGTCGCGCCAATCTGACGTCTCGCGCTCGCCGTGGTTCACGCCGATGATTTCCATGTCGTCGTCGAGCAGCTTGTCGGCGGACAGGTTGTAGAGCGACGGCATCAAAAGCCGCTTGGTGAGATCGCCGCCCGCGCCGAAGATCACGAGCGTGCAAGGCGGTGCGGGATGCTTGCCGGCGCAGGTCGCGCTCGCGGCGGGGTTGGCTGGTTTGGCCTGGTTCGACTGATTCGTTTCGTTCGCTTCTTTCTGCATGGCGTGTCGCCCCTTGTCGGTTGCGCTTGAACCTGGAAAGACCTGCATCGATGCGGCACAGTTCATTCGGACGACGTGCCGCAGGCATTCGAATCGAAAAACGTATGCTTTTTGTAATTTTTAACCTTTCGTGTCGTAAAATATGCGCGCTTGCGACGGAGCGCGCGGACACTGCGACATCGACGACGGCGTCGACAACCCAAGGCCGGGACACCTCATGAACGCACACGACACTTCCATCGACCTTATCGCCTATTTCGAGCGCATCGGCTTCGGCGGTCCCGCCCGGCCCGCGCCGACGCTCGACACGCTGCGTGCGCTGCATCTGCTGCATCCGCAGGCCATTCCCTTCGAAAATCTCGACGTTCTGCTCGGCCGCCCGGTCAGACTCGATCGGGAATCCATCCAGCGCAAACTCGTCACGAGCCGGCGCGGCGGTTACTGCTACGAACACAATCTGCTGTTTCGCAGCGTACTCGAGACACTGGGTTTTCGCGTGCGCAGCTTCGCGGGCCGTGTCCTGTGGGGCCGCGAAGCGTCCGAAATGCCGGCGCGCATGCACATGCTGCTGCTCGTCGACGTCGACGAAGGCACCTTCCTCACCGATGTCGGCTTCGGCGGCATGACGCTCTCCGCGCCGCTCGCGCTACAAACCGGCCTCGAGCAGATCACGCCTCACGGCGCGTTTCGCCTCGACGACGCCGGCGGCGAACCGCACGGCTACATCCTGAAGGCGCTCGTGAACGGCGCATGGACGAGTGTCTATCGGTTCGACCTCGACCCGCAGTATGACGCCGACTACGAAATGGCCAACCATTTCGTGTCCACCTGGCCGCAGTCGATTTTCGTGCACAACCTGCTTGCCGCGCGCCTCGCGCCGGGCAAGCGCTACGGCCTCTTCAACCGGCGTTTCTCGGCGCACGACGAACACGAAGGCAGCGCGCATCGCGAACTCGGCGATGCGGCGGATCTGCGCCGCGTCCTCGAAAACGAACTCGGCATTCGTCTGCCGGATAGCGCCGATCTCGACGCCGCCCTCGCGCGCCTTCCCTGAGACGCGCGTTCCGGTCGGCACAACCAAGCTTAATCACAAGACCACGATGTTCAAGAAGAAGACGCGCGGCGGCAGCGATTTCCAGACGCATCATCGCAGCACGGTGCTCGTGCATCCCCTGCCCGCGTGGCGCTCGCGCCTCGTGCTCATCGGCGTGACGGCGGCCTTCATGGCGCTCGCCGGGCGCGCGCTGTGGGTGCAGGTGATCGACCACAAGTTCTATCTCGGCGAAGGACAGAAGCGCTATCAGCGCACGCTGGCGCTCTCGGCGACGCGCGGACGCATCGTCGACCGTAACGGCGCGATGCTCGCCGTGAGCCTCGCCACGTACGAAGTCTGGGCGACGCCCAAACTCTTCGACGGCGATCACGGCAACGAAATCGCGCGCCTGCTCGACATGCCGCCGAAAGACCTGCAACGGCGCATCGACGGCAGCCGCGCGTTCGTGCTGCTCAAACGTCAGGTGGAAGCGGAAACCGCCGAGCGCATCGCGCAGATCGGGCGCGCGGGCATCACGCTCGCGCCGGATACGAAGCGTTTTTATCCCGAAGGCGAATCGGCGGCGCACGTGGTCGGCTTCACCAATAACGAAGATCACGGGCAGGAAGGCGTCGAACTCGCCGCCGACAAGCGCCTCACGGGCGAAGCCGGCCAGCGCGAAGTGATCCGCGACCGGCTGGGGCGCGTCGTGTCGCAGATCGGCGAGCCAGCGCTGCCGCAGAACGGCGAGACCATCCAGCTGACGATCGACCGGCGCATCCAGCAGCTCGCGTATTCGCAACTGAAGGCGGCGATCGCGAAGCACAAGGCGCGCGCGGGCAGCGTCGTCGTGCTCGATGCCAAAAACGGCGAAGTGCTCGCGCTCGCGAACTATCCGAGCTTCGATCCGAACGATCGCGCGCGCCTCACCGGCGAGCAGTTGCGCAACCGCGCGCTCACCGACACCTTCGAGCCCGGCTCGACGATCAAGCCGCTCGTCGCCGCGCTGTCGATCGATCTGGGCAAGGTGCGGCCCGACACGCGTATCGACACGGCGCCGGGCACGTTCAAGCTCGGCCCGAACGTGATCCACGACACCTCGAATCACGGCGTCATCACCGTGGCCGAGGCGGTGCAGATGTCGAGCAACGTCGCGCTCACGAAGCTCGCGCTGCAGATTCCCGCGCAAACCATCTGGGACAAGTATCGCGATTACGGCATCGGCCGTGCGCCGGAACTGACTTTTCCGGGCGCAGCGACCGGGCGTCTGCGTGCGCCCGAGCGCTGGAAGCCGATCGAGCAGGCGACGATGGCCTATGGCTACGGCCTCTCGCTGTCGCTCGTGCAGATCGCGCAGATTTATACCGCTTACGCCGGCGACGGCCGCTTTCACGCGGCCACGCTGATCCAGGGCGAAACGCGCCGCGCGTCCCCTCAGGTGACCAAGCCCGCAACGGCGAAAGCCGTGCGCAACATGCTCGAAATGGCGATCGGCGATCACGGCACCGGCCGCGCCGCGGCGGTCGACGGCTATCGCGTCGGCGGCAAGACGGGCACCGCGCGCAAGCAGGTCGGGCGCTCGTATGCGGCGAACAAATACCGCGCGTCCTTCGTCGGCATCGCGCCGATGAGCGATCCGCGCCTGATCGTCGCCGTGATGATCGACGAACCCACGGGTGGCACCTACTACGGCGGCACGGTCGCGGGTCCGGTGTTCTCGGGCATCGTCGGCGGGGCGCTGCCGCTGCTCGGCGTGCCGCCGGACGCGTGACGGATGCCGCGCAGGCCGGCGCGGCCCTTGCTGCGCCGCCTGCTGCAACGCTCGGAAACATCCCCGCGAACCTGACCGGACTGTAAAGGGCTTGTGCTCTAATGTCGTGTTCGGCACACCGAGACAACACGGGAAACACCATGAAAAAACTCGCCGCGGCGCTCGCGCTGCCTGTGCTTTTCGCCGCCTGCGCCCAGTTTCACAACGAAGACGCCGGACAACCCGAAGTCGAAAAGTCGTCGACGCAGAACAAGGTCAACGGCATCGTGCAATGCATCGCCGACGAAGCGAAGAAGCACGACGCGAAATATCAGCAGACCGCCATTCCGCAAGGCGTGATGCTCGAGTTCGGCGATTCGAACGTGATCAAGGTGCGTTACGACAACGGCGAAACCACGTACCGCTTCTATCCAGGCAAGCGTCATCCGTCGAACCTTTGGATCGAGGGCGCGGGCAAGAAGTGCGCGCCATCGGACACGCCGAGCCAGGACTCGACGGATAAATAACTCACGGAAAACATCCACACCCAACATGCGCTCGACCAAAGCCATCAGCGCCGTCGAACGGCTCAAAACCCGCAGCGGCAACGCGAACTATGCCGCCATCGCGATGCCCGGCGGCTTCTTCTATCTCGCCGAGCGCTCAGCCGTTGGCTCGAAAAAGCTCTCCGAGCCGATGCCGATGGACGACTTCGTCGCGTTCGTCAACGCACGCGAGCCCGCGAAGCCGCGCAAGGTCAGCAAGCTCGACATCGCGATGGAAGAGCAGATCGGCCGCAGCGGCAAGCACACGGCCAAACGCGACGAGTAAGCGCTTCATCCCCTCGGCCGCGCCGCTCCTCTCGCGGCGCAACATCGAAATCCTGTTGTCAGCTTGCACCAATGTGCGATGACAGACGGAGCCGGCAGCCTCGCCTTGCGTACATTTTTGCTAACGATCGGGCCCATTGAGAAGGGCGACGATCGGTCATCCGAATAAAAGAGCAAGGGCCACCCGCGACGGGTTCAAAAAATAGTGCGGGTGAACGGGGTGCCTGTACGGCGCGCGTGTCCGAAGTCGGGATCACGCGCCGCATGGCCGAGAGGAAGACCACATGAAGAAGAAGAAAAGTGAGGCCAAGGGCAGCCTTTTGCCCTCGGCATTGGCCGATATCGAACTGCAACATATCGAGCGCGCGCTCGCGCAGCTTCGCACGATGCACAAGCAATCTTCCGGCACGCTCAACGTCGAATACTGGCGCGAGCGGCTCACGGCCGTGATGAAAGGCTATGCGCTCGTTCCGGCGCAGAAGCAGCGCATCGAAGCGCTGCGCATTGCGCTCGACACGGTCGACAGCGGCCCGCGCGACGGCTCCGGCAGCCGCAGGAAATCGACCAACAGGCTCTGGGCGAAAGCGGCCTGAACCACCGCTTTCGCCCCTCGCGCCGCGGCGCGATCCCATCGTTGCACGCCGACGCTTCCCGCGCCGGGCGTGCAACGGCCATTCGAACTTTCCACGATTCACGGCACGCGCGTTTCGAACGCGCCCGGCCGGCTCGCCAGGCATCGTTCATGCTCGAAAGCAAGTCTTTCGATCATGCCGGGAGTCGTCATGTCCATTCATCGTCACGGCCGCGTGCGCCGACTCTGGCCGATGCTCTTCGCCAGCGTCATCGCGGCATTCAGCACCTACGGCGTCGCGCAAATCACGAACGACGGCGGCACCGGGCGTCAGGAACAGCGTCAGTCGGATTCGAACTCGCGTAACGAGCCGTCGGGCGCGCCGATGCATGAATCGCAGAAGCCGCAATCGAAGGATGCGGCGAAGGGGCGCGCCGCGACCGCTGGCAAGGACCATAAATCCGATGGCAGCACCGGCTTCGGAAACGGCCTCTACGGCACGGGCGCGGGCAACAACAAATGAGCCGCGCTCCGTTCAGTCGCGATCTTCCCGCGGCAGGTTCGTGATCTCCGGCGCGATCGCCGCATGATTGACGATCGCGACCAGCGATACGCCGCCGATCACGTTGCCGAGGAACGTCGGGATAAGGAACACGAGGAAGTAATCGGAGACGCTGGCCGCGCCGATCATCACCGCATAGGCGGATTCGACCGAGCCGGCGATCACATGCGTGAGCTTGCTCACGGCGACGGTGTAGGTCACGAGCAGAATCGTGAGCAGCCGCCCCGAGCGCGCGCTCGGCAGCAGCCAGACCATCAGCGCGATGAGCCAGCCCGAGAACACGCCGCGTACGAGCGTCACGCCGAAATCCGCGGACAGCGGCGCCATCGAAACGTGGGCGAGCGCGTCGCTGACTTCCGGCGAGAACACGCCGCGAATCTGGAGGATGCCCGCAAAGATCGCCGTGCCGACGAGATTGAAGAACAGCACGATCGCCCAGAGCCGCAGCGCCTTGAGCAAGGTCTTGACATCGCGCCGCGTGAGCACGGGCAGCACCGCCGTCAGCGTGCTTTCCGTGAAAAGCTGCTGGCGCCCGAGAATTACGAACACGAAGCCGATCGTATAGCCGAAGCTCGAAATCAGGTGGCGCCAGCTGGACTCCGGCAGCGCGCTTTCGAGGATCGACTGGACGAGAAAGGAAAAGCCCATCGACAGTCCCGCGGCGAGCGCCGACCACATCAGCGCGCCGAAGGTCCGCTCCATCGCCACCTCGCCCTCTTCGCGCACGATTTCATGGATCACGAGCGGATGCGGCGCGGAATGCTCGGCTGCCTGTTCTTTTTCGGCGCTATCGAGATTCGGCGATTTCGCCCCGGCTTGCGGGTCGTTCATGATCGTTCTCCCTGAACGCCGCTCGATACGGGAAGTGGATGAGCGGCTGGCGCATCCACGAAGCAGGAAGAATGCCCAACGTCATCGGGCGATGCAGCGATCCAGCGATTCGTAGCCGCGCCATTTGTAGATCAGCGCGGACACGAGCCAGCACGCCGCGAATACGCCGACGATCCCGTAGCCGAGCATCCCGAAGT
This sequence comes from Caballeronia arvi, assembly GCF_001544695.2. Classification (GTDB taxonomy): domain Bacteria; phylum Pseudomonadota; class Gammaproteobacteria; order Burkholderiales; family Burkholderiaceae; genus Caballeronia; species Caballeronia arvi. The sequence goes on from NZ_FCOM02000001.1 coordinate 158,859, forward strand.
GCCCGGACAGCGACGCCGCCAGATCCCACAGCCCGCCCTTCAGTTGCAGCCGGTCCGCGATCAGCCCGAGCGCCTCGATACCGCCGACCAGCACCGCGATCAGCACCGACATCAGCGTGACGGTGAGGTTGTAGTAGAGCTTGCGGATCGGCTTCATGAACGCCCAGCCGTAGGCGCCCGTCATCAGCATGCCGTCGGCGGTGTCGATGAGCGACATGCCCGCCGTGAACAGCACCGGAAACACGAGAATCGACCAGACAGGCATGCCGCGCGCCGCTTCGGCTGCCGCGATGCCCATCAGGCCGATTTCGGTCGCCGTGTCGAAGCCGAGCCCGAACAGAAAGCCGAGCGGATACATGTGCCAGCTCTTGCCGATCAGCCGGAAAAGCGGCCGCGCAATGTGCGCGAGCGGCCCGCCGCCGACCGCGAACATGTCGATGTCTTCGTCGCGGCACGCTTCGCCGCGGCGCACGCGCCGGAACGCGCGCCACACGCCGCGCAGCACGAAGAGGTTCATCGCTGCAATGGCGAACAAAAAAAGCGACGACACCGACGTGCCGATGATCCCGCCGATCTCGCGAAACTCCGCAAAACGGCCTTGCACGGCCAGCGCCGTCGCGGCGATCAGCGCGGTGGCCGCGACGACGATCGTCGAATGCCCGAGCGAAAAAAAGAAGCCGATAAAGAGCGGGCGCTTGCCTTCCTGCATCAGCTTGCGCGTGACGTTGTCGATGGCGGCGATATGGTCGGCGTCGACCGCATGGCGCAGGCCGAGCGAATACGCGAGCAGCGACGTACCGAGCAAGAGCGGATAGTGACGAAACGCGACGAGCGCCCAGACCCACGCGAGCACGTTGAACGCGATCAGTCCGGCGATGAGGCGCGCGGACTTGCGCGGCAGATTGCGATGCGGCTCGATCGGCTCGGACATGGCGCGCGCGATGGGTTTTAAAGGGACAAAGAATACCGTGCGCGAAAGCGTGGCCAATATTCCGGCTGCTCCACGAATGCCTGTCGAATGCTTATTGCGCCGATCGCGAAAACCTTAGGCGGAATCGTTGGTTTGGACGGCGCGAGCGCCCCGCTAGCATGGCCCTTCGCCTTTCCCTGTGTCCGCCATGCCCCGCTATCTCGACGACGACCAACGCCAGGAACTCCAGCGCCGACGCGAAACCTTCGGCTGGCGCAGCGAATGGCCGACGTGGGCGGTGATCGTCGCGATTTACGGCGGCTGGTTCGGCGTCGCGCTCAATGCGCGCACGCTCGGGCTCGTTCCGGCCGTCGCGTTGCTCGCGGTGCTGTCGTGCTGGTACATGTCGTTGCAGCACGAACTGATTCACGCGCATCCGACGCGCTGGCCGCTCGTCAACATGCTCTTCGGCCTGGCGCCGCTCGCGGTGTGGTTTCCGTACGAGGTCTATCGCGATTCGCATCTGCGTCATCACGACGACGCACATCTCACCGAGCCCGGCCGCGATCCCGAAAGCTACTACGTGACGCCCGGGCAATGGGCGAACGCCGGTCCCGTATTGCGCGCCGCGCTCGCCGCGCGCAATACGTTCGCGGGACGCATGCTCATCGGGCCGTGGTTCTCGATCGCGGCGTCGTGGCGGGAAGCGGCGCAGGCCATAGCTGAAGGACGCTGGCGGATCGTCGCCAGCTGGGCCGTGCATCTCGCGTCGCTAGTGCTGCTCGCGGGCTGGCTCGAATCCCGATGCGGCATTCCATGGCGCGCGTTCGTGTTCGGCGGCGGTTATGTGTCGCTCGCGCTGGCGTCGGTGCGCTCGTTCCAGGAGCATCGCGCGGCGGAGCGCCCGAGCGAACGCACGGTCGTCAACGAAGCCGCGTGGCCGTGGCGTCTGCTTTTTCTCAACAACAACTATCATGCCGTGCATCACGATCTGCCCGGCGTGCCGTGGTTCGCGCTCGGCGTTATCTATGCGCGCCGGCGCGACGCGTATCGCGCGAGCAATGGCGGCTTCGTCGTGCGCGGATACGGCGAATGGGCGCGCCGCCATGCGTTCGCGCAAGGCGCCGGGCCGGTGCATCCGTTCGCGGCGCCGAATTCGCCCGCCGATCGTCGCGTCGCGCAGAGCGGCGATGCCGCCCGCCTCGCGAGCTGACGCGCCGACCTGTACGATTCGACGCATGCACTGGATCGCCGCCCTGCCGATGTACAACGTCACGCCCGCGCTCGCCGCGGACTGGCGCACGCTGCTCGCGCACGTCCGTGAGCAGCTCGCGAACTGGCTGAGCGCGCGCGGCGATACGCTCGACATCGTCGATCCGGGTCCGGATCTCACCGCGTTCTGGCTGCGCGACGACGTGCTGTTGTCGCAGACCTGCGGCTATCCGCTCGTGCACGCGCTCGCGGATCGCGTGCGGCTCGTCGCCGCGCCCGACTTCGACGCGCCCGGCTGCGAGAACGGCGCGTATCGCAGCGTGATCGTCGCGGGGGCGCATGTCGCGGCGCAATCGATCGAAGCCTGCCGCGGCCTGCGCGCTGTCTACAACGACGACGATTCCAACAGCGGCATGAACCTCTTCCGCCACGCGGTGGCGCCATTCGCGCACGACGGACGGTTTTTCGCGTCCGCGACAAAAACCGGCGCGCATCTCGCGTCGCTGCGCGCGCTCGCGGAACAGCGCGCGGATGTCGCGGCGATAGATTGCGTCACGTTTTCATTTGCACAAGCGCATCTGTCGGAACTGGCGGAGTGTGTGCGCGTGATCGGCATGACGGCCAGGGCAGCCGCGCTGCCGTTCATCGCGTCGGCGCGCGTGCCGCACGATGACGTCGACACGCTTTTTCAGGCACTCGCGCATGCGCTCGATCGCGATGCGCCGCTTGCCCGCCGGCTTCGGCTCAAGCGTCTCGTCAAGCGCTCGCTCGCGGACTACGCTCCGATCCTCGGCTTGGAACGCGAAGCGATATCGCAGGGCTATCCGCGGCTCGCCTGACCGATCCGGCAGATTTCCCGGAGTTTCGGCACAATCGGCCTTTTCAGCGCGTGGCTCGCGGCGCACAGGCATCGCGCATTGCCACGTCTTCGGAAAGCCGCAATGATCCCCTTCTCGCTACTCGACCTTTCTCCGGTTCCGCTCGGCTCGACACCGGCCGACGCCTTCGCCCATTCGCTCGATCTCGCCCGCCACGCCGAGCGCTGGGGCTATCTGCGCTACTGGCTCGCCGAGCATCACAACATGACGGGCATCGCCAGCGCGGCGACGGCCGTCGTGATCGGCCATATCGCGGCGGGCACGACGACGATCCGCGTCGGCTCCGGCGGCATCATGCTGCCGAATCACGCGCCGCTCGTGATCGCCGAGCAGTTCGGCACGCTCGCGTCGCTGTTTCCCGGGCGTATCGATCTCGGGCTCGGCCGCGCGCCCGGCACCGATCAGACCACCGCGCGAGCGCTGCGCCGCGATCTGCAAGGCAGCGCCGAATCGTTTCCCGATGACGTCGTCGAGTTGCAACGCTATTTCGCCGATCCCGTCGCAGGCCAGCGCGTGCGCGCGGTGCCCGGCGCGGGCCTCAATGTGCCGATCTGGCTGCTCGGCTCGTCGCTGTTCTCCGCGCAGCTCGCGGCCGCGCTCGGGCTGCCGTTCGCGTTTGCATCGCATTTCGCGCCGGATTATCTGCTGACCGCGCTCGAGGTCTACCGCGCGCAGTTCCGGCCCTCCGCGGCCCTGAAAAAGCCCTACGCGATGGTCGGCGTGAACGTCTTCGCCGCCGATACCGCCGACGAAGCGCGTTTTCTTTTCACGTCGCTGCAACAGCAGTTCATCAATCTGCGCCGCGGCACGCCCGGCCAGTTGCCGCCGCCTACCGGAAACATCGCGTGGACGGATGCGGAGCGCGCGGGCGTCGAACATTCGCTCGCGTGCTCCGTCGTCGGCGATCCGGCCGATGTCGAAGCCGGCCTGCGCTCGGTGATCGCGCAGACCCAGGCCGACGAACTCATCGTCACCGCGCAGATCTTCGACCACCGGGCGCGCCTGCGCTCGTTCGAGATCACGAGCCAGGCGCGCGACGCGATCGGCAGGGACGCCTGAAGAAATTTGGGGTCGCAAGCCCCCCCAAGTTCGACGCTGGACGCGCGCGCTTTCGACAGGCAATAATGAGATACCGGAGAACGGCGCGGGCCGCGCCGTCCTTCGCGTCGCTTCATTCGCCAGGCTGAAACCTCTCGCAGCGCGCCCGAATTTCGTGCACGCCGGGGGACGGCGCGGCGACACAACAACAACGACGTCGCAAGACGGGAGGAAGAATGTCGATGCCGAGAAGCGCCGCCACCGGCGCCATGACGCTCCTGACGGAATACGACGAAGCCAGCGGACAGGAAGTGCGTTCGCTGCGCCTCGAACCCGCGGCGGACGGCAAAGCCGTACTGCTGATTGAAATCGACGAGCGCAAACCCGGCATTCACCGCGAAGTGCGTTATGAAATTACGCCTGCGGAACTGATTGCCGCCATTCGCGCCCACGGTGCGGAATTACCAGGGGAACAACATAGCCGTTAAAACGATTTAACAGTTGCCGAAGGCAGCATACAATGGAGTTAAGCGAGGTTTTCGGCCGCCATGCTGCATCGGCGGCTCTGCTTCGCGTCCGCTTCGTGGCTCCCCGTCTTGACTTTCCGCGCGTTTGCGTTCCGCGCATCCGTCACGGCGATGCCCGGGCGGGCGAACGTTCGCATTGGGGCAATGTCGGCATTAAAGGCAAAGTCACCGGGCGAATTAATAGGTGTGCGGTAAATACACTAATTGACGTGAGGCAGGCCCTGCGTCACGCTTCATAAAACACATATATTCAAGTCATCGAACCGCCCCGGTCCGCGCGGGGTATCGGTTCGCCCTCTGAAAATCAAAAAGCTGAATCAGGAAAGCCGTGGACGAAAGAAAGCGAGACAGCATCATTGCGTATCTGCGCAGCCGAATGGCTGAGTTCGGCATTACGGAAAGAGCGTTGGCCGAAGCATTGGCCGAAGCGCCGGCGGCGGCGGCCCCGCCGCCCTCCTTCACCAAGACCAACGGGACGCATGGCGCGCTGAAAACCAAGCGGCCGATGCCGCAATTGCCTTCCCTGCCCAATTCGGCGGGAGGCGCCGTGCCGATCTTCCGCAATGCGAGTGGCGACACGTGGGACGGCCTCGGCGATATGCCCGAGTGGCTCAAGCGAGCGGTGCACGCGGGTCAGGACATCGAGTTTTATCGCGTTTGAACGCCGTTGCAGTTCGCCTGGGCCCCAGCAAACAATGAGTCGGCGTGCGCTGCGCATTGCATAGGACACGCGCCCGAAACGGACGCGTGCGGCATTGCGCGCCGCGCATCGTCCGCGCGTCGCCGGGAGCGCGTCGATTGCCTATCGGCAGCGTTCATAGGCAATTCACTTCGATTTATCAAGCCCAAAAAATTTTCGCCGATGGTTGCCCATCGTGCCCGAAAACGTTTATTGGTACATCCCTGTAAGCCGGCTCGTTTCACACGCCGCGCATCGACCTTACTTCAAGCACGCCCGATCAAGTCCCGCCGTCTCCATTCGACAAGGGGGCACGCATGAACGCATACGGACGCCGCAACGTTGCACCCGCTGCTCGCGCGCACCGGCCGGAACACGGACGAGCGCCGGATGCCGATTCCGGCTCGCAGTGCCGCGCCTGACGTGGCGGGCGGTTCGCACGTAATCCGAACCATCGAGCGGCGCGCGCGATGCTCTCCCATCCGAAAACACTGCCGAGCGTGGTGCGACGCATGACGGCTGGGCGCATGTTGCTCGATGGCGCATCGGTCGAAGCGGTGGCCGACGCGTTGCATCTTTCGCTGCAGACGGTACGACGCTACAAGGCGATCGTCGCCGATGGCGGCCTCGACGCGCTCGCGAAGATGGGTGTCGGCGGACGCGCATCGGTGCTCGATCGCGACGCGCTCGACTGGATCGCCGCCGCGTTGCAGGGATCGGCGCGCGAGCACGGCTTCGAGAGCGCCACCTGGACCAACGCGCGCCTGCGCGAGCTGATCGAGCGGCGCTATGGCGTGCGTTACTCGCGTGTTTATATCTGGCAGATCGCCACGAATCTCGGGCTCGGTCATTTGCTGTCGAAGTCACGCCGCTGAAGGCGCGGCGTTCACGCTCAACGAAGCGCTCTATACAGACAAGGAGGCAACGCATGAATCGCTCGTCAACTCAACGGCCGCATCGCGCAATCAGGATCCTGGCGACGTGCGCGGCGCTCGCTTTCGGCGCGACAGGCAGCGCGTCGGCTCAGGACACGGCATCCGGCCCGCAGGCGCGCAGCGCGGCGGCCGTCGTGCAGGTGCAGGCGCGCGTGGTCGGCATCGATCCGACGACCAACAGCGTATCGCTGCAAGGCCCGCAAGGGCGCGTCGCCGAAGTGGCGGTCAATCCGGAAATCGGCGACGTCAAGAAGTTGCAGCTCGGCGATATCGTCAACATCGACTACCGCGCCGCGCTGCTCATGCGCGTGTCGAAGGTGAAGTCGGACGGCATACGCCAGCGCATCGAAACCGACGCGGCGATCCCGGCATCGGGCGGCGTGGCGGCGCAAGCGCGCGTCGTCGAGGTGATCGGGACCATCGAGCGCGTCGACACGAAGAAGCGGCGCGTGACCCTGCGCGGGCCGAGCCACACGGTGACGCTCGACGTCGCGCCGGACGTATCGCTCGCGGGGTTGAAGGCGGGTGACATGGTGCAGGCGCGGTTCGAGTCGGCGACCGCCGTGCAGGTGATGAGGAGCGGACAGTCGGTGAAGTGAACGGGCTCGGCCGAAGGCAGGCCGTTCCTGTTGCAACGCCACAAAGACGAAACGCCCCGCAGGGCGTTTCGTTCTCTCTCAGGTCTGTCGCGACCTCTTCACGTCAAAAGTTGAAGTTGTCGATATTCGCCGAATCGAACGTCGTCGGCGGTCCGAGAATCACTTCCCCGCTCTTGCCCACGGTGCGCTTGCCGAGCTTGCCCGCATCGAACGAATCGCCTTCCTTGCCGGTGATCGTCCCCGACGCTAGATTCGCCGCCGCGAACGCCGCCAGATAACCCAACTGACCCGGGTCCCAAAGCTGGAACGCCTTGACCGTGCCGTTCTTCACGAACGCGCGCATCTGGTTCGGCGTGCCGAGCCCCGTCACGACGACCTTGCCCTTCGACGGCGAACTCGATATATAACGCGCCGCCGCCGCGATACCAACCGATGTCGGCGCGACGATGCCCTTCAGATTCGGATACGCCTGAAGCAAGCCCTGCGTCTCGACGAACGACTTCTGATCGTCGTCGTTGCCGTAGGCGATTTTCACGAGCTTCATCTTCGAATACTCGGGCTTCTTCAGTTCCTCCTGCATCCATTTGATCCACGTGTTCTGATTCGTCGCGTTCGGCGTCGCGGAAAGAATCGCGAACTCGCCCTCGCCGCCGATCAGCTTCGACAGCAGTTGAATCTGCCCGCGCCCGATCGCTTCCGAGTCGGCCTGATTGACGAAGATCTGCCGCCCGTCCGGCGCTGTATCCGAGTCGAAGGTGACGACCTTGATGCCCTGCGACATCGCCTTCTTCAGATACGGCACGACCGCGTTCGCATCGTTGGCCGCGATCACGATCGCGTTCTGCCGCTGCGTGATGAGCGTGTTGATATAGCTCACCTGCGACGACGCGCCCGCATCCGATGGCCCCACGACCTTGCCGTCGCCTTTCATCTCCTTGATCGCGGCCATGCCGCCGTCGTCGGCGATCACTTCGTAAGGGTTGTTGATCTGCTTCGGCAGGAACGCGATCTTCAGGCCGCTCTTGATATCCGCGGCGCTTGCCGTCAGCGCGACAGTCGCGGCGAGAAAGGCCGCCGCCAGCGCCGGGCCGCGCATGAATCGAATGGGCTTCTTCATGTCGTAAAGTCTCCTGTCATTGCGCGCGGGTTCCGGGCCCTTGCGCTGGTTTTTCAACATCAACGGACAACGTACTCAATCAAAGCGCCCGCGCCATCAGACGCTTCTCGCGCGCCGCCCGCCAGCGCGCGACGAGATTCGGAATCAGCACCGACGAGAGCAACAGCGCGCCCGTCACGATCGTCAGCGTTTCGCTCGATACGTCCGCGAGCGTCAGTGCATTGCGCAACACGCCGATGATGACGAGCGACAGCAGCACGCCGATCATCGAGCCGCGTCCGCCGAAGATGCTCACGCCGCCGAACAGCACCGCCGCGATCACGGAAAGCTCGAAGCCTTCGCCGTTGTCGCCGCGCGCGCTCGTGAAGCGCAGCGTGTAGACGATGCCCGCGGCAGCGGCCATCGCGCCCGACATCATGAAGAGCTTCAGCTTCGTCTTTGCGACGTCGATGCCCGAAAATTGCGCGGCGGTCGGATTCGCGCCGATCGCGTAGAGGCTGCGGCCGAACGGCGTCGCCTGCAGAAGAATCGTGAAGACGATTGCGCCCGCGATGACCAGAACGAATGGCATCGGCAGGAAGCTGCCCGCGATCGTATCGATGCCGAAGGCCGTGTACGACGCGGGAAAATCCGCGATCGCCTGATCACCGAGCAGCACGTAGGCGAGGCCGCGAAACAGCGCGAGCGTGCCGATCGTCACCGCGAGCGAAGGCAGATTGAAGCGCACGATCACGAGGCCGTTGAGCAGGCCCGCGAGCGTGCCGAACAGCAGCACGAGGACGATCACGAGCGGCATCGGCAAGCCCATGTGCCAGAGCACGCCCATCAGCGCACTCGACGCGCCGAGCACCGACGCCACTGACAGATCGATCTCCGCCGCGACGATGATGAGCGTCATCGGCAACGCGATCAGCGCGATCTCAGTGAAGTCCGCGAGCATGTTGGAGATGTTCGCCGATGACAGGAACATCGGCGATAACACGCGTCCGCCGATCAGCGATACGACGAGCACGATGACGAGCATCGCTTCCCATTGCAGATGGCGGCGCTTCGCCGTAGACAAAGCGGAATCGGGTTTAGCCATGATCGCGTTTCCTCATCATGCGGCGCGCGACGGAACGCGCGAGCAGGGTATCGAGCGCGATCGCCGCGACGATCAGCGCGCCTTGAATCGCCTGCTGCCAGAACGGCGACACGCGCAGCACCACCAGCGCGATGTTGATGACGCCGAGCACGAGCGCGCCGAGCGTCGCGCCCGCGATGGTGCCGACGCCGCCCGTGATCGCCACGCTGCCGACCACGGCCGCCGCGACCACTTGCAGCTCGATGCCCTTGGCCGTGCTGGCATCGACGGTGCCAAAGCGCGCGAGCCACAGCACGCCGGCCAGTCCCGCGATCGCGCCGGACAGCAGGAAGCCGATCATCACGCGCCGGTCGACGCGAATGCCCGCGAGCCGTGCGGCTTCCGGATTCGAGCCGATCGCATAATGCTCGCGCCCGCCGCGATACTGCTTCAGATACACCGACAACGCGATCAGCACGACCAAAGCGATCAGCACGAGATTCGGCACGCCGAAGAGCGAGCCCGTCGCGATGGCCGCGAACGCATCGGGCAGGCTCGTCGCGTTGATCTGGCCGCCGTGGACCCAGGCGTAATCCGCGCCGCGCACGATATAGAGCGTCGATAACGTGGCGACGAGCGAAGGCACGCGCCCGAACGTCACCAGCGCGCCATTGAGAAAGCCGATCACGAGCCCGACGCCGATGCCCGCGAGCATCGCGACGACAACCGGCATGTGCGGAAACATCACGAAGAGGCTGCCGACCGCATACGCGCTCACGCCGACCACCGATGCGACGGACAAATCGATATGCCGCATCAGCATCACGATCATCATGCCCGCCGTCAGCAGGCCGATGATCGACACGTTGAGCAGCACGTCACGCAGATTCTGCAGATTGAGGAAGTCGGGTTTCACGGCAGCGGTCGCGCCGATCAGCACGAGCAGCACGATCAAAAGCGTCAGCTCGCGGCTCTTCGCGATCGATACCGCGAGGCTTTCGCGTTTCGTTTCGGCGGCGTGCATCGCGGGTAGCGTCGGAGAATGTCGTGTCATCATGCTGCGCGTCCCAGAGCTTGCGGCGAGGCGCCCAAAGCGGCGCTCATCACACGTTCCTCGTTCGCATCGGCGCGGGCGATATCCGCGCTGATGCGGCCTTCGTGCATCACGAGCACGCGGTCCGCCATGCCGAGAACTTCGGGCAATTCGCTCGAAATCATCAGCACGGCCATGCCTTCCTTCACGAGCTCCGCGAGCGTGCGATACACCTCCGCTTTCGCGCCGACATCGATGCCGCGCGTCGGCTCGTCGATGATGAGCACGGTCGGGTTCGTCGCGAGCCATTTGCCGAGCACGACTTTCTGCTGATTGCCGCCCGATAGCGTGCCGACGGGCGCATCGAGATCGCTGGCTTTCAGGCGCAGGCGTTTGCCCCAGTCCGCCGCGAGCATCGATTCGCTTTTCGCGCTGATGAGCCCGTGGCGCATCAGACGTCCGAGCACGGTCAGCGACGCATTGCGCGCGATGCTCAGTTCGAGCGCGAGCCCTTGCGCGCGGCGATCTTCCGGCACGAGCGCGAGGCCCGCGCGCACGGCGGCGGCCGGCGACCCGAGCGCCAGTTTTTTGCCCGCGATCTTCACCTCGCCACCATCGACCGGATCGATGCCGAAAATCGCGCGCGCGACTTCGCTTCGCCCCGCGCCGACCAGTCCCGCCAGGGCGACGATCTCGCCGGCGCGCACATCGAACGAGACGTTCTTGAACACGCCTTCGCGCGTGAGATTACGCACCGAGAGACGTACATCGCCGGGCGTGACGTCGGCTTTCGGATAGAACGTGTCGAGATCCCGGCCGACCATTTTGCTCACGATCGCGTCGATGCTCATGTCCTGCGTGAGCGCGTCGGAGACCTTCATGCCGTCGCGCATGATCGTCATGCGTTGCGTGAGCGCGAACACTTCGTCGAGCCGATGCGTGATGAAGAGGATCGCCGCATCGCGCTCTTTCAACCCGCGCACGATCGCGAACAGCCGCTCGACTTCGGGCAGCGAAAGCGCGGCAGTCGGTTCGTCCATGATGAGCACGTTTGCGTCCAGCGACAGCGCCTTCGCGATTTCGACCACTTGCTGATCCGCGATCGACAGCCCGCGCACGAGCCGTTGCGCGCGCAGATTCACGCCGAGCGACGCGAGCAGCGCATCCACTTCGCGATGCATCTCGTCGTAACGAATGCGGCCGAAGCGATCGCGCGGCTGCCGGCCCATGTAGATGTTCTCCGCGATGGAGAGATCAGCGAAGAGCGTCGGCTCCTGATAGATCACGGCGATGCCCGCATCGCGCGCCTCGGCGGGATTCGCGAAACGGCGCGCGACGCCTTCGACGAGCAGCTCGCCCGCATCGGGCTGATAGACGCCCGCGAGCAGCTTCACGAGCGTCGATTTTCCCGCGCCGTTCTCGCCGAGCAGCGCGTGCACTTCACCGGGAAAGAGCTGCAAGCTGCCGTCGCCGAGCGCGCGCACGCGGCCGAACGATTTGCTCGCATGCCTGAGTTCGAGTCTTGGCGTCATGCTCGTGTCTCCTTATATGCGGTAGATCCGCTCCGCATTGCGCACGAAGAGCTTGCTCTTTTCGCTGTCGCTGGCATCGCTCACGATCTGCGCATACGCGTTCCATATCGCCGTGTATGTGCCGAACAAGCGGTCCACCGGAAAATTCGATGCGAACATCGCGCGATCAGTGCCGAAGGTATCGATCGTCTCGTGCACGTAAGGACGCAGGCTCTCGACGGTCCAGTCGTGATCGAACATCGCGAAGCCGCTCAGCTTCACCGCGACGTTCGGGCAGGCGGCCAAGAGGCGCATGCCTTCGCGCCACGCGCGATAACCCTGCGTCGAATTGCGGTCGACGAACATCCCCGCGTGATTGACGATGAATTGCGTATCGGCATGTTCGCGGGCGAGTTGCGCGGCCTCTTCCATCTGCGAGGGATAGAGCTGCAAGTCGAACGACATATCGAAACGCTTCAGCAGCGCGAAGTTGCTGCGCCATTGCGGCTCGCGCATATAGTGGCGGCCGACATAATCGTAGAGCCTGTTGTCATGCACGTTGAGAATCTGACGGATGCCGCGCGTATTGACGAACGCCGCGTGCGCTTCGAGCACGGCCTGCGCGTTGTCCGCCGAAAGATCCGCACCCGCGACGATGCCGTTCGGCATGCCTTCGCTATCCGCGATCGATTGCAGCCAGCGTGTTTCCTCGACCGGATCGGCGGGATCGTGATTCGCATCGACATGCACTAGCTTCAGCACGTCGACGTCTTCCGCATCGCGCAGCAGATCGGCGAGCAGATAGTCGTGCTTCAGGTCACGCGCATCGCCGACGAACGACGTCTGCGGATTCGCGAGCCACGGGTAATGATGCGTGGACAGATCCCACAGGTGAATATGCGGATCGACGACCTGCATGTTGCTTCCTCGCGAAAGAGGCGAACGTTTCAGGGAAGATGAAAGACCGGCGCGAGCGGCACGGCCACAGGCGCGTTGTCGTGATGCGTCTCCATCAGCTCGGCCATGGTGTCCCACCACTTGCGCATGACGGGCAGCGCCGGCAGCGCGTCGGTCGTATGTGTCTCGGTGCGCTTGTAGCTGGCGAAGAGATGTCCGGTCGATTCGTCCAGAAAGATCCAGTAATCGCGGATGCCCGCGGCACGCAACGCATCGGCCAGTTCCGGCCAGATTTCGCGGTGGCGTTTCTCGTACTCGCCGCGCATGCCCGGTTTCAGGGTCATGCGAAATGCCACTGTCTCCATGCGGCCCGCCTTGTTCTGATTGGTGATTCCCTGTGTTCGGGACTCGTTGTGCTGCGACTATAATTCGCCGACCGATAACACGACAATCCGATTGCAGGATTGGCCGATCGCAAAAACGTATCGCTGCGCCGTATCTTCGCGCGGTTCCACGCGGACTGTCGAATGAATCAGAACGTGTCCCAAAGTGTGTCTCCGAATGCTTTAGTCAACCGCCTGAAGTTCAAGCATCTGGCGTTGCTGGTCGCGCTCGACGATGCGCGCAATCTCCATCAGGCCGCCGAGGCGATCAATGTCGCGCAGCCGAGCGCGAGCCGCATGCTGGCGGATATCGAGGAGGCCTTCGGCTTTCTGCTCTTCGAGCGCAACGCGCGCGGCATGCAGCCGACGCCGCTCGGCACCGCCGCGCTCGCTTATGCGCGCCGCGCGCTCGCCGATCTGACGCGCTTCGCCGATGATCTCGACGCGAAGCGCCGCGGCGGCCACGGGCAACTGACGGTCGGCGCAATCATGGGCGCCGCGCCCGACGTGCTCGCGATGGCCGTCACCGAACTGAAGTCCGAGCGGCCGCTTCTGAACGTGCGGATTCTCGGCGAAACGAGCGATCAGGTCGTGCAATTGCTGCATCGCCGCGAAGTCGATCTCGCGCTCGGCCGCCTGACGACGCCTCTACAGCACAACGATTTCGATTTCGAGCCGCTCGCGCGCGAAGCGATGCGGCTCGTCGTGCGCGCGGGGCATCCGCTCGCGGACAAGACCGCGCTCGCGCTGGATACGCTCGTCGGCTGGCCGTGGATTCTGCAGCCGATCACGAGCCCCGCGCGCGGACTCTTCGAAGACGAACTCGCGCGCGCCGGGCTGACGACGCCCGCCGATATCGTCGAATGCGCGTCGATCTTCGCGACGCTGCAATTGCTGCAAAACAGCGAGGCCGTCGCGATGCTGCCGGAATCCGTCGTGCGCGATTATCTGCGCGCGCAATTGCTGATCGAACTGCCGATCGAAATAGGCAAGAGCCTGTCGGGCTTCGGGCTGTTGCGCCGCAAGTTCGAGACGTTGAGCGAACCGGCCGAGTACTTCATCGCGCTGCTGCGGAAATACTCGGCGGCGTCTCTGGCGGCTATTGCAGGTTGACGAACAAGCCGCCGTCGACGAGCAAGGACGCGCCCGTCACATAGCGCGCGCGGTCCGATGCGAGAAAGACGACGCATTGCGCGACGTCATCCGGCGCGCCCAGACGGCCCAAGGGAATGCGCTTTTCCATGTAGGCGCGCTTGTCGGCATCCGACAGATCGTCGGCGTTGAGGTCCGTCGCGATGGTGCCAGGCATCACCGAGTTGCAGCGTATGCCGTAGGGCCCGAGAGCGATCGCGCACGATTGCATCAGCGAATGGACGCCCGCTTTGGTCGGCGTGTAATGCGTCTGCATGCCGCCGCCGACGAGCGCGCTGATCGAGCTCGTCGCGACGATCGCGCCGCCTGTGCCCTGCGCCTTCATCTGGTTCGCGGCCGCCTGCGTGACGTAGAACGCGCCGTTCAGATTCACCGCGACCGTCGATTCATAGACGGAAGCCGGCATGTCGAGAAACGCGTGAAACGGACAGATACCCGCATTGCTCGACAACACATCGACGCGACCGAAGGCATCGACAGTGCGCCGGATCAGCTCGAGGCCCGTCTCGCGCTCGGCGACGTTGCCTTCGATTGCGATCGCGCGGCGCCCCAGCGCTTCGATCTCGCCGACGATCGATTCCACCGCCGATGCCTTGCCGTACGAGCTGTCGTTGTCGCGCCAGTAGTTGATCGCGACATCGGCGCCTTCACGCGCGCTCGCAAGCGCAATCGCACGGCCGATGCCGCGCGATCCGCCCGTCACCACGACGACCTTGTTCTCCAGAAGCATCAATGTCTCCTCCTTGTCGGGCGGATGACGGCTTGCGCCGCCATCCGCGTTTGCCTATGCGCCTCAGCGCCTAGCGGCGGAACCCTCCGTGAAAGCCGCCGCCACCGCCGTGGAAACCACCACCACCGCCGCCGCCGAAGCCTCCGCCACCGCCATCACCGAAGCCGCCGCTGCGATTCGCGAAGCGATCCTGTCCGCCCTCGCGCGCTTGCCGCTGCTGATCGAGATTATTGTTCAACGCCGAATCGTTGCGATCGACCGACTGCCAGCCATTGGACGTATGCTGCTGCCAGCCGTTGTCCTGCGTGTGCTGATAGACGTTGCCGTCGTGCGCGGCGTAGACATCGCCGTTATTCCACGCAACCGCATTGCCGCGCGATGCGTTCGTGACGACGCCTCGGTTCACCGTCTGCGCCGTGCCGTTCTGCACATTGCCCGTGACGCCCCGCTCCGCGACGCCCGCGCGGCCCGTCTGCGCGTTGTATCCGCCGACCTGCCGGCCCGCCGCGTAGTCGCCGGTCTGCGCATTGCCTGCGACGCCCGCCCGGCCCGCCGCACTACGCCCGGTCACCGGATTGGTGATCGCGCCTTCGCGCCCGGCCGCATAGTTGCCGGTATAGGCATTCCCGACGACACCCGCGCGGCCCGCGCCTTCGCGCCCCGTCACCGGGTTCGCGAACGAACCCTGGCGTCCCGCCGCGAAGTTGCCCGAATACGGATTGAATGCCGCGCCCCGGCTGCCTTGCCAATGCGCGCCCGTCGCCGGATTCCAGCCCGCGGCCGCCGTGCCGCGCCACTCGTTGCCGGTCCACGGGTTGTAGCCCGCCGTGTGCGTCACGGTGCCAGCGCCCCAGCGGCCATAGAAGTTCGCCTGGTTGATATTGACGTAGCCCCAGCCGCCGCCGTGGTAACCGCCCCAATACGGGCCCCAGTAAGGCGCGCACGAGCCCCAGATCGCGCCGGCGGCAAAGCCGAACGCAAAGCCGACGGCGGCGTCCATCGCGAAGCCCGCGTTGTAACCGTAGGTCGGAGGATAACCGTAGTACACCGTCTCGCCCACGTACGGCTGATACGCATAACCCGTCCCATAGACCACCGTGCCGCTGTCGTTCACGACGACGCCCATGTAGCCCGGCGAATAACCGACGACGACCGCATCGGGCGTCACGGAGTACACGCGCACGTAGGTCACATAATGCAGCGGCGACTGTACCGGAATCGTGTAGATGACGCCGGGGACATCGGTGGCGACGGCCCACGGGCCGGTCGGCGCGGCAGCCGCGAACCAGACGCCGTTCTGCACCGCGTAGTACTGCGTGCGGCTCACTTCGATGACCGGCGTCGCCGTGTTGACCGCGTATTGCAGCGGCGTGCCTTCGATCGCCTGGAAGTGCGGCGATCCGTCATACGCGACGCTCACGTGCGCCTTCGTGCGCGAGACGGTCGCGGTCTGCGGAATGGTCGCGGCAATGGCCGCTTCCTTCGCCTGCGGCGTGCCCGGCACGGACACGAGCACGTTGCCCTTCGGGTCTTGCGGCGAAATCTTCGCGAAATCCTTCGGCAGATCCTGGCCCGGCACGTACTGCCACGGTCCCTTATCCGACGGTCCCGCGAACCAGCGGCCCGAAACCAGCACGAAGTGGCGATTGGTCTGCGGCTCCACGAAAGCCGCATGATCCGTGTTCGTCACGGTCAGCAAGCCGGTGCCCGCGACGGGTTCGAGCCGCGGCGGGCCGTCGGTGACGACGAGCTCCGTCGGCTGCGTGGCCACCAGCACGGCGGGCGCCTGCGACGCGGGCTTGCCGCCTGGCGGCAGCATCGAGTCGGCTTTCTGGCCGGCGTCGGCCTTTTTCGCGGCGGCGACGAGCGCCTGCGGCTGCTGTGCGAGCACGGCCCACGGACCGTTCATCGATTGCGCCGCGTACCAGTATCCGCCCGCGTTCACATAGACGTGACCGCTGCCGTCCTTCAGCAGCATCGCGCGGCTATTGATGGCGCGCTGATAGCCGGTCCCGCCGACATCGCGCCATGCCGGATTGCCGTCGATCATCACGAGGATGGTCGGCGACGATTCGAACACGATGTTCGGCACCGGATTCTGCACCGCGACCTTCTCCATGTTGCCGACTTGCTTCGACACCGCATAGCTCGTCTGCAACTCGTCGAGCGACACGGTCATGCCCTGCGCCGGCAAGTGCCCGACGATCGCGCTCTTCACGTTGCCCGCGACGCCCGGATTGGTCGGCACGCTGACATCGCCGATCTTGATGTTGCTCAGGTGCACGAAACCCGATGCCTTGTCGATATCCGCGTCGGCGGTGAACTGCGCGACGCCATAAGTCGGCGATGCCGTTCCGCTCGACGCGCCTACGGCCACCGCCGCGCGCCCCGCGATGTGATTGCCGTTCCATTGCTCGATCTGCGGTTGATACATTTCGATGCGCTGGGTGGAGGTGTCGAGCTCACGCGGCCATTGAACCTGCGCCGCGGCCGGCACGGGCGGATTCGCCGCATACGCCGACGACAAGCCGAAAGCAAGACAGGTAGCGGTCACGAGCGCGGACCATTTATGCGATATCGCTGCCATTCGAGTGACTTCCTTTTAAGACAAAATTTTACTTAGCAAACCCGATCACTGCTCGCAAATCATAAGTCGTGCGATTGCGTCCGGCCTGCCGTTTTCGTCTCAAACTGTCACAGTTTCAGGAAGCCGCCCGAGGGCATCAGTGCGTGTAAGGCCGCGTCAGCGCGCATTCCGGATTCAGGCGCACGCCGAAGCCGGGCGTCTCCGGCACCTTCATGCGGCCGTTCACGGGCACGGGTTCATCGAGCAGCAGGGGCGTGAACATCGGCATGACCTGATCGGCCTTGGGCGCCATCATCAGGAACTCGGCGAACGGCGAGTTGTGGCGCGTCACGACGAAGTGATAGCTGTACACCGACGATCCGTGCGGCACGACGAGCACGTTATGCGCGTCCGCGAGCGCCGAAATCTTGATGAGCTCCGTGATGCCGCCGCACCAGCCGACATCCGGCTGCACGAGATCCGCGCAGCCCATCTCGAACAGCATGCGAAAGCCCCAGCGCGTCGCTTCGTGCTCGCCGGTCGTCACCATCATTCCGCCCGGCACGGAACGGCGCAGTTCCGCGTAACCCCAGTAGTCGTCGGGCGGCAGCGCTTCCTCGATCCACTTCAGGCCGTGCTCGCGCGCCGCGTTCGCGAGGCGCTTCGCGTAGTTGAGATCGAGGCTCATCCAGCAATCGAACATGAGCCAGAAATCGTCGCCGACTTTCGCGCGCATATCGGCGAGTTTTGCGATATTTTTCGCGAGCCCTTCCTCGCCTTCCGCCGGCCCGTGCTGCAACGGCATCTTGCCGCCGATGAAGCCCATCTCCTTCGCGAGATCCGGGCGCGCGCCCGTCGCGTAGAACTGGAGTTCGTCGCGCACGGGGCCGCCGAGCAGATGAAACACCGGCTCCTTGCGCACCTTCGCGAGCAAATCCCACAGCGCGAGATCGACGCCGGAAATCGCATTGAGCACGATGCCCTTGCGTCCGTAATAAAGCGTCGCGTTGTACATCTGATCCCACATCTTTTCGATGTCCGTGACGCGCTGCCCTTCGAGAAAACGCGCGAGATGCTTCTCGACGATGAACGCGCCGATCTCGCCGCCCGTCGTCACCGCGAAGCCGACGGTGCCGTCGCTCGCCTCGATCTCGACGACGAGCGAGCCGAGCACGTTCAGCCCGAACGACTGGCGGCTCTGCCGATATTCGGGATAGCGGGCCATCGGCGTGGCGATGTGATCGTCGATCCAGTGATCGGCGCCCTGATCGTGATAATCGGCGCCGCCGCCGCGGACCGTGAACGCGCGCACTTGCTTGATGGTCGGCATGGACATTTTTTATCTCCTTCGAATCAGGATGCGTTGGCGGCGTTGCCGCTCGGAATGGGCGTGCGCTCGGGCGTGCGCACCAGCAGGACGATGACGAGCGCCGCCAGCACGCTCGCACCGGCGAGCACGATGAGGCCGGCGCTCGTCGAATGGAATGCGGCTTCGGCGGCGGTGCGGGCCATCGGCGCGAAGAAACCGCCGAGTCCGCCGAGCGAGTTGATCAGCGCGATGCCGGCCGCGGCCGCCGCGCCCGTCAGATAGCGCGTCGGGAAGGTCCAGAAGAGCGGCTGCGCGGCGATGAAGCCGCTCGCCGCGCAGCACAGCGCGATGAGCGACACGGCCGGCGACCCCGCGAGCCCGGAGACCGCGATCGCGATGCCCGACATCACGAGCAGCGCCGCCGCGTACTGGCGATGCCTGCCCGTGCGATCGGCGTGGCGCGGCACGATCCACGTGACGATCACCGCGGCGATCCACGGCAGCGCGGTCACGAGCCCGACGTGCAAGCCCACTTTTGTGCCGAGCAGCGCGGCCACCTGTTGCGGCAGGTAAAAGATGACGCCGTACACCGCCGCCTGGATCAGAAAGTACACGCAGCACAACACGAGCACGCGTCCATCGACGAGCGCGGCGAGCACGCCGCGTGGCCCGTGCGACGACGCGGCGCGGGCGTCGTCGCTTAGGCGGCCGATCAGCAACGCCCGTTGTTCGTGCGTGAGCCAGCGCGCTTTGGCGGGATCGTCATCGAGATACCAGAACGCCCACACGCCGACGATCGACGCCAGCAGCCCTTCCACGAGAAAGAGCCATTGCCAGCCTTTCAGGCCGAGCGCGCCATGCAGATCGAGCAGCAGACCGGACAGCGGCGCACCGAAGATGAACGCGAGCGGCGCGCCGAAGTAGAACACGCCCAGCGCCCGCGCACGCGACGACTGCGGAAACCAGCGCGTCAGGTAATAGACGATGCCCGGAAAAAATCCCGCTTCCGCGACGCCGAGCAGAAAGCGCAGCGCATAGAACGTCGTCGCGGAGTGCGCGAAGGCCATCGCGGCGGAGACGAGGCCCCACGTCACCATGATGCGGCACATCCACAGCTTCGCACCGACGCGATGCAGCAGCAGATTGCTCGGCACTTCGAAGATCGCGTAGCCGACGAAAAACACGCCCGCGCCGAAGGCGAACGCGGCATTGCTGAGGCCGGTGTCCTGCTGCAGCGCCTTCTGCGCGAAGCCGATATTCGCGCGGTCCAGAAACGCGAGCACGTACATGAGCAGCAGAAACGGCAGCAATCGGCGCATGACACGCGACGTGACGGCGCCTTCCGACTGGGCGGAATGGTTCATGTGATTCTCCCGATGACGCGACTCAGTACGTCGCGCGTCCGCCCGACAGATCGAACACCGCGCCTGTGCTGAACGCGCAGTCTTCGGACGACAGCCACAGGATCAGCGAGGCGGCCTCCTGCGGCATGAGGAAGCGGTTCATCGGGATCTTGGAGAGCATGTAGTCGATGTGCTGCTGCGACATCGAATCGAAGATTTCGGTTTTGGCGGCGGCGGGCGTGACGGCGTTCACGAGAATGTTCTTGCCCGCGAGTTCCTTGCCGAGCGATTTCGTGAGACCGATCAGCCCGGCCTTCGATGCGCTGTAGTGCGAAGCGTTCGGATTGCCTTCCTTGCCCGCCACCGACGCGATATTCACGATACGCCCGTAGCCCGCCTTCAGCATGTGCGGCACGACGGCGCGGCACGTGAGATACGGCCCGATCAGATTGACATCGATGACGCGGCGCCACACGTCGGGCGCGAGTTCCCACGTCGTGCCATTGCCGCCTGTGATGCCCGCGTTATTGACTAGCACGTCGATTCTGCCGTGCGCGGCGAGCGTCTTTTGCGCGGCGGCCTCGACGGAAAATTCGTCGGTCAGTTCGACGACGGCGTCGCTGACCTTGCGCTCTGCGTGCTTCGCCGAGAGTTCGGCGCTCGTTCGCGCGAGGCGTTCGCCGTCGACGTCCCACAGCGATACGTCGGCGCCGGATTCCAGCGCGCGTTCCGCCACCGCGAGGCCGATTCCGCGCGCGCCGCCCGTGACGATGACGACGCGTCCAGCCAGATCGATACGGTTCATGAGTTCGTCTCCTTTCGTTGTTCGTTGCTTTGGGTTCGATGCCGTGAGAGGCACTATAGTCCCGCAGCAATAGCGCAACAATTCGAAAGGGCGATCGTTCGATAGCAAAAGCGGATCGATGGGGTCGGCCGGATGGCCACTCGTTATGATTTCTCGATGAAACCACCAGAAACCGGCCTAAAATTACGATTTCTCGATAACCGTTAAGAAATCTCGATGACGCCGATCGGTTATGCCCGTCTCATCGCCATCGGCGAGCTGCGCGTGACGCCGCCGCCGCGGCTCGCGTACGCCAGTTCGTCAGTGAACCGGCGCATCGACAGCGAAAGCCAGATTCTGTTTCCGAACAGCGTCGCCTTTGACGATACGCCCGTCGGTCATCTGGAGTTCGCCCTGCGCCACGAAGGCGTGAATCTCGAGATCATCGACGCCGCGTTCGAGCACATGGAGCCTGGCGAACTCATCGCGCGCCTGCGCGCGACGCCGACCGGCGAACAGATTCGCCGTGCCTGCTTTCTCTGGGAATGGCTGAGCGGCAAGGAACTGGATGCGGGCGTGAGCATCCGCGGCGGTTATGTCGATCTGTTTCCCACTGACATGTACTACACGGCGCCGCAGCCCACGCGCGCGTCGCGTTTTCGTGTGCGCAACAACGCCCTCGGGACGCCCGGGTTTTGCCCGATCGTCCATCGCGCGGCGATTCCCGCCGACCCGCCCTTGACCGACCTGCTTCTCGAAGCGCAGAGCGCGCTCGATGCCATGCAGGACCCGGAGTTGTATCGGCGCGCGCTCGCGTTTCTGTATTGGTCGGAGACACGCGGCAGTTATGCGATCGAATCGGAAACGCCCAGCTCGGACAAGCAGGAACGCTTCGTTCAACTCCTGAGGCGCGCGGGCGAGCCGGCGACAGTCGACGAAGAATGGCTCGTGCAACTGCAAAACGTGATCGTGCGCGACGCCTACGGTCAGGAAGCGTCGTACCGGACCAAGCAGAACTGGCTGGAGGACGCAGCTGGCCGGGTCGACTTCTTCCCCGTGCCGATCGACGATCTGCGGCGGGTGATGACCCACTGGGAAGACTTCGTCAACGATCAGAAACGCTGCCCCGACGTGCTCGTAAAAGCGGCATGCGCGGCCTTCGGCTTCGTCTATCTGCATCCGTTTTTCGATGGCAACGGCCGGCTGCATCGCTTTCTCATTCAGCACGTGCTCGCGCGCTCGGGGCTGCTCGGCGCGGATACGGTGATTCCCGTGTCCGCAGTGATGGAGCGCAACATTCCGGCGTATCACGCGGTGCTGACGGCGTTCTCGCGCCCGGTGACACGGCTGTGGAACTACCGGCGTATCGACACCGAGCCGCTCGTGCTCAGCGCGCCTTCGAGCCGCGCCTATCGCTTCTTCAATGCCGACCGCGAGGTCGCATTCCTGTACGCGATGATCAAGGAGGCCGTGCGCGACGAGATTCCGCGCGAGATTGCATGGCTGCAGGGATACGACGCCGCGTTCGCGCAGCTGAACGACGAGTTTGATCTTCCGCGCAAGGACCTTTCGGCGCTCATTCGCATGGTCCAGTCGAACAAGGGCGTGCTATCGGCGCATCGGAGAAAGCAGTATCAGCACATTCCTCGCGCCGTCCTCGACCGCATCGAGGAAGTCGTGCGCACGGCCTTTTCGAACCACTTGGCGACACCGAAAAGTTAGATTTTTTCGATGAGAATGACGAAATCGCCCCGAAAATTAAAACTTCTCGATGAGAGTTAAAGAATTTCGAGTCGGGAGGCGCCCAGACGGGGCTATTCGGTCCGCTGCGACGGGACGGAAGTCGAATCCCTGAAGTGCCTGTCGGCGACGAGTGCGAATCCGAAAAGCGCGGCCACACCTATCGGGCAAATAAACAGAACAGCGATCAACACGGCGACCTCCCACTGATTGATGCCTCGCAGTGTAGCTCGCAAAAAGCCGCTAATTGACGCGAAATTCGCCAATACTCCTTTCAATAATAACGAATTGTTGTTTCGGACGATGCCGATGGATGCGCCATCAAAAGCAAACCGCATTAAAACGAAATCGCCGTGAAACCCCGCGGCTTCACGGCGATGCGAATTACAGCCGTTCCAGCACAGGCGTTTGCTCCGGTCGCAGCGCCAGCCAGTAGATCAGGAAGCGCCCCGCGAAAATCCCCGCCACCAAGCCGGTCACTACGCCGTTCAGCACGACGAAGGTCGAATCCACCCCCATATGCACCGACGTCGCGAGTTCGAAGCCGATCCAGAATTTCATCGCGAAAGTCAGCAGGATCAGCACGAGCGGCACCGCCGAGCCGGGCAGCGTGACGGTGCGCCGTATACGATCCACCGTCATCCCGCTCTTCTTCGCGACCGCCGCGCCGATGCCCACGCCCAGCGCGCCGCCTGCCATCCACATCGACGCCGTGGCCCATCCGGTCTCAGGGTCCGACAGCAGATGCAGCAGGCCCCAGCCAGCGAACACCGCCGGCACGATGCCCAACTTCGAAAGCGGAGCGGTGCCCGCCTTCATCGCCTTCATGCCGCGCGAAACCAGTATTGCAAGCAGAACCCAAACCCAGGTAGGCGTACCCAGCAAAATATCCTGGAAGGACATGATCGTTCTCCTGTGAAACCTGACGCGATTGATCGGAATGTGTCGGCGTTCGCGCCGTGCATCTGGAGGCACAGCGCTTGTCGCCGTTAATCTTTACGTTGGAAAGATTTTGACTTTGGCGTCGGTTTGCGTCAACATAAATTTACATTGTAAAGATTGATCGACCGACGAGTCCTGATTCCTATGCAGAATCCCACGCCAGCAAGAAAACGGGGCCGCCCAGCGAAAACGCCCGAGAGCGCGCCTCATCCCTACCATCACGGTTCGCTGCCGGATGCGTTACTGCACGCCGCCGAAACCGTGTTACGGCGCGACGGACTGCGCGGTCTTACCCTGCGCGCCATCGCGCGCGAGGCCGGCGTGTCGCATACGGCCCCTCAACACCATTTCGGCGACACGGCGGGCGTGCTCGCCGAACTCGCGGCAAGCGGACATCGGCGGCTCGCGCAATCGATGCAGAAGCGCGCCGCCGGCATCGGACCCGGCGCGGAACGCAGCCGGGCGATCGCGCACGGCTATATCGATTTCGCCGTCGCCAATCCCGACCTCTTCCGGCTGATGTCGCGCAACGAGTTGCTCGACACGGAAAGGCCGTCGCTCGTCGAAGCGCGGCGCATGTCCGCCGCCGGCCTCGCCGACGTGTTCGATTCGGTGCCCGACATCGCGCCGGGCAGCAAGAGCGCATTCGGCGCGATGGGTACGGATCAGACCATCGCGATGGCGTCGGCGTGGGCGCACGTGCACGGACTCGCGTCGCTGCTGATCGACAACCGGCTGTCCGCGCTCGCCGCCGCGCCCGGCACGTTCGGCACACCGCGCGAACTGGTCGACGCCGTGATCGACACGATGTGAGAGCCGCGCGACTGCGCGCCAGCGAACGGCAGTCGCGCGCGCTTCGCCCGTAAGATCAGAGGTTCCATCGATGCATTTTTGAGCACGATGTCCCGCGCCATTTACAATGTCGGATCGACTGCGCATGGCGCGCGCCCCCGCGCCGAACCACGCCTTTAGCGGTCTCACCCTCACGCCCCCGACTGGCTGTATGGTCACTGAAACGTCTTCCTCCGAATCGCTCGCCGTCGCCGAACGCGTGCGCGAACTCATGGCCCGTCATGGCATCGGAAAGCGGCAGCAGACCGCCGAGCTGTGCCGTATTCTCGACCTGAGTTTTTCGCAGGGTCATCGCAAACTGCGCGGCAACAGTCCGTGGACGCTCGCGCAGATCCGCCGCGTCGCCGATGCCTTCGACGAGCCCGCGCTGAAGCTCTTCGATTCGATCAACACGCGCCCCGACGATACCGAAGGCACCGCGCACGATGCCGTCCTGAAGCTCGGTTCGCTCGAAATTGCGTGCATGGCGTGGGTCGGCAACGCGCTCGAAGCGGGCAGCCGTCCGGATTTCATCGCGCAGAAGCTCAACGGCCGCTGGATCGTGACGAAGCATGAAGGCGTGCTGCTGCACGAAGCGTGCGACGTCCACAAGATCGAGATCCAGCCGCGCCGCACGGACACCGATAAGCCGGTGATCGCCGTGGTCGACGACGATCACGCCTCCGCCGACAATCTGCACGACTATCTCGAAGCCACCGGCTTCACGGCGATGGCGTTTTACGGCCTCGACGCCTTTCTCGAAACGCTTCAGGCACAAGTGTTCGATGCCGTCGTGATCGACTGGCTGTTCGGCGTGCATACGTCGGCGGACGCGATCCGCGCGGTGCGCGAGTCGGACAATCCGGATGCGCCGGTTTTCGTGCTGACGGGCGAGCTCACCACGGGCAAGGCGAGCGAATCGGAGATCAGCCAGGTGATTCGCGATTACAACGTGGCGTGTTTCGAGAAGCCCGCGCGGCTCGGCATTCTCGTCGCGGATCTTTCCAAGCGGTTGATGCGCAGCTAGTCACCACACTGAGGCCACCCCTCACGCGGCGCGCCGGCGCACCGTCACCGCGCGGTGTACTGCGTCCTTCAGCACCTCGTAGCGCACCGGCTTCAGCAAATAGTCGAAGAACAGCACCACCGCGCTCGGGTCCACCAGCTCGGGCGCGTAGGCGCTCACCGCGATGATCGGCACGCTCGCGCCCGGCGCGCTGCGCGAGCGGTATTCGTTCGCGAACGAGTAACCGTCCTTGCCCGGCATGTGCAGGTCCGCGAGGATCACGTCGGCGTCGTTGGCGCGCAGCCAAGCGAGCGCGCTGTCGACATCCGGCAACGCGACGGCCGAATAACCCAGATGCGTGAGCATCTCGCTGAGCGAATCGCGGATCGACTCGTGGTCATCGATCACGAGCACGCGCGATCGGCGCAGCTCGGGCGCGTCGGCTTCCTGCTCGCCGCGCTCGGGCATGCGCGCGACCGATACCGCCGGCAAGCTCACGCGAAACGCAGCGCCCTGTCCCACTTCGCTCGACACCTCGATCGTGCCACCGAGCAGATCGACGAGCCCGCGCACGACCGCGAGCCCCATGCCCGCGCCGTCGAAGCGCCGCGTGCTCGACGAATCGAGTTGCATGAATTCCTGAAAGATCAGCGGCAGTTGCTCGCGCGGGATGCCCGGGCCTGTGTCGATCACGGAAATATCGAGACGCTTGTCCGTACGCGCAAAATGCACGTCGATGGAACCGGCGTCGGTGTACTTGATCGCGTTGGTGACGAGATTGGTCACGATCTGCCGCACGCGATGCGGGTCCGATTCGATCGGCCCGCGCTCGCCTGCGTAGTCGCCGCGCAGCGTCAGCCCCTTCGCGCTCGCGGCGGGCGTGTTCGCATCGACAATGGATTCGAGCAGTTCGACCGGATCGAATACGACCATGCGCAGTTCGAGCTTGCCCGCGCCGAGACGCGCGTAATCGGTGAGATCGCGCATCTGCGCTTCGAGATGGCGCGCGCCCGCTTCCAGGCGCTGCATGATCTTGCGATCCGCGTCGCCGCGCGCGTTCAGGCCGAGCAGTTCCACCGACGAAACGATCGCGTGCAGCGGCGTGCGCAATTCGTGGCTGATCATGCCGAGAAACGTATCCTTCGCGACACCGGCCTCGCGCGCGACGCGCGTCGCCTGATGTTCGGCCGCGAGCGCCGCCCGTTGCTGCTCGATGAGCCGCGTGCGCCGATAGCCGTTCAACAGCAAGAGCGCGGTCGCCGCCGCCGACAGCAGCCCGAGCAGAATGCCGCCGTAGATCAGATAGCGGCGCTTCGCGTCGAAGTCGCGCACGATCGCCTCGCGCTCGGCGATATCCATGAGGCGCCGCCCGCCCGCCAGTTCCGCGACGACCGGCGCGTTCTGGCGCAGCACGCCGATCACGCGCAAGGTGTGCTGACGCTCTTCCGCCTTGAGCCCGGCGACGTCGGCCTGAATGGAATCGAGCGCGGTCTGCAATTGCCGCAGGATTTCGCGCTGCCGGTTGAGGAGCGATTCGTGTCCATCGGCCATCCCCGTCGACGCCGACACCTGCGTCAGCCGCGCGCGCAGCAGACGATAGCTCACACGCACGGCATCGGCGTCCTCGTCGATGCCATTGCGATACAGGAGCACGTGATTCTCGAAGCGCTCGTAGGCGATCTGCAACTGCGCGGCGTCCCAGTAGACGTCATAGGGCACGACGAGTCTGTGCGTCTCGCGCGCGATGAGCCCCGAATACAGCATGTAGCCGACCGCGCCGATCGGCGGCGCGACCGCGAACGCGATCAGCGCCGCGTACCACAGGCGGCGGAACCACGGGCGCGCCGTGTGGGCGCGCAGCGAAGGTTCGGTGCTCGTGACGGCCATCCGCTACTGCAACGCTTCAATGGCCCGGGCCGCGCGCCCGGATGCGACCACGATCAGCTTCATCGTCGCCCGCGTCGCGCCGACGAAAATCTTGCGCGCGGCCTGCTCGTCGAGCGCGTCGAAATCGACTTCCGTGAGGATCACGCACGGCGCCGATTGACCCTTGAAGCGATAGATCGATTCGAGCAGCACGTCGCCATCGCGATATTCCGGGTTGCCGAACAGATCGTAGCTGCCGGTAAAGGCGCGCAGCCGGTGCGGGCCGAGCTGATCGACGGCGGTGAGCGCCGAGCCCTCGCGGCCCCGGAACGACAGCACCGCGATGTCCTGCTTGCGGAAACCGAGCGACAGCGCGTGTGTGATCGCGCGCTTGGTCGCTTCGACGATTTCGTCGGAATGGCCGTCATCGTAGGTCGATATGCTGACGTCCGAGCCGTCGAACGGGCTGCCCGCATCGAGCCGCACTTCAGGACCGACGATCTTGCGGATGAAACCGAGCAGATCGCGCGGGCTGCGGTAGTTCGTGCTCTCGCGCAGGATGGTCCAGCCCGGCAGCGGCACTGGCTCGCGCAGATAGAGGTTCTGCATCGGATCTTCGAGCCACCACCACGCGCCGTCCGGATTCAGCAGGCGTTCGAGCGCCTCGACCCATGCCGCCTGAAAGTCCTGACCTTCGTCGACGATCAGCACATCGGTCTTCCAGTGCTCCGGCACGGGCACAGCAGCGAAACGCTCTTCGAGCGTCGCGAAGACGTTGGGCTGGCTGAAATCGGGCGGGCTGCCCGCGTCGCGCGCAACGGCCGCGCTCAATTGATGATAATTCGCGACCTTCGCCTCTTTCGGCGCGATCGCGCGGATATGGTCGGCGAGCGGCCGATTGAAACACACGTAGAGCACGCTCTTGCCTTGCGCGAGCGCATCGCGCATCACGCGCACGGCGAGTTGCGTCTTGCCTGCGCCGGCTGTCGCAATCACGCGCAGGCGAAACGGCTCGAACTCGAGCCGGCGCGCCCAGGTCGCGAGCCCGCCCGACAAGCGCGTGACGAGCGTGTTCGCCGCGCCGACGAGCGCATTGGTGTCGGGCGTGAGCGAGAGTTCATCGGCGAGAAAATGATGGATGCGTGCCGCCGCTTCGAAGCGCGGTTCGTCGGGCGGCAGAATCTCCAGCACGACACGCGCGAGCTGCGCTTTGCGGCTCGCATCGACGATGCGCGCAGGCGAAACGCCCGCGATCGCGGCGTTCTTCACCGTGTAGTCGGGGCAATACAGCAACTCCTCGATGCGATACGTGCCCGCGCCGAACGCCGCCGTGAAGCGCCGATGCAGGTTCTCCAGTGTGCGCGCGAGTTGAATGGCGACGTTGCGTTCCTTCTGCAGATAAACCTTCACGAGGCCCGCGCTGGTTTCGCGCAGGAAACCCGCCTTCATCTCGATCATCAGCACCCGGCCCGATGGCGCGACCACGACAAAGTCCGCCTCGCCGAAAACCGAAAAACCTTCGTTGATGCGCGTCCAGTGGACGCCGTGATAGACCGTGTAGTCGTCGGGCAGCTTTTCGAGGAGCGCGAGAGTTTCGAGTTCGCGCGCCGCCGCGCCGGTCGCGTCGAGGTTCTTCCAGTCGTCGGGAACGATTCGGGCCATGCGTCGCCTTTGGGCTGAGTGGTTGCGTCGTGCACCTGATTGTACGCAACGCCTCGCGTGCGCCGGCAGGTCGGCCGAACGGCCAATTGGCTAGGTGGCGTAGTCGTAGCGCCCGCCGCGTTCCAGCGCGCGCTGATACGCCGGCCGCGCGTGGATGCGTTCGAGAAATGCGCGGATATGCGGCATCGATTTCGCGCCCGCGCGCTGGCTGCCGGTTTCGAGCGGGAAGCTCATCTGGACGTCGGCGGCGCTGAAGGTCTCGCCGGCGAACCACGTCGATCTGGCGAGTTCGGCTTCGATATAGCCGAAGTGCAGCCGCAGTTGCGGATCGATGAAACTGCTTTGCATCGTCTGCGCGATGCGCCGCGCGATCGGCTTCGCGAAGAACGGCATCTTCGCGCTCTCCAGCCGGCGCGCGACGAGCTTGAGCAAGAGCGGCGGCATTGCCGAACCTTCCGCGTAATGCATCCAGTAGTTGTAACGCACGCGTTCGGCTGACGTACCCGGCGGCGGCGAGAAACGTCCTTCGCCATAACGCTCGACGAGATATTCGATGATCGCGCCCGACTCCGCGAGCGTCAGATCGCCATCGGTGACGACCGGCGACTTGCCGAGCGGATGCACGGCGCGCAATTCGGGCGGCGCGAGCATCGTGCGCGGATCGCGTTGATAGCGCTTCAGCTCGTATTCGACACCGAGCTCTTCGAGCATCCAGAGCACGCGTTGGGAACGGGAGTTGTTGAGGTGGTGCACGGTCAGCATGGCTTTGGCTCTTGTTTTCAAGTTCGACGATGCCGCCGCGGTACGCCCCTTGCATCCGATGAACTTATGCGCGCCCGGGCGTCGAAAGGATAAGGCCCTTTCATGAAGGCCGCACTACGATTTCCGTACACAACGAAAAAAGGAGAAGTCGATGACGCTAGTCATTTATCTCGTCGGTTGGCTGATTTTTATCGGCGGCGTGTGTTGGGCGCTGGTGGCGATGCACGTCGCGCAGCACACGATCATGATCGTCGCCGTCATCATGCTCGGTATCGCCGTGATCACGGGCGCGACTCGGGCGCGCAACCGCGACCGGTCTTAGATCGTCGATGCGCGCCGCCTGTCACGGGCGGCGCCAACTATCGCTCACATCGCACTCAGATCACGCTTACATCACAACGCGCGCGCCAGCCGCGTCCTGGATCAGCGTGACGAGTTCATCGGGATGCACGGGCTTCGTCATGAAATGCTGAAAACCCTCGCCGATGCTGCGTAATCGATACTCGTCGCCGCCGTGTCCCGTCAGCGCGATAGCCACGGACGGCGGCAGATTGCCGCGTATCTCGTGATCGCGCAAACGCTGGATGAGATAAAAACCGTCCATTTCGGGCAGGTCCAGATCGCAGATCACCGCATCGGGAAGATGCTCGATCGCCGCCTGCGCGCCGTCTTCGGCGTCGGGCACGGCTACGACTTCCGCACCTTCTTCCTCCAGCAACATTTGCAGTGATGCCCTGCTTTCGGGATCGTCTTCGATGAGTACGATCCGCATATGCCCCAGTCTTGCTACTTCGCTCATGATGTTGTTTTCAACTGCTAAAAACGGAATTCTCGCGGAGGTCTCCAACTTGTCGCCGCCGCGCGCGCGAGGGTGCGCGCACTTGATTGACACGAAAAGGCGGCGGGAATTCCGAACGCACCGCTATTTACGCCGTGTGTGCGCCGGTGCGGAACGCCACGCGGTTTCGACAGCGCCGGCGCGCAAAGCTGGCCGGTCGCTGCGTGCCTGAATAAGCAAGATCCGAACCGGCTCGCATCCGATGGCCGCCAGCGCCGCATCCGGCGGACGTTTCGGCTCACGCGCGCCGGCCGGATTCACGATCCCCACGCACGACCGTGTAATTCCGGCATCGGCCTTGCCCTGATTTCCCGTCAGACGTTTGTATCCCGCACGTAATCGGGGCGCGACCCGCTCGCCGTCCCCGCCTGCAATAGCGCGCGGTATTCGCTCGGGGTGATGCCGACGGTCGCCTTGAACTGACGCGTGAACGCGCTGTGATCGGTGTAGCCGCACAGCGCGGCGACATCGGTGACTTTCGCCTGCGAGACGAGCAGCGCGGTGGCCGCATCGAGCCGCGTCTTCAGGAGCACCTGACGCGGCGTCAGATGGAAGACCTTGTGGAAGTACCGCTCCAGCTGCGCGATCGACATGTTCGCCATCTGCGCGAGCTGCCGCATGTTGAGCGGCTGCACGTAATTTTCCTGAATGTGCTGAACCACCGCTGCAAGCCGGCTGTAGGCGGGATGCGTGCCTTCGGCGGCCTGCAGATCACGCGAGATGCCCGCGAGCCCGACGATATGCCCGTGCCGGTCATGGAGCGGCACTTTGCATGTCATGCACCAGCCGGGCTCGCGTCCGGGATAGAGATGCAGTTCGAGCTGATCGATGAGCTGATGCCCCTGCGCGATGATCGCCTGATCCTGCGCCGTATAGATGCGCCCGAAGCGCCGCGGAAACACGTCCTCCGCAGTCTTGCCGATGAGCGCCGACTTGTCGTCCTTGTGTCCGCAGCGGCGCGCGAGCGTGCGATTGACCATCGCGTAGCGCGCGTCGCGGTCCTTCACGAAGAACACGATGTCGGGCATCGCGTCGAAGACCGGCGCGAGCAGCGCGAAATGCGCGAGCATCTCGGAGAACGTCGATGCGGTTTGCACGATCGGCAGCGTGCTGGTCATGAGGGTCGAGCTGGTCATCCGCGGGGTTTCGGTAGGGACGACCGATTATAGGAGCGCGCACGCGCGGTCGAAATTCGCGCTCGCCCCACTATCGAACGATCGGTCCGGCGTGATCGCGCGCCGCAATCAGCGTGTCGATGCGTACCGGCGCGAACGGCGGACGCGCCGCCGCACTCGGCCAGCCGAAATACACCGATGCCGCCTCGCCGCAGATGCGTCCCTGACAGCGTCCCATGCCGCAGCGCGTCTGAAGCTTGGCGTCGCGCCAGTTCGCGTGTACGGCGGTTTCTCCGATCGACACATCCTCGCAACGGCACAGCAACGTGTCGGGCGATGGCATCGCGCGCGCGTCGGCGCCCAGTTCGAACGCCCGCGCCACGCGTTGCGCGAACGCGCGCCACCGATCGCGCTCGCGCACGAGACGCACGAGACCGGCGTGCGCGGTCGTGCCGAGCGCCGCGTGCGCCGCCAGCGCGCCTTCGACGCTCGCCAGTTCCATGCCGCCGATGCCAGTGCATTCGCCAGCCGCGAAGATATCGGTTCGCGATGTGCGCTGCGCATCGTCGACGTGTATCGCGCCGTCGCTATCGCCGATCGTGCAGCCAAGCGCGAGCGCAAGCGTCGCGTTCGGCACGAGCCCATAGCCGCACGCGATGCGGTCCGCGGCAAGCGTGACGTCGCGTCCGCGCGTGCGAACCGTGACCGCTTCGACGCGTGCATCGCCGTGCGCCTTCACGACGACACTGCCCGTCCGGTAACGCACCGCGCCGAGCGCGACGGCCTGCGCCAGCTTGCCCGGCGTCAGCGCCAGCGACGCGACGAAGCGTGCGACACGCGCCCACGGCGCCTGTTCGATCACCGCGGCGACATGCGCGCCGTGACGGCGGGCGGTATCGGCGACGGCGAGCAGCAGCGGCCCGCTGCCCGCCACGACGATGCGCTCGCCGCGCACCGGCATGCCGCCCTTGACGAGCGCCTGCAAGCCGCCCGCGCCCGTGACGCCGGGCAGCGTCCAGCCTTCGAACGGCAAGAGCCGCTCGCGCGCGCCGGTGGCGAGAATCAGCTTCGAATACGCGAGCATGAGCGGTGCGCCGTCGCGTTCCAGCAAGAGCCGCTTGTCGCCGGGCGCGGCGGCCACTTTCGTCGCGTTCATGACGACGAGGTTCGTGTGCGGGCGCGTGTCATCGAGCCATTGGCGCAACGGCGCGGCGGGTGCGAGCGTTGAACCTTGCCGCCAGATCTGGCCGCCCGCGCGCGGATTGTCGTCGATGAGCACGACGCGCACGCCCGCTTGCGCCGCCACCCGCGCCGCGCTCAGACCCGCCGGCCCCGCGCCGACGATCGCGATATCGCATGCTTCGACGTTCATCGCATGGTCTCGATCGAAAGGCCGTCGCGGCACAGCGTCTGACAGCCGAGCACATACGCGCGGCCATCGACTGTCACGCGGCATTCGTGACACACGCCCATGCCGCACAGCGCGGCGCGCGGCTCGCCGGTCACGGAGCGCCGCGTCGCGCCGATGCCGCGCATCGCGATAGCGGCCGCGACGGTCGTAAAGGCGGGCACGGCGAGCGTTTCGCCGTCGATGGTCACGTGGACGAGATCAGCCACCGGCGTGCTCCGTTGCGAATCGTTGCGGGGAAAAGGCGTTCGTGTCGGGCATATCGAAGGGAATCGGGCCGCCGAGCATCTGCGCGGCGATGAGCTTCGCGGTGCCGAGCGATGTCGTCACGCCGAGTCCTTCGTGGCCCGCCGCGAGCCACAGCCGGTCGCCGGGAAAGCGCGCCGGTCCGATCAGCGGCAGGCCGTCGGGCGTGGCGGCGCGAAAACCCGTCCACGCGCGGATCGCATCGAGCGCGCCGATGCCCGGCAGATAGCGCGTCGCGCGCGCGAGCATCGCGCCGAGCACGTCGATTTCGACGGCGGGATCGAGCGTACCGAACTGCCGCGACGAGCCGATCAGCACCTGCCCCGTCGGACGCGGCTGCGCGTTGAACGCCACCGACGTGCCGCGCGCGTGATGCGCGCTCTTGATATAGCCGAGCTCCAGCACCTGATGATGGAGCGTGCCCGGATAGCGGTCGGTGATGAGCAAATGCCCTTTCTTCGCTTCGATCGGCACGCCCGCGATCAGCGACGGAACCGCGAGCCCGTTGGCGACGACCACATGCGCGGCCGTGCGCCGCTCGCCGTTCGCGAGCGTGACGCTGGCGTGCGTGTCGTCGGCATCGACGGCGCTCACCGCGCAACCCGTCGATACGCGAATGCGCGTCGAAGACGTCAAGAGCCACTGCGCCGCGGCGGGCGCGTACACGATGGCGTCGTCGTCGATCAGCAGGCCGCCTTGCATCGCGTGGCTCACCGCCGGTTCGGCTTCACGCAGCGCGGCGCGATCGAGCATGTGCGCGCGCACGCCCGCCACCGCGAAGGCGTCGCGCATCGAGCGGGCGGCGTCCAGTTCGTCTTCGTCCTCTCCGATCCAGACCGTGCCGCAGCGCGTGAACGCATCGCGCTCGCGCAGTTGCGGGCCAAGCGCGAGCCACAGTTCGCGCGATGCGCGCGCCAAGGCGAATTCCGCGGGCGAATCGTTCATCACGACGATGTGGCCCATGCCCGCCGCCGTCGCGCCGCCGCCGATACCGCGCGCTTCCAGCACCTCGACCGTCGCGCCGCGCGCCGCGCATTCCGCCGCGCACGCCGCCCCGACGATGCCGCCGCCGACGACGATCACGTCCGCCGTCATGCGCGCGCGCCGGGCTCGATGCCTCGCATGAACGGATCGCGCTCGTCGAAGACCAGCCGGCCTTCGCCCATGACGTGCGCGTAGCCCGTGATCGTCGGGATGAGCACGTCGCGATCGATCGCATAACTGCCCTCGAACACGCTGCCGATGATGCTCTCCTGACGCCAGATATCGCCCGGCGCGAGCAGACCGTCCGCGGCGAGGCACGCGAGCTTCGCGCTCGTTCCGGTGCCGCACGGCGAGCGATCGTAGGCGCTGCCCGGACACAGCACGAAATTGCGGCTGTCGACGCCCGCGACCGGAGAATCCGCGAACAATTCGATATGGTCGATGTAAGCGCCATCCGCGCCGGTGATGCCTTGCGCGTGCAAGGCATTGCGGATCGACTCGGTGAACGCGGTCAGTTCCGCGATGCGCTCGGGCACGAGCTCGCGCCCGTGATCCGCGACGAGGAAGAACCAGTTGCCGCCCCACGCGACGTCGCCGGTGAGCGGACCGTGATTGGGCACATCGACCGTCACCGCTTGCCTGTACCGATACGCCGGCACGTTGCGCACGCTGACGCTGCCGTCCGCGTTGAGCGTGGCGTCGACGGGACCAACGGGCGTGTCGATCCGATGCCGCCCCGGCTCGATCCTGCCCGCATACGCCAGCGACGCGACGAGCCCGATCGTGCCGTGCCCGCACATGCCGAGATAGCCGACGTTATTGAAGAAGATGACGCCCGCCGCCGCGCCGGGATCGTCGGGTTCGCATAGCAGCGCGCCGACCATCACGTCGGAGCCGCGCGGCTCGGTGACGATCGCGCGGCGCCAGTCGTCGAAACGCGTGCGAAACGTTTCGAGACGCTGCGCGAGCGTGCCTTGCCCCAGGTCCGGGGCGCCCGCGGTCACGAGGCGCGTCGGTTCGCCGCCCGTGTGCGAGTCGATGATGTCGATGGTTTTCATGCCGCTTATCGTAGAAACGCGTGAAGCAAGCGTCTTGAAGCGGCTGGACGGATTTGATGACGATATCGGCATAAGCGATCATCGTCGGGGGAAGGCTTTGTGGCGCTACGAACAGACTTGCCGGATCGGTTTGCACCCGCGGGTGAACGCCGATTTCAGCATAGAAACGCGGCCCCAAACAAAAATGCCGTCATTGCGACGGCATTTTCGTTGATATCGAGTTCAGGCCTCAGGCGGCGATTTGCGCACGCTCGGGATCGGCGTGATCGTCGCCGGCATCTTCGCCTTCATCGTAAAGATGCAGCAGGCGATAGCCGCTCTTGTACACCGGCTGCAGGCGGAAGTTGTTGACCGGCTCGATCTCCAGTGCGAGACGCAGACGCGAAACGTGACTGTCGATCGTGCGCGTGGTTTCGCGGAACTCGCGGCCCCAGACCATCGCGAAAATGTGATCGCGCGACAGCACGCGACCGATGTTCGAGAAGAACAATTGCGCGAGACGGAATTGCGTGCCGCTCAGTTGAACCGGCTTGCCGCGCACGGTGACGGTTTGCTGGCGGGCGTCGAAGCGGTACGGGCCGACTTCGAGGCACGCGCTGGTCGTTGCGGGATAAGCGCGGCGCAGGAGCGCTTCGACGCGCGCGCCGAACTCGCCCGGGCGGATCGGATAGACGACGTAATCGTCCGCGCCGGCAGTGAGTGCGCACACCACGTTGTGCTCGGCGCCGTCCGGCGTCGCGAACAAAACCGGCACGCGCTCGCCGAAGCTCGAACGCACCGATTTCAGCAGATCCAGGCCGCACAGGCCCGATGTATTCCAGTCGAGAATCAGCAGATCGACCGTGGAGCGCGAGAGCGCCTTCGACAGCACGAGGCCATCGCCGAAGGTCACGCAACTGTGGCCGAGTCGTTTGACGACATCGCTGATGAGATTTCGATAACTTGGGTCGGTTTGCAAAACGGCGACGCGCATAGTGTCTTACCTGATGAGTCCAAGGGACATTGGGCGGATGCCGCACTTTCGGGGGCCCGCCGGGCGTCTCGTAGCGAGATGAGACGGGGGATTCAAGCTGCGCATTCTGGGCAGCGATGCAAACCTT
Source organism: Caballeronia arvi (assembly GCF_001544695.2). Classification (GTDB taxonomy): domain Bacteria; phylum Pseudomonadota; class Gammaproteobacteria; order Burkholderiales; family Burkholderiaceae; genus Caballeronia; species Caballeronia arvi. Next base: position 195,083 of record NZ_FCOM02000001.1, read on the forward strand.
TCCCATCGGACTCGTCCGAATTGTCAACGCATGTGACGGCGCGCCCCTCACGGCCCGGCTGTCCGATGCGCGCCACCATCTCAAAAAAGAACGGCTTTTCGCTTTTGCGGTGGCTTTCGTCCTGTAACATGCCGCCTTCGGCTTCAAAGTTCCCGCTGCCGTCGTTTTTACAGAGACGTCGCGCGGCAAGCTGCGCCGCGACTGTCCGTCGCACAGCGCAGCGCGGAAGACGGGCGGCGACTTCAGAATCCGCGCCCGCTGGTTCAGGCCTGGCGCATGTGTGCGCCACGCTTCGGCCTTCGCTTCGCGCTCACCCGGCGCGTTTCATCGATCCCGCAGGGCAAAGCCTCGTCCTACCGCGCGTCTCGCGTGGCTTTTCCACTCACGGGTTCTCTTTTCGATGCAGGCAACACCTCTGACCGACGCTCCCCGCGCGGCCGGCCGTGCGCTCACGCGCGGCGATTACAAGACGCTCACGCTCGCCGCGCTCGGCGGCGCGCTCGAGTTCTACGACTTCATCATCTTCGTGTTCTTCGCGCCGGTCATCGGCCAGCTGTTCTTTCCGCCGTCGATTCCCGACTGGCTGCGCCAGTTGCAGACCTTCGGCATCTTCGCGGCGGGCTATCTCGCGCGGCCGCTCGGCGGCATCGTCATGGCGCACTTCGGCGATCTGCTCGGCCGAAAGCGCATGTTCACGCTCTCCGTGCTGCTGATGTCCGTGCCGACGCTCCTGATGGGCCTTTTGCCCACCTACGCATCGCTCGGGCTGATGGCGCCCGTGCTGCTGCTTCTGTTTCGCGTGATGCAGGGCGCGGCCGTCGGCGGCGAAGTGCCGGGCGCGTGGGTGTTCGTCTCCGAGCACGTGCCGGGGCGGCATATCGGCTACGCGTGCGGCACGCTCACGGCCGGTCTGACGGCGGGCATCCTGCTCGGCTCGCTGATCGCCACCGCGATCAACAAGACGTTCGCGCCGGCCGAAGTCGCGGATTTTGCGTGGCGTCTGCCGTTCCTGCTCGGGGGTGTGTTCGGCCTCTGCTCGGTCTATCTGCGCCGCTGGCTGCATGAAACGCCGGTCTTCGCGGAATTGCAGAAGCGCAAGTCGCTTGCGGCGGAGATCCCGCTCAAGGCCGTGCTGCGCGACCACGGCCGCGCCGTGATCGTGTCGATGCTACTCACATGGATGCTTTCTGCGGCGATCGTCGTCGTGATTTTGATGACGCCGACGCTCCTGCAGAAGCAGTTCCACATCGCGCCGGCGACGGTGCTCCTCGCGAACTGTGCGGCGACGCTGTGCCTGACGATCGGCTGCGTGCTGGCGGGCGCGATCGCGGGCAGGATCGGCGCGGGCAAGACGATTTTCATCGGCGGCATGGCGCTCGCCGTGTCGTACTGGCTGATGTTCCGGCAGGTCGCGCTCGATGCCTCCGCGCTGCTGCCGTGGTACGCGTGCGCGGGTTTTTTCGTCGGCGTGATCGGCGCGATTCCCTTCGTGCTGGTGAAGTCCTTTCCGCCCGCCGTGCGCTTCTCGGGCATCTCGTTTTCGTACAACGTCGCGTATGCGGTGTTCGGCGGGCTCACGCCGATCGTCGTCTCGCTGATGATGAAATCGAGCCCGATGGCGCCCGCGCTCTACGTCGGCGCGCTGTGCGCGGTCGGCGCGCTGACGACGCTTTTCATCAGGGAAACGCGTTAAGTTTTCATCGTGGCATGGCGCGCCGTTCATGCGGCGCGCCATTTTTCATTTGCCTTTCACGTTTCACCGCAGGCCGAAACATCGAACGCGCGCCGTGCTTACGATGAACGGCATGAACTCGAACCTCTCCTCCTCCGCAACGCATCTGTCCGCACGGCAGATGCTCATCGTCACGGCGACCAGCGTCGGTTTCGTCGTTTCTCAACTCGATGTCTCGATCGTCAATGTCGCGCTCGCGAGCATCGGCCACGATCTGCGCGCGAGCGTCGCGAGCCTGCAATGGACCGTCGATAGCTACGCGCTCGCGTTCGCCGCGCTGATGCTCTCCGCGGGTTCGCTCGGTGATCGCTTCGGCGCGCGGCGCATGTTCGCGGGCGGGCTCGCGCTGTTCGCGCTGGCGTCGCTCGCGTGCGCCTTTTCGGCCGATGCGCCGCAACTGATCGCCGCCCGCGCGCTGCAAGGCGTCGGCGCGGCGGCGATGCTGCCGAACTCGCTCGCGCTGCTGAACGCGGCCTGCGGCCACGACCGGCGCCTCCGTGCGCGGGCGGTCGGGCTGTGGACGGCGGCGGGCGCGGTGTCCATCGCGGCGGGGCCGATCGTCGGCGGCCTGCTGATCGCGGCCTTCGGGTGGCGCAGCATCTTCTGGGTCAATCTGCCGATCTGCGCGGCGGGCATCGCGGCGACGCTCCTGTGGGTCGACCGGACGCGTCCGAAGCACGCGGATCAAGCGCGCGGCATCGATCTGCCCGGCCAGGCGCTCGCGATCGTCGCGCTCGCGGCGTTCGTCGGCGCGGTGATCGAACTGCGCCCGCTCGGGGCCGCGCATCCGCTCGTCATCGGTGGACTCGTGCTCGCGCTGGCGGCGGGCGGGGCGTTCATCGCCATCGAACGCACGAGCCGCGCGCCGATGCTGCCGCTCTCGCTGTTTCACGAGCGCACGTTCGGTGCGTCGGTGGTCTTCGGCATCGGCGTGAATCTCACCTATTATGGGATGGTGTTCGTTCTGAGCCTGTACCTGCAGCGCGTGCTCGGCCATACGCCCTTGCAGACCGGCCTCGCGTTCCTGCCGCTGACCGGCGGCTTCCTGATCTCGAACCTGGCGAGCGGTCCCGTGGTAGCGCGCTTCGGCTCGCGCGGCCCGATGATCTTCGGCGCGTTGCTCGATGCCGCCGGTTTTGCCGCGCTCGCCTTCGTCGATGCGACGACGCCCACGGCCGCGCTGTTCGTGCCTTTTCTGCTGATTCCGTCCGGGATGGGCCTCGCGGTTCCCGCGATGACGACCGCGCTGCTCGGCACCGTTGGCCAGCAGCGCGCGGGGACGGCCTCGGCGGTGCTGAACACCGCGCGGCAGGCGGCGGGCGCGATCGGCGTCGCGGCGTTCGGCGCGCTCGCGGGTCACGGCGAGGGCGCGGCGGGCGCGGGACATATCGTCGAGGCAGTGCGCTGGTCGGCGTGGATTTCCGTCGCGCTGCTGCTGTGCGCCGCGTTGACGGCGCGCCATGTGAGCAATCCGGCGAGCGCGCGGACAGAAGACGCGAAGCGTGCGTGCGGCCCGGTTCCGGACGAAGCCGAGTGAGCGCGAGCGGCGGGAACGCCCGTTGCATCGCCCTGAAGGACCACGCAGAGCCATCATCCTGAGGAGAACACCATGTCGACGATGCCCCGCTCCCCCGACGAGCCCCGCGAACCGGACCCGGACAAGCTGCTCGACCCCGACGCCCCGCCGAATCCGGACGATCCGGACATGCCCGACGGCCCCGATTCCGCGACACCGATGGTGCCCGCCGATCCGAAGAACGGCGAGCCGCGCATGTAAGGCGCCTCGCCGCTTCAACGCGCACAAAACAATGCCCGCGCGGCTGCGAAAGCCGCGCGGGCATTGCTTCGTGTTTGCCGGATAAATGGGCGGCTAAAGGCTCGTCGTCTGCACGGCGCCGGTTTCCAGCGCGCGCTCGATCAGCGCCTCCTGTTGCGCCTTGCGCACAGCATCGGCGACCAGGGTATCGGGCGCTTCCACTTCAGCCTTGATCGCGCCGATGATGCCATCGGCTTCGACGATCACGAGCGACTCCGCCGAGTCCGCACGGCTGATGATGACGCGCACCGGCCCGCCGCCTTCCGCGATGCTCGCGCAGAACTGCATCTTTTGCCCGCCGATCACTTGCTCGAATGTTTGAATCATCGCTGTCTTCCGCGTTGGTTGGACAAAAGCTGACAAAGGCGGCACGCCTTCAGCGCGCAGCCTGCCTCTTCATAGATTCACACCTTAACGCCAGGTTCAATTCTGTAAGCATGCGCGAAGCGGCGCAAGCTCAGCGTCGCGCATCGGCGAGTTGGCGCAGGATATCGGCGGTGGCGTCATCGGCGGGAAAGAAGGCTTCGATCGCGAGCTCCGACAACGTGATGTCGACAGGCGTGCCGAAAACGGTCGTCGTGCTGAAGAACGACAGGACGCCGTGCGGCGTGCGCAGCCGCAAGGGCACGACGACCGGATCGGTTTCGCCGCGCGATGCGGGCTGCGCGTGCGCGGGCGTGGGATAGGCGTCGAGTTCGGTCAGCAGCGCGACGAGCGTCGCATCGCCCGATACGTCGATCTGCCGTCGCAACCGAGCGAGAAGATGCGCACGCCATTCATGCCAGTTGTCGATGGCGTCGGCAAGACCCCGAGGATGCATCGACAGGCGCAGCACGTTCACCGGCGGCGTCAGCAGTTCCGCGTGCGCCGACGCGACGAGCGGAGCGAGCGCCGCATTGGCGGCGACCATGGTCCAGTGACGATCGATCGCGAGCGCGGGATACGGCTCGTGCCCTTTCAACACGAGATCGACTGCGCGCCGCGCCGCCGCGAGTTGCGGATCGGCGAGCGCACGCTCGCGATACAGCGGCGCATAACCCGCCGCGACGAGCAACGTGTTCCGCTCGCGCAACGGCACATCGAGTTGCTCGGCGAGGCGCATCAGCATGTCGCGGCTCGGCAGCGAGCGTCCCGATTCGACGAAGCTCAGATGGCGCGTGGAGACGTCCGCAACGCCTGCGAGATCGAGCTGGCTCAAACGGCGGCGCTGGCGCCATTCGCGCAATAGCGCGCCGACGGTCGATTGAACGGCGGAAGCAACGAGGGTCGAGTTCATGCAGGCGATGTTAGACGAAGCCCGGACAAGCGATCCATTACCTTCGACGTAGGGCGTACCGAACGAACGTAAGATTTACTCCGCAAACATTTGCGCAGAAAAACTTGCGCGCGTCACCCTAAATCTCGTGTATTTCGAGCCGATAAGCCCCACAACAAGCGAACAATGCGTCGCGAGTCGTGCGCGTCTCAAGCCCGAGCGCGCACTGCCCGCGGCGCCCGGACATTTGCGGAGAAAACATGTTTGTCATCATCGGATGGGTCCTGGTCATCGGCTCGGTGATCGGAAGCTTCATCGGCGTCGGCGGCCACCTCGCCGCGCTCGTGCAACCGTTCGAGCTGCTGTGTATCTTCGGCGCGGCGATCGGCGCGTTCGTCGTATCGAATCCGACGGCCACGCTCAAGAAAACCTTGCAATCGATACCCAAGGCGTTCAAGGGCGGCGGCTACACCAAAGAGAAATACGTCGCGCTGATCGCGCTGCTTTACGAACTGCTGCAAAAGGCGCGTAAGGAAGGGATGATGGCGCTCGAAGCCGATGTCGATGCGCCCGAGTCCAGCCCGCTCTTTCAGAAATACGAGCACGTGATGGCGGATCATCATCTGCTCGATTTCATCGTCGACTATCTGCGGATGATGTCGGCGGGCAATGTGAACGCGCTCGAAATGCAGGACCTGATGGACGAAGAACTCGAGACGCATCACACCGAAAGCTCGGTCGCCGCGAACGCGATCCAGAAGATGGCCGATGGCTTGCCTGCGTTCGGCATCGTCGCGGCGGTGATGGGCGTCGTGCACACGATGGGCTCGGTCGGCGCTGCGCCCGCCGTGCTCGGCGAGATGATCGCGGGCGCGCTCGTCGGCACGTTCCTGGGCATTTTGCTGGCGTATGGCTTCATCGGCCCGCTCGCGGATCTGTTGAACGCGAAGGGCGCGGCCGAAGCGAAGCCGTTCCAGTGCGTGAAGTCCGTGCTGCTCGCATCGATGAACGGCTATGCGCCGACGGTCGCCGTCGAATTCGGCCGCAAGGTGCTCTTCACCGCCGATCGCCCGAGCTTCAAGGAACTCGACGACGCGGTGCGCGCGACCAAGATGCCGAAGGCGGCTGGCTAAAGCACGAGGAGCACGCACATGGCTGAGAAACCTTCGCGCGACCCGCTGCAATCCGTGCTTGCGCCCACCGTCGTTGTTAAGCGCAAGAAGAAGGCGCACGGTCACGGACATCATGGCGGCGCATGGAAGATCGCCTATGCCGACTTCGTTACCGCGATGATGGCGTTCTTCCTGTTGATGTGGCTGCTCGGATCGACCTCGAAGTACGACAAGGAAGGCATCGAGCAGTACTTCAACACGCCGTTGTCCGCGCTGTTCGGCAACGACGGCGGTGCATCGGCGCATACGAGCGTCATCACGGGCGGCGGCAAGGATTTGTCGAGCACGCGTCCCGGTGAAGGCAAGAAGAGCCAGACGCAGCCGGTGCCGCAATCGATCGCGCGCGCGTCCGTTGCGATGGAAGATCTGCAAAAGCTGCAGCAGCTCAAGCAGAAGCTCATGGCGTTGATCGAGCAAATGCCCGCGCTGCGCGCATACAAGGATCAGATCCGCATTGCGATTACGAGCGAAGGCTTGCGCATCGAGATCGTCGATTCGCTCAAGCGGCCGATGTTCGCATCGGGCAGCTTCAGGCTCGAAAGTTATGTGACGACGATCCTGACGAACATCGGCGCGTCGTTGAATGATGTCGATAACCGCGTGTCGATCGCAGGACACACCGATGCCGTGCCCTACTCCGGCAATCAGGCGGGCTATTCGAACTGGGAGCTGTCGGGCGAGCGGGCAAATGCCGCGCGGCGCGCGCTGGTTGCGGGCGGAATGAAGGAAAGCAAGGTGCTACAGGTGCGCGGTCTCGCGGACGTTCTGCCTTTGAATAAAGATGTCGTCGATGAGCCCACGAATCGGCGGATCAGTATTCTCGTGCTGAACAAGGCTGCGGAGCAGGCGTTTTTCCGCGATGGCGGACGCACGACGGTGGATGAAACACGGCCTGTCGATGGCGCGATTCCGGCCGCTGTGGCGGCGAGGACGAATGTGTCGGTGGCGATGGCGAAGTGAGGCGAGTTGGTGGGTTTGATGAAGCGCCATGCATTCCAAAAGATGCATAGCGCTTTTTCATTCAGGCGAACCACTCCATCCCCGTCTGCACTACGAGCCACACATTCGCCGCGCTGATCACCGCGAACAGCGCCCACGCGACGAGCTTCATAAACGGCTTGTTCACGAACTGCCCCATCAACTCACGATCGTTCGTCATGCGAATCAGCGGATAAAGCGCGAACGGCAATTGCAGGCTCAATACCACCTGACTCGCCACAAGCAGCTTGCCGACCGCACCATTGCCCATCAGATAGACGCCGATCAGGGCCGGCACGAGAGCCAGCGCCCGCGTAATGAATCTGCGTTGATAACACGGAATCTTCAGCCGCAGAAAGCCTTCCATGATGACCTGCCCAGCGATCGTTCCTGTAAAGGTCGAGCTCTGCCCTGACGCAAACAGCGTCACCGCGAAAAGAATCGCCGCAAGCCCAGTACCAACGATCGGCGCAAGCAGCTTATAGGCGTCCTCGATCTCGGTGACTTGCGTATGCCCCGTCGCATGGAACGCCGATGCAGCGAGAATCAAAATCGCCGCATTGATGAGCAAGGCAAGAATGAGCGACACGATCGTATCGAGCCGCGAAAGATTGATCGCCGATGCAAGGCTTTTCGTGTCGCGATCGACGACGCGCGTCTGCACGATCGACGAATGCAGATACAGGTTATGCGGCATCACGGTCGCGCCGAGAATGCCGATCGCGAGATACAGCGGCTCGCGATCGCTCAACGCATGAATCGACGGCACGAGCCCCGCCGCCACCGATGGCCAATGCGGCTTCACGAGCACGAGTTCGACGATATAACCGACGCCGATCGTCGCGATGAGACCGAGCATGATCGCTTCGAGATCGCGGAAGTTCTTGCCTTTCAATCCGAGCACGATGAGCGTATCGAATGCCGTCAGAATGACGCCCCATATCAGCGAAACGCCGAACAGCAAATGAAACGCGAGCGCGCCGCCGAGCACTTCCGCGAGATCGCACGCGATGATAGATAACTCCGCGAGCATCCATTGCACGTTCGCGACCGGCTTCGAATAGCGTTCACGCGATAACTGCGCGAGATCCTTTCCCGTGACGATGCCAAGGCGCATCGAAAGACATTGCAGCACCATTGCCGCGAGACTCGACAGGACGACGACGAACAGCAGGTTATAGCCGTAACGCGAACCGGCTTCGATATCCGTCGCCCAGTTGCCCGGATCCATATAGCCGATGGAAATGAGCAAACCCGGCCCCGCGAACTGCAAGAGCTTTTTCCAGAGCGGCGCGCCCGGCGAAACGGCGACCGAGCCTTTGACTTCCGATGGACAAAACGGCGCGGTGGCCGTGGTCGGCAGATTGAAGGGCAATTGTTGTGTTCCTTACTCGATATCCGGGACGGCACGCGACGTCGAACGGCTTACGAAACGCCTTACGCGGGCGAGTCTAACATCGGCTACGCGCGATGACAGATGCCCCTTCCATAGCTTCACTTCACGTTGATCGCTCGTTCCAATCTGACCAATGCGCCACGTGATCGCCAGCATGTCGTCACGGTACGACAAATAGAATTCGAGGGTGGCTGTGCGACGCTGCACGCCACGTTCAACCTTCACTCGCATGAGGAGTACGTCATGAAATTAATCACACGCATCGCCGTCATTGCGCTTGCCGCCGCGCCGCTCGCCGCGCTCGCACAAAGCGAAGGCCTCACGCGGGCACAGGTCAGGCAGGATCTGCAACGCGTCGAGCAAGCCGGCTATAACCCGTCCGAACGCGACGCCTTCTATCCGGACAACATCCAGGCAGCAGAACAAAAGCTGCAGCCGTCGACTGCGTATGGCTCGTCCTCTGACGGCACTTCCGCTTCCGGACAAGGCGCGACGCCGCAGAACGCGCAATAACGCTTCGCCCGTTTTTCCGACGAGACACGCGCGGCTCCCGCCACTGCGAACGATCCCGCGCCGTCTCGCTGACGCACCGATGCAGGACGTTACCTGCAATCAAACCGCGCTATTCCCGTTATATGTGACAGACGCACGCGGTCCTGACCGCGCGCTTTCGCAAGCTTGCTTTCAAATCGCCTAATCTGACAACGACGCCATATTCGCGTCACATTGTCGTTGGCACCCCGCCACTACCATAGCGACACCGATGGCGCACCGCGCGGCTCGCGCCGTCATTGCATCTCGCGCGCCGCACTCGCATCTTTCGCGACGCCCTTCCCCAGCATCTTCCGAACGACTCAATGTGGATAGTCAACGTTGCCCTCAAGCGGCCATACACGTTCATCGTGATGGCCATCATGATTCTGCTGGCAACGCCCTTCGTCCTCGTGACGACGCCGGTGGACGTACTGCCTGAAATCGATATTCCCGTCGTCAGCATCATCTGGAACTACACGGGCCTCTCCGCGCAGGACATGGCCAACCGCATCACGTCGGTCAACGAGCGCAGCCTCACGACCACGGTGAACAACATCGAGCACATCGAGTCGCAATCGCTGCAAGGCATCGCGATCATCAAGCTCTTTCTGCAGCCCACCGCGAACATTCAGACCGCGATCGCGCAGACCGTCGCGGTCGAGCAGGCGCAGTTGAAGCAGATGCCGCCAGGCGCGACGCCCCCGCTCGTCATCAGCTATTCAGCATCGAGCATTCCGGTGATTCAATTGGGCCTGTCGAGCCCGAAGCAGTCCGAGCAGGATCTGAACGACACCGCGCTCAACTTCCTGCGCCCGCAACTCGTGACGATTCCCGGCGCGGCCGTGCCCTATCCCTATGGCGGCAAGACGCGCCTCATATCCGTCGATCTCGATACGCGCGCGCTGCTCGCCAAGGGCCTCACGCCGACGGATGTCGTGCAGGCCGTCAACGCACAGAACCTGATTCTGCCGACGGGCACCGCGAAGATCGGCCCGAAGGAATACACGATCAACATGAACGGCTCGCCCGCGACCGTCGCGGGCCTGAACGACATTCCTGTGCGCACGATCAACGGCGCGACCACCTATCTGCGTGAAGTCGCACACGTGCGCGACGGCTTCTCGCCGCAAACCAATATCGTGCGGCAGGACGGAAGGCGCGGCGTGCTGATTTCGGTATTGAAGAACGGCAATGCGTCGACGCTTTCCATCGTCAACACCTTGCACGATCTCTTGCCGCAAGCGCGTGCGTCGTTACCGCCCGATCTGAAGATCAGCGCGCTCTTCGATCAGTCCGTGTTCGTGAAAGCGGCGGTGCAAGGCGTGGTGCGTGAAGCGCTCATTGCCGCCGCGCTCACCGCCGCGATGATCCTGCTCTTTCTCGGCAACTGGCGCAGCACGTGCATCATCGCGATCTCGATTCCGCTCTCGATACTCTCGTCGCTGATCGTGCTGCATGCGCTCGGGCAGACCATCAACATCATGACGCTCGGCGGCCTCGCGCTCGCGGTGGGCATTCTCGTCGACGATGCCACGGTGACGATCGAGAACATCGAACGGCATCTGCACATGGGCACGAATCTGCACGACGCGATTCTCGAAGGCGCCGGTGAAATCGCCGTGCCCGCGCTCGTGTCGACGCTGTGCATCTGCATCGTGTTCGTGCCGATGTTCTTTCTCACCGGCGTCGCCAAGTTCCTGTTCGTGCCGCTCGCCGAAGCCGTCGTGTTCGCGATGCTCGCGTCATACATCCTGTCGCGCACGCTCGTGCCGACGCTCGCGATGCTCTTGATGGGCCACGCGCACGCGCCCGATGCGAAGGCGAAGCCGAATCTCTTCATGCGGCTGCATCGCCGCTTCGATCGCGGCTTCGAGCGCATGCGTGGTGCGTATATCGTGATTCTGTCGACGCTGCTCGTGCGCCGTCGCATGTTCGCGTCGCTGTTTCTCGGTTTCTGCCTGCTTTCCGCGGGCCTCGTGTTCGTGCTCGGCGAAGACTTCTTCCCGAGCGTCGATGCGGGCGATATCCGCATGCACATGCGTGCGCCGACCGGCACGCGCATCGAGGAAACCGCGCGCCTCGCCGATGAAGTCGAAAAGGTCGTGCGCCAGGTCGTGCCGCAAGACGAACTCGCGACGATCCTCGACAACCTCGGCTTGCCCTATAGCGGCATCAATCTCTCGTACAGCAACGCGGGCACGATCGGCACGCTCGACGGCGAGATTCAGGTCGCGCTCAAGGAAGATCACGCGCCGACGCAGAAGTACATCGACGAATTGCGTGCGCTCCTGCCGCGCCGCTTCCCCGGCGTCGAGTTCTTCTTTCAGCCCGCGGATATCGTCACGCAGATCCTGAACTTCGGCCTGCCCGCAGCCATCGACGTGCAGATTCAAGGGCAGAACGGCCAAGCGAACTTCGAAGCTGCGAGCAAGCTGATGAAGCAGATCCGCATGATTCCCGGCAATGTCGATACGCACATTCAGCAGAAGCTCGACGAGCCGGCCATTGACCTGCAAATGGACCGCACGCGCCTGCAACAACTGAATCTTTCCGCGAGTAACGTCGCGCAGAACGTGCTCGTCTCGCTGTCGGGAAGCTCGCAAACCGCGCCGGGCTTCTGGTTCAATCCGCGCAATGGCGTCGAATACAACCTCGCGGTGCAGACGCCGCAATATCAGGTTTCATCGATCGATGAACTGCTGCGCACGCCCGTATCCGCATCGCTCAACGGGCCGACGCAACTGCTCGGCAATCTCGTGCGGCTCTCGCCGCGCACGCAGTTCGCGGTGGTCACGCACTACAACATCCGGCCCGTGATCGATCTCTTCGTGAGCGTCGAAGGACGCGATCTCGGCGGCGTCGCGCGGCAGGTGAACCATCTCGTCGATGAAGCGCGTAAGACGCTTCCGCGCGGCAGTCAGATCGTCGTGCGCGGCCAGGTCGAAACGATGCGCACGTCGTTCTTCGGTCTCGGCCTCGGCGTCGCGACGGCGATCGTGCTCGTGTATCTGCTGATCGTCGTGAACTTTCAGTCGTGGGTCGATCCGCTCATCATCGTGAGCGCATTGCCGGCCGCGCTCGCGGGCATCATCTGGATGCTGTTTCTCACCGGCACACATTTGAGCGTGCCCGCGCTCACCGGCGCCATCATGACCATGGGCGTCGCTACCGCGAACAGCATTCTGATGGTCTCGTTCGCGCGCCAGCGCCTGAATGCCGGCATGCCGCCGCTCACCGCCGCGCTCGAAGCGGGCGCGAGCCGCATCCGTCCGGTTTTGATGACCGCGTTCGCGATGATCATCGGCATGGTGCCGATGGCGCTCGGCCTCGGCGAAGGCGCGGAGCAGAACGCGCCGCTCGGCCGCGCGGTGATCGGCGGCCTGCTGTTCGCCACGGTTTCCACGCTCTTTTTCGTGCCGCTCGTCTTTGCGGGCATTCATGCACGGCTCGCACGTCGCGCGGGCCGCGAGCATCCATCGCAACACGTAGACGGCAACGGCCAACACTGACTTCACAGCATTTCGAACGAACATGACCGAAAAGAACCATGCATCGCTTGCGATTCCCGCACGCGACCCGGACGAAGGCCCCGCGCTGCCGCCGCGCCATGCGGAATGGAAACGCGCGAAGATCGCGCTCGTCATCGTGCTCGCGCTGCTCGCGATCGGCGCCGCGCGCACCGTCGTCACAGACATGATGCACAACCGCTCGATGGCCGCGAGCACGCAGCAAAACGCGCAGCAATACGTGAATGTGGTCACGCCGACGCAAACCGACGGCGGCGGCGAAATCACCTTGCCGGGCACGTTGCGCGGTTTCGTCGAATCGCCGATCTATGCGCGCTCGACCGGTTATTTGCTGCACTGGTATGTCGATATCGGCGCGCGCGTGAAGCAAGGCCAGTTGCTCGCCGATCTCGATACGCCCGAGATCGATCAGGAACTCGCGCAGGCCGTCGCGCAACGCGATCAGACTGCATCGAGCCTCGGCCTCGCGAAGAGTTCGCTGCAACGCTGGCAGCAATTGCGTCAGCGCGACGCGGTCTCGCAACAGGAGCTCGATGAACGTCAGAGCACGTACAACCAGGGCGTTGCGAATCTCGCCGCCGCCGATGCCAACGTGAAGCGCCTGCGTCAGCTCGAATCGTTCAAGCGCATCGTCGCGCCGTTCGCAGGCGTCGTTACGCAGCGCAATGTGGATGTCGGCGATCTCATCGATGCGGGCAGCGGCACGAGCCGCGCGCTGTTCGCGCTCGCGCAGTCCGATCCGCTGCGCGTGTTCGTGCAGATGCCGCAGGCGTATGCGCAAAACGCGAAGGTCGGCCAGGACGTGACCGTGATGCAGGCCGAGCTGCCGGGCGAGCAGTTTCACGGCAAGATCACGCATATCTCCGGCGCGATCGACGTGCCCACGCGCTCCTTGCAGATCGAAGTGACGTTGCCGAACGCCGACGGCCGTCTGCGTCCCGGCGCGTATGTGCAGGTCGCGTTGCCCGCCACCGCGCACGCGCGGCTGCTCGTGCCGGGCAACGCGCTGCTGTTTCGCGCGGAAGGCCCGCGTGTCGCCGTCGTCGATGCAGACGGTCGCGTGCATCTGCACAAGATCGTGATCGCGCAGGACCTCGGGCAATCGCTCGAAATCGAGAGCGGCATCGACGCGAGCGACAAGGTCATCATCAACCCGAGCGATTCGATCGCGGACGGCGATCATGTCGTCATCGCGCCGCAGCAAGGCAAGGCCGCGTCATGAAAGCCGCCTTTTGTATTGCGCTCGTTTCGATGCTCGCGGCCTGCACGGTCGGGCCTGATTATCATCGCCCGATGGCCGACGCGCCGCCGGACTGGAAGACGGATTCGTACTGGCGCGTCGGCGAGCCTTCGCATGCGCCGCTCGCGCTCGACTGGTGGCAAGGCTTCGGCGACGTCACGCTGAACGGCCTCGAAACGCAGGCGCTCGCGCAGAACCAGACGCTCGCTGCCGCGAGCGCGCATTACGCGCAGGCCCGCGCGACGCTCGCGCAAACATCGGCGCTCACGCTGCCGGAAGTCGATCTCGGCGCAAATGCTTCGCGCTCGCGCATATCGAAGAACCGGCCCGTGAACAACTACGCGACGCCGAACAGCTCGACCGTGCAGAACGATCTGAAGCTCGCGCCGACCGTCGATTACGACGTCGATCTCTTCGGCCGCATTCGACGCGAAGTGGAAGCCGCGCACGCCACGGCCGACCAGTCGCGCGACGATCTCGCCAATGCGCGGCTCGTGCTCACGACCGATCTCGCGAGCGATTACTTCTCGATGCGCGAGCTCGATGCCGAAATCGACGTGCTGAACCGCTCCGTCGATTTGCAAAACAAGGCGCTCGATTACGTGAAAGCGCAGCATGATCTGGGCGCCGTGTCGGGCCTCGATGTATTGCAGCAGCAAGCCCTGCTCGATCAGACGCGCGTGCAGGCGCAACTGCTCGTGAATCAGCGCGCGCAGTTCGAGCATGCGATCGCTGCGCTCGTCGGCACGCCCGCGCCGCAATTCGCCATCGCGCCCGCGCTGGATGACAGCCCGCTTCCGTCGATACCGCTCGGCGTGCCCAGCGACGTGCTGCAACGCAGGCCCGATGTCGCCTCGGCCGAGCGCGCGATGGCGGCGGCCAACGCGCAGATCGGCGTCGCCCGCGCGGCGTTCTTCCCGAGCGTCACGCTGAACGGCACGATCGGATGGGAAAGCACTGCGTTTTCCAGCCTGATTTCCGCGCCGAGCCTTTTGTGGACCATCGGCACGATGGCGAGCCAGGTCGTGTTCGATGGCGGGCGTCGCGCGGCCGGCGTCGATTTCGCCAACGAAGGTTATGTCGCGGCGGTCGCGAATTATCGGCAAACCGTGCTCGGCGCATTTCAGCAAGTGCAGGACGGTATCGTCGGATTGTCGGTGCTGGATGGCGCGGCGAAGCAATCGCATGCGGCCGTGGTCGATGCGCAACGATTGCTGTCGCTCGCGAACGATCGTTATTCGGGCGGGCTCGTCGCGTATCTCGACGTCATCACCGCACAGCAGCAATTGCTCACGAGTCAGCGTCAGGATGTGCAGATTCGCGGCCAGCAGCGCACGACATCGGTGGCGCTCGTGAAGGCGTTGGGCGGAGGATGGACTACGAATGACGCGCAAGAAGTTGCGAATGCAACGCAGCAAAGTCAGTAGAAACGTAAGCGACCAAAGTAAGCACGAAAACAAGCACGAAGCCCACGAGGCTCGTATAGTTATCGTTGAACAACACGGTAAGCACACACTGAACGCACACAGGTGCCAGGCATGAAAGTCCTGATAGTCGAAGACGAACACAAGGTTGTGGATTACCTGCGCTCGGGGTTGACCGAGCAAGGCTGGGTCGTCGATGTCGCGATGGACGGCGAGGAAGGCACGCATCTCGCCATCGAATACGACTACGACGTGATCGTGCTCGACGTGATGCTGCCGCGACGCGACGGATTCGCGGTGCTGAAGGCGTTGCGCATGCAGAAGTCGACGCCCGTCATCATGCTGACCGCGCGCGATCACATCAACGATCGCGTGCGCGGCTTGCGCGAAGGCGCGGACGACTATCTGACCAAGCCCTTCTCGTTCCTCGAACTCGTCGAGCGGCTGCATGCGCTCGCACGCCGCACGCGCGCGCAGGAATCCACGCTCATTTCCGTCGGTGATTTGTATGTCGATCTGATCGGCCGCCGTGCGACGCGCGATGGCGTGCGGCTCGATCTCACCGCGAAAGAGTTTCAGTTGCTCTCGGTGCTCGCGCGCCGTCACGGCGACATTCTGTCGAAGACCGCGATCACCGAGCTCGTGTGGGAAGTCGATTTCGAAAGCCACACGAACGTCGTCGAAACGGCGATCAAACGTCTGCGCGCAAAACTCGACGGACCATTCCGCACGAAACTGCTGCACACCGTGCGCGGCATGGGCTATGTGCTCGAAGTGCGCGAAGCCCGCGACACGCGCGAAACAAGGGAAGACGCGAGACCATCATGAACACGCAGTGGGCATCGCCGGCGCGTGAGCCGCTCGAACCGCGCACGCAGCGCTCCATCTCGCGGCGTCTCGCCGTGATGTTCGCGCTCGTCGCGCTGTTCGTGTTTTCGCTCGTCGGCTCCGGGCTTTTTCTCGTGTTGCGCGTGCAACTGGAGCAGCACTTGCGCGACTCGCTCGACAATCGCGCGGAGGTTGCACGGCTCATCGTCACGCACGTATCGAATCCCGACAAATGGAAGATCGCGAAAGAGAAGCTCGCGGACATCACGCCGCGCGACGGCTCCACGCTCTTCGCGGTCTCCAGCAACGATCCGCGCTTCGAATACGGTGCGCCGCCCGAGGGCCGCGTCGTCAAGCGCGTGCTGGGCGGCTATGAGCGCTTTCGCCCGAAAGACCGCGCCTACGACATGCTGATGACCACGCTGACGATCCCGCCCAACGCGGACCGTCCGCCCTTGCAGCTCTTCGTCGCAATCGACTGCTCACCCAACGTCCACACGATGCGTGCTTTCGGTCTCGCGCTCGCCGCATTCATGGCGCTGTCGACCATCGCCGTCCTGCTGCTGAGCTATTCGGTCGCGCGTCTCGGTCTCGCGCCGCTCACGCGGCTCACACGCGATGCATCGAAACTGAGCCCGACCAATCGCTCGCAACGCCTCAACACGCGCGCGCTGCCGATGGAGCTGGAAGATCTCGCGAAGTCCTTCAATGGCGCACTGGAGCGTCTCGATCACGCCTACGGCCGGCTCGAATCCTTCAACGCCGATGTCGCGCACGAGCTGCGCACGCCGGTCACGATTTTGATCGGTCAGACGGAAGTCGCATTGACGCGCGATCGCTCGATCGAAGAGCTGCGTCATACGCTGCAATCGAATCTCGAAGAGTTCGAGCGCGTGCGCGCGATCATCAACGACATGCTGTTTCTCGCGCGCGCCGATCAGGGCGAGCGCGCGACGGGGCTCGTCGAGGTTTCGCTCGCGGCGGAAGTCAATCGCACACTGGAGTTTCTCGAGATTCCGCTGGAGGAAGCGCAAGTCGGCGCGACGGCGAGCGGCGACGCGCGCGCCTTCGTCAACACGTCGCTGTTCGGACGCGCGCTGACCAATCTCGTGATGAATGCGATTCAGCATTGCGCGCCCGGCGCGACGATCGCCGTATCGATCACGCGGGAGCATGGACGCGTGCGCATCGCGGTTGCCAATCCGGGCGAGCCGATTCAGCCGCATGTGATGGCGCATCTCTTCGACCGCTTCTATCGCGCGGAAAGCTCACGTACGAACAGCCGCGAGAATCATGGCCTCGGGCTCGCCATCGTCAAGGCGGTGGCGGAGATGCATCGCGGCACGGTGTCCGCGACGAGCGCGAACGGCATCAACACGTTCTCGTTCTCGGTCGCCCGTTTCGGCAGCGAGACGCGGCCGGAGAGTGTCGCCTTGCCGGTGCCGCCGGTCGTCGAAACGAAATCCGCCGCGACGTGATGCGCATGCGTCACTGACAGAAATATTCGTCCGATGCCGCGACCGGCGCGTCTGCCGTCGCCGGCTTGAAATGACTGTACTTGCGATACGTCTTGCCGTTCACCGTCACGGATTCGGCGGCTTCCGTCTCGCCGTTGGCCGATGCAATCGCGCTGCTGTGCGCGTCGACGTTGCCGTTGCTCCAACTGCTCGCGCGTGCATACGAACCGCCTTTCGACGTGTCGGTCTTGCTTTGCACGGAGATGCTATTCGTGACCGGATTGCCGAAGCTCTTCGTATCGATCGACGATTTCGGCGGCTGATAGCCCCACTTCGACGTGAGCGTGCTCATGTCGATCTCCTGCGGCTTCCATCCGATGATCTTCGTGCCGATTGTGAGCGGCGACAGTTCCACCGCGACGATCTTCGTGCCGCGTCGCGCGACGAGCAGGCACTTGCCGCCCGAAGTCTGCAACGGCACATAACCGGTCGAAGGCAAGAGCGCGAGCGCCTGCGCATCGGGCATCGCCTGCAGGCCCGCAGGATTCGCGGCCCAGATCAGACCGGCGCTCACGTCGGCGTGCGCGCGCATCGGCGTCATCGAGACCATTGCAGCCGCTGCGAGCGCGATGGCCGCTGTTTTCTTCTGACTCTTCATCGCCTGCCTCGTGCAAAAAATCAAGCGGGACATCAAGCGGGAAAACGAGGGTTGACTCTCCGGGACCAGTCTTTCAGAGCCAACCCTTGAAAGGGAGAGACGGCCTGATTACTCAGGCGCGTCTCTTCTGCTCCAAGGCGTCATGCTGCCATTGGATGTACCGCACCTCACTGCACCAGCGAGACTTCGATCTTTTCGCCGATGGGCGCGCTCGCCACTTCGACGCCATCCGAGGCTTCATGCTTATCGTACGCGCGAACCGCGACCGGCGTCGGCTGCGCGACCTGTTTCGCGGGCGCCGGCTGAGCCTGCTTCGCATCGTCCCGCGTCTTCAGGTTGACTTCCGGATTGTTCGCGGCGGTGACCGGCAAGCCGAGGCGCGCGCGGATCAGCGGATCGCGATACTTTTCGTCATCCGAAAGAACTGCGTCTGCGCCCGTCTTCGCGAGCGGCGTGGTCGTGCCCGGGCACAGATGGCCCGTGGCTTCGACGGCGCGGCGGTTCGCTTCGCTCTGGCACAGGAGCGCGAGCGCGACATCGGTCAGGCCCATTGCGCGGAATTCGCGTGCATCGAGACGGCGCACGCAAGCCTGATCGACGAGCGTCGTGCCGCCGGTCGCGCCGAAGCCCGTGATCGACAGGCCGAAGCTCGCCGAGCCCATGCAGGTGTCGGACAGCGTCGTCGTGAGCGCCGGCGCGGCGATCGACGGCGTCGTGCGCACCGAGTACGAGCTCTGGTTGTAATCGACCGTCGTGCGCGTGTCGAACGCGCTCGTGCCGGGGCCGCTGGTCGCGGCTTTGCCCGTCGCATCCGTGCCGGTGGGAGAGCCCGTGCCGTTCGCGCCCGTGCTCGAGTTCGCGAGCGCCGGCATCGTCAGCGAGATATTGACGTTCGACGAACCGCCTCGCGCCGACGAGCTGCCGCCGGTTGCCGATGAACGTCCGCCGTTCGCGTTCGCCACGCCGAGGCCGCCGACCGACGATGAATTGGAACTGGTGTTGGCCGTCGAGTTCGCCGACGTGCCGATGTTGTTCAGGCTCGATCCGCCGCCCTGACCGATGCCGGTCGAAGTCGACCCCGATACGGAGCCCGACGAGGAATTCGCCGTGGTGTCAGCGTGGGCAAGTTGCGCTGCGCAAAACAGCACTGCGCATGCCAGTTGCAAAGTGGTCTTGTTCATTCTGGTTCTCCGGAAGGAAAGGGGAACGCCACAACGCATGACGCCCCGGACGACTTGGATTTTTTTATAAGATCGGCAAAGGCGGTGTCGCGCATATACGCGTCTCGTGATGACGCCGCCCCTGCCGTGGCTCACGGTCCGGCTTAACGCCAGCCGCCGCCGAGCTTGCTCCATGCATTGGCCGCTGCGTCCGCGCCCGAGGTGCCGCCTGCCGACGACGTGCCGTGACCGAAACCGCCGACGTTCGACGTGTTGGTGTGGCTGGTCGTCGCGTTGGTGAAGTTGCCCGTCCCGCCGAACGCGTTGCCGGCGACCGACTGCGCGTTGCCGTTGGCCGTGCCATAGTTGCTGGCCGTGAAGTGGCCGAAGCCGGAAACCGAAGCGGAGGTCGAGCCGCCCGAGGTCGAGCTGGAGCTGGAGTTCGTGCCCGTTGCGAAAGCGGCGGCGGAGACGAACGAGAGCAGTGCAGCAGCGATCAGAGTGCGTTTCATGATTTGCATTCCTTATCGAATCGGAAAGATTGGATTTCGTTTTTTGTTCTTCGATCTACGGTCACACCGATACGGATAAGCGAACCCCGTTGCGGGCGAAGTCCGCCGTCCGCAACCGGGGGCTTAACGCCAGCCGCCGCCCAGCTTGCTCCAGGCGTTCGCTGCAGCGTCGGCGCCCGAGACGCCCGTTGCACCCGAACCACCGAAACCCTTGCCGCTCGCCGACGTCGTGTTGATGTGGCCGGTCGTCGCGTTGGTCGTGTTGCCCGTGACGCCGTGGCCCTGGCCAGCCGTAGCCGATGCGTGGCCGTTGGCGATGCCGGCGTTGGTCGCGGTGAACGAGCCGAAGCCATAGACGGCTGCGGCCGACGTGCCGCCCGACGTCGAGCTGGAGCTGGAGTTCGTGCCCGTTGCGAAAGCTGCGGCGGAAACGAGCGAGAGAGCGGCTGCGGCTGCGATCAGTTTGCGTTGCATGGTGATGTCTCCAAGTGAAGGCGCACGGGTTTTTCCGGCTACATCGACGCCAATATGTAGCGGACACAGCAATTTAATTAGCATTCCTATTTCAAGCGCCTGTTCGAATTTCGCGTCGATGAATCCGTGCGAAAAATCAGTAGACGTTTGAAAGAGGTCGCGCTTCGGGCGCGGATCAGTCAGATCAGAAGTAGCGCGAAAGCGGGAACGCGCGAGCTTCGAGCGGACGAAGTCGTCGTTCGTGCAATGAGTCGAACAGGTCGAGGCCGGTCTGGGACGGGCTTACGATTCCCGTCGAGCGGATTGAGGCGCGTTGGCCTTCCGCGGTGTCGATTTGCTTTGCGTTGTTCTTCATCGCAATCCCCGTAACACGTTTTTATGTTGTTTCAGGCACCTGGTTTTTTAAGTGCCTGTGTTTTGAAGTGACTGTACGGAAATTGAAATGTGCCAAGCGTGGGGCAGCCAACACTAAATTTCATGTCACACCAAATCGTGAGAAATTTGGTGGGCAACCGCTCATACCAATAGGCCGACCGCCCGGAAACGCCCTGTTTTCGCGGGTTTCCACGGGTCCGTGTGTACGATGCGATGCGCTGAAAAGCAAAAAACGCGGACGACATGCGCCCGCGTTCGTGCGTCAGACCACGCAAGCGGTCCGGCAATCAGACCGTGCTCAGCCGCGCCATTTCCGTCTCGACGATGAGCTTCTTCAACTCCGGCACGCACGATCCGCAATTGCCGCCCGCTTTGAGGCACGACGTGATTTCGGCGGCGCTCTTCAGCCCCTTGTCGCGGATCGCGTTGCAGATCGTGTTGCGTCCGACGCCGAAGCACGAACACACGGTCGGTCCGGTGTCTTCGCCCTTGGCTGCGGGCTGGCCGAGCAGGAGGCTTGCGCGATCGTCATCGTCGAGGCGATCTTTCTCGAAGAGACTCGCAAGCCAGGCGCGCGCGGGGAGATCGGGACGCTCCGAGATGAACACGCAGCTTTCGATGCGATCGTCCACCAGATGCGCCGCGCGATACACGCCCGCACTCTTGTCCTCGTATTCGATCCAGTCCGCGTGATGATCGTCGATATGAAAAAGCGCACGCGCCCAGTCGTGATGATCGCCATGAGCCGCATCGAAACGATTGCGGCCCGCCATCTCGTAGCGCTCGAAACGCGCGCCATGCACGCGCGTCCAGTGCGTCACGCGGTCGAGATCGGGCGTGCTGCGTGAAAGCGAAAAACCATGCCACGTGACATGAAATTTCTCGACCGACACCGGCGTGTGCTTGAACTCCGGCTCGCCCGAAACCGGATCGACGACAGGATTCACCACCGCGCCGACGCGCGCATCGGAGGCGACCTGATCGTTCCAGTGAATCGGCACGAACACGCTGCCGCGCGGCATGCCGCCGCCGTGCTGCACGCGCGCGATCATCGAGCCCCAGCGGCTCGCCACGCGCGCGAGTTCGCCCTCGCGCACGCCGCATGCGAGCGCGTCGTGCGGATGCATGTCGATGAACGATTCGCTGATATGCCCCGCGAGCTTCGCGGAGCGGCCCGTGCGCGTCATCGTGTGCCATTGGTCGCGCACACGGCCCGTGTTCAGCACGAGTGGATGGTCTTCATCGGGCGCGTTGACCGGCGCGCGCGCAGTCGTCGCGATGAAACGCGCGCGGCCGTCCGCATGACTGAAGCGGCCATCTTCGAAGAGACGTGCCGCGCCTTCTTCGCCGGACGCAAGCAAAGGCCATTGCACGGGCTTCAGCGTATCGTATTGCGCGCGGCTCATGCCGGTGAGACCGCTCACGTTGAACGCGCGATACGCACCTTTCCAAGCATCGTTGCGATACGCGGACAGCCGCGCATGCTCGTCGAAAATCTCGTGCGGTCCCGCGAAATCGAAGCCATCGAAGCCCATGCGCCGCGCGACATCGCAGATGATGCGCCAGTCCGCGCGCGCCTCGCCCGGCGCAGGAATGAACGCGCGCTGACGCGAAATGCGCCGCTCCGAGTTCGTCACGGTACCGTTCTTTTCGCCCCAGCCGAGCGCGGGCAGCAGCACATCGGCGAACGCGTTCGTATCCGTCTTCTCGATGATGTCCGATGCCACCACGAGTTCGCACTTCTCGAGCGAGCGCTTCACGCGATCGCCGTCGGGCAGGCTCACGACCGGATTCGTGCCCATGATCCACACGGCCTTCACGCGGCCCGCTTCGATCGCATCGAACAGTTCGACGGCTTTCAAGCCCGCACGCTGCGCGATGACCGGCGAAGACCAGAACGTCTGCACGATCTCGCCATGCAGCGGATCGCCGAACTCCAGATGCGCGGCGAGCGTGTTGGCGAGGCCGCCGACTTCGCGGCCGCCCATCGCGTTCGGCTGCCCGGTGAACGAAAACGGCCCCATGCCCGGCTTGCCGATACGCCCCGTCAGCAGATGACAGTTGATGATGCTGTTGACCTTGTCCGTGCCTGCGCTCGACTGGTTCACGCCTTGCGAATACACGGTCACGACGCGTTCGGTGCGCGCGAACAGGCGATAGAACGTCATCAGATCATGTTGATCGAGCTTGCAGTCCTTCGCGGTTTGCGCGAGATCGGAAGGCCCCGCGGCCGTGAGCGCCGCGTCGAAGCCGTTGGTGTGCTCGTCGACGAAAGAAGCATCCGTCGCACCGTGTTCCGCGAGAAAGGCGAGCAGGCCGTTGAAGAGGCGCACATCGCTGCCGGGCTTGAGCGGCAGATGCAGATCGGCCATTTCGCACGTCGCCGTATGACGCGGATCGATCACGACGATCTTCGCATCGGGCCGCGTCTCCTTCATCTTCACGATGCGCTGAAACAGGATCGGATGACACCATGCCGTGTTCGAACCGACCAGCACGATCAGATCCGCGAGTTCGAGATCCTCGTAGTTCATCGGCACGAGGTCTTCGCCGAATGCGCGCTTGTGTCCCGCCACCGACGACGACATGCACAGCCGCGAATTCGTATCGATGTTTGCGCTGCCGATGTAGCCCTTCATCAGCTTGTTGGCGACGTAGTAGTCCTCGGTCAGCAGTTGGCCCGACACATACAGCGCGACTGCATCCGGGCCATGTTCTTCGATGATGCGCGCAAAGCCGCTCGCGACCGTGCCGATGGCGTCGTCCCATGAAGCATCGGTGAGCGCGCCGGTCGTCTCGTCGCGCAGTTTCGGCGTGAGCAGACGGCCTTCGAGTCCGACCGTTTCGCCGAGCGCCGAGCCCTTCACGCACAGACGCCCAAAGTTCGACGGATGCATTTCATCGCCGGCGATATCGACTTGCGTCGCGCTCTTGGGCGACGCACTGACACCGCAGCCGACGCCGCAATAAGGACACGTGGTTTTAACCGGAACCAGCGGAACGATGGGAATGCTCAATTGGAAATCTCACTTTCGCAAAGCGCTTTGCCGAACAGCAGTTTCCCGCGCAGATGCGAGACGTCCGCGCGTGCCTGAATCAGATCGAAATACCAGCCGCCGTCTTTCACATCGCCATACAGCACCGCGCCGATCAGACGTCCAGCCTGCAGCACGAGCCGCTTGTAGACGCCGCGGCGCGGATCGCGCAGCACGAGATCCTCGCTGCCGTCGCCGCCGATGAAATCGCCCGCCGAATACAGATCGACGCCGGTGACCTTGAGTTTCGTCGCAGTCGCGCTCTGCACATAGCGACGATGCCCCGCGCCCGCGAGATGCGCGCCCGCCACGCGCGCCTGATCCCAGATCGGCGCGACGAGACCAAAGGTCGCCGAACGATGTTGCACGCATTCGCCCACCGCATAGACGCGCGGATCGAAGGTCTGCAGTGTGTCGTCGACGACGATCGCGCGTTCGCAATGCAGACCCGATGCCTGCGCCAGCGCGATGTTCGGGCGCACGCCCGCCGTCATCACGACGAGGTCCGCATCGATCTGCGTGCCATCGGCGAAACGCACGGCGCGCACGCGGTCATCGCCGATGATTTCGGTCGTCTGCGCGGCCATCGCGAAGCGCAGGCCCTTCGCTTCGAGCGAGCGCCTGAGCAACGCGGCCGCGCTTGCGTCGAGCTGACGATCCATCAGGCTGTCGGTCGCATGCACGACCGTCACCGACATGCCTTGCCGCTGCAAGCCGTTGGCCGCTTCCAGCCCGAGCAGCCCCCCGCCGATGATCACCGCATGACGATGATCGCGTGCCGCGTCGAGCATCGTTTCGACATCCTGAATGTCCCGGAATGCGATCACGCCGGGCAGATCGCAGCCGGGCACCGGAATGATGAAGGGCTTCGAACCCGTCGCGATCAGCAGGCGGTCGTAGCGCGCCTCGGCGCCCTTCTCCGAGCGCACGATGCGCCGCACGCGATCGATCTCCGTCACGGCATCGCCCGCATGCAGCGTGATGCCGTTCGCGTCATACCATTCGCGCGTATTGAGAATGATGTCGTCGACGCGCTTCTCGCCCGCGAGCACCGGCGACAACAGAATGCGGTTGTAATTGCCGTACGGCTCCGCGCCGAACACGGTGATGTCGTAGAGCTCGGGCGCGATCTTCAACAGCTCTTCGACCGTGCGCATGCCCGCCATGCCGTTGCCGACGACGACCAGCCGCTGGCGCGCAAACGGCGCGCCATTCAAAGAGGCGATGCCCGCAACCGCATATTCGGTTTTCATGCGGCGACCCAGACCTTGCCGCCCGCGACCTTCACGCGATACGCGCTCACCGAAAGCTCCGGCGCTTCGAGGCATTCGCCCGTGCGCAGATCGAAGTGCTGTTTATAGATCGGCGATGCGACGACGATGCGCTCGCCCATACTGCCGACGATGCCGCGCGACAGCACCGCCGCTTGCGAATGCGGATCGTAGTTGTCGATCGCGTACAGGGCCGCGTCTTCGCCCGCGAGATGAAACACCGCGACCTGCGTGCCCTTCACGAGCGCGCACACGCCCGTGTCGGGCACGATGTCGTCGAGTTCACAAACGGCGGTCCAGTCCTGTTCGATGCGGTCGTTCATGATGTTTCTCCTGGGCTTCAGACGGTTTCGACGGTGACGGGAATATCGGCGAGCTTCGACTTGCGTTCTTCCAGCGTGGCGGGACGAATCTGTCCGCGCTCTTCGATGAACGTCACGTTCGCATCGCCTGCATCGCTGTTGACGAAGTGACGGAAGCGCTTGCGCGTGTGCGGATCGGTGACGGCTTTCTTCCATTCGTCTTCGTAGGTATCGACGACGAGCTGCATTTCCGATTCGAGCTCGGCGGCAATGTCGAGCTTGTCGTTGATGACGACATCTATCAGATAATCGAGGCCGCCTTCGAGGTTGTCGCGCCACACGCTCGTGCGTTGCAGACGATCCGCCGTGCGCACGTAGAACATCAGGAAGCGGTCGATGTAACGCACGAGCGTGTCATGATCGAGATCCGACGCAATGAGTTCCGCGTGACGCGGCTTCATGCCGCCGTTGCCGCATACGTAGAGGTTCCAGCCGTTCTCCGTCGCGATCACGCCGACGTCCTTGCCTTGCGCTTCGGCGCATTCGCGCGTGCAGCCCGACACGCCGAACTTGATCTTGTGCGGCGTGCGCAGGCCCTTGTAGCGGTTTTCAAGCTCGATCGCGAGGCCGACCGAATCGCCGACACCATAACGGCACCACGTCGAGCCGACGCACGACTTCACGGTGCGCAGCGCCTTGCCGTAGGCATGACCCGATTCGAAGCCCGCTGCGATCAGCTCTTCCCAGATGAACGGCAATTGCTCGACGCGCGCGCCGAACATGTCGACACGCTGGCCGCCCGTGATCTTCGTATAGAGCCCGTATTTCTTCGCGACCTGGCCGACCGCGATCAGGCCATCGGGCGTCACTTCGCCGCCCGGCATGCGCGGCACGACGCTATACGTGCCGTCGCGTTGAATGTTGGCGAGGTAGTAATCGTTCGAATCCTGCAGGCTCGCGTGCTCCTTCTTCAGCACGAATTCGTTCCAGCACGAAGCGAGAATGTTCGCGACCGCAGGCTTGCAGATATCGCAGCCGCGTCCCTTGCCGTGCTTCGCGAGCAGCGCGCCGAACGTGCGGTGCCCTTCCACGCGCGCGATGTGATACAGCTCCTGACGCGAATACGGAAAGTGCTCGCATATGTGATTGTTGACCGCGAGACCCTGACGCTTCATCTCCGACTTCATCACTTGCGTGACGAGCGGCACGCAGCCGCCGCACGACGCGCCCGCCTTGCACGACGACTTGATCGCACCGATGCTGGTCGCGCCCGCGCATACCGCCGCGCAGATTTCCGCCTTGCTCACGTTGTTGCACGAGCAGATTTGCGCGGCATCGGGCAAGGCTTCGACGCCGAGTGCGGGCTTCGCTTTGCCATCGCTCGACGGGAGAATCAGGAACTCGGGCGCTTCGGGCAATTCGATCTTGTTCAACATCATTTGCAGGAGCGTGCCGTATTCCGTCGCATCGCCGACCATCACGGCGCCGTGCAGGAACTTGCCGCAATCGGATACGACGAGCTTCTTGTAGACCTGCTTGCGCTCGTCGCTGTACTGATACGTGCGGCTGCCCGGCGTCTTGCCGTGCGCATCGCCAATGCTTGCCACATCGACGCCCATCAGCTTGAGCTTCGTGCTCATGTCCGCGCCCGCGAACGCGGCTTCCTCGCCGATGATCTGCTTCGCGACGATGCGCGCCATGTCGTAACCCGGTGCGACCAGACCGAAGAGCTGCCCTTTCCACAGCGCGCATTCGCCGATCGCGAAGATATCGTGATCGCTCGTGCGGCATGCGTCGTCGATCACGATGCCGCCGCGTGCGCCGATGTCGAGACCCGCCGCGCGGGCGATATCGTCACGCGGACGAATGCCCGCGGAGAACACGATCATGTCGGTGTCGAGATGCGTGTCATCGGCGAAATTCATGCGATTGACCGCGCCTTCTCCATCGACGATAGCCAGCGTGTTCTTGCCCGTATGCACCGTCACGCCGAGTTCTTCGATCTTGCCGCGCAGCACGCGTCCGCCGCCTTCATCGACCTGTACGGCCATCAGGCGCGGCGCGAATTCGACCACATGCGTTTCGAGCCCCATGTCGCGCAACGCCTTCGCCGCTTCGAGACCGAGCAGGCCGCCGCCGACCACCGTGCCCGTCTTCGCGCGTGCGCCGAAGGCCTGCATCGCTTCGAGATCCTCGATCGTGCGATACACGAAGCAGCCGTCGCGCTCCTTTCCTTCGAGCGGCGGCACGAACGGATACGAGCCCGTCGCGAGAATGAGCCTGTCGTACGGAAGCACGTCGCCGTTGGAGGCAGTCACGGTGCGCGCGGCGCGATCGATCGCGACGGCGCGCGCATTCAACTTCAGCACATAGCCCGACTGCTCGAAAAAGCCTTCCTGCACGAGCGAAAGATCGTCCGCCGACTTGCCCGAGAAGAACTCGGTGAGATGCACGCGATCGTAAGCGGCGCGCGGTTCTTCGCAGAGCACCGTCACGTCGAGTGCAAGCGCCGCGCTTTCGGCGAGACATTCGAGGAACTTGTGGCCGACCATGCCGTGACCAATGACGACGATTTTCATGACGGGACCTTCCTAGT
Source organism: Caballeronia arvi (assembly GCF_001544695.2). Lineage (GTDB taxonomy): Bacteria > Pseudomonadota > Gammaproteobacteria > Burkholderiales > Burkholderiaceae > Caballeronia > Caballeronia arvi. The sequence continues at coordinate 222,825 of NZ_FCOM02000001.1, forward strand.
TTGCGATTGCGTTATTGGCTGCGAGCGCGCTTTCGCGCAGTGCGGCTTCGCGGGCCTTGTGTTCCGGAGAGAAACGCACCGCGAGCGCGCACAGCGCCGTGCCCGCGACGATCACGCCGAGCATCGAGAGCGTCGCCTGCGCGTTGCCGAGGCCTTTCATCAGGAAGCCCGCCGCGACCGCACCGACGTTGCCGCCCGCGCCGATCACGCCCGCCACGCCACCGAGCGCCTTGCGATCGATGAACGGAACCAGCGCGTAGGTCGCGCCGCACGCCATGTGAGTGAAAAGACCGAACAGCAGCATCGCGACGATGGCGAGCACGACGCCCGATGCATGCGCGAACGTATAAAGTCCGATGCCTTCGCCCGCGATCAACGCGAAGAGCAGCGTCGCGCGAATGTCGAGGCCTTTCTTCGCTGCGGCCTTATCGGAGAGCCAGCCGCCGAGCGCACGAGCGAACAGTGCGAGCAGGCCGAAGCTGCCCGCCGCCATGCCGGCCTGGCCGAGCGTGAGATTGAAGTGATCGACGTAGTAGATCGCCGCGATGTTGTGGATGAACACTTCCACGCCGAAGCACGCGCCATATGTCACGAAGAGCATCCACACGCGATAGTTCGCGCACGCCGTCAGGAAGCTCTGCCAGCCGCCCTTCTTGCCACCATCGATCGCGATGCCCGCACGGCGCAGCGTCGCGAAATCGCCTTGCGGGCAGTCCTGCGTATAGCGCCAGTAGAAGAAGGCCATGACCGGCATCGCGATGCCCGGCACGATCAGCGCGACGCGCCACGCCGACGCCTCTCCCGCGCCCAGCGCGATGGCGGCCGCGACGAGCAGCGGGATGATGGCCTGCGCCGCGCCCGCGCCTGCGTTGCCCCAGCCGGCGGTCGTCGCGTTCGCGGTGCCGACGACGTTCGGCGCGAACATCACCGACGTGTGGTACTGCGTGATGACGAAGCTCGCGCCGATCGCGCCGATCGCGAGACGGCACCACAGAAAGCTGTCGTAGCCGGTCGAAAGCGCGGCGCCGAGCACCGGCAGCGAACCCGCGAGCAGCAGCGCGCTATACACCTTGCGCGGGCCGAAGCGATCGCACATCGGGCCGACGACGAGGCGCACGAGAATCGTCACCGCGACGGCCGCGATGTTGATGTTCGCGACCTGATCGGCCGTGAGACCGTATTCGCGCTTGATGAGCGGCATCAGTGGCGCGCACGCGAACCACGCGAAGAAGCACACGAAGAACGCCATCCACGTGAGATGGAAGGCGCGCATCGGTGCGCCGCGCATGCTGAAGAGATCGATCCGGGTGGCTTTGTCCATCGCTGTGTTCATCGTGTAGCCGCCAAAAAGAAAGGCGTCCCGCGCATTCGACCGGTTGGCCGAATGCGGGGGACGCCGTTGTCCGATGCCCGCATGGCTGCAACCTGCCGGGCGCTGTATTCAGGACGGATCGCCGTTGATCCGATGGCAAGTCATAAGGCAAGGGCTATGCCATGCGCGGGGTATCGGCGGGAAAGCGTTGCTGCGTAAGGCGCTTCGCGATGCGCGCACTGCAGGTGCACGCGCGATGAGCGTCATGTTTCGATGCAGCCGGGCACAGCGATGGTGCGACGCAGCACTGATGCCGTGCGTTTGCATTTGTACGATCCGGTTCACGCGGTCGGAGCGCGTTCGCGCCGAAACGGTGCCGCGCCTGCGATTCACGCACAAGCACAGTGCGAAACACGTCCGCATCACGCAATGGCCCGCTTATTGCATTGATGAAAGCGCTGCGGGCAACGGCGGTCGCGGCACGATGAAGGACAGCAGGACGGACAAAGGCGTCCCTTCGTGCAGCGGCACGAGCGGACGCCATTGGCGTTTGCCGCGCCGATGTTTCACATACGCCATGAATCAGGAAGCAACGATGAGCACCATCAAAGGCAAAGTCACCTTGTTGAGCGCAGGTCCCGGCGATCTGGACCTGCTCACCCTGCGCGCCGCGAAGGCGCTCGCCGCCGCCGACATCCTGCTCGTCGACGATCTCGCCAACGCGGACATCGTCACGCTTGCGCCGCAAGCGCGCGTGATTCGCGTCGGCAAGCGAGGCGGCTGCAAATCGACGCCGCAGGCCTTCATCGAGCGCCTCATGCAGCGTTACGCGAAGAAGGGGCTGCATGTGGTGCGCGTGAAGGGCGGCGACGCGCTGCTCTTCGGACGCGCGGGCGAAGAGATCGCCGCGTTGCGCGACGCGGGTATCGCGGTCGAGATCGTCAACGGCGTGTCGTCGGGATTCGCGGCGGCGGCGGGCCTCGGCATCTCGCTCACGCATCGCGATCATTGCCAGGGCGTGACTTTCGTCACCGCGCACATGCGGGACCACAGTCAGCCGGACTGGGCCGCGCTCGCCGCCACGGGCACCACGCTCGCGATCTATATGGGCATGAGCCGCATCGAGAGTCTTACGGCAGCGCTGCTCGATGCCATGCCCGCGAGCACGCCGGCGGCGGTCGTGCAGAACGCGGGATCGTCGATGGAAAAGCGGCTCGTCACGACGCTCGATCGGCTCGCGCAGGACGCCACCGCCGCCGGTCTCGGCAGTCCCGCGGTGATTCTCATCGGCGGGGCGATCGGGGAAGCGGCCGAGTTCGCAACGCATGCCAAAGGTTTTGCCCATGCCGCATGAAGCAGCGCGCAGGCTGCGCGTTCTTCTCGTCACCGATACCGACAAGCCCATCGGCGACTTGCGCGAGCAACTCGCGCGCATGGGCTACGACATGCTCGCCGAAGTCGCCGCGCCATCGGCTTTGCACGAGGCCGTCGAGAGCCAGAAGCCGGATGTCGTCATCATCGATACCGAATCGCCTTCGCGCGACACGCTCGAACAGCTCGCCGTGATGAACAAGTCCGCGCCGCGCCCCGTCCTGATGTTCAGCAACGACGCCGATCAGCAGTTCATCCGCGCGGCGGTCGGCGCGGGCGTGACCGCGTATTCCGTCGAAGGACTTGCTAGCGCGCGGCTCGCGCCGATCATCGAAGTGGCGCTCGCGCGCTTCGCGCATGAAGAACAGTTGCGGCAACGCCTCGCGCAAGTGGAGAACGAGCTGGAACAGCGCAAGGTCATCGACCGTGCGAAACGGCTGTTGATGGACAAGCGCGGCATGTCCGAGCAAGACGCGTACGCCGCGCTGCGCAAGCGCGCGATGGATCAGGGCGTGAAGGTCGCGGAAATCGCGCGGCAACTGCTCGCGATGGCCGATCTGCTTTAGCTTTATCGACACTTATGAACATCACTTCTTCCCGACCCGAGCGCACGCATCTGCGGCTCGGCTTCGTCGCACTGTCCGATGCCGCGCCGCTCGCCGTCGCCGCATTGCGCGAGCTCGGCGCGCGTCACGGCATCACGATCGAACTGTGTCGACAGCCTTCGTGGGCCGCCGTGCGCGACAAGCTGCTCTCCGGCGAAATCGACGCCGCGCACGCGCTCTATGGGCTGGTGTACGGCGTGCAACTAGGCATCGGCGGACCGCAGGCGGACATGGCCGTGCTGATGGTCCTCAATCGCAACGGTCAGGCGATCACGCTGTCGCGCCCGCTCGCCGATGCGATCCGACAAGGCGCGAGCGTGAAAGACGCGCTGTCGTCGCTCGGCCGCAAGCCGGTCATCGCGCAGACGTTTCCGACCGGCACGCACGCGATGTGGCTGTACTACTGGCTCGCGGCCAACGGCGTGCATCCGTTGCGCGACGTGCAGAGCGTCGTGATTCCGCCGCCGCGCATGGCCGATGCGCTCGTCGACGGCGCGCTCGACGGCTTCTGCGCGGGCGAACCGTGGCACGCGGTGGCCGAGGCGCGCGGCGCGGGCGCGACGGTCGCGTACACGAGCGAGATCTGGCCGGATCATCCAGAAAAGGTGCTCGCGTGCCGGCGCGATTTCGCCGCGCTCAATCCGAACACGGCGCGCGCGCTCGTGCGCACGATGCTCGATGCCTGCGCGTGGCTCGACGTTGGCGCGCATCGCGGGGAAATCGCAGAGGCGCTGGCATCGACGGAACTGCTCGACGTGCCGCGCGCGCTGATCGAGCCGCGTCTCGCCGCGCCCGATGGCGGCGATGCACGCGCGCTGCCGGTGCGTTTCTTCGATGACGGCGCGGTCAACTATCCACGCGTATCGGACGGGCTGTGGTTCATCGCGCAATATCGGCGCTGGGGGATGCTCGCCGGCGAACTCGACGATGCCGCCGTCGCGCAAGCCGTCAACCAGACCGCGCTTTATCGCGAGGCGGCGCTGGCGGCGGGCATCGCGGTGCCGGGCGAGCGGCGTTCAGCAACGTTCTGCGATGGCCGCGTCTGGGATGGCGGCGACACGGCGGCGTATCTTGCGGGATTCGAAATCAGGGCCTAGAAAAGCGCCTACCATTGAATCTCCAGCGCGTCCCGGAGATTCACCATGGAACTGCTCGCCATCGCCATCGACAAGCCGGAGGACACCAACTTCATCCTCGGCCAGTCGCATTTCATCAAGACGGTCGAGGATCTGCACGAGGCGCTGGTCGGCGCCGTGCCGGGCATCCGCTTCGGGCTCGCGTTCTGCGAGGCGTCGGGCAAGCGGCTCGTGCGCACATCGGGCACGGACGACGCGCTCGTCGAGATGGCCGCGCGCAATGCACAGCAGATCGGCGCGGGGCATAGCTTCATCATCGTGCTCGGCGACGGCTTCTTCCCCGTGAACGTGCTCAACACCGTCAAGGCGGTACCGGAGGTCTGCCGCATCTTTTGCGCGACCGCCAATCCGACGCAGGTGCTCGTCGCGCAGACGGATCAGGGGCGCGGGATCGTCGGCGTGATCGACGGGCTGCCGCCGCTCGGCGTCGAAACAGCCGAAGACGTGCAATGGCGCAAGGACCTGCTGCGCAAGATCGGCTACAAAGCCTGAACCTTGACTTGAGCGGGCAAATCACGAGAATGACGCCCGCGCGCACCCGTTATGGCGCTTTTTTCGATTCGGGGCGCGACATCATGGAAAATATCGGGATACGGTATAAACCCCGTTAGCGTTTTCGCGTCTTGCCGCCGCCCGAGCCGCCGCGCGGACGCGTCAGCAGAATCCCGGCATCACACCCGCCGATACGGCATCGAACACCGGCCACCCGCGCCGCCCGAGGATAGTGTCGTCCTCGCGCGGCCAACAGGAGCATCACATGACCGACATGAATCCAGGCTTTTTCGGCAGGATAGGCATCGCCTTCGGCGCCTTCTTCGGCATTCTGGGCAATGCGGCGTTCGCGGGCCGCGTGCAGCGGCTGCGCGAAGCGCCGCTCGCGCCCGAAGCCGCCCCTGAAGTCTCGCCCGAAGCCGCGCCGCAAGCACCGAAAGCGCCGCAACCGCCCAAGCCCGCCGCCGCGCCCGTGCAACCCGCGCCATCGGCGCTGAAGGAAGCGAGCCCGGTCGCCGCGCTGCAACTGCTCGGTCTCTTGCAGCGCGACGCGCGTTTCATCGATTTCGTCGAAGAAGACATCGCCAAATACAGCGACGCCGATATAGGCGCGGCCGCCCGCCTCGTGCACGACGGCTGCCGCGCGGTGCTGCGCGAGCATTTTTCGATCAAGCCGGTGCGCGGCGAAGCCGAAGGCACCCGCGTCACGCTGCAGGAAGGTTTCGATGCAGCCGCAGTGCGCCTGACGGGCAATGTCGTCGGCAAGCCGCCCTTTTCGGGCAGCATCAGCCATCGCGGATGGAAGGTCGAAGACACGCGCCTGCCGAAGCTCGCGCCGTCCCATGATGCGAGCATCGTCGCGCCGGCGGAGGTGGAACTGTGAGCGATATCAACTCGAACGAAAACCAGGCGCGCTATTCGATCGGCGTCGATCTCGGCACGACGCATTGCGCGCTGTCCTATGTCGACATGAGCGCGAGCGACGGCGAAAAGACCGCGCAAGGCGTGCTCCCCGTCGCGCAACTGACCGCGCCCGGCGCCGCCGAAGAACGCGATCTGCTGCCTTCGTTTCTCTATCTGCCGCATGAAAACGAGCTCGCGCCCGGCGATCTGACGCTGCCGTGGACGCAGGAGCGCAAGTTCATCGTCGGCGAACTGGCGCGTACGCGTGGCGCGGGCACGCCGATCCGCCTCGTCTCCAGCGCGAAAAGCTGGCTGTGCCATCCGGGCGTCGATCGCCGCGCGGCGATTCTGCCGTCCGATGCGCCCGAGGAAGTCGAGCGCGTGTCGCCGATGGAAAGCTCGGTGCGCTATCTGACGCACCTGCGCGAGGCGTGGAATCACGCGCATCCGGATGCGCCGTTCGATCAGCAGGACGTCACCGTGACGATTCCCGCGTCCTTCGATCCCGCCGCGCGCGAACTCACCGCCGAAGCGGCGGCCGCTGCCGGCTACACGCGCATGACGCTGCTCGAAGAGCCGCAGGCCGCGCTCTACAGCTGGATTCAGAAGTCGGGCGGCGGCTGGCGCAAGCAGGTCAAAGTGGGCGATGTGATTCTCGTCGTCGATGTCGGCGGGGGCACGACCGACTTGTCGCTGATCGCGGTCGTCGAGCGCGAAGGGAATCTGGAGCTGCATCGCGTCGCGGTCGGCGAGCATATCCTGCTCGGCGGCGACAACATGGATCTCGCGCTCGCGCACACCGTCGCGCGCAAGCTCGCCGCGGCCGGCACGCAGCCCGATCCGTGGCAGTTGCGCGCGCTCACCTACGCGTGCCGTTCGGCCAAGGAAACGCTGCTCTCCGATCCGTCCGCCGACGCCGTGCCGCTCGTCGTGCCGAGCCGTGGCTCGAAGCTGATCGGCGGGTCGCTGCGCACCGAACTCACGCGCGCGGAGCTCACGCAGATTCTGCTCGAAGGCTTTTTCCCGCAAGTCGATGCCGCGGCGCGGCCGGTTTCACGCGCCCGCGTCGGCCTGACGCAACTCGGTCTGCCGTACGCGCAGGATGCCGCCGTCACGCGCCATCTCGCCGCGTTCCTTGGGCGTCAGGTGAATGCGCTCGCGGAAGTCGAAGGGCTTCAGCATCAGGCACCGCAAGGCGCGACGCTGCTGCATCCGACCGTCGTGCTGTTCAACGGCGGCGTGTTCAAGTCGCCGCTGCTCGTCGAGCGCGTGATGACGACGCTGAACGCATGGCTCGCCGCCGAGAACGCGCCGCCCGCGCGCCTGCTCGAAGGCGCGGATCTCGATCTCGCCGTCGCGCGCGGCGCGGCCTATTACGGCTACGTGCGGCGCGGCAAGGGCGTGCGTATCCGCGGCGGCACGGCGCGCGCGTACTACGTCGCGGTCGAATCGGCGATGCCCGCCGTCCCCGGACTGGAGCCGCCCGTGCAGGCGCTGTGCGTCGCGCCGTTCGGCATGGAAGAAGGCACCGACGCCCCCTTGCCCGCGCAGGAATTCGGGCTCGTCGTCGGCGAGCCGGTGCATTTCCGCTTCTTCGGCTCGTCGGTGCGGCGTCAGGATCAGGTCGGCACGCTGCTCGAATACTGGCAGCCGGACGAATTGCAGGAGCTCGAAGAGATCGAGGCATCGCTGCCGCCCGAAGGCCGCACGCCGGGCGAAGTCGTGCCCGTCAAGCTGCACGCGCGCGTGACCGAAGCGGGCACGCTCGAACTCGAAGCGATTCCGCGCGGCTCGTCCGAGCGCTGGAAGGTCGAATTCGACGTGCGCGGCGGCGTCAGTGCGGATCAGGGCATGGGCCTGTAAGTGTCCACCCGCAAGAAGAAGGCATCAAGCGAGGCGGCGGGCGCGCGGTACAGCGTCGGCATCGATCTGGGGACGAGCAATACCGTCGTCGCTTATGCGGAAACCGGCTCGAACGATATCCGCGTGTTCGAGATCGAGCAGCTCGTCGGCGCGGGCGAGGTCGCTGCGCTGCCGCTTTTGCCGTCGTTGCGCTATCACTTCGCGCCGGGCGAACTGAAATCCGAAGATCTGCAACTGCCGTGGGGCGAGATGGAAGCGCCCGCCGTCATCGGCCGGTTCGCGCGGACGCTGGGCGCGCAGGTGCCCGGACGGCTCGTGTCGAGCGCGAAGAGCTGGTTGTCGCATGCGGCCGTCGATCGTCTCGCGCCGATTCTCCCGTGGGGCGCGGGCGACGACGTCGAAAAAATCTCGCCCGTGATCGCCAGCGCGAGCTATCTGGCGCACGTGCACGCCGCGTGGAACGAGCGCTTTCCGGACGCGCCGCTGGACGCGCAGGACGTCGTGCTGACCGTGCCCGCTTCCTTCGACGAAGGCGCGCGCGCCCTCACGCTCGAAGCGGCGCGCATGGCGGGACTCGAAACGCTGCGGCTGCTCGAGGAACCGCAGGCCGCGTTTTACGACTGGCTGTTTCATCATCGCGCGACGCTTGGGCGTGAGCTCGCCGCGACGCGCCTCGTGCTGATCGTCGATGTCGGCGGCGGCACGACCGACCTCACGCTCATTCAAGTGGCGATGAAGGACGGCGAGCCCGAACTGACGCGCATCGGCGTGGGCAACCATCTGATGCTCGGCGGCGACAACATGGACCTCGCGCTCGCGCATCTCGTCGAAAAGCGGCTCGCGGACGGCGATACGCGCCTGTCCGCCGCGCGTCTGTCGCAACTGGTCGAGCGCTGCCGCACCGCGAAGGAGCAACTGCTCGGCGAAAATGCGCCCGCCTCCACGTCGATCACGCTGCTCGGCGCGGGGTCGAAGCTCATTGGCGGCGCGCGCTCGACCGATGTCAGGCGCGACGAAATCGAGCAGATCATCGTCGAAGGCTTCTTTCCGATGGTGTCCGCGAGCGACCGGCCGACGCGCGCGCGTGGCGGCATCGTCGAATTCGGGCTGCCTTATGCAAGCGATGCGGCCATCACCCGGCATATCGCGGCGTTTCTCGGCCAGCACGCGGGCGAGGCGAGAAAAGCGCTCGACGCGAACGCCGATACGCTCGCCATTCCGGACACCTTGCTGCTGAACGGCGGCGTGTTTCGCGCCGCCCCGCTCGCGCGCCGCATCGCCGATACGTTGTCCGGATGGCGCGGCGAAGCCGTCAACGTGCTCGCGAACGGTAATCCCGATGTCGCTGTCGCGCGCGGCGCGGTCGCCTATGCGCTCGCGCGCGCGGGCCAAGCGCCGAAGATCGGCGGCGGCTCGGCGCGCAGCTTCTTCCTGCTGCTCGAAGACGATGTGAACGCGACGCGCGGCGTCTGCGTGCTGCCGCGCGGCACCGAAGAAGGCCAGGCGATCCATCTCGCGGACCGCACTTTCGCGCTCACGCTCGGCGCGCCGGTGCGCTTTCACCTGGCGTCATCGGTCGCGGAGACCGCGTACAAGGCGGGCGAACTCGCGGACCTCGCGGCGGCATCGGGCGATTTCGTCCGCTTGCCGCCGATCGCGACGGTCGTCGATCCACGCGCCGCCGACAAGGGCAAAGCCCGCGAAACGCCCGTGCAACTGACGACGTCGCTGACGGAAATCGGCACGCTGGAAATGCATTGCATCGCCGTCGACGATCCGAAGCAGCGCTGGCTGCTGGAGTTCCAGTTGCGTCGCGAAGCGCCCGACAGCGACGACGCCGTGCCTGAAACGCATCCGGCGCTGCCGAAGGCCATCGAACTGATCGACCGCACGTTCGGCGCGAAGTCGCACGACGTCGGCCCGAAGGAAGTCAAACGCCTGCGCGCGCAGCTCGAACAGACGCTCGGCGCGCGCGATACATGGGACATCGCGCTCTTGCGCGAGCTGTTCGGCGCGCTGTTCGAACGCGCGAAGAAACGCCGCCGCAGCGCCGATCACGAGCGCCTGTGGCTCAATCTCGCGGGCTACTGCATGCGGCCGGGCTTCGGTCATCCGCTCGACGAATGGCGCGTCGAGCAGTTGTGGACGCTCTTCGATCAGGGCATCCAGTACAGCAGCGAAAGCCAGATCTGGTCCGAATGGTGGACGCTCTGGCGCCGCGCGGCGGGCGGCCTGCCCGAAGCGGCGCAGTTGCGGCTTCTGGACGACATGGCTTTCGTGCTCCAGCCGCCGGGAACCAGCCGCTATCGCAAGGCCGCGGGCGCGGCGCGCGCGGGCTACGAAGACATGGTGCGGCTCGCGGCGTCGCTGGAGCGCGTGCCGGTCGAACGCAAGATCGAGGTCGGCGAGTGGCTGCTCACGCGCCTCAAAAAGCCTTCCGAGAGCGTGCAGAGCTGGTGGGCGCTCGGGCGTATCGGCGCGCGTGCGCCCTTCTACGGCAGCGCGCACGGTGTCGTGCCGCCGGATATCGCCGTCGCCTGGCTCGATGCGATCCTCGCGCTCGACTGGAAAAAGATCGATCCCGCCGCGTTCGCCGCCGTGCAGATCGCCCGCATGACCGGCGACCGCTCGCGCGACCTGCCCGACGATGCGCGCGCCGCCGTGGTCCAGCGCCTGGAAACGATGGGCGCGGCAGCGGCGTGGACCGCGATGGTGCGCGAGACTGTCGAACTCGATCGCGCGGACGTCGGCCGCGTGTTCGGCGAAACGCTGCCGGCGGGGCTGAAGCTCATCGGCTGAAGGCGTCGACATGCATCGACATTTCATCGAAATGCTTCGCTCTCAGAAGTTTTTACGGCCGATGCGTTGCGGGCAGGCCGCACGCGTCTTGAATACGGGCTGGCTGCATCCTATGGTTATCAGTGTGTCCATATGGACACGCACTGAAGGAGGTCAGCATGCCATCCCCACGCAAGGCTCAAGCGAGCCAACCCGCTGAAACGGAAATGTCGAGCCGCAAGAAAACGGCCGGCAGCAAGGCATCGCCCGCGAAGGCTGCAGGCGCGAAGGAAATGCAGGTCACGAAGCGCACCACCAAGGCCAAACCGAAATCCTGAGCAAGGCTGCCCTCGTCATCGCGCGGGGGGCATTCGAAATGGCTGTCCTTCGAAGCGGCGAGCGAATACGAGACGCTCGCCGTTCGGCTTCCTTCCCTTCCCCCTCCCGCCTCGCCGCCTGTCGCCGGAAACACGCCGAATAGACGCAATAATTTCCGGCTTTAACGGCGGATTGCTAAAAAAAGGCGTATTGGTATGACCGCATTGGCCTAAAGTAGATATCCCGTATCCGCAAGCGAGCATGAAGATGGCCGTACCCCAACGCGCCGCCGGTGCACGCACCCCAGGGATTCTGTTCGCGGCCGCCCGTGAGGCCGGCACGAGCCTGGTGCGCAATCTCTCGATTCCGGCGCCGTTCTCCGACGCCGCGCTGGAAGCGCAGTTTCTCGAAGACCACAGCCAGCGCTTCTGCGCGTTCCGGCGCGCATCGACGCTGCTCGCGCTCGCCATCTGGACATGCTTTCTCTGGTGGGATTTCAGCTTCGCGCGCGGCAATCAGGCGCTCGATTCGCGCCTTCCGACCATCCTCGCCGTGCGCTTCGCGGGCATCGCGCTGCTGTTTTTCGTCGGCGTGCTGGTGCTGCGGCCGTCGTTCCGCTCGCACGCGAGCTCGCAGCGCATCATTCTCACGGGCATCTACGGCCTCCTGTGCCTGATCCTCGCGCTGGTGGCGATCACGCCCGCGCCCTATAACTACACGCAGCATTTCATCGGGCTGTGTCTCGCGCTGTTCTTCCAGTTCAGCTTCTTCTACCTGCGCTCGCGCGTCGCGCTGACGGCCGGGATCATCACGCTGGGATCGATCATCGTCGTGCAGACGGGTTTTCATCTGCTGAACACGGAAGACTTCTTCGCCGGCCTCTTCTATATGTTCAACGTCGTGGTCGTGGGGCACGGCGTCTGCACGCACGCCGAACGCGTGTCGCGCGAACGCTATAGCTCGGAGCGCGCGCTCGCGTCGCTCAACGACGAGCTGCGCACCGCGAATGTCTCGCTCGGCCGCAAGAACCGCGAACTGGAAGTGTCGAAGAAGGATCAGGAGAACAAAACCAACGCGCTCCTCGCGCTGCGCGAGCAGCAGATGATCGCCGCGCAGACCGCGAGCCGCGACAAGTCCAACTTTCTCGCCGCCGCGACCCACGATCTGCGCCAGCCGATGCACGCGCTCAACCTGTTCCTGCAGGCCGCCGCCGAAGCCATCCGCAACGGCGAGTTCGATCAGGCCGAGCGGCTCATCAACGAATGCGGACGCTCGTCCGTGATCCTCGCGCGCCTGCTGAACGCCGTGCTCGATCTGTCGCGGCTGGAATCGGGGCGCGTCGTGCCGCGTTATCACGTGTTCGACGTGCGCGGCATCGTCGAGGAAGCGGCCGAGCAGTTGCGCCCGTTCGCGTCGAGCCGCGGCGTCGAATTGCGGCTGCGACTGCCGAAGGAGGAAGTCGTCTGCGTGAGGAGCGACGCGCACTGGCTCGGTCGCGCGGTCGCCAATCTCGTGTCGAACGGCATCAAGTACGCGGACACGAGCAAGGCGTCGAAGCCGACGGTGATCATCGGCGTAGTGCGCTCGCCAACGCGCGCGCGCATCGACGTGCTGGATAACGGCATCGGCATTCCGGCCGATTATTTCGACGCGATCTTCCAGCCGTTCTTTCAGGTCGACAATCCCGAGCAGGATCGCGACAAGGGCCTCGGGTTGGGGCTGTCGATCGTCAATGCGGTGATATCGATGCTGGATCAGCACCGCATCGAGCTCAAATCCACCGAAGGGCGCGGCTCGCGCTTTTCGCTGGAAATGCCGCTGTGCGGGCCGTCGCTGGATCAGCCGTCCGGCCGCGCGCCCGCGCGTTCGGAAGCGGCCGAGGCTGCGCAACTCAGCGGGCGCTACGTGCTGCTCGTGGAGGACGACGGCCTCGTGCGCGCATCCACCGAAGCGCTGCTTTCGCAATGGGGCGTGCTCTACGACTCCGCCGCGACCTTCGAGGAATACGAGGAGATTCTCGCGACCATCGAGCGCTTCCCCGATCTGATCATCACCGATTACCGGCTGCGCGACTTCAAGACCGCGCGCGAAGTCGCCATGCTGAGCGCGCGCAAGCTCGGGCGACCCTGCCCTTGCCTCGTTGTGACGGGCGAGCCGTCCGCGACGATCGTGCCGCTCGCGTGCGACCACGACGTGCTGTCGAAGCCCGTGAGCCCTGCCGAATTGCGGCGCGAAATGGTGACGCTGATCGCGGGAGAGTGCGCGGTGGCGACGGCATGACGAAGCACCGCATCATCTACGACACCGATCCCGGTATCGACGACGCCATCGCGCTCGTGTTTCTGGCGCGACATCCGGCGATCGAGCTCGTGGGCATCACGAGCGTGTTCGGCAATGCCGATATCGACACGACGTCGAAAAACGCGCGCTATCTCGCGTCGCGCTTCGCGCCGCACGTGCCGGTCGCGCGCGGCGCGGCGGCGCCGTTGAAGTGCCCGGCGCCGGAGCCGATTTCGCACATCCACGGCCACGACGCGCTCGGCGATATCGAGCGGATCGGCCATGTCGACAAGCCCGAAGACGGTCGCGCGGCGCATCGCTTCATGATCGACGCGGTGCGGGCGCATCCCGGTGAAATCACCCTGCTCGCGGTCGGGCCGATGACCAATCTCGCGCTCGCCTTGCAGGAAGCGCCGGACATCGCGGCGCTCGTGCGCGAAGTCGTCGTGATGGGCGGCGCGTTCGGCATCAACGGCACGCTCGGCAACGCGACGCCCGCCGCCGAAGCGAACATGCACGCCGACCCTGACGCCGCCGATATCGTCTTCGGCGCGCCGTGGAAAGTGTCGATCGTCGGACTCGACGTCACGCACGAAACCGTGATGACGACCGCGTTTCTGGCCTCGCTGCGCGACCGCGCGGGCGATGCGGGCCGCTTCGTGTGGGACGTGTCGCGCTTTTACGAGCGTTTCCATGCAAACGACGGCATGAGCCGGGGCATCTACGCGCACGACTACTCGGCGGCGGCGTTCGTCGTCGCGCGCGAGCTTTACACGACGCGCAGCGGCCCGGTGCGCGTGCTGACCGATGGCATCGCGGCGGGCCTCACGATACAAAAGCCCGCGTCGATGCGCACGGACACGCCCGCACCCGACTGGGACACGCGGCCGGCCTGCGATGCGTGCATCGGCGTGGATGCGGACGCTGTGCTCGATTTATTCGCGCGAACGTTAACGAGCTAAGCGCGCGCCGAGCCAGTCGCGCAGCGCCTCGACTTCCTCCATGCACACCGAATGCGGCATCGGATACGCGTGCCATTCGACATCGCAGCCCTGCTGACGCGCGAACTCCACCGCCTGCTCGCCGAGGCTCACGTTGAGCACATCGTCGACCGTGCCGTGCGCGGCGAAGATCGAAATCGAGCGATTCGCGTCGGAGAGCGATTCATCGACGAGCCCTTCGGACGGAATGTAGCCCGACAGCACGATCAGCCCCGCGAGCTTCTCCGGATGCGTGAGGCCCGCGTGATACGTCATCGCGCCGCCCTGCGAAAAACCCGCGATGAAAATGCGCTCGCTGGGAATGCCGCGCGCGTTCTGCTCAGCGATGAGCGCACGCACGCGCACCACCGAAGCCTGAATGCCCGCCTCGTCCACGCGCCGGTTGATGCCCTCGAAGGACAGAATGTCGTACCACGCGCGCATCACGTAGCCGTTGTTCGCCGTGACGGCGATCTCGGGCGCGTTCGGAAACACGAAGCGGATGGCGGGCGCATCCGCGAGACGCAATTCGGGCACGAGCGGCACGAAGTCGTTGGCGTCGGCGCCGAGGCCGTGCATCAGGATCACGGCGAATTCGGGATTCGGCGCGGTTTCGATCTCGACGGTCGAAGGTTGATCGGTCATTGCCCGTCACTCCTTGTCAGATGATGGGAACGAGAATCTGCACGATGCCGACGACCGAGGCCAGCCACACGAGCGAGCGCACGAACGGCACGCCCGCCGCGTAAAGCGGCACGTACACGAGGCGCGCGACGAAATACGTCAGCGCGCCGGCATGCGTGAGCGCGTTTTCGCGTCCCGCCACATGCACGATCAGCACCGCGATGGCAAAAATCGGCAGCGTCTCGAACAGATTGGCCTGCGCGCGCATCAGCCGGCCGGAGAGCCTGCTGGGCGGCGCCGTAGCGGCATCGCGCGGACCGGCCTGATATTTGAGGCCGACTTCGCGATTGCGCACCACGGCTGGCAGCAACACTTGCACCAGCGCGAGCACGAGCGTCCAGGCCAGCATCGTCAGTTCGAAACTCATGGTATCTCCATGAAACGTTGCACTCGTCGGGCCGCGCCCATGATGCCACCACGCGCCGTGAGCGTGTAGTCTTTGGACAATCCGTCTCCCGCCCTTATTCCATGCTTGCGATCACCCTGCGCCTCTCACCCGGCGACGATCTGCGCGCCGCGCTCGATCACGCTTTCCGTGCGCGCGGCCTTTCCGCGGCTTACGTGCTTCAGGGCGTCGGCAGCCTGAGCGTCGCGCAGATTCGCTACGCGGGCCGCGACGAGGCATCCGAGCTGCGCGGCGACCTCGAAATCCTGACGCTCGCGGGCACATTGTCCGCGCAAGGGCCGCATCTGCATATGAGCGTCGCCGATGCCGACGGCCGCGTCATCGGCGGTCACGTCGCGCCGGGCTGCATCGTGCGCACGACGGCGGAAATCATCGTCGTGAATCTGCCCGGCGAGCGTTACACGCGTGAGCACGACGCCGCCACGGGCTTCGCCGAACTCGTCATCCGGGCAACGTGACGGCCACGGGCGGCGTGGCGCCGTCGAGCGCCAGCTCGTGCCGCGCGATCTGTTCGAACGCCCCGCTCGTCTCCGAAAAATCCCAGCGCTCGACCGTGGTTTGCCGCGCGCCGCCCGCATGCGCGTCATGGCGGATCACGTTCACCGAATTGTCGATGGTCCCGCGCGTGCGCGACGACAGCGCCGTGCCTGCCTGCACCGCCCACATGCGGCGCGCGAGGCCCGCGTAGGTATCGTGCAGCGGCAGTACGTAAGGAAGATGAATATGGCCGCCGAGAATCAGATCCGCGCCCGCGCGCGCCCAGCGCTGCACCGCGCGCTCGCGGCCGTGCAGCAGGTTCTTCTCGTCCTGCGCACGCGTGACGGCCACCGGCTGATGCGTGATCACCACGCGCAATTGCGCCGCGCTCGCCGTCTCCAGACGCGCGGCGATGCACCTGATCTGCTGCATCGATACTTCGCCGTTTTTGTGGCGATACGCCCGTGTCGTGTTCACGCCGAGCACCAGCATTTCCGGCGATTCGAACGACGGCTCCAGATCCGGGCCGAACACGCGCTGATGATTCGCGTACGGATAGCAAAGCCGCGCGAGCGGATTGAAAAGCGGAATGTCGTGATTGCCGGGAACGACGAGCGCGGGCGTCGCGCCGAGCGCATCGACGAAGGCCCGCGCCGCCGCAAACTGGGACCTGCGCGCGCGCTGCGTGATATCGCCCGAGAGCACGACGAGATCGGGCGCGAGCGCTTCGGCGAGACGCAACAGCGCCGCGACGACCTGCGGGCGTTCGGTGCCGAAGTGTGTATCGGAAATCTGCAGCAACACAATCATGAGCGATTGGCTTCCGCCACCGCCGGCTCGGGCTTGAGCAGGAGAAGCGGCTTGTCGGAAACGCGGAATTCTAGCGGCATGGGCAGCCTCGCAATCTCGCCATCGGTCGCGATCTTGATCCTTTTCCGCTTCTTCGACGGATGCATCACCGTGATGCGCCCGAACGTGAAGCTCACGACGTGATCCGAATCGGACAGCCGTCCCGCCGCGCCATGCAGCGACAGCCACAGATGCATGAGGCGTCCCACCGGACGCGGCGCAATCGCCACGAGCAAACCCCGTTCCAGCGCGCGCGCCTCGTCCGGCATGCCGATCTGCTCCATCTGCAGCCGGTTGTTGCCGACGAAGAGCGTCGACGAGCGAATCTCGGTCGTGCTGCCCTCGTGCTCGATATGAAGGCGCAAATGCCGATGCGGCTTCAGCAGCGTGGACAACGCCGACCACAGCGCGACGAGCCGGCTGCGGCCGAATTGCCGCTTGTAGATTTCGCGGTCTTCAAGCAATCGAGGATAAAGCCCGAGACTCGCGTTGACGAGAAACATGCGCTCGTTGACGAAGCCCACTTGCACCGGCCAGGCGCGCGCGTCGAGCAGAAGCTTCGTCGATTGTTCGGGATCGGCGGGAATGCCGTGATCGCGGCTGAAATAGTTGAACGTGCCGCGCGGCAGCACCGCGAACGGGCAGCCCGCCTCGTGCGCGGCCTGCGCGACGGCGCACAAAGTGCCGTCGCCGCCCGCACCGACGAGCACGCCTTCCTGCGCGCATGCCGCCGCGGCCGCGTCGCGCGCGACGCTCGCGAGCCTGCGCGGATCGTCAACGATACGCAGATCGAAGCGCCGGCCCGCCGCGCCGAGCTCGCGCTCGAGCACGGTGCGCGTCGCGTCGGACTGGCGGCGGCCCGAGCCCGCGTTCATCACGATGAAGAACGGCGCGTCGGCGGCGAGCGTCCGTCCGGTTTCGGCGGCTGAGGCGAATGCAGCGGATGTGGCGGTCGGAGTCATCGGCGGCGCTCCATCGGTTGCCCGCGTGCGGACACACGCCGGGCCGGGCCCGTGCGCGTACACGGGCCTGCCGATTATAACGAAATGCTTACAATCAGAACGTCAAGAACGCCAGCCGGACGCCGCATGCCTCGCCGAGGCTTACGTGTGCTCGCCGCGAATGTAGTACTCCAGTTGCTGGATGGTGAACTGCTGCTCGGAGATGATGTTCTTCACCAGATCGCCGATGGAGATCATGCCGACGAGCTTGCCGTCGTCGATCACCGGCAGGTGGCGCATGCGCTTGTCGGTCATGAGCGCCATGCAGTCGTCGGTGGTTTGATCGGGGCGCACGTAGCGCACGTGCGAGGTCATGATGTCGCGCACGGGCGTCTGTTTCGACGCGCGGTCCATCAGCACGACTTTGCGCGCATAGTCGCGCTCGGTCATGATGCCCACGATCTCGTCGCCCTCGGTGACGATCACCGCGCCGATATGCTTGTCGGCCATCAGCTTGATTGCATCGAAGACCGACGCCGTGGCGGGAACGGTAAAGACCGTCTGGTCGGGTTTCGAGTTCAGTACCTGTGCGACTGTTGCCATCGAGCGCCTCCGTTGTATGCGGGAAACGTTGTTGCGCCTGGGCGACGGGTTGTGCTGCAGCGTCGAGCGTAAGGCCTCGCGCCCGATGCCTTCATCGGCATTAACCCGACCATTCGAAAAAAGTATAGATCAACGGCGCCGCGCGCAAGTGCGGCACACGCCGCGTTTCGTCAAGCTCACGTCATTCTGCACGCCTTCAGTTTCGCCGATAAATGCCGCTAATCAGGCATTCGGCGGAAAGTCATCGCTCAAGTCAGCAATACACCAAAGCAACGCGGCGCGACGCACCGCTTAGAGGGAGAACGAGGTGAGCAGTTCACAACAGGATATCGAGCAGCGCGTGCGGCTCGCGGGCAGCAACATGTTCGAGTTGCTCCTGTTCAGGCTCGGCGAGGCGCCGGGCTCGGAGCAGCGGGAACTCTACGGCATCAACGTCTTCAAGGTGCGCGAAATTCTCGCCATGCCGACGATCACGGCGGTCGCCGGATCGAACGAAGAGATTCTGGGCGTCGCGGATATCCGCGGGCAGATCATTCCCGTGATCGATCTCGCGCGCATCACCGGTTGCCGGCCGAAGAACGGTCCGAAGATTCTGCTCGTCACCGAATTCGCCCGCACGACGCAAGGCTTCGCGGTCGAAGAAGTCGACGATATCGTGCGGCTCGAATGGAATCAGGTGCTCTCGGCGGAATCGCACTCGGGCGGCAAGACCGTAACGAGCTTCGCGCGTCTGGACGGCAACGTCGACGGTTCGCGTCTCGCGCAGGTGCTCGATGTCGAGCGCATCGTGCGCGACGTGCTGCCTTCGCGGGAAGCCGACATCACCGAGGCGAACACCGGCCGCCTGCAACTAAAGCCGGGCGCGCGGGTGCTCGCGGCGGACGATTCGGGCGTCGCGCGGGCGCTCATCGAACAAAGTCTGACCGCGATGGGCGTGCCTTTCGTGATGACCAAGACCGGTCAAGAAGCGTGGGACGTGCTGGAGTCGGCGCTGAAGAAAGCGCAGAAAGAAGGCACCGAAGTCGCGGATCACATCGCGCTCGTGCTCACGGACCTGGAAATGCCCGAAATGGATGGCTTCACGCTCACGCGCCGCATCAAGGCGGAAACGGGGCTGATGCACATTCCGGTCGTGATTCACTCGTCGTTGTCGGGATCGGCGAACGAGCAGCATGTGCGCAAGGTCGGGGCGAATGCGTATGTGTCGAAGTTCGAGGCGTCGGAGCTCGCGAACGTGATGCGCGGCGCGCTTGCGCACGCCGCCTGAAAAACGATCGGCGCCCGGTGACACGGACCTTTTGAGTCTGTGCCAGCGGACGCCGAAGCAATCTTTCAGCCGATGCGCCCGGCGGATGAGCCGGGCAAGCCGAACCGGTTATTGACCGAAGAAGACCGATTGCGACTTGTTGGCGGATTGCGTGCGGCTGCCCGATTGAGCAACGCTGTCACGCGAACCGCCGAATGCGGTCGTGTTCACCGCGTGGGCGTTTTCTTCGGCGGCGAACGTCTGTGCGCTCGGGCCTTGCTGCGACGACGGCGCGCCGACAGCCGGACGGTAGGACGGAGCCGGACCGTAGCCGCTCGCGAAAGCGGGTGCGGCGAGCGTGGCGGAAGCGGCGATCAGGAGAGTAGCGAGAAGGTTGCGTTTCATGGTGTGCTCCAAAGACGGTTGACGTTCAATCAGAAAGCGCCGCAGCGGTATTGCGAGAAACTGTCTGCTACGTCGATGAAGCGCAGTGTATACCCCTACTATTGCTTTTTTATCTCCATAAATTTCAATTCACTTTTCGTCGTGGGCCAACAATCGCTGGCTGCACGATCGTGCTTATTTTCTGCTTTGGCTTGTTGGGGAAGGCTTTGGGGGACGCGCCGCGCGATCGGCGGGTGTGGTTCGTTTTGCGGGGGCGGAACAATTATTTAGCGAACGCCCATGCGTTTCTCGGACGGTATGCGTACGCTCAATGGACAAGACGTCCGATCAGACCGACGAGCGCAGTAGGTGGATTGCCTTTCTGGCAGTAGCCGTCGAATCCCGAATGAAGGCCCTCTTTCCGCACGATGTCCTCGCCGAGCGCCGTGAACGCGATGATCACCGCGTCGCGTGTGCGGCCGATTCTCCGCAGCACACGCGCGGTCGCGTAGCCGTCGTGCTCGGGCATCGTGATGTCGAGGATGACGACATGCGGCACCCAGACATCGATCGCATGCAGCGCATCGACGCCTGACAAGGCGACGCGCGTGTCGCAGCCGTCGGAGTCGAGCGCAGCCGATAGTGCTTCGGCACTATCGGCGTTGTCGTCGACGATGAGGATGCGCCACTGTTCGTGATCGACGTCGACGCTACGGTTCGTCCACAGCGCGCAATGAGGGGAATGCAGATTGACGGACATGGGCATTGGACGAGAGCACATGCTCGCACCGCAGCACGTTTCGCGCCCGCTCGCTGCCCGCGCGTTCAGGCGTCGCTGTCTTTCTTGCTCTTGCGGCGCTTCGCCGACGCCCCTTCGCTCTCGCGCAGGCGCGCATTCGCTTCGACGAGCGATGCCGCGTCGCGCTGGCGCAACGCGAGATCGAGTTCGCCGAGCGCGCCGACGAGCGCCGCCTGCTCCGCCTCGTCGAGCGGCACGGCGCCGATGGTCACGCGCCGCGCTTCCTTGTCGAGCCGCTTGAAAAGCTTCGCGCCGAAGCGCGTATCGATCGCGCCTTCGCGGGCGAGCCCGGCGATCACCGACGTGAGCCGGATGAGCCCTCCCGCCGTGGTTTGCGTCGCTCCATCCAGATCGTCACGGTCT
Source organism: Caballeronia arvi (assembly GCF_001544695.2). Classification (GTDB taxonomy): domain Bacteria; phylum Pseudomonadota; class Gammaproteobacteria; order Burkholderiales; family Burkholderiaceae; genus Caballeronia; species Caballeronia arvi. Next base: position 243,615 of record NZ_FCOM02000001.1, read on the forward strand.
TCCACTGCCTTCTCCCCATGTTGGCGCCGAGCCTGCGCGGGCGCTGTGCGCCCGTCTTGCGTGGCGCGATGATACGCCGACAATATGACAGTCATATTTGCGCGCGGCGCTGCGTTCCGGTCCATCGTTTCAATCCCGTTCACGCGTTACGATCGCGATTCGGGGCGCGACCGATGGCACACTAGCGCGTGGCGCGCGAATGTCCGGAGTATCGGCCCTCGCGCCGTCCGCGGATATGCCGATCTACCAGAATGCCAACAGAATGCCCGCATGAATCCCGCTACCCTGCAAAGACCGCCCTACGGCTCTGATTTCTCCGGCCTCGTCTGCGGCTATCGCTTTCATGTCGATCATCCCGGCGAGCCGATCGACGCCGAAGCCGCGAGTCAATGGCTCGCGCGCGACGACACGTCCAAGGAATTCGTCTGGCTGCACTTCGACCTCGCGAACAGCTCGTGCGAGCGCTGGATGCGCGGCCGCCTCGATCTGCCCGATGCGTTCTTCGACACGCTCAACGAGGGCTCGCACTCGACGCGCCTCGAGCATCAGGAAGGCGCGCTCTTCGCCGTCATCAACGACGTGATGTTCAACTTCGAGCTCACGCCCTCGGAGATCGCGACGCTGTGGGTGTACACGCATCAGAAGCTGATCGTGACGGCGCGTCTGAAGCCTTTGCGTTCCGTCGATTCGCTGCGCGAGTCGGTCAAGCGCGGCGAACTGTTCCGCTCGCCCGCCGAACTGCTCGCGCATCTGCTGCGCGATCAGGCCGATCTGCTCGTGCATATCGTGCGGCGCACGAGCGTCGAGGTCGACGGCATCGAGGATCGCTTTCTCTCGATGCGCGGCGCCACGATGCGCACCGATCTCGGCGGCCTGCGGCGCGTGCTCGTGCGGCTGCAGCGCCTGCTCGCGCCCGAGCCCGGTTCGGTGTTCCGGCTGCTGGCGCGGCCGCCGCGCTGGCTGCATTCGCAGGACATTCAGGATCTGCGCGATGCGACCGAAGAGTTTTCGCTCGTGCTCAACGATCTCGCGGGACTCGTCGAACGCATCAAGCTGCTGCAGGAAGAAGTCTCGACGCGTCTCGGCGAGCAAAGCAACCGCACGCTGTTCACGCTGACGCTCGTGACCGTTCTCGCGCTGCCGATCAACATCGTCGCGGGCTTTTTCGGCATGAACGTAGGCGGTATTCCGTTCGCGGAAAATCATCACGGTTTCTGGCTGCTCGTTGTGATCGTCGCCACCTTCACCGCGCTCGCCGGATGGTGGGCATTCCGCCGCCGGCGCGATATGTAGCATGAATCAGGCACGCCCGATGCGATCGTCCAAGCAGGTTCATAACCTCCCGGAGGACACCATGGACAAGAACCGTATCGAAGGCACGGCGCGCCAGATGAAAGGCATCGTGCGCGAAGCCGTCGGCAAGGCCACCGGCAGCCGTGGCACGCAAATCCGCGGCACGGCTGAGAAAATGGCGGGCAAGATGCAGGCGAAACTCGGCGCGGCAGCCGACGCCGTCAGGCGCGTGAAGAAATAACCGCTGCATCGTTGGAATGAGATCGCGTCAGAACCCCAGGTCGCTCAGGCTCGGATGGTCGTCGGGCCGGCGGCCGAGCGGCCAGTGATATTTGCGGTCTGCTTCCTTGATCGGCAGATCGTTGATCGAAGCATGCCGATGCGTCATCAACCCTGCTTCGTTGAATTGCCAGTTTTCGTTGCCGAAACTGCGATACCAGTTGCCAGCATCGTCGTGCCATTCATAGGCGAAACGTACGGCGATGCGGTTTTCCTTGTACGCCCATAGCTCCTTGATCAGCCGATAGTCGAGCTCGCGCGCCCATTTGCGCCGGAGAAACGCGACCACTTCCTCGCGCCCGTTCGCGAACTCCGCGCGATTGCGCCACCGCGTGTCCACGCTATAGGCGAGCGATACGCGTTCGGGTTCGCGCGTGTTCCATGCATCTTCGGCAAGACGGACTTTGAGCGTGGCGGATTCTTCATCGAACGGCGGGAACGGCGGCTTGGATTCCATGAGTGTCCTCTTCGAGTGAAATGGTAGACAGGTCTGTCTACCGGACGCACTCTAGCGCAGGTAGACGAACCTGTCTACAATCTACCGGATGATTACCTCTAATGCACTTTCCGATGCCGCGGACCCCGCGCCGGACGCCCGTATCCTGCATACCGCTCACGAGCTTTTCTATCGCGACGGCATCCGCGCCACGGGCGTCGATCGCGTGATCGCCGAATCGGGTGTCGCGAAGAAAACGTTCTATCGATATTTTCCGAGCAAGGACGATCTGATCATCGCATTTCTCGACTTCCGTCACGATAACTGGATGACGTGGTTCCGCGATGCGCTGACGCGCCACGGCGGCACGCTCAACGCGCTCGTACCCGCGCTCGCGGAATGGTTCGGCAACGAGAACTATCGCGGTTGCGCGTTCATCAATTCGGTTGTGGAAGTCGGCGCGACGCTGCCGCAGGCGGTCGACATCTCGCGGCGTCACAAACGCGACATGACCGCGGCGATCCGCACGCTCATGCCGGCGTCGCGCACTGCGAAGGCGGATGCGCAGGCGCTCGCGCTGGCAGTGGATGGCGCGATCGTCGCGGCGCAATTCGCGGATTCGCCCGCCGACGCGTTGAAGGCGCTGGCGCGCGTGGTGCGGGCCATCAAGCGCGGCGCGGCGGAACCTCGATAGATGTGAAACACGCGCTTCTTGCTGGCGCACAAAAGAAGGCACCGGCGCGAGGCCGGTGCAAAAGGTTGAGCCGGGGAGGACACAACCCGAGAGGGAACTTAAGAGTGCGACATAAATGTCCACAAGTGAAATCGAGGATTTCAATCGTCCCGATTGAATCGACAGATTGGCTTTACGCCTGAGGCTCAGCTGCAGGTAAGAGCGCACGTTCGATCACATCGGCGAGCTTCGCGAAATTGGGCGCGATCTCGTCGTTCGGCACGCACGCGTAACCGAGCATCAATCCCGGCCGCGCGTTGTTGCGATCCATGTAGTAGTTGACCAGCGGCCGAGTCACGACGTTCGCGGCGAGCGCGTCGGCGGCGACTGCGCGGTCATCGGCAAAAGGAGGCAGTTCCAGAACGAAGTGCAAACCGGCTTCGTCGCCCCGCACAGCGAGCGCATCGCCGAAGCGCGTGCGAATCGCATTGATCAGCAATTCGCGGCGCTCGCCATACAGCCCACGCATGCGCCGCACGTGCGATGTGAGATGCCCGTCGAGAATGAACTCGGTCAGCACGGCCTGCTGCATCAACTGTCCTTCGCGATAAAGCTCCGCCACACCGATGCGAAACGTGTCGACGAGATGTTCGGGCACGACCATATAGCCCATGCGCAAGCCGGGATACAGCATCTTGCCGAGACTGCCCACATAGATGACCTGTCCGGCGTCGTCGAGACCTTGCAGCGATGACAGCGGCCGGCTGCCGTAGCGGAATTCGCTGTCGTAATCGTCCTCGATGATCCACACCTTGTGCTGGCGCGCGAATTCCAGCAGCGCGCGGCGTCGCGCGAGACTCATCACCATGCCGAGCGGATATTGATGCGACGGCGTCACCAGCGCGATGCGCGGCGGCTCGGCCATGTCGCGCGCGGCCGGATTGAGCCCCTCTTCGTCGACGGGAACGGGCACGAGCGTCAAGCCCGATGATTGCAGCACGCTGCGCACGCCCCAGTAGCACGGCTCCTCGACCCACGCGCGGTCGCCGAAATCGGTGAGCAGACGCACCGTAAGGTCGATCGACTGATGAATCCCCGTCGTGATGATGATCTGATCCGGCTGGCACTTCACCGAGCGCGCGACGCGCAGGTAATCCGACAACGCGCGGCGCAACGGCCGATAACCGCTGCCGGGTGCATACGTGAGCAGATCGGGGCTCGCGCGCTTCCAGAGCCGTGCCTGCAGGCGGCTCCAGGTGCGCGCCGGAAATTCGGCGACATCCGGCACGCCGGGCATGAACGCGCCCCACTGTTTCGGCGACACGCCCGCCTGCGCGATCAGGCGCTCGCCGCGGCGCGAAATCATGCACGGCGTCTTCGTCTCTTCGACTTTCGCCTGCCTGGCGGCGCCGTCGCGGGGCGCGGTGTCGGCGACATAAGTGCCGCTGCCGGTGGTCGACACCACATAGCCTTCGGCCGTGAGCTGGTCGTAGACGTGCAGCACGGTATTGCGCGCGATTCCGAGATCGATCGCGAGCGTGCGCGAGCTCGGCAGCTTCGTGCCCGGCGCGAGCTGGCTCGTCAGAATGGCCTGCTGCATCAGTTCCAGCACTTGCCGGTACATCGGCTCCGCGGCCGTGCGATCGAGCCGCGTACTCAGCCAGTCGGCAAGGATGATGGTATCCATGAAACGCTCCAGCGCGACGGACCACCCGAATAGAGTGGCTCCATTCTGAATATTGAAATGGTTCCACATTCTAGAACCCTATCGGGATATAGTTAGCCCAATCAGTGGAAAAAATTTCCGAGCGTCCGCGGAGACTCTCGGAAGTATCAAGAGTTTTCCGAAGGAGACACGGAAGATGAAATCCGATCAGGTGATCGTCAGCTTTCGCGGCGTGCGAAAGACTTACGACGGGGAAACGCTCGTCGTCAAATCGCTCGATCTCGACATCTATCAGGGCGAATTCCTCACGCTGCTCGGGCCGTCGGGCTCGGGCAAGACGACCTGCCTGATGATGCTCGCGGGCTTCGAGTTCCCGACCGGCGGCGAGATCTGGCTCGACGGCAAGCTGCTCAACAAGGTGCCGCCGCATAAGCGCGATATCGGCATGGTGTTCCAGAACTACGCGCTGTTTCCGCATCTGTCGGTGCAGCAAAACGTGGAATACCCGCTGACAGTACGCAAGATGTCTGCCGAAGAACGCGCGCACCGTGTGAACGACGCGCTCAAGATGGTGCGCATGGAAAGCTTCGCGAAGCGTTATCCGGCGCAGCTTTCGGGCGGTCAGCAGCAGCGCATTGCGCTCGCCCGCGCGCTCGTCTTCGAACCGAAGCTCGTGCTGATGGACGAGCCGCTCGGCGCACTCGACAAGCAATTGCGCGAGCACATGCAGATCGAGCTCAAGGCGCTGCACGAGAAGCTCGGCGTCACCTTCGTGTACGTGACACACGATCAGGGCGAAGCGCTCACCATGTCCGACCGCGTCGCGGTGTTCGACAAGGGCATCGTGCAGCAGCTCGACACCGTCGATCACCTCTACGAAGCGCCTTGCAACGAATTCGTCGCGAACTTCATCGGCGACAGCAACCGGCTGCGCGGCACCATCGAAGATGCACACGGCGATTACTGTGCGATCCGCCTTGCCGACGGCACGCGGCTGTCCGGTCTCAACGTCGCGAAGGCGCAACCGGGCGCGTCGGCCATTGCGTGCATCCGGCCCGAGCGCATGAAGCTCACGGCGGCCAACGGTCACGCGAATGGTCACGCGAATGGTCACGCAAACGGCGACGGACGCAATGCGCTCGCGGGCGAAGCGAGAAGCCTCATCTATTTCGGCGATCACGTACGCATGCGCTGCGGCGTGCGCGAGCAGGACGAGTGCTTCGTCAAGGTGCCGCTCGGCACGGCGGCGCTCGACGGCTTCACGCCCGGCGCGCCCGTCGCGCTGGAGTTCGCGCCCGAGCATCTGCGTGTATTCGCCTGAAACACGCGTTCATCTTTATCGGCAGCAGGTCCACTGACAAAACCAAGTCAAAGAAGAGAGGAAACCATCATGAAGAAGTTCGCACTGTGTTCCATGGCGGCCGCGCTCGCATGCGTATCGGCGGCGTCGGTTGCGGCTGAAATCACCGTCGTCAATTTCGGCGGCGCGAATGGCGACGCGCAGAAAGTCGCGTTCAATCAGCCGTTCGAGCAATCGACCAAGAACAAGGTCACCGCCGTCGAGTACAACGGCGAGCAGGCCAAGGTCAAGGCGATGGTCGAAGCGAAGCACGTGAACTGGGACGTCGTCGAAGTCGAATCGGGCGATCTCGGCCGCGGCTGCGACGAAGGTCTCTATGAAAAGCTCGACTGGTCGAAGATCGCGAAAAAATCCGACCTCGTGCCCGAATCGCCGGCGACGTGCGGCGTCGGCTTCTTCGTGTGGTCGACCGCGCTCGCCTACAACGCCGACAAGCTCAAGGCCGCCCCGGCGAGCTGGGCCGATTTCTGGGACACGAAGAAATTCCCGGGCAAGCGCGGCATGCGCAAGGGCGCGCGCTACAACCTCGAATTCGCGCTGATGGCCGACGGCGTCGCGCCGAAGGACGTCTACAAAGTGCTCGGCACGAAGGCCGGCGCGGACCGCGCGTTCAAGAAGCTCGACGAGCTCAAGCCGTCGATCCAGTGGTGGGAAGCGGGCGCGCAGCCGCCGCAATTCCTCGTCGCGGGCGACGTCGTGATGTCCACCGCCTACAACGGCCGCATCGACGCGGCGCGCAAGGAAGGCAAGAACCTCAAGGTCGTGTGGAACGGCAGTATCTACGACCTCGACTACTGGGCGATTCCGAAGGGCTCGCCGAACAAGGACGTGGCGACGCAGTTCATCGCGTATTCGGTGTCGCAGAAGCCGCAGGAAGTCTATGCGCAGCACATCGCGTACGGCCCGGTGAACAAGGCCGCGATCTCCGCCCTCGACGCGAAGACCAAGGCCGACATGCCGAACTCGCCGGACAACGCGAAGAACGCCGTGCTGCAGGACATGGCGTTCTGGACCGACCACGGCGACGAGCTCGAACAGCGCTTCACCGCGTGGGCATCGAAGTAAGCACTTTGCAGGGATGACGGTCGCGCTCCTCAACAAGCGCGACCGCAAGGAAGGAGACACCAGCGTGAACACCATGACGATCGCGGCGGAAGACTCGCGCGAATCGAGCGCGCGTCTGAAGCGCGAGCTGAAGATCGCCGATGCGAAAAAGCGCGCGATGGCGCTCGCGCTCATCGCACCGCTCGCCATTTTTCTTTTTCTGATTTTCGTGGTGCCGATCGGCGCGCTGCTTACGCGCGCGATCGAAAATCCCGAAGTGGCGAACGCGCTGCCGCACACCGGCGCCGCGCTCGCGAAATGGGACCGCAAGGCGCCGCCATCGGACGAAGCTTATGCCGCGCTCGCGCAAGATCTCACGGCGATGGCGGAAGGCGAATCGATGGGCGCCCTCGCCCGCCGCCTGAACACCGAAATCCCGGGCTACCGCTCGCTCGTCGCGAAAACCGCGCGCGCAATGCCGATGACGGGCGACGACGGCAAGCCGCTGCCCGCGGCGCAAATCAAGGCGAAGATTCTCGAGATCGACGACCGCTGGAACGATCCCGCCTATTGGCAAGCGATCGCGAAGAACGCGGGCCGTTATTCGCCGTTCTACATCCTCGCGTCGCTCGATCACAAGCAGGACGGCTTCGGCAATATCGTCCATGCCGGTCCGGATCAGTCCATCTATCTGAACGTTTTCTCCCGCACGTTCGTGATCGGCGTGGGCGTGACGCTGTTCGCGCTCTTGCTCGGCTATCCGCTCGCCTACTGGATTTCGACGCTGCCCGAACGCCGCGCCAATCTCGTGATGGTGCTCGTGCTGATCCCGTTCTGGACCTCGATTCTGGTGCGCGTCGCCGCGTGGATCGTGCTGTTGCAGAGCGAAGGGCTCGTGAACACGGCGCTGATCGGCGCGGGGCTGATCGGCTCGCCGCTCGCGCTGCTGTTCAACCGCGTGGGCGTCTATATCTCGATGACGCACATCCTGCTGCCGTTCATGATCCTGCCGCTCTACAGCGTGATGAAATCCGTGCCGCCGACGTATCAGCGCGCGGCCGTGTCGCTCGGCAGCCATCCGTTCGCCGCGTTCTGGCGCGTGTATGTGCCGCAGACCTATCCGGGCATCGGCGCGGGCGTGCTGCTCGTGTTCATTCTCGCGATCGGGTACTACATCACGCCGGCGCTGCTCGGCGGGCCGAACGATCAGATGGTCAGCTATTACATCGCCTACTTCACCAACGTGACGATCAACTGGGGCATGGCTTGTGCGCTCGGCGCGCTGCTGCTCGCCGCCACGTTGCTGCTGTATGTGGTCTACGGACGCTTTACGCGCGCGAACGTGAGCCTGGGGTAACGGAATATGAAACTCGCCAAACCGCTGTTCGCGCCGCATACGTCGGGCATCGAGCGCATCTGGTATTTCGCGTTGCGCATTCTTTGCGTGCTGACGCTCCTGTATCTGATCCTGCCGGTGCTCGCGATCGTGCCGCTCTCGTTCTCGTCGAGCACGTTCCTCGTCTACCCGATTCCGGGCTGGTCGATGCGCTGGTATCACAACCTCGTCATGTCGCAGGAATGGCGCATGGCGGCAAAGAACAGCTTCATCGTTGCGCCTTCTGCAACCATCGTCGCAACGATCCTCGGCACGCTCGCCGCGGTCGGGCTGACGAAGGCCAACTTCATCGGCAAAAGCGCGCTGATGGCCGTGCTCATTTCGCCGATGATCGTGCCCGTGATCGTCGTCGGCGTCGGCATGTATCTGTTTTTTGCGCCGCTCGGGATTGCGAATACCTATTTCGGGCTGATTCTTGCGCATGCTGCGCTCGGCGTGCCGTTCGTCGTGACGACTGTCGGCGCGACGCTGCAGAACTTCAATTACAACCTCGTGCGTGCGAGCCAGTCGCTCGGTGCGAGCCCGCTTACGACTTTCTTTCGCGTGACGCTGCCGGTCATCGCGCCGGGCGTGATTTCGGGCGCGCTGTTCGCGTTCGCCACCTCGTTCGATGAAGTCGTGGTCACCCTCTTTCTCGCTGGCGCCGATCAGACGACATTGCCGCGGCAGATGTTTACCGGCATTCGCGAAAACATCAGCCCGACGATCGCCGCGCTCGCGACGATCCTCATCGTGTTTTCGACGAGCTTGCTGTTGGCGCTGGAATGGCTGCGTGGCCGCGCGGCGGCGCGTGCGGTAGCGGGGTAAGAGATGGACCGCGGGCGGGTGCCCGGATCGGGTCAAAGGCTTGTCCGGCGGGGCTCTGCATAGGGCCACCGTCCGCATCGAGGGCGCCGACGCGGTTATTTCGTGTCGATTCTTGCGTGCACACGCGACACTCGGCTTGCCTTTCCGTCGTGGCGATGCGGGCGCGAGTCCGCGTACGCCTTTCTATCGCTCGGAGATGGTTTGGAATGCGGCCGCGGTCGGGTGCCCGGACCGGTTCCAGCCATGTCAGACGGGGCTTCGAGTGGGACCATCGTGTGCGTCGAGAGGCTGCCTGGCGCACTCGGTTGTTAATGGTGAGTCCGATAACCCTTTCGTGCGAAACGAACCGTACGTAGAGGGCATCGCTTTCGGTCCGACATTAACCCTTCGAACCGCCTGGAACGCCCGCCAGTAAAGCAAGCACTTGGGGCCGCGCACGGCGCTACAGGCCCGCCACGTAAGGCTCCCAAAGACGCCAAGCCGATTATTCGTAACAACGGGATAGTGTATTCACTGATGCAGTATTTATCGGAATGTGCTTAATGGCGTACGTTCTAGGTCGAGTCAAAGCCTGGAACAATGCCATGACAGCTTTTTCGAAAAGAGCGGACCCGTGGTCACAGACGGTTCACCAGCTCGAGGCGATGCCGAAGGATATCGCCCGCACTGCCCCTTCCCAGAAAACCGCGCGCGCCGAAAGCGCGTTTCTCGAGCGCCTGACGCGCGACTGGAACCGCACGCACCCGCATTCCGACGATCGCGTGCCCTTCCCGCAAGCCGTCGTGCGCGTGATCGAGCGTCCGAGCAGCGCGACGGCGCTCGTCTACTGGTCCGATCCCGGAACGTGCCATTACGGTTATCAGGGCTGGCGCGCGACCACGGCAACGGCCGAGGGCGTGTGCTCACTCTCGGGGATGCCGATACATCGCGGCGATCAGGTCTATCGGCCTTCGCAGCGCGATCCGAAGCCGCAGAACGCCTCCGCGATGATCCTCGCCGCTGCGATGCCTCAGAGCAGCGAGGAAGTGGAAGCGGACGTGCACGGCTGACAGTCCGCGCAAGCGAAGCGACGACGCGCCCGGAATCGGTTCCGATGCCGGGCGTGCCGCTTCGCGCTCAGTATCCGATCGTGATCCGCTGCCTGACGTGGGCGTCGCGCTCGAACTCGTCGAGGAAGGCGATCGCGTAATCTTCGAACGAGATCCAGCTGCGGCCGCTGCCGTCGACGAGCAACTCGTCCACGCCGAGCCGGAATCGCTGCGTGCGTGCGCCCGGCACGAATTCGGCTGAAGGCGAAATGAAAGTCCAGTCGATGTCGCGCTCGCGGCGCAGCGCGTCGAGGAACGCGGCGCCCGCCGTGGCCTCCGGCTTGTACGCGTCGGGAAAGTCCGGCAAGTCGAGTACGCGACGACCCGGCGCGACGTACAGGCTGCCAGCGCCGCCGACCACCAGCAGCCGCCGCACGCCCGCGCGCTTCATCGGTTCGACGATCGCGCTCTCGGAAACCGTGGCGAAGCGCGTCGCGCTGAACACCGCATCGTGCCCGGCGATGGCGGCCGCGAGCGCCTCAGGATCGAGCACGTCGACGCTTAGCGCGCTGACGCCCTCGCGCTCCGCGAGCCCGGATGTGTCGCGCGCGATCGCGGTGATCGTGTGTCCGCGCCGCAACGCTTCTTCCATCAGACGGCTGCCGACATTGCCCGTCGCGCCAATGATCGCGATTTTGCTCATTGCTGGTTCTCCATTCTTTTTAACGGCGTTCGCACCGGCATCGCCCGACCGGCCGGTTCATCATAAGGGAAATAAACCGCGCGCAATCGCCCTTTCGGATCTAGTTTTTTCCGATGAATACGGAGATCCGAGAATCGGCCGGCGCGCGGCCATTATTAAAAGCATACGTAGCAAGCCTATGGTCATGCAATTTCCGGGCCGATTTCGCGCGGCTGGCGGTATATCGACACACCATTGTCATAACCGAAACGCGCTTTCGAAAACGTATGTCGCCGTTAAACTAGAGGCCCCGCGCTCTTTCGAAACGCGCGACAGCGGCGATCACCGGCGCGCCGCCCGCAGCAGTCTCGAAGCGAGTTTCCAAATCGAAGTTCGCCAAAATGTCATGACATTGGTTTATATTGCAGTTCCTCGCCGCTCCATTACCGGAAGGAGTTAACCGTGAAGAATCCGCAATTGCAGGGTGCCATCGAAGGACGCGAAAATCCGGCAGGCGAAACCGCCTACGAGCCGATTCCGGTTCGCGCTGTCCCCAAGGATTCGGCCGATCAACCCGGCTACTCCGATTCGCTGGACATCCCGCTCAATTACGGCATCGTGATGGACGCAGTTCGCGACGCAGTACGCGCGAATCCGTAAGCGTTCGAAATCCCATGCGAAGCGCCCCATTCGGGGCGCTTTTTTTTTCGCCCTTCGACGCCTTTTTCAAGTACGACGAATCGACGATTGGCAAACGGCAAGTAAGTTATTCCGCCCGAAGTCAATCCGTATGAATCAGAGCATTTGCCCGCCGGCTGGGCAGATTAACGAGATGACACTGCCGCCGCCAAGGGGCAGCCCGCCCGCCCTCGCCCATCGGGATCGAATCAGCGTGTCGACATTTCGTCCATGCGAACGAGCGCCGAACGCCTGAAATGAGCCGTCTGTGGCTTCCTTTTCGCCCGATCCGACAAAAAATCCACTGCTAGTCTTTCCACTGGCGAAAACAATGACATTGAAGTAAGTTCAGACGTGTAATAGCGCCTGGACAAACGTCCGGATCAATGCTCGCGGGCTCAAGGGATTCCCGGCGAGGACGTAAACAAGACCGATCAACCACGCGCTGTGGCTCACGCCCTGCCGAACGAAAAAACATGGCCGCTATTTTCGATTACCTGTTGGACAGCCAGATTTCCAAGCAATGGCGTGGCCTGCTGGCCGCGCTTGCAGACGAGTTCGAAGCGCAGATCGGGCGCAACGAACTGCGTCAGCTGATGCATCGCGTGGGCAGCCGCTTCGCGCAAGCCCGTCCCCTGCCGCCCTGCGATTCGACGTCGGCGCTCGCCGATGCGCTCAACACGCTGTGGCGCGACACCGACTGGGGCTTCGTCGAACTCTCGGACGAACGCGACTATTTGAGCATCGTGCATTACTGCGCGCCGCTGCCCGCTTTCGGCGAAAGCGCGCTCGCGTGGACGCCCGCGTTCCTCGAAGGCGCGTATCAGCAGTGGCTCGCCGCGCTCGGCGCGCAAGGTCTCGCGATCCGGCAGGCGAGCGAGTTCGGCGACGACGCGGCCATCGAATTCAGGCTCGCGCGCGTCGCGGCCTGACAGCAGCTTCAGCACACACGACCGCCGCCTCGACGCGGCGGCATCGACCGCCCGGACGGGCGGATCAGAACAGGCAGTAGCCGGCCAGGCATCAGGAAAGGTACGACGAGGAAGCGTCACCATGAATACTTCGCGCGACATCGAGAAGCTGTTCGATCATTTCGGCGGCAATGCAGGCGATTACCAGGAAATCGGCCGGGAAAACGAGGCCAAGTCGGCGCGCACCCGCTGGCCGCTGCTTGCGACGCTCGACTTCGCGCAGCCCGCGATTCCCGAGATCGCGCCGCGCCGCGACGTGCAACCGAACGCGGCACGCCCGCATTCGCATGAAACGCCGGGCGAGCTGGCCAGCACGCAACAAACCCCGACGCCGATCCATCGCGGCAAGCAGCAGCTTTTCATGCGGCCGCATCGCCGGACGATTCCGCCCGTCAATCCGCCGGCCGCGGAATCGCTGAGCGCGTTGCGCTTTTCGGTGATGGGCGAATCGGCGTCGGAAGAAAGCGGAACGATTCCGGATTCGGCGATCGCGCCCGCCGCCAGCGTGCCGCCGGTTCAGGCGCCGGTCGCGAACGTAACCAACGCAACCCAGCCGGAAGCCTCGCAACCGGCATCGACCTTCGGATCGAATTTTCTCGCCCGTCGCGCGCCCGTTCAAGTGCCGCCGGCAACGCGCGCACCGGAGCCGGTGCCTGCTGCGCCGCAGTCGATCCTCGGCAAGCTCTTCAACCCGCAAGCCCAGCACGCGACGAGCGCGCCCGCGGATTCGCTCAACGCCATGTTCGAGCGTCTGCGCCACGCCGACCGCCCAGCCAACAAACCCACGAACACGCAGGCAAACGCAGACCACGCCGCGCGCGCGGGCCGCCTCCCACGCTCATGAAAGTCATCACGGTAGTTTCCGCGAAAGGCGGTGTCGGCAAGACGACGCTCGCCGCCAATCTCGCCTCGGTGCTCGCCGCGCGCAATCGCCGCGTGATCGTGCTCGATCTCGATCCGCAGAACGCGCTGCGCCTGCACTTCGGCATTCCGCTCGACAGCATCGACGGCATCTCACGCGCAACGCTCAGCCGCGATCCGTGGCAGACGGTCATGTTCGATGGCGTCGACGGCGTCACCGTGCTGCCCTACGGCGCCGTGACCGAGGACGATCGCCGCCGCTTCGAGGCGCTCGTCGACAGCGATCCCGCGTGGCTCGCGCATTCGCTCGAATCGCTCGCGCTCGACGCCAACGACATCGTGATCGTCGACACGCCGCCGGGCTCGTCCGTCTACACCCGCACCGCGCTCACGGCGGCGAACTTCGCGCTGAACGTGGTACTGGCCGACGCCGCGTCCTACGCCGCGATTCCCGGCATGGAGCGCATGGTCGATGCCTACGCCGCGCCGCGTCAGGACTTCGCGGGTCAGGGTTATGTCGTGAATCAGGTCGATCAGTCGCGCCAGTTGAGCAAGGACGTGCTCAAGGTGCTGCGCAACATGCTCGGCGCGAAGATGTTCCCCGGCGTGATCCATCAGGACGAAGGCGTGTCCGAATCGCTCGCCTGCGACACGACGCTGATCCATTACGACCCGCTTTCGCAAGCCGCCGCCGATCTGCGCGCGTGCGGCGACTGGCTGCTTTCCGCCATCGACGCGATCGCCGTTTCGAGGAAGCTCGCATGAGTTCCGCCAAGATTCCGTCGCCGGAAACCGAGGTGAGCGTCGCGACTTCGCGGCTCGAACGTTTCGTCGATGCAGGAATCTGGGGCAGCCGGATCGTCGTGGTGCTGCTCACGGTCTTCGCCCTGTTCGCGCTGTATTTCGTCGTCACGGTGCCGCTCGCGTTCGGTCAGCAGCTCGCGTTCGCGACGATCTGCTTCGTCTGCGCGCTCGGCTTTCGCCGTCTGCAAGGCCAGTACGCGACGCTCGTGATGATCATGCTGTCGGTGGCTGCGTCGGGCCGCTACATGTTCTGGCGTCTCACCGAAACGACGTACTGGGAACGCCCGCTCGACGCCGCGTGGGGCCTGTTGCTGGTCGCCGCCGAAGTCTACGCGGCGCTCGTGCTGCTGCTCGGCTACTTCCAAACCGCGTGGCCGCTCAAGCGCAAGCCGCTGCCATTGCCCGTCGACCGCAGCCAGTGGCCGACCGTCGATGTCTTCATTCCGACGTACAACGAGCCGCTTTCGGTCGTGAAGCCGACGATCTACGCCGCGCTCGCGCTCGACTATCCCGCCGACAAGCTCGCGATCCACGTTCTCGACGATGGCCGCCGCCCCGAGTTCAAGACCTTCTGCGAGGAAGTGGGCGTCAACTGGACGATCCGCACGCACAACCGTCACGCGAAGGCGGGCAACATCAACGAGGCGCTGAAGATCACGAAGGGCGAATTCCTCGCGATCTTCGACTGTGACCACATTCCGACGCGTTCCTTCCTGCAGATCTGCCTCGGCTGGTTCCTGCGCGACAAGCTGCTGTCGATGCTGCAGACGCCGCACCACTTCTTCTCGCCCGATCCGTTCGAGCGCAATCTCGGCACGTTTCGCAAGGTGCCGAACGAAGGCGAGCTGTTCTACGGTCTCGTGCAGGACGGCAACGATCTCTGGAACGCGACGTTCTTCTGCGGCTCGTGCGCCGTGCTGCGCCGCTCAATGGTGGAAGAGATCGGCGGCATCGCGGTCGAAACCGTGACCGAAGACGCGCATACGGCGCTCAAGCTGCATCGGCTCGGCTATACGACTGCGTATCTCGCGATTCCGCAAGCGGCGGGTCTCGCGACCGAAAGTCTTTCGGGGCATATCGGGCAGCGCATCCGCTGGGCGCGCGGCATGACGCAGATTTTCCGCATCGACAATCCGCTCACCGGCAAGGGCCTCAAGATCGGCCAGCGGCTGTGCTATCTGAACGGCATGCTGCACTTCTTCTACGGCGTGCCGCGTCTCGTGTTCCTGACCGCGCCTTTGTCCTATCTCTTCTTCGGCGCGCACGTGATCGAAGCGGCGGCGAGCACCATCGCGATCTTCGCGCTGCCGCACATGATGCACGCGAGCATCACCAATTCGCGCATGCAGCGCAGCTTCCGCCATTCGTTCTGGGCCGAAGTGTATGAATCGGTGCTCGCGTCGTACATCACCGCGCCGACGCTGCTCGCCGTCATCAATCCGAAGCTCGGCAAGTTCAACGTGACGGCCAAGGGCGGCCAGATCGCGAAGGATTACTTCGACTGGTATATCTCGCGTCCCTATCTGTTCCTGCTGCTGCTGAATCTGCTCGGCTTCGTGGCGGGCATCGTGCATATCGTCATGTACTGGCATGTCCGCAGCGAAGTGAACACGACCATCCTGAATCTCTGCTGGACGGTCTACAACATGCTGATTCTGGGCGCGTCGGTGGCGGCGGCGAGCGAGCGGCGTCAGGTGCGCGCGACGCATCGCGTGACGATGAAGATGCCCGTCATGCTCAAGTTCTCGACCGGCCGCACGCTCGCGTGCGAAACGATCGACTACTCGGAAGGCGGCGTGGGCGTCGCGCTGCCGAACAAGATAGAAGTGCCGATGCACGAACGCGTCACCGTATCGCTCTTTCGCGGCGACGAGGAGTACGCATTCCCGGCGACCGTCGGTTATACGGAACCGGGGCGTGTCGGGCTGCGTTTCTCGACGCTCACGCGTGAGCAGGAATACGACTTCGTGAAGACCACTTTCGCGCGCGCCGACGCCTGGACCGGCTGGTCCGAGGGACGCCGCCCGGATACGCCGTTGCGCGGCCTGTCGCATGTGCTGCTGGTGGGCACGCGCGGCATCGCCGGTTTGTTCGAGCATTTGTACAGCGACCTTCGTACCTGGATGAACAAGCGCCCAGTCGATGTGAAGAAGCTGAAAACCAAAGACCAATAATGGGCATGGGTATGTCGAAGTTGAGCGTTGAAAACGAAACGGGCGAGCGCGCGCCGCGTTTTTGCGAAAGACCTTTTGCGCGTGCACTGGCCGTCTTCGTGGCCTTGCAGACCGCACTCGCGGCGCCGTTCGCTTCCATCGCGGCGGCCGCCACGGCCGAAGCCAATGCAGCCGCGGGTGGCACGCAGCAGGCCACTGGCGTCGGCACCGTGCCCGCGCCGAGTCCGGCCGTCGTGTACAACGCGGCGACCATCGGCCAGCCGACGCTCGCGATGCCGGTGCCCGCGTTTTCCGGCAAGCCCGACAAGCCGCTCACGTCGCGCATTCCGACCACCGCCGATCCCGGCACGCTGGTTCCGGGCGGCCGCCGTCAGACGCTGACCTTCGCCGATTACGGCGCGCTCGATCCGCTGCAACTGCGCGGCACCGACGGCCAGAACGGCATCGCGTTCTCGGTGCGCGGCGACGAAGTCGTGACCGGCGCGATCCTGCATCTGATCTACAGCTATTCGCCGTCGCTGTTGCCGTCGATCTCGCAATTGAAGGTGCTCATCAACGGCGAAGTGGCCGCGACGCTGCCCGTGCCGCGCGATCAGGCCGGCATGCTGGTCGCACGCGATGTCGCGATCGATCCGCGCTTCATCACCGAGTTCAATCACCTCAACGTTCAGTTGATCGGGCATTACACGCAGCAGTGCGAGGACCCGTCGAACTCGACGTTGTGGGCGACCGTCAGCAACGCGAGCTCGCTCGATCTCACGTATGCGTCGATCGCAAACAAACCCGATCTCGCCGCGCTGCCGCAGCCGTTCTTCGACCGCCGCGACGTGCGCCGCCTCGAACTGCCCTTCGTGTTCGCGGGCAAGCCGAGTCTGCCTGCGCTCGAAGCGGCCGGCATGGTCGCGTCGTATTTCGGCTCGCTCGCGGGCTATCGCGGCGCGATCTTCCCGGCGCAGACCGACAACGTGCCGCTCTCGGGCAATGCCGTCGTGTTCGCCATCGGCGATGCCAAGGTCGCGGGTGTCGACATTCCGCCGGTTTCCGGACCGACGATCGCCGTCGTCGAACGCGATGCCAACGCGCGCGGACGCATCCTGCTCGTGCTCGGCCGCGACGAGAACGAGCTGAAGATCGCGGCGAAGGCGCTCGGCGTCGGACAGAACACGCTCTCCGGCACGAGCGCGACGATCACGCAGTTCAACGACCTGCAGCCGCGCCGCCCGTACGACGCGCCGAACTGGTTGCCGACCGACCGCCCCGTGCGCTTCGGCGAACTGGCGGAAGCGCGCGACCTGAGCGCCCACGGCTACGATGCCGACGCCGTGCGCGTGAACCTGCGCGTGCCGCCCGATCTCTTCATGTGGCAGACGAAGGGCGTGCCGATCGACCTCGGCTATCGCTACACCGTGCGCCCCGCGCCGGACCGCTCGTCGCTCAATATCAGCGTGAACGACGGCTTCGTGCAGTCGCTGCGGATTCCGGCGGTATCGACCTCGACGTTCGATCTCGGCACGTACTTCAGCCGCGTGCTGCCGGACAAGACCGTCGCCGCGCGCCGCGAGATTTATCTGCCGCCGCTGCTCATCACGCCGCGTGCACAACTGCGCCTGCACTTCTACTACGACATCCCGAAGACCGGCGAATGCCAGGGACGCGTGCTGGATAACGTCGTCGGCGCGATCGATCCGAATTCGACCATCGATCTCTCCGGTTTTCCGCATTACATGGCGCTGCCCGATCTGGCCGCGTTCGCCAACGGCGGCTTCCCGTTCACGCGCATGGCCGATCTTTCGCAGACGGCGGTGGTGCTGCCGAACGAGCCCAACTCGGCCGATTACAGCCTGTATCTGCTGGAAATGGGCCGCATGGGCGCATCGACGGGTTATCCGGTGACGGGCGTCACCGTGACGAGCGCGAACGATGTCGACCGCTTCGCCGACAAGGATCTGCTGATTCTCGGCTCGCCCGGACGCCAGCCGCTCCTGCAGCGCTGGGCGAAGAGCATGCCCTTCTCCGGCGATGGCGACGCACGCACCTTCCAGCTTTCCGATGTCGCGTTCAAGGTCGTCGACTGGTGGCACGGCGAGCAAGGCCCGGAACGCTCGCCGGCGCGCGCGGATCTGTCGCTCGTGAGTTCCAACGGCGATGCGCTCCTGACCGGCTTCGAGTCGCCGCTGAAGAGCGGCCGCAGCGCGGTCGCGCTCATCAGCGCGGCGGGCCAGTCCGACGCCGATCTCTCCGCCGCGCTGCTCGACAACGACCTGCTGCCGTCGATTCAAGGCGCGATGGCCGTGATTCACGGCCGCACTGTGACGGTCACGTCGAACGGCGATGCGTATTACGTCGGTCATCTGTCGCCGATGCACTACATGCGCTGGGCGCTGTCGTCGCATCCCATTTTGCTGGTGCTGGCCGGCGTGCTCGCCGCGCTCATCATCGCCGCCCTGTTCTACCGTACGCTGCGCGCGATCGCCGCACGGCGCCTGAGGGATTGATATGCGGGTTCAGACCGCCAAACTTTTCGCCGGAGCGATCGTCGCGGCTGCGGCCGCCGGCGCCCACGCCGCGCCGCAATGCGACTGGCCCGCATACCGCGTCTTCGTCGAGCGCGTCGTGCAGGCCGATGGCCGCGTGATCGACCGTTCGACCGAAGCGCAGCAAACCACATCCGAAGGCCAGTCCTACGGCATGTTCTTCGCGCTCGTCGCGAACGACCGCGCCACGTTCGACCGGCTCTTCGACTGGACGCGCAGCAATCTGTCGGCCAATCAGCTCGATGCGAACAACGTGCGCCTGCCCGCGTGGCAATGGGGCAAAAAACCGGACGGCTCGTTCGGCGTGATGGACCCGAATTCGGCATCGGACTCGGATCTGTGGATCGCTTACGACCTCTTCCAGGCCGGGCGTCTCTGGAAGGAGCCGATGTACACGAAGCTCGCCTACGCCCTCGCGACGCAGATCGTGAAGCAGGAAATCGTCGATCTGCCGGGCCTCGGGCCGATGCTCCTGCCCGGTCCGCAAGGTTTTCGCACCGGCGACGTCACGCGGCTGAATCCGAGCTATCTGCCGCTGCCGCTTCTGCGCGGCCTCGCGCACGAAATGCCCGACGGCCCGTGGACGAAGCTCGCGCAGAGCGCCGCGAAGATGATCAAAATCACGTCGCCGCGCGGCTATGCGCCCGATTGGGCCGCGTATCAGACGAGCGGGAGCGGCCAGTTCGTCGTCGATCCGAAGAACGGCGATACCGGCAGCTATGACGCGATCCGCGTTTATCTGTGGGCCGGCATGGCATCAAGCAGCGATCCGCTCGCGCGGCCGTGGCTGGATGCGCTGTCCGGCATGCGCCAGAGCGTCGCGCAGACGGGATTTCCGCCGGAGAAAGTCAACGTGACGACCGGCGCCGCGACCGGCGAAGGTCCGCTGTCCTACTGGGGCGCGCTCGCGCCGTACTTCAAGGCGCTGAACGACGAGCACGGTCTCGGCCTCGCGCGAACGCATCTCGAAGCGCTCACCGCGCCGCCGGGCGCGGGACGCGAGCCGGTCTACTACGACCGCGTGCTCGGTCTTTTCGGTGGCGGTTTCATCGACGGGAAATATCGCTTCGATGAAAGCGGCCGTCTCGTGCCGAACTGGAGACGCGCATGCTGATCCAGACGAAAAAGCGCGTGATCGCGGCGATGCTGACCGCCGCGCCCGCATTGGCCTTTGCGCAAGCCGCCACCGATCCGCTGACCGTGCTCATCGATCAGGGCAAGTACTGGCAGTCGCACAAGCGCGGCGACCTCGCGGAGCAGGCGTGGCAGAAAGTGCTGCGCATCAATCCGAAGCAGCCCGATGCGCTCTTCGGCATGGGCATGGTGCTCGCCGACCGCAAGGACGGCAGCGGCGCGCAGCAGTATCTCGCGCAGTTGCGTCAGGTGGCGCCGAATTATCCGAACATCGACGAGCTCGGCCGCCGTCTCGGCGAAACCAGCTCGCGCGATCAGACCGTGAACGACGCGCGCCGTCTCGCGCAAAGCGGACAAAGCGCGTCGGCGGTTCAGGAATACAAGCGCGCGATCGAAGGCAAGCCCGCGACGCCGCAACTGCAACTCGAGTATTACCAGGCGCTCGCCGCGACGCCGCAAGGCTGGGACGAAGCGCGCCGCGGGCTCGAACAACTCGCACGGCAGTATCCCGACGATCCGCGCTATCAGCTTGCGTATGCGCAACATCTGACGTATCGCGATACGACGCGGCGCGACGGTATCGCGCGGCTCGCGAAGCTGGCGAACGACAGTTCCGTCGGCGCGGACGCGAAGAAGAGCTGGCGTCAGGCGCTCTTGTGGCTCGGTGCGCGCGCATCGGATGCACCGCTTTATCAGGCGTATCTGCAAGTCTCGCCCGACGACGCCGCCGTGAAAGCGCGCTTCGATTCGATGGTGCAGCAGGACAAGACCGCCCGCGAACGTTCGCAGGCCGACGCCGCCGTCGATGCGCGCGGGCGCGTCGTCGCGGAAGGCTTCACGGCGCTCGATCGCGGCGATCTCGTGACGGCGCGCGCGAAGTTTTCGACGGTGCTCGCGGGCGATCCGAACGACGCCGACGCGCTCGGCGGCATGGGCGTCGCCGCGCTGAAGCAGGAGCGTTTTTCGGAAGCGCGCACGTATCTCGAACGTGCATCGCGGGCCGGCAATCCGGCGCGCTGGAAAGACGCACTCACCAGCGCGACCTACTGGACTTATACGAGCGATGCGATCGGTGCGCGCAGCAACGGCCAGATCGCGCAGGCGAAGGCGCTGTTCGAGCGCGCGATCGCGACCAATCCCTCCGATGTCACCGCGCAAGTGCTGCTCGGCGAAATGCTGCTCGCCAATGGCGATCCGCGTGGCGCGGAAGCCGCGTATCGCATGGCGCTGCGCCGTCAGGCCGACAATCCCGATGCGATCCGCGGGCTCGTCGGCGCGCTCGCCGCACAGGGACGCGGCGACGAGGCGCTCGAATTCGCCAATCGCCTGAACACGGAGCAGCAGGCGAAGGCCGGCGGCATCAACAAGCTGCGCGGCGAAGCGCAGGCGGCCCAGGCGCGCGCCGCCGAAGCGCGCGGCGATCTGGGCACGGCGCGCAGTCTCTTCGAAGACGCGCTGCTCAACAATCCCGACGATCCGTGGCTTCGGCTCGATCTCGCGCGCATCTACGTGCGTCAGGGCGCGGTCGGCAATGCGCGCAGCATGATGGACGGCCTCGTCGCCACGCATCCCGACATGACCGATGCGCTCTACGCGAGCGCGCTGCTTTCCGCCGAAACACAGGACTGGTCCGCGGGACTCGCGCAACTCGACCGGATTCCGGCCGCGCAGCGCACGAACGCGATGACGGCATTGCAGCATCGTCTCTGGGTGCAGCAACAGGCCGAACTCGCGACGCGCGCCGCCGCCGCGGGCCAGCGCCAGCAGGCGGTCGCGATCCTGCGCCGCGCCGAGCCGGTCGCAGCCGGCAATGCGGAACTGACGGGCGCGATCGCATCGGCGTATGTGAAGGCGGGCGATCCGGCGCGGGCGTTGGCGCTCGTGCGCGGCGCGATCGCCAATGCGCCGAACGACACCGGTCTGCTGCTGCAATACGCGGGCATTCTGTCGGCGACGCAGCAGGAAGCCGAGCTCGGCTCCGTCATGCGCCGCCTCCAGTCGATGCCGCTCACGACGCAGCAGCGCGCCGACTTCAACAATCTGAACGTGGGCATCGTGGTCGCGCGTGCGGATGCCGTGCGCAGAACGGGCGATCTCGCCGCGGCCTATGACGTGATCGCGCCGTGGCTCGCCGCCATGCCCGACAACGCCGATCTGCAGGCGGCGCTCGGCCGCATGTACACGTCGGCGGGCGATGACCGCAGCGCGCTCACGTGTTATCGGAATGCGCTGTCGCGCCGTCCCGACGATGTCGGCCTGCAGACGGCAGCGATGTCGGCCGCGAGCGGCACGCGCGATTTCAGGCTCGCCGAGTCCTACGCGAACGAGGCGTATCGCGCCGCCCCGAACGATCCGGGCGTGCTCGCCGCGATCGGCCGGATGTATCGCGCGCAGGGCAAGCTCGATCTCGCGGCACAGTTCCTGCAACGCTCGCTCGTCGCCGCCAATACGCCGGTGCAGGCAGCCGCGCCGGGTCAGACGCGCGGCAATGTCCCGCCGGGCTGGGAAACCGCGATGAGCCGTATCGGCTCGAATCCGCTGCCCGGCACCAATCCGTTCGAAGGCAAGACAGCCGTCGATACGGCGTCGAACCCGGCGCTCGCATCGGGCGCGTCTTATCGTCAGGCCCTTCCCCAAAGTTATTCGCAGCCCGTGCCGACCTATCTGCCGCCTCCTCAGCCCGCGCCCTACACGGTGCCCTATAACGCTCCCGCGCCGCAGCCTGCGCCACGTCCGGCCGCGAGCGGCGGATATGGCCCGGACACGTATGGATCGGGGCAATCGGGCGCGCCGCTGCAGCCCTATCCGGGACAGGATGCGGGCGCGTCGGGTGCTTATCCGGCGCAGGGATATCAGCCTTATCCGCAGCAGCAGTATCAACAACCGGCGTATCCGCAGCAGGCGTATCAACAGCAGCAAGGGTATCCGCAGCAACAGCCGTATCCGCAGCAGCAGCCCTACGCCGCGCAAGACCCGTATGCAGCGCCGTGGCCGATGTCGCCCGGCGCGCGCGATGCGCAGTCGAATGCCTACGCGCCGCCGCCTGCCGCCAGCACGAAGAAACAGGCATCGTCGCGCAAAGGCACGGCCGCTCGTCCCGTCCCTCCCGCCGATCCCTACGCGTACGGCGCGCCCCCGCAGCAGTACGCGCAAGCGCCCTACGGCCAGCAGCCCTATTACCCGCAGCCGCAACAGTACGCGCCGCCGCAATACGCGCAGCAGCCGTACATTCCGCAGCCGCCCGCGGGCTATGCGCAGCCGTATTACCCGTCGCAGGCGCAGCCTTCGCAGCGCGCCGCCAGCGCCGCGACGATGAGCGCGGGCGGTGTTCCCGCGCCGGTCGCGAATTCGCAGACGGCGGGCGTCGCGGAGGAACTCGCGCAAATCAATCGCGAGCAGGCGAGCACGATCTCCGGCGGCCTCATCTTCCGCAGCCGCGATGGCGAAGACGGCCTCTCGAATCTCACCGATATCGAAGCGCCCGTCGAAGGCCGCATCAAGGCGGGCAACGGGCACGTGATCGTGCGCGCGACGCCCGTCACGCTCGATGCCGGCACGGCGGCCAGCACGCAGAACACGCTCGCGCGCTTCGGCTCCGGGCTGGGCGCGGTCGCCACTCCGCCGACGAACAACTACGGCTCGCAGACGGCGACGGGCGTCGGCCTCGCGGTCGGCTATGAGAATCGCAATTTCAAGGGCGATGTCGGCACCACGCCGCTCGGCTTTCGCGAAACCAATGTCGTCGGCGGGTTGCAGTATCAGAACGCGATCACCGACAAGGTGTCGTACTCGCTCGCCATCGCGCGCCGCGCCGTCACCGACAGCCTGCTGTCCTACGCCGGCACGCGCGACGCGGGCGCGGGCCTCGAATGGGGCGGCGTCACATCGACGGGCGCGCGCGCCGACTTCGCCTGGGACGACAGCACGAGCGGCGTCTATGTGAACGCGGCGTACCAGTTCCTCGACGGCAAGAATGTCGCGACCAACAACGCGGTGAAGGGCGGCGGCGGCATCTATACGCGCATCATCAAGGATGCGGACCAGACGCTCACGATCGGCGCGAACACCACGCTGATGCACTACGACAAGAACCTCTCGTACTTCACCTACGGACAAGGCGGCTACTTCAGCCCGCAGCAGTACGTGATTCTGAACTTTCCGGTCGAGTACACGGGACGCTCGGGGCTCTTCACGTACGACCTGAAGGGCTCGATCGGCGTGCAGCATTACCGGCAGGACGAGTCGAACTACTTCCCGACGAACTCGACGTATCAGGCACGCGCCGCCTCCTCCGGCGCCACGCCGGACGCGGGCGCGGTCTATCCCGGCCAGAGCAAGACGGGCGTGTCGTACTCGCTCAGCGCGACGGGCGAATACCAGCTCGCGCCGCAACTCGCGTTCGGCGCGACGGCATCGTTCGGCAACGCGTATCAGTATCGCGAATGGCTCGCCGCTGTGTACGTGCGCTACAGCTTCACGCGTCAGGCTGGCGCGCAGCCGGTGTTCCCGCCGCAGGCGTTCAGCTCACCGTATCTGTCGATGTCGAACTGATGTTTCCGCACGCGCGTTTCGCTTGCGGCGAGGCGTGCGTGCGCGCACGATCAGCCGCATGATGAAAACGCCCGGCGCGCTCCTCGCGAACAACGATCAGTTCCTGCGCGACCTGCAGCTCTTCTGCATCGTCGCGCGGCGGTCCAGCTTCATCGCCGCCGCCACCGAGACCGGCATCTCGCCGGCGCATGTGAGCAAGCGCATCGCGATGCTGGAAACGGCGCTCGGCGTGAAACTCTTCATGCGCACGACGCGCCGCGTCTCGATCACGAGCGACGGCGAAGCGGCCTTCCAGTGGGCGCAAAAGATTCTGGACGACGTACAGGGCATGGCCGATGCCTTCGCCGGCCTCGACGATCCGCGCGGCGTCCTGCGCATCGGCACGAGTCTGCGGCTCGGGCGCGAGCACGTGTCGCCCGCGCTCGTGCTGCTGCGGCGGCGTCATCCGGGACTCGAAATCTGGCTTGAGCTGCTCGACCGGCGCGTCGATCTCGTCGGCGAGAACTTCGATATCGACATACGCGTCGGTGAAGTGCAGGAGCCGCATCTGATCGCGCACAAGATCGTCGAGAGCTTTCGCGTGCTCGCCGCCGCGCCCGCCTATCTCGAACGGCGCGGCACGCCGAAGACGCTCGCCGAGCTCGCGCAGCACGACTGCCTGCCCTTTCGCGGACGCGATCAGCGCTTCGGTGTCTGGCGTCTCGCCGGCCCAAACGGCGAGGAAAGCGTGAAAGTGACGGGACCGGTCGCGTCGAACCATAGCGACATCGTGCGGCAATGGGCCGAGCAAGGCTTCGGCATCGTGATGGGTTCCATCTGGGACGTCGCGTCCAGTCTGCAGAACGGCACGCTCGTGCCGGTGCTGCCCGCGTACCGCCAGCGTGCGGACGTGTGGGCGGTGACGTCGGCACGCTCGTCGCATTCCGCGAAGATCCGCGTCTGTATCGACTTCCTCAAAGAGCAACTGACGAGCGGACCGTACGCGCTCGTGACATCCGGCATCGCAGGATTCTGAGACGCGCCCGGCGCAAACGGCGAAATTCTCATCCGCCACTTTTTGTCCGTAATTTCCCCGCATCAAAGCGTCGATAGTGACACATCAGCCCAAGACCCTTGTCGCGCAAGGCCGAGCGGCCGATTTCATCGCGCCGCATCGGCATTCATTACAAATCTTACGTTGCGCCGACGTCACGAAGTCCGGCAAAAAGACCCGACTTTTGTGACGTTTATTTCCAAATATTTGTTGCAACATGTAATGATACTGATTCGCATTTAATCAATCGCGGCGACAGGCTGACCCAATCAGGCGCGCTGCGAACACCGGGCGCTTCCAGGGCGCCGCCGCCGGTTCTCGACGACGTCGCCCGCTCCGCTTTCATTTCTGTTCGATCACATCGGCAGCGAAAACCCGCTTCGCTGCCGATTCGGAATTCACTAACAAGTATCAGGGAAACGACATGTTGAGGAAGAAGCCGCTCGCCGCGGCATTGATGACTATTGCCGCGGTTCCCGTGGCCACGCCGCTCTATGCCCAGACGGCACCTCAAGCAGCACAATCCGCGCAATCCGCACCGCAGAATTCTCCGCCCGCACAGCAAGTCGCACAGGCCGCTCCCGCCGACAACGCTACCGCCACCGCACCCGAAACCGCCGCCCTGCCCGCCGTCAGAGTGACAGGCCAGGCCGACGCGCCCGATTTCCAGGCGGACGTTTCGAGCGTCGGCGCTAAGGTGCCGACCGCGCTGCGCGACATTCCGCAGGCGGTCGTCGTGGTGCCGAAGGCGGTGCTGCAATCGCAGGCGGTGAGCTCGTTCTCCGATGCACTGCGCAACGTGCCGGGCGTGACGCTCGGCGCGGCGGAAGGCGGCCAGATCGGCAACAACATCAACCTGCGCGGCTTCTCGGCGCGCACGGATATCTATCTCGACGGCTTCCGCGATCGCGGCCAGTATTACCGCGATACGTTCAACCTCGAATCGATCGACGTGCTGTACGGCCCGTCGTCGCTGTACTTCGGGCGCGGCTCGACGGGCGGCGTCATCAATCAGGTCAGCAAGCAGCCGAACATGAAGCCGCGCGCCGATGTCTCCCTGCAGGCGGGCACGCACGACCGCTATCGCACGACGGTCGACATCAACCAGCCGCTGACGGATACCGCCGCATTCCGCGTCAACGCGTTCGGCCAGTCGCTCGGCTCGACGCGCGACGAGATGCACAACAAGGATTACGGCGTCGCGCCCGAAGTGAAATTCGGCATCGGCACGCCGACGCAGGTGACGCTGTCCGCGCTGATCCAGCACAACCGCGATCAGCCCGACTACGGCATTCCGCCGTTGAACGGCCACCCGGCGCCCGTCGATACGAAGACCTTCTACGGCTTCACCGATGACCGCACGATCCAGGACGTGCAGACGGTGAATGCGCGCATCGAGCATCGCTTCAACGACATGTTCACGCTGCGCAACCAGACGCAGTTCAGCCACTACAGCACCGAGGCGCGCGCGACCAACGCCGCCGCCGTGCTGACGGGGCCGCTCGGCACGTCGCCCGCGCTTTCGAACGGCAACTACACGACGCTGCCGCTCACGTCGCTCTTCGTGCGGCTGCAGGGCAAGGACCGCAACATCAACGATCACTCGGTCTACAACACGACCGATTTGCAGGGCAAGTTCGCGACCGGCTTCCTGAAGCACGATGTGCTCGCGGGCGTCGATCTGAGTCACGAAACGTATAGCAACCAGACCTTCACCGCGACGACGCCGGGCCTGCCGTCGAACACGCTCGCGATCGTCCCGCTCGTCAATCCGCCGTATGTGCCGCGTCCGTCGAACTATCGCGAAGTGGCGACCAATCTCGCGGAATCGAGCGCGAACGACATCGGCCTGTATTTGAACGACACGATCTCGATCGGCGAGCACTGGAAGTGGATCGGCGGCGTGCGCTGGGACCGCTACGAGGCGGCAATCAACAACTCGATCAACGCGCCGGGCTACGCGACGCAGACCAACTTCTTCACGAGCGTGCGAACCGGCCTCGTGTGGCAGCCGGCCGACTGGCAGTCGTATTACGTGTCGTATGGCACGTCGTTCGATCCGTCGCTCGAAGCGCTCACGCTGACGAACGGCCAGCAGAACCTGCCGCCCGAGCACAACAAGTCGTATGAAATCGGTTCGAAATGGGATCTGCTGAACGGCGGGCTGTCGGTCACGCAATCGCTTTTCAGCATCGAAAAGACGAATGCGCGCACGCTGGCCTCGGACGGCACCTACTCTCTCGACGGCGATATCCGCGTGCGTGGCTATCAGTTGGGCGTCGCGGGCCACATCACGAAGCAGTGGCAGATGTTCGGCGGCTACACGTACATGGACGGCACCATCCTGAAGGCCTTCGACGGCACGCAGGGCAACGTGCCCGCCAACACGCCGAAGCACATGCTCACGTTCTGGACGACCTACGACTTCACGCCTCAATGGCAGATCGGCGGCGGGCCGTCGTATGTGTCGTCGCGCTATGCGGCGAACAACAATCTGGTGGAAGTGGGCGGCTACGTGCGCTGGGACGTGATGGCCGCGTATCATCAGAAAAGCTACGATATCCAGTTCAACGTGCTGAACATGACGGACAAGAAGTACTACGACGCGCTGATTCCGTCGGACGGCGGGCGCGCGGTGCCGGGCCTCGGCCGCACGTTCCTCGCGACGTTGAATTACCGCTTCCATTGATATGAGCGCACGCGCGCCGTGAAGTGCGGCGCGCGTGAGCCGAGCTGATAAAAATGATCCTCTCGATACCGAACGTGCTCTCCCCCGAAGACGCCGCCGCGATGCGCGCGCGTCTCGAAGCAAGCGAATCATGGGTCGATGGCCGCGCGACCGCCGGCTATCAGGGCGCGCCGGTCAAGCGCAACATGCAGATCGCGGAAGGCTCGCCGATCGCGCTCGAAATGGGCGATGCGATCGTCGGCGCGCTGGAGCGTCATCCCCTTTTCATCAGCGCGGTGCTGCCCAATCGCGTGTATCCGCCGCTATTCAATCGTTATGAAGGCGGCATGCATTTCGGCAGTCATGTCGATGGTGCGATTCGCATCGTGCCCGGTCATGGCGCGCGCGTGCGTACCGATGTATCCGTCACGCTGTTTCTCACGCCGCCCGAAGAGTACGACGGCGGCGAGCTCATCATCGAAGATACCTACGGCGTGCAGGAAGTGAAGCTGCCGGCGGGACATGCGATCGTCTATCCGGCGACGAGCCTGCATCAGGTGCGGCCCGTCACGCGCGGCGCGCGCGTGTCGAGCTTTTTCTGGGCGCAAAGCCTCGTGCGCGACGATGGACAACGTGCGCTGCTCTTCGATCTCGACAACTCGATCCAGCGCCTCAACGCCACCAACGGCGACGAAGCCGCGAAGCGCTCGCTGGTCGGCTGCTATCACAACCTGTTGCGCATGTGGAGCGATACGTGATTCACGCGGCGCGCAGCACGTTCGCGCGCTTCGCGTCCACTTCGGCAAGCAGGGCTTCATCGCGCGCGATCACATCCGGCAGATGCGCGCGCAGAAACTCCACCCACGTGCGCGTTTTCGCATCGACGAACTTGCGCGACGCATAAAGCGCGTAGAGATTCGTGCGCTGCAAGGTATGGCGCGGCAGCACGCGCACGAGCGAGCCGTTGCGCAAGCCCTCGATCGCCGCATAGAGCGGCAACATGCCGATGCCCATGCCTTCGCGAATCGCCACCACCAGCGATTCCGCGATGTTCACCTGCACCGGCCCGCTGATCTGCAAGGTCTCGCGTCCATCGGGGCCTTCGAGGGTCCATTCGCGCGCGGGAAACGCGGGCGTCTGCAAGGTGAGGCAATCGTGCTGCGCGAGATCGGCGGGCACATCGGGCGCGCCGCGCGAACGGATATATTCCGGCGATGCGCACAAGATGCTGAAGGTCGCGCCAAGATTGTGCGAGATCACTTCCGAATCCGACAACGCGCTCGCCGACACCACGGCGACATCGCTGCTGCCTTCGAAGAGATCGGGCATGCGTTGCGACAGCGTCAGTTCGACTTTCACATCGGGATGCGACGCGCGATATCGTGCGATGGCCGGCAGGATGTAATGCTGGCCCACGCTCGCGAAGCTGAACATGCGCAGCGTGCCCGACGGATGCTCGTGCGCGCAGCTCGCTTCTTCTTCCGCTCCGTCGATATCGGCGAGAATCTGCCGCACGCGCTTCAGATAACGCTCGCCCGCCGATGTCAACGCGAGACGCCGCGTCGAGCGGTTCATCAGGCGCGTGCGCAAATGGCCTTCGAGTTCTGAGACGGCGCGCGACATCGCACCGGTCGTCGAGTTCATCGACTGAGCCGCAGCCGTGAAGCTGCCGGCTTCGATCACGCGGGTAAAGACCCGCATGTTCTGTAGGGTATCCATCGAACCGTCATATTGCCTGGGGAAACGCTATTGTCCGCCTTCCCATGGGGCCGATTGTTGTTGAATCAGGAAAGAATGTTCCCGGATTCGCACATTAATCCGGCGAAATGTCTTGCCTACAATCGGCGCCTTTCATGAACGACCGGAAGTGCGCTTGTCGACGCGCGATTCGATTCAGGACTGGCTCGCCACCGATGGCCTCGCGTGGCTGCATCTCGCGAAGACGCTCTTCGCCGCCTTCATCGCGATGGGTATTGCGATGCGCTTCGAGCTGCCGCAGCCGCGCGTCGCGATGACGACGACCTTCGTGCTGATGCAGCCGTTCGCCGGCATGGTGCTCGCGAAGAGCGTCTATCGGTTCGCGGGCACGGCGCTGGGCATGCTGGCCGCGCTCGTGCTGGGCGCCGTGTTCGTGCAGCAGACCGAGCTCTATGTGCTCGCGCTCACGGCATGGGTCGCGGCTTGCATCGCGCTCGCGGTGCGTCATCGACAGTTCCGCTGGTATGGCTTCGTGCTCGCCGGCTACACGGCTGCGTTGATCGGCATTCCCGCCGTCACCGATCCCAATGGACTGCTGATCGCGACGCTCTCGCGTGGCGCGGAGGTCATGCTCGGCATCGTGTGCTCGAGCGTCGTGAGCGCCCTCGTGTTTCCGCGTCACGCCAGCGCGACGCTCGCGCAAACGCTCGCACGGCGTCAGGCGCGTTTCGCTTCGTTCGCCGCGGACGTGCTGCGCGGGCGTCTTTCGCGCATTGCGCGTGAGCGCCGTTTCGCCGATTTCGTCGATGAGATCGTCGGCTTCGAAGCGACGCGCGGCTTCGCAGCGTACGAGTCGCCCGCGATGCGGTCCGGGCATCGCGGGCTCGCGGGACTGAACAGCGCGTTCATGGATGCCTGCGCGCGCTTGCATGCGCTCGATCAATCGATGAAGCGCGCGTCCATCGCACGCGATGCGCTTGCACCTTTCCTCGAAGAACTCGCGCGCATCTTCGAGCACGATGCGCTCGACGTGCATCTCCGCGAATACAAGGCGACGTTAGCGACGCGCCTCGACTTCACGACATCGGCGGAACTGCTGTATCGCTTCGTCGACGATACGCTCCGCTATGTGTCGATATCGATCGGCGAGCCGTCGAACGAACGCATGGCTTCGCGTTATGAAGCGAAGACCAGTCGCTTCGTGATCGCGGCGACCTTCGTGCGAACGGGCATCGTGATCGCCGCGACCGCGTGGTTCTGGATCGTCACCGCGTGGCCGAGCGGCGGTCATGCCGTGATCGGCGCGACGCTCGCGTGCGGGTTGTCGTCGGCATCGGCGCGGCCGTCGAAGTTCATCGCGCAGATGACGATGGGCGCTGCCATCGCGATCGTCACGGGTTATCTGTTTCTGTGCCACGTCTACCCGGCGATCGACGGCTTCACGCTCCTGTGCGCGATGCTCGCGCCACCGCTTGCCGCAGGCGCGTTCCTCGCGATGCGCCCCGCTTCCGCCGGCTACGGCATCGGCTTTTGCGTGTTCTTCTGTCTGCTCGCTGCGCCCGACAACCGCATCGTCTACGATCCGGACCTTCTGCTGAACAACGGCCTCGCGATTATCGTCGCGATGCTGGCCGCGGCCATTGCGTGCGCGGTCGTCGTGCCGCCGCGCACGCAATGGCTCGTCGGCAGGACGCTCGCGCAACTGCGCGCGATGGCCGCGCTCGCCTGCGAAGGCAAGCTCGCGGGACTCGGCGAGCGCTTTCATTCGGGCACGCACGATCTGATGTCGCAGTTGCGCGGCTTGCTCGTGCGGCGCTCGCGCGAACATCGTCATGCGCTTTCGTGGATGCTCGTCACGCTCGAAGTCGGACAGGCGATGATCGATCTGCGTCACGAAGCGAGAACGTTGAACGTGCAGCGCTTTCCCGATGCCCTGCGCATCGCGTGGAGCACATCGTTTGCACGCGTTTTGCGTGATATCGCCGTGCTGTTTCGACAGCCGGACAGCGGGACGCTGCGCCGCGCGATCTCGTCGGTGGTGGCGTCGATCATCGTCGCGGAAAGCATGCTCGATGAAGGTCACGACGTTCGACGCGTGCTCGCGTACCTGCATGTCGTGCGCAGCGCGCTCGTCGATCCCGATGCGCCTTTCGATGCGCGTCATCGCTGAACGCATCTTTCGCCGATCTGCAAATGTGCCTTCCTGGCGCGGCGATTTATCCGCGCCGATGCGCGACTTATAGTCGTAACGACGCGCTCAAATGTCGCAGCGTATCGAGCCATACAACGCATCGAAGTAGATAAAGCGCAACGTTGCGCGGCATTGGAACAATGTCTTGCACCTTGCGGCTCATCAGGCGATACGCGCTACCTATAATCGCCGCCCGACTGGATCGAAGGAAGTTCGTGGAGATGTCGATGTACGAAGACCGTATTCGCTATGCCGCCTTGCGCGGAAAAATCACTTCTGCCGCGGCTGCGGCGCAACTCGTGCGCGACGGCATGATCGTCGGTATGAGCGGCTTCACGCGCGCCGGCGACGCGAAGGCCGTGCCGCTCGAAATCGCGCGCCGCGCACGCGAGGAGAACGAACCGCTGCGCATCACGCTCATGACGGGCGCATCGCTCGGACATGACACCGATCGCCTTCTCACCGAAGCGGGCGCGCTCGCACGCCGCCTGCCGTTTCAGGTCGATACGACCTTGCGCCGCGCGATCAATCGCGGCGACGTGATGTTCGTCGATCAACACCTGTCCGAGACCGTCGAACTGCTGCGCGCGAACCGGCTCGGCAAGCTCGATCTCGCGATCATCGAAGCGGCGGCGATCACCGAGACGGGCGGTATCGTGCCGACCACATCGGTCGGCAATTCCGCGAGCTTCGCGATCCTCGCCGAACGCGTGATCGTCGAGATCAATCTCGCGCAGCCGGCGGCGCTCGAAGGCTTGCACGACATCTGGATTCCAGAGCGCCGGCCACAGCGCGACCCGCTCCCGATCGTCGGGCCGCACGACAGGATCGGCGCGGCGTCGATCGAGATTCCCATCGATAAGATTGCCGCGATCGTCATCACGAATACGCCGGACAGCGCGTCGACCGTCTTGCCAGCAGATCACGACACCGCGCTCATCGCCGGTCATCTGATCGAGTTCTTTCAGCACGAAGTATCGCGTGGGCGCTTACCCAAGCAGTTGCCGCCCTTGCAGGCCGGCATCGGCACGATTGCGAACGCGGTGCTGTCGGGATTCGCGGCGTCGCCGTTCGAAGCGCTGACGATCTATTCCGAAGTGCTTCAGGACTCAACCTTCGATCTGCTCGATTCCGGCAAGGCGATGTTCGCATCGGGCGCGTCGATTACGCTGTCCGCGCAACGGCAAGAAAAGGTGTTCAGCGAGATCGAGCGCTATCGCGACCGCCTCGTGCTGCGGCCGCAGGAAGTGAGCAATCATCCCGAGGTGATTCGCCGCCTCGGTCTCATCGCGATCAATACGGCGCTCGAAGCCGACATCTACGGCAACGTGAATTCGACGCATGTCGGCGGCACGCACATGATGAACGGCATCGGCGGCTCGGGCGATTTCGCGCGCAATGCCGCCTACGCGGTGTTCGCGACGAAGTCCGTCGCAAAGGACGGCCGCATTTCGAGCATCGTGCCGATGGTGCCGCATTGCGATCACAACGAGCACGATGTCGATATTGTCGTGACCGAGCGCGGGCTCGCGAATCTCACGGGCCTCGCGCCGCGTGAACGCGCGATGAGCGTGATTCAGAACTGCGCGCATCCGCTGTATCGCGATCTCTTGCGCGACTATTACCGCGATGCAGCAGCGCTCGGCGGGCACACGCCGCATCGTCTGGATCAGGCGTTTTCGTTCCACACGCGCTTTGCCGCCACCGGTTCGATGCTGCCCTGAAGCGCTCTCGCACGCGCCATGCTGCATCGCAATAGCGAATGGCGCGCGCGAACGAAGCCGCTTCGCGGCAATCGGGCGCACAATGGCGGGAGCCCGCTTGGGCTGGCGAACAGGAGGAGCACCATGACCGCCATCACCTGGGTTCTTGCCGCCGACGGCAGCCGCGCGCGCATCTTCGAGACGCACGGATTGAAGCTGGATCTGCGGCAGGTCGAGGACCTCAGGAACCCGGCGCCGCGTGCGGCGGATACGGCGGACAAGGATCGCGAGAAGTTCGCTCGAACCGTAGCCGATTTTCTCGAACGCAGCCGCGCGCAATCACGATTCGATCGCTTGCGTCTTGCCGTCGAACCAAAGTTTCTCGGCGTGCTGCGCCAGCATCTCAGCAGTGAAACACGCAAGCTCGTCTATGAAGAAGTCGACAACGACGTGTCGAACATGGACACGCGCGATCTCGGCCGTCATCTCGACCGGCCCTGAATCATTCTTGAAAGCGCGCCGCTTCCCCCGCGAGAAACGGCGCGCCGCACACT
Organism: Caballeronia arvi; assembly: GCF_001544695.2. Lineage (GTDB taxonomy): Bacteria > Pseudomonadota > Gammaproteobacteria > Burkholderiales > Burkholderiaceae > Caballeronia > Caballeronia arvi. Next base: position 277,833 of record NZ_FCOM02000001.1, read on the forward strand.
ACGCCGCGGGCATGATGTTCTGATTGCTGCGGAACAGATTGTCCGGATCGTAGCGACGCTTCACTTCGGCGAGCCGCTCGTAGTTCGGGCCATACGCCGCCTTCACCCGATCGCCTTCCTCACCCGTCATGAAGTTCACATAGACGCTTCCGATGGCGTGCGGCGTCATCGCGGCGAACATGTCGCGCGCCCACTTCGTGCATTTCTCGTCGTCGGCGGCATCGCTCCAGCGGCCGTGAATGTTGATCGTATAGATGGAATCGCGATTCGCGTACGCGGTTGCATCGACGGGCACACGGTTCGTCTGCCCGCCCATCGCGCCGATGAAGACTTCGCACTGCGTCGACGGAAGCGACTTCACTGCATTCGTCAGGATATCGAACGTTTCGTCGTTGAGGCTCGCGAAGTTATGCGACTTCCAGTAGTTGCGCTCGCCGGGCGTGAGCAGCGGATCGAACGCCTTCTGCCATGCGGCGAAGGGCATCGCCCCGAGATGCTCGCCGTAGGGTGTGCCGAAGCTGCGCACCGGCGCGAGCGCCTTCTCGCCGTTCTCGACCGGCCCGACATAGCAGCTCGCGAGCACGACGACCGGCTTGCCATGCGCGTCTTCGGGCAGGAACGGCAGCGGCGGCGCGAGGCGCAGCACGGCCCACACGGTCAGCTCGTCGGGACTCTGCGCGACGAACTCGCGATACTTCGGCAGCACCTGGTCTGCCTGCTCCAGCGGAAACACGACGAGGCCGCCATAGATTTGCGGCCCGACTTCATGCAGCTGATATTCGAACAGCGTGACGACGCCGAAGTTGCCGCCGCCGCCGCGCAATGCCCAGAAGAGATCCGGTTCGCTCTCCGCGCTCACACGCCGCCATTGGCCGTCCGCCGTGACGATTTCCGCTGCGACGAGATTGTCGACGGTCACGCCGAACTTGCGGCTGATCCAGCCGAAGCCGCCGCCGAGCGTGAGACCCGCGACGCCTGTGGTCGAATTGATGCCGAGCGGCGTTGCGAGGCCGAACGCCTGCGCTTCGTGATCGAAATCGGAAAGCAGCGCGCCGGGTTCGACGTACGCGCGCTTCGCTTCGGGATCGACGCGCACGGATTTCATCGCGGAGAGATCGATCATCAATGCGTCGTCGCTGACCGCGCTGCCCGCGATGTTATGGGAGCCGCCGCGAATCGATACCAGCATGCCGTTGCCGCGTGCGAACGCGAGTGCGGCGATGACATCGGCGGCGCCTGCGCAGCGCACGATGAGCGCCGGACGCCGGTCGATGGTCGCGTTCCAGACCTTGCGTGCTTCGTCGTAGTCGGTGTCCGACGGTGAGATGATCTTGCCTCTCACCGACGCCTTGAGGGTATCGATCGCTTCGCCTGAAATCTTGCTCATTGTGAGACCTCGCTGCTGAATGAAGCGCTGCGACGTGCCCGACCCTGCCAGATGGTACGGCGAAAGCGCAAGGAGCCCGTCGTCGGATCACGCGTGGCGATTTGATCGGATGCACACAGGGGACCGCGATGACGGGGAAGAATTGCGACGAGCGGACGCTTCGGTCCGCTCAGTGATTTAATGCCGCGGTTTACGCAATGTAAAGAGGTTGGGCAGTCAAATCGTGCACCGGATCTAGCATGTATCGGACAAAGTTTCCGATTGCGGTGTTATCGCATTGAGTGCTTCATTCGTTCATTGGTATTCCTGATTTAATGTCCGTGATTTAAGGAAATCACGGCTTAAAAAAACGCGCCGAGGGAGCGGCGCGTTTCGGGTTTGGTTTGATTCGGTTCGTTCGCGTCAGGCCCGCTCCAGCACCGCCATTTCCCGCACGACGACCAGCAGCATCGACAAGCTCGCACCGCCGCTCGCGCGCAACTCGGCGAGAAGGCGCGTATACCGGTCGAGCGCCGCCTCCCGCTTCGCGCGCCAACTTTCGACGATCACATCCGCCGAATCGATGCCGCGGGATTGCTCGAGCGCGCTCACCGTCAGCGCGCGCTTCAACCGCGCCAGTTCTTCCAGCGCCGCGGCACGCGCGAGCAGATCCCAGTGCGTCGAGATCGGCAGTGCCATTGCCCGTTCGGCGATGCCGCGATAGTCGAGCAAGGTGCCGATGCCGAAGTACACGCTCGCGACGAGCTCCAGACTGCGCTCCGAGCACGCCGCCACTTCTGCGCTGTCGAGCACCGCGGTCGCGATTTCGCCGCTTGCCACCCGCGCCGCGAGACCGCTTTCGACGCCCGCATCTTCCAGTTCGCGCCGGCGCGCATACCACGCGTCGAGCTGCGTCGCGGGCAGCAACGCCGGCAATTGCGGCGCGAGCCGTTGCGCCGCCTCGCGGCAGCGCGCGAGCAGACCCCGCGCCTCGGCCGTGCCGGTGCCGTTGTGCTTCAGATGGCGCAGGAACCACAGCGACGTATCGTCGAGCAGACGCACGACTTCGACGAACATGCGCGCCTGCACTTCGTCCGCGACGATATTGTCGAGCCCGTCGATGCTGCGCCAGAGATCGTCGAGATCGAAGACATCGCGCGACATCAGCGCCGCGCGCACGATATCGCTCGGGCGCCCATCGGTCTCTTCCATCAGACGATGCACGAACGTGCAGCCCACGCGATTCACGAGCGCATTGGTCAGATGCGTCGCGAGGATTTCGCGCTTCAGCGGATGGCGCTGCATCGTCTCGCTGTAGCGTTGCTGCAAGGGCTTCGGGAAATAATCGGGCAGCATGTCGGCGACGAGCGCATCCTCCGGCACATCCGATTCGAGCAGTTCGTCGTACAGCCACATCTTGCCGTAGGCGAGCAGCACCGCGCGCTCCGGCGACGTGAGCCCCGACTTCGCCGCCGCGCGCTCGGCGATGTCATCGTCGTTCGGCAAGAATTCGATGCGGCGCTTCAGACGCCCCGCGCGTTCGAGGTAGCGCATCATGCGCGCTTCGGCATCGAGCGTTTCGGCCTCGTGGCGCTTCGCGATCGACAGCGCCTGCGTCTGCGCGTAGTTGTCCTTCAGCACGAGCAGGCCGACTTCATCGGTCATCTCGGCGAGCAGCGCGTTGCGCTGCTTCTCGGTCATCTCGCCATCCGCGACGACGAGTCCGAGCAGAATCTTGATATTGACTTCGTGATCCGAGCAATCGACGCCCGCGGAGTTGTCGATCGCATCCGTGTTGATGCGCCCGCCATGCTGCGCGAACTCGATGCGCCCGAGTTGCGTCAGGCCGAGATTGCCGCCTTCCGCGACCACTTTCACGCGCAGCTCCGCGCCGTTCACACGCACGGCGTCGTTGGTGCGGTCGCCGACCTGCAGATGCGTCTCCGCGCTCGACTTCACATACGTGCCCACGCCGCCGTTGTACAGCAGATCCGCTTCGGCGAGCAGAATCGCGCGGATCAGCTCGTTCGGTGCGAGCACCGAAGCGCTGATGCCGAGCGCCGCCTGCACCTGCGGCGAGATCGGAATGGACTTCGCCGTGCGCGGATAGACGCCGCCGCCCGTCGAGATCAGCGAGGCGTCGTAATCGGCCCAGCTGGAGCGCGGCAGCGCGAACAGGCGCGCGCGTTCCTCGAAGCTGGCCGCCGTATCGGGCGTCGGATCGAGAAACACATGCCGGTGATCGAACGCTGCGATCAGCCTGATATGGCGCGACAGCAGCATGCCGTTGCCGAACACGTCGCCGGACATGTCGCCGACACCGACCACGGTGAAATCCGTCGTCTGAGTATCGAAGTTCATCTCGCGGAAATGGCGCTTTACCGATTCCCACGCGCCGCGCGCCGTGATGCCCATCTTCTTGTGGTCGTAGCCGACCGAGCCGCCGGACGCGAACGCGTCGTCGAGCCAGAAGCCGTATTCCTGAGAGATGGCGTTCGCGTAGTCGGAGAACGTGGCCGTGCCCTTGTCGGCGGCAACGACGAGATACGGATCGTCCGGATCGTGACGCACGACATCGGGCGGCGGCACGATGCCATCGGCCGTGCGGTTGTCGGTCACATCGAGCAGGCCGCGCAGGAACATTTGATAGCACGCGACGCCTTCCGCGAGAAACGCCTCACGATCGGTCACCGGCGGCGGATTCTTCACGACGAAGCCGCCCTTCGATCCGACCGGCACGATCACCGTGTTCTTGACCATCTGCGCCTTCATCAGACCAAGCACTTCGGTGCGGAAATCCTCACGACGATCCGACCAGCGCAGCCCGCCGCGCGCGACGCGCCCGCCGCGCAGGTGCACGCCCTCGACGCGCGGCGCGTAGACCCAGATCTCGAACATCGGCTTGGGCTCGGGCAGGCCCGGCACCTTCGACGGATCGAGCTTGAACGACACATACGGACGCGGCTGGCCGCCTGCATCGCGATGAAAGTGGTTCGTGCGCACGGTCGCCGTGATGACGCCGAGGAACTGGCGCAGGATGCGGTCTTCGTCGAGATTGGGCACCTGATCGAGCGCCGCTTCGATATCAGCGAGCACGCGTTCGGCCGTCTGCTCCCGATCCTGCGCCGAGCCGCCGCGAGCCGGATCGAAGCGCACCATGAAAAGCTGCAGCAGCTTTTTCGCGATCTGCGGATTGCCGATCAGCGCGCGTTCGATATACGCATCGCTGAAGGTCGATCCCACTTGCCGCAGATACTTCGCGTACGCGCGCATGATCGTCACGTCGCGCGAGCCGAACTGCGCGCGCAGCACGAGACGGTTGAAGTCGTCGTTCTCGATTTCGCCCGACCACACGGCCGCGAATGCGTTCTCGAAGAGCGGCTTCACGCGGTCGATATCGAACTCGACATCGTCCTGCAACTCGAGCCCGAAATCGTGAATCCACGCGTTCGGCGCGCCCGTCGGCTCGATCAGATACGGCCGCTCTTCATCGACGCGCACGCCGAGATGTTCGAGCATCGGCAGGCTGTGTGACAACGCGATCGGATCGCCCGCGCGATACACCTTGAAGCGGAACGCGCGTCTGCCCGCTTCGATCGGCCGATAGAGACTCATCGACAAACCGCCCGGCCGCGTGTGCGTCGCCTCGATCAGTTCGATGTCGCGCACCGCCGTGCGCGCCGGATAGTCCTCGCGATAGCCCGCCGGGAACGAATCCGCGTAACGCTGCAGGAGACGGTTGCCCGCTTCCTCGCCGTGACTGTCGATGAGCGCATCGGCGAGATCGTCCTGCCAGCGGCGCGCGACCTGCACGATGCGCGTTTCGAGCTCGCGCGTATCGACTTCGGGCATCGCGCCGCGATCCGCGCGCACCACGATATGAATGCGCGCGAGCGGCGACTCGGAAAGCAGCGGCGTGAACTCGATGCTCTTGCCGTTGAACGCTTCCATCAGCACTTTGCTGATGCGGCGGCGCAGGTCGGTGTTGAACTTGTCGCGCGGCACGAACACGAGGCACGACACGAAGCGGTCGAAGCGGTCGCGCCGCACGAAAAGCCGCGTGCGTTGATGTTCCTGCAAACGCAGCACGCCGAGCGCGATTTCGAAGAGCGCGTCTTCATCGGCCTGAAAAAGCTCGTCGCGCGGATACTGCTCCAGCACCGAGATGAGCGACTTCGCCAGATGCCCCTTCTCCAGAAAGCCCGCGCGCCGCACGATGTTCGCGCACTTGCGCCGCACGATCGGAATCTCGGAGGTCGGCACGAGATACGCGGTCGACGTGTACAGGCCGAGAAAGCGCCGCTCACCGATCACCTTGCCGTCCGGCGACGTGCGCTTCACACCGACGTAGTCGAGATAGCCCGGCCGATGCACCGTCGCGCGCGAATTCGCTTTTGTCAGAAAGATGGGCGCCGCGCCCTCGATGATCGCGGCCGCGCCCGGCGGCAGCGGTGTCACGTCGCCGGCGGAAGGCGCGCGCAAGGTCTCGCGCAGAATGCCCAGACCCGAACCCGGCACGCCGCGCAGCGCGAAGCCGCCTTCGTGCTCGACGAGTTCGTAATCGCGGCAGCCGAGGAACGTGAAGTGGTCCGCGACCATCCATTCGAGGAACGCGCGGGACTCGATGCCGTCGGGCGTCGTGTCGCGCATTTTCAGATCGCCGATCGCGATGCGCGCCGCGTCGGTGACCTTGGGCCAGTCTTCGACCGCCGCGCGCACGTCGCCGAGCACGCGCGCGATGTTCTCGCGCACTTCATCGAGACGTTCGCCGTCGCTGCAGCGGTCCACTTCGAAATGGATGAAGGATTCGAGCTCGGAGTTGCCGTCGCCCGCCTCGGCGTGCCCCTGACCGATGCGCTCGATCTCGCCCGCATGCGCGCCCTTGCTTGCGCGCCACACGCGAAACACCGGATGGATCGCCGAATGCAGCGCCAGCCCTAAGCGGTTCAGTTCCATCGTCACGGAATCGACGAGAAACGGCATGTCGTCGTTGACGATTTCGACGACCGTGTGATCCGAATGCCAGCCGTGCTGCTCCAGATTCGGGTTGTAGACCCGCAGCACCTCGCGCCCGCCCGCGAACTTCTGCGCCGTCTGCCAGTGCGCCATCGCGGCGCCGTAGAGATCGGCGACATCGCGGCTCGCGATATCTTCGACGTCGACCTGCTCGTAGTAATAGCGAAGAAGCGGCTCGATGACCTTGAAGGTCGCTTCCGGCAGACGTCCTCGCGCGAATTCGAGGAGATCGTTGATGAGGTGTTCGACCCGCGCTTCGTTCTTGACCAGCATGGTGTCCTCCGATGCCTTCGGTTGCGATGCGGTTGCGGAACGCTCTTCGAAACAGGGAGATTATGCGCCGGACAGGGCATTTGGCCGCGCGTCGGGCATGTGCACCTGCACAACGGCGGTGCGCGCATGTCGATCGCATGTCGATGTAAGGTAGCCGCGCCGCGTGACCTTTGCGCGACACGCGCGATCGGCTATTGTCGATGGACGTCCGACAGGAGAACGCCATGCAGGAAACGGAACAGAGGGTCGTCACCGTGCGGCCGCAGCAGGAGATCGCGGCGGCGGTTCAGCGTCTGCCGTATTTCATCGGGTTGTCGGCTCAGACGGCGGGTACGCGCGGCCTGTCGATGCATCTCGTCGTCGTGCCGCCGGGCGGGCAGGCCGAGCCGCACATCCACGTCGGCTACGAAACGGGCATCTATATTCTGGAAGGACGCATCGAGACGCGCTATGGGGCGGGACTCGCGGAATCGGTCATCAACGAGCCGGGCGACTTCGTCTTCATTCCGCCCGGCGTGCCGCATCAGCCGGTCAATCTGAGCGCGACGGAACCGGCCCGCGCCGTGATCGCGCGCAACGACGCCAACGAGGCCGACCGCGTGATTCCGTACGATCCGGCGGAAGCGTCGCGGGTTTAGTAGCCGGTCGCGCCGCCCATCGGCAAATCGACGTAGCCTGTGTCGGAGAAACGCGCGCCGCCGAGCATGCCGCCCGCGAGCTTGCCGCGCACGGCGTACGACACTTTGTTGACGGTGTCGCCGGTCGCGAAGCCGAACGCCTGGCGCGCGACCGAAAACGCCGATACCGTCACCGGCACGGACACGACCGCTTCGCCGAAACGCGGCACCGAGCCGCGCTGATCGCTCACGCCGCTCGCGAACGGGCGGCCGTTGAGGTCGAGATCGAGTGCGACGCCATCGAAGTCGATCGGCGCGTCGTTCGGATTCTGCACGCGCAGCTTCACTACGAAGCGCATCTCCAGACCCTGGCCTTCGAGCGGCTCGATGCCCGCGACCGTCACGCGCATCGCGTCGCGGTTGAAGAAGCCCGCGCAGCCGTTGAGCGCGAGCATCGTAAAGAGTGCGGCGAAGAACAGGACGAAACGACGCTTCGATTGATGTGATTGCATGAGTACGGAACTCCTCGCGATGTCGAGCTAGATGCGCAGCGCGTTCAGCAGCATGCGGCCATAGGCATGATGAAACCAGACATCGTCGACGACGAAAAGCGCCGCACCCCACGCTCCCGCCACGATGATGAGGTCGCAATGCCCGCTCGTCCACAGATTGAGCGAATGACGCGACGCGATCCACGGCACGCCGAGCGGATTCGGCCAGTCCGCAAGAAGATGCATGAGGCCGCCGCATGCGAAGCCGAACGCGACCGGCGCCAAGGGATGCCGCCCGAGAAAGTGATACGAAAGCGCGAGCAGCGCGGTCCAGCCGATGCCCCAGTGCGTGAGCGTGCGATGTGTGATCCACAGCCGGCGTGCCCGCGTCCACCACGCGACTTCGAGCCAGTCCGGCGCGGTGGCGCCGGCCACACCCGCGAGCAGCGCGAGCACGCCGGCGAGCAGATCCACGTGCGCCGATGTGACCGGATGCGTGACGACCGCCGCCGCGATGATGCCGGCCGCCCATCCGGTCGCGTGATGCGCCTTGCTCGATGCCATGAAAGCCGCCCTTGTCGCCCTTGCCAGAAAGCGCGCATGTTCGCACGGCGCCCGCAATCGGGGCCGGGCTGAAACATAAACTTACGGAATTGCGCCCGGAGAAACACGGTTGTGATCACAACGGCGGCGAGGTGGCGCGCCGTTGACTAAAATGTTTCCTAGATTGCTGCGCAATTCACGCTGCGGACGCTTTTCCATGCGCCCCACGCCCGCCTGCGCATTCAGGCATTGAAACGTATTCCTTTGAAACTCGCCGTCATGCAACACCTGAAATACCTGAGCGCCTACCCGAACACGCTACAGGACAAGGTGCGCCGATTGATCGCTCAGCAACAACTGGGCGCGTATCTCGACGCGCGCTATCCGAGCAAACACGCGGTGCAGTCCGACCGCGCGCTCTACGACTATTGCTCAGACCTGAAGCAGGAATTCCTGCGCGTGGCGCCTGCCATCGACAAGGTCTTCTACGACAGCAAGCTCGACGTTCTGCGTCATGCGCTCGGCCTGCATACGGCGATTTCGCGCGTGCAGGGCGCGAAGCTCAAGGCGAAAAAGGAAATCCGCATTGCGTCGCTTTTCAAGGACACGGCGCCGGAGTTCCTTCGGATGATCGTCGTGCATGAACTCGCGCATCTGAAGGAGAGCGATCACAACAAGGCGTTTTATCGGCTCTGCGAGCTGATGCAGCCGGGCTACCATCAGATCGAATTCGATCTTCGGCTCTATCTCACGCATCGCGATCTGCTGCGCACGAAGGCGGCGTGATCGTCGTTGCGCTGCATCAAAATGACCACGCGAGCGCGGCGGCGTAACCGGGAGGCGCTGGGAGCGAAACGGCGTCGAATGCGCCGGCTGTTCGCGTGACCGTGTAGCGCTTGCCATCGCGCGGCAGTACCGAAAAACCGGTCAGCGTGATCGCTCCGCCGCCGATGCCGTCGCCGTGCGCCTTCAATACCGCTTCTTTCGCCGTCCAGCAGTCGAAGAATCCGCCGATGCGGGCGGCTTCGGGCATCGCTTCGATTTCGCTGCGGTCGGTGTCGGCGAGCACGGCGGGTGCGAGTTCGCGCCATTGGTATGACGGCGGCGCTTCCTCGATATCGACACCCACGCGCCTTGTCCGCGATATTGCGATCAGTCCGTAAGCGCCCGAATGCGAGACGTTGAAATCCGGCGCGTTCGGCTGCGCGAGAAACGGCCTGCCCTTTTCGTTGGCGTTCAGCACGAGGCTTGCGGCATCGCCGTTCGTCTCGACGGCCAGCAGATGACGTAGCGTGCAACGCATCGTGGCGAAGCGGACGGCGTCCGCGTGGCGCAGGAAACGCGCGGCGCGTGCGCGTTCGCTATCGGCGAGCGCCGCATAGGGCGCGCCGTCGATTGGCGTTGTCAGGTCCAGTTCGACCAGCCAGACGCGCACGGCGGCGGGGGCGTCGGCGGGGAGCGGGATCGGGTGTATGTCGAACGGGAGGATCGGTTCAGTCATTTGGGGCGCACTGTGCCACCGCGTGGGCAGAGGGGAATGAATATACACCGGGGGCAATCAGATACGGCGCGGCCGGAGCGGTGTTGTACGTGTACAGGCCGGTCATCGGCAGCTTCATGTTCGGAATGCCGCCCGTTGCGCCGCGCAGCGCGTTTGAGGTGCGCTCGACTGGCGGCTCACTGCCTGCGCCTGACTGCCGTCGATGCCCTGCCTCGTGCCGCCCTGACCAGCGATCATGCCCTTTCGCGTGCCGTCGGCGCTGCCGCCGGTCACAGCCGAGCCGATCACGGTCTGTCCCTGGCGATCGATCGAATTGATGTTGCCTGATCAACCCCACATACAACAAACCCAGCGCGAAGGCTGGGTTTGTTGTATGGACTAGCAGGTCTTAAAACGCTCAATCAAGTTTTTACATGCCTGTGGCGCAAATGAACTTGCCCATTCTTCGCTTTGCTTGAACTCAGGCTCCAAACGTGCAAGTGCCTCCGCCGACCACTGCGATCGCTGTTCCTTGAGTGGTAGATGATCCGTTTCTGATCGGATAACCACGAAGACGTCGAGATCAGGATCACGGTCACCAAGTCTGCTCAATACTCCCCTCATGGCCAGCACTTGCGCCGCCCCCTCAAGAAACGACAGATCGCCATCCAACATAGCCTGAGCAACGGTGACTAGTCGCTGACGCGCCAAGATTTCTTCCTCGTTCATCTTGCCTAGATACTCAATTCTTGGGGATAGATTTGGGTTCCACAACTTGGCCAGTCACAGCATTCCGATACGCATGAATCTCATACTGCGTGCCATCTGCAGCGGTATAACTCGAACTACTGACTTTACTCCAGTCGCCGGGCTGACCACCATATTCCGACACTAACCGCGGAACATCACGCAAAGGAACACCTGTACTGCCGCCTGCAATACTGATGCCCTTTCCTGTCGCCAAATCAGAAAGCTGTTGCTGACTCGCCAGTGACTTGTTGAGGTTAAGGCCATTTACAGCATTCGCTTTTCCGTCCGAGTCAACGCGCCAACTGGAAGCCGCACCGTCGCCGGACCTCGATACCCTCATCAAGCTTGCCGATGCGCTCAACGTGACTCTTGATGAACTTTCCGGGCGTGCGGTCGCAGCCAGCGAACCCACCGTGCATAACCCCAAGTTGCACGCGCTGCTAAAGGAAGTGGATGCCTTGCCCGACGAGGATCAGCAAGCCCTCGTCATCTTGATGGACAGTCTCGTCAAGCGCGCCAAGGTCAACCGCGTCATGAGTAACTGAAGGAGAAGTACCGCGTAAACGAAGCGCGGGCCGAGAGTGCTACCAACACTCTCGGCCCGCTGACCACAACCAACTCACTCAAGGAGTTGACTATGGCTGACGCCAATCTTAAAAGCATTGACCGCTCAACACGAGCGATACATCAAGATCCAAGAAGCCGAGCGCGAGCGGCCTTTCTCGCTGCGCCCAAACAAGACACCGCCGCCGCTCTATCCGTGGATCAGGCTCGCCGGACGGTGGCTCGAACAGGCAGGATTTGAAGCCGGACAGCAAGTGAGAGTCGAAGTCCAACACGGCAAGCTCATCATTACGCCTGCCTGACCAACACCCACAAACAACGAACCCAGCCGATGGCTGGGTTTGTTGTTTTAACTTACTGCGGGTTACTTGCTAATTCTTTGACTCCATCTTCCAGCATGGCCTTGAATTCGTGCAGATCGAAGTGCCATGCGCCATTGTTAGCCGCCGGATAGATCTCGATCTCATAATCTCGACCTGGCTCCTTCGATATTTCTGCAACCTGTCTGCTCTCGTGCCAGATTTCGTAGATGAGATTTTCTCTATCCGTCACACTCGCAATCTGTGCTTTCAGCGATTTCATTTGTTCGGCTCCAAGAAACCAATAAACTTTCCGTCTGCCCCGTATCGAACCCCGCGTCCGTCAGAGGCTCGGACATCAATGACATCTCCGTAACGTCCACGGTTCGATTGTTCAACAGTGCGTCCGGGGTCATTCAGAATTTCATTCACGATCTTTTGTCCTTGCTCGTTGATAGCAGCCGGATTGCCTTTTGCAGGAGGGAATGCACTGTCCTCTCGACTTCCGTGTTTCTGCAATCCTCGTCCCGCAGCACTCAACTCGCCCGACCTATCGGACGAGTCTGGCATTTTCGCTGCGTCTGACAGATCGTTAATGCTCTTTCCGCCGAACGACTGATCGTCATTCCCATTATTCAGAATCGCATTACTGGGCACATTCGGCTTCTTCGGCACCGCACCCGCCGTAGAATCCGCCAGCACCGTCCCCGGATTCGCCATCGGCGGTTCTCCACCCTTCGCGCCAATCACGGTTTGGATACCATTCGCCGTGCCTTGCGCAATCAGATCAGAAGGACGCTCCGAAGCCTTCGCCTGAGCATCGGCGTTCATCTGCCCTGTTGCCTGACTGACCCAGCGTTTGACGTCGCCAACCGGGTCGTTGTACGTGTCTTTGACCCAATCGACTACACCATTAATTGCCCGATCGACCAGCGTGCCCTGACTGCCCTTGCACCCCCCTACATTCGTGCAATGCACCTGGTCGTTATACAGGTTCGCCGCCGATCCCGTCGCCGCGCCTGACGATCCACCTGCCAATGCACCCGCACCTGTCGCCAACACGTTGCCAAGAATGTTCCCCAACGCACGATCCGCGTCCGCGTTACCCGTCGGACTCGCGCCGGTAATTGCGTTGCTGACGTCGTTCACATAACCCGCAGCAGCGGCCGACACCCCAGCTCCGGCTGCACCCCCTGCAACATTGCCACCACCCAGCCCCGCTACGGCCGCACCGCCCGCAATGTGCATCGCAATCCGGAATGAACCTCCGGTATCCCAGCGCGGATCGCTCGTCTCCTTGAACTTCGAATCCGCATAATTCCCAATCTGCGTGGCCACCGTCTGCGCAACGATCGCCGCCGCCTGCTGCGTGCTCGCCTGCTGATTCAACAGATTGTTCAGATCCGGCAGCTTGCTCACCGTCCCGTTAAGGTCCGTCGTATCCCGATTCAGACTCGCAATATCCTGCTTCTGATTCGCGCCGTCCGTAATCGTGATCGTGCCCGCACTGATCCCGCTCCTCGTGCTCGCCGTCTCGTTGCCGCTCTCGTTTTGCGGCAGCATCGGCGAGATGCCTCCGCCGTTGGAGAGCGACGTCACCCCGTTGGCCTTCGCACTGTCCGACGCACCCATCGAGCCGCCCGCACTGAAACCGCTGCTGCTCGCGTCGTAGCTCGACGCATTCGCGATATCACTGAACGTCAACGTCCCGGTCGTCAGGCTGTTTTTCGACGCATCCGCATCACTCGCGATATACGCGCCCTTCAGATCCGTATTCCCCTTCACGTTGATATCGAACCCGCCTTTTCCTGCACGAATCCCCGACTGTTCCTCCACACCCGCATAGTCGCCCGACGCATTCCCGTTCTGCGAACTGAAGCTCGCACTGCCTCCGCCCTGACTGATGCTCACCCCCGCACTCTGACTCTCCTGATGCGCCACACTGTGGCTCGTGTCCTGAATCGATTCGATGTTCAAATCGCCACCGATCAGCGCCGACACCTTCCCGCCATCCACCGTCGCGCCTTTGATGTTCGTGTCGCCGCCCGACACGATGCTCACGCTCTCCGAGCCCTTGATGTGCGTATTGTTCTGCGCTGCCGAGTCCGAATTCGCGTTGCCGTGCGCACGGCTGCCCGACGCCGAGATCCCAAAGCCCTGCGTGCCATACGACACGCCAATACTGCCGCTGCTCGATTCGTTCGTGCTGCGCGTGCTGTCCGTATCCGCCGAGCTCACCAAATTGACCTGATTCTTCGCGGCGAGTATCACATCGCTTGCATTCACGTTCGATCCCGCGATCGTCACGCTCCCGCTGCCCGGCGTGCCATTGCCCGTCGCGACGAACGCCGCCGTGCCGCCCGCGGTGATGTTCGAGCCGTTGCGCTGCGTGCTGTCCTCCGTGAAGGTCGACTTGCTGCTCGATGAACCCACGCTCAGCTCGATCTTCGCATCCGGCCCCTGACCTTGCATCATCGGACTCGCACCGTTGATGAGGCTGCCGGCCGCAGCGAGCGTGTGCAACGTATCCACCCGTGCATTGCCCGAACCGCTTTCGGCCGCCCGCGCCTGCTGGCTGGCCGTCTGAATCGCATCGATCACCGAGGATTTGATCGCGAGCGTCACGCCCGAACTATGCGTCTCGTGCGTCTCGTCGTGATGACGATCGGTCTGCGAAGCATCGATGACGACGTCTGCACCCGTGCCCGTCACGTTGCCTGCAGCAACGATGTCCGATCCCGTCACATGCAGCGTGTTACCCGCCTGCATCGTCACGTTGCCCGACGTGCTACCGATCAGGCTGCCGCGAGCGGTCCTGTCCGCGTCGTTGATCGTGTCTTTGGTATCGACCGTGCCATACGAGATACCGACACCGCCCGACGATCCCAGGCCCGTCTTCCTCTCTTCGTGGAAGTGACTCGACTCGCTCGTGTCCTGCGTGGCGTCGATACGGAGGTTATTTCCCGCCTCCAGCGACACATCGTGCGTCGCCGCGACCGTCGAACCGGAGATCGTCATGTCTCGGCCCGCTGAGCCTGTCACCGTATCGCCCGAAACGGTCGAACCTTGAGCGATGACCTGATGCGAGCTGCTCGTGTCGTTCGTCGTAGTCTTCGACAGGGCGCCCGAACTCTCGCTATGCGACCAGCCCTGCGCATCATGCGTTTCGCTCACGCTGCCGATCGTCACATCGCCCGTCGAGATCAGCGCGACCTCGCCCTTGTCGGCGCTCACCTCCGAGCCGAGGACCACGAGATTGCCGCTGCCGTGCTGACCCGCGGCCAAGGTCACATTACCGCCCGCGCTCACGCTCGAACCGTTCACCTGCTCGTCGTAGCTCGAATTGGCGTGCTGACTCTGGCTGTTGCTCAACGACTGCTCGCTGTACGTGCGCGTATTCTTCGACGCCGTGACCGTCAGATCGCCGCCCGCGATCATCCCCGCATCGCCACCGGCCGAGAGGGTCGAGCCAGTCAGCGTGGTGTCGCGCCCGGACAGCGTCATCGCCTTGCCGCCGGCGACGATCGCGCTGCCGAGCTCCTGCGTCACCGTATCGTGCCGGAAGTCCTGTCCGCCATGTCCCGACGAGTCCTTGGTGGACGTCAGCGTCGTCGTGCCAACGTTCAGATCGCGCCCCGCCGCAATGCCAAGATCGCCCTCCGATTGCGCCAGCGCACCCGCGAAATTCACGTCACGGCCCGCGATGATCCTCGCCCGGTCCGTCGCCGAGATCGTGCCAATGGCATCCACACCCGTGCCCGTCGTGACGCCCGAGAACGAACGATCCGTGAACGACGTCGACACGCCATACGTGCGCGTCTCGTTGATGACATCGCGCCCCGCCTGCACCAGCACATCGCTACCGCCGATGCGCCCGCTCGTGTTGCGCACGTCCTGCACCGCGGTCACCGTCGTCATGCCGCCGCTGCCGATCACGCCGCTATTGACGATGTTATTGCCGATGATCGTCGTCGCCAGATTGCTCGTCACATGGCCGCTGTTGGTCACGTTGCCGCTCGCGTTCAGGTTCACGTTGTTACCGGCGACCAGCGCGCCGCTGTGTGTCAGATCCACCGCATTTGCTTGCGCCAGATACACGGTCGGCACGAGAACCGTTTGATGCGAACCATCGGGCAAGGTCACGTCCTGCTCGACGAGCCACACCATATCGGTGGTCAACTGCTGCATCTGCGCAGGCGTGAGCGCCACGCCCGGCGTCAGATCGAATCGCTTCGCAAAGGCCACGCCGTTGTTCATCAGCGCGGTGTACTCGTCCATCGCATCGGTATAGCCGTTGAGAAACGTACGGCCCGTCAGTTGCGTGATCTGATTGCGAATGAGTTGTTGCTCATACACCCCGTCGCCCAGCCGCTTGATGGTCTTCGACGGGTCCAGGTCCAGCGCCTTGAGCATGTAGTCGCTGCTGATGAACTGCGCGTATTGCGTCAGACGTGGATTGGTGGCGATCAGATACGTCGCGCCCGGCGCGCTGTTGTACGTGTACAGGCCGTTGACCGGCAGCTTCAGGTTCGGGATGCCGCCCGTGGCGCCGCCCACCGTTTGCGGCGCGCTCGATTGGCCGCTCACGGCCTGCGCCTGATGGCCGTCGACGCCCGACGCCGTGCCGCCCTGACCGGCGATCATGCCGGTTTGCGTGCCGTCGGCGCTGCCGCCTGTCACGCCCGACCCGATCACGGTCTGTCCTTGCCGATCGATCGAGTTGATGCTGATGCTCGCCGCGTTCGTCTGCACATTCTGATTCGACGATGCGATCGCCGGCAGCGCATCGACCGTGGTCGTCGTCGACGTGATGCCGTCGAATTTGCCGTCCAGTCGGGGTTCGGTCGTATCGCTGCTGCCGCCGGACTTCTGGTGCCAGTAGTAGATCGAGCTCGTCGTCTGATCGATCTTCTGCTGCAACACCACGCCGGTATCGCTGATGCTACCGCCCGTCGCCCGACGCACCAAATCGCCGCCCGCGGCCATCGTCGACATATCGTTATCGATACTCCCGCCATCCGCGTTCATGCGGATCGCGCCTTGCGCCTGAATCGTCGCGGCATTGCCCGCGCTCACCACCCGGTCGGTCGTGGTCGTGGTCTGCGTCGTGCGCGACATCTCCACGTAGTCGTGGTTGTCGATGTCCCAGCGCACCTGGTCCGCGTCCGGGCGCATCTGCGTGTTTGGATCGAAGTCCGGCCAGAACGTGATCGACACCGTGCCGTCGCCGTTGTCGGTGAGGCTGTTGTACCACTGTGTCGGGTTATTGGTGACCACACGGCTAGTCTGCTGAAGCGTCGGCAGGCCGGTCTTCGGGTCGATGACACGGCGCTGCGTGGTGTCTTCCACAGGCACGGTCAATGAAAACGTCTGCGCGCTCGCATCGACGTTCGTCACCTGATCCTTCGGCACCGTCACGGTAATGGGTTGCGCCAGACCGTGCACCGTCTGATCGGAAATGGCGCCGTTGCTCCAGTTCCATTGCGGGAATGCGCTGCTGTGATACGTCGCAAGTTCGTCTCCGGACAAGCCCGCAGTCCACAAGGTCAGCGTGGTCGACCCCGCATCCTGGGGCGTGCCGGCTTCTGTGACCACGCCCGTGCGAAGGTTTTGCACTGAACGCGCCGCGATATCGATATCGCCGCCCGCCTCGATGGTCGCCGCGCTGTTGATGAGCGTGTTCGTTTGATTCGCGAGCATGCCCGACGCATCGCGCGTGCCGTCTTTGGCGATTTGCAGATCGCCCAGGCTGTAGATGAGCGCCCCGTCCGCGTTCGTCACCGAATTGGCCGCGTACAGATGCACGCTGTTCGCGCCCGCGATCGCCGCGGCCGCGCCGGTGTTCTGAATGTCGTTGGCGTTCAACTCGACATCGTTGCCGATGATCGTCCCGGTGTTGGCGAGCGTTGCGCTGTGCGTGCTCACCGTATCGCCTTCGATGCGCCCGGCGTTGCTGAGCACGTTCGCTGCGTTGACGGTCGTGTTCGACGAGTTGATGTCGCCGCTCGCGGCATTGACAACATCCTGCGCGCCAACCGTCAATGCGCCGCCGGCGCCGAGCGTACCCGTGTTGGTGAGCGTGCCGGTGGCGCTCAGACTCATATCGCCGTCGGCGTGCAAGTTATTCGCGGCGTCGTTCGTATAGTCGCCGATCACCGCGAGCCCGAGATTGCGCCCCGCGATCATCGCGCCGTCGCCGGACACGACGCCGCTCACGCTCACGTCGCGATTGGCGCGGATCGAGCCGTTCGCGTTCGAGAGCGAGGCGACATTGCTAGACACGTCAAGCCCGCCGAGGATCGCGCCACCGTCGTTGATGACCGTCGCACTCGCCTGACCGACATTGAGCGCCGTCCCGCCGAAGAGCGTACCGCCCGCGTTGTTCACGCTTTGCGCGATGTTCAGGTTCGCTGCGCCGCCCGCCACGAGGTTCGCGCCCGCATCGTTCTCCAGCGTCTGCGCGTTCACCGTGACATCGCCGTTGCCGCCGAGCGTGCCGCCGGTATTCGTCACATCCGATGCGGCGACCGTCGTGGCGCCATCGCCCGCGTTGGTCAGCTTGCCGCCAGTGTTATCGATGCGCGCGGCCGTGACGTTCGTCGTGCCGTGCGTGCCGTTGGCACTGACGGTGCCTTGCGCGTTGGTGAGCGTGCCGCCTGCGCTAATGGACAGATCGCCCGCGGTTTGCGCCGAGCCGCCCGTGTTGTCGATATCGCCTTGTGTTGCGACGCTCAGACCGTCGCCGCCATAGACCGAGCCGCCCCGGTTCGCGATGCCCGACGCCGCATTCACCTGCGCCGCCTGCATCGCCAGCAGCGTGCCCGACGTGTTGTCCAGGCTCGCGCCATCAACGACGAGCGCGCCGTTGGTCTGCACGTTGCCCGCCGCGTTCGAGATTGCCGCCGTCGCGTTCAGCGCCAGCGTGCCGGAACCGGCGTGCTGGATTTTGCCGCTGTCGTTCGTCACGCTTTGCGCTTCGAGCTTCAGACTATTGGCGTTCGACGTAATCGCTCCGCCGGTGCTGTCGAGCACGCCGCCTGCATGAATCGTTTGATCGCTTGCACCGTACTGCGTGATCTTGCCGCCGCGATTGACCAGATCGCCCGGCGTCGAGACCGCGAGCGCGTCGCCTTCGATGTCGCCGTTCGTGTTGTCGATCGACGCGCCTGAAACGGTCGTGACCGCGCCCGACAGCGTACCGCCGGTATTGTCGAGCGCGCCCGGCGTCGTTGCAGTGAGCGCGCCGCCTGCGGTGATGCTGCCCGCGTGATTGTCGATGCGCTGCGCGTTGACGGTCGCGTTGCCAGCCGCATTGAGCCCGCCTTGATTGGCGAGTGTGGCAGCGTTCAGATCGAGCGCGCCGTTCGTGCCGATGGTGCCGCCCGCGCCGTTCAGCACGGCACCCGTCGTCGTGACGCTCAAGCCGTCCGCGTTGAGCGACACGATGCGCCCGCCGGTGTTATCGAGCGATGCGCTGCTGATGTCCGCGCGTCGTGCCGCCTGGATCGTGCCTCGCGCGTTGGAGAGCGCGAGCGCCGCCTGAAGCGCGAGCGCGCCATTGGTGACGATCTGCCCGGCTGCGTTCGACAGCACACCCTTCGAGTCGACCACCAGCGCGCCCGTGCCGGCGTGCTGCATCGAGCCGCTGTCGTTCGTGATGCTTTGCGCGCGCACGTTCAGATTGTTGGCGTTCGATGCGATGGCGCCGCCCGTGTTATCGAGCGCGCCGCCCGCGATGATCGTCTGATCGTTCGCACCGTACTGCGTGAGCTTGCCGCCGCGATTGACGAGCGCGCCGGGCGTCGAAACCGCGAGCGTATCGCCGTTGATGTCGCCATTCGTGTTGTCGATGGACGCTGCCGATACCGTCGTCGTCGCGCCTGACAGCGTGCCGGACGTGTTATCGAGCGCACCGCTCGACGTTGCGTTGAGCGCGCCGCCTGCGGTAATGCTACCCGCGTGGTTATCGATGCGCTGCGCGCGCACCGTGGCATCGCCTGCCGCCGTCAGTTGTCCTTGGTTCGACAGCGTGCTCGCCGCCACGCCGAGCGCCCCATTCGTACCGATGGTGCCGCCCGCGCCGTTCACCAGCGCGCCGGTCGTCGTGACATTCAGACCGTCCGCATTGAGCGACACGACGCGTCCGCTCGTGTTGTCGAGCGAGCTCGCCTGGATGCTCTCGCGACCCGCGGCCTGCATCGTGCCGCCGCGGTTGTTCAACGTGCCGCGCGTGTTCACATCGAGCGTCGACTGTGAAACCAGTTGGCCGTTCGCGTTCGAAACATTGCCCGCGTTGATATGCATCGCCCCGCCGCTCGATGCCTTGCCCTGATCGTTCGTGAGCGTGCCGGTCGCGTTCGCGGCAAGCGCGCCACCTGCCGTCGTGCTTGCGCCCGACAGGTTCATGTCGCCGCTCGTCGCATCGAGCGACAACGTGCCGTTGGCCGATGTATTGCTGCCCGCAAGATTGACCGACGTACCCTGAATCGTCGTATTGCCGCCGCCTTCGTTGCGCCCGGTTGCCGACACCGCGCCGCTCGACAGCACATTGAGCTCGCCCGTATTGGCGATCGTGCCATCGCTGTTCACGCCCGCGCCGAGCGTGCCCGCCGACGCGACGCTGCCTGCGTTGACCGTCGTATTGTTCTGCGCGGCCAGCACGCCCGTGTTCGTCAACGCGCCCGAACTCGTCGCAATGACGTCGCGTTGCGCGTAGGTCGTGCCGCTGTTCGTGATGCCATCGCGCGCCGATGCGCTGATCGAACCCGAAGCGTTGGTCGTGCCCGCGAGCACGAGCTGGCCGTTGGATTGGAGCGTCAGGTCGCCGGCTTGCGCCGCGAGCACGCCCCTGGTGGAGACCCCGACGCCATATTCGTTCGACGACAGGAAGATGCGATTCGCATACATTCCGCCGAGTTGGCTGACGTCGATCGCGGCAGAAGGCGCGGGACCATTGCCGGCGACAGGCTTCGCGTCGAGCGAATCGTGGTCGATACTATTTACGCCCGCGATAACGTTGAGGCTCTTGGCGTAGACGGCGGCATTCACCTGAATCGCGCGCGCAAGCAGGTCGACCTGATCGACGTTCGTCGCGTTGAGGCCCGCGCCCTGCACGGTGATGTTGCCGCCATTGACCGAGAATCCGGCGAGACTGCCGTTCGGCCCGAAGTTCGGCGTTCCCGTGGTGAGAATCGCACGCGACGTGTTGATGAAACCACCGCCATCGACAACCAGGCCGTTCGGATTCGCGATGATGACTTCCGAGCGAGGCCCCGCCACTTCCAGATATCCGCGCAATTGCGACGGTGAATTCGACATCACCTGATTCACAATCACCCGTGCTTCCTGACCCGGCGTCAGGTTCGCGTTGCCATTGATGTAACCGGCCTGTTGCGTTTGCGTGATGGTGGGTGAGTTATTCAGGATCGCGCCCTGACGCTGGACGTCGAATTGTGAATAAGTGTTCACGGATACGCCAGCACCGGACGGACGGGCGATATCGACTTGCGGCAATCCGTTTTGCGTCTGAATCACTTTGGCGCCGGAACCGGGCGCGGCGACGATCTGTGCAACGGCAAACGTCGAGGCGGTTCGGAGCAGCAGCATGGCGATCCACGCCAATACGCTCACTGCCGTCGAGAAATTCGAGATGGAAAGTGCGCCATGTGCCCGACGCGCTCCGCGTGCAGCACCGCCGCCCTGAGCGATCGCAAAATCAGCCACGGCGATAAGCATGTTGCGCACACGGCTGAAGACCAATTTATAGAAATTCTTGTTCATTACCTGATTTTGAAAATTGCACGACCACTTCGTCGGCATGCTGTGCCGGAGAGCAGGGAATTTTCGGATGCGGTAACGATTGGTAAGCGTCGGAATATTCCGAAATTGGAACGCAAAGGGCTTCGGGTCAATGAAAAATGCCAAAAGCGGCGGCGTGCGAATGACATACGCCACGATCGATATGCATCACTAATCATCCAGATCACGGAAAAACGCGACCGTGTGCGGTCCTTTCAGCGATGATCCGGATGCAGCAACAGCCGCGGCACTCCCGCGCGGTCGACATACACCACGGCGTTTTGCGCGAACGCGGTCATGAGCACATCGGCGGTGTCGGGCGTTGCGCCGAGCACGAAAAGGCTCGCTTCGGCAATCCAGACATTCATCGGATCGACGCCTGCGCCCGGCAATGCGCGCAGTCCCAACGCCCCGACATATTCGACCAGACTACGCAGTCGCCGCGCGTTCTCGTCAGGTGCGAGCACCTCGCCGAACGGATTGAACGCCGTGACGAACACCGCGCTCGCCACTTCGCGGTGCGCGAGCAAGGACACGACCGCCGCATTCGCGACGCCGACTTTCATGTCGATGTCCGGCCGTCCATCGACGCCATCGATCCGATAGATCGCCGCGCGATACGCATCGAGCGTCGCGGCGGTCAAGTCGTGTCGGTGCCGAAGCACGATCGGCTGGCCGTGCGGCGTACTGCGCGCGGCCTCGTCCCACTCGACGCGCCGGTGCGCGAGCATAGCCTCGCTCACGCAGCCCTTCTCCGCGCTGAGGCGCTCCAGCGCGCTCAGCCAGTGCGCGTAGTAGGTATCGCCGTGATCGGGGTCGCCGGATGCCTGCGCGTCGGCGATCGCGATGCTCAGCGCGTGCGCCCATTCCTTCCACGTGAAGACGCCGCGCTCGTGCAACGCGAGCGTCATCGCGAATACCTGCGCTTCCCAGGGCGCGCGAAACACGGGGCCGTCGTCGTCAAAAGGCAGTTCGGGCAGCGCGGCGCGCAGTGCATGCAGCTTCGGTTCGTCGGAAGTCATGTCACGCGCGCGCAGCATCGAGATAAGGCTCCCAGCAATCAACGCACACTGAAGACGCCGTCGTGTCCGGCCCCCACAGTTCGGTCGCATCGAAACGCACGGTGTAGAGCCAGTGCGGATGCTCGCCGTGGCCGAGCGCGTTCTCATCGGGATAAACATGCGTGCCGCGCACCGCGACGATACGCCCGCGCTTGCCCCGGCAATAGCGCGGCAAACGCGTATGCGTCGGCGGATTCATCAGCTTCGTGCGGACTTCATCGCCGATGACAAAGCGCGCGGGCGATGTCGTCGGACGATCGACCGGCGCGCCGCGCAAAAGCGCCGCGCTCACGTCGGCCGCCTTCATCACGCGCACGTTCGGCTTCGCGGCCAACTGCGCGTGGCCGCTCGCGATTTCATCGGCATTTGCGAGCCCTTTCGCGATGAGCAGTTTCTTCAGGCCCGCGAACCAGATTTCGTAATAGCTGCTGACGAGATATTGCGCGGGCGGCAGACTTTCGCGCGCCGCCCGCGACGTGTCGATGTTCCATTGGCCCGTCGCGCCCATCGCGAGCGTGAGGGCCAGCACGCGCCGCTCCCAGTCCGCGTGAAACGGCGATGCGCCCGGCGCGTCGCACGCATCGATCTCGACTGGACCGAACGCCTGCATGCCGCCCATGTCGTGCGCCGCATTCATGCCGATGCTCCCGCCGTCTGCGATGGCGCGAGCGCGAGGCCCGTGCCGATCATCGAATCGCGCGTGACGAGATTCGCGAGCGCGTCTTCGTCGAGATGATCGGTATCAGCGGGACGCATCGGTATGACGAGATAGCGCACTTCGGCGGTCGAATCCCACACGCGCAGCTCGACGTGTTCCGGCAACTCAATGCCGAAATCCTTCAGCACGCCGCGCGGATCGATGACCGCGCGCGAGCGATACGGCGCCGACTTGTACCAGACGGGCGGCAGGCCGAGCACCGACCACGGATAGCACGAGCACAGCGTGCAGACGACCATGTTATGCACGTCCTCTGTGTTTTCCAGCGCGACCATGTGCTCACCTTGCCGTCCGGTGAAGCCGAGCGATGCGATGGCGGCGGTGGCGTCGTCGAACAGCCACGCGCGATACGCGGGATCGCGCCACGCCTTCGCGACCACGCGCGCGCCGTTGCGCGGCCCGACCTTGTGCTCGTAAGTTTCGATGAAAACGTCGAGCGCCTGGGGATCGATATAACCCTTCTCGACCAGCAGCGACTCGAGCGCGCGCACGCGCAGATCCATCTCCGGCAGTGCACTGCCGGCGTGATCGTGGGTGTGATCGTGTTCGTGGTGATGCGGATGTTCGTGGCTCATGAGCAGGCTCGCGAGTGGCACAGACGTCACACGTTACCGGAGCGGGCCCGAGCGTGCAAACACCGGTCATGCGTGCCTCCCCGCCGCCTATACTGGGATCAGCGTCTCATGCGAGGAGGAAGCCATGACGCGCAAGTACATAGATTGCCGCGAATGCCCGAGCGATGTGAATTGCAGCGTCGTTCTTTCCGCCGACACCGAAGACGAGCTGATGGAAGCGGCCGTGCAGCACGCGATGAGCGTGCATCGGCACACCGACTCGCCCGAGTTGCGCGCGCAACTGAAGACGATGTTCCACGACGGCGCGCCGCCTGCCTGACTGCGGCCTTCGAGACGTCAGCCGAGCTCGAAACTCGTCACGCCGAAAACCTGCGCAAGCGGCACGTCGGGCGCCGCTCGCGTGTACATGCGCGCCGTTTCGAAGACGCTCTGCATGTCATGTTCGACGGCCAGCGCGACCGCCGCGGGATTGCTTTCCGGCACGTCGAGGAACACCGCATCGCCCGGCACGCCCGCGACCAGCGCACGATACAGCGCGCGCGCCGTCGGCAGATCGTCGGCGAAAAGCGGACCGATCTTGTGGCCTGTCCCGCAGCGGCGGATCACGGCAAGGCCGCGCACGCTGTCGCCGTCGAGCGCGATGCACGCCTGTGCGTGCTCCTGCGGCTGCGCCAGCCACGCGCGCAGAAACGCGACGCGCTCGCACGCGAACATGCGCGTGTCGTAGTCGAGCAGCCGTTCGAAGGGAACGCTTAGCGCATCGGCGACGGTCACGCCATCGACGGGCTCGTCATCCGCCGACGCGACGCCTTCGTAACGCACGTTGCGATACGCCAGCACGAAACCCGATTTCCGATAGTTCGGCTGCTGCGCGAGCACGCCATCGAGCCCGATATTGCGCGCGCCGAGATAGGTCATGCCCTCGTTCCACAGGCGCATGCCAAAGCCCTTGCCGCGCCATTCCGGGCTGACGATATAGAGACCGATGAAGCCGAACGCATCGCCGTATGCGACCGCCGAGATGCAGCCGATCGGCGCGCCGTCCCATGTGCCGACGAAAAAGCCATGCGGATCGGCGGCGAAGAACGAGCGGGCATCGTCGAGGCCGGGGTTCCAGCCTTCGGTCGCGGCCCAGCCGAGGGCGACGTCGGCATCGCCCGACGTCATGCGGCGCACGGCAAAGCGCAGGTCGTCGGGTGTGGCGCGAGCGGGACAAGGAACGGACGACATGTCGGGCGCCTCGGTCGAAACGAAGGTGCGTTCAGTGTCGCGCGTTTTCAGTGCAGGGGAAAGATGCAGCGAGGATTGGGAACAACGGAAAGAATGCGGAACGGCAGGAGAATATCGAGGCGAGCGCGTGCCGCCCCGATCAGGAATAACCCTGTCGCCGCTCGCTGCGGCTGAAGCTTTGACGCGAGCGCCAGTCTTCCGAGCGCAGGACGTGCTCGCCGTCCTCGCGCGCTTCTTCCTCGGAATCGAAGCCTTCGTCGCTATACGCGACGACCTTCATCCCGCCTCCTGCCTGGCGTTCGACGGTGATGCCCCAATGCCACCCGCCTTCCTGCTGGAAGACATGCAGCGTCGGTTTCGACGATGTGCTCAGTTCCATATTGCGGCTCCTTCGAGCGGACGCCCGTAACGCTTACCGGCCCCGCCCAATGAAACGCTCCTGCTTACCGGCGTTTGATTGTTCGTGTCGTGCTTCGAAGCGGACGTGCCGCTCCCCAGAAACAGCATACGCAATGCGATGCTGCGTTGCAACACGAGGTTTCCCTATACGTGGCGTCGATGGCACGTGGCTAACAAGAATTAACAATAAAGTCGTGACCGTTACGTGCAACAAAGCGGGAGATGTCGGCAATGACGGTTATCCGTCATGTTGGTGCCCGCTTCATTCGCCGTCCCAGTAACCGAGCGAATCGCTGGCGCGGAAGACGGCGCGCAAGCCTTTGACACCCGGTTCATCGACGACGAGCACGGCCTGGCGGCCGGTATCGGGATACTCGACGACTTCGGGCGATTGCATCGTGCTGATCGCAAGATAGCGCAGCGTCTGCGTGCCCGTGTTGATGATCTGATGCGCCGTTCCGGCATCGCCCGGCGGACACGCGATGATATCGCCCGCGCGGATCGCATGCGTCTGACTGCCGATGCGCACCTCGCCCTCGCCTTCGACGACGAAGAACATCTCTTCGTTCACGCGATGATGATGAAACGGAAACGCCCGCTTGCCCGGTTCGAGCACGATGAGGCTATAGCCGAGCTTCTTCGCGCCGACCATGCCGCCGATACGCGCGATGCGCGGCGCAAAGCGTTCGGCGGCGTCGCCCGTCGGTGCGAATTCGGGTGGCAGCGGTTGCGGTTGCAGCGTATCGAGATTGATGATCGGTGGTTTCATGTTCCGCTCAGATAGTGTTGAGTTGTCCGCGTGTCGCACGCGCCCGATTTTGTTCGATGTTCGTCCAGCCATGCGGCGATGGTTCGACACGTCCAGTCCGCATCGTCGTGCGGCAGATCGTGGCCGGCCCACGGATGCACCGCATGCGAAGCGCGCCATTGTTTCGCGACGCGCACCGAGCATGTCGGATCGACGAGCCGGTCCGCCGCCGACGCAAGTAGCAGCACCGGGCACGCCGGCGCATCGCGTGCCGCGCGAAAGCGCGCAGCCGCGGTAAGTTGCCGCAACGCGTTCGCCGCGCTCGCGCCATGCGTGCGCCGCAGTTGCGACCATTGCGCGATGTCCGCGTCGAACGTATTGCCACGATTGCACGTCAGACGATGAATCGACGCTTCGCATCGCTCGGGCCGCGACCAGTCCATCGCGATATGCACGAGCGTCGGCCAGGACGCGGGACGCAGGCGCTCGTGCAGGCGCGCGAACGGCCGTATGCTCGTGTTGATCAGCACGAGCCGTTCGATCTCGCCGGGATGCCGTTGCGCCCATGCGGTCGCGACCATCGCGCCGAGCGACATCGCGATGACGCGGCACGGCAGGCGCGCGTTCGTCGCGGCGACGCGTGCGCGCACGAGATCCATCATCGCGAAGACGGAATGCGGCGTGGCTTGCGCATGTTCCGCGCCATTGCCCGGCAGATCGATGTACACCGCGCGCTCGCCCGCGCCGACGAGCCCGTGCGCGCCGAGCGCGGCCTCGAACGCGCCCCAGTGACGCGCTTCCCGCGTGAGCCCGCGCAACAGAATCCACTGGCTCATGACACGCCCGTGCGCTGCCAGTGTTCGCGCGCGCGTCGCATGACTTCGTCGCGGAATTCGCCGCCCGGCAGCCAGCGGCGCGACGAGAACGCGGCGCGCGTGAGGAAATCGAAGAAGTTCGGATGACGCCGCAACACCCGCCGCGTGCGATGCGCCTTGATCGGATTGAAGATACCGAGCCGCGAAAACATTTGCATCGGATTCTTGCGGATCCAGCGCCACGAGCCGAGTTCGAGCGTCATCGGCAGAAAGATGTTGGGCGCGCGCGAGCGGTCATACGCGAAGTCCCATAAGTCGCCATGCAACAGGTATTGATGACTTTGAGGCTCGAACGCGTAGCCGTGATGCGGATACGACTCTTCGAACATCGTCTTCAGCAAAAACATTTCTGGCAGATGCGCCATTTGCCGCTCGGTGCGCGCGTAGGGAAACCAGATGCTGTCATCCCAGCCGAAACCCGAATGACAATCGAGCGCGAAGCTGAGCGGCCGCGACATCAACTGTTCTTCGACGAGCGACAGCAGCGCCGCGCTCTCCACTTCCATGCGGCCATCGGCGGCGCCGCGATACCACGGCAGCCACGGCCCGATACGCTGGCCGCCCGCGAGAAACGGCACGCGCCCTTCGGCGCTTTGCGGCGCATTGCGCATCAGATCGACGCCGTTCGGATTCGCGCGCGTGCGTGCGAACATGCCGCCGGGATTGACGATCGGCATGAAGATGAGCCGGATCGCGCGCAACTGGTGATGCAGCGTGTCGTCCCATTCGAGGCGGCGCAGCAGCGCGCGCATGTATTCGAGCACGAGTTGTGTGCCTATACATTCGAGACCATGAACGCCGCCGAAGAAACCGATGGCGGGTGCCTGCGGATCGTCCGAGCCGATCGATGCGCTCAGAAGCGGAAACGTATGTTGCCGCACGCGCACTTCGCTGATCGTGCGCCACGTGAAACGCGCGCCGCCCGCGACGCGAATCGCTTTCAGTTCATCCATTTCCGGAAAACTGCTCGTGACGGCAACGCTCGACGTGCTCATGACTGCGCCTGTTTATCGTGTATTTCTTTTCGTTGTTTATTTTTCGTTGTTTACTTTTCGTTGTTATCTCAGGCCATTGGTTCTGCTGCACCGGAACGCCCCGCCCGAAACCATCGAGTATAGGCCGCATCGTCAGTACACATCATATTGAATGTCACGCACACGAAGCGGGAATGCGCTGTGCGATGCACAAGCAAACGTCCCCTGCTCTTTCGCGTTCTGTCACCTAGAATCAAATGACCGTGCTGCACGGTATGAGGTAATGTCATGACATCTCTCTCCCGCATCGTTCTCGGCGCGCTGGCTCTGTGCTGCGCGGCTTCCGCATTCGCACAAACGCAGACGCAGACGAGCGATCCGAACGCGCCGAAAACGCGCGCGCAGGTCCGGCAGGAATTCCTGCTGTGGCGCTCGGTCGGCTACGATCCCAACGACTGGCTCAACTATCCCGACAACGCGATGCGCGCGAGCCGCATCATCGCGCAACGTCAGGCGCAGGGAAACACCACGGTGCAATAACGCGGCATTCGTCAGGCGGATTCCGCGCGCGGCTTCGGCCCGCGCAGGATGCGCCGTGCAATGCTCCAGCGATGCACTTCCGACGGACCGTCGTAGATCCGGAACGCGCGCATGTCCGCGAAAATCCGCGCGACGACGGTTTCATGCGTGACGCCCTGACCGCCCAGCACCTGCACCGAGCGGTCGACGACGCGCCATAGCGCCTCCGACGACACCACCTTCGCGATGCTCGACTCGTGCTTGCCGAGCACGCCCTGATCGAGCACCCACGCGCAGTGCCAGATGGCGAGACGCGTCACGTGCAGGTCCATTTCGTTGTCCGCGAGCATGAAGCCGACGCCTTCATGCTCGCCCAACGCCTTGCCGAACGCGTGACGCTGCCGCGCGTGAGCCGTCGCGACATCGTGGGCGCGTCGAGCGGCGCCGAGCCAGCGCATGCAGTGCGTGAGACGCGCGGGCGATAGCCGCACCTGCGCATAGCGGAATCCTTCGCCCGGCTCGCCCAGAACATTCTCTTTCGGCACCCGCAAGCCTTCGAAGCGCACCACACCGTGGCCGCCCGGAAAGCATGTATCGAGCGAATCCATTGCGCGTTCGATCACGATGCCGGAGCTCGACATGTCCGCGAGAAACATCGTCGCGGGGCCGTCGGCGAACTTCGCCATGATGATCGCGACCGCCGCGCCTTCCGCGCCCGTGATGAACCATTTGCGGCCGTCGATGACGTATTCGTCGCCGTCCTGCACGGCGATGGTTTGCAGCATCGCGGGATCGGCGCCCGCGCCCGGTGGCGGCTCGGTCATGCAGAAGCACGAGCGGATCGCGCCCGCCGCGAGCGGACGCAGCCAGCGTTCCTTCTGCTCTGGCGTGGCAATCGCTTCGAGCAGATGCATGTTTCCCTCGTCCGGTGCGGCGATATTCAGCGCGACCGGACCGAGCGGCGAATAACCCGCCTCCTCGAACAGAATGGCCTTCGCGACATGATTCAGACCGAGGCCGCCGGACGCCGGCGATACGTGGCTCGACAACAGCCCCGCCTTGCGGCCTTTCGCGATCAGTTCGGCGCGCAGCGCTTCATTCGGGCCGTGCGGCGTGCAACGCGGATCGCGTTCGAGCGGCACGATTTCATCGGCGATGAAAGCGCGCACGCGCGCCTGCAAATCGGTCAACTCCGGCGAGAGCGAAAAGTCCATCGGCAATCCTCCTGGGAACGAACGGCAAGCTTAACCGTTCTCGCTCGCTTACTCGTCGTACTCGGTGTATTTACGCGCGTCGCCTTTCACTTTGTGCGCCGGGTACTTCGACCGGTTCAGCGCCATCTTTTCGATGAGCGCGCGATGCAGATCGACATCGAGCGCATCGGCGAGCATCACGAGATACGCGAGCACGTCCGCCATCTCGTGACGGATCGCGCGCAGTTTGGCTTCGTCGAGCTCGGTTTTGTCGCCGCTGACGAGCCACGTGAACGGTTCGAGCAATTCGCTCGCCTCGACCGACAGCGCCGCCGCCAGATTCTTCGGCGAGTGAAACCGGCTCCAGTCACGCTCGCGAACGAACTCGCGCAGCATGTCGCGCATCTGGACGAGCTCGCTGGCGCCTTCCTGCTGGTTCTGTTGCTCCATGCGCTTCCTCTGATGTTTCGTTGCGTGCACCGCCTAGCTTAGCGCGATGATTGACGATGCACATCAACTACGCTTCGCTGTGTCTCAGTTGCACTGCTTTGCGCTCCTAACCCGCGAATTCGAGACAAAATATGTGATGTCGGCCAAATCTCTTGCGCTCCATATCTACGACTCATAGAATCGCAGTTAATCGATGACGGCGCAGAACCGTCTGTCGAGCAAACCCAACATCGAATCCCAAGGAGCATCGAAATGTCCAAGCGCATTCTGGTAATCGGGGCCGGCTTCGCCGGCATGTGGAGCGCCCTTTCCGCCGCGCGCCTCATCGATCAGCACGGCAGGACGGATATCGAAGTCTTGCTGATCGCGCCTGAGCCGCATCTGCACGTGCGTCCGCGTCTCTACGAGAAAAACGCCGCGGGCATGAAAGCGCCGTTGCTGGATATCTTCGCTTCCACGGGCGTTGGTTTCATTCAGGGCACGGTGGAACGCATCGACGTCGCGCGCAGCAAGGTCGACGTCGTCGGCGCGAACGGCTCGCGCTCGACGCTGGACTACGACCGTCTCGTTCTGGCGACGGGCAGCCGCCTGTTCCGTCCGCAGATTCCGGGGCTTGCAGAACATGCGTTCAGCGTCGATCAGGTCGACGAAGCCGCCGCGCTCGAAGCGCATATCAAGCAACTCGCGACGCAGCCCGATACGCCCGCGCGCAACACGGTCGTGGTCGCGGGCGGCGGATTCACGGGGATCGAAACGGCTGCGGAAATGCCCGCCCGTCTGCGCGCGGCGCTGGGCGGAAATGCGGATGTGCGCGTGATCATCGTCGAGCGCAATGCGGAGATCGGGCCGGACCTCGGCGCCGGTCCACGTCCGGTCATCGTCGAAGCGCTCGAATCGCTCGGCGTGCAATGGCGGCTCGGCACGGCGGTGACATCAGTCGATGCGAACGGCCTCACCACGTCCGACGGCTCGCGGATCGAAGCAAGCACGGTGATCTGGACCGCGGGCGTGCGCGCGAGCGCGCTGACCGCGCAGATTCCCGCCGAACGCGATGCGGTCGGCCGCCTGCATGTGGATCGCAATCTGCGCGTGCTGGGCGTCGACACGGTCTATGCGACAGGCGATGTCGCCTACGCCGCCACCGACGACGAAGGCAACCACGCGATGATGTCCTGCCAGCACGCGATGAACCTCGGCCGCTCGGCGGGCCACAACGTCGCGGCGGATTTGCTCGGGGAAGCGCCGATTCCCTACAGCCAGCCGAAATACGTGACGTGTCTCGACCTCGGCCCGTGGGGCGCGGTCTATACCGAAGGCTGGGAACGTGAAGTGAAGATGGCGGGCGCGGAAGCGAAAGCGCTGAAGACGCGCATCAACACCGAGTGGATTTATCCGCCGAGCGCGAAGCGGGCCGAAGCGTTCGCGGCTGCGGACCCGCTGCGTATCGTCGTCGCATGAAGGCGATTCAACCCGCCGGATAAAGCCCCAGCGTGCGCGCGTGCAGGCGCGCGAGGCCGAGCAAGGCATCGGTGAACGGCGTTGGCACGCCGGTCATCGCGCCGAGCTCGCGCACCGACGCGACGAGCGCATCGAGCTCGACCGCCTTGCCGGCCTGCACGTCCTGAAGCATCGACGTTTTCATCGCGCCGAGCTTGAGCGTCACGGCGTGGCGGTCCTCCGGGTCCTGCTCGATGGGAATGCCGAAGCGCGCGCCGATTTCCTTCGCTTCCAGCATCACATGGGTCACGAAGCCGCGCACGAGATCGTCGCTGAGAATGCGGTCGGTGGTCGCGCCGGTGATTGCGCTGATGGGGTTCATCGTCATGTTGCCCCACAGCTTGAACCAGACGTCGCGCTGAATCTGCTGAGAGAGCGTGACGTCGAAGCCCGCCATCGAAAAAAGCGTGACGAGCGATTCCGTGCGAGCGTTCGGCGCGCCGGTGGCTTCGCCGAGAATCAGGCCCTTGCCCAGATGATGACGAATCACGCCCGGCGCTTCGACGAAGCAGCTCGCATGCACGACGCAGCCAACCGTCTGCGCGCTGGGAATTGCCGCAGCGATCGCGCCGTGCGGATCGACCGACGACAGACGCTTGCCCGCGAAGGCCTCGCCGAGGCCGTCGCAGAACCACCAGGGCACGCCGTTCATCGCGGTCAGCACAACGGTGTCGCGCGATAGCAGCGGCGCGATTTGCGCGGCGACGGATTCCATCGCCGGCGCCTTCACCGCCACGACGACGAGATCCTGCACGCCGAGATCGGCGGCATTGTCGCTCGCCGCGACTTTCACCGTATGCGTCGCGTCTTTTTCGACGAGGCGCAGACCGTCTTTCTTCAACGCATCGAGCGTCGCGCCGCGTGCGACCACGCTCACATCGCAACCTGCCTGCGCGAGCTTCACGCCGATCCATCCGCCGATGGCGCCCGCGCCATAGATGCCTACTTTCATCGTCCGATCCTCGCTCGTGGCAATCATCCGACCGCCATTGTAAGAGCGGGACGCGGCGCGCGCTGCCGTTTCAGTGCGCGATGCCCGTGGCTAACTTCGCGACCGTCAGCAGCGTGAGCCCGAACGCGGCCGCGAGCATCACGGCGATGACCGGCAAGAGCGGCAGCTTCACCTGCGCGAAGTCGGCGTTGTGCGACGCGCGCTTGCGCACGCCGAAAAAGCTCCATAGCACGATGCGCATCATCTTCAAGAGTTCCATGAGCGGCTCCTTTGTTCACGGATTCATGATGCGTCACGCCCCGTGCGAAAAACAGCAGCAGTTGCGGCGTATTCGACGGAAGCAGATTCCGGCGCGAGGCGCACTGCTCCCATGAAATTCATCGCAACTGCTGCTTGTTCTCGTACCGCCTCGCGCCCTATCGTTGGCCCTTCCTTTGCCACGCCGCCGCATCATGTACCGATACACCGAGTTCGACAAATCTTTCGTGAAGAGCCGCGCCGCGCAATTCCGCGATCAGCTGGAACGCTGGCGGGACGGCCGCCTGAGCGAAGACGCATTCCGCCCGCTGCGCCTGCAGAACGGCTGGTACGTGCAGCGCCATGCGCCGATGCTGCGCGTCGCAGTTCCCTATGGCGAGTTGTCGAGCGCGCAGTTGCGCGTGCTCGCGCGCATCGCCCGTGAATACGACGATCCCCATCCGGAGGTCTATCGCGTTGCGAGCGCGGCGCAGGGCAAGCTCGGCACCGAACGGCTGCCGACTCACTGCGCGCACTTCACCACGCGCACCAACGTCCAATTCAACTGGATTCCGTTAGACAAATCCGCAGACGTGATGGACTTGCTCGCCACCGTCGACATGCACGGCATTCAGACGAGCGGCAACTGCATCCGCAATATTTCCTGCGATGAACGCGCGGGCGTCGCGCCCGATGAAGTCGCCGATCCACGTCCCTTCGCCGAAATCATGCGGCAATGGACGACGTTGCATCCCGAGTTCGCGTTCCTGCCGCGCAAGTTCAAGATCGCGATCACGGGCGCGAGCGAAGACCGCGCGGCGACCGCATGGCATGACGTCGGCCTGCAACTCCTGCGCAATGAAAACGGCGAACTGGGCTTTCGCGTGAGCGCGGGCGGCGGGATGGGGCGCACGCCCGTCATCGCCACGTTGATGCGGGAGTTCTTGCCGTGGCAGCACATCATGAACTACATCGAGGCGATCGTGCGCGTGTACAACCGCTACGGACGTCGCGACAACAAGTACAAGGCGCGCATCAAGATCCTGGTGAAGGCCGAAGGCCAGCGCTATATCGATGACGTCGACGAGGAATTCCGGCAGATCGTCGAGCATGACGGCGCGCCGCATCTCATCTCACAGGAAGAACTCGAGCGCGTGCGCGCGTCGTTCGTGCCGCCTGCGTTGAAAACGTCGCATGCAGGCGTCGATGAAGCCGAAGCCGACGCTAGTAAGCATCCCCTCTTCGCGCGCTGGCTGCAACGCAATGTCGCGCAGCACAAAGACCCCGCACTGCGCATCGTGACGCTGTCCTTCAAGCGTCTCCTGCAATCGCCCGGCGATGCGACCGCGGATCAACTCGATATCGTCGCGGATCTCGCCGACCGGTTCTCGGCGGGCGAAGCGCGCGTCACGCATACGCAAAACGTCGTGCTGCCCTGGGTGCGCGCAAACGAGCTCTTCGCGCTATGGCAGGCGGCGCGCGAAGCGGGCTTCGCGAGCGCGAACGTGCAGCTTCTCACCGACATGATCGCGTGCCCCGGCGGCGACTTCTGCGCGCTCGCCAATGCGCGTTCGCTGCCGGTCGCGCAGGCCATCACCGAGCGCTATCAGGATCTCGACGAACTCGACGACATCGGTGAAATCGATCTGCATATCAGCGGCTGCATCAATTCGTGCGGGCATCATCACAGCGGGCATATCGGCGTGCTCGGCGTCGACAAGGACGGACGCGAGTGGTATCAGATCACGCTCGGCGGATCGGACGGCAGCGCGGCAAGCGGCGCGCCGCAGCCGGGCAAGGTGATCGGACCGTCGTTCAGCGCGGCCGAAGTGCCCGATGCGATCGAAGCGATTCTGACGACGTATCGCGACACGCGCGAACATGACGAACGTTTCATCGACACGGTGCGGCGTGTGGG
Source organism: Caballeronia arvi (assembly GCF_001544695.2). Lineage (GTDB taxonomy): Bacteria > Pseudomonadota > Gammaproteobacteria > Burkholderiales > Burkholderiaceae > Caballeronia > Caballeronia arvi. Next base: position 312,376 of record NZ_FCOM02000001.1, read on the forward strand.
ACTGGCGCCGTTCAAGACATCCGCGAATGCGGTGCGCGTGAACGAGGAGGTATCGGCATGAAGATTCTCACGAAAGCCGATCACGACGCGGATACGAACGAACGCGTAACAAGCCTTGCCAACGACGACGATCCGCTCACGCTGAAAGATCGCCTGAAGGAACTCGATCGCATCGAACTTCATTTCCCGCATTTCACCGATGGCCGCGCATATAGCCAGGCTTATCTGCTGCGCCGCCGGCTCGGCTTCAAAGGCGATTTGCGCGCGACGGGCGACGTGCTGATCGATCAGCTCGTGCAGATGGAGCGAACGGGATTTTCGAGCGCAGTGCTCAAGGAAGGCCTGGACGCTGACGATGCCGAACGACAGTTCGCGCGTTTCGCGGGCTTTTACCAGGGCGATCTGGCATCGCACTGAGGTGCTAAGAAGCGCGCATTCGAACCGATATAAGCGCGCTTCGATAACTTTCAAGAGCCACCGGAAAAAAATAAAACATAGCGCTCCGATATTGAAACGATAGCTCTCGCACCTACCTTGGATGCAGAGGCAGCGAGAACCCGCTGTCGTTTGAACTTCCTGCTGCCGGCCTCGCGGGCCGCACTATCGGAGACTGACCATGAGTGACTTTTATTTTGGCGGCGACGTTTTCTCGGAGCTGGACCGTATGCAGCGGCAGGTGTCCTCGCTCTTCGGGAATCTTCCTTCGAGCATTCGTTCGAGCCGCGCCGATGCTTTCCCTCGTCTGAATATCGGCAGCACGGATGACGAGATTCATATCGTCGCATTCGCACCGGGCGTCGAGCCTTCGTCGCTCGATGTCAATGTCGATAAAGGCACGCTCACCATCAGCGGCGAGCGCCGTGCGCAAGGCAATGTCGAAGGCGCGCGCACCTATGCGAAAGAGCGCTTCACGGGCAGCTTCCGCCGCGTGATCGAACTGCCGCAGAATGCCGACACCGACAAGGTCGAAGCGCGCTATGAAAACGGCACGCTGTCCATCACCATCGGCAAGCGCGAAGCATCGAAGCCGCGCGCGATCACCATTCAGTAAGAGGGAATTCATCATGACCGACAACACGCAAATCGCCCCGCAAAACACGAACGAAGCAGCGCGCAAAAGCGAAGACACGTCGCGCCGCGCCACGGTGACGCCCGCGGTCGATATCGTCGAGGATAGCCACGGCATCACCCTATGGGCCGATCTGCCCGGCGTACCGCGCGAGAAGCTCGACGTGAAGGTGCACGACGCGCGCCTCACCATCGAAGCGGAAGCGCAACTGCCGGTGCAAGGCGCCGTGCGCGTGCATCACGCAGAACTGCGCGCGCCGCGTTTCGCACGCGCCTTCACGGTCAGCGACGACTTCGACACCTCGAAGATCGACGCCAACCTCACGAACGGCGTGCTGAAGCTCACGATTCCGCGTCGCGAGGAAGCGCGTCCGCGCCGCGTCGAAGTGCGCGCGGGATAACATTCAGAACATCGTTTCAACTCCAAGGGCCGCGATTTATTCGCGGCCTTTTTCATTGCGCCCGAATCGCGCCTCTATAATCGACAACGACGGTGCATGCCGTCTACATTTATAAACTCAAAGAAGAAGGGACTATCGTGAAGAGGCTGTTGACGGTGTTGTTGGGCTCGATGCTGACCGTATCGATCGGGGCGCATGCGAAGGAATGGTCGACGATCCGCTTTGGCGTCGATGCGAGCTATCCGCCTTTCGAATCGAAAGCACCCGACGGCACGCTGGTCGGCTTCGACATCGATGTCGGCAATGAGCTGTGCCGACGCCTCAACGCAAAGTGCGTGTGGGTCGAAAACGCATTCGACGGCATGATTCCGGGCCTCAAATCGCGCAAGTTCGACGGTGTGCTTTCCACGATGTCGATGACGCCCGCGCGCGTCAAGCAGATTGCGTTCTCCAGCAAGCTCTTCCACGTGCCCACGCGCCTCGTCGCGAAACACGATTCGAGCATCCAGCCGACGGCGGAATCTCTGGCGGGCAAGACGGTCGGCGTCGAGCAGGGCTCGATGCAGGAAACCTATGCGAAGGTGCATTGGGGCGCGAAGGGCGTGAAGGTCGTGTCCTACGCGGATCAGGATCAGGTCTATGCCGATCTGCTGACGGGCCGTCTCGACGCTTCGCTGCAAAACGCCGTGCAAGCCGAACGCGGCTTCCTCGACACGCCGCGCGGCAAGCCTTACGGCTTCGCGGGCGGCGCACTCGAAGACAGCGCGATCTTCGGACCCGGCACCGCAATCGGCTTGCGCAAGGAAGATACCGATCTCAAAGAGAAGCTCGACGGCGCCATCGCCGCGATGATCAAGGACGGCACCTACAAGCGCATCGAGCAGAAGTATTTCGACTTCGACATCTACGGCGAGTAATAGCGCCTTCAATAACGCAAGGAGACCGCGATGGCCACGCTCAAGCAGATACAAGCCAAGTTGAAGAAGCTCCAGGCGCAGGCGGAACATCTGATCGCCCAGCGCGCGCAAGCCGTGCTCGACGATATCCGCGCGATGATGGAACGGCACGGCCTCACCACTGCGGATATCGACCGGCACGGCAAGAAAACCAAAGCCGCAGCGAAACCACGCGTCGCCCTTCCTGCACCCGCGGGCCGTCATGAAGCGATGACCAAGCTCGCGAAGAAAGGCAAGCTGCCCGCGAAGTATCGCAATCCGAAGACGGGCGAGACGTGGAGCGGCTGGGCGCGGCCACCTGCGTGGATCGCGAACGTGAAGGATCGGAGCAAGTTTCTGATCGATGGCGAAGGCAGCGAGACTCCGGGCAAGCCCAAGGCAGCCGCCAAAAAAGCGCCGGCGAAGAAGTCTTCCAGCGTGGCCGCGAAGAAAGGCAAGACATCGCCAACGGGTGTAAGCGCAGCGAAGAAGAAGGTCGCGGCGCCTGCCGCCAAGAAATCGGTCGCGGCCAAACCGGCAGTCAAGGCGGCAAAGCGCAGCGCGCCCCGGAAAAAGGCCGTCGAAGCCGCGGCGAGTTCCACGCCTACACCCGTGCCCGAGCAAGCGAACGCCAGCGCGTCGGAGGCACCGACGCCACCGACAAGCAACGGCGCATCCGCATGAATGAAGCGCCGCGTGAATGAATCATTCCGACACGCGGCGTCATCCCATTGTTTGAGATCGACGAAAACTCAATTGGCTTTTCGCGCGATTAAAAAGCGGCGAATGCCTTCTACACTGCGTTCACATGTCGGGAGCGTTTCGAATCGAACGACGCGCTTTCCGATTGCGGTTGCTTTGCATCGGACAACTGCATCTCCTCATATTCCATTGGAGCACTCTGTGAACAAGCGACTCGTAGTGGGCTTTGCCATTGCATTGAGTTCTGTATTTGCCGGTTCTGCATTTGCGAGCGGCTATGGCCCGGCGCCGCATTATCGTCCCGATGTCGGCGCACCGGCATCACAACATGGCGTCAGCGCGCAAACCTTCGCCGCCGAAGAGGCCGCGCAAGGACGCGGGGATTTCGGCAATACGGAACGCACGGCGCAAAATCAGCGCGGACAGGTTTCGGTTTCTGCTTCTTCGCAAGTCGCGCAATAAAGTTATTCGGTTTCGCGGATACGGCGATTCGTTTCGCCGTATCTTCTTTTTAGAAACCTTTTATCGTTTTTTCCAAAAAACTCCAGAGCGCATCGTCCACTGAATAAGGGACATTGAATCGAAAAGATGCGCTCGGCGCATCGTTCGGCCGAAAATACGAACCCGGTGCGAGCCATATGCCGTGCTGCAATGCGCGTGTCGCGACGGCACTTCCTTCGGCGGGATCGATCGGCAATTCGCCCCACACGAAGAGTCCCGCGCGCGGACGCCGGAACAACGCGACGCCCAGCGCATCCATGCGGTCCTCGACGAGCGCATGCGCATCTTTCAGCTTCTCCACGACCAGTTCGACGTGCCGCGCGTAGCGCCCTTCCGTCAGCACTTTCTCGACGATGCGCTCCGTCGCCTCCGACGATGTCAGCCCCACGGCCATCTTCGTGCGCGCCAGCTCGCGCAACACATCGCGCTCCGCGACGACATAGCCGCAGCGCAGCGCCGGCGTGATCGTCTTCGCAAAACCACCGACGTACAGCACGCGGCTCAAGCCTTCCATCGCCGCGAGCAAGGGCGCGCCGGGCGGCGCGAGCTCGCGGGTCACATCGTCCTCGACGACCCACAGGCCGTGCCGCTCCGCGATCTGCATCAGACGAAACGCCGACGCCATGCCGAAGGTCGCGCCCGTCGGGTTCTGCAGGGTCGTGTTGAGAAACACCGCTTTCGGCCGATGCTCGATCACGATGCGCTCGAATACCTCGGTATCGATGCCCGCGACGGTGCGCGGCACGCCATGTACTTCGAGCCCGGCGAGCCGCAGAATCTGCAGCAGATTGCAGTACCCCGGATCTTCGACGACGACCGCATCGCCGGAACGCAATAGCGTGCGCACGATGAGATCGAGCGCCTGCGTCGCGCCCGATGTCAGCAGTACGTTGGACGCGGCATCGACGGGCAGGCCGTGGCGATCCAGTTGCTCGGCGATCCGCTCGCGCAGCGGCGCGAAGCCGTACGGATGCCCGTAATCCGCGATGCGCGCCGCCGGCACGCGGCTTACCGCGCGCAGCGCATGCTGCAGCCCGCTTTCGTTGACCCATTCGTTGGGCAGCCAGCCGCAACCGGATTTGATCGGCACGGAGTGATCGGCGAATACGTCCGATAAAAGCCAGGTCGCGGTGAGGCTCGGCGGCTGCCAAACGACCGCCCGCACGCGCTCGCTCTGCCCGCGCACGGCCACGCGATAACCCGAGCCGCGCCGCGCGGTGACGAGACCCATCGACACGAGCCGGCCATACGCTTCCGTCACCGTGAACGTGCTCAGGTCTTCGGCCTCGGCGAGACGCCGCACCGATGGCAGCAGCGCGCCCGCACGCAGCGTCTGCTCCCCGATCGCCGTGGCGAACGCGCGCACCAGTTGTTCGACGAGCGTCGGCGCCTGACGCGAGCCGCGCTCCAGCTTGAGTTCGATCATGGATTCGAGGATAGCGCGGCAACCGCCCATCGACCAATACAGTTTGCGACATTTTGCCAGCACAGTTGGCAACGCAGTGAAGCAACTGTCTATGCCGCGCTATTTTGCCGAGGCATACAGTGCAGTGACCGAACTTTCCGAAGAGGAGACACGCATGAATGCACGCCCCGTCATCGACGACCTTTCGTCGTTCTGGATGCCCTTCACCGCCAATCGCCAGTTCAAGGCCGCGCCCCGCATGCTCGAAAGCGCGAAAGGCATGTACTACCGCTCGACCGATGGCCGCGAAGTGCTCGACGGCACGGCGGGCCTCTGGTGCGTGAACGCGGGCCATTGCCGTGACGAGATCGTCGACGCGGTGCAGAAGGCGCTGTCCACGCTCGATTTCGCGCCGACCTTCCAGATGGGCCACCCGGTCGCGTTCGAAGCGGCGACCAAAGTGGCCGGGCTCATGCCCGAAGGACTCGACCGCATCTTCTTCACGAACTCGGGTTCGGAATCGGTGGATACGGCGCTGAAGATCGCGCTCGCCTATCACCGCGCGCGCGGCGAAGGTCAGCGCACACGCCTCATCGGCCGCGAGCGGGGCTATCACGGCGTCGGCTTCGGCGGCATTTCGGTCGGCGGCATCGCGCCGAATCGCAAGACGTTCTCGGGCGCGCTGTTGCCATCGGTCGATCATCTGCCGCATACGCACGACCTCGCGCACAACGCATTTACGAAGGGCCAGCCCGCATGGGGCGACCATCTCGCCGACGATCTGGAGCGCATCGTCGCGCTGCACGATGCGTCGACGATCGCTGCCGTGATCGTGGAGCCGCTCGCAGGCTCCACGGGCGTGCTCGTGCCGCCTAAGGACTATCTGCAGAAGCTGCGCGACATCTGCACAAAGCACGGCATTCTGCTGATTTTCGATGAAGTGATCACCGGTTTCGGCCGTCTCGGCAAGGCCACGGCGAGCGAGTACTTCGGCGTGACGCCCGATCTCATCACGATGGCCAAGGCGATCAACAACGCGACCATTCCGATGGGCGCCGTCGCCGCGCATCGCAACGTGCACGACACCATCGTCAATGCGGGCGCGGCCAACGCCATCGAACTGTTCCACGGCTATACCTACTCGGCGCATCCGGTCGCGTGCGCCGCGACCATCGCAACGCTGGATCTGTACACGCGCGACAAACTGTTCGATCGCGCGGCATCGAAGGCCGCGAAGTTCGAAAGCGCCGCTCACGCACTGCGCGATGCGCCGTTCGTGAAGGACATCCGCAATCTGGGGCTCGTGGCGGGCATCGAGCTGGAGCCGCGCGAAGGCGCGCCGGGCGCGCGCGCGTATGAAGTGTTCGTCAAGTGCTTCGAAGCGGGCGTGCTCATTCGTTATACCGCCGATATCCTCGCGTTCTCGCCGCCGCTCATCATCGAGGACGATCAGATCGATCAGCTCTTCGGCACGGTGCGCAAGGCGCTGGAAAGCGTGAAATAAGGCGTGTACAGCCCGGTTCCTCGCCGTGAGGAGTCGGGCTTTCTATCGCTCCATGACGAGCAGGGTCGATGTCGCCGATGCGAACAGTCGGCCGCTCGCGTCCTTCAACGTCGCTTCGGCGAACGCGGCGCGACGTCCTATCGACAGCACGCGCCCTTCCGCGCGCAGCATCCCCGAATCGCGCGTGACCGCCTTGTGATATGCGACCTTCAGTTCGAGCGTCGTATAGGCTTGCGTCGCAGTCAGGCACGAATGCACCGCGCAGCCGCACGCGGAATCGAGCAGCGTCGCCGCATAGCCGCCGTGCACGGTGCCGATCGGGTTATACGCGTGATCGCCGGGCACGCCCGCGAACACTGCCCTGCCCGCTTCGACTTCGACGAACTCCAGATCCAGCGACACCATGATGCCCGGCCTGCGCTTGCAGGCGATCAGCTTGCGCAGTTGCGAAAGACCATCGAAGCCCGCGGCCGTTTCTTCGACCATGCTCATTTCGTCGTCTCCGTTTTTGCGCTCGCGGTCTCGATGACGCCGTCATCGCCGGTCACGCTCCATCCGCCGCCCAGCGAGCGATACAGCGCCACCGCCGCGAGTGCGTGTTCACGCTTCGATTGATTCAACGCGTCGGCGTCGCGCAAGTAGGATTGCTGCGCGTCGAGCACATCGAGAAAGCTGGCCGCGCCGCCCTTGTACAACTGCGTCGACAGCGTGAGCGACTGGCCGGACGCGGCGAGTGCATCGGTCAGACGCGCCGCCGATTCGGTCGTGCTGACGAGATCGCTGCGCGTGTCCTCGACGTCCTTCAGCGCTTCGAGCATCGTCTGATGCAGATGCAGTTCCGACTCGCGCATCCTGCTCTCGTTCTGCTCGATCTCCGCCGTGATGCGCCCCGCGTTGAAGATCGGGCTCGTCGCGTTGAGCGCCGCCGAAAAGAGGTTGTCGGTCAACGTCGGCAAGCCGAGATACGACGATGCGAGCAGGCCATCGGATAGACGCAGCGAGAACTTCGGATAGCGCTCCGCCCGCGCGACGCCCACTTCCGCCGCGCGCTGCTGCACCGTCGCGTACGCGACGAGCACGTCCGGGCGGCGCAGCAATGCGTCCGATGGCAACATCTGCGGCGCGCCGTTCGCCGGCACCGGAATCACCGGCGCGGGGCCAGCGTTCGCGAGCATCAGCTTGTCGACGGACTCAGGCGTGCGGCCCGAATACACCGCGATCAGGCTTAGCTGATGCTGAATCGTCGCCTGCGTGCGCGGGATGCGCGACAGCAGATCGCTCAACTGATTCTGCGCACGCGCGACATCAAGTTGCGTCGACAGACCGTATTGCAGACGGCGCTGCGTGAGCTTCAACGCGCGCTCGCGAATCGCCTGGTTGTCTTGCAGGATCTTCAGTTCGGCTTGCGCCCAGCGCAGATCGATATACGCGCCAGCCGTGTTCGCCGCGAGCGCGAGCCTGATCTGATCCGCCGCATGTTCACGACCGACGAGCTGCGCCTGCGACGCCAGCAGTTCCAGACGCTCGCCGCCGAATACATCGGGCGTCCAGCTCAGATTGAGGCCGATGCCCGCCTGCTTCACATAGCCGAGCGGCGGCGGCGTGTTCTGACGCGAGTACGACCCGCCCGCGCCGACATCGAGTTGCGGCAAGAGCGCGGCGCGGCGTTGCGTCGTGAGCGCCTGCGCCTGCTTCACGCGCTCGACGGCGGCCTGCACGTCGAGGTTGTCGTTCAGCACCGACGCGACCAGTTCATGCATCACCGGATCGTTGAACTGATTCCACCACGCGGTGGGATCGGCGGCCTGTTTCGGCGCATCGACGCTCCAGTCCGCGGGCGCCGTTGCGTTCACCTTCGTGGGCAGATCGGCGTGTGTGGCGGGCTGCACCGCGCACGCGGCGAGCGTCAGACACGACAGTATTTCGACAAGCAGTTTCTTCATGATCGAAGCATCCAGATAAGGCCCGGTTCAATGCGCATCGGACGAAGGCGGCGCGCTCGTGATCGGTTTCGCAAACATCACCGTCACGAGGCCGAACAGGAAACACAGTGCGAGCACGTAAAAGCAATCGGCGAAGGTGAGCACGAGCGCTTCGCGCATCACCAGCGCATGCAGCGATGCGAGTCCCGCTTGCGACGCATCGAGCGCATCGCCCGCGACGGACGCGAGATGCGCGGAGCTGCGCGATAGCAGATCGTCGATGACCGGACGGCCGATCGTCACGTTCTCGTTCAGGCGCAGGTAATGCAGGTTCAGGCGATCGTTGAGCATCGTCGCGCTGACCGCAATGCCGATCGCGCCGCCGAGATTGCGCATCAGATTGAACAGACCGCTCGCCGATTTGAGCCGCGACGGCGGCAGCGAACCGAGCGCCATCGTCACGATGGGCGGCACCGCGAATTGCTGGCCGATGCCGCGCAGTGCCTGCGGCAGAAGGAATTGCTGCCAGCCCCAGTCGTGCGTCAGCGGTGTATAGAAGTAACAGCCCGCGCCGAAGCAAAGGAGACCGAAGGCGAGCAGCACGCGCATGTCGATGAAGCGCGACGCGACGCCATAGAAGCCGATGGAAAGCAGCTGAAAGCAGCCGACGGATAGCAGCGCGAGACCCGTATGCAGCGAATCGAAACCGCGCACGCGAGCAAGGAACACGGGCGTCAGATACACCGACACGAAAATGCCGATGCCCGTCACGAACGACAGCAGACTGCCGATCGCGAAGTTGCGCACCGCGAGTGCGCGCAGGTCGACGACCGGGTCTTTCGCCGTGAACGCATGCACGAGAAAGAGAAAGCCGCAGGTCGCGGAGATCCATGCACACGCGATGATCGCGTCATCGCCGAACCAGTTCTTGCGCGGCCCTTCTTCGAGCACGTATTCCAGACAGCCGAGAAATCCCGACATCAGCGCGATGCCGAGATAGTCGCCCTTCTTCAGCAGCGAAACGTTCGGTTCGTCGATATGCACATACTTCGGCACGAGCACCGCGACGACGAGACCGGGCACCACGTTCAGATAGAACAGCCAGTGCCACGACCATTGATCGGTGATCCATCCGCCGATGACCGGGCCGACCGCGGGCGCGAGCGACGCCAGCGCGCCGATCGTCGTCGATGCGATAAGGCGCTGCTTGCCGGGAAAGAGCACGAAGGCCGTCGTGAACACCGTCGGAATCATCGCGGCGCCGAGCGCGCCTTGCAGGCCGCGAAATAGGATCATCGAATTGATGTCCCACGCCATGCCGCACAGCATGCTCGTGATCGTGAAGCCGACCGCCGACGCGACGAAGAGCCAGCGCGTCGACATTACTTTCGAGAGCCAGCCCGACATCGGAATGACGAGGATTTCCGCGATCAGATACGAGGTCTGCACCCAGGACAACTCGTCCTGGCTCGCGGACAAGCCGCCGCCGATATCCTTCAGCGACGACGCGACGATCTGGATATCGAGCGTCGCCATGAAGAAGCCGAGGCACATCAGCGCGAAAGCGAAGACGCGTTGTCTGATCGGCTGCGTCGACGGATCGGAGGGAATGGTGTGCGTCATGGCGCGCTCCTCAGCCGTTCGCCTGCTTGCGCAGATGAACCTTGACCGTCGCGGAAAGACCGGGACGCAGCACCGATTCCATGCCCTTCGGTACATCGAGGCGAATGCGCACGGGCACGCGCTGCACGATCTTCGTGAAGTTGCCTGTCGCGTTCTCGGCGGGCAGCACGCTGAAGGTCGCGCCGGTCGCGGGCGCGAGACTTTCGACGTGGCCCGTGAGCGGCACGCTCGACGCATCGAGCTCGACATCGGCTTCGTCGCCGGCGCGCATCTTCTTCAGCTGATCTTCCTTGAAGTTCGCATCGATCCAGAGTCCCGTCGACGGGATGATCGTCAAGAGCGACGTGCCGACGTTCGCAAGCACGCCCACGCGCGCCGTGCGATTGCCGACGTAGCCATCGACGGGCGAGCGGATCGTCGTGTATTCGACGTTCAGCTCCGCGACGCGACGCGCGGCTTCGGCGGTCGCGACGCGCGCCTGCGCATCCGCGATCTGCGCTTCGATCACGCTCAGCTGGCGTTTCGCCGCGACGAGCGACGCGCCGCTGCGATCCACCGCCGCCTGCGCTTTCGTGTAGTCCGCGTCCGCGCGTTCGACGATCTGGTTCGACACCGCGTCGTCCTTCACGAGTTCGCGATAACGCACGCGGTCCTGGCCGCTGCGCGTGAGTTCCGCCGACGACGCGCGCACTTCCGCCTGCTGCTGATTGATGACGGCGGCCTGCAACGCATCCTTCGCCTGCCACTCGGCCACCGCCGCGCGCGCGCTCGACACTTCCGCGTTCGCTTGCGCGAGACGCGCGTCATAGTCGCGCGCGTCGAGGCGGATCAACACTTGGCCCGCCTTCACGGGCTGGTTGTCCTGCACGAGCACATCGGTGACGAAGCCGTTGACCTTCGGCGCGAGCACGGTGACGTCGCCGCCGATATAAGCGTCGTCGGTGGTTTGCACGAAGCGCAGCACGAGCGCCCAGTACGTCGCCGCGGCGATCACCACGAGCCCGACCAGCCCGAGCGAGAGCAGCATCCAGGGAATCCGTCGCGCCGGCCTCGTGAGAGCCGGCGCCGCCACCGATGGCATTTCCGTCGTAGGAGTCGTCATTTGCGTTTAAAGTGCATATGCACATATAAAATTGGAAAAAGGGCGTCTTTCTCTGCCCGTCATAGCCCGGAAGACTAGTTGTGCATATACACCAAGTCAACCGTCACGACGCACACGAGAGAATAACGCTGACGGAAAGAATCGCGCTCGGCCTTGCGGAATAAGGCTTTGGCTCAATTTTGCTGCGTCGCGGCGAGCGCCGACTCGTCGAGCGTGGCACGCTCATCGGCACAAAAACGCACCGCGTGTTCGACGAACGCGCGCACTTTTGCCGGCAACAGCGCGCGCGAGCTGTAGGCGATACGGATCTCGATCGCCGCATCGACGCGCTCGTAAGCGTCGAGCAGCGTCACCAGCCGCCCTTCCGCGATTTCGCGTTCGACGAGCGCCGCCGGCAGCACGCCGATGCCGAAGCCTTGCAGCACCATGTCGCGATTGAACACCGCGCTGTTCGACGAGATATCGTGATTCACCGGCACGCGAACCTCCTCGCCGCCGATGCGAAACGTCAGCACCGGCTTGCGGATCGACGGCGACATCGGTACGAACTGATGATCGACGAGTTCGGATGGATGGCGCGGCGCGGGATGCTGCGCGAGATACGCGGGACTAGCGACCAGCACGAGCGGAATCGTTTCGAGCAGACGTGTGACGGCCGTATCGGTGGACAGCATGAACGGCAGCACGAGCGCGAGATCATAGCCTTCGCCGACGAGATCGACGGGCCGCTCGGTCAGCGTGATATCGAGCCCGACGTGCGGATGCGCGCGCCGGAAGCTCGCGACGAGCGGCGTGTAGCGGCTCGTCATCGCGGTCGTGTGCGCGACGAGCCGCAGGAGGCCCGTCGCTTCGCTCGCGCGATGCGACGCGCGCTCTTCCATCGCCTGAAGGTCGTCGAGCACGCGCGAGCAATCGGCAAAGAAGCGCTCGGCGGTTTCGGTGAGCGAGATTTGCCGCGTCGTGCGATTGAAGAGCCGGCTGCCGAGCCGCGTTTCGAGCCCCGCGATCGCGCGCGATACGACCGGCGGCGACAAGCCGAGTATGTCGGCCGCACGCGAGAAGCTCTTCGCTTCGACCACCGTGCAGAACACCTTCAGGCTCGTCAGATAGTCCATGTGCGTTTCATATCGCGCGATACGTGCGGGAAGTCCCGATGATGGCACGAAGCCGCCGCATTCGCACGATGAGACGATCGCGCGGTTTTACGAGCCGCGCGAGCATTCACGCGAAAGACGCACGCGCCTAAAGTTCAACCCATGCCAGCGAGATGGCTAACCACCGAACCAAGGAGCACACCATGTCACGTCTTTCCCAGATCAACGTCAACGAAGCCACGGGTGTCACTGCCGATCTTTTCGCGGCCCTCAAGAAGGCTGCGGGCAAGGTGCCGAACGCGTATGCGACCATCGGCACGCATAGCCCCGCCGCGCTCGGCGCCGCGCTCAACGGCGACGCGATCCTGGCGAAGAGCAGCCTCGACAAGGCCGACGTCGAAGCGATCAAGCTTGCCGTGAGCGAACTGGTGGGCTGTGATTACTGTGCCGCCGCGCATACGCTCGTAGGCAAGATGGTCGGGCTCTCGCAACAGGAAACGCAGCAGATCCGCGCGGGCGAAGCGACCGGCAATGCGAAGCGCGACGCGCTCGTGCGCTTCGTGCGGCACGTCACGAGCACGACCGGCACCGTCGACGCGGCGCGTCTGAATGAAGTGCGCGAAGCGGGCTACTCGGAAGCGCAGGTCATCGACACGCTGTTCGCGATGAGCGTCATCAACTTCACGAACCTCGTGAACCGCGTGAACGACACGACGATCGATTTTCCGAAGCTCGTTTAAGCCTTCGGACCTTTGACGATCCGGTCGATGACGGTGCTCACGATATCGACCGGCACCGGAAAGACGATCGTCGAGTTCTTGTCGCCGGCGATCGTCGTCAGCGTTTGCAGATAGCGCAACTGCATCGCCTGTGGTTGCTGCGAGAGCATCTGCGCCGCCTGCAGCAGCTTCTCGGACGCCTGCAGCTCCCCTTCGGCATGGATGATCTTCGCGCGCCGCTCGCGCTCCGCTTCGGCCTGGCGGGCGATCGCGCGGATCATCGTCTCGTTGATATCGACGTCCTTGATCTCCACGTTCGATACCTTGATGCCCCACGCATCGGTTTGCGAATCGAGCACGCGCTGGATGTCGCTGTTCAGGCGTTCGCGCTCGGAAAGCAGTTCGTCGAGTTCGTGCTTGCCGAGGATCGCGCGCAACGTGGTTTGCGAAAGCTGGCTCGTCGCTTCGAGAAAGCGCGCGACCTGAATCACGGCCCTCTCCGGATCGACGACGCGAAAATACACGACCGCATTCACCTTCACCGATACGTTGTCGCGCGTGATGACGTCCTGCGGCGGCACGTCGAACACGACGGTGCGCAAGTCCATGCGCACGACCTGCTGCACGATTGGAATGATGAGCACGAGCCCCGGCCCCTTCACTTTCCAGAAGCGCCCGAGCATGAACACAACGCCACGTTCGTACTCACGAAAGATGCGCACCGCCGACGCCACGATGAAGATGACGAGCGCGATCAGAATGCCGCTGAAACCAAAAGTAAGCCCCATTTTTCAAGCCTCGTTGTGGATGTGTTCAGGAGTCTCGCGCTTCGTCAATCGGCTCGACGGTCAGCGTCAGTCCGTGACGCGACAGCACGCGCACGCGCGCGCCTTCCTGCGGCAACGCCCGCGGCGCGGCCGCCTGCACGCGCCACCGCTCGCCCCGCACGCGCGCCCAGGCGCTGTCGCCGATGTTCTCGTGCGCCAACATCACGCCAATGCTGCCGAGCATCGCTTCGCTGCCGCTCACGACAGGACGCTTGCGCGCCTTCAACGCGACGCCCGACACGGTGAACACGAACAGCGCAGTGAAAAGCGCGAGCCCGATGACGACGCCGACAGGCACGCCGAAGCCCGGCACATCGGTATCGATCAGCATGAGCGCGCCGATCGCGAACGCGATGACTCCGCCGATGCCGAGCGAGCCGAACGTCGGCAGAAACATTTCCGCGACGAGAAAGCCCAGGCCCAGCACGATCAATCCCAGTCCGACGAAATTGATCGGCAGGAGTTGCAGCGCGAATAATCCGACGAGCAGGCAGATCGCGCCCGCGACGCCCGGCAGCACCATGCCGGGATTGGCGAATTCGAAGAAGAGGCCGTACATGCCGATCATCATCAGGATGAGCGCGACGCTCGGGTCCGTGATGGTCGCGAGAAAGCGGCTGCGCCAGTCGGGTTGCAGCACGACGAGCGGCGCGTTTTTTGTCGCGAGCACGTGCGCGCCGCTCGCCGTCGTAACGTGGCGGCCGTCGAGTTTGGCTAGGAGATCGGGCACGTCGGTGGCGGTCAGGTCGATGACTTTCTGCTCCAGCGCTTCCGTCGCCGACAGCGCGACCGCTTCGCGTACCGCGCGCTCGGCCCATTGCACGTTGCGTCCGCGCAGTTGCGCGAGGCCGCGGATATAAGCGGCGGCGTCCTGCATCTGCTTGCGGGTTTCGGTCGATTGTGCGTCGGAGCCCGACGCGGACTTGCCCTCGCGATCCGCACCGCCGCCGATCCCGAGTTGCACCGGCGATGCCGCGCCGATATTCGTGCCGGGCGCCATCGCCGCGATGTGGCTCGCGTAGGTGATGTAGGTGCCGGCGCTCGCGGCGCGCGCACCGCTCGGCGCGATGAACACGGCCACCGGCACCGGCGATGCGAGCATCGCCTGGATGATCGAGCGCATCGAGAGATCGAGTCCGCCGGGGGTGTCGAGTTCGAGCACGGCGAGCTGCGCGTGCTCGACGGCGGCGCGGGCGAGCGAGCGCACGACGAAATCCGCGCTCGCCGGGCCGATCGCGCCCTTCAGCGGAATCACGACGACGGGCGCCGTCGCGGCTGCGGTTGCGGCTGCGGCGGCGCTCATCGGCGTGAATGCGCAGGCCATCAGCAACAGCACGCATCGGGCGCAAAGCCACAGCCAGTCAGCGAGGTTCGTTCTCATCGGCGAAAACCGCCAGCGCGCACGCCGCGGTTCCTCGTGTTCGGTCTCTCTTTCAGCTTAGGCCAATTACGGGCTCACGGCCGCCGCGTCGTGCGGTCGATGACCTTTTCGACATCGGCCGTCTCGCCGAGCGATGACACGAAGCGCGCCTTGTCGAAATCGCGCGAGATGCAGCCGTCGAGATAGATGAAGCGGCGTTGCAGCGTCAGCCACAGGCTCGTTTTCTCGCGCCATTGCAGCGACGCGTTCAGCGAATTGAGCCGCCGCGTCACGCTTTGCGCGATTTCCTTGTCGTACTCGTAGCTGTTCGACAGCCGGCAGCGGCCCGCGATCCAGCAGCTATTGCCGCGCTCGATGCGGTAATGCGCTTCGTCGAGCCATTCCTGCGCGGTTTCGAACGGACCGCGCGGCGCGGGGCAATCGGCAATGGCGCTCGATACGTGCAGGAAAGGATCGTTGCCGCGGTTTTCGCGCGTATCGTCGGCGTGGGCCGCGAACGAGACCGCGATGACGATCACGGCGGTGGATCTTGTTATCGAAAGCCTTTCGGTCATCGCGCGCGCCTTTCGTCGAACATCGTCCAGACAGGATAGTTCATCGAACCGTAACGGTTCAGCGTGCGGGGAAGCCGGTAAACTCATGAAAGCGGCGCCCACTTTTCCCGGAACCGAGACCGAGACCGAGACCGAGACCGACATGAAACAGGCACTCCACCATCTGACGGTCGCGACAGGCTCGCGCGGCCTGCACGAAGTCACTCCCGAGATCGATCACTGGATCGATCTTCAAAATATCCGCACCGGCCTGCTCACGCTCTTTTGCCGGCATACGTCGGCATCGCTGCTGATTCAGGAGAACGCCGACCCCGATGTACGCGCCGATCTCGAGCGCTATTTCGAGTCGGTCGCGCCGGAAGCGCCCGGCCGTTACGTGCACGACACCGAAGGCCCCGACGACATGCCCGCGCACCTGCGCACCGCGCTGACGACCGTCCAGCTTTCGATTCCGGTTGAAGCCGGCCGGATGGTGCTCGGCACGTGGCAGGGCATTTACGTGTTCGAGCATCGGACGGCGTCACAGCAGCGCGAACTCGTCTTGCATCTGATCGGCGAGTGACCTAGTATACGCGCCGCGTATATTTCAGGAGCGGCGCCAGTGAGCCAGCAGACCATTCTTCGCGATGCCATGCGGCGTCTGAACATGACCCGCGATGTATTCGCGTCGCGCATCGGCGTGTCGCGGCGGGCGCTCGATACGTGGCTGCTGCCGGACGAATCGCCGGAATCGCGCGCGATGCCGGAAATCGCCGCGCGCTACGTCGGCGAGATTCTTTCGGGCATGCCGGAAAACGGCACGTATACGCAAAGCGCATATCCCGCAATCGATTTCGAAGGCCGGCCGCAACTGCTGTCGATCGACCAGTTTTCGCGCGAATCGGCCGAGGCGCTGTTCCGGACGGCCGACATGATGCAGCCCATCGCGCGGCGCAAGAAGATCACGCGCGTGCTCGAAGGCGCCGTGCTCGCCAATCTGTTCTTCGAAGCCAGCACTCGCACCCGCGTGAGTTTCGGCGCGGCTTTCGCGCGGCTCGGCGGATCGGTGTGCGACACGACCGGTTTCACCTTTTCGTCGATGGCCAAGGGCGAGTCGATCTACGACACGAGCCGCGTGATCAGCGGCTATGCCGACGCGATCGTCGTGCGGCATCCGGAGCAAGGCTCGGTCGCCGAATTCGCGCGCGCGACGAACATTCCCGTCATCAATGCCGGCGACGGCCCCGGCGAGCATCCAAGCCAGGCGCTGCTCGATCTATACACGATTCAGCGCGAGTTCTCGCGTCTCGGGAAGATCGTCGATGGCGCGCATATCGCGATGGTCGGCGATCTCAAATACGGCCGCACCGTGCATTCGCTCGCGAAGTTGCTCTCACAGTACAAGGGGCTCAAGTTCACGCTCGTGTCGCCGCGTTCGCTGGAGATGCCGGCGCATATCATCGAGCGGATCGCGCGCGGCGATCACGTGATCGAACAGACGAGCGACCTGCGCGCGGGTCTCGCCGGCGCGGACGTTGTGTACGCCACGCGCATTCAGAAAGAGCGTTTCGCCGATGAGTCGATCGAAGGTTACACGCCGGATTTCCAGATCAACCAGGCGCTCGTCGACGACGTGTGCGGCCGCGACACGCTCATCATGCATCCGTTGCCGCGCGACAGTCGCCCCGGCGCGAACGATCTTGCGACCGACCTGAACCACGATTCGCGTCTCGCGATCTTCCGCCAGACGGACAACGGCATCGCGGTGCGCATGGCGATTTTCGCGGTGCTGCTGGGCGTCGAGCATCAGGTTCGCCATTCGATGCGCGACGCAGCGTGGAAGTCGCCCGCCTCGATCGGCCCGGACGATGCCGTATTTCACGGCTTCGATTGATACGTTTTTTACACGTCGCGCTTATTTCTTGGCGTGACGTTGATGAAAGCCGGCCTATGCTTCTAGACAAGAAAAACAGATGGAGCAACGGTCATGGATATGTCGCTTGCATGGGCTGCCAGCCGCAGAAAATTACACGATGAAGGTTTCGGCGCATGCCAGCGCGTGCGCATTCTGGCGCTGGCGCGTTTCACCGACAGCGAGGCGTCAAGGGAACGCATACGCGCGCTGTTTCATTCGCCGCTCGGCATTTATGTGAGTCAGGCGCAGCGCGAGGGATGCGAACTGCGACTCGAGTTCGATACGGCCAGCGAGGACCTTGCATTTACCCTGCGGACGTTGAAGCGCGTGCTGCCCGAAGCGCGCGTGGAAGGAATCGCGCCGCGCGTATTTGCACATAGGGTCATCACACGCGACGCGGGCTGACAGTTCATGCTGCGGGAGGTTTAAGTTTCTCTAGCCGCTCTCGCTCATAGACTTCGAAGGGTTTCATCCGTTTGAAGTCTTCCTCGGTAAGCTCGTAGGTGTCGGGATCCAGCGCAATTCCGCGGTTGATTTCTTCATCCTCCTCGTCAGTGGGAAGAATGAGCCCGTTAAACGTTTGACGATTCATATTTACGCATCTCTCTTTTGTTTGCGCGGCGCAGGCTGATGATGCGCCTCGCACTGTTTCTCCACGTGAACACCACGCAGAACATGCGTCCACGAATTGGCATTACGCCGACTTCGCGAACCTCTCCATAATCGCGACGATCGTCCACTTCCAACACGACCTCTTGCCAAACGATCTCACTCGCAAGATCAAGCGAAACGCCATGCTGAAGACGATTGATCGCGTCCTTCAACGGGTCAAACGTGATGTCGAAGTGCATTCATTGTGGTTCCCAGAAGATGAAGTGACAAGGCGCGAAATTCCGAAATGCGATCTCATTAATCCGCATTCCGAATCAATTGCGTCACTTCATTCTTCTGCAACCGTCACGGCTTTTCTATAGACCGATCGGCCAGCGAGCACGTGTGATCCTGAAGCTCTTCCGACGATGCCCAGTTGCCCGGCTGCACATGATCGTTGAGGAGAAAGAACGCCGGCGCCCCGTCGCTGCGTGTAGCGCCTGCGAGAAACAGAGTCTGTTCACCCATCGTCTGACCGCGGCTCGCGGCGTAGGGCGCAACCAGCTTGAAGGGGTCGGTATGCGCGAGATCGGCGTCGTCGATACGCATTGCGCTGTAAACGTGACCGCGCAGACGCACCGGCAGCGGCGCCCAGGTCGTGCCGATCGTTGGCCCCACTTCGCGAAGCGTCTGCGCGACATCGTGCGCGAGGCAATCGATATGAATATGCAGTTGATTCTGCGTGCGCCCGCTCGCCGAATTTATGGCGAGCGACGTCTCATCGCGCGGCAGCGTCCGATGCAGCGCACGGTTCACGTAGCCTCGCGCGTTCCATGCGTCGCGGAAGTAGTTCGGCGCGTTCGGATCGAGCAATTCAGGGCTTTCGATGCCGCTCACGCGCGTGGTCGGAATCAGCAGATACTGCGCGATGCCGACGATATCCTTCAGCACCGCATAGCCGCCCGCCAGATTCACGTCGGCGCACTTCTGCTGAACGTGCGCGCCCTCGGCGGCGGGCTCGCAGTAGTCGTGGACGATCTCCCACAGCGCATTCGGGTTGGCCGCACACGCGAGCGGCAGAAAAAGCGCGCCAAGCGCGGCGAGGAAGCGGCGTTTCTTCGTGGTTTTGATTTTCATCGGCATGATCCGGCGGCGCAAAAGTCAACAGCCTGCCGGATTATGCTTGCAAGCGCGTGAAAGCGCTCCGAAACGCGGCCAAGCCCGCGGCTGACTGCGCGCGAGGCTTGGCCGTCGGACGCGAATCAGGCCGATTCGGCGCGATTCACCGGATGCGGTTCCTTCAGCTTGTTCGCGACGCGCGCCGCCTCGAAGTAGGACGCGTTCGGCGGGCGCTTCAGATACTGCCCCGCGCCACGTTCCGCGCGCAGATCGCCGTTCGCCCATGCGAGCGCGCCGCGCGTGAGCGTGTGCGTCGCGACGCCCTGCACCGTCATGCCCTCGAAGACATTGAAGTCCACTTTCTGATGATGCGTCTTCACGGAAATCGTGCGCGTCGCAGCCGGGTCCCACACGACGAGGTCCGCATCCGCGCCCACCTGCACCGCGCCCTTTCGCGGATAAAGATTGAAGATCTGCGCGGCATTCGTCGACGTCACGCGCACGAACTCGTTCGGCGTGAGACGGCCCATGTTCACGCCGTGATGCCACAGCACCGACATACGATCTTCCACGCCGCCGCAGCCGTTCGGGATTCGGGTGAAGTCTTCGCGGCCCATCGCTTTTTGCGATGCGCAGAACACGCAATGATCGGTCGCCGTCGTATGGAGTTGCCCTGACTGCAGGCCGCGCCACAACGCCTCGCGATGTTCGCTCGTGCGAAACGGCGGGCTCATCACGTGCGCGGCGGCGCGTGTCCAGTCGGGATCGCGATACACCGATTCATCGATCACGAGATGGCCCGGCAGCACTTCGCCGAACACGCGCAGACCGTCGTTGCGCGCCTTCGCGATGACATCGACGGCATCTTTCGCCGACACGTGCACGATGTAGATCGGCACACCGAGCACCTGCGCGATGCGGATCGCGCGATTGGCCGCCTCCCCTTCCACTTCAGGCGGACGCGAGAGCGGATGCGCCTCCGGTCCCGTGAAGCCTTTTGCGAGCAGTTGCTTCTGCAACTGGAAGACGAGCTCGCCATTTTCCGCGTGCACGGTCGGCAGCGCGCCGAGTTCGAGCGAGCGCGTGAAGCTGTTCACGAGCACTTCGTCGTCGGCCATGATGGCGTTTTTGTAGGCCATGAAGTGCTTGAAGCTCGACACCCCGTGTTCGTGGACGAGCAGGCCCATGTCGCGATGCACGGACTCGTCCCACCACGTCACTGCGACGTGAAAGCCGTAATCGGACGAAGCCTTTTCCGCCCAGCCGCGCCACTCTTTGAATGCGTCCATCAAGGGCTGCTTCGGGCTCGGGATCACGAAGTCGATGATGCTCGTCGTGCCGCCTGAGAGGCCCGCTGCGGTGCCGGTGTAGAAGTCGTCGCTGGCGGTGGTGCCCATGAAGGGCAGTTCCATGTGAGTGTGCGGATCGATGCCGCCAGGCATGATGTACTGGCCGCCGGCGTCGATGGTTTTTGTATCCGATGGCGTTTCGATGTTGGTGCCGATGGCAAGGATGGTGCCGCCGGCTTGTGGGTCGGCGCAGAGCACGTCGGCGCGGTAGGTGCGGTCAGCGTCGATGATCGTGCCGCCGCGGAGTAAGGTTGGCATGTTGGGGTTCCTCACGGGGGGTTGTGGTTTGGCTTGTTTGTTTGCTTGCTTGCTGCGCTTCTGTGGAATCCTGATTTCACGTCGGTCTATTGGCACTGCCCCTCCCCGGGGCGGGGGTAACTTTCTTTGCTGCTGCAAAGAAAGTCACCAAAGAAAGCAGCTATCCCCATCCAAAGTGCCTCACGCCGGCCGCGGCACAGGCGATTGACCTAATGGCCCCCAAAGTAGCGAGTGCCCTCGTAGGCCTCACCGGGCTTGGATCGCGCACGGTCTGTCTCGTCGCACCGCATAACACACTGGTTCAGCACCAGATAGCTCCAGCCCGCTTCGCGGCCGTCCGGTACATCGGGTTTGCTCGCCTCTATCTCACTGCATTCGTTCCTCGTTGGTTTCCCTTGCAGACCCGGCGGCAGCGCGTAGGCGCTGTGCCGAAGCTATTTCGTGCTGAACCAGCGCCCTTGAAGTTATGGCTCGTCAGACCGTGCGCGATCCACGCCCGGCACAACAATGGGAACACTCGCTACTCCGGGTTCCATTCAGCCAATCGCCTGTGCCGCGGCCGGTGTGAAGTGCTTAGGCTGGGGATAGCTGCTTTCTTTGGTGACTTTCTTTGCAGCAGCAAAGAAAGTTACCCCGCCCCGGGGAGGGGCAATGCTAATAAACCGACACGAAAACAGGATTCCCCGAAACCAAAACCCAAACCCAATCCGAAACCCACTTCAAGCACTCAAAACCCCCGCCCGAGGGCTACCACGTAATTTCATCCAAGACCCATAAACGACGGCGGCCAACACGAGGCCAACAAACCACGCATAGGTGTAAAGCGTGTTAAAGAACCCCAACACACCAGGAAAAGAAGAAGGAAACGCCGTATGCAAAAACCCCGGCAAATTCGGCACTACGCCGATCAACAACGCAACGACAGCCGCAACATTCCACCCACCGCTATACGAATACTCGCCGTCTTCGGCAAAAAGCTCCCGATGATCCAGCCGCGTCCCGCGAATAAAAAAGTAATCCACCATCATGATCCCCGCGACCGGCCCGAGCAGGGCCGAATACCCGACGAGCCACGTAAAGATATACCCCTGCGTGGTCGCGAGAATCTTCCACGGCATCATGACGATGGCGATCGTCGCGGTAATCATGCCGCCCGCGCGATACGAAATGCCCTTCGGCCAAAGGCTCGAGAAATCATAAGCAGGCCCAACGAGATTGGCAGCGAGATTGCAGCACATCGTATCGAGCGTGAGAATCAAAAGCGCGACGCCAACACCGATACCCGTCATACGGCTAGTGAGATCGATCGGGTCCCAGATCGCCTTGCCATAGATAACGACAGTCGCCGACGTCACGACGACCGAAATCACGGAAAGCAAGGCCATCGGCACCGGCAGGCCTATCGACTGCCCGATCATCTGGTCACGCTGCGAACGGGCGAAGCGCGTGAAGTCGGGAATGTTGAGCGCGAGCGTCGCCCAGAAGCCGACCATCGCGGTTAGACCGGGCCAGAACGTCGCCCAGAACAGCCCTTCCTTCTTGCCGCCCGCAACAAATTGCGACGGCGCCGAAAGCATCGAGCCGATGCCGCCCGCCTTCGTCGTCGCCCACCAGACGAGCGCGACGCACATCACGACCTTGATCGGCGCGGACCAGCTTTCGAGCCAGCGGATCGAATCCGTGCCGTGCCAGATGAAGTAGAGCTGCAACGCCCAGAACACGAGAAAACACGCGAGTTGCCCTATTGAAATATCGAGCAGTGGCAGCGCCGCGCCATGCAACGCATTGCCGGTGAGGATATTCAGGAGCGTATAGATCGCGCTGCCGCCAAGCCACGTCTGAATGCCGTACCAGCCGCATGCGACGATCGCACGCAACAACGCCGGCAGCTTCGCGCCCTGCGTGCCGAACGACGAACGCACGAGCACCGCATACGGAATGCCGTGCTTCGCGCCCGCATGACCGATGAGCAGCATCGGCACGAGCACGATCACGTTGCCGAGCAGCACCGTCATCACCGCCTGCCACGGCGACATGCCCTGGTCGGTGAGTCCCGCGGCCAGCATGTACGACGCGATGTTCATCACCATGCCGACCCAGAGCGCCGCGAAGTGATACCACTTCCACGTGCGTTGCGCCGGGCCGGTCGGCGCGAGGTCATCGTTATAGAGACTGCTGGACTCGACATCGTGCGCTGTCTGCTTCATGGATGGCACTCCGGTTGGCTACGCACTCATGCCGCTTTCGCGGGCTCTTGCGCATCGACGCGCGCGGGATTGTTCGGATGCGTGGTCCAGTTCGCGTACTCGCCCGCATCGACGCGTTCCATCGTGATGCACTGCTCGACCGGGCACACATGCATGCACAGATTGCAGCCGACACATTCCGCATCGACCACTTCGAAATGACGCTTGCCATCCTTCTCCTTCAGGATCGCCTGATGCGACGTGTCCTCGCACGCGATATGACACAGCCCGCACTTGATGCACTTGTCCTGATCGATGCGCGCCTTGATGTCGTACTTGAGATTGAGGTACTTCCAGTCCGTGACGTTCGGCACAGCGCGGCCGCGGATATCGTCGAGCGTCGCGTAGCCCTTTTCGTCCATCCAGTTCGAGAGGCCATCGGCGAGATCGGACACGATGCGAAAGCCGTAGTGCATCGCCGCCGTGCACACCTGCACGCTGCCCGCGCCGAGCACCATGAACTCGGCGGCGTCGCGCCATGAAGAGATGCCACCGATGCCCGAGATCGGCAGGTTCGGCGTCTCGGGATCGCGCGCGATCTCGGCGACCATGTTGAGCGCGATCGGCTTCACCGCCGGGCCGCAATAGCCGCCGTGCGTGCCTTTGCCATCGACGCTCGGCATCGGCGCCATCTGGTCGAGATCTACCGCGACGATCGAATTGATCGTGTTGATGAGCGACACGCCGTCCGCGCCGCCGTTGAACGCGGCGCGCGAGCCCATGCGGATATCGCTGATATTGGGCGTCAGCTTCACGAGGCACGGTAGCTTCGTGCCTTCCTTCACCCAGCGCGTGACCATCTCGACATATTCCGGCACCTGTCCAACGGCCGCGCCCATGCCACGCTCGCTCATGCCATGCGGACAGCCGAAATTCAGTTCGACGGCATCCGCGCCAGTGTCTTCCACTTGCGTGAGAATCCATTTCCAGTCTTTTTCGTTGCACGGGACCATCAACGAAACGATCAGCGCGCGGTCCGGCCAGTCGCGCTTCACCTGTTCGATTTCGCGCAGGTTCACGTCGAGCGGACGATCCGTAATCAACTCGATGTTGTTCAGCCCCGCGATGCGCTGTCCGTTCCATTGCACCGCGCCATAGCGCGAGCTCACGTTGACGACGTGCGGATCGAGCCCGAGCGTCTTCCACACGACGCCGCCCCAGCCCGCCTCGAACGCGCGGTTGACGTTGTACGCCTTGTCGGTCGGCGGCGCGGACGCGAGCCAGAAAGGGTTCGGCGATGTAATGCCGGCGATATTGCAAGTCAGATCGGCCATGTCGTTTTTCTCCTTGTCGGTCAGGCGGCTTTGATCGCAGTCAGCTCGAACGATGCGTCGATGGACGCCGCCGCGAGCTTGCCATCCTGCACGGCCTGCACGGTGAGATCGAGTCCTTCGTGGGTCGCGCAATCGCCACCGGCCCACACTTTCGCAAGCGTCGTCTGACGGTTTTCATCGGTGACGATGCGCCCGCCATCGAGCGTCAACAGCTCCTTGTCGATGCCGACCGGCACGAGCGTCTGACCGATCGCCTTCAGCACCATGTCCGCATCGATGACGAAGCGCTCATCGTTGCGTTCGAACTCGACGCCAGTAATGTGACCGTTATCGCCGATCAGACGCACGGGCTTCGCATACGTAACGAGCGTCACACGATTGGTCTGCGCGAACTCGCGCTCGGCCCACGTCGCGCTCATGTTTTCCACGCCGCGCCGATAGACCATCGTCACGTTCGTCGCGCCGAGCTTGGCGGCCTGCACGCACGCATCGACGGCCGTATTGCCGCCGCCGATCACGACGACGCGCCGCCCGACCGGCACGCTCGCGAGGTCATCGGCCTGACGCACGCGTTCGATGAAATCGACCGCGTTCATCACGCCATCGAGCGATTCGCCTTCGAGCGCCAGTTCACGCACGCCCGCGAGCCCGAACGCGATGAACACCGCGTCGTATTGCTTGCGCACTTCGTCGAGCGTGAAGTCGCGGCCGAGTGCCTGATTCGTTTTGATCTCGATGCCGCCGATCGAATAAAGCCATTCGATCTCGCGCTGCGCATAATCCTCGACGGTCTTGTACGCCGCGATGCCATATTCGTTGAGACCGCCGGGCTTCGCGCGCGCATCGAATATCACTGCGCGATGGCCGGCCAAAGCCAGCCGATATGCGCAAGCCAATCCCGCCGGTCCCGCGCCGATGATCGCAATCCGCCTTCCGGTCTCGGGCGCGCGCTTGAACAAAGGCTCGCCCTTCGCCATCGCATGATCGGTTGCGTGACGCTGCAGCGCGCCGATCTTCACGGGCTCATCGCCCGGATGATTGCGCACGCAACTCCCTTCGCAAAGAATCTCGGTCGGACACACGCGCGCGCACATGCCGCCAAGCGGATTCGCCGAAAGAATATCGACGGCGGCGCCCTTCAGATTGCCGTTGCCGATCTTGCGGATGAAGCCGGGAATATCGATCTGCGTCGGACACGCCTGCACGCACGGCGCGTCGTAGCAATAGTGACAGCGGCTCGCAGCAGCGGCGGCTGCGGTGGCGTCGAGCAGAGGCGCGACGTCCGAGAATTCGCAGGCGAGCTGTTCCTGCGTGAGGCGATGGCTCGCGATATCGCCGATTGCTTTTATGGTCATGCGCGTTCCTTTTTTCAGGCGTGGGGGTGCCTTCCGTCCGCGCGTGAAAACGCGGACGGCGGGAATACGAGAAAGAAAGAATTCCGCTTACGAAGCCGGTTCCGACGCGCGCTCCAGCATCGCGTGCAGGAGCACGTTCGCACCCGCTTCGATCCACGCTTCGGTGGCGTCTTCGATTTCGTTATGG
This sequence comes from Caballeronia arvi, assembly GCF_001544695.2. GTDB lineage: Bacteria > Pseudomonadota > Gammaproteobacteria > Burkholderiales > Burkholderiaceae > Caballeronia > Caballeronia arvi. The sequence continues at coordinate 338,387 of NZ_FCOM02000001.1, forward strand.
CTGATGCCGTCGACGCAAGGCACGAAGACCATCGATGTCGGCGCGACCTGCGCGAGATAGCACGCGTCGTGACCCGCACCCGACACCATGTCGCGATGCGAATAGCCGAAGCGCTGCGCCGCCGCGCGCACGGACTTCACGCACGCCGCATCGAACCTCACGGGCTCGTAGTAGAAGATCTGTTCGAGCTCGGTCGACAAGCCGATCTCGCCCGCAATGCGCTCGACGCCTTCGCGCAACGCGGCGTCCATGCGCGCGAGCACGGCATCGTCGGGATGACGGAAATCGACGGTGAAGAACACGCGCCCCGGAATCACGTTGCGCGAGTTCGGATGCACCTGCATCATGCCGACCGTCGCGCACGCGAGCGGCGCATGGTCGAGGCCGATGCGGTTCACCAGGTCCACGACGCGCGCCGCGCCCAGCAGCGCATCCTTGCGGCGCGGCATGGGCGTGGGGCCTGCGTGCGCTTCCTGGCCGGTCAGTGTGATTTCGTACCAGCGCTGGCCTTGCGCATCGGTGACGACGCCGATCGTCTTGTCCTCGGCCTCGAGAATCGGCCCTTGCTCGATGTGCAGTTCGAACGCCGCATGCAGCTTGCGGCCGCCGCACGGCACATCGCCCGCATAGCCGATGCGCTTCAGTTCGTCGCCGATCGTCTTGCCATCGACATCCTTGCGCGACAGGCCGTATTCGAGCGAGAACACGCCCGCGAACACGCCCGATGCCACCATCGCGGGCGCAAAGCGCGAGCCTTCCTCGTTGGTCCAGATGACGACTTCGATCGGATGCTCCGTTTCGATGCCGCGGTCGTTGAGCGTGCGAATCACTTCGAGTCCGCCGAGCACGCCGTAAATGCCGTCGAAGCGTCCGCCCGTGGGCTGCGAATCGGCGTGCGAGCCGGTCATCACGGGCAGCGCATCGGGATTGCGACCCGCGCGCCGCATGAACACGTTGCCCATCTGATCGACGCTCACCGTGCAGCCCGCTTCCTTCGCCCAGCCGACGATGAGATCGCGACCTTCCTTATCGAGGTCCGTGAGTGCGAGACGGCAGACGCCGCCCTTCGGCGTCGCGCCGATTTTGGCCATCGTCATCAGGCTGTCCCATAGACGCTGACCATTCACCTTGATGGACGTATCGAGACCAGCCTCTCTGATTGCATCCGTTACAACGTTCATTCGCCTCGCTCCTTACGATCGACTTCGTATGTGAGTGACTTCGTTTCGTGCACGCCGGGCGCTTGCAGTGCGATGCTGCACGCGCGCGGTGCACGATTCTGTAATGCGATGAATGATGCGAACGACGCGCTTCTTCGGCCGCTGCGAGCGCTTGTTAAATCCTGTCCGGTTGGACAGGTTGTAGCCGATTAAAATAAGCAAATCAACGTCTTTCGTGCGCGGGCAAACACGGAGAACATAAAGCGATTAGCGTGCCATTGCGATGCAGCATCGGCGGGCATTGGATTCCACGGCTTTTACGTCGCGATGCAGCGCCGCGTGCATCGGCGGCGTGAATCAGGCACGATGCGGCACATACGGCACAAAAATTCGACGATGAGACACGACGACGCGGCTGACGGCATCACCGGAAACGAGAACGCGCCACCTCTGCGGCGGCGCAAGGCGCAGATTCGCGAGAGCAACGAAGCGCATTTGCTCGCGTGCGCCGAAGAAGTCTTCGCGGAGAAGGGACTGGAAGGCGCGAGCACGGCGATGATCGCAGAGCGCGCCGGCCTGCCGAAGGCCAATCTGCATTACTACTTCCCGACGAAGCTCGCGCTCTATCGCCGCGTGCTCGAAGACCTGTTCGAAGACTGGCATCGCGCGGCGGATACCTTCGAATGCAGCGACGATCCCGTCGAAGCGATCGGCGGCTATGTGCGCGCGAAGATGGCGTTATCGCGGCGCAGGCCGCTCGGCTCGAAGGTGTGGGCGAGCGAGATCATCCACGGCGCGCATCACATGCAGGACATTCTCAACGAGCGCGTGAAACCGTGGCTCGACACGCGCGTGACGGTCATCGAAAGCTGGGTCGCGCGCGGCCTGCTCGCGCCTGTCGAGGCGGACACGTTCATGTTCATGATCTGGGCGATCACGCAGCACTACGCCGATTTCGATGCGCAAATCCGTGCGCTCAAAGGCAAGCGCGCGCTGACGCGCAAGGCGTTCGATGAACAGACGGAGGAGGTCGTGCGCCTCGTGATTCGCGCGTGCGGTGCGGTCTCGGCGCGCGTCGAAGAGAAAGAGCACGCGCAATAAAAACGCCGGCCGCTTCGATAGCGGCCGGCGTTCGCTTTACTGCTCATTGCCTACTGCCTACTGCCTGCAACTCACTGCGTACTGCCGTATTGCCAACTGCGGTACTGCTACTGCTTTTCTCGCAAGTACTGCTCTTTCTGACATCTACTGCAACCGCTACTACCCGGTACTTCTACTGCCACCACTAGCCTTCGATCAGTGACCGAAGTACACCGAATTGCGATCCGACATCGACACGTTGGCGCGTGCGACCGGCGCGACAGCGCCCGATTGCGAAGTGCCCGCGGTCGAAGGACCGTAAGCCGAACCACCGTTTTCAGCATTCACACGCGCTTGAGCAGCCTGAAGGTTTTGCGGATAGTTGACGCGATCTTCCGACGGGTTGTAGCCGGCCTTTTCGAGCTGAACCAGTTCAGCGCGGACTTGAGCGCGCGTCACCGGCGCGTTGCTTTGTGCGAACGCGAAAGTCGGCGCGGCAAGAGCGGTGGCGATGACGAGTGCGGGAACGAATGCCTTGATCATGATGAACCTCCAGTAGTCTTGTTTTGAAATCGAAACCGAATCGGAAGCTTTTTAAGTAGTTTCTGATTTCGTTTCGCTTGAAGACAGTGTAGGAGGCGGACGACCTAGGGGAAACCCCAATTCGCACGAAACTTAATTGTTGAATTCGCAACAATGCATTTCGCTGCATGCAGCGCGTAGGAAGCGCACTTCTCTTTTAATGCATTGTTTTTATTCAGCTATTTCCAATACGCAGGCGTGAGTAATCGATTGCAGCGCAAACCGTCATTGCGGCTGCGTCAGCCAATCGCCACTTCCGCGCCAGCGTCTAGGCTGTCGTCACGAAAGCGAGCGCGGCCGTCAACAGTTCGCGCAATAGCGGCTGGACCCGATTGGCCCGCGCCTCGTCGTAAGCGAACGGCGACGATTCTTCCATGTAGCTGCTCTGCGTCAGCTCCAGTTGAACCGCGTGGATGCCGTCTTCGGGCCTGCCGTAGCGCCGCGTGATATAGCCGCCCTTGAAGCGTCCGTTCGCGACCGTCGAATAGCGCCCGTCGCGCTCGACGATTCGCGCGAGATGCTCGGCCAGCCCCGGCGCCGCCGACGCTCCGTCCGCGGTGCCGAAGTTGAAATCGGTCAGACGGCCATCGAAAAAGCGCGGCACGACCGAGCGGATCGAATGCGCTTCCCAGAGCAGCACGCGGCCATGCGCCTGCCGCAGCGCTTCGAGCTCGCCGATGAGCGCATCGTGATAAGGCTGCCAGTACATCGCGCGGCGCGCATCGATCTGCTCGCGCGACGGCTCGTGGCCCGGCTTGTAGAGCGGCGCCTTGTCGAAGGTGTCGGTGGGACACAGCCCCGTCGTGTCGCGGCCGGGATAGAGACTGGCGTCGTCGGGCGGACGGTTCAGATCGATGACATATCGCGCGTAGGTCGGCGTCAGCATCGACGCGCCCAGGCCGCGCGCGAACGCATACAGCTTTTCCAGATGCCAGTCGCAATCTTCGGTGCGTTTCGCGATGGGCGTCATCTCGTCGGCAAGCGCGCAGGGAATCTGCGTGCCGCGATGCGGAATCGAAATCAAGAGCGGCGCACTGCCGCGTTCGAGCGTGAAGATCGAAGAATCGTTCATGGATGACCTCAGCCCAGCAAGCCGCGCAATGCGTCGCGATAACGTGCGAGCGCTTCGTCTTCGTGCGCATGACGGCGCGCATCGATCACCTTGCGGCCCGACACGAAGACATCGCGGATCGGCGTGTCGCCATGTTCGCAGAACACCGCGCTCGACAGCCACGTGTCGGGCGCGTGCCCGCCGATACCGGGATGCGCGTCGTCGAGCACCAGCCAGTCCGCGCGCAAGCCCGACGCGAGCGCGCCGACGGGCCGTCCGGTCGCGTGCGCGCCGCCGTCGAGCGCAGCGTCGAAAAGACGCTCAGCGGGACGGCTCTGCGTCGTCGATGCAAGCACGTTGCGCTGGCGTCGGCACAGGCGTTGGCCGTATTCGAGCAGACGCAGCTCCGAGCGCCAGTCGACGCCGACATGACTATCCGAGCCAATACCGATGCGCCCGCCCGCATCGAGGTAATCGCGCGACGGAAACACGCCGTCGCCGAGATTCGCCTCGGTCGTCAGACACAGGCCCGCGACCGCGCCGCTCGCAGCGAGTCGCGCGCACTCGTTCGCGTCGATGTGTGTCGCGTGCACGAGGCACCAGCGCTCGTCGACATTGAAGCGTTCGAGCAGCCATTCCACCGGACGATGCCCCGTCGCCGCGACGCACGCCTCCACTTCGGCGACCTGCTCCGCGACGTGGATATGCACCGGCGCATGACCGAAGTGCCCTTTGAGCCCTTCGAGCAGCGCCGCGAGCGATTCGCCCGCGACCGCCCGCAGCGAATGCGGCGCGACGCCGTACCGCCGCGCGCCGTTTTCGGGCCGCGCGGCAGCGAGCGTGTCGATGAGTGCGAGCAGCGTGTCGGGCGTATTCAGGAAGCGGCGCTGATCGTCGCGCGGCGCGCTCTTGTTGAAGCCGCTGTATTCGTACAGCACCGGCAACATCGTGATGCCGATGCCCGCGCGCTCGGCCGCATCGACGACGCGTTCGGCGAGTTCCGCGCGGTTCGCGTAAGGCGAGCCATCGGGTGCGTGATGCACGTAATGAAATTCGCACACCGACGTATAGCCCGCCTTCAGCATCTCGATGTAGAGCCAGTGCGCGATATCCGCGAGCGATTCGGGACCGATGCGCGCGGCGAAGCGATACATGAGATCGCGCCAGCTCCAGAAGGTATCGGCGACGCTCGCGCGATATTCGGTGAGGCCCGCCATCGCGCGCTGGAACGCGTGCGAGTGCAGGTTCGGCATGCCGGGCACGACCGGCCCCTTTGCCCGTTCGACGCCCGCCGGCGCCGCGCTGCCCGGCGCGACACGCACGAGGGTGCCGCCTTCGTCCCATTCGAGAAGCACGTCGCGCCGCCAGCCGTCGGCGAGGCGCGCGTGATCCGCAAAGAATGCGCGATTCTCAGCGTTCATGTCCGTCCCCTTCTTTTATCGATGCGCGGCTGCTTTACGAGCCGTTCGCCGTTTTTACAACCTGTCGCCCTGCTTCGAGCGTATGGCGCGTGCCGTCGTCGGGCTTGATATCGATCCGGCTACGCGCACTGAAAACGAAGAGCATGAAGCGCGCCGGACCGCCCCGTCGCGCGAATCATCATGCGATTAGAAATGTCCGGTGAATTGATAACGATCGCCCGGATGCCAGAGATTCGCGACCGAGGCGACCGCATCGCGCGACCACGTGCGCCGATGCAGCATCAGACACGGCTCGTGCTCCTTCATCGCGAGCGCCTGACGGATCTCCGCCGCCGGCACCGCCGCCTCGATCCGGTACTCGACGCGCTGCAACGGCGCGGCGGACATCAGGTACTGGTTCGGCGTGATCGTCGTGAAATCCTGGCGCGCGTATTCCGGTGCGAGCGCGGGATTCACGTAGCGCTCTTCCATCTGCACCGGCTCGTCGTTTTCGAAGTGCAGCACGCGCGAATGAAACACCGGGCTGCCGACCGTAAGATGCATTTCGGCGGCGAGCGTTTCATCGACGATCGATGCGCCGAGATGCAACACCTGCGCACGATACACGTGCCCGCGCGCGACGATTTCATCGGAAATACTGCGAATCTCGACGAGCGTCGACGCGTATTTCGGCTGCGCGACAAACGTGCCCGCGCCCTGCACGCGCGTGAGCACCTGATCGGCGGTCAGCTCGCGCAACGCGCGGTTCACGGTCATGCGCGCGACCTTGAATTCGCGCGCGAGCTCGTTCTCGGAGGGCACCTGATCGCCCTCCTTCCACTCGCCTATATGAATGCGCCGGAGAATGTAATCCTTGATCTCCTGATACGCGGGCGTGTTCATACAGGCTCTTCCGACGCGAACGCGAGCGGACTGTGCTGCCCGATCACGCCGTCCTGCACGAGCTTCGCGATCGAGGCGATGTCCGGCGCGAAGTAGCGGTCCAGATCGTAGTGCGGGACGTGCGCGCGCAGCGTCTTCATCACTTCGAGCAAGGGCGCGCTGGTCTGATGCGGCGCGCGCAGATCGACGCCCTGCGCCGCCGCGAGCAGCTCGATCGCGAGAATATTGGCCGTGTTGCTGGCGATGTCGCCGAGCTTGCGCGCGGCGAAGGTCGCCATCGAGACGTGATCTTCCTGATTCGCGGACGTCGGCAGCGAATCGACCGATGCCGGATGCGCGAGCGTCTTGTTCTCCGATGCGAGCGCGGCCGCCGTCACATGCGCGATCATGAAGCCGGAGTTCACGCCGCCGTCGCGCACGAGGAAAGGCGGCAGGCCGGAGAGCGTCGCATCGATCAGAAGCGCGATGCGGCGTTCCGCCAGCGCGCCGATTTCGGCTGCGGCAAGCGCGAGATTGTCGGCGGCGAATGCGACCGGCTCCGCGTGGAAGTTGCCGCCCGACAACACTTCGCCGGTGTCGGGGAAGATCAGCGGATTGTCGGACACGGCGTTCGATTCGATCAGCAGGACTTCAGCCGCGTGGCGCATCTGGTCGAGACACGCGCCCATCACCTGCGGCTGGCAGCGCAGGCTGTACGGGTCCTGAACCTTGTCGCAATCCGCGTGCGACAGGTTGATGCCCGAGCCCTTCAGCAGCGTGCGATACGCGCCGGCCGCCTCCATCTGCCCGCGATGCCCGCGCAGCTCGTGGATGCGCGCATCGAACGGGACGACCGAGCCCGCCGCCGCATCCACCGACAGCGCGCCCGCGACGAGCCCGGTGCGGAACAGATCTTCGATCGCGAACAGGTTGTACAGCGCCAGCGCCGCCGACGCCTGCGTGCCGTTCAGCAACGCGAGCCCTTCCTTCGCCTGCAGCGTGAGCGGCTTGAGGCCCGCGACCGTCAGGCCGTCGAGCGCGCTTGCGCGTTCGCCGCGAATCGTGACGTCGCCCAGGCCGAGCAGCACCGTCGACATATGCGCGAGTGGCGCGAGATCGCCCGATGCGCCGACCGAGCCCTTGACCGGGATGACCGGCAGCACGTCGGCATTGAAAAGCGTGATGAGCGCGTCGATGACTTCGCGGCGGATGCCCGAATGACCGCGCCCGAGGCTCGACAGCTTGAGCGCCATCAAAAGCCGCACGACCGGACGCGACATCGGTTCACCAACGCCCACCGCATGCGACAGCACCAGATTCTTCTGCAGCAGTTCGAGCTGGTCAGCCGGAATGTGCGTGTTGGCGAGCCGTCCGAAGCCCGTATTGATGCCGTAAGCGGGATCGCCCTTCGCGGCGATCGCGGCGACGGCGCGCGCGCTGGCGTCGATCGCATCGAAGCTGGCGGGATCGAGTTCGAGCGTGTCCGAACCTCGCGCGATGCGGCGCAGTTGCGGCAGAGTCAGCTTTCCGGGCGTGAGCTTGATCATGATTCGTCCTGTCTATACAAGTTAGACTCAAGTCTAAACGGGCAAGAAGGACGAAACAAGGGGATATCCGGGATAATCACTAGGACCGCCCGGATGAATCGAAGATTCTTGTCTATACAGATTTTACGATTCCAGCACCTTTTCCATCACGAACTGGACGAAGCGCTGTTCACGCACGATGACCGCGCGCGCGAGCAGCATCGTGAAGCCGCAATATTCGAAGAACGGCCGCCCCGTGACGCTCGAGTAGGTGTGCAGCGTGGTCAGGCCGAGTTCCTCCGCTTCGGCCTCGATGCGTGCGAGCAGGGATGTCGCGACGCTTTTGCGCTGGTGCTGCGGATCGACGAACATCATGTCGATCAGACCGTTCTTTGCAAGATCGGCGAAACCGGCGAGCTCGCCGTCGACGAGACCGACCCACGTCGGGCGGCTCACGCGCGCGAGCTCCCATTCGTCGCGGTCGGCTTGCGCCCAGGCTTCGATCTGCGCTTCGTTATAGTCGGCCGAAGCCGTTTCGCGAACGGCGCGTTGGAACAGATCGATCACACCGTCGAGATCCTTGGCACGATACGGTCTGACTTCGATGAGCGGCAGCCCTGGCATTTCATCACCTTCGTTACTGTCAAAAGAAAAAACCGCTGCAAAAGCAGCGAGGGTCTAGCGTTAAAAACGCGGGAAAAAATCTGTGGAAAGACGCTGAAATTGGATAGACGCGCCGCCGGTTCGCTCTTCAGGAAACCACCGCGACCGTCGCGATGCCGAGCGCGGTCATCAGAAGCGACGCGCCGACGTGGATCGCGATCTCCGCGAGCGCCCAGCCGAGCCGCCCTTGCTCGAGATGCGCAACCACTTCGGAAGAAAACGTCGAAAAGGTGGACAGCCCGCCCATCAGCCCGGTGATGATGAAGAGCCGCCATTCGATCGAAATATCAGGAAAGCGTGCGAAAAAGGCGACCGCCACGCCGATGATGTAACCCGCGATGACGTTCGCCGCGAACGTGCCGAGCGGCAGATTCGGAAATATCGCATTCAGACGCAGACCGAGGACCCATCTGAGCAGCGATCCCAGTCCGCCGCCGAGCCCAACGGCGATGATCGACAGATACATGAAATGTGTGAAATCGTTCGAAATTAACTTCGTTAAGCCTCGCGGGCGAGCCGGTCGATCAGCGCACCGCGGCTCGGCTCGACGATCCAGCCGTCCCGGTGCCGCACATGCGCCGCCCACGTGCCGTCGCGCCGCGCTTCCCAGCAGCCGGCGTCATGGCCGTCGATGAAAAGCGAGCCGCGCACGACGAGTTGCGGATCGGCGGGGTCGAGGACCTCGTCATCGTTGTGTTCGAGCTTCACAGTGTGCATGAGCGTCGTCTGCAAAAACACGTCAAAACCAGAGCCAGCCTTGCGAGTAGCTCCATTCTAACGATACTCAAAGCGCGTGGTTCAAACTCTCACCGTATCATGAAGGACATTGCCGACAGGCAATTGAGTATTCGCACAGTGTGTTCGACCGAAGGCGCGTCGAAAGCGAGCGTCACCGCATCGATGCGTTCGAGCGTCGGCCACTGGCAGAAGAGATCGGCGAACGCGGTGGTTTGCGCGCGCAATTCGCATCGATGCTCCGTGCGCGCCGGACGCCGCGCATGGCCCGATGACGCGCCCTCGATCGTCTCGCGCGCGGCGAGCCGGATCGCTTCGCACGCGGCCGCCGGTGTTTCCGTCACGCCGCTCGAATAGCCGTGCGCGGTCTTCACGCAGAGAAAACGCGCGCCGGGAAATGCGGGCAGCGTTTCGGCACCGAACACGTCGTCGCCGGTCAGCAGCGCGACGCACGCGCCGTGTTCCTCCGCGAGCCTGCCGTAGAGTCCGGCCTCACCGACCTCGTCGCCATCGAGCGAAACACGCGCGAACGCGGCGCTGTTGATCGTATGCGCGAGAATGCCGCGGCTTTGCGCGCGCGCGTGATAGCCGATCATGAACACCACTTCCGGCGATGCCTCCAGCCCCGCCATCATGCCGAGCGTTCGCGGCTTGCCGAGCACGAGGCGCGCGCGCTGATCGAGCAGATCGGGCATCAGATTACGAAAGCCGCCGTGCGAATCGTTGATCCACACCTGCGACGCGCCGCCATCGAACGCGCCTTGTGCGGCTGCGTTCGCCTCGTGCGTCATCCAGCGGCGCGCGTGTTCGTACTCGACGTTGCCCGGCCGCGTCTGCTCCGGATGGAACACGCCCGCGATGCCTTCGATATCCACCGAGATCAGCACTTTCATGTTCGTGTCTTCAATGCTTCGTTAAGCGAAACGCGCCTGTGGCCGTCGCGGCCGGCGACCGTTTCGGCGCTGAAGAGCGCATCGAGGATCGCCTGCTCGACGCTGTCGGCGGCGGCCTGAAACAGCGGATCGAGCCGCGCGTCGTTGATGAGCAGCGGCAGCGCGATGAAGTCCGCATCGTGCGGCGCCGTGTACGCGGTCGTGAAGGCCAGCGCGATATCGCCGCTGCCGTGACCGTAAACCGAGCCCGTGCGCGCGAGACCGGCCGCGGCGCGCATCGCGAGGCGGCGCAGTTGACGCGCGTCGAGCGGCGCATCGGTTGCGATCAGCATGATGATCGAGCCTTGCTCGGGCTTCGCGTGCGCTTCGCCTTGCAGTCTCCGTCCGACCGCTTCGCCCGCGATGATCAGTTGCGACAAGCGTCCGAAGTTCGCGAGCACGAGCGCGCCGGTCGTGTAAGCATGTTCGCCGATGCGCGCAGTGCGCGAAGCCGAACCGATGCCGCCCTTCAACTCGAAGCACGACATGCCGCGTCCCGCGCCCACCGCGCCGCGTGCGAAATCCGCGCTGCAAGCATCGAGCGCGCTCGCGTAGTGCGCTTCGTCGACGGCGAACGCCTGCATGTCGTTGAGATAGCCGTCGTTGCACTCGAACACGAGCGGATTCACGCTCGGCTCTTCGCGTCCGATGCGCGGGTTAGCCGCGATAGCCGCGCGAATCTGCGCATTCGCCACCGTGCCGACGCCGAACGTGTTGGTCAGCGCGATCGGCGTTTCGAGCACGCCGAGTTCATCGATCTGAACGAGTCCGACGCTCTTGCCGAAGCCGTTGATCACGCATGCCGCGGCCGGCACCTTGTTGCGATATACATCGCCCGGGTGCGGACGCACGACCGTCACGCCGGTTTGAATCGCGCCTTGCGCAAGCGTGCAGTGACCGACGGTCACGCCGCTCACATCGGCGATCGAGCCCGGATCGTCGCGCATCATGGCCGGTCGAGCTTCGGATCGAGTGCGTCGCGCAGGCCGTCGCCGAGCAGATTGAACGCGAGCACCGTCAAGAAGATCGCGAGGCTCGGGAAGATCGCGACGTGCGGCGCCATCGCCATGTCGGCGCGTGCTTCGTTGAGCATCGCGCCCCACTCGGGCGTGGGCGGCTGCGCGCCGAGCCCGAGGAACGAGAGACTCGCCGCCGTGATGATCGACGTGCCGATGCGCATCGTGAAGTACACGACCACCGACGATATCGTGCCCGGCAGAATGTGCCGCGCGAGTATCGTCCAGTCCGATGCGCCGATGCTCTTCGCCGCCTCGATATACGTGAGGTGTTTCAGCGCGAGCGTATTGCCGCGCACGAGCCGCGCGAACGCGGGAATGCTGAAGATCGCGACCGCGCACACGACGTTCACCATACCGTTGCCGAGAATCGCGACCACGCCGATCGCGAGCAGAATGCCGGGGAACGCGAACAGCACGTCGGCGATGCGCATCACGATGCGATCCCACCAGCCTTCGTAGTAACCGGCGAGCAGGCCGAAGAACGTGCCGATCACCGCGCCGATCACGACCGAGAGCAGACCCGCCGACAACGAAATGCGGCTGCCGACGAGTATGCGGCTCAGAATGTCGCGTCCCAGCGAATCGACGCCGAACCAGTGCGCGGCGGAAGGACCGGCGTTGAGCGCGTCGTAATCGAAATAATTCTCCGGATCGTAAGGCGCGATATACGGCGCGACGATCGCGATCACGATCAGCAGCAGCACGAAGCCGGCCGCGACCATTGCGACATGCTGCCGTTTGAACTTGCGCCAGAATTCGGTCCACGGCGTGCGGATTTCCTGCGCGGCGGCGACAGGCGTTTCGGCTGTTGCGCTCATCGGGTTCTCACTTGAATCGGATGGTCGGATTGATGATCGCGTACAGCACGTCCACGACCAGATTGATCACGATGAACTCCAGCGAGAACAGCAGCACTTCCGCCTGAATCACCGGATAGTCGCGCATTTCGACCGCATCGACGAGCAGGCGCCCGAGGCCCGGCCAGTTGAACACCTTCTCGACGACGATCGAGCCGCCGAGCAGAAAGCCGAACTGCAGACCCATCATCGTGACGACGGGAATCATCGCGTTGCGCAGGCAATGCTTCACGATGACCATCGGTTCATGCACGCCCTTCGCGCGCGCGGTGCGCACGAAATCCTCGCCGAGCACCTCGACGAACGACGCGCGCGTGAAGCGCGCCATCACCGCCGCGACCGCCGCGCCCAGCGTGAGCGACGGCAGCACATAGCTTTGCCACGAGCCATCGCCGACGATGGGCAGCCAGCCGAGCTTCACCGAGAAAATTTCCATCAGCAGCATCCCAAGCGCGAAGGCCGGAAACGAGATGCCCGACACCGCGAGCGTCATGCCCAGGCGATCCGGCCAGCGATTGCGCCATACCGCCGACACGATGCCGATCGCCATCCCGAAGATCACCGCCCACACCATGCTCGCGATCGTGAGCCACAACGTAGGCATGAAACGCTCGGCGATTTCCGTCGATACGGGCCGCTTGCTGCGCGTCGACATGCCGAAGTCGAAATGCGCGATCTTGCCGAAGAAGCCCACCAGTTGCTGCGGTAGCGGCTTGTCCAGGCCGAGATCGGCGCGCACGAGGGCGACGGTCGCTTCGTCGGCTTCCGCGCCCGCCGCGAGTCGCGCCGGATCGCCCGGCAACATGTGCACGAAGAAGAACACCAGTACCGCGACGATGAAGAGCGTCGGCAGCAAGCCTAACAAGCGTTTGGCGATGAAATTGAGCATCGTGTCCGGTCGATTGTGGCCGGGCCGCGCGGGCCCGGCCGGTTCATCACTTGATCGCGATCTCGTCGAAGCTGAACGAGCCGTCGGGCATCACGTACGCGCCGGACAGACGCTTGCTGCGCGCATACACGACCTTTTCCGTGACGAGAAAGATCCACGGCGCATCGGCCCAGATGCGTTTTTGCGCATCGGTGTAGAGCTTCGCTTTCTCGCTGCGGTCGGTCGTCGCGAGCGCCTTCTGCAAGTCTTCATCGACCTGATCGTTCTTGTAGTACGCCGTGTTGAAGAGCTTCGGCGGGAACGATGACGAGCCGCCGAGCAGCGGCGAGATCGCCCAGTCCGCTTCGCCCGTCGACGACGACCAGCCGATGTAGAGCATGCGCACCGGCGCGGTCTTCGGATCGGGCGCGCTCTCGATGCGCTGCACGCGCTGCCCCGCTTCGAGCGCTTCGACCGATGCCTTCACGCCCACTTGCGAAAGCTGCTGCTGCACGAACTGGATGATCTTCTGCGCGGTCGTGTGGTTATAGCCCGACCACAGCACGGTTTCGAAGCCGTTCGGATAGCCCGCTTCCTTCAGCAGTTCGCGAGCCTTCGCGGGATCGTATTTCCAGGGGCCGAGCTTCGGCGTCGCGTAATCGACGCCTGGCGGCACGACGCCTTCGGCCGGCACGGCATAACCCGCGAACGCGACCTTGACGAGCGCTTCCTTGTTGATCGCGTAGTTCATCGCCTCGCGCACCTTTGGGTTGTCGAAGGGCTTTTGCAGCGTGTTCATGCTGACGTAGCGCTGAATGATCGACGGCGCCGCGATCAGATCGACCTTCGGGCTCGACTTGAGCGAATCGGCCTGCTCGAACGGAACCGAGAACGCGAAGTCCGCCTCGCCCGTCTTCATGAGCGCGGCGCGCGTGTTGTTATCGACGACCGGCTTCCAGTCGATCATGTCGATCTTCGGCAAGCCCTTCTTCCAGTAGCCCGCGAACTTCTTCACCTTCAGGTCGTCGGTCTGCTTCCATTCGACGAACTCGAACGGCCCCGTGCCGACCGGATGAAACGCGATCTCCTTGCCGTACTTTTGCAGCGCGGTCGGCGAGATCATCACCGCCGACGGATGCGCGAGCACGTTGATGAACGCCGAGAACGGAATCTTCAGCGTGATCTTCACCGTGTACGGATCGATCACTTCGGTCTTCTCGATCTTGTTGAAGAGGTTGTAGCGCTTGAGCTTGTTGTCCGGATTCGTCACGCGGTCGAACACGGCTTTCACGGCGTCCGCGTTGAAGTCGGTGCCGTCGTGAAACTTCACGCCCTGGCGCAGCTTGATCGTGTACACCTTCGCATCGGGACTCGCTTCGTAGCTCGTCGCGAGCACGTTCTGGATCTTCATGTCCTTGTCGAAGCCGAAAAGGCCCTGATAGAACGACTTCGCGACCGCTTGCGAGAGCGTGTCGTTGGCGTCGTACGGATCCATCGTCGTGAAGGTCGAGGCGACGGCCATCACGGCGGTGCTTTGCGCATGCGCGGCGACGGGCGCGAGGGCGGTCAGTGTGGCGAACGCGCTTGCTGCGAACATCGCGCGCAATTGAAAAGTCGGCATCGTTGGACTCCTTGTTGAAGTGCTTTTCGAGGTGCTCTCAGTTACTTTCAGTAAGCGCCGCCGACGTGATGCTCGGCAACGTAATGATCCGGTCCGACGGCAACCAGTTTTGCGACGATGGGCTCATCGCCGAGCTTGCGGATCGGGCTCGGTATTTCGTCGGCGGCGAGCATGCGTTTGGCGTGCCGGCGTGACGGATCGGCGACCGGCACCGCGCTCATCAATTTCCTTGTGTACGGATGACGCGGCGCCTCGAACACGGCCGCGCGCGGCCCGATCTCGACGATCTGCCCGAGATACATCACCGCCACGCGATGACTCACGCGCTCCACGACCGCCATGTCGTGCGAGATGAAGAGATACGCGACGCCGAGTTCGCGCTGCAGATCGAGCATCAGATTGACGATCTGCGCGCGCACGGAAACATCGAGCGCGGAGACGGATTCGTCGGCGATCACGACTTTCGGGTTCAGCGCGAGCGCCCGTGCAATCGCGATGCGCTGCCGCTGACCGCCCGAGAATTCATGCGGATAACGCTGCGCGGCCTCCGGCGGCAGGCCGACTTTTTCGAGCAGCCAGTCGACGCGCGCCTGCGCTTCCTTCCCGCTCGCGACGCCATGCACGAGCAGCGGCTCCATCACCGAAAAGCCGACCGTCAGGCGCGGATTGAGCGACGCGAACGGGTCCTGAAAGATGAACTGGATATTGCGCCGCAGGGTTTGCAGCGCGTGGCCTTCGAGCTTGCTGATGTCGCGCCCGTCGAATTCGATGGACCCGCTCTGGCTCTCGACGAGCCTCAACAGCGAGCGTCCCGTCGTCGACTTGCCGCAGCCCGATTCGCCGACGAGCGCGAGCGTTTCGCCCGGACGCAGTTCGAAGCTCACGCGCTCGACCGCATGCACGGCCGCCGTCGTGCGCCCGAACAGGCCGCTCTTGACCGGAAAGCGCGTGACGAGATCGCGCACGCGCAGGATCGGCTGCACGGTTTCATCGACGGCCGGCTGCTTTTCCTTCTCGACCGCTTCCGATGGCCGCAACGCGCTCGCATCGTCGGGTGCAGTGTTCACCGGCTCGACTTCGAGGATCGGGAATTTCGCGGGACGGTCGGTGCCGCGCATCGCGCCGAGCGTCGGCACGGCGGCGAGCAGCGCCTTCGTATAAGCGTGCCGCGGCGCGTGGAACAGCGTGTCCGATGGCGCTTCCTCCACCTTCTCGCCGCGATACATCACGAGCACGCGATCCGCCACTTCCGCGACCACGCCCATGTCGTGCGTGATGAAGATCACGCCCATGTTCATCTCGTCCTGAAGGCCGCGAACGAGTTGCAGGATCTGCGCCTGAATCGTGACGTCGAGCGCGGTGGTCGGCTCGTCGGCGATCAGCAGGGCGGGTTTGCATGAAAGCGCCATCGCGATCATCACGCGCTGGCGCATGCCGCCCGACAACTGATGCGGATAACGCGCGAATACGCGCTTCGCTTCGGGAATGCGCACGAGATCGAGCAGATGCAGCGCTTCGTTGCGCGCTTCGGAATGGCTCTTGCCCTGATGCAGCGCGATGGCTTCCGCGATCTGATCGCCGACCGTGAACACCGGATTGAGCGATGTCATCGGTTCCTGGAAAATCATCGCTATATCGGCGCCGCGCACGCCGCGCATGGTCGCCGATGACGCTTTCGCAAGATCCAGCACGCGGCCGTTGCGCCCGCGAAACGCGATGCTGCCCGCGACGATCTGACCGCCGCCATGCTCGACGAGACGCATCAGCGCGAGCGATGTGACCGACTTGCCCGAGCCCGACTCACCGACGATCGCGAGCGTCTCGCCACGATCCACGGTGAACGATATGTTGCGCACGGCTTCGATCGTGCGAGAGCGCGAGCGGAACGAGACCGACAGATCGCGCACATCGATCACGCGGGCATCGGGCAAGGTCAGTGTCGTCATCGATAGATCGCTGTAAAAGGCGTCTCGCCCACGCGCGCAAAGCCGCGATACATGCCTTCCGTATTGAACGGCAGCACGACGTTGCCCTTCGCATCGACGGCGACGAGACCGCCGCGTCCTTCGATACGCGGCAGCTTGTTCATCACGACATCGTTCGATGCGTCTTCGAGCGACACGCCGCGATATTCCATCTGCGCTGATACGTCGTAGGCCGCGAGCATGCGCATGAACATTTCACCCGTCCCGGTGGTCGATACGGCGCAGGTGGCGTCGTTCGCGTAGCAGCCCGCGCCGATCAAAGGCGCATCGCCGACGCGGCCCGCCTGCTTGTTGGTGATGCCGCCCGTCGACGTCGCCGCCGCCACATGGCCGTGCGCGTCGAACGCGACCGCGCCGACCGTGCCGAACTTCTTGTCGGGATCGATGAGATCGTTATCGGACGCGAATTTGGTCATCGCGTCGTGATCGAGCATCGTGCCCGATGTGCCGCGCGCCTTCATCCATTGCTGATGACGCGCCTCCGTGTAGAAGTACGACGGATCGACGAATTCGAGGCCTTGCGCCTCTGCAAACGCTTCCGCGCCCGCAGCGGTGAACATCACGTGATCGCTCACGTCGAGCACGCGGCGCGCGGCGAGCACCGGGTTTTTCACGCGCGTCACGCAACTGATGGCGCCGGCTTCTAGTGTCGCGCCGTCCATCACGGAGGCGTCGAGTTCGTGCGTGCCGGCCGCGGTGAACACCGCCCCGTGGCCCGCGTTGAAGAGCGGACAGTCTTCGAGCAGACGCACCGCTTCGGTGACGGCGTCGAGCGCGCTGCCGCCATCGGCGAGAATGCGTTCGCCTGCACGCAGGATATCCGTGAGCGCTGCGTGATAACGCGCTTCGGCTTCGGCGTTCATGGCCTGGCGCAGGATCGTGCCCGCGCCGCCGTGGATCGCAATGACTGGTGTGGCCTTCATGATTCGCGCGGTTCCGTGTGAATGGGTCTTTTCGCGTGTGTGCGGCGCCTGGCGTGCACGGCATGCGGCTCTCGTGAAAGCGACGGTGCAACGAGCCACGGCAGCACAAATTCGGTCAACCCCGACGCCGCCTCGACCGATCGCTTCGCGCGATGCGCGACGGCATCGCACAGTGCTTCGATGACCGCGAGCACCGCCGTGTCGCAGTTCGCCGCGAGCCTGCGTTCAGCGCGGATCGCGAGCACGAGGTCCGCGACTTGCGCGAGGGGCGACGTGGCGCTGTCGGTCAGCGCGACGACGCGCAAACCATGATCGCGGGCGAGCCGCGCGAGCACGATGGTGTCGTCGACATAACGCGGAAACGCGATCGCGATGAGCACGTCTCCACGCGCTGCCGTGAAAAGCCGGCGCGCCGCGTGCGACGGCCCGCCCATCAGCGCGAGCGACTGCACATTGGCGCAATACGGCGTGAGCCCGTGCTCCATCAGCCCGGAGAGAAACGCGCTCGCGCCATAACCGATCACGAAGACGCGTGGCGCGGCAAGGATGGCGTCGATGATCGCCTCGGCCCGCGCACCATCGACGGATGTCTGGGCCAGACGCACATTCGCAGCGGCCTGCGCGAGCGAGGCATCGAAGACTTCCGCGCCGCTCGCCGGCGATTCGAGCGCGGTGCGCAGCCGCTCGACCGGCGCGATGGTCGCCTCGAAGCCGCGCACGAGCGCCTCGCGAAATGCCGGATAGCCGGAAAAGCCGAGCGCGCGCGCAAACCGGTTCGCCGTCGCGACCGACGCGCCCACTGCGCCCGCCAGCTCGTCGATGCGCATCGTCGCCGAGCGGAACAGGTTGGCCAGCACGAACGCACCCATGCGCCGATGGATCGGCGTGAGCGTCGGCATGGCCGCGGCGATGCGCGCCGCGATCAGATCGTCTGCGCTCGCCGGCGCATGAACCGATAAGGAACGGGACATGAAACGCTCTGCTGACGTTGCCAGAGTGGCGATGAAAGTATATTTACTCGAAAAGCCCGCCGAAAAAAATTCATTTTCATCGAACTCGGGTTTTCGATAAGACGTGCAAGTCAGCAGATTCCGATGCACCGTTCATGCACAATACCGGGCGCACCGCCCTGCTCTCATCAACAAGTATGAATTTCGACTTCCTTCCCGATCCGCTGCCGCAGCAACTCGCCGCTCATCCGTGGGCGCAACTGGTCGCGGGCTTCATCGCGCTCGCGCTGATCGCGCTGTTCGTGCAATGGGTGGTCGCGCGGATCGTGCTGGGCATCGCGCATCGTTTGCTCGTGCTCGCCGGACATGCGAAATGGGATCGCGCATTCATCAAGCGCCGCGCTTATCACCGGCTCTGGTACGCGGTGCCCTTCGCGACAGTCGCGCTCGGCATCGGCGACGTGCCGCGCATCGGTCACTGGGCCACGTTCATCGAACGCGTCGCGCATGCCGGCGCATGGATCTGCGTGTTCTTCGCGGCCGGCAGCGCACTCTCCGCGTGGCAGGACGTCTATGCGGAAAGCAAGGAAGCGCAGACGCGCTCGATCAAGGGCTATATTCAGATCGGCAAGCTCGCGCTCGCGCTCGTGTGCGGCGTGCTGGTGCTCTCGATTCTCATCGACCGCTCGCCGCTCTGGATGCTCTCCGGGCTCGGGGCGCTCTCCGCCGTGCTGCTGCTCGTGTTCAAGGACACGTTGTTGTCGCTGGTGGCGAGCACGCAGTTGACATCGAACGACATGCTGCGCATCGGCGACTGGATCGAAATGCCGCAAGCCGCCGCCGATGGCTTCGTGAAGGACATCGCGCTGCATACGGTCAAGGTGCAGAACTGGGACAACACCGTGACGACCGTGCCGACCTACAAGCTCTTTTCGGAGAGCTATCGCAACTATCGGCATATGTTCGAATCGGGCGGTCGGCGCATCAAGCGCACCCTGCGGCTCGACGCGCAATGCGTGCGCTTTCTCACTGACGAAGAGACCGCGCGACTGAAACGCTTTCGCCTGCTGCACGATTATCTGGAGCAGAAGCAGACGGAAGTGGAACAGGCGAACCGCAATCTCGGCGAACTCGCGAACGAGCCTGCGAACCGGCGGCGGCTCACGAATATCGGCACGTTTCGCGCGTACGGGCTCGCGTATCTGCAGCGGCATCCGGAAATCCGTCAGGACATGGCGATGATGGTCCGCATGCTGGAGCCCGAATCGCAGGGCATTCCGGTCGAGGTCTACTGCTTCACCGCGACGACCGCGTGGACGCAATACGAACGCATTCAGGGCGACGTCTTCGATCATCTGCTGTCGATCCTTCCGGAGATGGGCCTGCGGCTTTATCAATCGCCTTCGGGTGCGGACATGACCGGCTTCGCGGGCCGTCTGCGCGGTGAAATGCCGATGCTCTGATTCACCTCGCCACAAGCGCGCCGCAAAGAATCAGGCAAGAATCCTCCAGTTTTGTGTATTCACGTTGACGCTTCCCGTCCGTACGATCTAACCATCGCCGATGCGCCCGTTTTCCGCAGCTTCATAGCCGCGGTGGCGTCGTTTTTTCTTGCGCATCGCCATTCAATCGTCATAAAAGGAAAACTCAACGTGATCGATCGCGTCCATGCCATGCGTGTCTTCACGCGTGTCGTCGATACGAACAGTTTCACGCGTGCGGCCGAGTCGCTCGGCATGCCGCGCGCAAGTGTTTCGACGACCGTGCAACAACTCGAAGCGCTCGTCGGCGTGCAATTGCTCGCACGCACGACGCGGCGCCTGAATCTCACCGTCGATGGCGCCGCCTATTACGAACGCTGCGCGCAAATCCTCGCCGACATCGACGAACTCGAATCCGGTTTCGGCGCGGGCGAAGAGCGCCTGCGCGGACGGCTGCGCGTCGAAATGCCGGACACCGTCGCGACTTCCATCGTCGTGCCCGCGCTGCCGGAATTTCACGCGCGCTATCCGCAGATCGAGCTGTCGATCGGCATCGGCAACCGCAATGTCGATCTCGTCGGCGAAGGGGTCGACTGCAGCGTGCAGCTCGGTGAATTGCCCGACTCGGGGCTGATCGCGCGGCGGCTCGGCGTGCTCGAACAGGTGACGTGCGCGAGCCCTGCCTATCTCGACAAGCACGGCACGCCGCAGAGGCTCGACGAGCTCGCGCAGCATGTCGCGGTGAATTGTCTGTCGGCGAAGAGCGGCCGCCCCGCCGATTTCGATTTCGATGTGGACGGCGAGCCCGTCACGATGAAGATGCGCGGTTTCGTGCAGGTCGCCGACGAGCATGCGTACCTGGCGTGCGGCATCGAAGGGCTCGGGCTGATTCAGCCGCTGCGTATCGCAGCGCAGTCTTATCTGCGCTCGGGACAATTGCTCGAAGTGCTGCCGCAGTGGAAATCGCCGCCGCTGAAGGTTTCGGTCGCGTTTCTGAAGAGCCGCCAGGCGACGCCGCGCGTCTCGGCGTTCGTCGACTGGCTCGCAGCACTGTTCGACCGCACGCAACAAATCGACGATACGCTCACGAGCCTGTATCGCTCGGCGCAGCGTCGCGGTTCCACGCGCCGCGATCGTCCAGAGGAAGCAACCGCCGACGCGTGATATTCGCGCTGTGGCTATCGCACGGGCGTGGCGGCGCTCGCGCCCACGACCGTGTTCCACTTGCGCACTTCCCAGCGCTCGACCAGCCCGTTCGTCACGTAAGGATCGTGCTTCGCGAAGTCTTCCGCCGCGGCGGGCGAATCGCTGTGGAACAGCAGCATCGCGCGGTCAGCGGGTGCGTCGAGCGCGCCGGCGAGCACGATCTCGCCCCGTTCGACAGCCGCCCACGCCAGGGCGAGATGCGCGTCGCGAAATTGCGCGCGGCGCTCCAGATAGTCTGAACGTAGCTCGTAAATCAACAGGTAGTGCATCGCCTTCTCCTTTTCGGTGCAACAGTGCCCGGCTTATCTGCCTAGTTTGTCCTAATTCCGAGACAGAAACCAAGAGTTCAATCGGAACCCTCTGATCGCCTTACGAAAGCTTATCGAACATCATGTGCGGGTACTGGAAAAGGACTCTGCCATGAACCGCGATCAACCTCCCTGCAACACGTGCACGAAGCACGATTGCCGCACGTGCGCATGGACGTCGCCCCTCGACGCATCGTACCGCACGCTGATTCGTTCCCACTCCATGATGTCGCTCGTCGCGCTCTCGGTGAACAGCAATGAAGCCGCGCCCGCCGAGCCGTCATGGCTCGGTATCGCCTGCAAGCGCATGCTCAAGTTTTTCTCCGAATTGAATCCGCGCGCACGCTGAAAGAGACGCACAGTCGCATCAGCGCACCATTTTCGTAAAGAAGTTTGCACAAATCTTTTTAGGATAGCTGTGCATATAGAATGCGCCGCACGCTTGCGTTGAGCGTCCATGTAGAAAGGAAAGACAGTCGATGAGCATCAATCTCGTCCAGGCGGTCAATTCCGCGATCTCTGAAAACATCGCGGAACAGCTGTCGCAACAGTTCGGCATACCCGGGCAAATCGTCCGGCAAGTCGCGGCACGCATCGCGCCCGGACTCGTGGCATCGCTGATGGACCGGGCGACGCTCGTACCCGGCGCGCAGTCGGTGTACTCCGTCATCATGCAGCCGGAGACGAACGCCTATGTCGCCGACCAGCTCCCCAAGCTGATCGCGACCACCGGCGGACTCAAACAGCTCGAAACCAATGGCCATTTGCTCGCCGCGCTCGCAACGGGCCAGCGTGTCGATGCGCTGACCGACGCCGTCTCCGCCGAAACCGGCGTTCCCACGCAAGCCACCTCGGCGCTCGCAGGCATCGTCGCAGCGATACTGTTCGGCATCCTGAAGCGACACTTCCTGCTCGCACAGTGGGCCTTGCCACACGTGCCGAAGCTGTTGCGCGAGCAGATCGGCGAGATCAATTCGTCGATGTCGAACGCGGTCGCGACAGCGATCGGCGTCGGCAACACCGAAGGCTTCACCAGTTGCATCGCACCGCGTCTCGACACGGTCGCATCGAGCTTGGAGCAACGCGTCGATGGCGAGGTCGCGGTAGCGGCCGCCCCGGAGCCTGTCGCACCGGCCGCTGCGCAACCCGCGCCTGTCGCGAAGCCCGCACCGCCCCCTCCGCCTCCGCTGCGCGCACCGGTACGCAAGCCCGCGCCGAAGCGTTCGAACAAGTGGGTCTGGGTGTTGTTCGCGGTGTTGGCCCTGATTCTTGCGCTGGTCTACTATCGCGGCTTCACGAAAAGCGACAGCGTCGATCTGAGCGCCGCTCCGGCCGCGCCGCAAGTCGCGGACGTGTCGGCGCCGGCCACGCAGCCCGTGGTCGACGCACCGGTCGCCGCCTCCGCCATCGCGGATACGCCCATCGCAACGACAGCAACGGCAACATTGGCCGAGACAGCCCCCGCGCCAAAGGCCACGGCCGCCTCCTGGAAAGATGCGCAACTGCTGTTCAACGTCAACGCGGCGGGCGCTCCTTCCATCGACGCGACGGTCGGCACGGAAGCCGAGAAGAAGCACCTGCTCGACGCATTGACGGCTAAATTCGGTAAGGCCTATACCGCGAACGTTGCAGTCGTTCCCGAAACGCGCCCGGCAACCTGGCTTTCGCGTCTGAATGATTTCTTCCCGCTGATGGCCGTGCCCGGCGCCGAAGTCAAGGTGAGCGGCTCGAAAGTCGAACTGAGCGGCGCGGCCGCGAACGCGAAGCTTGGCTGGGCGGATCGGTTGAAGAGCACGCTCGGCGGCATGTTCCAGGTCGCAGCGTTCGACGTGGATGGCGCGGTCGCCACCGCGACGCAATCCTTTCGCAGCGCGATGAAGAGCCTGCTCGCGACAGAGGCGCCCTGCTCCGGCAACAAGCTGTCGAGAGTGCTCGACCTCCAGGTCGTGAATTTCGCGCGTTCGAGTGCGCAGGTACCGGAAAGCGCATTCGCCACGCTCGGCGAGACGGCGCAGTTGCTCAAAAACTGCGCGGCCAAAGGTTCGATGGTGAATCTGGAAATCGCGGGCTATTCGGATGCGTTGGGCGCAGCACCGGCGAAGCTCGAAGTATCGAAGGAACGGGCTCAGGCTGTCCGTGGCTTCCTGGTGAAGAACGGCGTTCCGCCGCAATCGCTCACGGCGGCAGGTTACG
Source organism: Caballeronia arvi (assembly GCF_001544695.2). GTDB lineage: Bacteria > Pseudomonadota > Gammaproteobacteria > Burkholderiales > Burkholderiaceae > Caballeronia > Caballeronia arvi. The sequence goes on from NZ_FCOM02000001.1 coordinate 361,809, forward strand.
GCGACGCCAATCCGGTCGCCGACAACGAAACCGCGAGCGGACGTTTCGCGAATCGCAGGATCGAGTTCGTCGTGAAGAAGGGCTGAACGCCGAACCGTCGCTCGTTATCTCTTGCAACGCCGTCGCGCCAAAACGCGACGGCGTTTTCGTTTGTTTTTCGTTTGCCCGCGCGCGCTTCAGCGTCGTTCAGCCGTCCGAGCCCGGCTTGGCGAAGTCGTTCTCGGCCCAGCGTTCCGCGCTGGCCTTGCTGAGCTTGAATGCGGGAGAGACGCGCACGTGGGCCAGTTGCGCGCCGTACGCATCGAAGGCCTTGAGATCGGCGTAGGGATCGTCCTCATCGGGAACGATCTCCAGCGTGACCGTCATCTCCTCGCCACGCACGTCGATGGTGACGTTCTTGTGCAGCATCGCGTGACGCTGCTGCTCGTGTCGGCGCAACACCTCCGACGCCGTCTTGACGAGCGTTCGAAACGCGTTGGCATCGAGCGGTTTCGGATTCTTCTTGTCGCGGCCCATCGTCCACGGACCGACGAGCGCAGGCTCGGCCTCGCCCGTTTGAATCATCTCGACGGCCCAGCCGTCGTCGTCTTCGTTCTTGATCACGCGAGCGGTCCAGCCGTCGTCGCGCCAGAGGCGGTCCTCATGAATCGCGTCGTCGGTGGGGGTGAAATCTGAGTCGGTCATATCGTTGCGGTGCGAGCAGCCATTGAAGCAATGCGACGAATTCTACCTTGGGAAGGCGCGGGGCATCGTTCGTGCTTAAGGGATAGGCCGAACGGCCAGTGTCATACCCAAATGCATGACGCCGTGCTAATTTGAAGGTACCGGGACCATCCGGAATCCATCTGCAACGCAGTCAAGAAGCCGTAAAACTCAGTCAAGGAGCATCCGCATGCTTGCATTCATCGGTACTTTGATCGTCGGACTCGTCGTCGGTCTCATCGCACGCGCCATCAAGCCGGGCGACGACAGCATGGGCTGGATCATGACCATCGTGCTCGGTATCGCTGGCTCACTGATCGCGGGCTACGTCGGTCGCGCGATGGGCTGGTATCAGCCCGGGCAACCGGCCGGGTGGATCGCTTCGGTCATCGGCGCGATCATCCTGCTCGTCGTCTGGGGCATGATCCGCAAGCGCAGTTCGTAACGCCGCGCCCGAACATTTCTCGTTTCGGGTTCAGGCAAGACGCCTCGTCGATTTCGGACGAGGCGTCTTTTTATGTGGAGACGTTTTCGAAAGACGCGCTCGCAATAATCACGGCAACGGCAAGCCGCCGTCGCGCTTCACTTCGCGCAAAGACAACATCGATTCGACTGCCGTGACGCCTGGCAAAGTCCGCAGCACGTCGCGCATGAAGACGCCGTATTCGTCGAGATCGCGCGCGACGATCTGAAGCAGATAATCCGCCGTGCCCGAGACGTTGTGACACGACACGATGCGCGCAATGCCCTGAATCTCACGTTCGAAGCGGTCCGACAGCGCGCGGTCGTGCACACTGAAGCGCACCTGCGCGAACGCGACGACGCCCAGTTCGAGCGCCTTCCGTGACAGCAACGCGCGATAGCCGTCGATGTAGCCATCGCTTTCGAGGCGCTTGAGCCTGCGCGCACACGGTGTCTCACTCAGTCCGACGCGTTCGGCGAGTTTCGCGACGGGCATACGGCCGTCCTGCTGGAGCGCGGCGAGCATCGCGCGATCGATACGGTCGAGTTCGGCCATGACGTTTTCCCCTTTCATCTCAACCGATTCTAGTGGAAAGCGTCAATTCAAACGATATACCCGCCGCAAAAGGCCATAAACCGCCTCATCCGAAGTGGCACGATGAAGCCTTCACAAACAGGAGTTCATCATGGTTTCGGCGCATCTGCTCTGGGTTTTCATTGGCGCGCTCGCGGTGGTCTATGCGCTGCCGGGACCGGACATGGCGCTCGTGCTGCAGACGAGCGGCACGCGCGGTTTTCGGCATGGACTTGCGGTCGCCGCCGGACTCGCCACGGCGCGCGCGACGCACGTGACCCTCTCGGCGCTCGGCGTTGCCGCGCTCCTGCGCAGCGCGCCGTGGCTCTATGACGGCGTACGCATCGCGGGCGGCCTGTATCTGTCTTATGTCGCGATTCAGATTTTTCGTTCGCCTGCCTTCGGACTCGAAGCGACGCCCGGCCAGGCCGCCGCATCCACGCTGCGCTCCGCGTACGCAAAAGGCATTCTGAGCAGCATTCTCAATCCAAAGGCGCTGCTTTTCTGTTCCGTGCTGCTACCGCAGTTCGTGCGTCCGGAGGCGGGGCCGGTCTGGTCGCAGGTCGTGGAACTGGGCGTGGTGCTGGTCGTGGTCGGCGTCATGTTCGACCTCACGCTCGCGGCAGGCGCGGTGCGCATTTCCGGCTGGCTGCGCCGTCATCCCAAAGCGCAGACCGTTCAGCGCTGGACCTTCTCCGCCGCGCTGCTCGCGTTCGCCGCGCGGCTGTCGCTGGACTGATTCAGGCTTCGAGTGGTTTGAGAAACAGTTCGTGCTTCGGCGCGAAATGCGCGTAGAGCGGCAGAATCGCACCGCCCATCGCGCGCGCGTCGGGGCCGATCTGCCCTTCGACCAGACGCGGTCGCGTCATGCCTTGCCAGTCGAAGCCGGCGAGTTCGTCGCCGGTGCGGCGGATGACTTCGCGCAGCAAAGCGCGGTCGATTTCACCGTCGATCACCACAGCTTCGAGATCGAGCAATGCGGCCGACGATGCGATGCCCGTCGCGATCGCCGGACAGGTCTCGCGCATCCAGGTTTCCGATAGCCCGCGCAACTCGGGCGACCACGCACGCTCGTCATGTGCCGCCGCAGACGGCGCACCCGCGGCGGCGAACGCCTTCTCAAGCACATACACCGACGCCGTATTGAGCAGTTGCCCGGCGCGCCGCGTCTTGCCGTCGAAGAGGGGAAACGAGCCGATCGCGCCTGCGTTGCCGCTCGGCCCGGCGTGCAATCTGCCGTCGATGACCAACCCGCCGCCGATGAACGTCCCGATGAACACGTAAAGGAAGTTGCGCAGCCCGCGCCCCTGGCCCATCACGAGCTCGGCGGCGCATGCGGCCGTCGTGTCCTTGGCGAATTCGACGGGAAGCGCGGTCATCGACTGAATGCGATCGCGGATGTCGATGTCGTTCCAGGCGGCGAGCGCGTCGGGCGGCGTATCGAAGAAATCGCGCCAGCCGCCGAGCCACAACGGCGCGGCCACGCCGATGCCCGCGATCTTCGGCGCGTCATCGCCGAGCGCGGCGACCACGCGCGCGAGCCGCTCCTCCAGCGCGGGAAAGAGCGTGTGCGGATCGGGATACGCATACTCCAGCGTCTCGCGCGTGCGCACGCTGCCGGCAAAGTCCATCGACAGCACGTCGAGACTGCGCCGCCCCACTTTCACGCCGATGGAAAACGCGCCGTCCGCACGCAGCGATATCGGCACCGACGGCTGGCCGATGCGTCCTTTCACCCGCGTGCGCGCATCTTTTTGCAGCAATCCGTCGTCGATCAGATGATCGACGATCAGCGAAACGGTCTGCATGGAAAGACGCGTGAGGCGCGCGACATCGGCCTTCGGCAGTGCGCCGTGCAGCCGGATCGCCTGCAGGACGATGCGTTCGTTGAACTGGCGCATGCCGAGCTGGTTGGAGCCGACGGAATGCATCGAGGCTTTGCGCGCGGGCCGCTCAGACATCGGCGCGAGCCTCGCGGCGCCGGCGGGCGTGCCGGACATGATTCATATTGTTGGTCCCCGTTCGCTTGAATCTGTTACGCCGATTTTAGCAAGCGGGTCTTCGAGCGGTTCAGTGCGTGCCGGACGCGCGCGCGTGCCACTCGTAGTCGAACACGGTGGCCTGAACCGGCTCCGACAGGCATTCGACGAAGCTCATCACTTCCGGGTCTTTCACGAAGCTCGCGGCCGAGCTCGCCGCGAGAATCGCCGAGCTGTCCTGCGGCCGCGCGACGAGGAAACCCTGCACGTAGTCGACGCCGATCTCCTGCAACGCGCGCAGCGTATCGATGTCCTCGACCCACTCCGCGACGCTGCGCATGCCGAGATTGCGCGCGAGCGCGACGATCGCCTCGACGATCGCGATATCCGCCGGATGCGCACACATCGAACGCACGAATTCGCCGTCGATCTTGAGGGCATCGGCGGACAAGGCCTTCAGATACTTGAACGATGTATAGCCGGCACCGAAATCGTCGAGCGCGATCTTGCCGCCCATGTCGTGCACGCGCGAAATGAAGCGCTGCGTGTTCTCCAGATCGTGCAGCGCGACGCTCTCCGTGATTTCCAGACACAGGTAATGCACGATCGACTGATAGCGCGCGAAGAGCGCGAAGATGTCCTCCATGAACTGCTCGTCATTGAGCGAGCCGCCCGAGAGATTCACGCAGATGAACTGCGTGTTGCCGAGTTGCTGCTGATGGACCTCGATCCAATCGAGCAGCGTCGAGATGACCCAGCGGTCGATCGCGGCGATGTTGCCCGATTCCTCCGCCGCGACGATCACCTTGCCCGCGGGCAGCGTCGCGCCGTCGGGCGAGCGCATGCGCAGCAGCACTTCGAAATTGAGCGATTCGGTCGGCGCCGACAGCGACATGATCGGCTGCATCACGAGGAATAGACCCGGCGGCAGTCGATTGCGCCCAAGCGTTTCGACGAGTTTCAGTTCCTCCGCGCGCTCCTCGAACGCGGCCGCGCCCTTGCGATACGTGACCAGATGCGTGTGCGCGACCTTCTTCGCTTCGCGGCACGCGCGATCCGCGTGCGAGAGCGCGTCCTGCACGCGCACGCCCTGCGAGCATTCGACGAGGCCGATCGACGCCTTCACCTGAAACGCGCGATTGCCGACCTGATACGGCGCATCCGAAAGAATCGCGATCAGCTCGCGACATTGCGCGATGGCGTCTTCGATCGACGTGTCGTGCATCACGCAGACGAACTCGTCGCCGCCGATGCGCCCGACCGGATAACTGCGCGCGAAGTGCGCACGCGTTCGCGCCGCGACCTGGCGCAGCACTTCGTCGCCGCTGCGATGGCCGAACAGATCGTTGACGAGCTTGAAGCGGTCGAGATCGACATACGCCAGCGCCCACGGCAGCGACTCTTCGCTTTGCACGGAGATCGCCTTCTCGATGCCGCGCCGGTTCAGCGAGCCGGTCAGCGGATCGTGCTCCGCGAGAAAGCGCAGGCGCTCGACGGCCTTCGAGCGCTCAGTCGTGTCCTGGAGCGAACCTTCGATCCAGCCGTTCGAGCGGATCGCCTTCAGCAGATAACGACGCTCGCCGGTGCCGCGCTCGGGCGAGCCGCCCATTTCGAGTTCGCCGTCGCTGCCCTTCGACGCCAGCGCCTGCAACGCGCCCCACGCGCCCGCCTCGAAGTAGTCGTTCCAGTGCCGCACCTTGTAGTCGGTCTTTTGCAGATCGAGCATGGCGCGCAACGCGGGATTGGCGCGCACGAAGTGGCCATCGGCATCGAGCGTGAAGAGTCCGATCGGCGTGACTTCGTAGGTATTGCGCAACTCCATCTGCGCCTGACGGCGGAAATCGCGTTCGGCACGCATCTGCTCGGCGATCGCGAAAGCAGCCATCATGCTCGACGACAGCGCGGCCATCACCGTATTCACGCCGCCCACGAGCACCTTCAGCCCGAACGCCGCCCCGAGCACCTCGGAGAACGTGGAGAACAGCACGACGCCGAGCGACGCGACATACCAGAGCACCGTGCGCGAGCGCGCCATCCACACGAGCCGCGCGAGGAAGAACAGCAGCACGCAGATGCCGAAACCGGCGATGACCCACAGCACCGGGATGAAGAACTCATACGGCAGCGCAAGCGCCGCGGCCAGCAGCACGATGCCGACATATTGAATGACGCGCAGCAGCCATCGGTAACCGACCACGCGCAACTCGCGCCGGAAGAGCTGCTGAAAGAGCGCGGCCGTCAGCAGGTAATAGGCGGCGAAAGTGAACTGCCGCAACGGCTGCATGAAATCCGACGGCAACACGCGGCCGAGCCATTGCATGTCCCAGCCCATCGCGTTCGCGCACAGGCGCAGATTGCCGACGAGCCATACCGCGAAAATCACATAGGTCCACTCGTGATTGATGAGCGCCGTGACGAAGACGAACACCGCGAGCGTGAGCAGACCGCCCGCGATCAGGCCCGAGCTTTCCTGAAAGTCGAGCGACGCGTTGCGCAGGCCCTGCCATTCCCATGCGTAGGCGTTGATCTGGGCGGGACCGGAAAACGTGCCCCGGCAGAGAATGTTTTCGGCTTGCTTCAACCGGCCGACCTGAATCGAGAAACCCGCTTTCACCGCGCGCATCTCGCCGCTCACGCCTTCGCGATCCGCCTGGCCGAGCGGCGCGAGCGTGTCCGCGTTCCAGCAGGCAAGCGTTTGCGCGTGGCGCGACGGTAATTCGACGACCGTCGACGAATTCGCGCTCATGCTGGGCGTCGTAAAGGCGAACCAGACCGGCTTTTCGGAAAGATGCGTGCTGTATCGGGAAACGGACGCGGCGCCTTGCAGCGCGGCGCGCGCATCGGCGGGGCCCATGACGCCCGCGTGATCGGCGATCACGCGCAATTGGAGAGGAACGGCGCCGCGCGTTTCGTATTGGCGCGGCAGGAAATAGAGCGTCGCGATCGTACCGAGCAAAATCAGAACGGGCACGGCGTAAACGGCGACCGCGTACAGCGCGTCGTCGATCCACGAGCCCGTGCGTCTGAATCTCGATAAGGAAGCTGGAATAACCGACGCCATACCTGGAAAAACCCCCGTTTGCGCCCGGCGCGATATGCGCGGCGCGGGCGGCGGCGGAGCTCGAAAACTCCCGCGCGCCGCCGCTTTTGGCCAACCGGACCGCTCCGTGGTCCGGTTATTTCGCTAACACCTTTCTAAATACGATCATGCCTTTTTATCTGCCGTAAGCCATCAGCGGAGCCTCCGGGCATCGTACCGGTTCCCAGTCAAAAGATAAATCTACAGAATGCAAATCGATATCCGGGTGATGCGTATGCACCATGTAGTTGAAAAGCGGATGACGCGCTTCTTCCCAGCGCTGGCGCGCCGCCGCGACATCCTTCGCCAGGACGCGATGCGGCAGGCCGCCGACGTGCGTCATCGGCAGGAATTCATTCACGCCGAATACATCCTTGAAGAGCATCGCCTCATACTCCCGATCGAGCGGCGTACGCGCCGTGATCACCATGTAGTCGATCCCGTGCATTTCGCAGAACATCCACAGCGCCTTGCACAGCGCCACTTTCACCACCCGTCCCACCATGCCGCCCGCCACGCCGAGCCGCGTCGCTTCCGCCAGCCGCCCCGTCGCCAGATGATCGGGCAGACGCACCGACTGCTCGACTGCGAGCGGCCCATACGCATTGGTCTGGATGCGCATGGTCCCGAGCGGCGCGCCGTCGAGCTTGGATTCCGCCAGCAACACAGCCGTGCCGCGATCGCGGTCGGAAGGCTCGATGGTCATCGATTCGGCGAATTCGGGCAGATGCCGCCCATAGGCCGAACGTCGGATGCTCACGGCCTTTTGCAGCCCTGCATCGTCCCGGACGATACGAATAGTAAACGGCATGCGCTCGGATTTCTGAAGCGCGGGCACGATCGTGAGAGTCGGGCGAACCGCCGGTTCGGTTTGGTTAGCGGCGGTGCTGTTGGCAAGGTTGAGACGTTCCATTTGTAAACCCCATTTTTTCTTGGCGATTGGAAAGTGCCTCATGTGGGGACGTTTATTTGGTTGGTCCCGTGCACGGGCGAATCGAGCCTCTCACGAAGTCAAATAACGGGGTGCGCGCTTGCCGCTGTTTCCGAGCAAATTTCAGGCTAAAACTATTGAAGAAAGCTTCTAATCGGCGAGCCAATCGCCGCGTAGCCGCTGCAAACCAATATATGCATATGCCGTACAGAAATATGCGAGCCCGAATCAGAGGAAGAAACGAGGGCGAGCAGCCACCTATTGACGCGAGAGGCAAGTGGGAGCATAGCGTTCGTCGAACCGTCGCGGAGCATCGCGTAAACGCTCGAAAACACTTAAAAAACGGGGCGCGGTAACGTTTGCTTACACTTTTGTTTCATAGAATCTGCGAAACAGGGAAATCGCACAGTTTGGGATTCCCGGCGGAGGAGAATGGCAAATGAAAAAGCGGACGTTCCTCGAAAGAAAACGCCCGCATCTATCACGACATAATCATGTCGACAGTGTGAAAACCGCTAAAACGAATTAGAAAAATCAGTCGTCTTCGTCGAGCCAGGGAATATCGACATCGGTAATGAAAGCGACCATCGCGAGCGGGCGGCCTTCCTGTCGCCCGATATTGCCATCGGCACGTTGCCATTCGCAGCGGAATATCGTGGCCGGCGTATCGGCGAGCAGCGTGATCGTGCGAATCTCGTCCGGATCGTTTTCCTCGACGGGACCGTCGAGCGATATGAGCAATTGCTGCGGCCATACGCCGTCGGCGGGATCGTAGATCTTGTCGCCGTCATGAATGACGACATGCGCCTCGACGCCGATCGTCGCGGACGCCTCGACGATCATCTTGCCGAGCGCGCGCAGCACCGCCGTGGCGCGGCCCGAGTTGGCCTGACGGATCGCGAGATCGCCGCGCGTCAGCGCCTGCTCGAGTTTGGGATTGGTTTTCTGTTGCGCCATCTATCTCTCTCGATTGGTTCGTTGCGACTTTCGACGAGCACCGCCCGGCTTAAGTTGCACCGGATCGTAGCATCGCATCAACAAAGATAGGTCGCGCGGGCGCGCGCGGCAAACCGGATACGTCCCGCCGGTCTGGACTTGCGGACGACTTCGGCGCTCAAGTTCGCGCACGAACGGCCGATATTGCGCTCATTCCCATCGAAACGCGTGACCGCCGTGCCGTTCATCGACCTGTGTGCCCGCCCGTGCGTGCGTCTGCCGGCGCGCGCTTCCCGTACGCCGACTTCGCGCGCCGCGCGTCCGGCGTGCGCCACCGTGGCGTGAACGTGCTGACCGGACACGAGGAGATCGTCGACGGCATCGCGCTGCGCACGCATCTGCAACCGATCTACAGCCTGCCGCATCAGCGCGAAGTGGGCTACGAGGCGCTGCTGCGCGGCGACGCGGGCGGCGGCGGCGCGCTCGTCGGTCCGTTCGATCTGTTTGGCCGGGCGATCGTCGCGGGCACGCTCACCGAACTCGACCGCATGAGCCACCGCACGCATCTGCGCAACGCGGCGGCGGTCTTGCCGGCCGCGCACTGGCTGTTCCTCAATATCAATCCCGCCACCTTCACCGATCCCGGCTATGCCGTGCGGCTCGCCGCGGCGACGCGCGCGGCCGGCCTCGCGCCCGAGCGCATCGTGATCGAAGTGCTCGAATCCGGCGGCACCGATGTCGCGGAACTCTCGCGCGCGACGCGTGCATTTCGCGCGCAGGGCTTTCTCGTCGCCGTCGACGATTTCGGCGCGGGGCATTCCAATATCGACCGGCTGCTGACGGTCAGGCCCGACATCGTGAAGCTCGACCGCAGTCTCGTGCGTATGAAAAGCGCCCACATGCGCGACGCATTGATGCCGAAGCTCGTCGATCTCCTGCACGAGTCGGGCATGTTCGTGGTCGCGGAAGGCATCGAGACCGGCGACGATCTGATGCTCGCCGCGCGCTCGAACGTGGATTTCGTGCAGGGTTATCTGTTCGGCATGCCGTCGGAAGAGCTCGCCCAACGCGGCGTCGCGACACCGCTCTTCGAAGACGTGTTCGATGCGCTCGCTCAAATGCGCCGCACCGAGCGGCTCGCGGGCGACCTGCTTCTGCTGCCGTATCGGTCGGGACTCACGCAGGCGGCGCGGCGCTTCGCTTCCGGCGCGACGGCCGAAGCCGCGTGCGCCGAGCTCCTCGCGCTCCCCAGCACGCTCAGTTGCTTCTTTCTCGATCAGGGCGGCCGCGAGTGCATGCCGGGTCTCGCGGGCGTCGCCGCGAAAGCGCCGAGCGAACGTTTCGCGCCGATCGCCGACCCATCGACCGGGCGCTGGGACAATCGCTCGTATTTCGTCGATGCGCTCGCCAGGCCGCAGCAGGTGATCACGACCGCGCCATATCTTTCCGTGACGGGCACGTCGCTGTGCATGACGCTCACGATCGCGACGCAGCGCGCCGGGAAGCCGGTCGTGATCGGTGCGGATCTCGACTGGCGCAAACTGATCGAAGCGGCCCCGACGATTTTCTGAGCGCCTACTGTGCTTCTGCGATCGCCTTCGCGAGCGCCGCCGCGCCCGCGCGCAACGCCGCGAGATTGCCCGGCTCGAACGTCCAGTGCCCCGCCGCGTTCACGACGGCCAGTTCCGCGCCGGGCCAGCGCGCGGCGAGATCGAGCGCCTGATCCGCCGGACACACCATGTCGAAGCGGCCATGCACGATCCGGCACGGCAGATGCGCGATGCGCGCGACGAGCGGCAAAAGCGGCGGCTTCGGCGGCAGTTCGTTGGCCATGTAGTGACGTTCGAGCAGCGCCATCGAAATCGCCGCGGCGTTCGCTTCCGCGCTCGGGCGCTTCTCTTCGTCGGCAGGCTCCTTCTCCGGCTTGTTGACGACCGACAGCGTCGTCTCGTACTGCGTCCACGCGCGCGCGAGCCGCGTGCCGGCTTCGTCGAAACGCGCGAGCGGCGCCTCCGTCATCTGCAATATCTCTTGCGCGTTCGAAGGCCGCTTGCCGCACGCGGCCTCGATCGCATCGAGAAACGCGCGATGCGCCTCCGGGAACACGCGGCGCACGTCCCACAGGAACCAGTCGATGTCCTCGCGCCGCGCGAGAAACACGCCACGCAGCAGAAAGCCGAGACATCGCTCCGGATGCGCAACGCCATACGCGAGACCGAGCGTCGTGCCCCACGAGCCGCCGAAAATCGCCCATCGTTCGATGTTCAACGTGACGCGCAGCTTTTCCATGTCGCCGACGAGCGCATCGATGCCGTTCGCCTCCAGCTTGCCGAACGGCGTGGACTTGCCGCAGCCGCGTTGATCGAAAAACACGACGCGCCACTTGCCCTCTTCCAGCACCTCGGCCCACTTCACGTTCATCGCGCCGCCGGGGCCGCCGTGCACGACGAGCATCACGGGCGCGTCGCGCGGGCCCTGGGCGCGCCAGTAGATCGAGTGACCGTCGCCCACGTCGAGCATGCCTTCGTCGAACTGCACCGGCGTCTCAGTTTCCATTGCGCTTCATCCTTGCGTGTTTACGTAGAGTTGCGTCCATTGTTGCATCCGATCGATGACACCGCATGACGCGCGACGCGCCCGGCGCAATCCGGCGCGTGTTGCGCGATACGTTATGCTGGCGCCTTCCCTTCATCCGTCGAAATGATGCGCCGTACTCTCGTCAAGTGGCTCTTTGCAACGTATTTGTTAGGCAGCGGCATCGTCTGGTCGATTCTGATCCTGCCGCTGTTTCCGTTCGTCGGCCGCAACGGGCGTTACCGGCTCGCGAGGCTCTGGTGCCGCGCGATGGTCGCGATGATGCGCGTCATCACCGGCGTCACATGCTCGATTGAAGGACTGGAGCATTTGCCGGATGGCCCGTGCATTATCCTGTCGCGGCACGAATCGACGTGGGAGACGCTGTCGTTCATGGCGCTCTTTCCGCGCCGCATCAGCTTCGTGTTCAAGCACGAACTCATGAACATTCCGTTCTTCGGCTGGGTGCTGCGCGGACTCGACATGGTGAGTCTCGATCGCGGCTCGATCCGTCAGGCGCATGCCGCCGTGACGCGCGAGTGCGCGGCGCGGCTGAAGAAAGGCGATTCCGTGGTGATCTTTCCCGAAGGCACGCGCGTCGCGCACGATGCGCCGCTCAAACTCGCTTCGGGCGGCGTGCGCCTTGCCTGCGCGACGAAAGTGCCGGTCGTGCCCGTCGTGCATGACGCGGGCAAGGTGTGGCCGGCGAAGGGCTGGCCGGATCGGGGCGGCCATATCCGTGTGATCGTCACGTCCTGTTTGCCGCTCGATTGCGAGATTCCGCAGGAGTTGAACCGCATGGCGCAGTCGCAGATGGACGAGGCGCTCGCGGAGCTGCGCTAGCGGCCGGTCAGTAAAGGGGCCGTTTCTTCGCCGCGCACAAGCGGTTCACCGCGGCGATCAGCGTGCCCATATCGACGGGCTTGCGCAAATAGCCGTCGTAGCTGACGAACGCGGGTGGATTCGGGTGCCCTGAAATCATCAGGAAAGGAATGTGCGCGAGCGCCGCGTCGTTCTTCATCGTCTGGCAGAGCAGCGCGCCGCCGAGCCCCGGCATCATCCAGTCGGATACGACGATGTCCACCCGCTGCTCGCCCAATATCGTCAAGGCTCCGTTGCCGTCAAACGCGCACAGGACATTGCAATCCTCGCCCTGCATGCAGAGGGTCCAGGCTTCGATGGTGGCGCGGTCGTCGTCGACGAGCAATACGGTCTTCATCTTGCGAACATGTTCGGGTGCTGCGGCAGAGGGCCTGTGCGGAACGGACAAAGCGGCGCGAGGGCGGCGGGCAATGTTTTATGTGACCACTGCTGAGCGCGTTTGTTGCAGTCACTTCGTTCGCTCGCTCCCTTTCGTCATAATATTTCTTTCGCGCGGAATCTGCGCGGTAAATGCTGCTTCAGCAACTTGCGCGCCGCTCGTGCCACCCGGTCATTTGCGTCCGGCGCGCGAGCGGCCCGCTTCGCGCAGCGCATCGACGAGCGTTTCCTCCACCGGCGTGCGCGCTGCGTCGTTGCGGCGAATCAGGCCGATGGGCTCGTCGGTGCCCGCGAAGGGCATCGGCAACGCGGCGAGCAGCCCAAGGCCGATGTCCTGCTCGACCGCGCCGGCCGGCACGAACCACACGGCGTCGTTGTTCATCGCAAGCGAGCGCCCGAGCGACACCGACAAGGTCTCGACGAGCGCCGTCAGCGCATGCGCGCCGAACGCGGTGAGCACGCTTTCCGCCGACTGACGGATGAGCGTGCCGAACGGCGGCACGACGATCACGAAGCGCGCGAGCAGCGCGGGCGTGAGCGGCGTCTCGAGCGTCAGCGGATGCTCGCGGCGCACGACCACCGCCAGCGGCTCGCGATAGATCTGCTCGAACGAGAGGCCGTGCATCGCTTCCGGCTCCGACAGCCGTCCGACGACGAGATCGACATCGCCCGCCTTCAGCTTCTCCAGCAAGAGCGCGTTCGAATCCGTCAGCACGGACAGCGACACCGCCGGCCATTGCTGCCGGAACGACGTGAGCGCGGGCGAAAGCAGCACGGGCGCGACCGTCGGCAAGATGCCGATCGCGATGGTCCCCGGCACGTCGCCGCGCTCGCGCAGCAGCATATCCACGCCCTCCCGCAGCGACGCGACGCAGGCGCTCGCGTGCGGCGCGAACAGGCGGCCTTCGCGCGTCGGCACCGCGCCGCGCCGCCCGCGCTCGAACAAACGCACGCCTAGAATGGATTCGAGTTCGCCGATCGTCTTCGATACCGCGGGCTGCGTAATCGACAGGCTGTCGGCGGCGCGCTGCACGCTGCCGAGCTGCGTGACAGCCAGAAAACACTGCAGATGTCGGAACTTGACGCGCGTGTTGGTGAAGTCAGTATCCATGACGTTCCGTTATGCAAGAAGGCACAAAACATCATTTTCCATAACTTGCGGCGTTATATAAAGTAGTCGTCAGAAACTTCCTATTCAACTCCCACAATTACAGGAGACAGTCGACATGACTTCACCGATCCTCACACCGCGTGATTGGGAATCCCATCCGCCGTATCTGTCGCCGGGTTACAAGTCGTCGGTCCTGCGCAGCCCAGGCTTGCCGCTTATTCCGCTGAAGGAAAACCTGCGCAACCGACGCGTGCCGGTCTACGGTGCTGAAGATCTGGGCGTGCTCGACAACGATCTCACCCGCAACGCCGCCAAGAATGGCGAGCCGCTCGGCGAACGCATCATCGTGACGGGCCGCGTGCTCGACGAAGGCGGCCGCCCGGTGCGCAACACGCTCGTGGAAGTGTGGCAGGCGAACGCCGCGGGCCGTTACGTGCACAAGGCGGATCAGCACGACGCCCCGCTCGACCCGAACTTTCTAGGCGCGGGCCGCTGCCTGACCGACGACGAAGGCCGCTATCGCTTCATGACGATCAAGCCGGGCGCGTATCCGTGGGGCAATCACCCGAACGCGTGGCGTCCGCAGCATATCCACTTCTCGCTCTTCGGCGAATACTTCGGCTCGCGTCTCGTCACGCAGATGTACTTCCCCGGCGATCCGCTGCTCGACCTCGATCCGATCTATCAGGGCATTCCCGAGCAGTCGCGCAAGCGTCTCGTTTCGGCCTTCTCGATCGACACGACGCAGGAAAACTACGCGCTCGGCTACGAATTCGACATCGTGCTGCGCGGCCCGGACCAAACGCCGACGGAGTAACCGAACATGACCACGCTGAAACAGACCCCTTCGCAGACCGTCGGACCGTACTTCGCTTACGGCCTGGTTCCCGAGCAATACAACTTCGACCTTAAGAGCCTCTTCACCGCATCGGCGGCGGACCGTGAAGTGCCGGGCGAGCATATCGCCGTCGTCGGCAACGTGTTCGACGCGGAAGGCAAGCCCGTCAACGACGCGCTGATCGAAGTCGCCCAGGCCGATGCCAACGGCCGCTACGTGCAGAGCGTGCAGGAAGCGCGCGAATCGGGCTTTCGCGGCTTCGCCCGCGTGGGCACGGGCACGGACCCGAAACTGCGCTTCATCGTCGATACGGTGAAGCCGGGCGCAACCGCCGACGATTCCGCGCCCCATCTCGATGTCATCGTGCTGATGCGCGGCATGCTGCTGCATGCGTACACGCGCATCTATTTCGAGGACGAAACCGAAGCCAATGCCAAGGACACCGTGCTGCAAAGCGTGCCGGCCGAGCGCCGTCATACGCTGATCGCGAAGCGCGAGGCGGGTGCGTCGGTGAAGCCGGATTCGTCGGGCAGCATCTATCGCTTCGACATCCATCTGCGCGGCCCAAACGAGACGGTTTTCTTCGATCTGTAACGTCTCGCGCTGTCGTTGCATGAAACGAAGGCGTCCGGCACTGCGCTATAGTGTCGGACGCCTTTCGTTCTTTTCTCGCCTCTTTCTCATGTCCGACGCTTCCACGCCCAGCCCGCTCTACGTCAAGCTCCTCAGTGAAACCGCCCAGATCGGCTGGTCCGAACTGGAGCGCTTTTTCGCGCAAGGCAAGCTCATCTGGGTGAAGGGCGATCTGGATCTCGTGAGCGTCGCGGAAGCCCTCGCCAACGACGACACGCGGCAAGTCTCGCAATGGCTTTCTGCCGGACTGATCGAGCGCATGCAGGCCGAGACCGCCACCGATCTCGCCGCGCGCGATCCGGAATTGTGGGCGGTCGTCACATCGCCGTGGGTCTGCGTGCAGGAGCGCGGCTGAATCGGCTCGTCGCTAGCTCCGGTCCACCACGTAGTCGGTCCACAACACGACGAGAATCGTCATCAGCGCCGGGCCGATGAACAGCCCGATGAGCCCGAACGTCTCCGCGCCGCCGAGAATGCCGAATAGCACGAGCAGGAACGGCAAGCGCGCCGATCCGCCGATCAGCACCGGCCGCACGAAATGCTCGGCCACGAACACGACGATTATCCCGAACGCGGCAACGCACGCCGCCGCGATCATCGAACCTTGCGCGAGCAGCCACAGCGCCGCGCCGAGAAACACGAGCGGCGCGCAGAACGGCAGCATCGCCGCGACCGCCGTCAGCATGCCGAGCAGGGTCGCGTGCGGCACGCCCGTTATCGCGTAGGCGATGCCGAGCAACGCGCCCTCGCCCAGTCCGACGACGACGAGCCCCACCACCGTGCTGCGCACCGACTCGGCCATGCGCCGCACGATTGCCGCGCCATCCGCGCCGAACGCGCGGCGCGAACCCGCCAGTAGTTGCTCGCCGAGCCGCGAGCCCGCCAGAAAGACGAAGAACAGCGTCATCAGCATGAAGCCGAAAATGACGAGCGCATGCGCCACGCGTCCGCCGAAATGCCGCGTCATCGCGACGACCGTCGAGCTATGCAGACCTTTCACCGCAGGCGAAGACTCGAGCGGCGTCGCGAGATTCTCCTGCCACCAGCGCGCAACTTGTTGCGCGCCCATTGGCAGGTGTTCGATGAACGCGGGCACCGGAATGCCGGTGCGCAGCACTTCGTGGAACCAGTGGAGCATCTCGTGCGCTTCCTGCACCGTCTGCGCCGCGACGATGAAAAACGGCACGACGAAGAGCAGGCCGATCGCCACGGTCAACGAGACCGCGAGCAGGTTGTGGTGGCGTCTGAATACGGGCCGGCGTTCGAGCCAGGAAAACGCGGGCCACAGCGCAATCGCGATCACGCTCGCCCACACGACCGCCGGGATGAACGTGCGCGCCGTGTAGAGCGCGACCAGCACGAGCACGACATAGAGCGCCGCGGAAGCCGTGCGCTGCATCTTGCGCGTGCGCTCGGACGCGTCTGGTGTCGTGTTGTTGCGCGGCTGGATCTGCATGGGTGCGTGAGCTCGAGTTCGTGATGATCGATGACTGCAAACAGGAAACGTTCGCCAGCATTGTAATCACGCACGAATCATTCCACTCGAGCGCGCAGTCAGACAACCATCTTTACAATTGGAGTCGTTTCGCGGTCCCTATAATCGAGGCTCGGTATCGACGCAGAGATATGCAATGACGGAGAAAGCTTCACGGGCAGCGACCGCATGCCTCACGATGATGTTGCTCGCGGCATGCTCGAGCGGCCTCAATCGCGCGAAGGAAGAGCGGTTGAACGCGCAATACGGCATCACGATGTTGCCGGTCAAGGGCGGCGTGGAGATGCGACTGCCCGAAGCAGCGCTCTTCGACATCGACGAATCGACCATCCGCGCCAGCGATTCGCCGATGCTCGATCGCGCCGCCGAGGTGTTGAAGCGCAGCATGCGGCCCATTCTGATCGAAGGCCACACCGACAACCAGGGCTCGCTCGCCTATAACCGCGCGCTATCCGCGGCGCGGGCGGACGCCGTCGCGAAGGCGCTGATCACGCGCGGCGTGCCTGCCGCGCGCATCACGACACAGGGCATGGGGTATCTGCGGCCCATCGCGAGCAACGACACGCAAGCCGGCCGCGCATCGAACCGGCGCGTGGAAATTCTCGTGCGCGCCGAGAGCGAAGATACGCTGCTCGGCGCGCCCGCCAAGGTGAAGCGTTAGCCCGCCTGTTCGACCTCGAGCACGAGCAACTGCGAGCCGTCGGCGACCTGATCGCCGACTTCGAACAGAATCTCGCCGATCTTGCCCGTGGCCGGAGCCACGATCGTGTGCTCCATCTTCATCGCTTCCATCACCATCAGCGGCGCGCCCTTTTCGACGGACGCGCCCGTCTCCACGAGCACCGCGATCACCTTGCCCGGCATCGGCGCGGTGAGTCGTCCTTCGTGCTCGGCGTCGCCCGCGTGGGCCATCAGGTTCTGCCACTCGAACTGGAACGCCGCGCCTTCGTGAAAGACGTGGAAGACATCGCCGTCGGTGAAGACGTGGCCTTTGATCAGCGCATCGTCGAGCTGCACCGCGAACGACGTCGCGCCGCTGTGCGACCAGCCGAAACGCGCGCTTTCATCGTTCAGCGTGAGCCGCTTCTCGCCGTTCTTCGTGAACACGACCTTCAGCGTTTCGTCCGTGTCGAGCGCGCGCCAGTTCAAATCCTGGCTGTAGCCGCCCGACATGCGCCAGTGCGAGAGCGCATCCCAAGGCGACTGGCCATGCGCCTCGCCGCCTTCGCGCGTGAGCAACGCCGCACATGCAAGCGCAAGCGCGCTCTTGCGCGAAACGCCCGACGGCGCGAACAACGCATCGTGATGCCGCTCGATCAGCCCGGTGTCGAGATCGCCCGATGAAAACGGCTCGCTCTTCACGATGCGCTGAAGGAACTCGACGTTCGTCGAGAGCCCGACGATCTCGCACTCGGCCAGCGCACGCGCCATGCGCGCCAACGCGTCGCGACGGTCGCGGCCATGCACGATCAGCTTCGCGATCATCGGATCGTAGAACGGCGTGATCGAATCGCCCTGACGCACGCCGCTGTCGACGCGCACGTCGCCATCGATCGAAAACTCCACCGCGTGCGGCACGCGCAGATGCTTGAGCGTGCCCGTCGACGGCAGAAAGCCGCGCGACGGATTTTCCGCGTAGATGCGCGCCTCGATCGCGTGGCCGTGCACCTTCAGTTCGTCCTGCTTCAGCGGCAGCGGCTCGCCCGCCGCCACGCGTAGTTGCCATTCGACGAGATCGAGGCCCGTGACCATCTCCGTCACCGGATGCTCGACTTGCAGGCGCGTGTTCATCTCCATGAAGTAGAACTGGCCGTCCTGCGTCATGATGAACTCGACCGTGCCCGCACCGACGTAATTCACCGCGCGCGCCGCCGCGACCGCGGCTTCGCCCATCGCGCGGCGGGTTTCATCATTCAGGCCCGGAGCGGGCGCTTCTTCCAGCACCTTCTGATGGCGGCGCTGCACGGAGCAATCGCGATCGAAGAGATAGACCGCGTTGCCGTGCTTGTCGGCGAAAACCTGCACTTCGACGTGACGCGGACGCAGCAAGTACTTTTCGATCAGCACGCGATCGTTGCCGAAGCTCGATGCCGCCTCGCGCTTGCACGACGCCAGCGCAGCCGCGAAGTCCTCGCTCTTCTCGACGACGCGCATGCCCTTGCCGCCGCCGCCCGCGCTCGCCTTCAGCAGCACGGGATAACCGATGCGGTCGGCTTCGCGCTGAAGCAGCGCAGCGTCCTGATCGTCGCCGTGATAGCCCGGCACGAGCGGCACGGACGCGGATTGCATCAGCGCCTTCGCGGCGGCTTTGGAGCCCATCGCGCTGATCGCTTCGACCGGCGGCCCGATGAAGGTGATGCCCGCTTTCCCGCACGCGTTGGCGAAATCTTCGTTCTCCGACAGAAAGCCGTAGCCCGGATGAATCGCCTGCGCGCCGGTGCGCTTCGCCGCCTCGACGATGCGCTCGATACGCAGATAACTTTCCGACGCCGCCGAGCCGCCGACGTGCACCGCTTCGTCGCAGACATCGACGTGCTTGGCTTTCGCATCGGCATCGGAATAGATGGCGACGCTGCCGACATTCAGGCGCTTCGCCGTCGCCGCCACGCGGCATGCGATTTCGCCGCGGTTCGCTATGAGTATTTTGTTGAACATGGCGTTACATCCTGAAGACGCCGAAGCGTGTTTCTTCAATCGGAGCGTTCATCGTCGCTGCCAATCCAAGGCCCAAAACGTCGCGCGTCTGCGCGGGGTCGATTACGCCGTCGTCCCAGAGGCGCGCGCTCGCGTAATACGGATGCCCTTGCGCCTCATATTGATCGCGGATCGGCGCCTTGAACGCTTCCTCTTCTTCGCTCGACCACGAGCCGCCCTTCTTCTCAATGCCGTCGCGCCGCACGGTCGCGAGCACGGACGCGGCCTGCTCGCCGCCCATCACCGAGATGCGCGCGTTCGGCCACATCCAAAGGAAACGCGGCGAATAGGCGCGGCCGCACATACCATAGTTGCCCGCACCGAACGAGCCGCCGATGATCACCGTGAACTTCGGCACCTTCGCGGTCGCGACGGCCGTCACCATCTTTGCGCCGTTGCGCGCGATGCCTTCGTTCTCGTACTTGCGCCCGACCATGAAGCCCGTGATGTTCTGCAGGAACACGAGCGGAATCTTGCGCTGCGCGCACAGTTCGATGAAATGCGCACCCTTCAGCGCCGACTCGGAAAACAGAATGCCGTTGTTCGCGACGATGCCGACCGGATGTCCCCAGATATGCGCGAAGCCGCAGACGAGCGTCGTGCCGTAGCGCGCCTTGAATTCGTCGAAGGCGGAATCGTCGACGATGCGCGCGATGACTTCGCGCACATCGAAGGGCTTGCGTGTATCGACCGGAATCACGCCGTACACGCTCGCCGGATCGTGACGCGGCGGCAGCGGTTCCTTCAACGCAACCGAAGGCGTCTTCACGCGATTCAGATTGCCGACGATGCTGCGCGCAATGCCGAGCGCGTGCGCGTCGTTTTGCGCGAGATGATCGGCGACGCCTGAGAGACGCGTATGCACGTCGCCGCCGCCGAGATCTTCGGCGCTGACTTCTTCGCCCGTGGCAGCTTTCACGAGCGGCGGGCCGCCGAGAAAGATCGTGCCTTGGTTCTTCACGATGATCGATTCATCGCTCATCGCCGGGACATACGCGCCGCCCGCGGTGCACGAACCCATCACAACGGCGATCTGCGCGATGCCCTGCGCCGACATGTTGGCCTGGTTGTAGAAGATGCGGCCGAAGTGATCGCGGTCGGGAAACACGTCGTCCTGATTCGGCAGGTTCGCACCGCCCGAATCGACCAGATAGACGCACGGCAGACGGTTTTGCTCCGCGATTTCCTGCGCGCGCAAATGCTTCTTCACGGTGACGGGATAGTACGTGCCGCCTTTCACGGTCGCGTCGTTGCAGACGACCACGCACTCCTGCCCCGCGATGCGCCCGATTCCGGTGATGATGCCCGCGCCCGGCGCGTCGTCGTTGTACATGCCGTATGCGGCGAGTTGCGACAGTTCGAGAAACGGCGTGCCCGGATCGAGCAATTGCGCGATGCGATCGCGCGGCAGCAGCTTGTTGCGCGAGACGTGCTTGTCGCGCGCGGCCTGCCCGCCGCCTTCCGCGATCTTCGCGACTTTCTCTTTCAGGTCTGCGACGAGCGCGTCGAGCGCCGCCGCATTGGTGCGGAATTCCTCGCCGCGCGGATTCAGTTTCGATTCGATGATCGCCATGAGTGCGCCCTCAAGCCGTTTCGGCGAACAGTTCGCGGCCGATCAGCATGCGGCGGATTTCGCTCGTGCCCGCGCCGATCTCATAGAGCTTCGCGTCGCGCCACAGGCGGCCGACCGGATATTCGTTGATGTAGCCGTTGCCGCCGAGAATCTGGATTGCTTCGCCGGCCATCCACGTGGCTTTTTCGGCGGTGTAGAGAATGACGCCCGCACAGTCCTTGCGCACCTGGCGGACATGGCCCGAGCCGAGCGTATCGAGCTGACGGCCCACCGCGTAGAGATACGCGCGGCACGCCTGCAGCGTCGAATACATGTCGGCGACCTTGCCCTGAATGAGCTGGAATTCGCCGATCGCCTGGCCGAACTGCTTGCGATCGTGGATATACGGCACGACCGAATCCATGCACGCGAGCATGATGCCGGTCGGGCCGCCCGCGAGCACGGCGCGCTCGTAGTCGAGGCCGCTCATCAGCACTTTCGTGCCGCCGTGCAGCGCGCCGAGGATGTTTTCCTTCGGCACTTCGACGTTCTCGAACACGAGCTCGCCGGTATGCGAGCCGCGCATGCCGAGCTTGTCGAGCTTCTGCGCGACGGAAAAACCCTTCATGCCCTTCTCGACGATGAATGCCGTAATGCCGCGCGGCCCCGCTTCGATATCCGTCTTCGCATAGACGACGAGCGTGTCGCAGTCCGGGCCGTTGGTGATCCACATCTTCGTGCCGTTGAGCACGTAGTGATCACCCTTTTCTTCGGCGCGCAGCTTCATGCTGACGACATCCGATCCCGCGTTTGGCTCGCTCATCGCGAGTGCGCCGATATGTTCGCCGGACACGAGCTTCGGCAGATACTTCTGCTTCTGCGCTTCCGTGCCGTTACGATGAATCTGGTTCACGCACAGATTCGAATGCGCGCCATACGACAGACCCACCGACGCCGACGCGCGCGAAATCTCTTCCATCGCGACCATGTGTGCGGTGTAGCCCATGTTCGCGCCGCCGTATTCCTCGGAGACGGTCATGCCGAGCACGCCGAGATCGCCGAGCTTCTTCCACAGGTCCATCGGGAACTGGTCGGTGTGATCGATTTCGCCCGCGCGCGGCGCAATTTCCTTCGACGCGAAGTTGGCGAGCGAATCGCGCAGCATGTCGATGTCTTCGCCCAACGCGAAATTCAGGCCGGGTACGGTGCTCATGGGGTCGTCTCCTCCAGATACGATGTTTTTGGCGCGCCCTGAAAACTGAGCTTTACTCACACAGGGCAGCAAACCACGGAATGGGGCAATTTCACGCTCAAATCGGCTAGCCGTCAATAGGTTTTTGAGCTACGCTCACATTTATTTTCCGACGCATTGCCGCCATGTCCACGCAAACCAGCACCAGCCGCCGCACGCCAGCGGGCGTCAAATCGCAGCAGCGCGTGAAAGACATACTGCAGGCGGGCCGCGACGTCTTCGCCGAAAAAGGCTACGACGCCGCGACCAGCGCCGAGATCGCGCAGCGCGCGGGCATTTCGGAAGCGACAGTATTCAGCTATTTCAGCGGCAAGCGCGAACTCTGCGCACGCGTGATCGCAGATTGGTACGACGAAATCATCGACGCCTTCGAAACCGGCCTGCCGCGCGACGGCTCGGTGCGCCAGCAGTTCGCGTTCATCGTCAGAACGCACATGCGGCTCATGCTGACGAACGGCACGGGGCTGTGCGCGCTGGTTTTGTCGGAAGGCCGCACGAAGCAGCACGATCTCTCCGATACGCTCACGGAATATCAGCGCCGCTACACCGCGCCGCTGATGGACGTGCTGGCGCGCGGCCAGGCGGTCGGCCACGTGCGCAACGACATGCCGCTGCGCCTCTTGCGCTCGCTCGTCTTCGGACCGATGGAGCACGTCCTCTGGGACGCGACGCTCGCGAAGCGCCGGCTGAGTCAGACTCAGATCGAGACAACGGCGAACGAGTTGGTGGAAGTGTTGTGGGCCGCATTGCAGCCGCCCGACGTGAAGCTAGCCGCGCTCACGCAATTCCGCCAGGACATCGAGGAAGCGTCGCGGCGCTACGAAGCGAGCGCCGCGCGCGAGAAACCTACGGCTTGATGAAGCGCAGCGCGAAACGCGCGAGCTTCGGCACGGTGACGGGACGCAGCAGGCGCGCGTCATAGCCGCCCATGCGCCGGTCGTTTTCGGTGAGACACAGTTCGATCAACGCGCGCACCGACACGTTGCCCGCCACGGAATCGCCCACATTGGCCGGGAAATTCGCGTCCTGCGCCGCGCCGCTCTTGTCGAAGCCGCGCGCGAGCGAAACGCGATCGCGGATCAGCGAGAACCACACGCTCGCGGTCTTCGCGAAAAACCACGGTTTGCGGTACCACGGCAGGCTGTGCCGATACCACGCCACCCAGTTCGCGAAAAAGAGAATGTGCCGCGCTTCTTCCTGAATGACCGGCTCGAAGGTCTCGACGAGCGCCTCGGGAAAGTAGCCCGACTGCCGCGCCGCTTCGAAAAGGCCGAACGCGAAGAAACTGTCGATGCACTCGCTGTAGCCCGTCAGCATCCACGCGCGCAGCGCATCGGCGGGAGCGGGATACGGCGGCTCCAGGGCGAGTTCGATGCCATACGCCTCGACGAGCTTCGACAGCACCACCTTGTGGCGCGCCTCTTCGCCGCCGTTCATGCGCAGCGCTTCGCGCAACTGCGGATCGCCGATGCTCGCCGCGTAAGTCGCGACGCGAATCGATGCGCGTCCTTCCGTCTGCACGGCGATATCCCAGATCGGCAGTGATGTCACGCGCTTCAATGCGGCCGGATCGAGCTTCGGCCAGTCGATGACGGCAGGCTTGTATGGGTTGTGCGTCGTCAGCAACATCTCGCAGAACATGCGCTTGTGAAGGTCAGAACCGATCGGAATCTTCCCCGCCGACCGGTACGTCCAGTTGCGCATCGCATGATCTGCTTCGACTGTGTTGAGCGTATCGGACATATTCGAATATTGGCCGCCGATTGGGTACGTTCTGCGGATTCTGGCATACAGAACGTCGATTCGCAGCGGTCGCGCGCGGTTCTTTGCGTGACGTGAGATTCAAACACGCTTACCGCCCGCGAAAAAAAGCCCCGGTCGAAACCGGGGCTCTTGCATCAGACCGCCATCACGGTGACCGATTTCGACACCAGATACGGCTCCAGCGCCTCCGGTCCGCCTTCGGAACCGTAACCCGAGTCCTTCACGCCGCCAAACGGCATCTCGGGCCACGGCGTGGCCGGCTGGTTGATCCACAACATGCCCACTTCGAGTTGATTGGTGAGCAGATGCACGTTCTTGAACGAACGCGTGAATGCGTAGCCGGCGAGACCGTACGGCAGACGATTCGCTTCCGCGATCGCGTCTTCGAGGGCGTCGAAACCGCGCACCGCGGCGACCGGTCCGAACGGCTCCGCATTGAACACGTCGGCTTCGAGCGAAACATCGGTGATCACCGTAGGCGCGAAGAAGTTGCCCGCCGTGCCGATGCGCTCGCCGCCCGTCGCGATGGTCGCGCCCGTCTTGCGCGCGTTCTCGATGACGCTGTTCATCGCCGTGATGCGCCGGGCGTTGGCGAGCGGCCCGAGCGTCGTGCCGTCCGCGAGACCGTCGCCTACTTTCAGGCTTTCCGCGTGCTTCACGAGCGCCGCGATGAAGTCCCGCTTCAGGCTGTTGTGCACGAGAAAGCGCGTCGGCGAGATGCAGACCTGGCCCGCGTTGCGGAATTTCGCCGCGCCCGATGCCTTCACGGCCAGCTCGACGTCCGCGTCCTCCGCGACGATCACCGGCGCGTGGCCGCCCAGTTCCATCGTCGCGCGCTTCATGTGCTGGCCGGCGAGCGCCGCAAGCTGTTTGCCGATGGCGGTCGAACCGGTGAACGTCACCTTGCGGATATCCGGATGCGCGATCAGGAACTCCGAGATCTGCGGCGGATCGCCATAGACGAGTTGCACGACGCCCTTCGGCACGCCCGCGTCGGCGAATGCGCGGATCAGCTCGGCGGGCGACGCCGGCGTTTCTTCGGGCGCCTTCACGATGAACGAACAGCCGGTCGCGAGCGACGCGCACAGCTTGCGCACGACCTGATTCACCGGAAAATTCCACGGCGTGAAGGCGGCCACGGGGCCGATCGGCTCCTTGACGACGATTTGCTGCGCGTTGACATTGCGCGGCGGCACGATCCGGCCATAGACGCGGCGCCCTTCATCGGCGAACCACTCGATGATGTCCGCGGCCGAATTGACCTCGACGCGCGCCTCGGCGAGCGGCTTGCCCTGCTCCTGCGTCATCAGCCGCGCGATGGTGTCCGCGCGCTCGCGGATCAGCCCGGCGGCCTTGCGCATCTTGTTGGCGCGTTCGATTGCAGTGAACTTGCGCCAGGTCGCGAAGCCCTGCCGCGACGCCTTGACCGCGCGCTCCAGATCGGTCGTGCCTGCCTTCGCGACCTTGCCGATGACATCGCCCGTCGCGGGGCTCACGACGTTGATCGTTTCGCCGGACTTGGCGTCACACCATTCGCCATCGATGAAAAGACGTGTGTCCGTGTATCCTGCACTTGCCATGTACGACCTCCGAGAAAAATCGATTGCATGATCCGCGTCGCCGGCGCCGCACGCAAAAGAGCGCGCGCACGCGTGGCGCAGCTTACGGAAATGTCGGGCGGCGCGATGACTCGTGAAAGCGCAGACGCGCCGCCGGAACCCATCATCTTGCCTCTTATCGCCCCGGCTCGCTTGAACTGGATGAGCCGGTGAGCCGCATTCAGTACGGCTGGATGCCGTTCATCAGCAACGCGACGACGTGCCGGGCAAGCTGCTCCGAGCTGATCGCGCGGTCTCCTACGGCACGCCAGCGCGTGGTCGCGAGCGGGAACACCGTCAGCCCGAACAGCGACGCGAACACGAGCGACGGCTCCAGCGCCGGATTGAGCTTGCCCTCCTTCTGCCAGCCCGCGATGCGCTCGATCGCGCGGTCCTTGTGCTCGTCGCCGAAGCGCTCGGCCATGCGCTGACGCAGGAGGCCGCCCTCGCTGATCATCTCGCGCACCCACAGCGCCGCGAACCACGGACATTTTTCGACCGTCGCGACGAGCGTTTCGACGAAAGCGCGCAAGGTATCGACGGGCTCCGAATGCGGATCGTTGAATACGCGCGCGAGTTCGATGCGCAGCGGGACGAGCCGTTCGTCGATCAGCATGTCGAGCAACTGGTCGCGCGTCTTGAAGTAGTAGTGAACCATCGCCGGGGTGACGCCCGCCTCGCGCGCGATCGCGCCGAGCGTCGTTTCGCCGATGCCCTGCCGCGCGAACAGTTCGAGCGCGATATCCAGCAATTGCGCACGCGCCTGCTCGCCGTGCGCCCCGCTGGGCCGCCCGGGCCGGCGGCCTGCCTTTTTCTGCGGCGCGGCGTCCGCGCCGCGGTCCAGCACATCGTTAGCCATAGCTCGATTTGACGAAAATTCACTCGTCGTCTATATTAACTTCCACGTTAATTAATTACAATCCGCCTGATTTGCCGGGTGCTCGCCCGTCGCGGATTCGTGAAGCGCCGTCCAAATTCATTCATCCAATATGACATCTTTGCATCAAACCGCCATCGCGGGCGCGGACCCGTCCGTCGAAACCGCCGTGGATTCGAAGCCGCCCATCCGGCTGCTGTTCACCGCGCTCCTGCTCGTGATGCTGCTCGGCGCGCTCGATCAGACCATCGTGTCGACCGCGCTGCCGACCATCGTCGGCGATCTCGGCGGGCTCGAAAATCTCTCGTGGGTCGTCACGTCCTATCTGCTCAGTTCGACCATCGTCGTGCCGCTCTACGGCAAGTTCGGCGATCAGTTCGGCCGCAAGGTCGTGCTCCAGGCGTCGATCTTGATTTTTCTCGTCGGCTCGATCCTCTGCGGCGTCGCGCAGAACATGACGCAACTGATCGTGCTGCGCGCGCTGCAAGGCCTGGGCGGCGGCGGGCTCATGGTCATCACGATGGCCGCCATCGCCGATGTCATCCCGCCCGCCGAACGCGGCCGCTTCCAGGGACTGTTCGGCGGCGTGTACGGCCTCGCGACCGTCGTCGGCCCGCTGCTCGGCGGCTTTCTCGTCGAGCATCTGTCGTGGCGCTGGATTTTCTATATCAACCTGCCGCTCGGGCTGATCGCGCTCGCCGTGATCCAGCTCGTGTTCAAGCCGCATACCGCGCACGTGAATCATCGCGTCGACTTTATGGGCGCAGGCTTTCTCGCCGCCGCGCTGACCTGCATCATTCTCTTCACGAGCGAAGGCGGCACGATCCTGCCGTGGACCTCGCCGCAGCTCTGGGGCACGCTGCTGCTCGGCCTCGTGTGTCTCGGCGGTTTCGTCTACGAGGAACGACTCGCCGCCGAGCCGATCATGCCGCTCTCGCTTTTCAAAGAGCGCACCTTCGTGCTCGCGGGGCTGATCGGCTTCATCGTCGGCTGTGCGCTGTTCGGCGCGGTCACGTTCCTGCCGCTCTATCTGCAGGTCGTGAAGGGCTCGACGCCTTCCGGCGCCGGCCTGCAGATCACGCCGATGATGGGCGGCGTGCTGCTGTCGTCGATCGTGAGCGGGCGCGTCATCAGCAAGATCGGCAAGTATCGCTTCTTTCCGATCGCGGGCACGGCGCTCGTCACCGTCGCGATGCTGCTGCTCTCCACACTGAGCCTCGACACGCCGCTCTGGACGATGAACATCTACATGGCGCTGCTCGGCCTCGGGCTCGGCATGGTAATGCAGGTGCTCGTGCTCGCGGTGCAGAACGTCGTCGAATTCCGGCTGATGGGCGTGGCGACCTCCAGCGCAACGCTCTTTCGCTCGATCGGCGGATCGGTCGGCGTGGCGGCCTTCGGCGCGATCTTTTCAAACAGCTTGCGCTCGCGCCTCGAAGCGCTCATTCCGCCGGGCACGGAATTGCCGCAATCGCTCGGGCCGCAGGCGGTGGCGCATCTGCCGCCCGCGCTGCACGACGACTATCTGCATGCGTTCGCGGGCTCGATGCACACGGTTTATCTCGTCGCGGCGTGCATCGCGCTCATCGCGTTCGGGCTGTCGTGGTTCCTCAAGGATCACCCGTTGCGCACGCGCTGAAATCCGCGCCTAAGCGAGGAAAACTTCTAAAGCCCCTGCTATCGGGGCTTTTACTAGCTGCCGAACTATTTTGGCTTGGTAACCTTCTGCCGATTCCGGGCGGACACGATCCGCCGGATATTCATGCTCCGGCGTCCAACGACGCGCCGGACGTCCGGATACGAGACCTTCCGGGCCGAACTGACCATCCTCTGGAGTTAAAACAGTGAAGAAACTGCTCGCGGCACTCACGATGTCCCTCCTCGCCGCCACGTCGCTCACCGCCGTCACGGCGGCGCAAGCGAAGGACTATTCGACGATCCGCTTCGGCGTCGATGCAAGCTATCCGCCGTTCGAATCGAAAGGTTCCGACGGCAAGCTGGTCGGTTTCGACATCGATCTCGGCAACGAAATCTGCTCGCGTCTGAAGGCCAAGTGCGTGTGGATCGAAAACGACTTCGACGGCATGATCCCCGCGCTCAAGGCGAAGAAGTTCGACGGCGTGCTTTCGTCGATGTCGATGACCCCGCAGCGCGCCGAGCAGATCGCCTTCTCGAGCAAGCTCTTCAACACGCCGACGCGCCTCGTCGCGAAAAAAGGCAGCAACATCCTGCCGACGGCTGACAGCCTGAAGGGCAAGAACGTGGGCGTCGAGCAGGGCACGATCCAGGAAACCTACGCGAAGACCTACTGGGCGGCGAAGGGCGTGACGGTCACGCCGTATCAGAACCAGGACCAGGTCTACGCCGACCTGATCTCGGGCCGTCTCGACGCGGCGCTGCAGGACGCGGTGCAGGCCGAACTCGGCTTCCTGAAGACGCCGCGCGGCGCGGGCTTCGATTTCGCCGGTCAGAACATCGACGATCCGAAGACGCTCGGCAACGGCGCGGGCATCGGTCTGCGCAAGGAAGACACCGACCTGAAGGCGAAGATCGACAAGGCAATCGCCGACATCATCAAGGACGGCACCTACAAGAAGATCGAGAAGAAGTACTTCGACTTCGACGTGTACGGCGGCTAAGTCCGACAGTCTGATCGACTGAAAGGCTGACGAAAACGGGCTCCGCGCTTCAAGGCGCGGAGCCCGTTTCCTTTTCGGACAGCGGTTTCGACGGCTGATTTCCGCTAAGATCGAGCGTTCGAGACAGCGCCGACGGAAGGAGACACCGCGGCGCGAAGTAATTTTCCGAGGCAAGACCGGCGCACTCGCCTGCGCGCGACCACTATGCAAACCAGAACCCATCCCCTGATCTCGCCGACGCTCGGCACTTCCCGCAACATCACCAGCTTTCACTACGGCCCCGGCGGCGGCCAGAAGATCTATATCCAGTCCTCGCTGCACGCGGACGAGCTGCCCGGCATGCTCGTCGCGTGGCGCCTGCGGCGTCATCTCGCCGAATTTGAAGCGGCGGGCAAGCTGCGTGGCGAAGTGGTGATCGTGCCGGTGCCGAACCCGATCGGCCTTTCGCAGCATCTGCACGGCACGTTGATGGGCCGCTTCGAGACGAATAGCGGTCACAACTTCAACCGCAATTTCTACGATCTCGCCGCGCTGATCGCGCCGCGCATCGAGGCGCGCCTCGGCAAGGACGCCGACGCCAACAAGCTCGCTGTGCGCGCCGCGATGCAGGAAGCGCTCGGCGAGCAGACGCCGCACACAGAGCTCGAATCGCAACGCCTCGCGCTGCAAAAACTCTCCTTCGACGCCGATGTCGTGCTCGACCTGCATTGCGATCTCGACGCCGCGCTGCATCTCTACACGAACCCGGAAATCTGGGACGAAGTGGAGCCCCTCGCGCGCTATCTCGACGCGAAGGCGTCGCTGCTCGCGCTGAATTCGGTCGGCAATCCGTTCGACGAGATTCACAGCTTCTGCTGGTCGGACTTGCGCCAGCGTTACAGCGAGCGCTTTCCGATTCCGAACGGCGGCATTTCGGTCACGGTCGAGTTGCGCAGCCAGCACGACGTGTCCTACGAGCTCGCCGATAAAGACGCGCAAGCGATCGTCAACTATCTGATTCACCGCGGCGTGATCGATGCGCCCGTGCCCGAGCAGCCGCCGCTCGCCTTCCCCGCGACGCCGCTCGCGGGCGCCGAGCCGATCGTGGCGCCGGCGTCGGGCGTGCTCGTGTTCCGGGCGGAAGTGGGCGCGTTCATCGAAGCAGGCACGCCGATCGCCGATATCGTCGATCCGCTCACGGATGTGGTCACCACGCTCAAATGCACGACCTCGGGCGTGATGTACGCGCGGCACATCACGCGTTTCGCGACCGCCGGGCTGGAAGTGGCGCGCATCGCGGGTGCGAAGGCTTATCGCACGGGTTCGCTGCTGTCCGCCTGAGAACGCGTTTCTAGAAAGGCGCGAGGCCGCATTGCGCGGCGACTACGCGCCACGTTCCGCTGATCTCGCCCCAGGTTCGCGTGTAGCGCAAGCTGCCCGCGAACGGGGCGCCCGCGAACGTCCCCGAGAGCGCCACGCGCGTCACCGTCACAGCGAAGCTGCCATACACGCGCACGCTCTGCTCTTCCACATCCAGCTTCTCGATGCGCTGCATGCCGTAGCGATGGCCGTTCAGATCGTCGGCTTTCGTCCAGACCTTGCCGGTTGCATCCACGAAACTCAGGTCGTCGGCCAATAACGCATCGAGCGCGTCGACATCCGATGCCAGCATCGCCTTTTTCAGGCGCTCCTCCAGTTCGCGGATTCCCTGTTCGTCCATGCTTGTTCGATCCATGATTTCGCTCGCGTGTCATCGAACCGCAAGCATACCGTGCGCGCGTCGTGCCGCACTCACGCACATCTGACCGGCTTTCGCCAGCGCTGTTGTTCGCGCGATACAACGCAAGCCGGTTGAAAGCGCTGTCACATTTCTTTCTTCGGCAATCGCTACATTTGCGCCCGTCGCACCACGCGCCGTCAGAGCGCGAACACGCAGACACCGTCGACACCACACCGCGAACCAACTCACGGAGCTTGTTTTGAAGAAGAATCTCTTGGCGACCGCCGCGCTCGCCGCATTCAGCGTCCTCGCAGCCACGTCCGCCCACGCGCAGAGCAGCGTCACGCTGTACGGCATCATCGACGCCGGTATCAGCTACGTCAACAACAGCTCGACCAGCCCGACGCGCGCCGGCGACTCCCTCGTCAAGTACGACGACGGTGTCGCGCAAGGCAGCCGCTGGGGCCTGAAAGGCGTCGAAGACCTCGGCGGCGGCCTGAAGGCGATCTTCACGTTGGAGAACGGCTTCAACAGCGGCACCGGCGCGCTCGGCCAGGGCGGCGCGGAATTCGGCCGTCAGGCGTATGTCGGTCTCACGCAGAACAACGTCGGCTCACTGACGTTCGGTCGTCAGTACAGCTTCAACACCGACTTCCTCGGCTCGAACTACTCGATCGGCGGTCAGACCGTCGCGGGCAACTACGCGTATCACATGAACGACTTCGACCAGCTGACGTCGAGCCGTATCAACAACGCGGTGAAGTTCACGAGCGCGAATTTCTACGGCCTCACGTTCGGTGCGATGTACGGCTTCTCGAACACGGCTGGCGGATTCGCGGGCACGCCGAACACGACGGTCGGCACCACGACGACGCAAGGTTCGTCGCGCGCCTACAGCTTCGGCCTGAACTACAAGGCCGGCCCGCTCGGCATCGGCGCCGCGTACACGGACATCCGCTTCCCGACGGCCGCGACGCCGGCGTTCAGCTCGACGGTCGCCAACCTCAACCTGACCGGCACGACGAACAACGCGAAGGATCTGCGCAGCTTCGGCATCGGCGCGAACTACACGATCGGCGCGGCGACGATCTTCGGTCTGTGGACGAACACGCGCTTCGAGCCGATCGTCGGAGCGAGCTCGCGCATCAACGCGTTCGATATCGGCGGCAAGTACGCGATCACGAGCGCGATGACGGCAGGCCTCGGCTACACGTACATGGACCTGTACGACAACTTCTCGGGCCACTGGCACCAGATCGACGCGAGCTTCGACTACGCGTTGAGCAAGCGCACCGACGTGTACGCGCTGGCGGTCTATCAGAAGGCGTCGGGCTCGAACAACGGCGTGCAGAATCAGGCTTCGATCGGTTCGTCGTCGTCGAGCTACTTCGGCACCTCGGGCCTGGGCGAGAACAACCAGCTCGCGTTCCGCGTCGGCATCCGCCACAAGTTCTAAGCATCGCGTTTCATCCAGCAGTCGTGAATCGGGCCGCATGAGCGGCCCGATTTTTTTTACCTCACGGCTTTCACTTCGCCGTGCCGGACTTCTTGCCCGTGGCCTTGTTGTAACGCTCGATATATTCGTCCATGAGCTTGCGGATTGCCCGTCCGATCTGCACGTAGTCGCTCTCGTTCAGATTTGCGAGCGACACGCGCCCCGACGGGTGCTGCGTGCCGAAGCCGCGGCCCGGCAGCAGCACAACGCGCGCCTCCTTCGCGAGTCTGAAGAGCATCTCGGAGGCCTCGGTGTTCTCGAGGATCCAGTCGACCAGTTCGCGGCCGTGTCTGCGCTCGCCGAGATATTCCATGTCGAGGATCGCGTAGTAATCGACCTCGTTTTCGTCTTTGACCTCGGGCGCAATCCCAATTTCGCGATAGAGCGCCTGTTTGCGGCTTCGGATGAGACGCTTCAACGCATTCTTATATGCGTCGGGCGTGTCCATCAGTGAGAAGAGCGAGAAGAGCGCCATCTGCACCTGCTGGGGCGTCGACAAGCCCGCCGTGTGATTCAGCGCGACCGTACGGCTGTCCGCCACGAGGCGGTCGATGAACTTGAGCTTGTCGGGCTCCGTCGTGATCGACTCGTAACGTGTGTGAAGCTGCGCTCTCTTCTCCTTCGAAAGCGCGGCGAGTTGCTTGTCGAGCACGTTTTCCCGATGCGTCGCGATGGCACCGAGACGCCAGCCCGTCGCACCGAAATACTTCGAATACGAATAGACGAGGATCGTGTTCTGCGGGCATAGCGCAAAAAGCGAAACGAAATCGTCGGCGAAGGTGCCGTAGACATCGTCCGTCAGAATGATCAGATCGGGCCGCTCCTTCACGATCTCCGCAATGTACTCGAGGCTCTTCGTATCCATCTTCACGGACGGCGGATTGCTCGGGTTCACGAGAAAGAACGCTTTCACTTTCGGATCGCGCAGCTTGTCGAGTTCCTGCTTGGAGAATTGCCAGCCGTTCGCGACATCCGCCTCGAGATTGACCACATTCAACTTGTAGTCGTTCAGGCGAGGAATTTCGATGTACGGCGTGAAGATCGGCGTGCCGAGCGCGATGGTGTCGCCCGCGCTGATGAGGAAGTTCTCGCGCAGCGTGTTGAAGATGTATGTCATCGCCGCTGTGCCGCCTTCGACCGCGAAGACATCGAAATCGCCGACGAACGGATGCTTGCCGATCATCTCGCGCCGCAGATATTGTGCGACGATCTGCTCCGAGAGCTTCAGCATGCGGTCCGGCACGGGATAGTTCGACCCGAGAATGCCTTCGCACATTTCATAGAGAAAGTCGCCGGCGTTCAGACCGAGTTGGTCGCGCACATAGGAAACGGCGCCAAGAAGAAACGAGATGCCCGGCACGCCCTTGTTCTCGCGCGCGAAAATCTCGAAGCGTTCTTCCAGCCCTTCGCGCATCGGAAAGCCGCCGACGCCTTCGGGCATGTACGCAAACGAGCGCTCCGACTCACGCATCGCGAACAGGCCGAGTTGCCAGAAGCCGTGCCGCGGAATCGTCGCGAGGAAGTTCGGGTTGCCGCGCCCCGCGTTGAGCATCGAAAGGTTGGCCGGGCGCTCGACCGCCCCGCCTCCCGCAGCCTTGATAAGTTCGTCCTTCAGTTCAAACGGACTGAGCGACGCCATGCCGGCGCGATCCCCGGAGCCTGATTGAGTCGACTTTGCCATCCAACACCTCAAGAATTGATGAATTGATCCAACCAACAAGAGAAAGACGTCATGTGAGCAACATCACGATGACCATTCCCCAGATCGTGAGCAGCGTATTGCCCACCGCATAGCTGACCGTGTAGCCGAGGCCTGGCACCTGGCTCTTCGCCGCATCGCAGATCATGCCGAGCGCGGCGGTCGTCGTGCGTGCGCCCGCGCAGATGCCGAGCAGGATCGCGGGATGGAATCTGAAGACGTATTTCGCGATGAACATGCCGATGATGAGGGGCGCCGCCGACGCGAAAATGCCCCACAGAAAGAGACTCGCGCCGAGCTTTTGCAAGCCCGCGACGAAGCCCGGCCCCGCCGATATGCCCACCACGGCGATGAAGACGTTCAGTCCGACGGAGTTCATGAACCAGATCGTCGGCGACGGAATGCGGCCGAAGGTCGGATGAATCGCGCGCAGCCAGCCGAATACGATGCCTGCGATCAGCGCACCGCCTGCCGTGGACAACGTGATCGGAATTGCACCGACGTGCAACACGAGTGCGCCGACCAGCGCGCCCAGCGTGATCGCGAAGCCGACGAAAGCCATGTCGGCGGCATCGGTCGGCCGATCGAGCACGCCGAGACCCTTCGCGGCCGCCGATGTGTCCTGCGTGCGGCCGAAAAGCGTGAGCGTGTCGCCGCGATAAAGCTTCGTGTTCGGCAAGATCGGGATTTGCGTCTCGGTCGCACCGCGCTTGATCTTGCGAAGAAACACCCCGCGCGAAGCGGGCAGGTGCGCGAGTTCCTGCAGTGTCTTGCCGTGAACGTCCTTGCTGGTCACGTAGACATCGACACCTTCGAACGGCACCGCGAGCAACTCCGCGTCGTCCACTTCGGCCGCGCCGCCGCCGAGCAGATCGACGAGCAGTTCGCGCCGCCCGGACACCGCGATGACATCGCCGGGCTGCAGCACGTCGTCGATCTTTGCTTCCTGAATGATGTTCCCGCGCCGGATGCGCTCGATGAATAGCCGCGCGCCGGCCGGCTCGAGTGCCTCGATCTGCGCGACCGACATGCCGCTCGCGCGCCCGTGCTCGGCCACGCGATATGCGCGCAGTTCGAATTGATGCCACGCCTGGTTCCCGCCGGCGGATTCGCCTCCGCCGCCGAGCGTCGCCTCGTACTCTTTACAAGCTGCGACGAGATCGATCTTGAGCAGCCGTGGTCCGAGCATCGCGAGAATCAGCGCGGACCCGATCGTCCCGAAGATATAGGTCACGGCGTAGGCGGTCGGCATTGCGTCGAGCAGCGCCTTTCCCTGCCCGGGCGGAAGGCCGAGACGGTTGATGGCGTCGGTCGCGAGGCCCATCGATGCCGAGATCGTCTGCGAGCCGGCGAACAGGCCGGCCGCCGAGCCGACGTCGAAACCCGCGATCTTCGCGGCGGCATAAGGCGCCGCGAGACACAACACGCATTGGATGACCGAAAAGAGGGCCTGCGGCAACCCGTCCTTCGCGATGCCGCGCACGAACTGCGGGCCGACGCCGTAACCCACGGCGAACAGGAACATCAGAAAGAAGACCGATTTGACGTTTGGCGAGATGGTGATGCCGAACTGGCCGATCGCGATGGCCGCGAGCAGCGTCGCCGTTACCGCGCCAAGGCTGAAACCACGAAAGCTCTTTGCGCCGACCCAGTAACCGATCCCCAGCGACAGAAAAATAGCAATTTCAGGATAACTACGTAATATTCCTGCAAACCATGACATAGGGATTCCTTTTGCGGCACGAGCCTCGCATCCTCCCGAAAAGTCAGGGGCGCCCGTATTGGCTCGTCATTGACATCGTTCCCCGCCGGTCATGATGATGGAAGCATCGATATTCGATGCACCGCTGCGGGGCTGTTTTCGTCGGACGATTATATCGGCGACCCAGACCGAAGCTTTTCCGGTGCAAACAAAAACACCAAAAAAAAAGCAGCGGCTCAAAGCCGCTGCTTCACATACGAACGCAGACTGCGAAACGCGTTACTCCGCCGTTTCGAGCAACGGATAATCCGTGTAGCCTTCCGCGCCCGGTGCATAGAACGTCGACGTATCCCAGTCGTTGAGCGGTGCGTCGAGTTCGAAGCGGCGCACGAGATCCGCGTTCGCGATGAACGGCTTGCCCCACGCGACCGCGTCCGCATCGCCGCGCGCGATGATCGCTTCGGCGCTTTCCTTCGAGAAGCCTTCGTTGGCGATATACACACCGCCGAACGCCTTCTTCAACTGCGGCCCGAGACTGTCCGCGTCTTCACGCTCGCGCGCCGCGATGAACGCGATCTTCCGCTTGCCGAGCTCACGCACGACATAACCGAAGGTGGCGGCGCGATCGCTGTCGCCCATCGTGTGCGAATCGGCGCGCGGCGCGAGATGCACGCCGACACGATCCGCGCCCCAGACATCGATGGCTTCGTCGACGATTTCGAGCAGCAGGCGCGCACGATTCTCGATCGGGCCGCCGTAAGCATCCGTGCGCTTGTTGGTGCTGTCCTGCAGGAACTGGTCGAGCAGATAGCCGTTCGCACCGTGCACTTCGACGCCGTCGAAACCCGCGCGCTTCGCGTTCTCCGCGCCCTTGCGGAAGGCCGCGACCACGCCGGCGATTTCATCGAGCTCGAGCGCGCGCGGCGTCACGAACGGACGCTGCGGACGCACGAGACTCACGTGCCCGCCCGCCGCGATCGCGCTCGGCGCGACCGGCAGTTCGCCGTCGAGGAACACCGGATCGGAGACGCGGCCCACGTGCCACAGTTGCAGGAAGATCTTGCCGCCCGCATCGTGCACGGCCTTCGTCACGAGCTTCCAGCCTTGCACCTGCTCGTCGGACCAGATGCCCGGCGTATCGGCATAGCCGACGCCTTGCGGCGTCACCGAAGTCGCTTCGCTGAGAATCAAACCCGCCGCTGCGCGGTCCGCGTAGTACTGCGCCATGAGCGCATTGGGCACGCGCTCCACGCCCGCGCGCTGACGCGTGAGCGGCGCCATGATGATGCGGTTCTTGAGTGTGAGTGCGCCAACCTTGAGCGGATCGAAGAGTGTCGACATGAAAAGTAATCCTAATGAAATTGAAAGCGGTTCATCACCGTGCGGCATGTCAGATGCTCAGAGATTCCCGATGGAATCGCGAAACGCCTGAATGACCGCTTCGTCGCGCTTGAAGAACACCCACTGTCCAACGCGCTTCGTGGTGACGAGCCCCGCTTTGTGCAAGGTCGCGAGATGCGCGGAAACGGTCGACTGCGACATGCCGCAGCGGTCATCGATCTGACCCGCGCAGACACCATGCACGTGCGGCAATTCCTGGCTGGGGAAATGCCGTTCGGGCTCCTTCAGCCATTCGAGAATTTCGCGGCGAAGAGGGTTGGCGAGGGCTTTGTGAATTGCGTCGATGTCCATTTCGTTGCTCATGCGTCTGACGGACGGGAAGCACTAGCCTTCCGAATCGTCTTGGAGCGAAGTATATATCGTAAATTTACGATATGCAAATCGAAAATTCGCGATCCGCCGCATGGCTGCTCGCCTACTTGTAAGCGAGCAGGCGCCCGAGGCTAGCGGCCATCGGCCACAGCATCAGCGAAAGGAAGGCCTGAACGCGCCCGGAAAGCGGCGGATGCCGGTCCCAGTCGGCCAGCCGGCGTGACCAGATCCGGCGGAACGCCAGCGCGTTCGCCAGCCCGAGCAGAATGCAGGCGAGCTTCACCTGCAGCAGCGGATTGCGATGCAACGGCGATGCGTCCGCGCTGAAGAGCAGCACGCCGCTTCCGATCAGCAGCACGAGACCCGCGATCGCCCAGGGCGTCAGCGCCTCGGAGACATCGGCGATTGCGAACCGGCGGCCGAAACCCAGCAGACGCAGATCGAGCAGGCCGATCGGACCGATCAGCAGCGTCAGCCCGAGCAGGTGAATCAGATTGACGAGCGGATAGGCAAAGGCCGACGCCCGCACCCATGTCGCGAGCGGCGAACCTTCGATCGACGCCGCCAGTGCCGCCGCGAACCCCGCGATGTCCATCGCCGGCTAGCGCAACTCGACGGTCTTGTCGTCGACCGTGATGCGTTCGGCGCGCAACTCGTGCGTGCCGTCGGAGCGCGGGTAGCCCTCGATCGTGACGACCTTCCCGGCAGGCAGCGTGCTCGCCGGCAGTCCGCGCGATTCCATCCGGCTGATCGGCGCCAGAATGACATTCCAGCGCGCGCCCTGATAGTCCACGCCGACCTCCACGTGCGGATTCCGATAGCGCACGTCCGAGAGCGGCGCCTCGATCTTCACCACCTTGGCGGCATCGTACGAACTCCAGCCATGATGCGCCCACGCGCCGGCCGCAACCAAACTCACGCTGACGCTCAAGAGCCATGATCTGATGCGCATGTGATCCCCTGTAGATCTGCGGCAAGGCGCTTCGTCCACATGCGAATGCCGGCCGCATCGGCTTCACTATAGGAAGTCGCGGCGCGGCTGCGCAAGCAAATTGAAAGAAAAAGTCTGGCCGAGCGAATGTCTGTCAGCGACGAAATGGCGCAGCCGCGTCGCGTGCGTCGCCGGACGCTGCCTTCGGTCGCCCTGTCTGGTACGCTCCCCGGTTTCATCGGCCGTAACGAAGAGCAAGCAACCTCATGGATACTCCTTTCAACGAACGCGGCGTCACGCTGTCGCGCGCCGGCCTGTCGGCATCGGGCCAGATGATTCCGCTGCGCGAGCTGCGCGCCGCACGCGTCGTGATGATTCCGCGCCAGAAGCCGTTGCCGGTCATCATCGCGCTGATCGGGCTCGCGGGGCTCGTCGCGGGCATCGTCACGGGTTCGGGCGCGGCGCTGGTCATCGGCGTAATGATCATCGTGGTGGGCTACCTCACATGGATCACGCAGGACGTGATCTATCAGCTGATGGTCGCGACGCCCGATGGCGAGCGCGAAGTGCTCATCACGAAGGATCAGGAATTCGCCGACAAAGTGGCCACGCTCGTCGGCGATGCGGTCGCGAAACACGCGGCAGGCGCGGCGTCCAAGCCGCAAGCGTGATCTTTACGGCGCGTTGATAACGCCGCGCGCGACTTTATCGCGGTGTTTAGGCGGGCGGCGCTAGAGTGGATTCGTTGCCACTTCGAGCCGCTATCGGCGGCTTTCATCGATGTACCGCACATCCGGTCTGCCCGTCATTCCCCATGCGTTCAACGGCGGCTCCCCGCGCCGCCGCGCAGCGCGTCACTGCCTTGCCTTCGACCTGACCGTTCCCGGTCTGAACTCCGCGCCCGCGCGCGAGATGCTCGCGCACGCTTTCGGTGCGGACGTGCGCGCGCATGTCGTCGCGACGAACCGCCGTCATGACTGCACGACGCTCTATGTCGAAACGGACGACGTCGACGCGAACGCGGTGATCGGCAAGCTCACGGCGTGGTTTCCCAACGCGACGCTCGGCCGCGTGATTCGCATCACGCGGCGCTGACGGCTTCGGGCGCTACGAGCCTCACGTCACCTGCAAGGTTTCGACGTGCCAGATATCGCGCGCGTACTCCGCGATCGTGCGATCCGACGAGAAGATGCCCATGCCCGCGACATTCTCGATCGCGCTTCGCGTCCACGCGTCCTTGTCGCGGAACTTGAGATCGACTTCGCTTTGCGTCTTGTCGAAGCTGTCGAAGTCGGCGAGCACCATGTAGTGATCGCCCCAGTCCACGAGCGTATGGAAGATGTCGTAGAAGCGATGCGGCTCTTCCGGCGAGAAATGACCAAGGCGGATCTGGTCGAGCGCGAGCTTCAGCTCCGCGTTCTCTTCGTAGATCTGCCGCGGCCGATACCCCGCCGCCCGCAGCGACTCGATCTCGTCGGTCGTGTTGCCGAAGATGAAGATATTCTCGCGCCCGACGGCATCGCAGATTTCGATGTTCGCGCCATCGAGCGTGCCGATGGTCAGCGCGCCGTTCAACGCGAGCTTCATGTTGCCGGTGCCCGACGCTTCGGTGCCGGCCATCGAAATCTGCTCCGACAGATCCGCCGCCGGAATGATCAGTTCTGCCACTGAAACGCCGTAGTTCGGAATGAAGCCGACCTTCAGCCGGTCGCCGACGAGCGGATCGGAATTGATCTTCTTCGACACATCGTTGATGAGCTTGATGATGTTCTTCGCCATCTTGTACGCCGAAGCCGCCTTGCCCGCGAACATCACGACGCGTGGCGTCCAGTCCTGCTCCGGATTCTCGCGGATGCGGTTGTAGCGCACGATCACGTACAGGATGTTGAGCAGTTGCCGCTTGTATTCGTGGATACGCTTCACCTGAAGATCGAACAGCGCCTCGGGATTGATGATCGCGTTGGCGTCGCGTTTCGCGCGCTCCACGAGCCGCAGCTTGTTGGCGAACTTCGCGTCGTGAAACGCCTTGCGGAACTCGGGGTCGTCGCGCCATTCGCGCAGTCGGCCCAGTTCGAAGAGATCGGTGCGCCAGCGCGGCCCGAGCCGCTTGTCGATCATCGAAGACAGCGACGGACTCGCCTGCGCCAGCCAGCGGCGCGGCGTGATGCCGTTCGTCACGTTGGTGAAGCGCTCCGGATACATGCGCGCGAAGTCGGAGAAGATGTTCTGCACCATCAGTTGCGAATGCAGCTTCGACACGCCGTTGACCGTGTGGCACGCGACGATCGCGAGATGGGCCATGCGCACGCGGCGCTGGCCGTACTCATCGACGAGCGAGATGCGGCGGATCAGTTCGACGTCGCGTCCGAACTTCTCGGTCACCTGCTTCAGAAACTGCGCGTTGATCTCGAAGATGATCTCCAGATGCCGCGGCAGCAAACGCGCGAGCATCTCGACGTCCCAGGTTTCGAGCGCTTCGGGCATCAGCGTGTGGTTCGTGTAGGAGAACATCTGCTGCACGAGCTTCCACGCCTTGTCCCACGGCAGATGATGCCGGTCGACGAGAAGACGCATCAGTTCCGGAATGGCGAGCACGGGATGCGTGTCATTCAGATGCACCGCGACCTTTTCGGCCAGCCGCCCGAAGTGCGTATGCGTGCGCTGATAGCGGCGGATCAGATCCTGCATCGTCGCGGAGACGAAGAAGTATTCCTGGCGCAGACGCAGTTCGCGCCCCGCCTGCGTCGAGTCATCCGGATACAGCAGGCGCGACACGTGCTCGGACGTGTTCTTCGCCTCCACCGCGCGGCGATAGTCGCCCTGATTGAATGCGGACAGGTCGAACTCGTCGGTCGCGCGCGCGGACCACAGACGCAGCGTGTTGGTCGCGGTCGTCGCGAAGCCGGGGATGACCGTGTCGTAGGCCATCGCGTTGACGTGCTCGGTGTCGATCCAGTCGGTGCGGTCGTCATGCTGCACCGTGCGGCCGCCGAAGTGCACGGTGTACACGACCTCGGGCCGCGGAAACTCCCACGGATTGCCCGCGCGCAGCCAGTAATCGGGCATCTCGACCTGATTGCCGTCGACGATGGTCTGCCGGAACATGCCGTATTCGTAGCGAATACCGTAGCCGAAGCCGGGCACGCCGACGGTCGCCATCGAATCGAGGAAGCAGGCCGCGAGCCGCCCGAGGCCGCCGTTGCCGAGCGCTGCGTCCGGCTCCAGATCCTCCAGCACCGCAAGATCGACGCCGAGGCCCGCGAGCGCGTCGCGCACTTCGTCGTGGATGCCTAGTGCGAGCAGCGCATTGGTGAACGTCCTGCCGATGAGAAACTCCATCGACAGGTAATAGACGCGTTTCACGTCCTGTTCGTATTGGAGCCGCGTGGTGCGCATCCAGCGCGCGACGAGACGGTCGCGTACCGCCAGTTCGACGGCATGCAGCCAGTCGCGCGGCTGCGCGGTGACAGAATCCTTGCCGACGCCATACATCAGGCGGTTCGAGATGGAGCGCCTGAGCGCATCGACGGTGCTATTGAGCTGGTCGAATTCCAGGTCGACGGATGTCATCGATACCTCCGGTTTTTGCAACATATGCAACGACCGCGAAAGCATGCCCGGAGTTCAAATCGAACGCCCCATTTCGGCGCCTGCCCCTCCGGTCACGCGGGTGCGGCCGTGTCTGAACGTGCAGGTTACGCCAGTTTTATTTTTTTTGGTATGACGAGGCCGAAACGGACGAGGCCCGCGAATTGCTCTTTGCAACGGCGGGCCTCTTGTCATGAAGCGATTTTTGATTCGCCATCCTGATCGTTTGCGTGCGATTCAGCGGCGCGGTGCGCGAGCGGCGATCAGCAGAAGCGCGGCGAGCGAAACGCCCAGCAGAATGAGCGACAGCGCGGACGCCGGCAGATAGTAGCCGCGATTGACCTGCCCCACGACGACGATCGGCACCGTCGCGAAGCCGGGCGGATAGACCGTCAGCGTCGCACCGAGTTCGCCGAGCGACAGCGCGAAGCCGAGCGCGAGGCTCGCGCGTATCGCCGGCACCAGTTGCGGCAGCACCACGCGTGCGAGCACCATGCGCGGCGGCGCGCCGAGACTCGCGGCGGCTTCGCGCAGCGTCGTGAGTTCGGGACGCAGCGCAGCCGCGGCGCAGCGATAGCAGAACGGCAAGACGAGCGCGAGCTGCACGAGCACGACGATCGCGGCCGAGCCGGACAGATCGAGCGGACGCTTGTGATACGCGATCAGCACCGCGAGGCCGAGCACGACGCTCGGCACGCCGCTGCCCATCATCGCGACGGCATCGACGAGCGCGCCGAGACCGCGCCGGTCGCGTCCTTCCAG
The DNA here is from genome assembly GCF_001544695.2 of Caballeronia arvi. Taxonomy (GTDB): domain Bacteria; phylum Pseudomonadota; class Gammaproteobacteria; order Burkholderiales; family Burkholderiaceae; genus Caballeronia; species Caballeronia arvi. The sequence goes on from NZ_FCOM02000001.1 coordinate 404,348, forward strand.
CGCCAGCGCGAGCCACAATCCGAGCGCGGTGCCGAGAAAGGCGACGCCCAAGCCCACTTCGAGACTCGTCGTGACGGCATCGAGATCGCTGGAGGAAAGGCGTGCGAACCAGCGCGTGCTGAAGCCATCGGGCAGGATCGTGCCCGACCAGTGCGATGCCACGCTCGACAGCGCGACCACGACGACCGGCAACACGAACAGCCAGAAGCAGACCAGTGCGACGAACGCGGTGAGCGCATGACGCAACAGCGCCTGCGGCCTGAATGCGGCGGCGATGAGTTGCATGTCAGCGCCCTCCCGAACGTCGATTGACGCGCCGGTACAGCGCATAAAGCGATAGCGACATCAGCAGCATCACGACCGATCCCGCCGCCGCGGTCGGCAGATCGAGATCGACGGTCGCGGCGCTATAGATCGCGATCGGCAGCGTGATGAGATGCGCGCTGCCGAGCACGAGCAGAATGCCGAACTCGTTCAGCGTGAGCAGAAAGCACAGGATCGTGCCCGCCGCGATGCCCGGCCACGCGAGCGGCAGCACGACCTTCGTCGCGACCATCCAGCCATCGGCGCCGAGGCTCTTCGCCGCTTCGACGAGACGCATGTCGAGCGTCGCATACGAAGCCAGCGTCGGACGCACGACGAACGGCGCATAGAACACGACTTCCGCGAGAATCACGCCGCCGATGCCGAAGAGGAAATCGAGCGGCGCTGCATCGAGCGAAAATATCCGCTGCAAGCCGATACTCACCGAGCCTTGCGAGCCATACAGAAAGATCAGCGTGAACGCGACCAGAAACGAAGGAAACGCGACGAACAACTCCAGAAAGCGCGTGAGCAGCCGTGCGCCCGCGAATGGCCGGAAAAACAGCATCGACGCGAGCGCGACGCCGAGCAAGGAAGCGATGCTCGCGCTCGCGAACAGAATGCAGAGCGTCGTGCCGATCATGCCGCGCGTTTCGGGATTGCCGAAGAAAGCGGTGTACGCGTGCAGCGAGAAGCCGTTCGGTCCCGTCACGCTCAGCATCACGAGCCGCGCGAGCGGATACACGACGAGCGGCCCGAGCACGAACACGAGAATGAACAGCAGATGCCATTGCTGCTTGCGCTCGCGGCGCTGCGCCTGTGCGGCATGCGCGGCGAATTGGGCGGAGAGATCGGCGTCGCTGATGCCGCCTTGGTCGCGCGCGACGCTGTCAGGGACGAACAAGGACGACATCGTCAGCCTCGAAGCGAAGTGAAACGCGCGCGCCTTTGTCGGGCATGCGCGCGTGGCCGCGTTGCGCGGTCACGAGAACTGGCTCGCCAGGCAAGGCATCGAGCGCGACGGAAATGGAGAGCGCCGCGCCATACCATTCCACGGACGCGATCGTGCCATGCAACGGACCGTCGCCGAGCGGGTGAATCGTGAAGCGCTCCGGACGGATGCACGCGAGACGATCGCGCTCATCGTGACGCGCATCGCCGACGGGATACACCACGCGCGGCGGCAACAGATTCGCCGCGCCGAGATAGCGCGCGACGAACGCATCGTTGGGCGCGTCGTACAGTTCGCGCGGCGCGCCGAGTTGCGCGATGCGGCCATCGCGCATCAACAGCGTGCGATCGGACAGCACGAGCGCATCGTCCTGATCGTGCGTGACGCACACGATCGTCAGATTCGGCAGACGCTCATGCAGCGCCTTCAGTTCGCTGCGCACGGATGCGCGCAGATTGGCATCGAGTGCGGAAAGCGGTTCGTCGAGCAGCAGCACATCCGGCTCGATGACGAGCGCGCGCGCCAGTGCGACGCGCTGCTGCATGCCGCCGGAAAGCTGCGCGGGCATGACGTGACCGGCATCGGAGAGTTGCACGAGCTTGAGCGCATCCGCGACGCGCCGTGTGATTTCGCTTGCTTTCAGCTTGCGTGCGCGCAGGCCGAACGCGACGTTGTCGAACACGGACAGATGCGGAAAGAGCGCATAGCTTTGAAACAGCAGCCCGAGATTGCGCTGATGCGGCGGCACGTGCGTGAGATCGCGGCCGGCGATCGTCAGATTGCCCGCGAGCGCGTCGGCCTTCACGAAGCCTGCGATGAAGCGCAGCAGCGTGGTCTTGCCGCAGCCGCTTCGGCCGAGCACCGTCAGGAACTCGCCGCGTTCGATGCGAAGCGAGAGATCGTCGAGCACGGTACGCGCGCCGAAGCGCACCGTGAGACGATCGATATGCACGCCCGACGTCTCATCGACGCCGAACGCTTCTTTGGGAATTGCGCTCACGTTACGACTTCGGCTTGGCGAGTTCGGTCTGCTTGCCGGAGTTGCCGATCACTTCGGTTTTCCAGCGCTCGGTCCAGCCGGCCTTCTTCTGCATGACTTCGTTCCAGTCCACCGGGATGAGCTTCACGCCCGCGATCGCCTGCTTGACGGCGTCGCCGTTCTTGCCTGCGAGCGGCACGTCGGTGCGGCCCGGAATGCCGTAGATGTCCGGCACTTTCGCCTGCACGTCCGACGACATCAGATAGTCGATCAGCTTCTTGCCTGCTGCCTGATTCGGACCGCTCTTGATGAGACCGATCGCATACGGCAGCTGGAACGTGGTCGGTGCTTCGCCTGCCTTGTGGGAGAGGAAGAGCGGCTTGATCGACAGGCCGCCGTTCGCGGCGTCGTCGAGATCCATTTGCAGGTCACCGTTCGCGAAGGCGATCTCGTTACGCGAGAGCAGCACGTCGAGATAGCCGGTGCCCTTCGTGTGGAACTTGGCGTGCTGCTCGAGGTTCTTGAGGTAGCTGAACGCCTGATCTTCGCCCATCAGCGCGGAGGTGAGGATGATGACGGCCATGCCATCGCCCGCGGTGGCCGGATTCGAGTATGCGATCTTGCCCGAGTAGTTCGGATGCAGGAGATCGGCGAAGGTCTTCGGTGCGGTCTTCGTGACTTCGGGATTGATCGCAAACGAGAAGTAGTTGTTCACGAACGTGGCCCATGCGCCGTCTTTTTCCTTCGCGATCGCGGGCACGTTCTTGTAGTTCACGCTCTGATACGGCTGCAGCAGGCCGCCTTGTTGTGCCTGCTGGATAAACGGCGGCAGCGTGACCAGCACGTCGGCCTTGGGCGAATCCTTCTCGACGGTTGCGCGGTTCACCACTTCACCGCTTCCTGCCGTGACGATATTGACCTTCACGCCTTCCTTCTTTTCGAATGCGGGAAGCACGTCCTTGTAGAGATTCTCGAGGCCGTCGGCGGTGTACAGGACGACGGCGTCGGCGGCGTGCACGGGCATCGCGGCAAGCACGGTGAAAGCGGCGGCGAACGCCGGCAGCACGTTGCGCGCGAAGCGAAAATCGCGGGTCATGGTGGTCTCTCGTGTCGGGGGTGTTTGGAAGGTCGGTCGCGACCTTCGACCCGAAATATTGCAGAGATCTGTGACATCGACGTGAAGGGCGCCACGGGGCGCCACGTTTTTGCACATTTTGCCAAGGGGTTATTTTTTCGATGGATCCCGTAATCGTGTTGGTCTATTTGCTCTGCCCCTATGCGGGGCGGCAGTCACTTTCTTTGCTGCTGTATAGAAAGTAACCAAAGAAACAGCTATCCCCAGCCTAAGCACTTCATACCGGCCGCGGCACAGAACTACTTTCGTGGTCCGGCAGTAGCGAGTGCCCCCACAAAACTCACGCGGCTTGGACCGCGCACGGTCTGCCGCCCGAGAACGTCAAAGGTGCTGGTTCAGCACAAAATTGCGTCGGCACAGCGCTACGCGCTGCCGAAGGGTATGCAAGGGAAACCAACGAGGAATACATGCAGCAAGAAAGCACGCGCAAACCCGCTTGACCGGTCGGCCGCGAAGCGGGCTGGAGCTATTTCGTGCTGAACCAGTCAGTAGCACGGCGCGATGTGTCAGACCGTGCGCGATCCAAGCCCGATAAGACCTTCGAGGGCACTCGCTACTCCGGGGGCCATTCAGCCAATCGCCTGTGCCGCGGCCGGCGTGAGGCACTCTGGGTCGAAGAGCTGCTTTCTTTGGTGACTTTCTTTGCAGCAGCAAAGAAAGTTACCCCCGCCCCGGGGAGGGGCAGTGCAAATAAACCAACACGAATTCAGGATTCCATATAAAACATCAGCAAACCACCAACTCCACGCCCCGAGCAAAGAGAGACCGCCTGATCACCCTATCAGGCAAGGCTTCGGTAACAAGATACCGCACCAACTCAAACCCACGAATCCTGACCGGCGTAACCAGCCCAAACTTCGAGCCATCAGCCACAACCACAGCACAGTCAGCAGAAGCAATCATCCTCCCCCGCACTTCGGCGGCAAGCCGCGAATAATCCGTGAGATGCGCATCATCGGTAATGCCCCCCGCCCCGACGAAAGCAAAATCCACGTGATACTGCGAAAGCTGCTGGATCGTATCCAGCCCGAAAGTCGCATCCTCGAGATCCGCAATCTCGCCACCCAGCAAGCTCACGCAATTGCCATTACGCCGCGCCAGCAACATCGCGATACGCCAGTCGTTCGTATAAACCGTCAGCCGATGCCGCTCCGCAAGCGCACGCGCCACCGCCTGCGTGGTGCTCCCCGAATCGATGATCAACGACGCCCCATCCGGCACGAACGCCGCCGCGCGCAATCCGATCGCATGCTTGGCCGCCGCATTCTCTGCCTCGCGGACATCGACGTGCGGCTCGCGCCGATCGACCGACAGCGCGCCGCCATGCGTCGTCGTCACGAGGCCGCGTCCGGCAAGCGTGTTCAGATCGCGCCGCACCGTCTCGCGCGACACCGACAGCGCGCGCACCAGATCGGCGACCGCGAGCGCGCCATGCTTGTCCAGTTCGGTGAGGATGTACTGATGACGTTGTTCGGCAAGCATGGTTGGATCAAGGGAAAAGAAGCGAGGCGGCGCGTGGAGTTTAGCGGCCTTGTGTGGCATTTCTTTGGCAGGCGCGTTCGTCAAGCCGCCTCGCGCAATGCATTCTTTCCGCTGGATACGCAATCGACGCGCGTGCGTCGGCTAGACTCTGGCGCTTCGCACGAGCAACGAACGAGGCATCCGATGTACAAGAAGGGCGTGGTCATCGAAATTCAGTTTCCGCCCGAGCGCCTGAACGACGCGGCGGGCGATCCCTTCTGGATCGATCTCACGCTCGACGAAGCGAAGCGCCTGCACGCGCAACTTTCGCGGCGCTTCGAAGGCGAGGCGCGCGCCAATCAGCCGCTCGATACCTTCGCGATCGAATGACGCTCACGCGTCGGGCGAGTGCACGGTTAGACAAGACGCGCGCATCCCGCCGGACCGATACTTCGGCATCTCGTCTTGCCGCATGCCTCACATGGTTTCGATTCTCGCCGCGCCCGTCTTCGTGTTTCTCTGGTCGACGGGCTTCATCGTCGCACGGGCGATCACGCCTTACGTCGACCCGAATCTGTATCTGCTCGCGCGCTTTTCCGGCACGACGCTGCTATTTCTCGCCATCGCCGCGATCACGCGCGCGCCCTGGCCGAAAGGGCGCGACATCGGCCGGCATCTCATCGCCGGCGCGCTTCTGCAAGGCGTCTATCTCGGCGCGGGTTACTGGGCCGTCGCGCAAGGACTGGGCGCAGGCATCATGGCGCTGCTCGGCGCGCTGCAACCGCTTCTGACCGCCGCCGTCGCCGCACGGCTGTTCGGGGAACGGCTCTCGCCACGCGCCTGGGGCGGTCTCGTGCTCGGCCTCGCCGGCGTCGCGCTCGTGCTCGCGCCGAAAATCGCTGCGAGCGGCGCGCACGCGGCGAACATCGCGCAGGCATCGGCGGGACACGCGCCGCAATGGCTCGTCGTCACGATCGCGGTGCTCGCCGTCTTCGCGATCACCGCAGGCACGCTGTATCAGAAGACCTCGCTCGCGCGCGCCGATATCCGCAGCGCGAGCGCATGGCAAAACGCGGGCGCGGCGATCGTCGCGCTCGTGCTCGTGCTGGCGCTCGGGGAACATCGCTTCATTCCATCGGCGACGACGTGGCTCTCGCTCGCATGGGGCATCGCGATGCTCTCGGGCGTCGCGACGACGCTGCTCGTATGGATGGTCCGGCGCGGCGACGCATCGCGCGCGACCGCCCTGCTCTTTCTCGCGCCGCCGCTCGCCGCGCTCGAAAGCTATCTCGCGTTCGGCGAAACGCTCGATGGCGTGCAACTGGCGGGCTTCGCCGTCGCGCTCGCGGGTGTGCTGCTCGCGCGCTCGAAGTAGCTCGCGGCTCACCGTTCACCGCTGCGCGCTCAATCGACCATGTTCGCGCCCGCGGGAATGTGCTGGCGCGCCGCCTTGCCCGGACCGGGCGACCACGCGGGCCGCGCCTTCCTGCCCGTATCGACGACGACGAGATAGTGCCCCGCCCACGGCGTCGTCTTGCGCGTGGCCTTCAGCACCCACATCGACTCGCCTTCGGCTGCGCGCGCCTCGTATTGCGCATCGAGAATGCCGTGATGATCGAAGAACACGTTGAGCGTCGACGGGATACGCACGCAGCCCTTCGAATGCCGCATGCCGAGCAACGGCTCAAGTTTCTCGGGATCGGTGGCGTGCATCTGGAAGCGCATCGGCGATTTGCCGCCCTTGCCCCAGCCGCGTTCGCCATCGGCCCAGCCGAAATCGTAGATGCGCATGTCGCGCGCGCCATAGCCGCGGATGTTGAACTCGTTGAGCGTGCCCTCGGCGCGGAAGTCCATGTTGCCCGGCACATGCTGGAACACGCCGGCCGGCGTGACGAAATGGTCGTAGCTGCCCGGTCGGCCGGTCGAAACCGGCGAGGCGCCGATCATCGACCACGCATCGCCCGGCTTCGCGCGGAAGTAGACGAAGATCGCCTGCACGTTCGCGCTGCGATCGACCATCACGATGAATTCATCGGAGAGATCGCCGTGACCGTCTTCGTCGAGCGTACGTTGCAGCAGACGGCCGTAAGCCTGCTGGTCCGCGGCGGGCACGGTGAGCCGTCGGTCGACCTCTTTGGCGAAGACCTGGCGCATCGCGTATGCGCCGTCCGGCGGCATGCCGGTGCGCTGTGCGACGTTGGGCTCGGGCGGCTCCGGCGGCAAGGGCACCTCGGGCGCCTGCGCTTCCGATGCCGCGCTCGCGGCACTGGCGGCACTCGCCGCAGACGCAGCCGATGCCGCCGACGCCTCCTCTGCCGCACTCGCCGCCGACGCGCCCGGCGCCGGCTGCGCGGGCATCGGCACGGGCATCGCCGGCAGCCCGCGTTCGGGCGCGCCCGCGCCGTGGGGAATGCTAGCGCTCTGCGGCATCGGTGGAGCGGGCGCGGCGGGCACCGTGGGCGCGACGGGCATCGCCGTCACGCGTCCCTGCGCGACCGTCCCCGATGCGCCCGAGGCCGCCTGCTGCGCTTGAGCCGCCACCGTGATCGAAAGGAGCGCACCTGCCGCCACGCCTGCGAGAAACCGTGCGCCGGATGGCGTCTTGTTCTTTGCTGCCTGCTGCATCGATATGAATGATCCCTTTGCCTTCTGTCAGCGGACGCATCGACAAAAAAGCCGGTGCGCACGAGGCACCGGCTTCGCCGCTACATAACGTTCGTCAGGGGAGAATCAGCAAAGTTCATTCCGGGCGTCGCACGCCCGCGGCATCAATGCAGGCGGATGGATGCGTCGCCGGAAGCGGAGGCGCGGGCGCGCAAAGGTTCGTCGCGAAAACGCTGATGACATAGCTTCTGCGCGATCGCCTCGCCGATGTAAGGCACATCGGTCGCGAGCTTCGCGGTGGCGTAGGCGTCGGCGGTGCCCGCGCCATAGACCTCGATATCGCTCGCAAAATGACCGAGCTCATGCTCGAGAAAGCGCCGCACGTCGCGCGCGGCACAGCGCGGGGGAAGATTCCAGACGAGCAGGTTCATGGCGGTCACCTTCTTGCGCGTATCCGCACAGGCACGGGCTGCGGCCGCTGCTTCACGATCGCGCGGGCCGCAAGCGTGCCCAACGTGCCAAGGACGAAAAGGGACACATAAGCGAACATCATGAGGACTCCACGGCCAATTTCGAGATAGCTCCATACTAATCCTGCAGACCGCGGGCGTGCTGCGACATTCCGTCTTTTTCAATAGATGTTCTAAATCGGACGGATGCATTAAATCAATCTCACAGCCCGCTGCATGACATGCTCGACAGATTCGGGTAGCGATTCGCCCAGTCGCCCGCGATCGCGGTCTGCGCATCCTTGAGCGTCATGTCGCCCGTGCAGACGCAGCGTTTCAGGTACACGGCGAGCCGCTCCTTGCGGCGCTGCCCCGAGCGCCCTTCCCAGCGGCGCAGATCGAGATTGGCGGGGGAATTGGGCGAGCCGCCGAGCAGGATCGGCATGCGGTGATCGAGTGCATATTCCGACGCGAACGAAGCATCGATGCTGCGCTGCTTGAGGAGCCGCTCCTTCTGGCGCATCTGAATCTCGAAGGACGGCAGCACGCGGTCCACATAACCCGGCACGCAGATCGTATCGACGATGCTCGTCTGCGTGACGCGCGCATCGAGCCATTCGGCGCGCTGCGCATGCGGCACGCCAGGCGTGAACGCCAACATCCCGCAGCAACACGCCAGCACCGCGCGCGCGGCCCGGCCGGCGCGGCCCGCGCCTGGCTTCGGTTCCTCGGTGAACCCGGTATCCCTTCGACTCATGCCTTTTGTGCGCCATCCATTGCGGTCGCGGAGCGCCGCATATTTTCGAGATGATCGGAGGTTCAATTAAAACACACGAAAGGCGCGCTGCACGCGAAGAGTTGCGCGTGACTCTTGAAGCACGTCATGCGCGGTGCATCGGATGAGCAGGAATTCAGGCAACCCGGCCCGCGACGGCGGCGTCGAGTGCGGCATCGAGCGCGCGCTCCGCCGCGACGAACGCCGCGAACGACGCCGCGATGCGCGTATCGTCCTCGCCGTTGCGATCCTCGTCGACGGCGCGTTCGCAGTCGCCCTGCAACGCGACGCACGTGCGCATGAAAGGCAAAGCGCCGATCACGGCCGCCGCGCCTTTCATGCGATGCCCGATATCGCGCAGCCGCGCGTGGTCGCAGTCGTCGAATGCGGCGTGGGCGTCGGCGCGGTCCTGGGCGTTGGCGGCCCTCAACGTATCGACGAGCGCACCCGCCTGATCACCGAAAGCGGCAAGCAATGCGCGGTCGAACAGCGGCTCTTCGGCTTCCGACGTGTCTGCGCGCGGCCTGGATGCCACGTCCGACACGCGAGCGCCGCGCGTCGCGGCGAAGAGCGCCTCGCGCAGCTCGTCGAGACCGAGCGGTTTCACGAGGCACGCGGTCATCCCCGATGCGACCGCGCGCATCGCCGCCTCGGGCTGCGCGTTCGCCGTCAGGCCAATGATCGGCACGGCGCGCCGCGATGCGTCGTTCGATGCGTCGTTCGCCTCGTCGTCGCGGATCGCACGCGCCAGTTCCTCGCCGCTCATCTCGGGCATCGAGCAGTCCGTGAGGATCACGTCGAACGCGCGCGGCCCGGCGCGCCAGCGTGCGAGCGCGCTCTTGCCGTCGACGGCCAGTTGCGCGACTCCGCCGAGCAGCCTGATCTGGCCATCGAGCACGATGCGGTTCGCCGGATGATCGTCGACGACGAGCACGGAAAGGCCCGCGAGCGATTCGGCGGGCGCGCTCGCCGGCGCCGGGCGCGCATCGGCGGTGTGCGCTTCGGCATCGGCTTCCGGAAAATCGATGCGCACCGTGAAGCGCGTGCCGCGCCCAGCCTCGCTCGACAGCTCGATCACGCCGCCCATCATCGTGACGAGGCGCTTGCTGATCGTGAGTCCGAGACCCGTGCCGCCGACACTGCGCGCGCGGCCATCGTGCGCCTGCACGAACGGCGTGAACAGCAGCGCCTGTTTCTCGGGCGGAATGCCGATGCCCGTGTCGGCCACCGCGAGCGTCACCGCACGCGTCCCCTCGCGCGGCGGCGCGACGCCGTATTCGAGCGTGACCGCGCCGTGATCGGTGAACTTGATCGCGTTCGAGAGCAGATTGCCGACGATCTGCCGCAGCCGCTGGCCATCGGCGAGAATCCAGGCCGGACCATCGGCATCGACGACGCGCTTCGTGACGAGCGCGACGCCCTTCGCGCGCGCGGCGGGCTCGTAAATCGCCGCGACGCCCGCGATCCACGTTTCGAGTTCGAGCGGCGCGGGCGCGAGCACGAGCCGCTCGGCCTCGATTTTCGCGACATCGAGAAGATCGTCGATCATGCCGAGCAGATCGCGCGCGGCGCGATGCGCGGTCGAGAGCGCGCGTTCGGTCGCGGCGCGCTCGCCGGGCGCGCGCAGCTCCATTTCGATGAGGCCCAGTACGGCGTTCATCGGCGTGCGGATTTCGTGGCTCATCGTCGCGAGGAAGGTCGATTTCGCGCGGTTCGCCGTTTCGGCTTCCTCCTTGGCGGCGCGCATCGCGTTCTCGGCGGCGATCCGGCGCACGACCTGCACGCGCAGCGTCAGCGCCCAGCCCGCCAGCGCGAGCGCGAGTGCGATGCCGAGCAGCGTGCCGATCTCGACTTGCGGACGGCGGCGCTCCCACTGCATTTCGGGATGCTCCGAGAGCTTCCAGCGCGCGCGGATCGTCTCGCGTTCGGTAGGCGGCAAGTGCGTGATCGCGCGATTCATGAGGCCGACGAGCACCGGCTCGCCCGATGTGACGAGCATGCCGTGCGGCACCGGCTGCGTCGACAGCACGCCGCTCACGACGAGCACGCCGCGATAGAGATTGCCGACGGCGTAATTCGCGAAGCCCATATCGACGACGGTCGCATCGGCCTCGCCCTTCGCGACGGCGCTGAATTGCCCGTCGACCGAGCGCGTATCGACGAAACGCACAGCCGCCGCATTCCCGACGCCCTCGCGCACGAAATTGCGCATCGCCGAAGCCGCCGGCAGCGCGACACGTTTGCCCGCGAGCGCTGCGGCATCGCGCAGACGCGGGTGGCCCGCGGCCGTCACGATCGCGACGATGCCCTCGCCCACCGGCACGGTAGCTTCGGCGCCGGGCACGGGCGACAGGCTGCCGAGGCTGTAAGGCACGATCGACGACACGCCGCTCTTCAGATCGTCGTACATGCGCGCGGCCGACGAATGCACGCGCGCCTCAAAGCGCAGGCCGGTCATGCGCGAGATCGCGCCGAGCATATCGACGCCGATACCCGCGGGTTGCCCGCGCGAATCGCGGAACATCACGGGCGCGGTTTGCGCGAGCATCGAGTAATGCACGACGGGATGCGCGCGCACCCATGCGGCTTCCTCGGGCGTGAGCGTGAGCGGCTGCATCAGCGTGATCGCGCTCGTACCGGGATTCCAGCGCGCGCGCTCGACCAGCGGGAATGACGGCGGCAATGCGCCGAGCGCTTCGTCCACGCGCGCGCGCAACGCGTCGGAACGCGGCTTGCCGGCAGCGAAGGCGAAACTGTAGCCGCCTTCGCCGCCGGACGTCAGGCCGGTGACGGTCAGGTTCGGCAGATCGAAATGCGAGATCGCATAACCCGTGGCGATCATGTCGCCGACGAACGCGTCGGCGTCGCCGAGCGACACGGCGAGCAATGCGCCGATCAGATTCGGATACGCCACCGGTGTCAGCGACGGGTACGCGCCTCTGAGCCGCGCCGGCGAACTCTGCGCGTCGACGTACGCGAGCCGGTGCGTCGGCGCGTGCTTCTCGATCGGCTCGACATACACCGCTCTCGACGGCATGTACGGACGGCTCAAGGCGAGCGCCGCGTGCGGGTCCGCGCCGGTCGCGCCCGTCGCCATGTCGATGTCGCCATGCGCCAGGGCATCGATCATCGCGGCGCGATTCGGAAAGAAGCGCCACTGCGGATCGAGGCCGAGGCCGGGAGCGATCGCGTCGGTGACATCGGCGGAGATGCCGCGCGGCAGGCCCGTCCCGGCGGAGCAGTGGTTCACGCTGTCGGCCATGTCGAGCGGCGGCACCATGCCCGGCACCGCGCCGATCACGATGCGCTCCCCGGCGAACGCGCCCGGCGCCGCGACGCACGCGACGAGGAACAGGCCGCATGCGCCGCCGATGCGTAACAGGCGTCGTGCGTGATCCAGCAGGCAACTGAGCAAGTGAATGAGCAAGCCGCACTCCCGGGTCGGGCGGTGCGGCTAGTGTCTCAAAAACACTCCGGCGCGTGAATCCGCGGCGCGTGACACGAAGGCGCGCGTCGTTGCACGCCGCGAAACGCGCCGCGCGATACCGGGCGGCTCAGGCGGGCACCGACTTCGCCTTTTGCTCGCGCGACCAGACGCGATGCTTGCTCATCGCTTCGATGAAGCTCTTCATCACCTGCGCGGTGTCGCTGCCGACGACGACGCCTTCCTCGCCGTTCGGCAGATGCGTGGCCGCGAGCAGATCCTCGCCGTCGCCGATCGCGCCGATCGCCTTCAGATGCTTGAACGCTTCCAGCACGAAGTGGCGCGCATCGCCGGATTCGGCGAGCGTCTTCGCGCTTTCCTGCCCGCCCGCGACGATCACGCCGTCGAACATGATCGACGGCATGGCGAGAATCGTCGCGTCGGCCTCGACACCTTGTGCGGGCGAGCCGAGCGTCGGCGCGATGACCTTGGCGTGCGCGCCCTCGGCCGCGAGCGCATCCTTGACGGCCTTGATGCTCGCGGCGTCGGCGCCCTTCGCGGCGAGAATCGCGACCTTGCGCGTCTTCACGGAGGGCTTCGCCTTCGCGACGATCGACAGCGCGGGCGAATCCTGCACCGACGATTTGCCGAGCTCTTCCGCGCTGGCGTTCTGCTTCGGCGCGGGCAGCCCGAGATTGTCGGCGACGCGCGCGGCGAGCGTTGCATCGATATTGGCGAGAATGCCGAGCTGGCGCTCGCGGATGTTCTTGCGCTCCACCTTGGAGAGTTCGAACGAATAGGCCCCGACGATGTGTTCCTTTTCCGGCTCGGTCATGCTGTTCCAGAAGAGCGTCGCCTGCGAGTAGTGATCGGCGAAGGACGGGCTGCGCACGCGGATTTTCGAACCTTCGACGCGCTGCGTGTAGCTTTCGAAGCCGCCGCCCGATGCGGCCGGATCGGTTTCCTTCGGCCAGCCGCCGTCGATCGAATTCGGCTCGTAGGACGCCTGGCCTTTGTCGATCGTCTGGCGATGCATCGCGTCGCGCTGGCCGTTGTGCAGCGGCGCGAGCGGCCGGTTGATCGGAATCTCGTGGAAGTTTGGGCCGCCGAGACGGCTGATCTGCGTATCGGTATAGGAAAAGAGCCGGCCTTGCAGCAGCGGATCGTTCGTGAAGTCGATGCCCGGCACGATATGCCCCGGACAGAACGCGACCTGCTCGGTTTCGGCGAAGAAGTTATCGGGATTGCGATTCAGCGTGAGCTTGCCGATCATCTTGAGCGGCACGAGTTCTTCGGGAATGATCTTGGTGGGATCGAGCAGATCGAAGTCGAACTTGTGTTCGTCCTCTTCCTCGACGATCTGCACGCCGAGTTCCCATGCCGGATAGTCGCCGTTGTCGATCGCTTCCCACAGATCTCGGCGATGATAATCCGAGTCCTTGCCCGCGAGCTTTTGCGCTTCGTCCCACAGCAGCGACGCCGAGCCGATGGTCGGCCGCCAGTGGAATTTCACGAAGCGCCCTTTGCCTTGTGCGTTGATGAAGCGGAACGTGTGGATGCCGAAGCCTTCCATCGTGCGGAGGCTTTTGGGAATGGCGCGGTCGGACATTGTCCAGAGGACCATGTGCGCGGATTCGGGCACGAGCGAGACGAAGTCCCAGAAGGTGTCGTGCGCGGACCCGCCCTGGGGCATTTCGTTGTGCGGCTCGGGTTTCACGGCGTGGACGAAGTCGGGGAACTTGATTGCGTCCTGGATGAAGAACACGGGCATGTTGTTGCCGACGAGATCGAAGTTGCCTTCATCCGTGTAGAACTTGACGGCGAAGCCGCGCACGTCGCGCACGGTATCCGCGGAGCCGCGCGAGCCTTGCACGGTGGAAAAGCGGACATAAACGGGCGTTTCCTTCGACGGGTCTTGCAGGAATGCGGCCTTGGTGAGATCGGCTTGCGATTCGTACACCTTGAAGACGCCGTGGGCGGCGGAACCTCGCGCATGCACGATGCGTTCGGGGATTCGCTCGTGGTCGAAGTGCGTGATTTTTTCACGCATGATGAAGTCTTCGAGAAGCGAGGGGCCGCGTTCGCCGGCGCGTAGCGTGTTCTGGTTATCGGCGATTTTTACGCCCTGGTTGGTGGTCAGGGCTTGATTCGTGGCGTCGGAGCGGAAGGTTTCGAGGGCTTCGGTTTTTTTGTTGTCGTTGCTGTGGGATGGCGTGCGGGCGACGCCGCTGGCGGGTTGCTGCTTTTTTGTTGCCATTGTGGAGGGCTCCGGGGGTTTGGTGGGTTTTGCTCCACCTCGGCGCAATTGGTGTTCCCGGTTTTTTCGCTTTTTTGCTGGATCCCGTAATCGTGTCGGTTTATTAGCACTGCCCCTCCCCGGGGCGGGGGTAACTTTCTTTGCTGCTGCAAAGAAAGTCACCAAAGAAAGCAGCTTTCCCCATCCAAAGCGCCTCACACCGGCCGCGGCACAGGCGATTGACCTAATGGCCCCCGGAGTAGCGAGTGTCCTCGAAGGTCTATTGCGACGTGGACCGCGCACGGTCTGACTCGCCATAACCTTGAGCGTGCTGGTTCAGCACAAAATGGCTCCGGCACAGCGCTACGCGCTGCCGCAGGGTATGCAAGGGAAACCGACGAGCGGCAAATGCATCGCGATAGAGGCATAGCAGAATCGCGCACGCACGCAGACCCGCTTAACCGGTCGGCCGCGAAGCGGGCTGGAGCTAAATGGTGCTGAACCAGTTTGTTATGTGGTGCGATGTGTCAGACCGTGCGCGATCCAAGCCCCGCGAGTTTTGTGAAAACACTCGCTACTCTGGGTTCCATTCAGCCAATCGCCTGTGCCGCGGCCGGCGTGAGGCACTCTGGGTCGAAAAAGCTGCTTTCTTTGGTGACTTTCTTTGCAGCAGCAAAGAAAGTTACCCCTGCCCCAGGGAGGGGCAATGCTAATAAACCGACATGAAAACAGGATTCCATAGAAGCGCGAGCGGACCGAATAAACCTAACCCAAACCAAACCCGCCCGCGCAGGGCAAAAACCTCACTGCGGTGACAATGCCCCCAACTTCCCCGCAGTAACTTTCTGCAAGGCAATGATCCGCCCCAGCGCCGCATGATTCGCCGTCGCCTCGTCGTACATCTTCGCGAGATCCGCCTTGAGTTGCGTCCTCGATCCGCCATCGAGATAAACCATATGCCCCGACGGATAAAACGTCGCCGACAAATTCAATCTCACCGTCTTGTCGATCAACGGCATCTGCTGCAAATCGATGATCGTCTGATAGAACGGCGTCACGAAGTCATACATGCCGTTCGCCGACAGCACCTTCAGATCGATATTCAACGCCATCACCGCAGCGAGATCGCCCGCCGTGTAAAGGATGACGTTGCCCTTCGAATCAACGCCCTTCTGCTCGCCGGTCGGATCGGTATGCTTGAAATCCCAGTTGAGGAACGCCTGATCGTTCAAATCCGTAAACGACGATGTCGACGTGAACTTCAACTGCTCGTTCAGATAGCTGTTCCACATCGTCGTGTAGACGCCGCTCACTGCGGTCATCGTCGGATCGTTGCTGCCTGAATTCGGATCGATCTTGCCCGCGATGCCCGACGAAATCGCCGTCACGCGGCCATCGTAAGCGCCGAGCGATTCGCCCTTCGATTTCAACAGCGTCGTCAGAAACAGCGAATTGCCGCGGCTGTCGTAAGCCGCAATATCGAGACTCCACGCGAGCAGCGTCGCCTTGTCGATGCCCGTGTATTCGGACAGTTTCTCGACCACATCGTCGTCCGTCTGCGGGAATTTGCGCAGCGCGTTCAGATAATCCGTGCGCGCGAACTCCGCGACCTCTTCCGCGAAAGTCACCAGATTCGTCGGCGTCGGATGCACGCCGAGCTTCTTGTGATACCACGCGTCGGCCGCCGCGGTCGGCAACGCGCCGACCGGATTGCCCGCCTGCGCATAATCGAGAATCGACGATTGCAGCGTGACGCCGTTCAGATCGATGCCGTCCTCATGCAGCTTGTACGCGAGCACGCAACTGCGCGCCGTGCCGTACGACTCGCCGAACAGAAACTTCGGCGAATTCCAGCGGTTGTTCTTCGTCAGATAGCGCTTGATGAACTGCGCGATCGAGCCCGCGTCCTGATCGACGCCCCAGAAATCGCGGTTCTTGTTCGGCGCAATCGCGGCGGAATAACCCGTGCCGACCGGATTGATGAAGATCAGATCGCTGCGATCGAGCAGGCTGTCGGGGTTGTCTTCCATCTGATACGGCGCGGGCGGCGTGAAGCTCGGCATCGCGGTCTTGATGCGGCGGGGAGCAAAGGAGCCGAGCAGCACGAACACCGACGACGAGCCCGGCCCGCCGTTATAGAAGAACGTGAGCGGGCGCGTCTCCTCCTTCGCGCCATCCTTCGTGAACGCGACATAGAACATCTTCGCGTCCGGCTTCGAACTGCTCGGATCGACGGTCACGAGATGGCCGACCGTCGCCGTATAGGCGATCTTCGCGCCGCCTATCGTCACGCTGTGATGGGTGATCGCCGCGTTTTCATCGGCCTCGGTGGCCGCGACGGAATCGTCGGGGCCGTTGCCGTACGCGACCGGATCGAAATACGGCTGGTCCTTCTTCGCCGTCGTGGTCTTCTTCGGCGCTTTCTTCGCGGCGGCGGCCATCGCCGTTTCATCCGCGTTCGAAGGCTTGTCGCTCGCTACCAGTGGATCGGAGTTCATCGTCGTCGCTCCAGAATCGTCGTCGTGGTTGTTGTTCACTGTGGTGCTACATCCTGCTCAACTCTTTGCGGGCTTGAGCGCCGCCGCGATCTTCCCGCCATCGGGGCTGCCCATGCCGGTGCACGCGTCCCAGCCGTCCGCCGCCGAGAAGCTGCCGTTGTTGCCTTCCGTGATGTCGCGAAACGCCGTCTGCGCCTTATAGAGCGTCGGATTGACGAAGCCCGCGGGCGACGCGTTGAGCGCGTTGATGCGCGCGATCAGCGCAGCCCACAGCGGCGCGACCGCGCTCGTGCCGCCGACGACCGTATCCTCGCCGTCGATCAGCACGTCGTAGCCGGTTTGCGGCGACGCATCGGCCGACACATCGGGCACGCCGCGCTTCGCAAGCGCAGTGTGCCGGCCGTTCTTCGTCACCGACAGCCCCTTCTGCCAGACCGGCAGCGCAAAGGTGCCCGACACGCCGCCGCCGCCCGCGCCGCCCTGATCGCCGTCGTTCCAGACGACTTCCTTCGTGATGCCCGTGCCCGATGCCGCGAGGCTCGTGCCGCCGCAGCCGAGCACGTACGGGCTCGACGCGGGAAAGTCGACGTGATCCGCGCCGTCACCGACGCCATCGGTCGAGCCGCTGTCGCCCGACGCCGCGCAGACCGTCACGCCGAGCGCGGCCGCGCTTTGCAGCACGTCGTTGAAGGCGCTCATCGACTGCGATGACCAGTTCGCTTCCGGGCCGCCCCAGCTGATCGATATCACCGACGGCTTGTTGGCGGCATCGTGCAGCGCGCGATTCACGGCGTCGACGAAACCGGCGTCGCTGTTCGGCGCGAAATACACCGCGATGCGCGCGCCCGGCGCGATGGCCCCCGCGATCTCGATATCGAGCGTCACTTCGCCGTCCGGGCCGTTCGGGTTGCCCGTGGGCGCGTTCTTGCCGCCGTCCACGCCGACCGACACCACGTTCGGCGCCTTCACGCCGAGCTTCTTGAAATACGCGGAGAGATCGCTGTCGCGATAGCCGCCGCCCAGCTCGATGATCGCGATGCACTGGCCGGCGCCGTCGCCATCCGGGAAGTCGTAGAGTTTCGCGAGATCGACCGGCGTGAACGACGCGGGCGTCATGCCGCGCGCCGGCCTGAACGGCGGACGGAAACGGAAATGCGGACGCGCCTGCGGCTTGCTGTCGAGGCCGAGCACGGCGGTGACGGCGTCGTGCATTTCGTCAGGCACGCTGACCGGCCCGGTGCGCCCGCGATATTCGCCGATGTTGTGATGTTGAAAGCGTTCCAGCTTGACGTCGAAAGCCTTCTGGAACTGCTCGATGGCGCCCTTCAGCACGACGCTGCGCGTCTCGGTTTCCGCGCGCACGACCGTGAGGCCGTATTGCCTGGCGAAGGCCTTGACCTTGTCGATGTCTTCGGCCGAGGCGGTGAAGCGCTTGTCGAATTCCTCGCGGGACACGGCTTGGCCGGACGCCTCGCCGGCGTCGATGCGCGTCATCATCTGTTTGAAGCCCGCTTCGTCCTTGCGCCGCAACATCACGATGACTTCGATCTGCTCGGATGGATCGCAGTCGCCGATGCATTGCGCGCCTTCGGGATGAATCTTGTCGCTGCTGCCGCTGACCGGTTGCTTCGTCATGGTATCGATGCTCCTCGTTGGCCATGCAATTCAAAGGTTCCCGATCCTGCCGCTCGTTCGCGCATCCGGCGCGCATGTTCGCCGCATGTTCGTTTCACGCAGCGCATGTCGCTTATCGTCTTATTTTCCGGGCGCGAATGCAATTGCTCGGACCGTTGACCCGATGATGCAGTTCCGGCGAGACAGAAGCTGTCCCGGTCTTCACGGCGATGTCTCTTTTCCTTTCGCTGAAGCGCCTAGTGCGCGCGCTCTTCGTCGTATTCCGGACGCGCGCCCTTCGGCAGCCACGGCTCGCGATGCTTGCACCAGAGTTCGTATTCCGGCTCGAAGAGGCCGGTTTCGTCGAATGCGCCGATGGGCAGATCGACTTCGTCGCGCGTCGTGAACTCCATGTACGCGACCGAGCCGCACACCGGGCAGAAGTGCCGCCGCCCGTCGTCGGAACTGCGCCACGTCGACAGGCTGCCGCTCATCATCACGTCGCCGCGCGCGTAAATCGCATAAGCTCCGAAGGCGGAGCCGTGCACCTGCCGGCACGTCATGCAATGGCACACGCAGGCGCGTATGGGCTTGCCCGTCGCGCGAAAGCGAAACGCGCCGCAGGCGCATCCGCCTTCATGAACCGTAGTCGCCAACTCTTCGTCCTTTTGAACGTTCATCGATTGCTCCCGTATATACGGCGGTTTGTTACGATAACCCTTCACGATCGGAGATGGCACTCATGAGCACATCGAGCACCACCGGCACCACGAGCACTCAGCACACCCCGAGTACCTTGTCCCTTCTGAAACTACTGCCCGGCGTCGGCTCGGAGTTCGGCCCGGCCGCGACCGACCTCGTCGCCCACGTGCTGTCGCACGACCGCTTCGATGCGGCGGCGAACGCCAACCTGCCGCGTGAAACCTTCCACAACGCCACCGTCGACGACATCATGTCCGACGAGTTCACGTTTCCGCTCGGGCGCACCGGCCAGTCGATCGTGCTGACAGGCTATCGCATCGCGGCGGGTTTCATCGCCGAACGCGCCGCCGACGAATGGCTCGAACTGGCGCACAAGCAACGGGTCGCAAGAGGCTTGCCCGCCGCGCCGCAGGGCAGCGAGCCGCACCTCTCACCCGATCCCGCTGAGGCGGATCAACTGCTCGAGCGCGCCTACGAATGCGCACAACGCATCCTCGACCCGGTCGCGGGCGAGCCGGTGCTGTCGCTCTTCGAAACGCACTACCGCGGCGGGCGCGAGTTCCTGCGCCTTTCGTGGGAAGGCTTGCCGGAAGATCTCGTGCCCGAATCGCGCCGTCCGCTCGCGGCGCTCGCCGCGGCCGCGGAGAACGGCGAGCGGCGCGAGAAGCGCGATTACGATCCTTACGGCCTGGACGGTGTCGACGATTACGATGTCGACCGACCGCTCGCCTATCGCGAGAAGATCGGGCCGTTTCTCTTTACGATGACCTACCGTCACGAGTATCCGCAAGTCGACGACGAGCGACTCGGCACCGCGTTCGCCGTGTTTCACGAAGCGGGCAGCGACATCGTCGCGGCAGCGGTGCGGCTGCAGCTCGTCAAAGTGCCGCCGCTCACGAGCAGCGCCGATCTCGTCTATACGCTCGACACTTACTCCGGCGAAATGCTGTCGCTCGCGCTCGCCGCAACCGAGGCGCTCGGGCCCGAGAAGCTGTGCGAGGTGTTCAACGCGCATCGCGTGATCTACATCAGCCTGTGGGAAGTGCGCAAGCCGTGGCGCGGCGAAGGCTTGGGCGTTGCGCTGCTGCATCAGGCGCTGGAGCGTCTTCCCGTCGATGTCGATGGACGGCCGAACGCGCTGTGCGTCGCGCCCGAGCCTTATCAGACAGACATGCGTCACTTCGAGAAACTGCCCGGCGTGCTGCGCGAGGAGCTGAGAACGCCGGCAAAGCGTCTCGCCGCGCATCTGACGAGCTGGCTGGAACGCTCGAAGCTGCCGATCGCGACGCACTTCTTCGTGCCGATGGCGAAGCACGCGGGCATCGGCTCGGCGGGCGAAAACGCGCGGCTCATCGACCGGATCATGGAAAGCGAGGCGTAAGCCATGCTCGTCGTCATCGATATGCAGGCGCGCCTCTTGGCGCATCTCGACGACGGCGAGCGGCTCGGCGAGCGCGTCGGCACGCTGCTGCGCGCGGCGCATCTGCTCGATGTGCCAGTCGTCGTCACAGAGCAGAATTCGCGCGGGCTCGGCAGCACTGCGGATTCACTTCTCGCGCCTATTCGCGGCGCGAGCATCATCGAAAAGCATACGTTCGACGCGACGCTCGAAGCGGCTTTCGTCGATGCGCTGCCGCCCGCGCCCGCCACGCTCTGGGTGGCCGGCGCGGAAGCGCATGTGTGCGTGCTGTTGACCGTGCTCGGATTGCTGCGGCTCGGTTATCGCGTGGAGTTGATTGCCGATGCGGTCGGATCGCGCCGTGCCGCCGATCGCGCGATCGCGCTCGAACGCGCACGGCAGGACGGCGCGAAACTGACGACCGTCGAGACGGCGATTTTCGGCTGGCTCGGGAGTTATCGGCATCCGCGCTTCAGGGAAGCGCTCGCGCTGATCAAATGAATTCTGGGCGCGCTTCGCGACGGGACGGTTAGTTGCCTCGCGCGAAGATTCCGGGCAAAACTGCCATGTGATCCCGAGCGGTGACACGCTGGAATTACGCTCTGATGCAGCATTTACCCGCGTGATCCGTGCGATGACCTTCCACTGCCCGTCGCCGCCGCATGGCATCGGACTTGCTACGCATTTCCGGTTGCGGGTCGACGAACGTTCGGTTTCCTTACAGTTGCCGAACTGTCGCGAGCCTGCCCCAACGCGCCATCCCGAGACTCGAGCATCGGCGCTCCGCCCGATCCGTCGCAATCGGCCGCGAGCATATGCCCATGAAGACTGGAGCCCGCCGGCGTCCATCCGAACGAGCGAGGAGCACCCCATCGCCATGTCCCCAGCCGATACCCATTCCCCCGACGCCAGCGACGCGGCGCAAAAGCCGTCGCGCCGGCGCTTCCTGCAATCGGCCGCGGCGGCCGCCGCCGTCACCGCCGCGCCGCTCGCCCATGCGCAGCAGCAGTCCGCCGCGACACCGGCGGTAGCGCCACCGCCCGCCGCCGCGCCGATGATGCCCGTCAGGCTCACCATCAACGGCCATCCGTACGAGTTGCAAGTCGAGGCGCGCACGACGCTGCTCGACGCCCTGCGCGAATACGCCGGCCTCACCGGCACGAAGAAAGGCTGCGACCGCGGTCAGTGCGGCGCGTGCACGGTGATCGTGTCGGGCCGGCGCATCAATTCGTGTCTGACGCTCGCGGTGATGCACGACGGCGAATCCGTCACGACCGTCGAAGGCCTCGCCCCCGATGGCGACACGCTCGCGCCGATTCAGAAGGCGTTCATCGAAAAGGACGCCTTTCAGTGCGGCTACTGTACGCCGGGGCAGTTGTGCTCGGCGACCGCGCTCATCGCCGAATACCGGGCGGGTGATGCCAGCGCGGTCACGGCCGACGTGCGCGCGCGCCCCCCGCAACTCTCCGACGATGAAATCCGTGAGCGCATGAGCGGCAACATCTGCCGCTGCGGCGCGTATCCGAACATCGTCGCGGCGGTGAAAGCCGTCGCGTCGGGCAACGCCTGAAGGAGACGCACATGGACGCGATTTCCTATCAGCGCGCGCCTGACATCGGCGCGGCGCTCGCGGCGGCGGCCCAGCCGGGCACGATGTTCATCGGCGGCGGCACGAATCTGCTAGACCTGATGAAAGGCGGCGTGATGCGGCCGATGAAGCTCGTCGACATCACGCATATCGATGCCTTGAACGGCATCACCGCTCTGCCCGATGGCGGCCTGCGACTCGGCGCGCTCGTGCGCAACAGCGACGCGGCGAATCACGCGTGGGTGCGCGAGCGTTATCCGCTGCTCTCGCAGGCGCTGCTCGCAGGCGCATCGGCGCAATTGCGCAACATGGCGACCGTCGGCGGCAATCTGATGCAGCGCACGCGTTGCCCGTATTTCTACGACACCGGCTTTCCTCAATGCAACAAGCGCGCGCCGGGCAGCGGCTGCGCGGCGATCGGCGGCAATAACCGCATGCACGCGATTCTCGGCGCGAGCCCGCAATGCATCGCGACGAATCCGTCCGACATGAGCGTGGCGCTCGCGGCGCTCGATGCCGTCGTGCGCGTCACCGGCCCGAACGGCGAACGCGCGATTCCGTTCGCGGAGTTCCATCGGCTGCCGGGAGACCGGCCCGATCTCGACACGACCTTGCAGGCGGGCGAGCTGATTACTTCGGTCGATCTGCCGCCGCCGCTCTTCGCCGCACATTCGAAGTATCTGAAAGTGCGGGACCGCGCGAGCTATGCGTTCGCGCTCGTGTCCGTCGCGGCCGCGTTGCAGATGGACGGCAGCACGGTGAAAAGCGCGCGCATCGCGCTGGGCGGCGTCGCGCACAAGCCGTGGCGCGCGAGCGCGACCGAACGCGCGCTCGTCGGCACATCGCTCGACAAGCTGTCGCTGCAAACCGCCGCCGCGCTCGCCGTGCAGGGCGCACAGGCGCAGCGCGACAACGCGTTCAAGGTGACGCTCGCTCAACGCGCGATCGTGCGCGCGGTATCACAAGCACAGCAGGCCGGAGGTGTCGCATGAGTGTCATCGGAAAACCGCTCGATCGCACCGACGGCGTGCTGAAAGTCACCGGCCAGGCGCGCTATTCGGCCGACAACACCGACGCGAAGCTCGCGCACGCGGTGCTCGTCACCAGCACGGTCGCGAAGGGCCGCATCGCGTCGATCGACACGAGCCGGTCGCAATCGATGCCCGGCGTGCTGCTCGTGATGACGTACCAGAATGCGATGCGCCTGCCGAACAACGGCATCCCCGACGCGCAGCCGCCCGCCGTGCGCAAGCTCACGCTCCTGCAGACGAACGAAGTGCGCTATAGCAACGAGCCGGTCGCGGTGGTCGTCGCCGATTCACTGGAACATGCGCAGGATGCGGCACGCCACGTCGACGTGCGCTACGACGCCGCGATGCCGAATGCCGATTTCGAGCGCGCGAAGGCTTCCGCGTATCAGCCGGAAAAGATGATGGGCCGCGCGATCACGACGAAGCGCGGCGACGTCGACGCCGGTCTGAAACAAGGCCCGACGCGTCTGAACGCGGTCTACACGACGCCTTACGAGCATCACAATCCGATGGAGCCGCACGCGACGCTTGCCCGCTGGGACGGCCCGAAGCTCACGCTCTACGACGCGACGCAAGGCGTCTCCGGCGCGAAGAGCGCGGTCGCGAAATTCTTCGGCATCTCGGAGAGCGACGTGCGCGTGATCTGCCCGTTCGTCGGCGGCGGCTTCGGCTGCAAGGGCTCGGCGTGGTCGCACGTCGTGCTGGCGGCGATGGCGTCGAAGCAGACGGGACGCCCCGTGAAGCTCGTGCTCGAACGTCCGCAGATGTTCGGCATGATCGGCAACCGGCCGTTCACCGAGCAGCGCATCCAGATCAGCGCGCGCGACGACGGCATCATGACCGGCATGCGTCACGACGTCATCTCGACGACCTCGACCTTCGAAGACTGGACCGAAAGCTCGGCCATCGTCACGCGGATGATGTACGCGGTGCCGAACCAGTCGACGTCGCACAAGCTCGTGAAACTGGACATTGGCACGCCGACGTTCATGCGCGCGCCCGGCGAGACGAGCGGCTCGTTCGCGCTCGAAACCGCGATGGACGAAATGGCGTATCAACTGAAGATGGACCCGCTCGCGTTTCGCATCAAAAATCACGCGAACATGGAGCCGCAGGAGAAGAAGCCGTGGTCGGAGAAGGCGCTGCTCGAGTGCTATAGCCGCGGCGCGGAAACGTTCGGCTGGTCGAAGCGCAATGCGGCGCCGCGCTCGATGCGCGAAGGCAATACGCTGATCGGCTGGGGCGTCGGCACGGCGACGTATCCGGCAAACCGCAGCGAGGCGTCGGCGGTTGCGCGCATCCTGCCCGACGGCACCGCGATGGTCGCCTCCGGCACGCAGGATCTCGGCACCGGCACGTACACGATCATGACGCAGGTCGCCGCCGATGCGCTCGGTTTTCCGCTCGATTACGTGCGTTTCGCGCTCGGCGATTCGTCGCTGCCGAAGGCGCCGGTGTCGGGCGGCTCGCAATCGGCGGCGAGCGTGTCGCCGGCGGTGCGTGCCTGCTGCCTGCAGGCGCGCGACCAGTTGATCTCGATGGCGCTCGCCGATCGCGGATCGCCGCTCTTTGGCGTGCCCGGCGACGACGTGATCGTCAGCAACGGCTGGGTCGTGAGCGTATCGAATCCGGACAAGCGCGATCCCGCCGCGGCGATCATCGCGCGCAACGGCGGGCGTGCGATCGAAACCTTCGCCACCACGCGCCCCGGCGACGAGAAAAAGCAGTACGCGTTTCACTCGTTCGGCGCAGTGTTCGCGGAAGTGCACGTCGATGCCGATCTCGGCGTGATTCGCGTGCCGCGCATCGTCGCGGTGTACGACGTCGGCACGCTGCTCAACGCGAAGACCGCGCACAGCCAGTTGATGGGCGGCATCGTGTGGGGCGTCGGCTCGGCGCTGTTCGAAAAGAGCGAAATGGATGCGCGCTACGGCCGATACACCAACGCGAATCTCGCGGAGTATCACGTACCGGTGAACGCGGATATCGGCAGGCTGGATATCGCGTTCGTCGATCAGCCCGATCCGCACATCAATCCGCTCGGCGCGCGCGGGATCGGCGAAATCGGGATTACCGGCGTGGCGGGCGCGCTCGGCAATGCGGTGTATCACGCGACGGGCGTGCGCGTGCGCGATCTGCCGATCACCCTCGACAAGGTGTTGCCGCCGACGATGACATGACGTGAAAACGGTCCGCACGGCGCGTTTTTCGTACGCGCCGCGCGGATTTTTTATGCTTGCGGCGTGCTTCGATGCGCCGCACAATTCCGGTTCCATCCTCACAGGAAGCGCCGCGATGAGCTATGCGTCGAACGCCACCGGCATCCTGCTGGCGGCGGGTCTGGGCACCCGCTTCGACCCGTCCGGGCATCGCAACAAACTGCTCGCCACCCTGCCCGACGGCACGCCGGTCGTGTTTCAGTCGGCGCGCAGGCTGCTCGCGGTGTGCGCAGACGTGTTCGCGGTCGTGCGGCCCGGCGCCGAAAAGCTCGCCGACGTGCTCAACGAAGCCGGCTGCAGCGTCATCTTCTGCGCCGATGCCGGGCGCGGCATGGGCGCGACGCTCGCCGCCGCCGTGTGCGCCACGTCGGAATCCGATGGCTGGCTCGTCGCCCTGGGCGACATGCCGTGGATCGAGCCCGCGACGTACGAAGCCGTCGCGCGTGCGCTCGACGCGGGCCAGGCGCTCGTGGCGCCGTTTTATCGCGGCACGCGCGGGCATCCGGCGGGTTTCGGCATCGTACATCGCGAGGCGCTCGCCGCGCTCGACGGCGATGCGGGCGCGCGCGGCATCTTCTCGACGCACGCGCCATCCATCGTCGATGTCGACGATCCGAACGTGCTGCGCGATATCGATCTCCCGGGCGATCTCACGGTGGAGCGGTAAGGAAGGCGAACCGTGCGCCAGCGCACGCTTCGACGAGAAGTGCCGGCCGTATCGGTTCACAACCGGGCGCACCGTTTCGTCCTCACTTTCGAACAATTTCCTTTTGACATCGCGCTGGCCGAAACCTAAGTTTCAAGCCGACATCACGCGTTCCGAAGATCATGGACCCAGCCGCCGAACACGATCTGATCCGGGAAATCTCACGCCACGTCCTGACGCAAATCGCGCCGCAGGAATTGCCTCTTTTCACGGCGGCGAGCGCGGCCTGGTTCGCCGATCCGGCCGCCGCGATGAAGGCATCGAAGAATCGCGACGCCGCGCTCGGCTTCGGCGCCGACGCCTTCTCGATCCTGTTCACGCCGCTCGTGCTTCAGGTCGTGTCGGAAATCATGCCGATGCTCGGCGGCATCGCGCTCAAGGCGACGGAAACCGCCGTCGGCGAAGAAGTGTCGGCGCTCGTCAGGAAGATGTTCCGGCGCGGCGAATCCGAAACCAGACCCGACGCCGCGCCTGCGCTCAACACGGAACAACTGGGCGAAGTCCATCGCCATGTGATCGCGGCCGGCAAGCGCCTGCGTCTCGATCACGCTCAGACGCAGCGCCTCGCCGACGCCGTCGTCGCGCAATTCGTCCTGCCGAAGAAGTGAGCGCATCGTGCTGCAATCCGTCGCTTCGGACACGCGCCGCCCGCGGCTGAATCCGTTGCCGTTTCCGTCCGATATCGCGTTGCGGTTCGATCTGCTGATCGTGCTGATCGTATGCGTGAGCATCCAGTTCTACGGACACTTCTGGGAAAGCCTCCACGTCGAAGCGACCGAAACGCTGGCCGCGTGCTCGTCGGACGTATTCGCGGGCGTTTTCGATCCACGCCTGCTCACGCAGGATGTGCTGTCCGCATCCGAGCTGCGCGGGCAGTTTGCGCCGCAATTCGCGCACTGCATGGCGCTGCTCAGACCGCAAACGGCGTGGAAAATCGCGGGAATCGTCGCGACGCTCGCGGTCGCCGGCATCGCCTACTGGTGCTTTCCCGCGTGGAAGCTGAAGTCGCAACGGCTCGTGCCCGTCGCGAGGGACGATCCGCCCGGTCTCTTCGATGCCCTCATCGCCCTCTGCGACGAAGCGCGGCTCAGCCCGCCGCCCGCCTTTGTCTGGAATCCGCTCGCGACCGGCCTGCCGGTGACCTTCGGACGCCGCCGCGCGTATTACGTCGCGCTCTCCGGGGCGTTCGTCGCGAACTACTTCTACGCCGATCGCGCCGCGTTTCGCGCGATCGTCCTTCACGAACTGGCGCACATCCGGAATCGCGACATCGACAAAACCTTCATGACGATCGCCGCGTGTCTCGCGTTCGTCATCGTCAGTGTCGTTCCCTTGCTCGGCGTCAATCTGTTCAGCGGGCTCGCGTTGCACGACACCGTTCTGCTGCTCGCGAAAACCGTGGTGTGGAGCGCGCTCGTGCTCCTTTCGGGCGCGTCGGTGCTGCGCGTGCGCGAGTTTTTCGCCGACGTGCAGGCGTCGCAATGGGACGGCTCGCCCGTTCACGTCGATCGCGCGCTCGCGCGCACGAGCGCGGCCGCGCCGCACGGACCGCGTGCGTTTCTGAGCCTGCATCCGCGCGGCGATGCACGTCGCGCCGCGCTCGCCGATACCACGCCGCTCTTTCGCCTCGGCAAGTGGGACGCGCTCGGCATCGGATTCGGCGCGGGCGTCGTCATCGAAACGATGAACGGTCTCGTGCTCGGTCTCGTGCCCGGCGATCCGCAAGCGGCGGTCTTGCGCGTGACGATTATCGCGTCGGTCGTGACGCCGCTCGTCGTCATGATCTTTGCGATCGGCGCGCTCGCCACCGGCATCTGGCGCGGCGCGTACGCGGCCGTGCTGAACGGCCGCGATCCGGTGAAAGGCACGGCGGCGGCGGGCGCCCTCTTCGCGCTCGGCTACTTCGCGAATCAGATGCTGCTCGGCGCGGGACTGCTCTGGGGCGGCGCGACGCAGCCGCGCATGTCCGCCGATAACGTCATCACGCTCGTCGAAGTCCACGCGATCGCGCTCGTGCTCGCGGCCATCGGATGCTGGCTGATCTGCGACTGGATCGCGCGTTCGGCGGCCGCATGGACCGGCGTCGCCGTGACGAACCGCTCGCCGCTTTTCGTGCTCAGGCTGACGCGCGCGGTATCCGTCGCGGGCGTCGCGGGCATGTTCGCGTGGGGCACGTTCGCGTCGACGTCGATCGTGACGCTCGGGCCGCATCAGACGTTCTACACGTCGCTCGTGATGATCGCGCCGCCGATGGTCATCGCCGCGTTCGGGGCATGGCTCTTTCCGTGGTCGTCGCGATGGTTTCGCCGCGCGCGCCGCGATCGTGCGCCGTCCGCGTGGGTCTTTCTCGACGACGCACCGCGCGCCGATTTATCGTTGCGTCTTGCGGATTTTTGCGCGAGCCGCGCGCTGTCGACGGGCGTCATCGCCGGGCTGGCGTTCTGTCTCTGGATCGAATTGCTGCGGTTTCGCCGATTCCTGCCGCGCGACATCGAAGACGCGATTTACGCGACGTTTGCCGTGCTGCTGCGCGTCGCGCACCGCGCGGGCGACAGCGGCTTCGCGCTCGTCATGGCGATCGCGCTGACGGCGGCGCTGGCGGCGCTGATCGCGGCGTCGCGGCGCGGCGCGTTCAACGCGCTCTACGGCTTGTGCGCCGGTTCGGTCGCGGGCGCGGTGATGAGCGTCGGCGGACTGGTGACCATCGATCTGAACGCGCAATCGACGTTCGAGTCCAGCATGACGTCGGTGCTGCTCTATCTCTGCGTCGCGTCGATGGCCGCGCTTCCCGCTTCGATGATCGGCGCGCTCGCCGGGAAGTTGCGCAAAGTGTCGGACGCATACGCGGGTTTATCGGTGTCGCGGAAGATCGCGATGGCCGCGCTCGGCTTCATCGTCATCGCGGGATGGATCAAGTCGCTGAGCGACGTGATCTGAGCTCAGTTCTGCAGGATCTTCGAACCCTTCATCACGATGTCGCTGTCGGCTTTGACGTTGATCTTGCCGCTGCCCGTGACCGTGATGTCCTTGCCCTTGATCTGAATCGTGCCGTCTTTCTTCATCGTGATGCTCGCATCGCCGGTGACGAGCGAGATCGAGTCGGCCGCGCTGACCTTGAGATTCTTGCCAACCGTCAAAGTATCGTCTTCGGTGATCGATGTCGTGCGCGCCTTCTTGACCGTGCTCGATTGCGCGCCGTCGATCGTCTCGCCCATGTCCTTGCCGACGGTCACGGTTTGCGCGCCGGTGACGCCGAGCGTCTGATCGCCGCCGACGGTGGTCTTCTGATTTCCGGTGACGTCGATGGTCTGATCCGCGCCCACGCTCACTTTCTGATACGCGACGATCTTCACCAGTTGATACGCGCCGATCGCGATTTCCTGCGCGAGACCGACCGTGATCGTCTCGTTGAGGCCCACCAGATGCGTCCGCTGCAACAGCACGCTCGCGGTTTCCATCATCTTGACGAGGATCGTGCGCGTCTTGTCGATCGTAATGTTCTCGTGCCCGCCGACCGTTTCCGTGCGATTCGCGACGATCGCGATCGTCTCGTTGTTGCCGACTTTCTCGTCGCGATTGACGACCACTTCGATCTTCTCGTTGTTCCCGACCGTTTCCGTGCGGTCATGTTTGACGACGGTCGTCTCGTCGTGATCGATATTCTTCTTCCGATCGCGCCCGACCCAATGCGTCTCGTCGTTCTCGACTTCGATATCCTGATTTTTTTCCGCGTGAATCAGCACCTGCTCCGCGCCCTTCTTGTCCTCGAAGCGCAGCTCGTTGCAGTTCGCGCCGCTGCCGCCCTTGCTCGACCGGCTCTTGATGCCCGATTGCGTCATGTTCGCCGGCAAGTCGTACGGCGGCATCTGCTCGGCGTTGTACACGCGGCCCGTGATGATCGGCCGGTCGGGATCGCCTTCCAGAAAATCGACGATCACTTCCTGGCCCATGCGCGGAATCGCGACCGCGCCCCAGCCCTTGCCCGCCCATGGCTGCGACACGCGAATCCAGCACGAACTGTTTTCGTCGCGCTTGCCCTGGCGGTCCCAGAAGAACTGCACTTTCACGCGGCCGTATTGATCCGTGTAGATTTCGTCGCCGCCGGGGCCTACGACGACCGCCGTCTGCGGCCCCTGCACGAACGGCTTGCGCGCGCTGCGTGCGGGCGCGAAGGCCTGCTTCGCGTCGATCGCGGAAAACCAGCATTCGCAGCGATTCGCCTGCGCGCCGTCGAAGGCTTCGTAATCGGCAAGCTCGATCTCATAACGCGTGCGCGTGACGAGATACTGCGCGTTCTGATCCGCGCGCGGATGCCGCGTCAGCTTGATGAGCGCGCCCGCGCGCACGCTGCGGCTGTTGGTGCGCGCTTCGACCTGATGCCAGTTGATGTCGGGATCGTCGGGCACGCTGCCTTCCACGCGCCACTCTTCCGCGCGTGCTTTCGCGCGGCTCTCGCCGTGATCGGCTTCGACATAGCCGCCGGGATAATCGAAATGTTCCAGCCCGGAAAACGCGTCGAAGCCCTGCATGTGCTTCATCGCCTGCTTTTGCAGCGGCCGCGACGGATGCTTGAAGTCGTAATCGGTGAGCAGCCAGTTGCGCGTTTCGATCGCGTGATGCGTGCGCCACTCGCTCACATATTCGATATCGGGCGCGGCGGCCATCACCGCGCCATACGGCAGCGATTCGCAACCCGCGACGCTTTCGTGCGCGGCGAGCGTGTCGGTCAGGATCAGCGATTCCTTGCCGTCCTTGTCCTGAAACCAGTAGTAGATGCCTTCGTCTTCGATCAGACGGCTCACGAAGTTGAAATCCGATTCGCGATACTGCACGCAGTACTCACGCGGCGGATGCGCGCGCGTGCTCGCCTTCCACTTGATTTCGCCGAATTCGAGACCTTTGTAGACCGGATCGGCGAACACGGCCTTCACGATCTCTTCGACCGTCTTGTTCTGAAAGATGCGGCAGTTCGTGCGCCGCGCGAGCAGCCACAGCCACGGCCGCACCACCGCTTCGTAGACATGCAGCCGTCCGCGCATGCCCGTCTGCCGAAAGCCGACCACGTAGCCGCCGAACACGCGCGGCTTCGCCTTCGGCACGCTGAGCGAGACTTTGACGTGCTTGCCCAGAATGCGGCCGAAGTCGAGGTCCGCGCGCTTCGACACGAGCGTCAGTTCGACGCGTGGCATGCGCCCGAGCTCCGCGCTCGCGCGCACGCCCAGGATGCGCAGATCGTCGCCGAGCGGCGTATCGACGCTGACGAGCGGGCTTTGCGCGGCGGCATCGTTGGCCATTGGCGCACCGTCGTTCCGATCAGCGCACTTCCGTGCTGCGCACGTCCCAGCCGAACTTCACGGCGCCGCCCAGCGCACCCTTGTCGTCCTGCGGCTTGTACTCGAATTCGATGTCCGCGTAACTCAGATCGACGGTCTGCTCAGGATGCCCGTTCGGCACGCATTTCAGCGCCACCTGCGTGACGGTGACCTGCTTCATCGTGACGGTGAGGAATTCCTTCTGCCCTTCGCCCGCCTTGCTGACGGTGAGCTTCGCGCTTGCCATGTGCTTGCCGCTCGCGCAGTTCTTCTTGAGCGTGGGCGCGGACTTGTCGTATTGATGCACGAACTGGAAGACACCCGGACACGCCTTGCCGATGCCGCTGCCGCTACCCGTCATCGGATTGCTGGCGTTCGTCACGCCCCAAGTGAAGCTCATCACCTCGATCTGTCCTTCCGCCCCCTTGTGCTTCGACTCGCCGTCGATTCCATCGATCTTCAGATAGCAGTCGGTCGTAGCCATGTGATCCTCCGTCGTGATCGGCATTCGTTGCCATGCGATGCGTGGCGTTGCGCCACGCGCATGCAATCCACTGGTTAAACGAATCGTGCCGCCGGTTTTTGAACTTCAAAATCGCGCAGCGCGCACCGTCTTATCTGCGATACGCCGTACAACGGATCAGCACGATGCCAAGCCAAGAACTGCGCGAGCCGCACCCGGAAAGCATTCTCACGATCGACGCCCTGCGCCAGTTCGATCTGCTCGCGCTCGCCGAATCCGACGACATGTTTCTGCATGTCGTGCCCAAGCGCAGCAACACGCCGGTCAAGGGCGAAGCGAAAAAGCGCGGCGACTGGGACACGCCGATGCAGATCCACGGCTGGCGCTGGGCGCAAGGCTACGACGCCGCGCCGCTCGCCGCTGCGCTCAACGCCAACGACATGCGCGTGACGGCGCTCGGCGTCATCAAATCGGTGGATTCGGCGTCGCCCGTGCTCGCGCGGCTGTGCGCGCAGGCGGAATTGCTCGCGCTCGCGCACATCCGCTGCTTCAAGTCAGCGGGCACGGATCACGGCGTGCAGATCGAATATCTGTCGATGAAGCTGGAGCAAGCCTATATCCGCAACTATCACATCTACACGAGCGCGCGCTTTGCGCGGCCGTGCGAGGTGTTCGAGCTGTCGGCGCAGCAAATCACGATGACCTGCGCGCCGCAGACCGAAACCGGCAGCCGCGGCGCGGACGTGACGTTCGCGCTCGATGTTTCCACGCGCCGCGTGACCTAGCCGCGCGACCTGGCCGAAACCACGAGCCGATGAACGAGCCCAGCGCCGCCGACCGCCTCCAGCCCACGCTGCTCGATCGCCTGATCGACGACGATCCCGCCGCGCGCACCGATCCCGCCGGCGAGCGCTTCATGACGCATCGCGGGTTGCGCGCGGCCGTGCTGCGCGACGTCTCGTGGCTCTTCAACACGACGAATCTCGGCGGCGCGATTTCGGAGGACGGCTTTCCGCACGCGTTCGCGTCGGTGCTCAATTACGGCTTGCCGTGCCTGTCGGGGCGCTTCGCATCGACGATCGACACGGTCTTGCTCGAACAGGCGATCCGCCAGGCGATCGAGCGTTTCGAGCCGCGCATCGATCCGTCGACGCTGGAAATCGAGCCCGTGCTCGACCGCTCCGTGCTCGACATGCACAACCAGATCGCGCTCGTGATTCGCGGCCTGTTGTGGGCGCAGCCGGTGCCGCTGGAATTCGCGCTGCGCACGGAAATCGATCTGGAAGAAGGCGGCATCACCGTGATGGAACTGCCCCGCTGACGACGATCACGCTCATGGACCCGCGCCTTCTGCGTCACTACAACACCGAGCTCGCGCATCTGCGGGAAATGGGCGCGGAATTCGCGCAGCAGTTTCCGAAGATTGCGGCGCGCCTCGGCATGAGCGGCATCGATGTCGCCGATCCGTATGTCGAACGCCTGCTCGAAGGCACGGCGTTTCTTGCCGCGCGCGTGCAGTTGAAGATCGAGGAGGAGTTTCCGCGCTTCACGCAGCAACTCACGCACGTCGTGTTGCCGCAGGCCGCCTGTCCGACGCCGTCGATGCTGATCGCGCAGCTCGCGCCCGATCTCGCGAATCCGAATCTCGCCGAAGGCTTCACGGTGCCGCGCGGCACGGCGCTCATCGGCCGGACGGCGGCGAGCGCGCACACGACGCCGTGCGAATTCCGCACCGGCGCCGATCTCACGCTCTGGCCGATCGAACTCGCCGAAGCGCGCTATGTCGCGCAGATGCAGGACTTGCCGCTCGCCGCGCTGCCCGCGACGCAGGCGCTCGCGCATCGCGTGAAGGGTGCGCTGCGCATCCGTCTTTCGACGCCCGAAGGTTTGTCGTTCGACGCATTGCGTCTCGACGCGCTGAACGTCTATTTCGCGGGCGCCGACGAGACCGCGTATCGTCTGTACGAACTCGTGATGGCGGGCACACTCGCCGTCGTCGTGTCGACGCCCGAGCGGCCGAGCCGCGCGCTCGCCGCGTTGCCCGGCGATGCCGTCGGGCCCGCGGGTTTCAGCGATCGCGAAGCGCTGTTGCCCGTCACGCCGAACGCGTTTCAGGGTTATCGGCTGCTGCACGAATATTTCGCGCTGCCCGAGCGCTTTCGCTTCGCGCGCGTCGCCGGTCTCGCGGATGTCCTGTCGTCGTTCGTGTCGCGCGAAATCGAGCTGACGTTCCTGCTCGCCAACGGCGATGCGTCGCTGGAGCGCGTCGTCACGACGAGCAACGTGCTGCTCGACTGCGTGCCCGCGATCAATCTCTTCCCGAAACGCGCCGACCGCGCGCTGGTGACGGAAGCCGCCGCGCGCTTTCATGTCGTGCCGGATCGCACGCATCCGCTCGACTTCGAAGTGCATTCGGTGACCGCCGTGTCGGGCTATGGCGCGAGCGACGACACCGAGCAGATTTTTCATCCGTTCTACGCGGATTTTCTGTCGGACCGGCCCCGCGACGCCGCGTATTTCACGACCGAGCGCGAGCCGCGCGTCGTGCCCGCCGGGCGGCGCAAGAGCGGCGCGCGCACCGAATACATCGGCAGCGAGACGTATGTGTCGATCGTCGATCCGACCGCCGCGCCGTATCGCGGCTCGCTGCGGCAACTGACGTTCGCGACGCTCTGCACCAACCGCGATTTGCCGCTGATGATGCCGCCGAGCGCGACGGGCAACGATTTCTCGCTCGACATCGCCGCGCCCGTGAGCCACGTCCGGTGCGTGAGCGGCCCGTCGCGGCCCGCGCCCGCGAACCTCGATGCGGCGCGAAGCTGGCGGCTGATCGATCAGTTGTCGCTGCATTATTTGTCGATGGGTAACGGCCCGCGCGAAGCCGCCGCCGCGTTGCGCGCGCTGCTGATGTTGCACGTTCCGGACGCCGATCAGGCCGGCAAGGCGCAGGTCGCGGGCGTCGTGTCCGTCGATGCGCAAGGCGTCGTGCGCCGTCTGCCGATGCCCGGCCCGATCGCGTTCGGGCGCGGCCTGCTGATCGACGTACTCGTCGACGATCTCGCCTTTCAGGGCGGCAGCGCGTGGCTGTTCGGCAGCGTGCTCGACCGCTTCTTCGCGCGCTACGTGTCGATCAACGCGTTCGTGCAGACCGTGCTGCGCACCAGCGCGCGCGGCGAAATCCTGCGGCTGTCACCGCGATGCGGCACGAGAGCGATCTTCTGAGCGCGGCGGCGCTGCCCGAGCCTGCGCGTGCGCTCGTCGATCTGTTCGACGCAGTCGCCGCTGAGCCGCATCGGCACGATTTCTATTGCGTGATGCGTCACGTCGAGGCGCTGACGCCTCACTTGCCGCGTCTGGGCTGCGGCGCGCGTCCCGCCGACGAGCCGATTCGACTCGCGCAAGACGTCTCGCTCGCCTTCGCGCCCGCGCCGCTCGCCGCGCTCGACCGCGATCCCGACGCCCGCGCGCCGCGTCTCGAACAGCGCTTTTTCGGCTATCTCGGCCCGAATGGCCCGCTGCCGCTGCATCTGACGGATTTCGCCCGCGAACGCGCGCTGCATCACGGCGACACGGCGTTCGCGCGGCTGCTCGATGCGCTGCTGCATCGTTTGCTGCTGCTGTTTTATCGCGTGTGGGCGCAGGGGCGGCCGGTCAACGGGCTGGATCGTCCGGACGACGATCGCTTCGCGTTCTACGCGGGCGCACTGATCGGCATCGCGGATGAAGCGAGCCGTCATCGCGATGCGGTTTCGGATCACGCGAAGCTGCATTTCGCCGGCCTGCTGAACATGCAGACGCGCCCCGCCGACGCGCTTGAAGCCATCGCGGGCGCGCTGTTGCGCGTGCCGGTGCGCGTCGAGCCGTATCGCGGGCACTGGATGACGCTGCAACGCGATGAACGCACCGCGCTGCGTCATCGATCGGCGCGCTTTTCGGGCGATGCGTCCGCTCATGCGCCGAGCCTCGCGCAACTCGGACGCGGCGCCGTGCTCGGCCGCGCCGTGTGGGATCGTCAGCACGCGTTCCGGCTCGCGATCGGGCCGCTGTCGCTCGCGCAGTTCGAATCGCTGCTGCCGGGCGGCGACGCGCTGCCGACGCTCGTCGCCGTGGTTCGGCAGCATCTGAACGGCGAGCTCGCGTGGGACGCGCAACTCGTGCTCGCCGCCGACGACGTGCCGACCGCGCAGATCGGCCGCTACGGAAGGCTCGGGCTTTCGGCGTGGCTCGGTCTCGCCGCGCGACACGCCGATTGCGCCGATCTCGCGCTCGACGCCGACGCGCATTGTCGATAACCAGCACGCCGCCTTGCAAAATCCCCGCCGCTGCGCCGTCTTATCGGATGGAGGCTCCTAAGGAGAAAACGCGATGGCGGAAATCAGTCGTGTCGCGCTGTTCGGCAAGCTGGACAGGCTCGGCTACAAGACCGTCGAAAGCGCGACGGTCTACTGCAAGATGCGCGGCAATCCCTATGTCGAGCTCGCGCACTGGATCATGCTGATTCTGGAGACGCCGAACTCCGACTGGCAGCGCATCGTCGCGCATTACGGCGTCGATGCGGCCGCGCTCGCGCGCGAACTGACCGCGTCGCTCGATCGCCTGCCGCGCGGCGCGACATCGATCTCGGATATATCCGAGCACATCGGCGATGCCATCGAGCGCGGCTGGGTCTACGGCACGCTGCTGTTCGGCGCGACGAAAGTGCGCACCGGCCATCTGCTCGTCGGCATGCTGAAGACGCAGCGGCTGCGGCATGTGCTGATCGGCATATCGAAGCAGTTCGAGCGCATCAAGCCGGAAGACCTGTCGGACAACTTCGCGCGTATCGTCGCGGATTCGGTCGAGGAAACGGAGGCCGCACCGCAAGCCGCGGCCGATCCGGAACCCGCGCCCGCAGCGCTCGGCGGTCAGGATGCGCTGCGCAAATACGCAACCGATCTCACTGATAAAGCGCGCAGGAACGCGCTCGATCCCGTCACTGGCCGCGACGACGAAATCCGCCAGCTCATCGACATTCTGATGCGGCGGCGGCAGAACAATCCGCTTCTGACGGGCGAAGCGGGCGTCGGCAAGACGGCGGTCGTCGAAGGCTTCGCGCAGCGTCTCGTGCGCGGCGACGTGCCGCCGCCCTTGCGCGAAGTCGCGCTGCTGTCGCTCGATCTCGGGCTCCTGCAGGCGGGCGCGAGCATGAAAGGCGAGTTCGAGCAGCGTCTGCGGCAGGTCGTCGAGGAAGTGCAGGCGAGCCCGAAGCCGGTGATTCTGTTCATCGACGAAGTGCATACGCTCGTCGGCGCGGGCGGCGCGGCGGGCACCGGCGACGCAGCCAATCTGCTGAAACCGGCGCTCGCGCGCGGCGATCTGCGCACGATCGGCGCCACGACGTGGGCCGAATACAAGCGGCACATCGAAAAAGACCCGGCGCTCACGCGGCGCTTCCAGGTCGTGCAGGTGCAGGAACCGGACGAAGGCAAGGCCGTGCGCATGCTGCGCGGCGTCGCGGCGGTGCTCGAAGGGCATCATCGCGTGCAGTTGCTCGACGAGGCGATCGAGGCGGCCGTGCGGCTGTCGCATCGCTATATTCCGGCGCGGCAGTTGCCCGACAAGGCCGTGTCGTTGCTGGACACCGCATGCGCGCGCGTCGCCGTCAGCCAGCACGCGACGCCCGCGCAGGTCGACGACTGCCGCCGCCGCATCGAAGCGCTCGACGTGGAAGCGCAGATCGTCGCGCGGGAAGCGAATGCGGGCGTCGATACCGGCACGCGCGCGGACGATGTCGCCGCCGCGCTCGCCCGTGAACACGATGCGCTCGGCGGGCTGGAGGCGCGCTGGAACGAAGAGAAAGGCGTGGTCGACGAATTGCTGAGCTTGCGCGCGTCGCTGCGCGAAGCAGGCGAAGCCGTCGATACGCCATCGCGCGATGAACGCCTCGCGCGCCTCGCCGAACTGAAAGCGGGTCTCGCCGCGTTGCAAGGCGACGCGCCGCTGATTCTGCCGAGCGTCGATGCGGGCGTGATCGCGGGCGTCGTCGCGGACTGGACGGGCATTCCCGTCGGCCGGATGCTGAAAAACGAGCTCGACACCGTGCTGCATCTCGCCGACGCGCTCGATCGACGCGTGATCGGCCAGCGCCACGCGCTCGAGATGATCGCGAAGCGCATCCAGACGTCGCGCGCGCGGCTCGACAATCCCGACAAGCCGATCGGCGTGTTCCTGCTCGCGGGCACATCGGGCGTCGGCAAGACGGAAACCGCGCTCGCGCTCGCCGAAACACTTTACGGCGGCGAGCAGAACGTCATCACCATCAACATGAGCGAGTTTCAGGAAGCGCACACCGTCTCGACGCTGAAGGGCGCGCCGCCCGGTTATGTCGGTTACGGCGAAGGCGGCATCCTGACCGAAGCCGTGCGCCGCCGCCCCTACAGCGTCGTACTGCTCGATGAAGTCGAGAAAGCGCATCCGGACGTGCACGAAATCTTCTTTCAGGTCTTCGACAAGGGCTGGATGGAAGACGGCGAAGGCCGCTATATCGACTTCAAGAACACGATCATCCTGCTGACGTCGAATGTCGGCTCGGACATCATCATGTCGATGTGCCGCGATGCCGCCAGCGCGCCCGCGCCCGACGAACTCGCGCGCGCGTTGCGCCGGCCGCTGCTCGACGTGTTTCCCGCCGCGCTGCTCGGCCGCCTCGTCACGGTGCCGTACTACCCGCTCTCCGACGCGATGATGGCCGCCATCGTGCGCCTGCAACTCGAGCGCATCCGGCGGCGCGTCGCGGACAATCACGGCATTCCGTTCGATTACGACGACGACGCCGTGCGGCTCATCGTCTCGCGCTGCACGGAGAGCGAATCGGGCGGACGCGTGATCGACGCGCTGCTCACGAACACCGTGCTGCCGCGCATATCGACGGAATATCTGACGCGTCTCACCGAAGGCGGCGCGCTCGCGCGCATCCGGCTGTCGGCGAGCGCGGGCGAATTCGTCTACGCGTTCGACTGAACCATGCTCACGCTCACGGTGACGCTTCACAACGGACAGCCGCCGCGCGTGCCGCTGACGGCGACTTTCGATACCGATGGCGGCACGATCGGACGCGCGGTGTCGAACCGGCTCGTGCTCGACGACGCCGAGCGCACCGTGTCGCGGCTGCACGTGCAGATCGTGTGGCGCGACGGGTGTTATCTCCTGATCGATCGCGGCAGCAACCCGGCGCTCGTCAACGGCGCGCCGCTCGATCCCGGTCAGGAAGTGACGCTCGCGCACGGCGACGAAGTGCAGATCGGCGGTTATCAGCTGCGCGCCTATGTGGACGCCGCCGACGATACGGTCAGCGCAAACAAGGCCTCGTCCGACGACGATCCGTTCTCCGGTTTGTTCGATGAAGCGCCCGCCGCTTCGAAGCCGCAAGACGATTTCGAAGCCGACGACATCCTGGCCGCGCCGAAGCCTGCGCACCAGCGTGCTCCAGTCCGTACCGAAGACTTCGACTTCGGCTTCGACGATCCGGCGTCCAGACGCTCCATCGACGAATTGTTCGATCTCGCGCCGGGCGCGTCGGCTTCTTTGGAACCGGATTCGCTCGTTGATCCACTGATCGCACCGCTGACGCAGCCGAACACGGCCCACGATGCCGATCCGTTCGCGAGTCTCACCGGCGCCGCGCGCCCCGCCGCGTCACCCGCGACGCGCTCCGACGCGGGTTCGGAACTGCACAGTGCGTTCACGCCGCCGCGTCCGCAATCGGCTCCGACGCCGAAGCCCGCGCCTTCGCCGACAGCGCCCG
The DNA here is from genome assembly GCF_001544695.2 of Caballeronia arvi. GTDB lineage: Bacteria > Pseudomonadota > Gammaproteobacteria > Burkholderiales > Burkholderiaceae > Caballeronia > Caballeronia arvi. Next base: position 443,981 of record NZ_FCOM02000001.1, read on the forward strand.
CCGATGACCGCGCGCTCGTCGATGCTTTCCTGCGCGGCCTGAACACGCACGGCGTGCGCATCGAGGCGCTCACGCCGGCGCTGATGCAGCTCATCGGTGAAGTCTTGCGCGAGGCTTCGCGCGGCACGCTCGAACTGCTCGCCGCGCGCGCCGCGCTCAAGCGCGAGATGCGCACCGGCGCGACGATGATCGAGGCATCGGACAACAATCCGCTCAAGTTTTCGCCGAACGTGGAAGCGGCGCTCATGCATCTGCTCAATCCGCAAATGCGCGGTTTCATGGCGCCCGCCGTCGCGTTCGGGGACGCCTACGCCGACTTGCGCGCGCATCAGGTCGGCATGGTCGCGGGCATGCGCGCCGCGCTCGACGGCGTGTTCGAGCGCTTCGAGCCGCAGCGCATCGAGACGCGCCTGTCCGGACGCTCCTTGCTTGACGGCTTCCTGCCCGGCCTCTCCCGCCGCGCGCGCTGCTGGGACTTGTTCATCGAGATGTACGGGCAGCTTTCGCGCGAAGCCACCGAGGATTTCCACACGCTGTTCGGCCGCGCGTTCGTCGCCGCTTACGAGGCGCAGATCGACGAGCTGAAACGGCGCGAACGCTCGTAACGAGAGACACGACATGCAACTGCAAACCGCGAGCGTGAGCGAAGTGGGCGGCCGGTCGCGCAACGAGGACGCGCTCGGGCAATGGCGGCACGCGGCGCTTTTTGCGAGCGTCGTCGCCGATGGCGCGGGCGGTCACGGCGGCGGCGATGCGGCGTCGCGCATCGCCGTCGATACTGTGCTCGCGGAACTCACGCGCGTCGCGCTGGCGGGCGTCGCGCTGACCGGGCCGAATCTGCTGCGCGTGCTCTTGCGCGCCAACGACGCCATCATCGATGCGCAGGAACACGATCGCGAGCTCGCGCAGATGCGCTCGACGGCCGTGCTGCTCGGCATCGACGAAGCGGCGGGCGTCGCGGCGTGGGCGCATTGCGGCGACACGCGCCTTTACTGTTTCCGGCGCGGCGCGACCGTCGTGCAGACGCAGGATCACAGCCTCGTGCAGAGCATGATCGACGCGAATCTGCTCGATTCCCGCGACGTGCGTCATCATCCGCGCCGCAACGTCTTGTTCTCGGCGCTCGGCACGGCGGACGATCTGTCGATCGCGGCATCGGACGAACCGTTCGCCATCGCCGATGGCGACGCCTTTCTCCTGTGCACCGACGGCTTCTGGGAATATCTCGACGAATCCATGATGATCGATGCTATCGGGCGCGCGCGAACGCCCGCCGAATGGCTCGATCTGATGGTGTCGCAACTGCGCGAAGCCGCGCGCCCGAATCACGACAACTTCACGGCGAGCGCTGTGTGGATCGGTGATGCATCGCAGACTACTGTGATGCTAGGGTCTGTTCACATATAAAACGTGCAGGCGTTGCCCCGTGAAGGGGTCGAAGCGGGCTATCACCGAACCGGCTTGCTTGAGCAGCGCCGCCCGCTGATGGAAGCGTGGGCGGCGCATTTGAACGGCGCCTGATGGACGCAGCCATGAGAATCGTCATGGCTTTCTCGGTCGTAGCTCACGGTTTCGCTCACGAGTCCGGCATGTAACGCGCGCGATGCTACGAGTGCCATGTACTCCGAATTAACTCAAATTGTCATGCTACAGTACTGCCGTCGATTTACTTTGGAAATAGTAACGTGCAACTTCGATATAGGGCATGGTTCGGAATGACGGTAGCTCTCTTGCTCGGCTATCTCATAATTACGACACATATCCGTTCACCTCCGTCTGCCACGCCATGTACTGAAGACTGGTTCAACTATATTGAAGAGAACTACTTCTCTACGGAGCGTGGGGATATATGGAGTGATCCGGTTCGTCTAGATTGGACTGTTGATGGCGATTGGCGTTGGTTTGAGTATGTCGAAAAGGAAGCCGGCGCGATACCGGCCTCCGTTGGCACATCGCGGCAGAAGCGCTGTGAAATGCTCCAATCGCGCCTCGGCTCGCGCCTTTACATACTGAACGATTCCATCGGGTTATCTATTTCACTTCCCCGGAGAATGTAGTGCAAGTCGGGTACGAAGCAATTGCACAATCTCCATGCCGAGTTTACCTGGACAAGCTCGTCCTCTGCCGCTACTCAACCGCTGATACTCTCTGTGTCCACCTAAGTAGGTGATATTAAAAAATTCCTTCAAGGTTTCACAGAGGATTTCTACCGCTCTTATTTGAGGCGGAGTTGGCTTGTCGTGACGCATGACAACTTGATCAGTTGCAATGTCCTTCAGATTTTTTACTTTATCGAAGAAGGACAGCCCTTTATATTCTTGCTCGTATGCCTCGCCCGCCTGAACAAAATCCGACAAGAAAACGACCCCGATTTTCCCCGTGTTGCCTTTATCTATGTGCTCGCCGATAAATCTGATATCACGAGCCTCATAAATCTCACCTTGGCATGAAATCGCATAGTGGTATCCCGCATCATCAAATGGCGGGCTTCTGCCCATGTCCTCTGCTTGCAGGCGCTGCATTTCATCAATGGAAGGCGCGCCACAGGAATAACTGCGACCGGCGTGGTGCAGGACGATATCCCTGTAATCCCACTGACTTTCCCGCAAGGCTCCTCTCGGCGGCTTTGCGTGCCAATCCGATCGCTCAATCAGCTTGTAGCCCTTTCTTGACAGAGCATTAATAATCGCCTGCCGAGTCGCGGCACGATTATTCACAGAGATGGTTATAGCATCATCCTTACGACTTCCCACGGCCGAACAACTCGACGTCCAATGTTCGATCTTGTAATCCATGTCCATATGCTTATGGCTGCTCTTCCGGGATTAAGTTGGCGTTTGGGTGCCGAGAAAGTGACGTGCATATCGACGGTACTCACCCCATCTGTTTCAATTTTTGCGTAGCCGTTTGCGTCCGTTTTACCGCTTTGTTCGACACTCGCTACGCGCGCAACATAATCTTGATTCCGTAGCGGCTCCCCAGTCACGCTGTCCTGCACATAGAACCAACTCGTATGCTTGCCCTCACTGCCCGCCTGTTTGGCAGGCTCTGTGGTTGCCGCTGAGTTGCCCGAATTGGCTGCACTTTGCGACTTGATGACTCCAAGGCTCTCGGCCATGTCGTCGTACCAAGCTTCTCCAGCAAGCGTGGCGAAGATGCGCGGATGCTCTGAGCAACCGCACACGACTACGTCGTCATGCGCTGCAATCTCGCTCATGAAGAAATTCATACGACGCGGCCCGCCATCCTTGGCGATGTATCCGATCGTTTTACAGACGGGGCAGTAAGCCGCACCGCCTATTAGCGCGGCCTGATGCCCGTGAACGAGAAATTGCGGTCCTTCGTAAGAGCAAACCTCTCCGTCGTTATCGAGCTTGTCTCCGACGACGGCAATTCGGCGCATCATAGGCAGCCTCCGCTATTTGCTTCGTTATGCATGATTTTTAGCATCTATCTCGGCTCCTGCATGGGAATGCTCACCGGATCGGTGAGAGATCAGCATACGAAGGCTGCGGAAACACGCAACCGAATACCAATAGACAGGCATCGAAATCGACAAATTTTCACGCTACCGTAGAATCCGATGTACGGGGTTCTGTCTATTCTGCGAAGTCCAGCGCGTGGTTGTGCTGGGACAGGATTTGCAGCCTGTAGACGTATTAACCCGCACGCTCGCGCAATGCGAGCGAAGCGTTAGACCCGTAAAGGGCCGATCGCAAGGAATGCGACGAAGCTAATACGTCGGTATTCGCAAGGAGCATGACGCCGCGAGCGGCCCTTTACGGGGCAACTCCTGACTAGAAAATTTAATCCAGGGGAATGCCCGAAATCGGCCACAGTGCGGCGTCGCACGTCGCTCGTTTGGGGGCGGCAAACGGCGCGCAGCGCTCCTTGCACTGTGCCCCGAAGGTAATCCCCTTGGGGACGGCCGATTTCGGGCGTTCGCATGGATGTTTTATATGTGAACAGACCCTAATGCCCGGAACCTGAAGCGTCGCGGGCATCGTCGTCGATAAAGGAACTTCAGGCCGCCTGCTTCGCCGACGGCAACCGCGACACGAGCCGAAGCGACACCGTCAGGCCTTCCAGTTGATAGTGCGGACGCAGAAAGAATTGCGACGTGTAATAGCCCGGCGCGCCCGGCACTTCCTGCACCTTGACTTCGGCGGCGGCGAGCGGCTTTTGCGCCTTGGTGTGCTCGGACGAGTTGGCCGGATCGCCATCGACGTACTGGGTAATCCACTTGTTCAACCAGATCTCCATGTCGGAGCGTTCCTTGAACGTGCCGATCTTGTCGCGCACGATGCACTTCAGATAGTGCGCGAAGCGGTTGCACGCGAACAGATACGGCAGGCGCGCGGCGAGCGCTGCGTTGGCGGTGGCGTCCGGGTCTTCGTACTCGAACGGCTTTTGCAGCGACTGCGCGCCGATGAACGCCGCAAAATCCGAGTTCTTGCGATGAATCAGCGGCATGAAGCCGTTCTTCGCGAGTTCTGCTTCACGCCGGTCGGAAATGGCGATCTCGGTGGGGCATTTCATGTCGACGCCGCCATCGTCGGTCGGAAAGCTGTGCACCGGCAGGCCTTCGACCGCGCCGCCCGATTCCACGCCGCGAATCCTCGAGCACCAGCTATAGAGCTTGAACGAGCGGTTGATGTTCACGGCCATCGCATACGCGGAGTTCGCCCACGTGTACTTGGTGTGATCGGCGGAGCCGGTGTCTTCCTCGAAGTCGAATTCATCGACGGGCTCGGTTTTCGCGCCGTACGGCACGCGCGCGAGAAAGCGCGGCATCGCGAGCCCGACGTAGCGCGAATCTTCCGATGCGCGCAGCGAACGCCAGCTCGCATATTCCGGTGTCCCGAATATTTTGGTGAGATCGCGCGGATTAGCGAGTTCCTGCCACGAATCCATTTGCAACAGGCTCGGATCGGCGGCCGCGATGAACGGCGCGTGCGCCGCGGCGGAGATCTTCGACATCTCGCCGAGCAGTTCGACATCCGGCGGCGTCTGATTGAAGTAGTAGTCGCCGACGAATGCGCCGAACGGCTCGCCGCCCAGCTGGCCGTACTCGTGCTCGTAAATCTGCTTGAAGAGCGGGCTCTGGTCCCACGCGATGCCCTTGAAGCGCTTCAGCGTCTTGCCGAGATCCTTCTTCGAGATGTTCATCACGCGAATCTTGAGCATCTCGTCGGTTTCGGTGTTGTTGATGAGATAGTGCAGCCCGCGCCACGAACCTTCAAGCTTCTGGAAGTCCTGATGATGCATGACTTCGTTGACCTGCTCGGTGAGCTTGGCGTCGATCTCGGCGATCATCGCCTGAATCGAGCGGATCGCGTCGCCGGAAATGATCTGGGTCTGCGAGAGCGCTTGCTGCGCGAGCGTCTGCACGGCCGTCTGCACGGCGGTGCGGGCTTCGTCGCTCTTCGGGCGGAACTCGCGATTCAGAAGCGCGGAGAGCTCGTCGCCTTCGAGCGTCGCGCCTTGCATGGCGGACTGGGATTCTGGCGATGAGGATTGCGGAATGTCGGACATGGTCGTTTCCTTTTCGGCACTCATTCGGCGGCGGCGGGCGCGGCGGCACCGTCGGCGGCGGGTGGCGTGACCGTGGCGAGCGTCTTGAGCAGCGCGGGATCGTCGAGCACGCGCGCGATCAGTTCTTCGGCGCCGTTCTTGCCGTCCATGAAGATGACGAGATTGGCGAGCTGCGTGCGCGCTTCGAGCAGCTTCGCGAGCGCATCGACCTTGCGCGCGACGGCCGCGGGCGAGAAATCGTCCATCGTTTCGAACGTAATATCGACGCTCAGATTGCCGTCGCCCGTCAGCTTGTTGGGCACCTGAAACGCGACGCGCGGATGCATCGCCTTCATGCGGCTGTCGAAATTGTCGATGTCGATTTCCTGGAACTTGCGCTGATCGACGGGCGGCAGCGCTTCGGCGGGCTTGCCGGAGAGATCGGCCATGACGCCCATCACGAACGGAAGCTGAATTTTCTTCTCGCTGCCGTAGGTCTCGACGTCGTATTCGATTTGCACGCGCGGCGCGCGATTGCGGCCGATGAACTTCTGACTGCTGGTTGCCATGACGTCTCCTTCGCGTGAGCGTGAGCCACGCTTTGAAGACGATTCAGCCGTGCGTGGATTTAAAGCGCATCGAGATTGCGCTGCTGGCGCCACGCGGGCGCCGCGCAGTTGAACAGCGCCGTGCCCGGTTCGAGCAGGCAAAGGTGACGCGCGGCGGCCATGCGCTGACGTTGATAACCGTCTTTCAGCACGTCGATGCAGTGCGCCTTCGACGGCGGCGCGCCGCACAGATAGCGCCGGCCGCTTTCGAAGCGCGCCGCGTTCGTCTGCCACCAGTGCGCGATCTTGTCGGCGTCGGGCCACGGCGCGCCGTCGTCTTCGTCCATGGCGATGTCGGCGTCGTTCGGGTCGTCGGTCGGACCGGCCGGAATACGCTCGGGCGGCTTGCGATCCAGATCGAGCCACGCGAGGTCCGCGCCGGTGATGGAGCTGAAGCTTTCGCCGGCGATGCGCGCGAACACGTCGTCCGACATGAGTCCGATCAGCCAGCCGATGTAATGCGGATCGCCCGCGTGACCGATCGCGCGGATCAGGAGGCGCTTGTTGTCCGGCTTCGCAGCGATGGTCTCAAGGAGCGCGCGGACATCGGCTGGCGGCAAGGCGCTGGCGGCATCTATCGGTGCGAGTTCGCGCAGAACGTCGAGCGATGCGTTCCGGTCGCCGAGCAGCAGCGCGGATCGCGCGGCGCGCAGGCGGCACGCGGCGTCGTCGTCGAGATGCGCGATGCAGGACGCGAGCAGATCGACGCGGCCGGTTTCGCCCGCGCATTGCAGCGCGCGGGCGCGCACGGAGGGAGTTTCCGAGGCGATGGCCGTGTCGAGAAAGCGTTTCGGATCCACGCGATGCTGCGCGCAGGCGGCGAGGCCGGTGAGCTGCGCGGCGGGATCGTCGCTGGCGAGCAAACCGCCGACGGTGTCTTGCAGATGGCTCGCGGAGACCCAGCCGAACGCGGAATGCAGGCCGGATCGCGCGGCGGGCACGGCTTCCGCGAGCGCGATGAGTTGCAGCAGCGTCTTTTCGGAACGCGCTTCGATGCAGCCGATCGCGGCGGTGAAGAGCTCGCCTTTGCCTGTGCGCTCGAGCGCCTGCATCGACATCTGCGCACCGATGCGGCCTGCAACTGCGATGCCGTCGAGGTGCGCAGCGATGCGTTCGTCGAGACGCGCGAGGTGTTTCAGTTTGACGTGCGGCGCGCGGACGAGATACGTGCGGGTGTTGCGGAGACAGGCGGCGTCTTCGAGGTGTTGGTGGAGGATGGGGGGGATCGAGCCCGTTCGCGCGTTCATCGCAGCACCGGTCAAGCCATGCGCGACCACACGCCGCCCGAACGCACAAATACGTCGGACGGTCCGACCGAATACAACGCGGTCGATGTCGGCACAAGCTTCAGGCACGTTGCGGGACGGTCGGGGGCGTCGCCTGGAATATCGTTGACGAATCCGTCGCTCGTCAGGCGATACACGGAAAAATCCGTGCACGCGAACACATCGCCCGCGTGAACGCAGACATCCATGAGATTCAGCCCGATGCCCGTGTCGACGACATCCCAGGCACCTTTTCGTCCTCTGAACATCGCGCCGCGATCTCCTACGCTGTACACGGTGCCGTCCGGCGCGATGGCCACGGCATTGAGATTCGCGTTGCCGGGCGTGACTTCGCGATCCCACCGCTCGTCGGATCGCGTCCAGATTTCGCCTTGCCAGCCGACGGCGTAGACCAGCGAAGCCGTGAGACCGGCCATGGCGGTGAATCCGATCACGCCTTCGTCGATGTCCGGCCAAGGCGCGCTGATTTCAGTCCATTGGTCGCGTTTTTCGCGACGCAATGAGATGCGGCCCATGCCGCAGGCGTAGATGTTTCCTTCGATGCTCGCGAGGTTGGTGATGCCCAGTTGATCCGGGATGCGCGAGTAAGTCTCCTGCACGAGGAGCGGGTGCATCTCCCAGACCTCACCAGCGGGGCTAACGCCCACGACCAGCCATAGGCCTTCGGAAGAGTCGTCCACTGCCGCCAGCGCAATTGCACTCCAGTCCGGAGACAATGCGTAGGCATACCAATGGCCCTGATGAAACATGTAGAAGGCTGAGTTGTTCTGCCCCGCTTCCGCGGTATCGATATGTTCGACAGCGCATAGCAAATGCTGCGGCTCCTTGCTGAAAGCGCAGGCGCTATGGGCCCGCCAGATGGTCATGTCCATGATTGTCCGTCAAGCGTAAGTTATCAGACGGGTGGAGGAAGTCCGGCGGCGGAGTTGAGCGCGGCCCTATCGGCCGAATCGACCAGTCCATGCTGCAGGCCGCCGGTATGGCTGGCATCGTGCGTGGCGTTTTTTTTCAGTGCATCTTCACCGAACTTCTGCCGGAGTTGCTGCTCGATGCACTCCTTCTTGCAATCGTTCTGCGCCTCCGTTACGGCCGCGGCGACCTTGACATGCTCCTCCATAGGCGCTGAAAACGTCGTTGTGTCTCCGGTCTTGGCCTTCACAAACAGCTTCTTCGCTTCAGAAAGCTGCTCCAGCAGGAAGTTGATGCCGTGGTGATGTTTGCCATGCGATCCAACCGAGTGGTTCGAGCCTTCGAGACAAACGCACAGTGCCGCCCCCTGGCTGAATGGCGGGTTGCCGATGGACTTCGTCGTCGACCAAGGTGGAATGTGATGTCCCGTCTGTCCGGGGCAGCAGCGTGAAACGCCGTCGGGGTTTTCCCCTTTCGAGTAGGGCCGCAGCAGACATCGCAATGCACGAGTACAAGCGCCGTCGTCGGACTCCGCGACTTTCGTGGCCTCCCTGCCCTGTTCGCTCTGCGGACGGAAGTTATCTGCACTTTGCTTGGTTGCGGGCTTGAACGCCTTCTTTATCTGCCCGGAGCGTGTCCGGATCGACGTTGCCAGCGTGCCGGGACATGGCGGCTTGCCATCCTTGCCGCAGGCCTGGTCGACTTTGTCCGCATCCTTGTCGCAGTCCTTGAACGCCTTGAGTTGCGTAGCCGCGACGTGAGGAACAGGAGCGGCTCCGGTGGAGCCTACCGACGCATGGTTGTGCGTCGTCAGGTCCAGGTTCCGCACCGCATTCTCGCCTTCGATCAGCACGTCCATCGACCATGCGATGAAATACGCCTTGCCGCGGTTCGAGCCGGTCATCATCCCCTTGTTGGGCGCCGATCCCGCCTCGTCGCCCGTGCTCTGCTTGAATGACGAGCGGTTCTTCAGCATGATCTGCTCGCCGCCCATCTTGACCGAAGTCGAGCCGTCGGTGGTGTCGCTCGCCATCGCCGTGTTCGGATACGGCAGCGGCACGCCCGGCGGCGTCGCCGGTGTTTGCGGCGGCGTGAAGCACACGTCGGGAAACTCGCAGATCGACTTTCCGTTCATCGACTTACCGGAAACCTGCTGCGAGTTGGCGAACACGGGATCAGCCATGAGCCCGCCCGCCGTTCATGACCAGGGCAGCGCGCGCGCCGTCGTCGGCGGAGAAGTGAAGCAACGCAGCCGGGCCGGGCGCATATCCCGTCGGCATGGCGCGCCCCGCGACCGCCACGCACACGGGACCCGCGATCGCGCCGCCTTCTCCGCAGCATTCGGCGGGATGCCACAGCGGAAGGCTCTCCTTGTGTGCGCGCAACGACCTGCTGAGCGCGATGGACGCTTCCTTGAAGTAGTATTGCTCGCCGGACAAATCCGTCACGCGGAAGTCAAGTTCGTGCAGTGCGCATCCGGCATCTGTGAGCGCAGCTTTGATTGCGAAGGTGAGGCCGTCACCACGCAGCGGCTTGTCCGAATCGATGGCGGCCCGCTCCGTCCCGAAGCCAATGCCGATGCACAGCGGCCGATCCTCGCCGTTATCGAGGCCGACCAGCAACGCTCCGGCACCCTCGCCAGCGATGAATCCGTTCGAGTTTTCGGCGCCTAGCAAGCGCCCCTGCCTCTGATAGACACTCAGGGTCGGCCAGCCAAGCAGACTGTCTGCTGCTGCGATCAGCACACGGGGCACACTATCGGACAGCATGGACCGCGCGCGCTCCAGCGCGATGGCGGCGCTCACCCGCCCGTGTGCGAACACGGCCGACTCCGCGTGAAAATCCGCGCTTAGCTCTTGCGCAATCTCTTCGAACAGCAAATCGTCCAGCCCGTCGATTCTTCCTGGCCTGCCGCCTTCCGCCACGCATAGCAGTAGGGGGATTTGCGCCCACTCGTCTCGCTCCAGGCCCGCGAGGCACTCCTTGATCGCCATGGCGGCCATCTTCGTGAGCTTCGTGCGTCCCCTCCACGGCTTCTGCAACTGCACTTGATGCGCCATGATCCACTCGCCATCCGAACCGATGAACCGCGTCTCCGTCGGATTACTGATCTTCGCCCGAATCGCCGCGCACGACGCCGGCGCGGACAATCCCACGCTCGTCACAAGCCCCGTATTCAGAATGGCGATCGCCCGATCGTTCATCATGTCGCCTCGCTCGCGCCCATCGGCACCATGATGACCGGAATCGGAAACGCAACGACGCCCTTCTGCTGCCACCACTCCCGCCCCTTCCTCCCCACCAGCACCCGCGCGATCTCGAACATGTTCTTCTTCAACGGCCTTCGCACCCGCCAGCTCATCGTGAACCGTTCCAGTTCCGGTTCGAACACGATCGTATCCACGCCCGCCCGATAATCCTCCGGCTCACCATGCTTCGGCACCACCAGCACCGGCGCCTCGAAATCCGGCAACGTGAAACTGCGCTTGCCGTCCGCCGTCAGATTGATCAGCGTGACTTCCGCGCCGCCGACGGGCATCGGCAACTGCTGATCCTCCGGCGCAGCCTGGTAATAGCGCTCGTCGAAATCCGGCGGCAGAAACGGAAAGTGCTTGTCGATCCACTCATCGTCATACGTGCCCGCGTAGCGATACCGCGCCTCCCAGCCGCGCCCGAGCACGCCGAACGACATCGGCCGATACGCCTCGTCGGGCCGCGTCACCGGCCGGTTCAGTTCTTCCGTATTCGGCAGCCAACGCCCGTCGACCCAATCGCGGCGCAAATGCCGGCGAAACCCGCGCCCGACCGGATTGGCCATGAACGCAGCATGCTGCATCGGATCTTCGTGCTCCTGATCGACGCCGCCGAACGCGACATCGTAAGTAATCGGCTTCGTCACGAACGGCACCGGCGCGCTCGGCTCGATGCGCCCCGCGCCCGCCTGCCACACGCGATCGCCGACCACCGCGAACTGCTTCGTCATGCCGCCCACGCGCAAGCCGACCGGCACGCGCGTCGCGGGCCTTCCGCCCGGCGCGTGCGCGCTGCCGAGCAACAGCACGTCGCAGCGCGGCTTGTGCGGCGCGAAGTCCACTTCGTGATACGGCGCGGAAAAACCCGGCTGCCCGGTGAAAGTGTCGGCCATGACGAGCGGCAATTGCTCGTCGGCGAGACGCACCGCTTCGCCCGGCGCGGGCAGCCGGAACGTGCCCTTGACCACCACGACGAGCGACTCGCGCCCGCTCGGCTCCGTGCCCATCGTGTAGCCCGCGATCATGCGGGTGGCGTTGACCAGTTCCATCTTCGTCGACGATCAATTGAGCTGCACCGATCCGCCCTTGATGCGGTTCACGCCCGTCGAGCGGCTCGACACGTACGTCCCGCGTATCAGGACCTTGCCGGCCTTCGTGAGCGTGATGCTCGCCTGCCCGCATCGAAAGACGATTTCCTCTTTCGCCGTCACGACGAGGCGCGCGCCGTCGGCATCGGCTTCAACTTGCGCGGGCGTTTCGTCGAGCGGCCACGCGCGCTCCGCCCGCACGCAGCCGATGATCACAGGCCGCGCCGGATCGCCGCCATCGAACATCAACAGCACTTCGCAGCCGATATGCGCGCCGCGCACGTCCGGAATCGTGCGGGCGGGCAGCGCCGCCGAACCGCCCTGCCCCGGATAGACGACGAGCGGACACGCGCCGTCGCCGCTGAATCCGATCAGCTCGCCGATGCGCACGCCATCGATCGCGGTCGTCGGTGGCATCGGTAAAGGTTGAAGAAAGTCCCGTCCGCTCATCGCACGCTCCTTTTCCTCTCCGATAGACGAACAATGCAGCGGAAATTTCAAGCGCTCACTCCGGCCGCGTGCCCGCGATCAGATGAATCTGCGCGAGGCTGTCGGGCGCGAGATCCTGCATCACCGCGAGAAAGTCCTTGCCCATCAGCCCGCGCGCGCGGCGAATCAAAAGCGGCGCGGGATTCGTCGGCTCGGTCCGCTCGAGAAACGCGCACACGGCATCGAGCGCGGCGAGCGCATCTTCGCGCGTCGCGATTTCGCCGGGACGCGCAATCGCGCGATGTGGCGGCGGATCATCGACCGGTTTCGCAACTTCGGCCGGGTCCTCGCCCGACGCCGGCGCGACCGCGCGAAACTGCGCGGCGACGTGGCGCGCCGTCATCGTGAGCGCGTTCATCGACGGCACGCGCTGCTCGCCGAGCTTGTCCGTCACGCACGCCGCGAGCGCCTGAACAGCGGTCTGCAAGTCGATGCCATCAGCGAGAAGGCCGGGCTCTTGCGCGATTGCATCCGCGAGCACGCCTTCGACACGCGGCAACGTCACGGCCGCCGCGCCTTCCTGCGCCGCGAGCCGGCCTTGCGCGACGAGCATGTCGCGCACCGTCAGCCGCTCGCCATGCACGCGGCAGACTTCGCACTCGCGCAGATCGTGCAGCAGCGTTTCGGCTTCGGCGAACGGCGTGTAGGCATCGGCGAGCGGCGCGAGCGCGTTGATGCGCAACACGGCGTCGTTCTCATCGCCGGGATCGAGCGAAGGATAAAGGCCGTCCCAATATCGCTCGATAAGACCGCCCAGAAGCCGCGCGCCCGCGACGAAACCCGCGAGCCCGTGCACGTGCGACGCCGCACGCGTCCATGTGATCGCGACGCGCACATCCTTCGATCGCGCGAGCAGCGCCTCGCCCTGCTCCAGCAGGACGTCCCACGGCGGCGGTTCCGGAGGACCGCGGAATTGGCGGTCCGGGTCACCGCGCGCGAGCGTTTCGAACGCCAGGAAATCGCCGTCGTATTCCAGATCGATGCCCGCGGGCGGCATCGATTCGGTCGGCGCGAGAAGCGGTTCGACGTCGATCATCGCGGCTCCGCTCAGAATTCGCCGCAGCCGTGCTGCCCGTTCACGACGAGGCAATTGTTCAGATTCGGCCGCGAACGCACGCGCTTCCATTCCGCCGCGAGCGTATCCGCGCCTCCTTCGGGCTGTTGCAACGCGAGAATCGGCTCGTTCGTGCCGACGCAGATGTTCACCGCACCGGTGTTGCTCTCGTAGACGAACGTCTGCTCCTGCGCCGTGAACAGCGGCTGCAGTCCGGTGCGATTGAAGACCGCGCCCTGAAGCTGGAGCGGCGTGACCGTCAACGTCCCCGGCACGACGACGATGTTGTAGCCGACCGGCGACGAGAACGTGCCGTCGATCGAATACGCGCCCGCCAGCGAGATCGGCGTCGCGGACGAACCGGGCGGACGCGTGACGAGGATCGCCGAGCCGGGTTGGTCGCCGCCGAGCAGCCCGCTGATATCGAAACCGAACGGCGCATTCGGTGAACCTTCGCCGCGCGTCTGATTGCCGATGGTGATCGTCGCCGTCGGCCGGTCGGCGTAGATGAAGTGGTTGCCGTCCGCGGGCACGACGTTCTGCGACGGCTGCCCGTTCCAGCTACAGACGCCACCGTAGAGACAGCCGTAAAAATTCGGCAGCGTGCCGCCCGGATCGATGCCGTTGCGGTTCTCGCCGTCGCGCGTCTTCGCCCACACGCGCCATACGTTGCCCGCGGCGAGCGTGCCGCCCGACGCGTTATCGAAGACGGCGTTCTGCATCACGAGATCGATGCTGCCGCCCGCGCTCAACTGCGAGGGCGCGGCGGGCGTGCCGAGCGCGATCGCGCCGTTCTGCGAGATCGCGGTCAGATTGCCGGTCACGAACGGCCGCGTGCCGCCGATGGTCGTGAGCGCGCCCGTCGCGCCGTCGAGGCCGTTCGCGCTCGCTGTGCCGATCGTGAAGCTGCCCGGCGTCGAAAACTTCACGTCGTGCGCGCCGGCAAGCGCGAGCGTTTTGACGTCGTTGCCCGCGTCGGCGAGATCGAAATCGCCGCCGCCCGCGAGCAACAGCGTTTGCGCCTGAATGCCGCCCGGGTCGGTCACGGGACCCGCCGACGCGAGCGCGAGCGTCTTGCCGGGCAGCGCGAGACCCGACGGCAGATCGATGCCCGCGCTGCCCGCGCCGGTGTTCTGGAGCGTGAGGCTCGTCGCGACGGCGGGCCGCGTGGCGCAACTGGCCCCACCCGCGCACGGACCTTCGACAACGATGCGCCCGGTTTGCGTCGACGAACCGAGCGCGAGCGTCCGAATGCCGGTCGAGAAGGTTTGATACGTGGCGGCGTCGATGGACAGGCCGTGCGTCGCGGCCGCGCCGAACAGCGTGATCGGCACGGCGTTGGCTTGCGCGACGCCGAACGTCGCCGGATCAACGGTCGCCGGCGACACGAACAACGAGCCGCCAGGCGTCGAAATCGATCCCACCCCGCTGCGTCCGACGAGACTCGTGGCCGTTCCGTCGTTCGACGCACGCAGCGTGATCGTGCCTTGCGGGCCGGTCGTGATCGAAAACGGTCCGGTGACACGTCCCGCGTTGACCGGCAGCGGCACCGCGCCATACGCAATGCCCGCGTCGGCCGTGGTGGTCGAACCGGCGATCGATACTGCACCGCCCGGCGCGCTTGCGTCGATCGAGCCGTTCAGCAGCGCCACGCCGAAAGCAGGCGAGGACGGCTCTGCGCCTGCGCCCGCGCCCACGTTCGCGCCGCGAATGTCGATTGCGCCGCCCGCGCTCGTGATCGTCGATCCATCGAGCAGCGCGACGCCTGCCGAGCCCGGCCCGCTGCCCGCGCCGTACACATCGATGCCGCCCGCGCCGCTCGCGAGCCGCGACGCGTTGCGCAGCACGAGGCCATCGCCGGGATTGACCGCCGGGTTCAGGCTTTGCCCCATCAGTTCGATGCGCCCGCTGCCGCTCGTAATCGACGCGCCGTCCAGCTCGACGCCGAACGGTGCGATTGCGAGCGGTCCGGCTCCGTCCCCGTTGCCGGGAATCGGCGGCTGCGCGACGCCGTGGATCGTCACGACGCCGCCCGTGGCGGCGGGCGCACCGGCCGGCGCGCCGATGCGCGTGTCGATGTCGGCAAGGCGCAGCGTCACCGACGCGCCGTCGAAGCCCGTCGCGCCGCCGCCCTGCGTGCCGAGCGTCACGTTGCCGCCGTTGGTCCGGATCGCGATGCGCAACCCGTTCGCACCGCTCACGATCACCTGCCTCACCGCATCCGCGACGATATTCAACGGCGCCGATACCGATGTGATGCCGTAACCGATCGACACCGTATCGGCGGCGCGCATCGTGAGCGTGGTCCCGCGCGTGGCGGCGCTTTGTATCGGCATGGCGGTCGTGATCGTGCCGGTGCCCGCGTTGCCGTTCGCGCTTGCCGTCAGCGTGAGATCGCCGGTCAGCGTCGACGCCCCGCCGACTGTCGAAACCGGCGCGAGCGCGTTGCCGCGCGCGTCGAATACGTTGCCGGCGAGCGGCGCGACGACGATCTGCCCGAGACCTGTCACCGACGTGTCGCCCGTGCCGGCGAACGAGACCTGCCCGATCGCGTTCGCCGCGCTCGTGAGCGTGAAGCGGCCCGGTCCGGAGAGCAGCAGCTGGTTCGTCTGGATGCCGGCCGCGCCTTCGCTGGACGCGCCCGCGGAATCGAGCATCAGCCGGTTCATGCCCGCAACACCCGACAACGCGATCCCCTGGCTGCCCGCGCCCGCGTTCGCAATCGACAGTTCGCCGCTGATGCCGGGCAGCACGCTCGCGCATCGCGCAGCGGCGCACACGGTGCCGAGCGCGATGCGCCCCGTGTGGCTCGCCGAACCGATGTACACATTGGCGACGCCCGCGGCGAAGCGCCCGCCGAAAGCGGTATCGAGCGTATATCCCGGCCCCGACACGCCGGGAACGCCGATGTTGATCGGCGCGGCATCGTCGGCGGCGACGGTGAACGACGCACCCGGCGTCACCATGCCCGGCGCGAGCAGGAGCGTGCCCGCGGGGACGCCGAGCGCCGTAGTAACGCCGCCGACCTGAATCGACGACGTCGTCGGACTGAGGTTCGATGCGCGCAAGCCGAGCGTGCGCGTCGCGGTCACAGTGGACTCCTGGATATCGAGCCCGTGCGCCGCCGACGTGCCGGACACCGAGCCGGCGAGCGTCACGTCCGAGCCATTGAGAAGCGCATTGGCGATGCTCACGCCCGCCGCAGCCGATCCACCGGGCACGGCCGCGCCGTTGGTCGTGCCGAGAATCGTCAGCGGCGGCGTGAACGCGGGGGCGACGTCCGAGTTGAAAAACACGGTCCGCGCGGTTCCGGCCGGGACATCGTTGCCGATCGCCACGCCCGAGTAACCGTTGCCGCTGCCTTCGATCCGGATGCCCGGCGTACCGGAACTCAGCCTCAACGTGCCTTCCGCCGCCGACAGAATCGTCACGCCCGCGCCGAGCGGCCCTTGCAGCGCGGCGAGGCCGCGTATCGTGATGGCTCCGGACGCATCGATCGGCGTCTGGCTCATCGAGACGCCGTCGGCGCGTGCGCTCCCGCCCGAGGCGAGCGACGTGCCGTCGAGGCTCACGCCGCCCTCGTCCGACGACAAGCTGCCGAATTGCGTCCGTACGCCGCCCGCGCCGCCGCTGCCCCGGACCGTCACCGAGCCGGTGTTCGATTCGGCGTTCGTGTTCGACAGCGCGACGCCCACGCCCGCCGCCGACGTCCCGGTGATCGTCAGGTCGCCGAGCGAGAACAGGCGCATCGTCTCCATCGACACCCCGCCCGCCGTGCCGGTGCCGTTGATCGCGAGCGGCCCGGACGACACGTTCACGATGCTCGGTGCCCCGCCTCCGGTCATGCTGACGCCCACGCCCGCCGACGCCGTGCCGCTGACCGATACGCCGCTGAACGCAGTGACGTCCGCCGTGTTCAGGACCACGCCGCCGGTCGTGCCGCGGCCGGTGAGCGTGACCGCGCCGTCCGTCGATTCGAGCGCGGCGCCGGCGGCCGCGCCGATATCGACGCCCCGCCCCGCCGATGCCGTCCCGTCGATCGAGATGTTTCCCGCCGTCGAGACGGTCACCGCGCCGAGCGACACGCCGCCCGTCGTGCCGGTGCCCGTCAGCGTGACCGCGCCCGATGTCGCCGCGATCTCGGAGCCGCTGCCGATCGCGACGCCGACGCTGGCGCGACCCGCGGCCGGGTTCGTCGCCGGTCCGTTGCCGTTGAGGGTGATTGCGCCGCTCTGGGCGGTGGCGGCGGCGTTCGGCACGACCGTCTGCAACGTGCGGCTTAGCGGCGAAAACACCCTGCGCGGGCTCAAATCCAGCAGCGCCGCGCGAATGCCGATGACGGGCGGCGGCGGCGGCGTGAAGTTCATCGCGCGTGAATCGATGATTGCGTTGGCGAGCACGACGGCCGGCGCGATGCCATTCGCCTGCTGCGGCACGCCGATCGTAATGAATCCGCCGTTGCTGAAGATGTTCATCGGCAAAGCCGACGTGCCGCCGAGGGAAATGATCGCGGTGCCGTCCGTCAGTCCGGCCGTATTGGCGTTGAGCATGACATTGAGCTGCCCCGTCGGGGCCGCACTCGTGTTCGTGAACGCGACGATCTCCGCATTGGCGGAGGCGCCTTCGACGCGCTGCGCGATGATCGATCCTGCGGCGTTCAGCGTGAGCGTCGCGCTGCTGCCGGATGTCTTCGCGATCGGCCCTTGCAGCGTGATATTGCCCGCCTGCGTCCCCGAGGTGCCCGTGCTGACGGTCACGTTGACGCCGCTGTTCAACTGGGCGTTGATCGCCTGCGCCCCGATTTGCGTATCGTCAGCCGTCGCGGTGAAGTCGCGGGTGGGATTTTCGTCCTGGTTGCTGTCGGTGATGATCACGTTGAACGGGTCCAGCAGCCACGTCCCGCCCGCGCCGTGTGGGGCGCTCGCGTCGATGTTGTCGCCCGGCACGTCGAGATGAAGCGCCGATGTCTCGATCAGCCCGCCATTGCCGCCGTTCGCGCCGCCCCGCGCCGTCACCTTGCCGTAGACGCGCGCGGCCTGCGTGCCGAAGAACACGACGTTGCCGCCGTCGCCGTTCACGAGCGCATCGGCTCGCGCCTGGGCGCCCGGTCCCATCCAGACGGCGTCCGCATTGCGGATATCGCTTTCCTTCCCCGCCGCGCCGCCGCCCACGCGCACGCGCCCGCCGCCCTGCGCGCCGCTCGCGTCGATGCGCGCGCCGTCGTTCACCGCCACGTGATAGCCCGTCACGTCGATATGCCCGCCCGCGCCTGAGCCGGGCGCGGTGGCGTCGAGCGTGCCGCCGATTTCCGTGACGCCCGTCGCGCCGCCATCGAGCACGATGCGCCCGTTGCGCGTCTCGATGCTTCTCGCGCGCACCGTGCCGGTCTGGTTGAGCACGCTCGCCGTGGCTTCGTCGGCGGCGCGCACCGACATCACGATCTGCCCGTCGTCGGCCTGGACCGTGCCCGAGTTGCTGATGAGCGCGTTCGCGACATCCTTGTTCACCTTCAGCATCGTGAGGCCGTCGCCGGCGAAATCGAGCGTGATGTCGCTGCCCGCGCCGATCGCGATCTTGCCGAGCGTCGCGCTCACGTAGCCGCTGTTGTCGACCTGCGCGCCCAGCAGCGCGACCGCGCCGCCCGACGACGCCGTGATGTTCGCGCCTTTCTCGATCGACACCTTCGCATTCGGCGCCCCGTTCTGATTGAAGTGATACTTCCCGGCGAGGAATTCGTCGTTCGTGATGCCGAGCGTCGACGCGACGAGCGATCCCACGTTCACGGACGCGCCGGGCGCGAACACCACGCCCGCCGGATTCACGAGAAACACTCGGCCGTTGGCATTGAGCTGCCCGGCGATGCGGCTCGCGTCGCTGCCGACCACACGGTTGAGCAGCACCGCCTGCGCCGACGGCTGCGAAATATCGACGCGCTCGTTGCCCGCGATCGAGAACCCGTTCCAGTTGACGATGCCTTTCTGCGAGCCCTGATTGATCGTCATCGAACTCGTGTTCGGCCGGTTGATCGTCACGTTGCCGCTCTGAACCTGCTCGCCGACGGGCAGCGCAAACGCGCCCGGCGCCGCGACGAAAACGAGCAGCGGCAAGAGCGCGGTCGCCTTGAGATCGGCGCCCGCGTGACGCGCGGCGCGCCTCGCGAAACGGCGGATCGCGCGGTCCCACGCCCGGCGATGCTTGCGGGTCCGAAGGCCAGTGATGTCGCTCATGGCGAACTCCTTTGATTGCCGATCCGCTTGCGCTAGAACGATTTGGAGACCTGGACGTACACGCGCGGAACCTTGTCGTCGCCGGTCGTGTCGGGGCGCGTCAGTCGCCAGGCGACGCTCGCATCGACGGTGATGCCGTACGGCCCCGTCCAGAACGCGCCGATGCCCGCACCGCTGCGCGTGACGGTGTTCGCGCCTTGCCCCGGAATCGAGCGCGCGTTGTAGCGGCCGACGCCGATATCGAAGAACGTCGACAGCGTCAGCGACGGAATCACCGTGTAACGGAGCTGGGCGGTGGCGATCAGCCCTTCGTCGACGACCGATTCGGACGGCGAATAAGCGCGCACCGCGCGCGGCCCGCCGAGCGTGATGCGCGAGGAACTGTCGAGGTTCTGGTTCGCCCATTGCCCCGACACGCCCACGAAAAAGCTCGTGTTGCGGGTGATCGCGTTCAGCCGGTTCGCCTGCATCGTCAGGCGCACGCTGTTGCCTTGCGTGTGACGTCCGAACGGACCCTGGTCGATCGCCTCCGCGAGGGCCGAGTCGATGTTCAGATGCGCGAACGCGAGTTGGACGTCCGCGCTGTTGAAGCCGCCGCCGAGAAAACTGTCGCGGCTTTCGTACGACAGCCCGACGCTCGCCACGTACAGCTTTTGCGGATTGTCGAAGCTCACGGCGTCGATCTTGTCGGTCAGCGAGCGATATTCCAGCGCGCCGCGCAACAGCAGGTTCTGGCTGCGCGAGCGGATCAGCGGATGCGACACCGACGCGGTGACGACATCCGCATCGCCGTGCGCGTTGAGCGCCGAAAACTGCTCGCCGAGGTAGTAGTACAGATGCGAATACGCGATGCCGACGCGCGTGCCGCTCGCGTCCACGGGCGCGTCGTAACCGATGCGCCCGTACACGGTGTCGGCACGCTCGGCGGCGAGCAGATTGATGTCGAGGTTGTCGCCGATGCCGAACGGCGACGCGAGCCGCCCGACCGCGCCGAGCCGCCAGCGTCCGGCGGGCGCGGCGCCATAGTCGTCGGCGGATACGGCGAAGTTCCAGCGGCGCACGGGCTCGACGGTCACGCTCAGATCGACGGTGCCGGGCGTGCCGCCGGTTTCCAGCGCCGACGTGACGCGGATGCCCGGCAAGTCCGACAGCAGCAGCATCGTGCGCTCGAGCTCGCTCTGCCTGAGCGGCTTGCCCGGCTCGATCGCGGCGAGCCGCGCGCGCACCATCGATTCCTTGATGGGCGCGCCGGGCGCCATCGTCAGACGGACGCGGCCGATCTTGCCTTCGAGCACGGTGAAGGTGACATCGCCCTGGGTGACGTCCTGCGGCGGAATCACGACCTGCGCGAGCGGAAAGCCGCGCTCGCGATACGCCTGCGCGATGCGCGCGCTCATCGCGTTCAGATCGTTGATCGACACTTCCTGGCCGATCTTGTCGGCGACGAGCGGCAGGAGCATGTCGGTCGACAGCGTTTCGTTGCCCGCGAGATGGATGCTTCGCAATACGAATTTCTTGCCTTCGGGCACTTCCGTCGGCGCGGCGGGCGGCGCGGGCAGCGCGTTCGCACCGCCCGGCGGCGGCGCGGCGGTCGACGGACGCGGCTGCTCGTTGAGCAGCGTGCCGGCGCTCGGAACCTGCGCCGTGCCGGGCATCGGCACTTGCTGCGCCCACGCGGTCAGCGCGCTGCCGCAGACGAGGCCCACGCCGGCCGCGCGCGCCAGATGCCGCGGACGCGCCTTCGCTTTCGAACGCGAGGAACAGGATTCGGATTTCATGGCGTGGTTCACTTCTGCAATCCCCGTCGATGATCGCGTCAGCGCGCGACCGAGAGCCGCCAGTTGCCCATCAGATCGAACGGCGCCCAGTAGAACGGATGCGCGAAGCGGCTGTTGGCGAGCACGGCGAGTTGGGCGTCGCGCATCGCGTCGATGGCTTCCTCGCCCTTCGTGAGCGAGCCGTAGAACGTGCGCATCGTGAGCGCGGTCGATTCGTCGGCGACGGGCCACATCGACACGAGCAGCGCAGACGCGCCCGCGTAGAAGAACGCGCGCGTGAAGCCCATGATTTCGTCACCGCGCTCGATGCGCCCGAGCGCCGTTTCGCACGCCGACAACGTGACGAGCGCGACGGAATCGAACTTCAGGTTGTAGATGTCCTGCGCGAGCAGCGGATCGGGGCCGTCGGCGGGCTGCTTCGCGGGCGCGAGCAGCACGCGCGAATGCAAGGGATCGATGGTGTCGGCCTGCGCGTGCGTCGCCACATGGACGATGCGTCCTTCCGGCGCGTTGTCGCTGAAGGCCTTGCGCGTGACCTCGCCCTGCACGAAGGTCTCGCGCTGCGCGAACAGCGGCCCGATCGCGCGGACTTCGGCTTCGGCGCCCGGCAGATCGAACTCCGGCGAAATGCGCGGATTGCCGAACGCGACGAGATTGCTCGCGATGCGCTGCTGCCGCCGCACGAGCTGCACCGCGATGCTCGCCGATGGCGCGAGCGCGAGCGCGTGCCGCTGAATCAGAAATCCCTGCGCATTCCTGAGCGCCTGAAACGGCATGTAGTGCAGCGCACCGTTCGGCACGACGACGAGCCGCTCGTTCGCACGCAGTCCGAGCGGCTGGATCAGCAGCGCGTCGAGCTTCGCGCCGTAGGTGAGCGCCTGCGGACGGCCGCGGATGATCGACGTGCGGAAGTCGCCGACGGCGAGCGTCATCTCCTTGCGGGGAATCGGCAGCGTGAAGCCCTGAATGCCGTCGCGGCGCACGACCCACGCGATCATCCTGTCGGGCAGACCGTGATATTCGACGATCGCCTCGCCGGGATTCAGCGCGCTCTTCACGTCGTCGAGCGAGAGCGCGCGGCCGTTCAACTGCGTTTCGTCGACGTTCGTCGCGAGGCGGTTGCGCACGACATCGAGCAGCGCGCGGCTGCGGCTTTTTTCGGAGAGGGTCCAGGCGAGCGCGTAGTCGCCGTCCTCGACGACGAGCGCGATCGTTTCCTCGAAGACCGTCTGCGTATCGGAGAAAAGACCGGTCTTGAACTCGTCGCTGCGAAAGCGCGCGCGGATGGTTTCGGAATCGTCGAGCGCGGCGAGCCAGGCTGCGCGTGCCTTCTGGCGATCGCCGAGCGCGAGATACGCGCGGCCCATGCCTTCGTGCGCCCACAGATTGTCGTAGCTCGCGTCGGTGCCGTCTTTCGTCGCGCTCGCGGTGAAGGCTTCGAGCGCCGCCTGCGGCTTGTTCTCCGCGAGCAGCAGATTGCCTTCGATGCGCTTGTACAGCGGCGCGAGCAAGGTTTCCTGCACGCCGCTCGTCTGACCGAACGTGGCGCGCGCGCCGGCCGCGTCGCCGGTCGCGATCTGCGCGTTGGTGATCGAGAGCAGGACCATTGGCTTATATCTTTCCGATGCGACCGCCAGCGCCGCGCGATATTCGACGAGCGCGCCCGCCGGGTCGCCACGCCGCGCCGCGATGTCGCCGAGCACCTTGTGCGCGGGCGCGAGCACCTGTTCGGGATTTTTTGCGCCCGCGGCGATGGCTTCTTTCGCGTAGCGTTCGGCGTCGTCGAGATCGCCGGCGTAGCTGTAGGCGATCGCCAGATCGCGGCGCGACAACGCGGCGAGGTTCGCGTTGTCCGTCTGACGCGCGACGACGAGCGCCCGCGACGCCGCCTCGATGCTCTGCCGGAAATCGCCGCGCTCCGCCGCCGCCACCGACATGCTGCAGTACGCGTAGCCGTCGAGCTTGACCTGATCGCGCGCGAGCAGAAGCCGCCCTTCCTGCGACAAGGTCGCGATGGTTTCGGCATCGCGCACGCGGGCTTCGGCCTGACGCGCGGCGGGCGTCGGGGCTTCGTCGCCTGGCGTGGCGGGTGTCTTTTGCACGTTCGGCGCGGTGCGTACACCCGGCGCGCCTTGTCCGCGCGCATCGGGTGCAGCAGCGCCAAGCGCCGCCAGCAACGCGAGCGCCGTGCAAAGCCGCCTGGCCGCGTCGCCCGCCGGCACGCGAGCACCGGCCGCAGCACCGGCCGCAATACGGGCCGGCGCGATCCGCTCGATCGGTTTCACGAATGCGCTCCTCGAAGACCGTCGCCTCGCACCGGCGCAACCGGATATCGCCCGGCGCGGTGCCCTCACTAGACGAAACACCTCGACCGTTTTGAAAAGCGCGGCGGCTTCGTTCGTCTGTTGCTGTGTCCGAAGTCACACTCAATCCACGATCCGATGATGGACACATCACGTCCCCTGCGCCTGTGCGCGATGCTGCTCTGCGCGTTCGCCATCGGCGCGTGCAAGTCGCCACCGCCGCCCGCGCCGACCATCGTGCGCATCAGCGTGAATGCGCTCGATGGCGTCAATCCCGATCACGCAGGCCGTCCGTCCCCGGTCGTCGTGCGCGTGTACGAACTGAAGTCGACCGCCGCCTTCGACAGCGCCGATTTCTTCACGCTCTACGGCAAGGAGCAGGCAACCCTCGGCGGCGATCTCAACGCGAAGAACGAATTCATGCTGAAGCCGGGCGACAGCCGCAGCGTCGAGCAGACCGTGCAGCCGGGCACGAAGTTCGTCGCGGTCGTGGCGGCGTATCGCGATATCGAACGATCGCGCTGGCGCGCGAGCGCGCCCGTGCCGCCGAATCAGACGACGCTGATGACCGTGCGCATCGATGCCGCCGATGTATCGATCGCCGCGCAGCCTGCGCCGCCATCGGGAAAGAAGAAGTGAAATCGCACGGCGGTTTGCAAATCCGCCGCGCTGAATCGTTCTCTGAGCATCGAGCCCACGCGCCACGCGAGGCACCATGACCTGGCATCAACGCATGATCTGGTCCGAGGGGCTGTTCCTCGAACCCCAGCATTTTCAGCAGCACGACCGCTTCATCGAGCATCTCGTGCGCTCGCATGCGCGCGCGACCGAGGCGTGGTCGTGGGGCTGGGCTGCCGTGATGCTCGACGAAATCGCGCTCGGGCTCGGCAAGATCGCGCTCGCGTCGGCGTTCGGCGTGCTGCCGGACGGCACCGCGTTCTCCTTTCCCGACGATGCGCCCGCGCCGCCGCCGCTCGACATCCCCGCCGGCACGCGCGATGAAATCGTGCTGCTGGCGCTGCCGCTCGCGCGCGCGGGCGCCAAGGAATTCGATGCCGACGGCAACACGGACAGCCGCATCGACGGCCTGCGCTTTCGCACGACCGACACCTCCGTCGCCGATGTGACGACGAGCACCGATCGCGTCGCGCAGATTCGCGTCGGCGCGCCGAACCTGCGCCTGATGCTCGCGCGCGACGCCACCGACGCCTTCGCGACCATCGGCCTCGCGCGCGTGCTCGAACGCCGCGCTGACAATCGCGTGCTGCTCGATCCCGGATACATCCCGCCGATGCTCCACGCGCACGCCGATCCGCGCCTCTTCGGCTACGCGCAGGAGCTGGCCGGCCTCGTGCATCAGCATGCGGACCGGCTCGCGAGCCGGCTTGCGAATCCGGGGCGCGGCGGCGTCGCGGAAATCGCGGATTTTCTGCTGCTGCAAACGCTCAACCGCTTCGAGCCGCAGTACGCGCATCTGCTGCAAGTGCCGCTTCTGCATCCCGAACGGCTCTATCAGACGACGCTCGCGCTCGCCGGCGATCTCGCCGCGTTCGACGAGCGCCGCCGAGTGCTCGCGTATCCGCCGTATCGCCACGACGATGTCGCCACGTCGTTCGAGCCGCTCATGCGCGACGTGCGGCAGCTCATCGGCATCGTGCGCGAACCGGATGCCGTCGCCATCGAATTGCAAAGCCGCAAGCCCGGCGTGCGCGTCGCCCGCATCGACGATCTGGCGCTCGTGAAGAGCGCGGGCTTCGTGCTCGCCGCGAACGCGCAGATGCCCGGCGAAACGCTGCGCACGCGCTTTCCCACACAGGTGAAGATCGCGCCCGCCGAAAAGCTGCGCGATCTCGTCAATCTCGCGCTGCCGGGCATCGGGCTGCGCGCGATGCCGGTCGCGCCGCGCCAGATTCCGTTTCACGCGGGCTTTTCGTACTTCGAACTGGATCGCGGCGGCGAGCTGTGGAAGGAATTGGAGCAGACCGGCAATCTGGCGATGTATATCGCCGGCGACTTTCCCGCGCTCGAACTCGAATTCTGGGCGATCCGTCATTGAAGAGCGAGGTCATCGGACACCATGGCGCACGACGACGATCCCTTCGCAGGCTTCGAATCCGATCAGACGATGATCAAGCCCAATCCCGGCGCGCGGCGTCGCAGCGCGGGCAGCGGCAGCACGGAAGGCGCGTATGCGGCGTCGGGTGCAACGGCGGCGTCGGCCGGTTCCGGTCAGCGGGCATTCGACACGGCCTTCGCGGGCGGCGGCGCGGTCAATCCGCTGGTCGCGGCGTGCGCCCCGCTGTTGCAGCTCGCGCCGCGCATCCGCACGATGAGCGCCTGCGCCGATCCCGCCGCGCTGCGCGACTCGCTCGCGGCGGGCGTGCGCCGCTTCGAGGACGAGGCGCGCGCGAACGGCATCGCGTCGGAACAGGTGACGGCGGCGCGCTACATCGTCTGCACGATGCTCGACGAAGCCGCTTCCGGCACGCCGTGGGGCGCGGGCGTCTGGGCGCGGCAAAGCCTGCTCGTCACGTTTCACAACGAAGCGTGGGGTGGCGAGAAAGTCTTTCAGTTGCTCGCGCGGCTCGCGCAGAAGCCCGCGCAGCATCTGCATCTGCTGGAACTGGCGAACATGGTGCTCGCGCTCGGCTTCGAGGGACGCTATCGCGTGGCCGCGCAAGGCCGGCAGACACTCGACGCGATCCGCGCGCGGCTGTATCAGCTGATCCGCAAGGAGCGCAGCGAGCCCGAGCGCGCGCTGTCGCCGCACTGGCAAGGCGTGCCGACGGCGCGGCGGCGCACGACCGACGTGCTGCCGGTCTGGGTCGTCGGCGCGTTCGCGCTGTTGCTGCTCGCAGCCGCCTGGCTCGCGATGAGCTTCCAGCTCGGCCGCGCATCCGACCCGGCGTTCGATACGCTCGCGTCGATCCGCGCGGGCGCGCAGCGGCCGCTCGTCGTCACGCAGGCGGCGCGGCCGCGTCTCGCGGAATTTCTCGCGCAGGAAATCCGCGATGGCCTCGTCGCCGTCGATGACCGCGTCGACCGCTCCGTCGTCACGCTGCATGGCGACAACGTCTTTCGACCCGGCAGCGCCGATGTCGCCGAACAAACGAAGCCGCTGATCGGGCGCATCGCGGCGGCGCTCAAGGCCGTGCCGGGCAACGTGCTCGTCACCGGCCACACCGACGACCGTCCGATCCGCTCGGCACGCTTTCCGTCGAACTGGGAGTTGTCGCAGGAACGCGCGGCGAACGTGCGCGATCTGCTCGCCGCGAGCGTCGCGCCCGAGCGCCTGAAAGCCGAAGGCAAAGGCGACGCCGATCCCGTCGCACCGAACGATTCGCCCGCCGGCCGCGCGCGCAATCGCCGTGTCGAGGTGACGCTGTTCGCGAAGCCGGGAAGCTGACATGAAGAAGCTCTTCTCGATCCTGTTTCATCCGGTGCTGCTGCTGATCGTCGGCTTGCTGCTGGTTTCGGGCGCGATCTGGATCGCCGGGCCGCTCGTGTCGTTCGCGCGCACCTATCCGCTCGAATCGGCGACGGCGCGCTTCGTCGCGATCGGCTGTGTCGTGCTGCTGCTCGTGTTGCGGCGAATCTGGGTCGCGTGGCGTGCGCGGCGCACGCAGGCGGCGCTGTCGGCGGGACTTGCCGCGACCGTCGACGCGCCGCGCCGCGAGGCCGCGCCGCAGACCGCCGGCGAAGCCGAAGTCGCGACCCTCGGCAAGCGTTTCGACGAAGCGCTCGCCGTGCTGCGCGATGCGCGCCTCACGGCGTCGGGCAGAAAGCCCGGCTGGCGCGACTGGGTCACGATGTCCGGCCGGCAATATCTGTATCAGTTGCCGTGGTACATGTTCATCGGCGCGCCGGGCGCGGGCAAGACCACCGCGCTCGTGCATTCGGGCCTGCGCTTTCCGCTCGCCGAGCGTTTCGGCACCGACCGGATTCGCGGCGTCGGCGGCACGCGCAATTGCGACTGGTGGTTCACCGACGAAGCCGTGCTCATCGACACCGCCGGGCGCTATACGACGCAGGAAAGCGACCGCGACACCGATCAGACCGCGTGGCAAGGCTTTCTCGCGCTGCTGAAGAAGACGCGCCCGCGCCAGCCGATCAACGGCGTGCTACTGACGCTCGCCGTCCCCGATCTGCTCGCCGCGACGCCCGCGAGCACGGACGAGACGGCATCCACCTTGCGCGCGCGCATGCGCGAATTGACGAAGGCGTTCGGCACGCGCTTTCCGGTCTATGTGCTCATCACGAAAACGGATCTGCTCGCGGGATTCACGGAGTTTTTCGCTGACATGCCGAAAGAAGAGCGCGCGCAGATCTTCGGTTTCACCTTCCCTTTCGATCCGAAGCACCCGCTCAGCGATGCGGAATTCCGCGCGCGCGTCGACGCCGAGCTGGACGCGCTCGAAGCGCGTCTGGTCGCGCGTCTGCCGGATCGCCTGAACGCCGAGAGCGGACTTGCGCAGCGCGCGGCGATCATGGGTTTTCCGCAGCAATTCGCGGCGATCCGGCCGTTGCTCGCCGACGCGTTGCGCGCGACCTTCGTGCAGTCGAAGCACGAGGACATGCCGCTTCTGCGCGGCGTCTACTTCACGAGCGGCACGCAGGAAGGCACGCCGATCGATCGCGTGCTCGGCTCGCTTGCGCGCGCGTTGGGCATGGAGCGCGGCGTGCCGCCGCCGCGTCCGTCGAGCGGGCGCAGTTACTTCATCGAGCGGCTGTTGACGCAAGTCGTGTTCGCGGAACAAGGGCTCGCCGGATCGAATCTGCAATGGGCGCGCAGGCGTCATCTGTGGCGGCTGTGCGCCTATGCGGCGATCGCGGCCGTGACGGTCGGCGTGCTCGCGCTCTGGAGCACGAGCTATCTGCGCAACCGCGCGTATGTCGCGAACGTCGACCAGAGCGCGCGCGCGGCGAAGCAGGCGGTGGCGGGGACAACGGCGGCGGGCACGCAGCTCGTCGCGCTCCTGCCGCTCTTGTCGGCGGTGCGCCATCTCGCATCGACGCCGCAGGTCGATGCCGCGCATCCGCCGATCGCGATGCAGTTTGGCCTGTGGCAAGGCGCGAAGCTCGACGCCGGCGCGACGGGCGCTTACGAGCGCCTGCTGACCGATCTGTTCCTGCCGAAGCTCGCGGCGCGCATCGAGGAACAGGCGCGCAGCGCGAGTCCCGCGAATGCCGGCTATGCGTATGAAGCGCTCAAGGCGTATCTGATGCTGAACCAGCCCGATCATCAGGATGCCGATGCGCTCAAGGCGTGGATTCTCACCGACTGGGACCGGTCGCTGCCGCGCGAAGTCGGCAACGAGGAACGCGCCGCGCTTAGCCGGCACCTCGATGCGCTGTTGGCGCGCGGCGTCGTGCATCCGAATCTGCCGTTCGACGAGCGGCTCGTCGCGCATCTGCGCGGCATGCTCGCCGCGAGCACGCTCGCGCAGCGCGTGTATGGGCGCGTGAAGCAGCAAGGCGTCGGCGCGGATTATCCGGAGTTCACCGTCGCGCATGCGGGCGGGCCGAACGCATCGCTCGTCTTCACGCGTTCGAGCGGCGCGCCGCTCACGCGCGGCGTGCCGGGGCTTTATTCGTTCGACGGCTATCACAAGGCGTTCCTGAAAGCCGTCGATGAAACCGCCGCGCAGCTCGCCGCCGAAGAGCCGTGGGTGCTCGGCATCCGCGATCAGAGCGGGTTGCCGCGCGGCGATCCAGCCGCGATGCAGCGCCTCACCGAAGACGTGCGGCTGCTTTATTTGCAGGACTACGCGCGCATCTGGACGGAATTCCTCAACGATATCCGCATCGTGCACGCGGACTCGCTGTCGCAATCGACGCAGATCGCGCGCATTCTTTCCGCGCCCGATTCGCCGCTCGCCGCGCTGTCGAAGGCGGCGTCGCGCGAAACGACGCTCGGCGCGAAGCCCGAAGGCGAAACGACCGTCGTCGATCGCGCCAACGACAAGATCGGCGCGGCGCGCGAAAGGCTGCTGAAGGTGATCCGCGGCTCCGATCCGACGCAAATCGCGACGGTCGCGCCGGGCGCGCAGCTCGAGAGCATCGTCGATGACCGTTTTACCGGCCTGCGCGCGCTCGTCACGAGTCCGGGCGCGGGGCAGCCTGCGCCGATCACGCAGACGCTCGCCGTCATCAACGACGTCTACACGTATCTCAGCGCCACCGACGAAGCCTTGCAGCAGAAGACCGCGCCGCCGCCATCGGACGCGCCGGCGAAGCTGCGCGCGCTCGCGCCGCGCATGCCCGAGCCGATCCGCACCGCGCTGCTCGATCTCGGCAGCCAGGGCGCGGGGCAGGCGCAGCAGGCGCGGCGCGTGAATCTGTCGGCGGATCTGAAGGAGTCGATCTCGTCGTTCTGCAATCGCGCGGTGAGCGGGCGCTATCCGTTCGATCCGAATTCCGGGCGCGACGTGCTGCCCGAGGATTTCGGCACGCTGTTCGCGCCGGGCGGCAAGTTCGACGATTTCTTCCAGAAGAACCTGGCGCCCGACGTCGATGTCTCGGCGAAACCGTGGGCGTTCAAGAAATCGGATGCGTCGGCGTCGCAGATCAGCCCGGCCGGGCTCGCGCAGTTCGAGCGCGCGGCGACGATCCGCGGCGTGTTCTTTCGCGGCGGCGGCAAGGCGCCCGCGCTCGCGTTGCAGTTCAAGCCGCTCGACATGGACCCGACGATTCTCTCCTTCACGCTCGATGTCGACGGGCAGGTGCTCACCTACGCGCACGGCCCGCAGATCGCCACCGCGATCCAGTGGCCCGGCACGCGCGGCTCGCAACGCGTGAGCCTGCAACTGACGCCGCCGCCGACGAGCGGCGCGCGCAATCTCGTGTTCGAAGGCCCGTGGGCGCTCTTTCGCATGTTCGACCGGCTCGACGTGCAGCCGACCGAACAGCCCGAGCGCTTCATCGTCACGTTCGATGTCGAAGGGCGCAAGACGCGCTTCGAAGTGACGGCGAACAGCGTCGAGAATCCGTTCCGGCTCGCCGATCTGCGCGCGTTCTCCTGTCCGGAGCGGCTATGAGCGATGCGGGAGACGACGCCCTGGCGGACGACGGCGCAGCGATCGCGGGCTGGTACGGCAAGCTGCCCTCGCTCGGCGATTTCGCGGCGCGAAGGCTCTCCGACGCGTTCGTCGCGCCGTGGGACGCGTGGCTCGCGCAGCGCGTCGCCGAAACGCAGCTCGCGCTCGGCGACGAATGGCTGGCGCTCTATCTCACGTGCCCGGTGTGGCGCTTTTTCGCGATGCCGGGCGCGATCGCACCGACGCTCGGCGCGTGCTGGACGGGCGTCGTGATGGCGTCGGTGGATCGTGTCGGGCGGCATTTTCCGTTGACGATCGCGGCGTCGATGCCCGCGGCGCCATCGACGGGCGGCGAAGTCGCGGCGCTCTGGCGATGGTTGGCGGCGATCGAAGGCGTGGCGCTCGCCGCGCTCGATTTCGATCACAGCATCGAGCGGCTCGACGCGCAGCTCGCGACGCTGCCGGTGCCGCAGCCCGTGCGCGCCGGCACGCGCGCCGCGGTGCTCCAGGAGCCGTGGATCGTGCAGTCGGCCGCGGCGCTGCCCGACGCGCTCGCCCGCACGCTTGCGCCGGTCTGGCAGACGGAGGTCTACGGCATGAGCATGTGGACATCGGCGCAGACGCCGCCAGACTCGAACGGCGCGAACGAAGGGGACGATGCCGCGGAAGCGCGGGATTCGACGCCGCGCCCGTTCACCATCTGGCCCGTGTACGGCCTGCCCGACACGGCGCTCTTCACCACCCTGCTGCGGGACTGCGGATCATGAATGCGACGGGCAGGCTTCCGGGCGGGGACGGCAGCACGACCGGCGGCAGCACGACCGGCAACAGCGGCAAGACCGAAAAGAATCCGGGCGATGTCGGCGACGAAGACAAGACGGTGATCGTCGGCGGCGGCGCGCGCGTGCCTTCATCGGCGATGGCGGCGATGGCGGGCATGAGCGCGCCCGACACCGCGCCGATGCACACCGTCCTGCCGCCCGGCACGCGCCTCGGCGAATTCGAGATCGTGCGGCTGATCGGCGAAGGCGGCTTCGGCATCGTCTATCTGGCGTTCGATACCTCGCTCGATCGCTATGTCGCGGTGAAGGAGTACATGCCGGCGGCGCTCGCATCGCGCGTCGGCGTGACGCAGGTTCAGGTCAAGTCCGAGCGCTACGAGCCGATGTTCCGCGCCGGCCTCAAGAGCTTCATCAACGACGAGGCGCGGCTGCTCGCGCGCTTCGATCATCAGTCGCTCGTGAAGGTGTATCGATTCTGGGAAGCCAACGGCACCGCCTACATGGCGATGCCCTACTACAAGGGCGTGACGCTCAAAGAAGCGCTGCACGCGATGAAGAAGCCGCCCGACGAAGCCTGGCTGCGCGCGCTGCTCACGCCGCTCATCGATGCGCTCGCGGTGCTGCACGCGTCCGACTGCTTCCATCGCGATATCGCGCCGGACAACATCATCTTGCTGGAAGGCAGTCATCGGCCGGTGCTGCTCGATTTCGGCGCGGCGCGGCGCGTGATCGGCGACATGACGCAGGCGCTCACGGTCATCCTCAAGCCGGGCTATGCGCCGATCGAGCAATACGCCGAAGTGCCGTCGATGCGGCAAGGGCCGTGGACGGATCACTACGCGCTCGCCGCGCTCGTGTATTTCGCGGTGACCGGCAAGACGCCGCCGCCGTCGGTCGGGCGCGTGGTGAAGGACAGCTATCAGCCGCTCGCGAAACTGGCGGCGGGCCGCTATTCGGATCGCTTTCTGAAGGCGATCGATCATGCGCTCGCGGTGTCGCCCGCGCATCGGCCGCAGACGGACCGGCAGTTCGCGGCGGAACTCGGCATCTCGCTCGACGATGCGCCGGAATCGCACGTCAAGACTCGCGCGGGCGCGTCGGCGGGGCGCAGGCGCATTGGCTGGACGCTCGGCGTGGCGTGCGTGCTTGCGGCGGCGGCCACGCTCGGCTGGTTCGCGCCGCGCTTCGCCTCGCATGCGCCTGCGCCTGCGGGCGAGCGCGCCGCGAGTGCGCCGGTCCTGGCGTCCGTGGCTGAAACACCGGCATCGGTTGCTTCGGCGGTCGTGGCTCCGCCGTCCGCGCCGCCGCCCGCATTGCCGCCGTTCACGCCCGACGGCGAGTTCGCGCGCATCGTTTCGCTCGCCGATCCGTCGTTCCATGTCGAGGTGGAAGTGCCTCTGGCGCGCGCCGTCGTCGACAAGGATTTGCTGCGTTTCGCGCTCACGAGCAATCGCGAGGGCTACGTCTATGTGTTCGTCGTCGATCCGGCGAATCAGTACTTGCAACTGTTTCCGAATGCGCTCGATCGCGATAACCGCATCGGCAAAAAGAAGCGTCTGGTGCTGCCGCGCCCGAACTGGCCGATGCAGGCGGGCGAGCCGGTCGGCGAGAACCATTTCATCGCGATCGTATCGGCGGCGCCGCGCGACTTTCCCGCGCTCGATCTCGTGCACGATGCCGTCTTCGCCAGTCTCTCGCCCGACGCGCAGCACGCGGCGGCGGCGCAGCGCACGCTGAGCGTGTCGCCGTTCGCGGGCGTGCCGTCGTGCGGCGACAAGGCGCCTTCGTGCCCCGTCGCGTATGGCGCGGCGGCGTTCAAAATCGACGTCGTCCGTTCGTCTAGATAGCGCAATGCAACGCGGTCGCAAGACGAGGGCATCATGGCAACACGAACGAAGCCGCTGTCGATCACCCGCGGCGAGCGCGCCGCACTTTCCGCTTTCGTGGCCGTGACGCTCGCCGGATGCGCGGGCGCGCCGCACACGCCCGTCGCGCAGGACGACGTATCCGCTGCGGCGACATCCCGACCGGCCGATGACGACGCCCGCATGGTCAGCGCGACGGGCGCCGAACCGGGCATCGCGAATCCGTTGCCGGCGAGCCCGTCGGCAACGATCGGCGGCAGCGCGACGGCTTTCGCGACCAAGAACGCGCTCTATACGCCCGTGCCGTTTTCGAGCCTGCCCGGCTGGGGCGCGGACAACGTCGCCGAATCCTGGGACGCGTTCCGGCGCAGTTGCGGCGTGCTGGGCGGCAAGCCGGGATGGGCCGCGCCGTGCGCCGCGTCGCGCAATGTCGATCCAGCCAGCAGCGCCGCCATCCGGCGGTTTTTTGAGGACAACTTCACGGTCTACCAGATACGCAACGTCGACAAATCCGCGCGCGGCGTGCTGACGGGCTATTACGAGCCGATTCTGAAAGGCAGCCGCGAGCGGCGTCCGCCGTTTGTCTATCCCGTCTACGGCGTGCCGACCGACCTGCTGTTTCTCGACGCGCGGCGTCTGCCGCCCGGCGCACGCGGCACGCCGGTTCCGGCGCGCATCGAAGGCCGCAACGTCGTGCCGCTGTCGACCGTTTCGATGAGCGGCAAGACCTACACGCTGCGCGTCGGCGATACGGTGCCGGACATCCGCGACAAGAAGCTGCGATTGCGCCGCGAAGGCGCGAATATCGTGCCCTACTACTCGCGCGCGGAGATCGAGCGCGGTTTGAGCAAGGCGCCCGTGCTCGCCTATGTGGAAGACCCCGCGATGCTCTATTCTATGCAGTTGCAGGGTGCCGGAAAGATCGTGTTGCCGGACGGCAAGACCGTCATCCGGCTGGCCTATGCGGAGCAGAACGGTTTTGCGTTCAACCCGCCCGTCGCCAGCGCGGGAACGAAGGGTCGCAAAATTTTGGTGCGGGGCGTCGAGATCGACCTTGAAGAAGGCACCGTGAGCACTCGGATCACTCAAAACAATGCCGGCGGCGACGCTTCCGACGACGCGCCCCAGTCCTCATTGCTGCGTGGCGCGCAGGACCCGCCTCCCGCGAGCGCGCACGGCGATGCCGACTCCGCGCCGGAATCGCAGCTTCTGCGCGGTTTCACTCTCGCGAAGAGCGCCGCCGTGCGTCCGGCGCGCGTGAGTGCGCCATCGGCGCCGGCTGCGACGGCTGCCGGAACCGTCTCCGAGGCAAAAACCGCAGCGCCATCGCTCGCGGGCGCGCCGCCGATCAGCTACACCTACGCTGCATCGGACCCGAGTTATGTGTTCTTCCGCATGATTCCCGATTCGCCCGCCGGTCCCATCGGCGCACTCGGCGTGCCGCTTTCGGCGGGACGCTCGGCGGCCATCGATCCGCGCACGACGCCGCTCGGCGCGCCGGTTTTCATCGACGCGAGCGAGGGCGCGGGCGCGTCCGTCACGCGTCTTCTGATGGCGCAGGACGCGGGCGGCGCGATACGCGGCGCCGTGCGCGCCGATTACTTTTTCGGCACCGGGCCGCATGCGCAACAGCAGGCGAGCCGGATGAAGCAGCCCGCGCAAATGTGGGTGCTGCTGCCCAAAGGACTCCGGATTTCCGCGAAAGAAAGCGGCGTGCGCGTGCGAGGCGGTCCGATGGTCCCGAGCGCCGATTGCGTCGTGAGCGATCCGGACCTGTGCGTCGACGATACCCAATGACATGCGAGCGCTGAACGCACCCTAGCGGGAGAGCACATGAGGTTTCTCGTCGCCGATGACCACGAACTGATCCGCCAGGCCGTCAAGTCGCTATTGCGTGGAATCGATCCCGACGCGCAGTTCGACGAAGCCGACAACTGGGAAACGCTCGCCGCCGCCGCGCGGCCGGAAGCGAATCACGATCTCGCGATCGTCGATCTGCATATGTCCGGCATGGCGAGCGCGTCGTCGCTGACGGCGCTGCTGAAGGCGAACCCCGCGCTGCCGCTCGTGGTGTTGTCGGCGGAAGAATCGGTCGATGAGATGCGCGCCGTGCTCGCCGCCGGCGCGCTCGGTTTCGTGCCGAAGCGCGAGCCCGCCAACGTGATGGTCAAGGCGATCGAGCTCGTGCTGTCGGGCGGCGCGTATGTGCCGATCGAAGCGCTGAGTCTCATCGATCCGACGCCCTCGCGGCTCGCCCGCCAGAGCGCCGCCGAGCGCCCCCGCCCGGTCACGCATGCGTCGGCCGCCGCACTCGCGCCGCATCATCTGCATCTGATGGAAAATCTCTCGCCGCGGCAGCGCGAAATCATGCGGCTCGTGCATCGCGGCTGCACGAACAAGATGATCGCGCGCGAGCTGCAAGTGGCCGAGGGCACGGTGAAAGTGCATCTTTCGGTGATTTTCCGGGCGCTCGGCGTGCACAACCGGTCGTCGGCCATCGCGCTCATCAACGGCTGGCTGCAAAGCGGGCGCACGCTTTGAACGATGCGCGCCGATAACGTCGATGCCGCCGGTCACGCCGCCTCGTCCTGTCCGCGCGGCTGCAGCAGCGCATCGAGCGTGCGGCGCAGGCGCGTCGGCGTGACGGGCTTGTGGAGGATCGGCACGCCTTCGGCTGCGAGCGCCGCGAGTCCGGGCGACGTCATGTCGCCCGTGATCACCACGCTCGCCGGCTCGCCGTGCCCACGCCGCCGCAACGCCTCGCGCACCGCCTGAAGCACCTCGGCGCCGGTCCCGTGGCGATCGAGCTGGTAATCGCACAAGAGCGCATCGGGGACGAAGCCGTCGGAAATCGCACGCACCGCGGCGAGCTCGTCGCGGCAGCCGCGCACGATGCAGCCCCAGCGCGCGAGCAGCGCGCCGAGTGCGTCGAGGTTCGCAGGATCGTCGTCGACACACAGCACGCGGCGCCCTTCGATACATCCGCCAATCGATAACGGCGCGCACAGACTCGACGTCACGAGGCTCGCATCGCCGAGCCGGACCGGCACGCGGATGGTCGTGCCGCGGCCAGGACCGGAACGCAGTACCGGTTCCCCGCCGAGCAGACGCGTGAGACGGCGCACCGTCGCGAGTCCGAGTCCGTGGCCCTGACGCGCGGCATATTGCGGCAGCGGCGCCTGATAGAAGTCCTCGAAAACGAGCGCATGCTCGTGCGGCTCGATGCCGATGCCCGAATCGCGCACTTCGACATGGCAGCGAACGGTGTCGCCGTGCCGCACGCCGATCCAGATCGAGCCGCGCTCCGTGTAGCGCACGGCGTTCGACACCAGATTGCCGATCACGCGTTCGAGCAGCACCGGGTCGGTGAACGCGATACATTCCGTCGGCGCGATGCGCAGCGCCAGCCCTTTCGCTGCGGCGGCGGGCCGGAATTGCCGATCGATGCGCGCGAGCAGCTCCGCCAGCCGGAAATGCTGCGGTATGACCTGCGTCACGCCGCTTTCGATGCGCGCGAGATCGAGCACCTGATTGAAGAGCTGATTCAGCGCCTCGACATTGGCGATGATGTGCTGCGCGGACTCATCGCGTTCCTGCGCGCTCGCGCGGTTGTCGCTCAAGGCCTGCGCGAGCAGTCCGATCGCGTGCAGCGGTTGACGCAGATCATGACTCGCGGCCGCGAAGAAGCGTGTCTTCGCAAGGCTTGCTTCCTCGATCACGCTTTTCTGGACCGCGATGGTTTGCGCCTGGCGCTCCTGATGCACGCGCGCCGCGACGATGCCGCGAAACAGCCCGCGATATTGCGATCCGAACACATGCACGACGACGACGAACACCGCCAGCACGACGCCCAGTTCGAAGCGGCCGTCATCGGGCCATAGCAGGCTGATCGCGGTCAAGGGCAGAAGCAATGTCAGCACCGCGCCCGACAAATTGAGCAGATTCAGCCCGTTCGACACATAGGCGAGCGCGGCCAGCGTCACGAGCAGGACCGTTTGCGTGGAGACGAACGCGGCGGATTCGCTTCGGAACGCGAAGCAGATCGCGATGCCGGGCGCTGCATGCAGCAGCACATTTCTCAGCGCGTGCAGACGGATCCAGCGCCGGGCGTCGAACCGAAGCGGATCGCGCCACCGCCAACCCCAGAGACAGATCGCGAAACAGTTCGCAATCCCATAGAAGACGACGCACCAGAACAGGGGCCGCCCTGAATGCGTGTCTGGAAGACAGGATGCGCCGAGAACCGCAATGGAACACGCGTGCGCAATGAAGGATACGGGGTCCGCCGCGTAGAGCGCGCTTGCGAGATCCTCGTCGATCTCGCCATGCTCACGATCGCCATGCATCTGTCATCCCCTTTTTGCGTTGATTGCTTCGGGTGACGTCAGGCATCGGGCGGACGTTGTGAATCAGCGATGGCGTGTTCGCCGTGCGATTCCGGGTCGCCTGCTTGACCGGTTTACCCAAAAGTTTAGTCAACGGATATGACTAATTCCATATTGGTCGTTCCATAGGAGAAAACCATACTCATGACGTTGCCACCTATTCGAGGGGATTGACAACGTGGAGACCTTAACGATGAATCCCGTCTGCGAGACGGGCGCGCCTTCGATGCTCACGGATCTGTGGCGCAGGCGCACGCAACTGTCGCAGGACGAAATGGCGTCCATCTACAAGCTCGTGAAAGGCGCATTGCGCAGCTATCACCCGCCCGAGCTGCAATCGCTCAAGGAGGACAAGGAGGAACTCGTCGCGCAATTCATTTATTCGAAAGTGCTGCGGCTCGAACCGGGACACGGCGAATCGCACGCGAGCGAGCAGAGCGCGCCATCGAGCGGCTATGCCGTATGCACGTATTTCAGGCGCTTTCTGATCGATTGCCTGCGCAGCGCGAGCTATCAGCGCGACGTGTCGATGGAGCTCGACGGCATCGTCCAGCAAGTCGATGCGCACGCGCATGCCGTCGACGATCCGGTCGAATCCGTGCTGATGCAATACGGTCTCGACGAAGCGCGTGTGCGACGTCTCGCGCGAGCCTTCATCGACGATCTCGACAAGTACGAGCAACTCGTGCTCGCGGGTACCCTTGGCTGGTGCTCGGGCGGTAAAGGCGGCCTGTTCGGGATCGCGACGCGGCATCACATTCCTTCGTACCACTATCGCGCGGTCCGGCTCGGCGTCACGTTGAAGAAATCGGCGCAAAGCGCGGACTTCGCCGCGACGAAGATCGGCCGATGGATCGGCGGCGTGCTCGGCATCCCGATCAGCGCGGAAAATCAGGCCGCGATTCTGCTCGTGCTGAATCTGCTTGCGGTCGAATCGAGTCAGACGATGTTTTCATCGGAGACGCACGGGTGACATTGAGCGACATTGAGCGTGAGCAAGGCACGGCGCAGACCTCAGCCTTGCGAGCGCGAATCGTGCTGACGTGTGCCGATGGCATCGACGACGAGACGGTCGTGGATACGACCATCGGCCTCGCGCGGGACTCGACTCTTCGTGAGCCATAAGACGAGCTCACTCGCGGACATCGCCTTTGCGTAATACCAGCCCTGTGCATACTGCACACCCTTGTTCAGGAGCCACGCCGCCTGCGCGCGTGACTCCACACCTTCGGCGACGATTTCCACGCCCAGTTCATGCGCCATCGCGATGATGTGCGGCGCGACGACGCTGGACGCAGCGTCCTGCACGATCGTGTCGACAAACGATTTGTCGATCTTCAGCACGTCGAC
Organism: Caballeronia arvi; assembly: GCF_001544695.2. GTDB lineage: Bacteria > Pseudomonadota > Gammaproteobacteria > Burkholderiales > Burkholderiaceae > Caballeronia > Caballeronia arvi. The sequence goes on from NZ_FCOM02000001.1 coordinate 482,908, forward strand.
CTCAAATGTTTGCAGGTACGAAAGACTCGAATAGCCCGTTCCGAAGTCATCGATATATACGGGATGCCCTGCTGCCCTGAAGGCGGCAATCACACCGCGCGTAGCGTCCACGTTCATGAAGCTGCGTTCGGTCGCTTCGACCCGTATCTGGGCGGGCGTAATCCCGGTTCCCTCGAGCGACGCCCTGAGCAGGTTCAGGAAGCGCAAGGTACGCAGATCGTCGCAACTCACGTTGATCGAGACATAGAACGATGGATTCGCGACCAGCAGGCGACCCAGCTCCGCGATGCTTTTCTCGAGCACGAGATCGGTCAAAGGCTGGATGAGACGGTTTTCTTCGGCGACCCGCACGAACACTTCCGGTGATATGGAACGTCCATTCAAAGTCCAGCGCACGAGCGCTTCCACGCCGATACATTGTTCATCGACGAGCCGGACGATTGGCTGGTAGACCACATCGATCTTGCGTCGTGAGATGGCCCATTCGAGCGTCGCGGGAAACGACAACTGTCGCGTGACGCGCCTGTATGCCAGCCAGCCAAGCGCTGCGCCTGCCACGACGCCGATCGAAAGCCACGCGGCCAGGACCTTGGGCCAGTCGCCCGCGACGCTGCTGCGCGCAGACTTGACGACCACCGCGAGCGGCCTAGTCGCGGATCGTGCGACCGCGTAATTCCACTGGTCGTTCTTCACCTTGCCGCCCTGCTTCCATGCGTCGAGCATCTCGTCCGGGTCCGCTCCCGGCGAGACAGCCAGCAGCCTTCCCGTCGTGGTCTGAATCGCCGCGATGGGCCGTCTGGCCGGATCGACGAGATCGACGTAGGAATTGGGATCGATCGAAACGTAATAGCCATTGCGGCCGATCAGGATGTCCTTGCGTACGTCGCTCAGAGGGCTCTTGCGCTGGAACCACACGAGGTAGCCGTCATTGCTGCGGTAGTCCGGCGGAGGCAGCGACAAATCCCTGGTGCGTACGTCGCCGAGCAGCGGTGAGCAGAGATAGCGGCCATCGCCGTATGCGCCCGCATCCTGGATGTACCGATAGTTGTACACGACGCGCGCCGCCTGTTCCAGGTTCGGGGGTGAGCACGGTGCGCCCGGTTCCCGGCCCAGATCGGAGAGGGCCGCAAACGCCTGATACGTGACGAGCTCCGTGCGCATGACGGCCTTGTCTGCAAGGTCGCCCAGCTCGGCGCGATCCCGCATTTCAACGTCCCTGTCCGCGATGTAGATGCTGGTGAGAACCGGGCCGATGGTGGCGAGACACCCAAGAGCAATCGAAGCCGAAATCAGCGTGATGCGCTTGATCATTGCGAAGCTCGTATGTGCGCGGCTGGGAACGAACGGCGGGTGAAATGCGTCCGGGATGCCGAACGTCAGACTAGAGAATAGTCCTTCCCGCCTCGTTTTCAATCGGCCTCGCGCAAGCCCCAGCCGAAATGCGTGCCCCGCTAGACGGATCGCAAATCGAACGGCGTTTCGCGCAGCCGCTTGCCGCTCAGCCTGAACACCGCATTTGCAACCGCTGGCGCCACCGAAGGGCTCGACAATTCGCCGACGCCGCCGGGTTTCGCCGGATCGCCCTGCACGATGACGATATCGATCTCGGGCAAATCACTCATGCGCATCACGCGATACGAATCGAAGTTCGTCTGCTGAACCCGTCCGTGGCGAATCTCGATGCGATCGGCCAGCGCATGTCCGAGACCCCACATGAGCCCGCCGTAGAGCTGCTCCTCGACGCCACCCGGCGACACTGCCAGCCCGCAATCGGCGACGCACGTCAGCTTCTCGATCACGATGCCGTCCTTGCGGCGCGCCACGCGCGCAATCACCGCGATATAGCTGCCATAGGCCCGATTCGTCGCGACGCCGAGCGCGGTGCCATGCGGCATCGGCTTGCCCCATCCGGCGCGCGCGGCGGCGTCGCGCAGCACGGCGGCATGGCGCGCATCCTTCATGTGCGCGATGCGAAAATCGACGGGATCGCGATGTCCCGCATGCGCCGCTTCGTCCATGAACGACTCGACCGCGAACACGTTCGGGATATAGCTCACGGCGCGATACCAGCCGGTCGGCACGCCCGTCTCGTGACGCACCCAGCCGATATCGACATGCGGCGCGCCATACGCGAACTCATACTTGCTGATCGCTTCCGTGGTGCTGTAATCCATGCGATCGGGCCGGTCGAAATAGCCCGGTTCCCATTGCTCCGGCGACGCCGGCATCACGGCGCGCAGCTCCAGCGCGGACAGATTGCCGCGCGCATCGAGCACGGCACGTCCGCGATGATGGCTCGCCGAGTGATAGAAAAGCGCGCGCATCTCGTCTTCGCGGCTGTTCATCAGCTTGATGGGCTTGCCGGTTTGCAGCGCGAGCCAGGTCACTTCGAACAGCCAGTATTTCGATTCGCGCGCCCCGAAGCTGCCGCCCGACACGAGCTCGTGCAGCACGACGCGATCCGCCGGAATATGGCCGATGACTTCGGCCGCCTCCTGCACCGTCGACGGCACCTGCAATCCGCCCCAATACTCGATGCCGCCATCCTTCGCCCACGCCGTCACATTGATGGGTTCGAGCGGATTCTGCGCCTTGTACGGCATCGAATAGGAAGCCTCGATCAGACGCGGGCCGCGCCTGAGGATCGACGCGGCATCGCCGTTCTTCACGGTCGGAACGACGCGCGCTTCGGGGTCGTCGAGCCAGGCGGCCTGTCGCGCCGAGAGGTCGCGGCTATCGAAGTTCTCGAACGGACTGTCTTCCCATTCGACATGCAGCGCAGCCTGTCCCTTGTGCGCGGACCAGTAGTCGTCGGCGATGACGGCGACGCCCGCCTGATTGCCGCCGAGCACATCGGGACGGCCCGGTATCGGCAGCACGCGGCGCACGCCGGGGACCGCCAGCGCGGCTTTTGCATCGACGCTGCGCACCCGCGCATCGATCACGGGCGCGCGCGTGACGACGGCCACCAGCATGCCGGGCAAGTGCACGTCGATGCTGTACTGAAACGCGCCCGTCGTCTTCTGCGCGGCGCCGCGCTTCTTGCGCAGCTTGCCGATGTATTTGAACTGCGACGGATCTTTCAACGGCACGTCCTTCGGCGCGGGCAGACTCGCCGCGATCACCGCGAGCGATCCATAACTCGCGCGCGCGCCGCTCGTCTTGTCGATCACGAAGCCGTTGTCGGTCGAGCAGGCGGACGGCGCCACCTTCCACTGTTGCGCGGCCGCCGCTATCAGCATGGCGCGCGCGGTCGCGCCCGCATGCCGCAGCCGATCGTATTCGAGCGACACGCTCGTGCTTCCGCCCGTCGAAAACACCTTCCACAACGGATGAATATAGTCCGCGTAGAAAGGATTCTCGGGCGTGATCACGTCGATGCGGAACGGATCGACATCGAGTTCCTCGGCGACCACCGCCGCCAGTGCGGTGCGCGTGCCGGTGCCCGAATCGTGCTTGTGGACGACGAGCTTGATCGTATCGTCGGGCAGCACACGGACCCATGCGTTGGGTTCGAATTCGCCCTTTTGCGGACGTGTTTCGCCGGTCGCGCCGGCGGATTTCGCGAGGGCCTCGGGTAACTGAAATCCGATTGCCAGCCCCGACGCCAGCAACGCCGAGCTCTGCGCGATGAAACGACGCCGCGCGGCGCCGTGCGCATTCGTGAAGGCCTGATCGTCGATGTGCATTCAGGCCTCCGATGCCGCGCGACGGATGGCTTTTCGAATCCGCGCATACGTGCCGCAGCGGCAGATATTGCCCGACATCGCCGCGGTGATCTCGTCATCGCTCACGGATGCCCGGCCCTTCAGGAACGCAGCCGCCTGCATCAATTGCCCCGACTGACAGTAGCCGCACTGCGGCACGTCTTCGGCGACCCACGCACGCTGCAACGGATGCGTGCCGTCCTTCGACAAGCCTTCTATCGTCGTGATGCGCCTGCCCGCGACGGCCGCGATCGGCAACAGGCAGGCGCGCACCGCCTCGCCGTCCAGATGCACCGTGCACGCGCCGCAGAAGCCGCCGCCGCAGCCGAACTTAGTCCCGGTCAGACCGATCCGGTCGCGCAGCACCCACAACAGGGGCATGTCTTCCGGTACATTGTCGAGCGGGTGCCGCGTGTCGTTGACGATGATCTCGATCATGCGCTGTCTCCTGATGTCGTCGTGCCTGCGGGCATTATCGAAAGCCGCCGCGCACCGCGCCAGCGACGATTTCTTCCATCATCCGTAAGCCCGGCTAACACCCATGCTGAAGCGCTACCCTTCGATCCAGTCGATGCAGGCTTTTCTGCAGGCCGCGCGCGCCGGCAGCTTTTCGAGCGCGGCGCGCCAGTTGTCGCTCACGCACAGCGCGATCAGCCAGCAGATCCGCACGCTGGAGGATTTCGTCGGGCAGCCGTTGTTCGTACGGGAAGGCGCGCGCGTCGTGCTGACCGACGCGGGCGCGCTGTTCGCCAATCAGCTTGCCGATGGCTTCGAGCAGATCGACCGCGCCTTGTCGTTCGTGAAAGAGCGCGCGGTGAAGCAGTCGATCACCCTCGATGTCGATCCGGAGCTCGCGCAAAGCTGGCTCGTCGCGCGGCTGCCCGCCTTGCTCGATGGACTGACGGGCACGTCGCTGACGCTGTTGTCCGCGCCACGCCATGATCGCAGCGCGTTCGAACGCGTGGATCTCGCGCTGCGCTACGGCTATGGCGAATGGGACGGCTTCGAAAACGCGCTGATCTGCGGCGACCGACTGACCGTCGTGGGTTCGCCCGAGCTTCTGAAGGCGCGCGGGCTCGACGCGCCGCTCACGCCGGAACAGGTGTTCGGCCTTCCCTTGCTCGGCTACACGAAGCGCTCATGGATTCCGTGGCTCGACGCCGCCGGCCTGCCCCCGGCCGAGCCCGAAGCGATCGCCGTCTTCGACAACGCGGCGGGACTGATCGCGGCGGCGAGCGCGGGCGTGGGCGCGGGACTCGCGTGCGGCCTGCTCGCCGCCGATGCGCGACGCGACGGCAGGCTGATCGAGCTCACGAAAGTGGAGATTCCGACGCACTACAACCTCTATGCCGTCTGGCCGCAAGACAAAGCGGCGCGCGTGGCGCCGCTCGTCGACGCGATCCGCGAGCTCGTTGCGCGCACGGTCAGTCCGGCCGATCGGCCATAGCCACTTCGCGCACGGTTTCGAGAAACCGGGCGAGCACCGGAGACGGCGTTTCTGCACGATACCGCGCATGCAGCGACACTTCGGGCGATGGCGCGGCAAGCGGCACGAACGCGACGCCGCCACCCGACAACTGCTGCGCCGACGAAGGCACCAGCGCGACGCCGAGTCCTTCGCGCACGAGGCACAGCAGCGTATGCAGTTCCACGACTTCCTGCTCGATGCGCGGCGTGAAACCCGCTTCGACACAGCACTCGCGCAGAAAGCGCGCGAGCTGCGACTCCAATAGTCCGAACGAAAGAAAACGCTCCGCCTGGAGTTCGCGCAACTCGACCTCATCGCGCGATGCGCACGGATGTGCGAGCGGCAACGCCACGACCGCGGATTCGCGGAACACGACTTCGCTGCCGATCTCCGGATCGTCGTGCGACACGCGAAAGAAACACACGTCGAGCCGGCGCTCTTTCAACGCCTGAATCTGCGCGGCGGGCGTCATTTCATGCAGCGTCCAGCGCACTTGCGGATGCCTGCGCGCGAACACGCCGAGCGTGCGCGGAATCGGCTCGACCATCGCCGAGCTGATGACGCCGATCTCCAGACGTCCCACTTCGCCGCGCCCCGCGCAACGCGTGAGATCGATCGCGCGCTCGAACTGCGCGAAGATCAGCGGCGCCTGTCCCTTCAGTGTTTTCCCTGCCTCGGTCAGTTCGACACGATGCTGTGAGCGCAGGAAGAGCGCCGTGCCCATCTCCTCTTCGAGGATGCGGATCTGCTGGCTCAGCGGAGGCTGCGAAATGTGCAGCCGCGCGGCTGCGCGGCCGAAATGCAGTTCGTCGGCAAGCACCGCGAAGTACCGCAAGAGCCGCATGTCCATATCGTCAACGTATCAAGATCGTGGTCAAAAAATATTGTACAGAGCGCCCGTTACTTGTGAGACTGCATCGCAAGCAGCAGTGCACATCAGTGTGACACTCGATGCCGGCGAGGGGAAGACGCGTTGCCATGGCGTCTTGCAAAAGGCCGCATGGGGCAAGCCTGCAAGGGCTTTCGTTCCATCGATGCGCCTGCCCGCGATCCGGCAACTGGACATGCCAGTTCCCCTCAAGGAGATCGAGAACAATGATCATCGACACAAGCTGTTATCCGACCAATCTCGTCGACCTCGCCTGGCGCCATGACGGCGAGCCCTTTTCGGGCGAGCGCCTCATCGAGGTGATGGACGGGCCGTACATCATCAACGGCAAGCCGCGCCGCATCGACAAGGCCTTCATTCAGCCGCCGCAAGGCAACACCATCTATACGTGGACCGACGGCGTGCGCTCCGGCCGCGAGTCGATCGACGACTACATGGCCTACACCGTCGAGCTGACGCAGAAGTATCCCGACCGCCTGCTCGGGTGTTTCGTCTATAACCCGCGCTGCGGTCCCGAGAACGGCGCCGATGCGATCGAGTTCTATGCGAAGGAGCATGGCTTCAGGATGGTGCAGTTGCAGGCCAACATGCACGCGTATCGTCCTGACCGCGCGCTCGACTGGCTGCGTCCCGCGCTGCGCAAATGCGCGGACCTCGGACTGATCGTGAAGCTGCACACCGGCGACGGCCCGTACAGCATCCCGAGCGAATGGTATCCGCTGATTCGCGAGTTTCCGTCGGTGCCGTTCATCATGGCGCACTTCGGCGTGCAGACCGGCGGCGTGTATTGCTTCGAGCCGTATCAGATGGCGCTCGACACGCCCAACGTGTATTGCGAATCGAGCTGGTGCCTGCAATCGCGCATCGTCGAGTTCGCGAAGGTGCTGCCCACGCACAAGATTCTCTATGGTTCCGACACGCCGCCCAACGAGCCCGGCATGTGGCTGCGTCTGCTCGAAGTGCTGTGTCACGAACCGCCGCAAGGTCTCAATCTCGACGAGGACACGCTGGAGGACTATCTCGGCAACAACCTCGCGCGCATGCTCGGCATCGAGCCGACCGCGCGGCCGAAGACCGTGCAGGAAGCACAGGCCTATCTCGATCAATGTAAAGAAGCCGACTACGCAGGAGCCCGTTGATGATCATCGATACCCATCTGCATCCGACCAATCTCGTCGACGAAGCCTGGCGTCATACGGGCGAGCCTTTCACCGGCGAGCGTCTTCTGAAGATGATGGACGGACCGTACATCATCAACGGCAAGCCGCGCCGCATCGACATGGGCTTCATCCAGCCGCCGCCCGGCAATACCGGCTATCGCGACGGCAACCGGCGCGGCCGCGAAGGCATTCGCGATTACATGGCGTATATCGCGGAGCTGACGCAGAAGTATCCGGACCGCTTCATCGGCAACTTCACGTACAACCCGCGCTGGGGTCCGGAGAACGGCGCGGCCGAACTCGAATTCCACGTGAAGGAGTACGGCTTCAAGATGCTCAAGCTGCACGCGAACATGCACGGCTACCGGCCGGATCGCGCGCTCGACTGGCTGCGTCCGGCGATGAAGAAGTGCGCGGAGCTGGGCGTCGTCGTGCTGATCCATACCGGCGACGGGCCGTACACGATTCCGACGCAGTTCTATCCGATCATCCGCGAGTTCCCGATGGTGAACTTCATCATCGGTCACTTCGGGATTCAGACGGGCGGCAATTACTCGTTCGAAGCCTTCTGGATGGCGATGGACACGCCCAACGTGTATTGCGAATCGGGCTGGTGCTATCAGTCGCGCATCGTCGAGTTTGCGCGCGAGCTGCCGCGCAACAAGATCGTGTTCGGCACGGATTCGCCGCCCAACGAACCGGGCATGTGGCTGCGCGAGCTCGAAATGCTGTGCGGCCCCGCGCCGCAAGGCATGGATCTCGATGAAGACGGTCTCGAGGATTACATGGGCAACAACATCGCGCGGCTGGTCGGCATCGAACCGACGAAACCGCCGAAGGATCTCGCCGAAGCGGAGAAGCGGCTGAAGGCGACCTACGTGAAGAGCGACGACGTCGCGCAACCTGCCTGACCTCACGCGGGCGCGGTCGTCCACGCGCCCTCGCTTCTCTCAAACGGAGTTCACGATGGCCGATAACCTCTTGCGCGCCACGCAGGACTTTCATTGCTTCGCGGACGCATACCGCGAACGATATCCGCACGATGTGCTGACGCTGCGCGATCCCGTATCCGCCGATCAGGACGTCACCGCGATCGTCGCGCAGCTCGCCGGGCGCGGACAGCATCCGATGCTCGTCTGCGAAAACGTCGACGGTATCGGCGTGCCGCTCGCGACGAACTTCTTTGCCTCACGCGAACGCATCGCGCGTCTGTTCGACGTGAACGCGAGCGGACTATTCGACGCGTATCAGCAGCGCGCGAATGCGCCGCTCACGCCTCTCTATGTTTCGAGCGGCCCCGTGCTCGATGAAGTCATCGAAGGCGATTGCGTCGATCTCGCGCAACTGCCGATGATCCGCCACTTCGACACGGATCGCGGCCCTTATGTGACGAACGCGGTGATCGTCGCGGAAGATCCGGTGACGGGCATCGCCAATCTCAGCTATCACCGTTCGATGCGCCATGCACGCAATGCCCTCGCGACGAGCCTGCATTCGCGCGGCCATACGTGGCGCATGCTGCAGGCGGCGAAGGCGCGCGGCGACACGCTGAAGGTCGCGATGGTCATCGGCGCGCATCCGTTGTTCATGCTCGCGGCGGCGGCGCGCGTGCCCTTCGGCGTCGACGAGCGCGCGATTGCGGGCGGACTCTTCGGCGCGCCGCTGGAACTGGTGCGCACGCCGCGTCATGGCATCGGCGTGCCGGCCGCGGCCGAGTTCGTGCTGGAAGGCACGATCGATCCGGATGCGCGCGCCGAAGAAGGCCCGTTCGGCGAATTCACCGGCTATTCGTCGGACCGCTCGACCAACAACGTGCTGCGCGTCGATACGATGATGCGCCGCCGCGACGCCTGGCTCGTCGATGTCGTCGGCGGTCCGTATGCCGAGCATCTGACGCTCGCGCGCCTGCCGCGCGAAGCCGAAATGAGCGAAAAACTGAAGGCGCGGTTTCCTTCGGTCACCGCCCTGCACTATCCGAACTCGGGCACGCATTTTCATTGCTACGTCGCGCTGAACCAGGCACGCGACGGCGAAGCGCGGCAGATCATGCTCGCTCTGCTCGGCTGGGATCCGTACCTCAAGCATGTGGTCGCGGTGGACAGCGACATCGACATCACCGACGACTCGCAAGTGTTATGGGCGATGGCCGCGCATGCGCAGCCGCGCGAGGATGTGTTCATCGTCGACGGATTGCCGGGCAGTCCGCTCGATCCGTCTTCGTCCGCGAACGGCACGACGTCGCGCATGGGTATCGACGCGACGCGCGGCGCGACGTTCGACGGCACACGCGCGCGCATCGGCGACGAGGCGGCACGGCGCGCGACGGAAATACTGAACGGAGCCGGACGATGAGCACGCGGCGCATCGCGGTCGGCATCAGCGGCGCATCGGGCTTCGTGTACGGCGTGCGCCTGCTGGAAATGCTACGCGAACTCGACATCGAAACGCATCTGACCGTATCGCGCAGCGCGCTCTTGACGATGTCGCACGAGACCGAACACAAGCTCGCGGATGTCAGCGCGCTCGCGAGCGTCACGTATCGCGCGGACGACATGGCTGCCGCCATCTCGAGCGGCTCGTTCCGCACGCTCGGGATGATCGTCGCGCCCTGCTCGATGAAGACGCTCGCGGAGATCGCAAGCGGCCTCTCGTCGACCCTGCTCTCGCGCGCCGCCGATGTCACGCTTAAAGAACGCCGTCCGCTCGTGCTGCTCGCACGCGAGACGCCTTACACGCTGGCGCATCTGCGCAACATGACCGCTGTCACTGAAATGGGCGGCATCGTCGCGCCGCCGGTGCCCGCCTTCTATGCGCGGCCCGCCTCGCTCGACGCGATGATCGATCACACGCTCGGCCGCGTACTCGATCTGTTCGGACTCGATTGCGGCGCTGTCACGCGCTGGAAAGAACACGAAGCATGACCCACTAGAAGGAGACGAAGCGATGACTCACATTCACACGACTCACAACGCGTTCGACAAGATTCCGGTCACGGTGTTGACGGGCTTTCTGGGCGCCGGAAAAACTACGCTGCTCAACTACATTCTTAAGGAGAAGCACGGCCACAAGATCGCGGTGATCGAAAACGAGTTCGGCGAAGTCGGCATCGACGGCGGCCTCGTGCTCGAATCCACCGAAGAGATCTACGAGATGACCAACGGCTGCGTGTGCTGCGTCGGCGCGGTGCGCGAGGATCTCGTGCGCATCGTGCGCATGCTGGTCGAGCGGCCCGAACGGCTCGATCACATCATCGTGGAGACGAGCGGGCTCGCCGACCCGTATCCCGTCGCGCAAACCTTCTTCATCGACGATCCCATCGCGCAGCGCGTGTCGCTCGACGCCGTCGTGACGATGGTCGATGCGAAACATATCGCCGCTCATCTCGACGATCTCGTGCTCGACGGCCGCGACAACCAGGCGGTCGATCAGATCGTGTGCGCGGATCGCGTCGTCATCAACAAGGTGGATCTCGTCACGCCGGAGCAGATCGCATCGTTGAAAGAGCGGCTTCGCACACTCAATGCGACGGCGGAGATCGTCGAATCGACGTATGCGCAAATCGATCTGCACAGGATTCTCGGCGTAGGCGCCAACGAGTTTGCGCAGCAACTCGTCGAGGCCGACGAGGACCACGACCACGATCATCAAGACGATCACCACCACGACGATCATCGTCACGATGAGAGCGTCTCTTCGGTCGGCATCGAAGTGAACGCGGACATCGATCTCGGCGCGCTGCACACATGGCTCGCCGAACTGCGCGCATCCGACGCGACGAAGCTCTTCCGCATGAAGGGCATCTTCGCCGTGAAAGGCCAGCCGTACCGCTATGTCTTGCAGGGCGTGCACGACATCATTGAACTCAAGGCGGCGCAGGCGTGGGGCAGCGAGCCGCGTTCGAGCCGCATCGTGTTCATCGGACGCGAGCTGGACCGTGCCGCGCTCAACGCGCGCTTTCATGCCTGTCTCGCCGTGCCGGTCGCGGCCTGACGAGCGATGCGTCCGGCGCGCACAGCGACGCGCCGGCGGACAGAGATAATCAGGAGACACGTGATGAACACCGAGAAACACCCGGTCGACCGCGTCCTGCCGAAACGGCAGATGATCACGCTCGGCCTGCAGCACATGCTGGTCGCGTATATCGGCGCGATTGCCGTTCCGCTCATCGTCGCGTCGGCGCTGAAGATGTCGCCGGCCGACACCACCGTGCTCATCAGCACGGCGCTTTTCTGCTCGGGCATTTCGACGGTATTGCAAACGGTCGGCATCTGGAAGTTCGGCGTGCGCCTGCCGATTCTGCAGGGCGTCGCATTCAGCAGCGTGGGGCCGGTGATCGCCATCGGCCTGAGTCCGGGCGTCGGCTTCGCGGGCGTGTGCGGCGCGGTGATCGGGGCGGGCCTCTTCACGATGTTCGCCGCGCCGATCGTCGGACGCCTGCGACGCTTCTTTCCGCCGGTCGTCACGGGCTGCATCGTCACCGTGATCGGGCTGCAGCTCTTTCCCGTCGCGTATCAATGGGCGGGCGGCGGCGAGCACGCACAACAGCGCTTCGGCGCGCTGCCCTTTCTCTGCGTCGCGCTGTTCGTTGCGCTCGTGATCCTGGCCGTCAACCGCTTCGCCAACGCGTTCCTGCGCAATCTTTCCGTGCTGATCGGTCTCGTCGCGGGCAGCGTGCTCGCCTGCGCGCTCGGCATGGGCGACTTCGCGAACGTCGCGCAGGCGCCGTGGTTCACGATGCCGTTGCCCTTCCACTTCGGCATGCCGGTGTTCTCCATCGTGCCGGTCATGACGATGATCGTCGTGATGGTGGTGCAGATGGTCGAGTCGATGGGGCTGTTCGTCGCTATCGGCGATATCGTCGACAAGAACATCAGCGAGGAGGACGCCGTGCGCGGCATGCGCGCGAATGGCCTTGCGAGCGCGATCGCCGGCATGTTCGCCGCGTTCCCGTTCATCGCGTTCATGGAGAACGTCGGCCTCGTGATTCTCACCGGCGTGCGCAGCCGCTGGGTCGTCGCGGTGAGCGGCGTGCTCATGTGCGTGGTCGCGCTCGTGCCGAAGATCGGCGCGGTGGTCGCGTCGACCCCGGCGGCGGCGCTCGGCGGCGCGGGCATCGCGATGTTCGGCGTCGTGGTCGCGGCCGGCGTGCAGACGCTGGCGAAAGTGGACTTCGAGCGCAATCGCTACAACGTGCTGATCGTCGGCTTCACCATCGCGACCGCGCTCATTCCCGTCATGGCGCCGCAGGTCTTCCGGCAGATGCCCGACTGGACGCAGCCCTTCGTGCACAGCGGCGTGGTGCTCGCGTGCCTCGTGTCGGTCGTGCTGAACGCAGTATTGAACGGCGCGCACGAGGAAGACGCCGTGCCGGCGCACAGCATGGTGCGCGAGTGAAACGCAACCCCAGGACAACCGATCGTGAACATGCAAACTGAAGCATTGCTTATCAAAAATCCCGTCGCGGTGATGAACGGATCGAGGGGCGACGCCGCGCGTCTGGGCCAAGTCGATATCCGCATCCGCGACGGCATGATCCACACCATCGCGCCGAACCTCGAAGCACGCGCCGACGAACGCGTCATCGATGCGCGCTCGTGCGTCGTCTATCCGGGATGGGTGAACACGCATCATCACCTGTTCCAGAACCTGCTCAAGGCGGTGCCGTCCGGCATCAACGCGGACTTGCAGGAATGGCTCGCCGCGGTGCCGTATCCGCGCCTCGCGCGCTTCACGTCGGAGCTCGCGCGCGTCGCCGCACGCCTCGGCATGGCGGAACTGCTCTTGTCCGGCGTGACGACCTGCGCGGATCATCACTATCTCTATCATGCGGACGGCACGACCGAAACCGGCGATCTGCTATTCGACGAAGCCGCGTCGTTCGGCCTGCGCTTCGTGCTGTGCCGTGGCGGCGCGCTGCAGGCGGCGGGCGATCATCCGGGCTTCTCGAAGGTCGCGCTGAAGCCCGAGACACTCGATCAGATGCTGGCCGATATCGAGCGCCTGAAGGCGCGCTATCACGATCCGCGCGCGGCATCGATGCGCCGCGTCGTGGTCGCGCCAACGACCCCGACCTTCTCGCTGCCGCCCGAACTGCTGCCCGAGATCGCGCGCGCGGCGCGGCGCATGGGTTTGCGCATGCACACGCATCTGTCGGAGACGAGGCGCTATGTCGATTTCTGCCGGGAACGCTTCGACAAGCTGCCCGTCGAGTTCGTCGCCGAACACGAATGGCTCGGACCGGACGTGTGGTTCGCCCATCTCGTCCATCTGGAGCCGAGCGAGATCGCGATGCTCGCCGAAACGGGCAGCGGCTGCTCGCACTGTCCCGTGAGCAACGCGCGGCTCGGCAGCGGCATCGCGCCCGCGCCGCGGATGGCCGCGGCAGGCGTGCCGATGTCGCTCGCGGTGGACGGCGTCGCATCGAACGAATCGGGCAGCATGACCCACGAAGCGCACTTCGCGTGGCTCGTGCATCGCGCGGCACAGGGCGCGTCGGCGACCACGGTGGAGGAGATCATCCACTGGGGCACCGCGGGCGGCGCGGGCGTGCTCGGTCTCGATGCGCTCGGCACACTCGAAGCGGGCAAGGCCGCGGACCTCGTGCTGTACGACATCGACGATCCGCGCTTTTACGGCTTCCACGATCTCGCGGTCGCGCCGGTGACGGCGGGCGAGCCCGCGCGCGTGCGCTACAACATCGTGAACGGCCGCGTGGTGGTCGATGACGGCGTGATCCCCGGTCTCGATCTCGCCGCGCTTCGCCATCAGGCCGCCGAAGGCGTGAAGCGCCTGCTCGCCGATTGAGGAACGCAAACATGCGAACGAAACGAATCAGACTCGGCATTCTCACGCCTTCGTCCAACACGGCGCTCGAACCGGTCACCTCGGCCATGCTGAGTGCGTTGCCGAATGCCAGCGCGCACTTCGCGCGCTTTACGGTGACGGAGATCAGTCTGACGCAACAGGCGCTCGGCCAGTTCGACGTGAGCCGCATTCTGGACGCCGCCCGCCAACTGGCCGATGCGCGCGTGGACGTGATCGGCTGGAGCGGCACGTCGGCGGGATGGCTCGGTTTCGAGCGCGACGAAGCGCTGTGCCGTCAGTTGACGGAAGCCACGGGCATTCCCGCCACGACATCGGTGCTCGCGCTGAACGAACTTCTCGCCAGCACGGGCGTCAAGCGTCTCGCGCTCGTCTCACCTTATATCGACGATGTCCAGGAGCGCATCATGCGCAACTACGAGAGACTGGGCATCGAATGCGTCGCGGAACGCCACCTGGGTCTGCGCGAGAATTTCAGCTTCGCTGAAGTGCCCGACACGCTGCTCACGGACATGATGCGCGAAACCGCGTTCGCCCGTCCCGACGCGGTGACAACGTTCTGCACGAATCTGCACGCGGCGCATCTCGCGCGCCCGTTCGAAGCCGCGACCGATATTCCCGCCTACGACACGGTGGCGACCGTCGTGTGGAAAGCGCTGCGCATGCTCGACGTGGATATGACGCCGCTCTCGGGCTGGGGCAGTATTTTCTCGATGACTCGCTGACGCTTCAGATGCCGACAGCGATTCTTCAATCGGCGTCGGTCATCGCGGTGGGCACGATGAGCCTGTCCGGCGTAGTCGATTTCGCAAGCCGCGACACGACGTAGTACAGCAGGCCCGGCACGACGATACCGACGATCCACGACACGTCCACGCCGCCGAGCGCATCGACCCACGGACCGGTGTAGAAGCCCGTTGCAACGAACGGCATCTGCACGAGCACGCCGAGCGCATAGACCGTGATGCCGGCGATGTTCCATCGACCGTAGCGGCCGTTGACATCGAACAGCGCCGGCACGTCGTAGCGTTCGCGCGTGACCCAGTAGTAGTCGACGAGATTGATCGCGCTCCACGGCGTGAAGAACACGAGCAGGAACAGCAGGAACGAAGAGAAGGCCTTGAGGAACGAGTGCTGTCCCAGCAGCGCGAGTGCGCTCGACGCCGCCACGCTCAGCAGCACGAAGACGAGCCGCGTGCGCGCGGAAATCTCGCGCTGTCCGCCGAAGCCGGTGACGATGGCCGCAACCGACATCACGCTGCCGTATGCGTTGAGCGTGGTGATCGTCAGCTTGCCGAGCGCGATCGTGAAATAGAGCACGGCGGCAATCGCGCCGCTCGCGCCGAGCCCGACGATGAACCCGACCTCGTGCCCTGAAAAGCGCTCGCCGGCGAGCGCGGCGGCCAGCACGCCGAAGGTCATCGACACTTGCGCGCCGATCACCGTGCCGCTGAAGACCGCGAAGAAGGTCTTGAGCGCGGAGGTCGACTTCGGCAGATAGCGCGAATAATCCGCGACATACGGCCCGTACGCGATCTGCCACGACGCCGACAGCGAGACCGCGAGCAGGAAGGAAGCGACGGTGAAGTGCCGGTTGGCGAGCAGCGTGTCGAGCGCATGCCCGTGCAGCAGGCTCGCGAACAGATACAGGAACGCGAGCGTGCCGACGATGCTCGACACGCGGCCCATCGCGTGAATGATGCGATAACCGAGCGCGGTGAGCAGCACGACCAGCGCCGCGAAGATCAGGATCGATGTCGTGTTGTCCGTGTGCAGCAACTCGCCGATGGCCTGTCCCGCGAGCACCGTGCCGCCCGCGGAAAAGCCGATATACATCACGCAGACGAGCACGAGCGGAATGATTGCGCCGTACACGCCGAACTGCACGCGGCTCGAGATCATCTGCGGCAGGCCGAGCTGCGGTCCTTGCGCGCCGTGCAACGCCATTACCGCGCCGCCGAGCACCTGGCCGATGAGCAGCCCGATCAGCGACCAGAACACATCGCCGCCGAGCACGACTGCGAGCGCGCCGACGACGACCGCCGTGACCTGCAGATTCGCGCCGAACCACAGCGTGAACTGGCTGAAGAGATTGCCGTGACGCTCGGCGTCGGGAATGTAGTCGATCGAGCG
Organism: Caballeronia arvi; assembly: GCF_001544695.2. Lineage (GTDB taxonomy): Bacteria > Pseudomonadota > Gammaproteobacteria > Burkholderiales > Burkholderiaceae > Caballeronia > Caballeronia arvi. Next base: position 499,087 of record NZ_FCOM02000001.1, read on the forward strand.
GCGCTCGATGAGCGTTGCATTGCCGGCGGAAATCGTGGTGTTACGTTCCATGCTCGTCTCCTGAGCGGGATTCAGATTCAGATTGCGTCGATGAACGCCGGAACGATCTCGTGCAGATCGCCGACGATGCCGTAATCGGCGATGCCGAAAATAGGTGCTTCGGAATCCTTATTGATCGCGACGATTACCTTCGAGTCCTTCATGCCGGCCAGATGCTGGATCGCCCCTGAAATCCCGACGGCCACATACAACCGGGGCGCGACGATCTTGCCGGTCTGTCCGACCTGGTAATCGTTCGGCACGAAGCCCGCATCGACGGCGGCGCGCGATGCGCCCAGCGCCGCGCCGAGCTTGTCGGCGAGCGGCGCGAGCACCTTCGCGTAGTTTTCGCCGCTGCCGAGACCGCGCCCGCCCGACACGACGATGCTCGCGTTCGTGAGCTCGGGGCGGTCGAGCTTCGTCGCGTCGCGGCTCACGAAACGCGACAGGCCGGAATCGGGCGCGGCCGCGATGCGTTCCACCGGCGCGCTGCCGCCAACGGCTGACACCGCGTCGAAGCTCGTGGCGCGCACGGTGACGACCTTGATGCGATCCGCCGAGCGCACGGTCGCGATCGCGTTGCCCGCGTAGACCGGGCGCTCGAAGGTGTCGTCGCTGACGACGGCGGTAATGTCGCTGATCTGCGCGACGTCGAGCTTCGCGGCGATGCGCGGCATCACGTTCTTGCCGAAAGCCGTCGCCGGCGCGAGGATGTGCGTGTAGCGCGACGCGAGCGGCAGCACCGTTGCCTCGACGTTCTCCGCGAGGCCGGCTTCGAGCTGCGGAGCATCGGCGAGCAGCACGTTCGACACGCCCGCGATCTTCGCCGCCGCATCCGCCGCGCGCTGCGCGCCGTGACCCGCGATCAGCACATGAATGTCGGCGCCGATCTTCTGCGCGGCGCCGATGGTTTTGAGCGTCGCCGCGTCGACCGAATCACAGTCGTGTTGCGCGATGATCAGAATCGTCATTTCCCTGTCTCCTTCAAAGAACCCTGGCTTCGGTCTTGAGCTTGCCGATCAGCGCCTGCACGTCGGGCAGCTTCACGCCGGCGGCGCGTCTGGGCGGCTCGCTGACTTTCAGCGTCTGCAAACGCGGCGTCACATCGACGCCGAGCTCGTCCGGCCGGATCGTGTCGAGCGGCTTCTTCTTCGCTTTCATGAGGTTCGGCAACGTGACGTAGCGCGGCTCGTTCAGACGCAGATCGGCCGTGATGACGGCGGGCAGTGTCAGCGACAGCGTCTCGGCGCCGCCGTCGATTTCGCGTGAGACGGTCGCGTGGCCATCCGCGATCGAGATGCTCGAAGCGAACGTCGCTTGCGGCAGGCCGGCGAGCGCGGCGAGCATCTGGCCGGTCTGATTCGAATCGTCGTCGATGGCCTGCTTGCCGAGCACGATGAGTTGCGGCGTTTCCCTGTCCGCGACAGCCCACAGCAGTTTCGCGACGGCGAGCGGTTGCAGTTCCGCATCCGACTCGACCAGAATCGCGCGGTCCGCGCCCATCGCGAGCGCGGTGCGCAGCGTGTCCCGCGCCTCCCCGACGCCACAGCTCACGGCGATCACTTCCGTCGCGACACCGGCTTCCTTCAGGCGCACCGCGGCTTCCACGGCGATCTCATCGAACGGATTCACCGACATCTTCACGTTCGCGAGGTCCACGCCCGACTGATCGGACTTCACGCCCACTTTCACATTCGCGTCGGCGACGCGCTTGACTGCCACCAGAATCTTCATCGATTCGTCTCCTTGTTTCGAATGCCGATGCGCGTCATGCGAACAGCGAACGCGCGATGACCGTGCGCTGGATCTCCGACGATCCCTCGTAGATCCGCAGAATTCGCGCATCGCGCACCAGGCGCTCGATGCGCATCTCGCGCGTGAAGCCGTAGCCGCCGTGAACCTGCAAGGCGGCGTCGGTGACGAACGCCACCATTTCCGACGCATAGAGCTTGGCCATCGACGCCAGCTCGGTGAACGGCTCGCCCGCGCCGCGCCGCGCGGCGGCCTGAAGCGTCAGCAGCCACGCGGCTTCGAGGCGCGTCTTCATGTCGGCGAAAGTCCATTGCAGGCCTTGCTTGTGCGCGAGCGGCTCGCCGCCGACGTGGCGCTGCTTCGCCCATTCGACCGCATCGCCGAACGCCGCTTCGGCGATGCCGAGACTCGTCGCCGCGACGTCGAGGCGGCTGTTGTCGAGCACTTTCATCGCGGTGCGAAAGCCGCTGCCTTCATCGCCGAGCCGGTTCGCCGCGGGCACGACGCAGTCGAGCGCGACTTCGTGCGCCGGCGCGCCGTGAATGCCCATCAGCTTTTCCGGCGGCGAGACGGTCACGCCCGGCGTGTCGCGGTCGACCACGAACGCGCTGATGCCGCGCGTGCCTTTATCGGCCGACGTCTTCGCATAGACGACGATGAACTGTGCCGCGTCCGCGTTGGAGATGAAATGCTTGACGCCGCGAATGTGATAGCTGTCGCCGTCGCGCAGGGCTTGCGTCGTCATGCCCGCCGGATTGGAGCCGGCCTGCGGTTCCGTCAGCGCGAATGCGCCGAGCTTCACGCCCGTCGCGGCATCGGGCAGATAGCGGTCGCGCAGTGCATCCGAGCCGCCGATGAGAATCGAGTCGGTCGCGAGATAGTGCGCGCCGATCATCGACGACGTGGCCGCGCACGCCTTCGCGATTTCGGCAAGCGCGAGGATGATCGCCGCCGGCGACGCGCCGACGCCCTGCCAGCGCTCGGGCAGGTTCATGCCCATGACGCCGAGTTCGGCGAGCGCGCGCACACAGCGCGTCGTCGGGATTTCTTCGCGGTCGATCTGCGCCGCATGCGGCGCGAGTTCGGCCTGCGCGAAACGGCCGATCGCGTCCGCGATTTCGAGGTCGGCGTCGCTGACGCCCAGTCGCTTATACAAGATCGTTCTCCTGAATGGATTCGGCGATGACGCCCTGTGCCGCAAAAGCTGCGATGGTTGCCGCGTCGAGACCGAGCACCTCTTCGAGGACCGTCGAGGTGTGTTCGCCGAGACGCGGCGCGCGCGTCGTGCGCATATTCGGATAGGCGGAAAACTTGAGCGGCTGGGCCGGCAGCCGCACCGTCGAGCCATCGGCGGCGGCGGCATCGACGAGCAGGCCGCGCGTTCGGGCGTGCTCGCTGTCGAGCGCCTGCCGGATGCTCTGGATCGGCGCGACCGGAATGCCCGCTGCGCTCAGATCCGCATTGACGTCGGCGACGGTGCGCGTCGCTGCCCATCGTTCGATGCACGCGCGCAGTCCGGCTTCGTGCGCACAGCGCGACGCGTCGCTCGCGAAACGCGGATCGGCGGCGAGCTCGGGCTGTCCGATCGCGTCGGCGAGCCCGGCGAACAGCTTGTTGTTGAGCACCGCGACGACGAAGTGCCCGTCCGCGGCCTGATACGCGCCGAACGGCGCGGAGGTCGCATGACGATTGCCGACTCGCGACTGCGCGACGCCCGTCGCCGCATAGCGCGCGACGAGGCCGGCGGTCAGGTTCAGCGTGGCGTCGAACATCGACACGTCGACGTGCGTGCCGCGGCCGGTGCGATCGCGCGCGACGAGCGCGGCCAGCACGCCCCACGACGCGAAGATGCCGCTCACGACGTCCGACACGGAATCGCCGACCAGCGTCGGCTCGCCATCAGGTGCGCCGGTGGCGTCCATCAGCCCGCACAGCGCCTGCAGGATGATGTCGTAGGCGGGGCGGCGCGACTCGGGACCGGTCTGTCCGAAGCCCGACACGCTCGCATAAACGAGCGCCGGATGTCGCGCCGACAAGGTCTCGTAGCCGATGCCCAGGCGCGCGGCGACACCCGGGCGAAAGTTTTCGACGACCACGTCCGCCTGCGCGCACAGCGATTGCGCGAGCGTCTGCCCGTCCGCCGTTTTCAGGTCGATGACGATGCTGCGCTTGTTGCGGTTCATCGCGCCGAATAGGCCGCTCTCGCCGTGCGCGAACGGACCGATCGCGCGATAGTCGTCGCCGCCGGGCGGCTCGATCTTGATGACGTCGGCGCCGAGATCGCCGAGCAGCGCCGAACACAGCGGCCCCGCGAGCACCCGGGAAAAATCGATCACGCGTATGCCGTCGAGCGGCAGCCTGGACACAGTCACGGCATCGTCTCCTGAAGAGCAGGCCAAATCGGCCGATGAGTCGATTCTGTGCGCGCTGGGCAATTAGATAAAATATCGGAATAAATTAACGGCTATAGGATTTTCGTATGGCTCTCTCGCTGAGGTTGCTACGCTATTTCGTCGCGGCCGCCGAGCTGGGCAGCACGACTGCGGCGGCGAATCAGCTCAACGTGTCGCAGCCGTCGATCTCGGTGGCGATCCGCGAACTCGAAACCCTGTTCGACGATCCGCTGTTCACGCGCGGCGCGGGCACGCGCATGACGCTCACGCATTTCGGCGAGCGCAAGCTGGCGGAGGCGCGGCAACTGCTGGCGTCGGCATCGGCGTTTGCGACCGACGACATCGGCGAAGAAGATGGCGGCGAAGTGCAGATCGGCGTCTTTCGCACCATCGCGCCGGTGTATCTGCCGCGCGCGCTGGAGCTTGCACGCGAACGTCATCCGCGGCTGTCGGTGCGCTTCGTCGAAGGGGATTTGCCGCAACTCGAGACGTGGCTGCGCAAGCGACAGATCGACTTCGCGCTGATGTACGACGTGGGCCTGCCCGACGACATCGAGCGGGAATGCCTCGCCGAACTGCGGCCGTACGGGCTCGTGCCGGCAGGCTCGCGCCTCGCGAAGCGCAAGCGCGCCGTCTCGCTGCGCGATCTCGCGGCGGAGCCGTTCATTCTGATCGACCTGCCGCAGAGCCGCGATTTCCTGATGACGCCGTTCTGGCAGTGCGGCTTGTCGCCGAACGTCCGCTATCGGGCCGCGTCGATCGAACTGGTTCGCGCGATGGTCGCGAGCGGGCTCGGCGTGTCGCTGCTGATCACGCAAAGCCCGGCGGCGACGCAATCGCCGCTCGTGGTCGAGTGCCCGATTCAGGAATCGACGGTGATTCAGCCGCTGGTGATCGCGAGACCCGCGAGTGCGGCGCGCATGCGCGCGTCGGAATGGATGTCGGCGTGTGTGCGCGATGCAGTCGCCGAGTCGACGCGGGCGCGCACGAGACGTTGAGGCGGGAATTCGGGCAACGCGCGAGCGCTGCGTCCCCTTGCCTGCCGCCGATGCGCGTGCAATACTGAACCAAATGGCTCAGTATTCTCAACAAGCTCGTTTCGACGCCTCGTTCGCCGCGCTGTCGGACCCCACCCGGCGCGGCGTGCTGGAGCAGTTGATGCGCGCCGACGCGTCGGTCACGGACCTCGCCGAACGGTTCCACATGACCCTCACGGGCATGAAAAAGCACATCGGCATACTGGAGCGGGCGGAGCTCGTTACCACGGAGAAAGTGGGACGCGTGCGGACCTGCAGGCTTGGCTCGCGCCGTCTCGAGGAAGAGTCGGCCTGGATCGAAAACTATCGCCAGATGTGGGCCGCGCGCTTCGACGCGCTGGACACGGTCATCGAGGAACTCAAACGCAAGGAGCAACGTGATGGTCGCAAGAAAAGAGAATGAGCCCGCCCGCACGAGCCACCGCACGACATCGGAACGGAAGTCCGAGCGCGAACTGGTCATCACGCGAATCTTCGACGCCCCGCCGCGGCTCGTGTTCGAAGCGTGGACCACGCCCGAGCTGTTCAGGCAGTGGTGGGTGCCGAAGTCGAGCGGCGCGACGCTGCTTTCCTGCGAACAGGATGTTCGTGTCGGCGGCAGCTATCGCCTGGAGTTCGCTCACCCGAAGGCCGCGGCGCCCCTGGCGTTCTTCGGCAGGTATCTCGAAGTGGTGCCGAACGCCCGCCTCGTCTGGACCAACGAGGAAAGCGACGATGGCGCCGTCACGACGGTGACCTTCGAGGAAAAAGACGGCAAGACGCTGCTGGTGATGCGCGAGCTCTATCCGTCGAAGGAAGCGCTCGACGTCGCCATCGAGGGCATGGACGAGGCGATGCCCGAGACGTTCGAGCAACTGGACGAATTCCTTCTTGCCCGCGGCTCAGGCGCGGCACGGACATGATGACCAACTGAGGCGTCACGCCGCAATCACCGCCATAGTCGATGATTCGGCGGCGTCGGCGCCGATCGGCAGATAGCGCTTACTGACTTCGAGCAGCGTCGCGCCGAATCCCTTCTTCGCCCGAAAATCCGTTCGCGCGCTCGTCACCACGCGCGGCGACGCGCTCCACTCGATGCGCGCACCGCTCGCGACGAGCGCCTCGACGAGCGCCACATCCTCGCTCGATTCCAGCGGCGGGAATCCGCCCGCGCGCACATACGCTTGCGCCGACACACCCAGATTCGCGCCATGAATATGCCGATGCCCGTCCGCATCGGTATAAGTCCGTCCGAAGTGCTCGCGCACCGCGCCGACATGCGGCGTCCAGTCATGCACGCCGATCACGCCGCACACCGCGTCCGCGCAGCAGTCGAGCTGGCGCACGAGCCAGTCTTCCGCGACGGTCGTATCGGCGTCGGTGAACGCGAGCCAGCGTGCGCCCAGCGCCAGCGCCCGCTCGGCCCCGTGCGCGCGCGCCATGCCGACATTGCGCGCGTCGACGCACGTCACATCCGCGCCGAGCGTTCGCGCAATGACGCCGGTCTCGTCGGTGCAGCTATCGAGCACGACGATCACGCGCGCCTCTTCTCCGAGCAATTGATGATGATTCGCGGCGTGGCGCGCAGCCGCCACGCACGCGCCGATATGCGCGGCTTCGTTGTGGGCAGGGATGACGATCGCAAGCATGTCGGCTCCGGGTTCGATGTTGTCCGGCCGCCCTCGACAAGGCAATCGGCGGCCGCGATGGATCGATTTCAGCAATGACCGTTCCCATCGTTTTTCGCATCGACGCCGCATAAAAGGGCACGACCGTCTCCAAATAATTGCCCGAAAGCAACGGACATCGCTAGAATTACTGTATGGATATACAGTACTTTTCTGATTCTCTTCTCCGATGAAAAGCGTCATCCTCGATCCGTCGTTTGCTGCCTGGCGTACCGAAGCGCGCAATCTGCTCGAGGAAGGCGTGCGGCCGGAAGACGTGTTCTGGCGAGAAACCGATGCATCGGCAACGGTGTTCGGTTCCATCGTTCCGCCCCCGCCCGGCTCGGTGGACCCGAACGCGAAAAAGCCGGTCAAGATCGCGCGCGAATTCCTCGCCATGCTCGAAACGGCGGCGTGCTATCGCGCGCCGGACCGCTGGCCGTTCCTCTACAAGGCGCTGTGGCGCTGGACGCAGGGCGATCGGGCAATCGCGTCGCCGCAGGATGCGGACGGTCTGCGGCTGCACCGGATGATCGAAACGGTCGAAGCCGAAGAGCGCGAGATGCGCAAGGTGCTGCGCTTCCGGCATCGTGACTCGTCGCTCGGGCCGCCCGAGTTCATCAGCTGGTTCGAGCCGGTGCACGACCTGCTGGAGCACGCCGCGCTGCACTTCGCCACGCGCATGGGCAACGCCACGTGGATGATCGCCACGCCGCACGGCGCCGCCTTCTGGGACGGCGCGCTCCTGCGCGTGGACCGCACGAGCGAGCCGGAAGAAAAGCCGATGGATTTCGGCGACACCGCGATGAGCGGCGAGGCGGTGAGCGGCGACGCCATCGAGGCGCTCTGGCTCGCTTACTACGAGAGCACCTTCGCGCCGGCGCAGGAGAACGCGGCCGAAATGGCGTCGCACATGCCGGTGCGCTACTGGAAAAGCCCGGAGAACGCGCGCACCGATCCAGCGCTGATCTCCCGCGCCGATCCGTATGCGCGGCGCGACCGTCATCCGCGCAACGTGCCGCCCGAGATGGAAGTGGCCATCAACACGGATCTGGAGCCGATCAAAGGCACGCTGCTCACGGAACCGCCGTCGCTCGACGCGTGCAAGCGCTGCGCGCTCTGGCGCAACGCGACGCAGGCCGTGCCGGGCGTCGGCCCCGCTAATGCGCGCGTGATGCTGGTCGGCGAGCAGCCGGGCGATCAGGAAGACCGCGAGGGCAAGCCGTTCGTCGGCACGGCGGGCGCGCTGCTCGACGAAGTGCTCACCGAGGCCGCGCTGTCGCGCGAATCGCTGTATCTGACCAACGCGGTGAAGCACTTCAAATGGGAAGCGCACGGCGAGGAGCGCGCGCATCTCGCGCCCGCGCAGCGCGAGCGCGAGGCCTGCCGCTTCTGGCTCGAGGAAGAACTGAAGCGCATCGCGCCGAAAGTGGTCGTCGCGCTCGGCGCAACGGCGCTGAAGGCGCTCACGGGGCATCGCACGGCGCTGTCCGAGTATCTCGGCAAGACCATCGAGCACAAGGGGCACATCATCGTGCCGACCTATCACCCGTCGTATCTGATGCGCCTGACCGACGACAAAATACGCGCGGAAGTCTTCGGCACGATCGTCGAGGCGCTCGTTTTCGCGCAGCAGATCGCGGACGGCATCGCGACCATCCGCACGCCGGTCAGGGACCGCACGCGATAAAAGCGTCGGAAAAAAGGCCAAATGCAACAGGAAGCAACAGGGCGAAACAAGTCGAAAGCGCCGTCAACGTTCCTGTAAGCCGCGCGTTATACCGGTGTCGCGCCGCCTGGCGCTCACCGATGGTCCCGACGACAACCTCATGGCCGCTCTCCCGCTCGAAGAACTCCGCCGTCAACAATCCCTCACTGCGCTCGTGCCGAAATCGGCTGGGCAGCTGAAGACCGAACGCGAGCGCATCATCGCGCGCCTGCAACTGCTGCTCAAAGCGACGATCGCGCTGGCGCTCGCGGGCGCGGCGCTGATCGCGTGGCTGCCGTTCTCGCCGGTTCCGCATGAATTCCGCTTCGGCGTGCAGGAAGTGCTCGGCGTCGCGGTGTTCGCGTCGTGCCTGTTCATCCTGCACGAGCGTGCCGAACTCGAACTCGGCCTGTACGACTACGAGCCGGTCGAGCAGACCACGCAAGGCGAATTGCGCGCGCTGCTGCATCGCGTGCCGGAAGGTGTGTCGTATCAGGAAGCGCTCGCCGCCGACCAGCGCACCTTCGTGACCGGCGAAGTCGACGGCATCCGCCGCCGCGCCGAAGCGTTCACGCCGAAAACCCTGCCCGCCGACGACGGCAACACGGAAACCTGAGCGCCCCGCGCCTCGCGCCTCGCGCGATCCGCACATTCGAGCCGCCGCCTCGCCATCGCGAGGCGGCGGTTTTTTTACATCGGCACTGAAAATCGCCGCGCCTTGACGAGCGCCGTCGCGACACCTTCAATACGTGACAGATACCGTGACAAATGCCGTCATCGACGTTCAAACTGTCACGGTGCGGGATGCAATCTGTCTCTGCGGCGCACGCGCAGCCTCGCAGAGCGCGCTGTCGACGACGCGGGCACGCCAGGTGCTTGCCAACCGCCCGGCCCCCGCGAATTCGCGGACATCGAAACGAGGCCACGCCACTTGCAGGAGCCAGGATGCGAGCCACTCCCCTTTCCACCCTGAGCGACGAGCTCGCGCCCGCGCTCGTCCCCGACGAGCCGAGCGTCATGCCGTCCGCGAACGCTGGCCCGCCGCCCGATGCCGATTACGACGAGCTCGCCGCGTTCCACGGCATCGAGCGCGAGCGCCTCGTGCTGATCCATCCGGGCAGCCATCGCGATGCACCCGCGTGGCCCGCCGAGCGTTACGCCGATGTCGCCGACCAGCTCGCCGCAGACGGCTGGCAGATCGCGATCGTCGGCGACGCGCCCGATCCCGAGCGCACCGCCGGCGTCCTCGGCGCGATGCAGACGGCCGCGCTCTTTCTCGCGGGCACGGTCGCACCGCGCACGTTGCCGCAACTGATCGCCAACGCGCGCCTGCTCGTGTCCGACGACGCCGCCGCGTCCTCGCCCGTCGCCACGGCCCGCGCGCTCGGCACGCCGCACATCGTGCTCGACGAGCATCCGCGCGACACCGGCAGCGACGCGATCGCCGCCCGCGCCCGCGCCGCGCTCTCGAAAACTGGCGACGCGCATCCGGGCGAGCCCTTCACGCTGCACATGCCGGCGGCGCACGAATCGGCGTAGCGGCGAACCAACGCGGCGCCGATCCACCTTCCGGGGGACATCATGAAATTCGATATGCAGACCACGCCCATTCCGGACCCCATCGCGGACCCGAACCGCGATCCGGAATCCGATCCGTTCTTGCCGAATTCGCCGGGGCATCGCCCGGACGAGCCGACGCATCCCGATGCGCCGCCCGACAAGGATCCGATCCGCCACCTTTGATGTGAAGCTTCACCCGCGCCCTCCTACGGGAATTCCCGCCCTACATGCGCCGCGCCGCCTGCCGTAAAGCGGGCATGCGGCGGCGTGCGCCGTCGCACGAGGACAGACAACGCAAAGAGGCGACGGGCGCAATATGAACAGAATGACGTTGAACAGGAAGCTCGGCTCGATGATCGCCGTGCTGTGGATCGGCTTGATCGCAATCGGCATCATCGGCGCGTGGCAGAACCGGACGTCGATGATCGACGACCGCAAGGAGCAGTTGAAGACCCTCGTCAACGAGGCGCACGCGATCACCGCGCACTATGCGGCGCTCGCGGCGAACAAGACGCTCACCGAAGAAGAAGCGAAGAAGCGCGCGCTCGAAGCGGTCGGCGCGATCCGTTACGGGACGGACGGCTATCTCTCCATCAACGACTCGCATCCGAAGATGGTGATGCACCCGATCAAGTCCGGCATGAACGGGCAGGATCTGTCGGGCTACACGGACCCGGCGGGCAATCACCTGTTCGTCGATATCGTGAAGGCCGGCGATCAGCCCGGCGGCGGCTTCGTCAACTATCTGTGGCCGAAGCCCGGCAGCGACAAGCCAGTCGGCAAGATGTCGTATTCGCAGCGTTTCGCGCAGTGGGACTGGTATCTCGTCACCGGCATGTACATGGACGACGTGCAGAGCGCGTTCTATGCGAGCGCGCTGCGCTGGCTCGCGATCACGGCGCTGCTCGGCGGCATCGCGACGGCGGCGATGCTGATCGTCCTGCGCAGCATCAGGCGCAATCTCGGCGGCGAGCTGGAGCTCGCGGTCGGCGCGGCGCATCGCATCGCGCGCGGCGATCTGACGACCACCGTGGATGTCCATCCGGACGATACGACCAGCCTTCTGCATGCGTTGAGTGTGATGCAGCGCGGTCTCGTCGAGACGGTTTCGCGGGTGCGCAACGGCACTGAGAACATCAACGTCGGCGCTTCGGAGATCGCGGCGGGCAATACGGATTTGTCGCAGCGCACGGAGGAACAGGCCGCGGCGCTCGTGCAGACCGCGTCGAGCATGGACCAGATGACCGCGAACGTAAAGAACAACGCCGAAAGCGCGGCGCAGGCGGCGCGTCTCGCGGAACAGGCGGCGGACGTGGCGACGCGCGGCAGCGGCGTCGTCGATGACGTGATCGACACCATGACGCGCATCACCGCGAGCTCGCAGCAGATCGGCGACATCATCGGCGTGATCGACGGCATCGCGTTCCAGACGAACATTCTTGCTTTGAACGCGGCTGTCGAGGCGGCGCGTGCCGGCGAACAGGGACGCGGTTTCGCGGTCGTCGCAGCCGAAGTGCGCAGCCTCGCACAGCGCTCGGCGACGGCGGCGAAGGAAATCAAGGCGCTCATCGAGACGTCGACGCAGACGGTCGGCCAAGGCGCATCGCTCGTGTCGAACGCGGGCGCGACGATGACCGAGATCGTGCAGTCGGTGCGTCGCGTGAACGAGATTCTCGACGAAATCAGCCACGCGTCGCGCGAGCAGAGCGCGGGCATCGAGCAGGTGAACCGCGCGGTCGTCGAGATGGATCAGGTGACGCAGCAGAACGCCGCGCTCGTCGAAGAGGCCGCCGCCGCCGCGCATTCGCTGAAGGATCAGGTCGATGTGCTGCGCGAGGCGATCGGGAGTTTCAGGTTGCCAGCGTGATGCTTCCGGTCAGGCGAGGAACCGCTCCACCAGCCGCGCCCAGTAAGCCGCCCCGACCGGCAGATTCTTGTCGTTGAAATCGTAATGCGGGTTGTGGACCATGCAGCCGTCCTCGCCCGCGCCGTTGCCGATGCGCAGGAACGAGCCCGGCCGTTCCTGCAGCATGAACGCGAAATCCTCGCTGCCCATCAGCAGATCCGCCTGCGCGACGACGTTCTCATCGCCCACCAGTTCGCGCGCCACCTGAATCGCGAACTCCGTTTCCGCGTCCGAATTCACGACGACCGGATAGCCTTCCAGATACTTGACGGTCGCCTTCGCGCCATAACTCGCGGCCTGCGCTTCCACCAGTTCCGTGATGCGGCGCTTCAGCAGCTCGCGCACCTGCGGGCTGAACGAGCGCACCGAAAGCTCGAGCGTCGCGCGGTTCGGAATGACGTTGTTGACCGTGCCCGCGTGCATCGAGCCGACGGTGACGACGGCCGGCTGCGCCGGATCGACGTTGCGCGCGACGATCGTCTGCAGCGCCATCACGATGCTCGCCGTGACGACCACCGGATCGACGGACAGATGCGGACGCGCCGCATGCCCGCCGACGCCTTCGACCACGATCGAGACCTGATCGCCCGCAGCCATGAACGGCCCCTTGCGGAACAGGAATGTGCCCGGCTGCGCGCCCGGATGGTTGTGCACGCCGAACACGGCGTCGCAATGAAAGCGCTCGAACAGACCTTCCTCGATCATCTTCTGCGCGCCGCTCGGCACGCCGTGCTCTTCCGCCGGTTGAAAGTACAGATGCACCGTGCCGTTGAAGCGGCGCGTGCGCGCGAGCTGTCGCGCGGCGCCGAGCAGCATCGTCGTGTGGCCGTCGTGACCGCACGCGTGCATCTTGCCGTGCGTCTCGCTCGCCCAGGGCTTGCCGCTCTGCTCGATGATCGGCAGCGCGTCCATGTCGGCGCGCAGGCCGATGCTCTTCGCACCGTCGCCCGCTTTCAACGTGCCGACGACGCCCGTGCCGCCGACGCCGCGCGCCACCGTCCAGCCCCATTCTTCCAGCCGCTCGGCGACGAGCGCCGCGGTGCGCGTCTCCTCGTACGAGAGCTCCGGATGACGGTGGATGTCGTGGCGAATCTCGCGCAGCGCGGGCGCGTCGTCGGAGAGATCGGCGATGACGGTGAAGTGTCGGCCGGATGAAGCTGTCGTCATGGAAAAAACCTCGATGCGGTACAAGGAAAACGGCGCACATGATCCTCCACATGCGCGCTCGTTTCCAGTGTTGGCGCAAATTTTTCGACTATTCAGGCGAAATCAGCGCAAAAAGCGGTCGATCACATCGGCCAGTTTCGCGAAAGCCGGGGCGATGTCCTCGTCCGGCACGCACGCGTAACCGATCAGCAAGCCGGATTCCGCGTCCGGCCGATGCGCGTAATAACCCGACAGCGGCCGCACGACGATGTCCTCCGCGAGCGCGGCGGCGGCGAGCGCGCGATCGTCGACGTGTTTTGGCAGTTTCAGCACGAGATGCAGCCCGGCATCGCCGCCAGCGATCGCGAGCGTGTCGCCGTAGCGTTGCGCGATCGTCGCGAGCATCGTGTCGCGCCGCTGGCTGTAGAGCGCGCGCATGCGCCGGATGTGCGACGTGAAATGCCCCTCGCCGATGAACTCCGCGAGCACCGCCTGTTGCAACAACTGCCCTTCGCGATACAGCTCGGCGCTCGCCGTGGCGAAGCTCTCCGCGAGCGTCTCCGGCACCACGACATAGCCGATGCGCAGCCCGGGAAACAGCGTCTTGCCGAAGCTGCCGACATAGATCACCTGCCCGGCCGTGTCCATGCCCTGCAGCGATGCGAGCGGCCGGCTGCCGTAGCGGTATTCGCTGTCGTAGTCGTCCTCGATGATCCAGCAGCGATGCTGCCGCGCGTATTCGAGCAGCATGCGGCGGCGCGCGAGGCTCATCACCATGCCGAGCGGATATTGATGCGATGGCGTGACGAGCATCAGCTTCGGCGGCGCGGCGAGATCGGCGGGCGCCGGCGCGATGCCTTCGGCGTCGACGGGAATCGCCTTCAGATCGAGTCCGGAAACCTGCAGCACGCTGCGCACGCCCCAGTAGCACGGGTCTTCGGTCCAGATCGTGTCGCCGGAATCCGCGAGCAGGCGCGCGGCGAGATCGATCGACTGATGAATGCCCGTCGTCACGACGATCTGTTCCGGCGTGCAGCGCACCGAACGCGACGTGCGCAGATAGTCGGCGAGCGCGTGGCGCAGACCCGCGTGGCCGCCGCCGGGCGCGTAGGTCAGCAGATCGGGGAGCGGCTTGCGCCAGTATTTCGCGTGCAGCCGGTTCCATACGCGCGACGGAAACCGCGACACGTCGGGCACGCCCGGCATGAACGCGCCGCCCTGGCGTTTCGAGACGCCCGCGCCCGCGATCAGCCGCGTCCCGCGCGCGGAAAGCGTCGATTGCGCGGCGGAGCGCGTGCCGGCGTCCGAAGGTGCGTCGTCGAAGAGGATGTCGTCGGGTGCGCTGTCCGCGACGAACGTGCCGCGCCCCGTCGCCGACGACACGTAGCCTTCGAGCGCCAGTTGCTCGTACACCTGCGTCACCGTGTTGCGCCCGATGCCGAGCTCCGCCGCGAGCAGCCGCGACGACGGCACTTTCGCGCCGGCCGCGAGTTCGCGCGTGAGGATCGCCTGCTGCAAAAGCCTATGCAACTGGCGGTAGATCGGCTGGCCGTTGCCGCGGTCGATGCGCTGCGCAAGCCAGTCGGAAAGCACGCTTGCGCGTGTGGACATCGGATTGGCTCCTATATATTTATCCAAATGGATCTGATCTTGCGGGCCAAATCTTACTATAGTCGTTACTGATTCGATTCAGCCGTATTGACCTCATCGACACCGCGCCAAGGAGATTCCCGCCGTGACCACGACCCTGAAGAACGCCGCCCTGCAAGCCCGCAAGAACGCCGCAACCCCGCGCGGCGTCGGCGTGATGTGCGATTTTTACGCGGCGCGCGCCGAGAACGCCGAACTGTGGGACGTCGAGGGACGGCGCTTCATCGATTTCGCGGCGGGCATCGCGGTGTGCAACACGGGGCATCGTCATCCGAAGATCGTCGAAGCGATCCGCGCGCAGCTCGACTGCTTCACGCACACCGCGTATCAGATCGTGCCGTACGAGTCGTATGTGTCGCTCGCGGAAAGGATCGGCGCGCGCGCGCCGTCCCGGTATCCGAACAAGACGGCGTTCTTCACGACGGGCGCGGAGGCCGTCGAGAACGCGGTGAAGATCGCGCGCGCCGCGACGGGCCGTCCGGGCGTGATCGCCTTCACGGGCGGCTTTCATGGCCGCACGCTGATGGGCATGGCGCTGACCGGCAAGGTCGCGCCGTACAAGATCGGCTTCGGGCCGTTCCCGTCGGACGTGTATCACGCGCCGTTTCCGAATCCGCTGCATGGCGTGTCGGTGGACGAATCGCTGCGCGCGATCGCCCATCTGTTCAAGGCGGACATCGAACCTGCGCGCGTGGCGGCGATCATCTTCGAACCCGTGCAGGGCGAAGGCGGTTTCAATCCCGCGCCTGTCGAGTTCGTGCGCGGCCTGCGCAAGATCTGCGACGAGCACGGCATTCTGCTCATCGCCGATGAAGTGCAGACCGGCTTCGCGCGCACCGGCAAGCTGTTCGCGATGGAGCATTACGACGTCGTGCCGGATCTGATGACGATTGCGAAGTCGCTGGCGGGCGGCATGCCGCTGTCGGGTGTCGTCGGACGTGCGGACATCATGGATGCGGCCGCGCCGGGCGGTCTCGGTGGCACGTATGCGGGCAATCCGCTTTCGGTGGCGGCGGCGCACGCGGTGCTCGACATCATCGACGAAGAGAAGCTCTGCGAGCGTGCGGTGGTTTTGGGTGACAAGCTCAAGGCGAAGCTGCGGGCGCTCAAGACCAATGTGCCGCAGATCGCCGATGTGCGCGGGCCTGGCGCGATGATCGCGGTCGAGTTCTGCAAGCCTGGGTCGCATGATGCCGATGCTGCGTTCGCCAAGCTCGTGCAGACGCGGGCGCTCGAGCGCGGGTTGCTTTTGCTGGTTTGCGGTGTGTATTCGAATGTGGTTCGGTTCCTGTTTCCGCTCACCATTCAAGAGGCGGTTTTCGATGAGGCGCTTGGGATTCTTGAAGAAGTTATGACGGAAGCCGTCGCTGTGGCGGCTTGATTTTGTTGGTTGGCTGTTTGTCGTGGAGTCCTGTTTTGATGTCGGTCTATTAGCGTTGCCCCTCCCCGGGGCGGGGGTAACTTTCTTTGCTGCTGCAAAGAAAGTCACCAAAGAAAGCAGCTTTTCGACCCAGAGTGCTTCACACCGGCCCCGGCACAGGCGATTGGCTGAATGGAACCCAGAGTAGCGAGTGTTCCCATTGTTGTGCCGGGCGTGGACCGCACACGGTCTGACAAGCTAGTACCCAACGAATACTGGTTCAGCACAAAATAGCTTCGGCACAGCGCTGCGCGCTGCCGCCGGGTACGCAAGGGAAACCAACAGTGGGCGTGGGCTAATACGTGTGCTCACGCAAACCTGATTGACCGGACGGCCGCGAAGCGGGCTGGAGCTATCAGGTGCTGAACCAGTCAGTAGTGCGGTGCGATGTGGCGGACCGTGCGCGATCCAAGCCCGGTACGACCTTTGAGGGCACTCGCTACTGCCGGACCACGAGAGTAGTTCTGTGCCGCGGCCGGTATGAAGTGCTTAGGCTGGGGAGAGCTGCTTTCTTTGGTTACTTTCTTTGCAGCAGCAAAGAAAGTGACTGCCGCCCCGCACAGGGGCAAAGCTAATTAACCAACACGAATACGGGATCCGGCAAAAAGAAACCCGAAATCAGAGGAATGCAAACAGAAATGAACCTGAAAGACCCGACGCTGCTACGCCACGCCGCCTTCATCGCAGGTGAATGGCAACAATCCGACGATGGAAGCACCTTCGAAGTCATCGACCCATCGAACGGCGAATCCCTCGGCCCGGTCCCCCACATGGGTGCGAACGAAACCAAACGCGCCATCGATGCGGCCAACGCCGCCTGGCCCGCCTGGCGCCAAAAGACGGCAAAGGAACGCGCCGCCATCCTGCGCCGCTGGTTCGACCTGATGACCGAAAACGCCGACGATCTCGCGCTCATCCTCACCACCGAGCAAGGCAAGCCGCTCGCCGAAGCAAAAGGTGAAATCGCCTACGCCGCGTCGTTCATCGAATGGTTCGCGGAGGAAGGCAAGCGCGTCGCCGGCGATACGCTCGCGTCGCCCGCCGCCGACAAACGCATCGTCGTGACGAAGGAGCCGATCGGGGTCTGCGCGGCGATCACGCCGTGGAACTTCCCCGCCGCGATGATCACGCGCAAAGTCGGGCCGGCGCTCGCGGCCGGCTGCCCGATCGTCGTGAAGCCCGCCGAAGCAACGCCCTTCTCCGCATTCGCGCTCGCCGTGCTCGCCGAGCGCGCCGGCATTCCGAAGGGCGTGCTCAGCGTCCTGACCGGCGATCCGAAAGCGATCGGCGGCGAAATGACGAGCAATCCGATCGTGCGCAAGCTGTCATTCACCGGCTCGACCGCGGTCGGCCGCCTGCTGATGGCGCAAAGCGCGCCGACGGTCAAGAAGGTGACGCTGGAACTCGGCGGCAACGCGCCGTTCATCGTGTTCGACGACGCCGATCTCGACGCCGCCGTGGAAGGCGCGATCGCATCGAAATATCGCAACAGCGGACAGACCTGCGTCTGCACGAACCGCTTCTACGTGCATGAGCGCGTGTACGACGCCTTCGCGCAAAAGATGGCGGCGGCGGTCGGGCAGCTCAAGGTCGGACGCGGCACCGAAAGCGGCGTGTCGCTCGGACCGCTCATCAACGAAGCGGCCGTGAAGAAGGTCGAGTCGCATATCGACGATGCGCTCGCGAAAGGCGCGTCGCTCGCGTCGGGCGGCAAGCGTCACACGCTCGGTCACGGCTTCTTCGAGCCGACCGTGCTGACAGACGTCACGCCCGACATGAAAGTGGCGAAGGAAGAAACCTTCGGCCCGCTCGCGCCGCTCTTCAAGTTCTCATCCGACGATGAAGTCGTACGCCTCGCCAACGACACCGAGTTCG
Source organism: Caballeronia arvi (assembly GCF_001544695.2). Lineage (GTDB taxonomy): Bacteria > Pseudomonadota > Gammaproteobacteria > Burkholderiales > Burkholderiaceae > Caballeronia > Caballeronia arvi. The sequence continues at coordinate 517,219 of NZ_FCOM02000001.1, forward strand.
GCCTCGCCGCTTACTTCTATAGCCGCGACATCGGCCGCATCTGGCGCGTGGCCGAAGCGCTCGAATACGGCATGGTCGGCATCAACACCGGGCTGATCTCCAACGAAGTGGCGCCGTTCGGCGGCGTGAAGCAATCGGGCCTCGGCCGCGAAGGCTCGCACTACGGCATCGACGATTACGTCGTCATCAAATATCTCTGCATGGCGGTGTGATCGCATAATTGGAAAGGCCCCGGCATTCGACATGCCGGGGCCTTTCGACTTACGACAACCGCGCGTCTCAGTTCGAAGCCGTCGCCGCGGGCGGCGTCACCTGAACCGCCAGCGCCGACACGAACACGGCGTGAACGTTGTCGCCCTTCTTCAACTTGCTTACGTCGAGGTTCTTCGCGATGTCGAGCTTCACGGTGTTCTGCGGGCCGCGCAGCGTGATCGTGCGCTTCGCCGCGTCGACGCTCACGACGGTAGCAAGCACTTCGACCTTGCGCACCGCATCGAAGCCGGCAACGACGTTCGCGCCCGACGCAGGTGCGACCATGGTCGTGTCGACGCGCGCGCGATCGGTCTTGTCGCCCGTCGCCTTGCTGATGTCCATCAGCAGCGCGTTCTTGTAATACACGTCCACGACGTCGCCGACCTTCAGGTTGTCGAAATTCTTGACTTCCTTGACGACCGGCAGCATCACGTCGCCGCTCTGATCTCGCAGCATCAGCACGCGGTTGGCCGAATCGATGCCCACGATCGTCGACTGGAGATGAATCGGGTTTTCCGCCATCGTCACTTGCTCGGCCGTCTTCGCGAGCGAATCGGTCTGTGCGAATGCGGCACCCGCCGATGCTGCGATTGCGGTCATCGCCAGGATCGAAATTGCACGCAACTTCATGTTCATGCGCCTACTCCTCTTCTCGAGTTTTGCATTGCTAATGTCTTTGAGACTGACAATGCGATTACAGGAATTAAACGGAGGATTTATACCGCCCTGCACCGGTGAAAGTCCAAAGCGTGCGCAATTTTTTGCAATTGAGGGAATGCGGCGCAGCGGTGCGCCGAAGGCGGCGAGTTTTTCAAGCGGGTAGAATCGGCTCTGGCTCCGGCGCTGCCGTCCGTCATGCGCCTTTTTGCCGCTTCTTCGATCTCTCAGGGGCGCTATGCGACGCTCGGCTTTCTTTCTCCGCTTTATCGGCATCGGCATTCTGTTTCACATCTACGTCGGCGTGCGGCTCATCCCGGCCGCGCCCGTCGGCATGCCGCTCAAGGTGCTGGCGGCGGCCTTGCTCGCGGCGTCGGTGATCCTCATTCCGCTCGGCATGGCGGCGCGTCAGATCGAACCGCAAGCGCTTGCCGATCGGCTCGCATGGTTCGGGCTCACCGCACTCGGCTTTTTCTCCTCGCTGCTTCTCCTGACCTTTGCGCGCGACGTGATGCTCTTCTTCGTGCATCTCGTCGACTGGCTGCGCGGCGCGCCTGTCGGTTCACCGGCACTCGTCGCATATAGCGCGCTGGCGGTGCCGATGCTCGCCGTGCTCTTCTCCGCGATCGGCTTCTACAACGCGCGCCGGCGCGCGCCGGTCGTGAGCGTCGACGTGCCCATCGACGATCTGCCCGCCGCGCTCCACGGTTTCACCATCGTGCAGATCAGCGATATTCACGTCGGCCCGACGATCAAGCGTCACTATGTGGAGCGCATCGTCGCGGCGGTGAACGGGCTGGAACCGGATCTGATCGCGGTGACGGGCGATGTCGTCGATGGCAGCGTGCCGAATCTGGCCGACCACACGCGCCCGCTCGCCGGTCTGTCCGCGCGGCACGGCGCGTTTCTCGTCACCGGGAATCACGAGTATTACTCGGGCGCGGACAAGTGGATCGCCGAATTCCGCCGCCTGGGGCTGAACGTGCTGCTCAATCAGCACGTCGTGCTGAACCACGACGGCGCGCAGGCCGTGGTTGCGGGCGTGACGGATTACAGCGCGGGCAGTTTCGATCCCGCGCATCGCAGCGATCCCGCCAAGGCGATCAGCGGCGCGCCCGACGACGCCGCCGTGCGCGTGCTGCTCGCGCATCAGCCGCGCAGCGCCACTGCGGCCGCCGAAGCGGGCTTTACCTTGCAGCTTTCAGGGCACACGCACGGCGGCCAGTTTCTGCCGTGGAATTTCTTCGTGCGCTTGCAGCAGCCCTTCGTCGCGGGGCTCGTGAAGGTGAACGGGCTGTGGGTCTACACGAGCCGCGGCACCGGCTATTGGGGACCACCGAAACGCCTGGGCGCGCCGTCCGAGATCACGCGGGTTCGGCTGGTGCCGTCGACGCCGGCATGACGCTGGTGACAACACGAAAAAAGGGACGCGCGCCGCGGGTGCGACGCGCGTCCGGCGCTCGGGGATAAGCGCTGCGCCCGGACACGGGGATGAACGGACGCTCTCGACGTGGCAGGCGGGGTCCCGCCAGCGAGTGATGCAAAGTTAAGGGAACCGAAATAACGGGACCACTAGAACTTTCTTAAAGCGCGCCGCCGTTCATTACTTCTTTTGTGCCGGTTTCGCGCGGTTGTTCACCACATCGACCCTGACAGTCGCGCCGCTTGCGAGCGTGCCCGCCTGCCGCGCATCGCGCGCGCGCACTTCGATGGGCAGGCTGTCCGCATCCTTGAGCATGACGACGCCCGTTGCGGTGTCGACGCTCGCCACTTGCGCCACGAAACGCTTGTCGCCGGGCACGGCCTGCTGAAGCTTGGCATGCCCGATCGGTGTCAGCGTGACGGGCTGCAGCACGGAACTCTTGATGCGCGTGCCGAGCGGCAGCTTGTCGAGGTCCTGCATATCGGGGCTCACGTTCACTTGCGTCGCGACGCCTTGTGCGTTCACGACCGTGACGCGATGCGCGCTTGGATCGACCGCTTTCACCTCGCCGATGACCTGCACGACCATGAGTCCTTCGATGTTCGATGCTGCTTGTTCCGCCATCGCAGGCCCACCCTGCAGCGCGATCAGCAAAGCTGCAAAAATGAATCCGAGTGTTCTTGTGTTCATGATTTTCTCCTTCGTCATGTGCCGCTTTTCAGGCCAAACAAGAGATTGTGCCGGTGAATCGCCCATCCGTCCCACAATGGCAGCGCGAAATTTTGTGCCAGACGGACTGGGCTACGCCTTCGCCGATACCGCCGCGGGCGTCGTCGCATAGACGCTCCGGTGCGGAGCAGTGCCTTCTCTCGGCCAGTCGGAGCGCGCATCGAAGAACCATTCGGCGCGCTCGCGGCCCTTGCGGATCAGCGCATGCAAGAGCGCGGGATTGCGATCGAGTTTCGATGCATAGTCGAGCGGCCCGGGATAATCCTTCGCGTCGAGATGCATCTGCACGACGCGAACCTTGATCGGCTTATAGCGCTGCGCGAGCGATGCGTCGGCCTTCAGCCATTCGTTCACGCGTGTCGTGAAGTAGAGCTCCTGTCCAAGCGCGAGATTGCCGGACAACTCGTTGCGCCGGTCGATGATCTCGTTCATCGATTCGGGCAGTTCCTCGCGATGCTGCGGATTGATCTGCACGACCCAGATTTCGTCGGGGCGCATGTCGATCGCGAAATCGGTAAACTCGCGCACCGGCGGATTGCTGCTGAAGAGGCCGTCCCAGCACATGCGCCCGTCGGCCGCGACCGCGCGATACAGCGGCGGCACCGCAGCCGATGCCACCAGCTGATCCTGATCGAGCCTGTCGCCGGGGAAGATCACGCGATCGCCCGTGCGCACATCGGTCGCGCCGACGAGAAGCGTGGGCTTCGCGCGTTGCTCAGGCGCGGCGGGTAGCGACGCGAACGGCAGATGCTTGTCGAGCAGCTCGCGCAGGCGCTCCTCGGCGATCGGCGGATACAGATACGGGCTGATCTCCGCATTGACGGGCAAGCGCGCGTACCAGGTGCCGAGCGCGTTGGCGACGATATCCGGCCCCTCGCGCGCCTCCAGATCCTTCCAGAAAGCGGCGAGGCGCTTTCGGGCGTCGGCGGGGCCGCCGAGCAGCAAGCCTGCCCACGCGAGTGCGCTGCACATCGCGCCGCCGGAGGTTCCGGACAGCGCGACAAGCTCGAAGCGGCTGAAGCATGCGTCGCTCAACAGCCGGTCGAGCACGCCCGCGGCGAACGCCGCATGGCTTCCGCCGCCCTGACACGCGATCGCTACCTTCGGAATGGCCGCCATCACCGCACCTCATTCGTCCGTCGATATCGGACGTACGCTACAGCATAGGCGACGCGCGCCGCTATGCCAGCGCCGCCAGCACCTGTTGCGTCGAACGGAGCCGGCCAATGCGCGGAAAAATGTAACGGCACGTCGATTCGTGCGTATCGGCGTGCAGATCGCTCATCGCGTCTTCGACGAAAATCTGCTGATAGCCGCGCTCGTGCGCGCCGCGCGCAGTGGTATCCACGCCGATGGCCGTCGCGATGCCGCCCAGCACGATCGTATCGATGCCGCGCCGGCGCAGATGGGAATCGAGATCGGTGCCGTGGAATGCGCCCCACTGCCGCTTGGTGACGACGATGTCCGATGCCTGCACGTCCAGCTCCGCGCACAGTTCGCTCCAGCCCGCGGGCTCGGGCGCTTCCTGCGCCTGCCCCGCGTCGGTGATCGGGCGCAGGCCGCCCGGCGCGTTCGGGAACGCGACTTTCACGAGCACGACCGGTGCGCCGAGCGCGCGGAAACGCTCGGCGAGCGCACGCGCGTTGGCGAGCACGTTCGCCGCGGCGTGAGGCTGCACGGGCAACGCGGCGATGCCCTTCTGCAAATCGATCAGCACGAGCGCGGTCTTCGCGGCATCGAGCACGAGTTGGGATGCGTTCATGGGAAAGCCCGAAGAAAGGTGGATGGGTGCGCGGTGTCACGCTTCGTCCGGAAGGAACTCGAGCGCCACGCCGTTCATGCAGTAGCGCAGGCCGGTTGGCTTCGGACCGTCGTCGAAGACATGGCCAAGATGGCCGCCGCACCGCCGGCAATGCACCTCGTTGCGCATGTGGCCGGTCGCTTCCGCGTGCATCGCGACGGCGCCGTCGAGCGGCCTCCAGAAACTCGGCCAGCCGGTGCGGCTGTCGAATTTCGTCGCCGACGAGAACAATGCGAGGCCGCATCCGGCGCACGCGTAGTTGCCGTCGCGGTCTTCCTTGAGCAGCGGGCTCGCGAACGGCGGCTCGGTGCCGCCGCGCCTGAGCACGCGATATTGCTCCGACGACAGACGCCGTCGCCAGTCCGCGCTGCTATGGTCGATTTCGTACGATCGGGCGGGCGCCGATGAACCCGCGCCGCCCGTGAACGCCGCCGCCATCACACCGAGGAAATTGCGCTTCGTGCGTTTCATGATTTTCATCCGATGAACGCCCTCATGCCCGGCCGCCGTGCCGCGCGCCGCTCTAGGTTTTGAGCCGGTATCCCGTCCTGAAGATCCACGCGACGATCCCGACGAATACCGCCAGAAACACCAGCGTCATGCCGAGGCTCACGCCGACTTCGACATCGGCAAGCCCGTAAAAGCTCCAGCGAAAGCCGCTGATCAGATAGACGACCGGATTGAACAGCGCCACGGTCTTCCAGAACGGCGGCAGGATATTGATCGAATAGAAGCTGCCGCCGAGAAACGTGAGCGGCGTGACGATCAAGAGCGGAATGATCTGCAGCTTCTCGAAGCCGTCCGCCCAGATGCCGATGATGAACCCGAGCAGGCTGAACGTCACGGAAGTCAGCAGCAAAAATACGATCATCCACACGGGATGATCGATTCTGAGCGGCACGAACAGTCCTGCCGTCAGAAGAATGATCAGCCCGAGAATGACGGATTTGGTCGCGGCCGCGCCCACGTAGCTCAGGACGAGCTCGAAGTACGACACCGGCGCGGACAGCAATTCGTAGATCGTGCCGGTGAACTTCGGAAAATAAATGCCGAAAGACGCATTGGCGATGCTTTGCGTGAGCAGCGACAACATCACGAGACCGGGCACGATGAACGCGCCGTAACTGATGCCGTCGACTTCCGGAATGCGCGAGCCGATGGCAGCGCCGAACACGACGAAATAAAGCGACGTGGAAATGACCGGCGACACGATGCTCTGCATCAGCGTGCGTCCGGCGCGCGCCATCTCGAAACGGTAGATCGCGCGAACGGCATATAGATTCATTTGGCTTCCCTGACGAGGCTCACGAAGATGTCTTCGAGCGAGCTTTGCGTCGTTTGCAGATCCTTGAAACGCACGCCGGCTTCATCGACATGGCGCAAGAGCGCGATGATGCGGCCCGGTTCGTCGTGCGCGTCGTACGTGTACGTGAGCTCGCCGCCGTCCGCCGAGCGCGCGAGGGCGTAAGGCGCGAGCGGCGCGGGAATCTCGGCGAGCGGCTGTTCGAGCTGCAGCGTGAGCTTCTTCTGCCCGAGCTTGCGCATGAGCTCGCGCTTTTCCTCGACGAGCACGATCTCGCCGCGGTTGATCACGCCGATGCGGTCCGCCATCTCCTCCGCTTCCTCGATGTAGTGCGTCGTCAGGATGATGGTCACGCCGTTGCTCTGCAACTCGCGCACGAGGTCCCACATGTCGCGGCGCAGTTCGACATCGACGCCCGCGGTGGGCTCGTCGAGAAAGAGGATTTCGGGCTCGTGCGCGAGCGCTTTCGCGATCAGCACGCGCCGCTTCATGCCGCCCGACAGCGTCATGATCTTGTTGTCTTTCTTCGCCCACAGCGACAGCGACTTCAGCACTTTCTCGACGTACGCCGGATTCTTCGGCCGCCCGAACAGGCCGCGACTGAACGACACGGTCGCCCAGACGGTCTCGAAGGCGTCGGTGGTGAGCTCCTGCGGCACGAGGCCGATCATCGCGCGCGCGGCGCGATAGTCGGTGACGATATCGTGACCGGCGACGGTGACCTTGCCCTCGCTCGGATTCACGATGCCGCACACGGTGCTGATGAGCGTCGTCTTGCCCGCCCCGTTCGGGCCGAGCAGCGCGAAAATTTCGCCGCGCCGGATCTCGAGATTCACGTCCCGAAGCGCGCGGAAGCCCGACCCGTAGGTCTTGGACAGATTGGAAACGGTGATGATGGTTGGCATGGCGGGACGATAGCAGATACCGCGCGATCCGGCTCGGCCGGCGGGGTCGTCCGTTCGGCCAATGGTGGACGCGCGCCGCGCTGCCTACAATGCACTGCTGAATGCAAGGAGCCGACATCATGCTGTTCGAACAGATCCAGACCGCCTGCCTCAACGACGCCGACCTGCCGTGGGTGCCGTTCACGCCCTACAGCGAGCGTGTGCTCGTCAAGTATTTCAAGCTCGACCCGGTGCGCGGCGAAGTCATCGCGCTGATGAAGGCGCCGGCCAAAGGCCAGATGCCGCGGCATCGGCATACAGGGACGGTAATCGTCTACACCGTCGAGGGGCGCTGGAAGTATCGCGAGCACGAGTGGATCGCGGAGCCGGGGAGCATCGTGTACGAGACTGCGGGATCGAGCCACACGCCCGAAGCGCTGCCGTCCGACGCCGATTCCGATGCGGACGGCGCGGACATCGTCACGCTCAACATCATTCAGGGCGAACTGCTTTTCGTGAACGACAGCGGCCAGGTGCTCGCGGCCGAAAACTGGAAGAGCGGCTGGGACCGATACGCTGCCTTCTGTCATGCAAACGGCATTGCGTTGAAAGATTTGACGGCTTTCGGGTAACGTCGTGGCCTGCATCGCTGGTTAGAATCGTTCCCTGAGAGCGCCTTCGCGCGCATTCGAACATTTCCGGTTTGCCGGCGCCTCACGCCGGCGCAGATCAAGGAGGAGCAGAGCATGAAGATTCAGACCGTCGGCATCGTCGGTGCGGGAACCATGGGCAACGGCATCGCGCAGGTCGCGGCCGTCGCGGGCTTCAGCGTGGTGCTGATCGACGTCACCGACGCCGCGCTCGCAAAGGGCATCGCCACGCTTACGGGCAGCCTGGAGCGGCTCGTGTCGAAGGACAAGTTGGACGCCTCCGCGCGCGATGCGGCATTGAAGCGCATCGAAACCTCGACCGATTACGCGCGTCTCACCGTTGCCGATATCGTGATCGAAGCGGCCACAGAGAACGCCGAGCTCAAGAACCGCATCCTGAAGCAGATCGAAGACGCGGCGCGGCCGGATGCGATCATCGCGTCGAACACGTCGTCGATTTCGATCACCGCGCTCGCCGCGATGATCGCGACGCCCGAGCGTTTCATCGGCATGCATTTCTTCAATCCGGTGCCGCTGTTGCCGCTCGTCGAAGTGATCCGCGGCGTGCAGACGAGCGATGAAACCGCCGCCGCCGTGCGCGAGCTGACCGAGAAGCTCGGCAAATCGCCGATCGGCGTGCGCAATTCGCCGGGCTTCGTCGTCAACCGCATTCTCGTGCCGATGATCAACGAAGCGTTCTACGTGCTCTATGAAGGCGTCGCGAGCGCGGAAGAAATCGACGCAGGCATGAAGCTCGGCGCGAATCATCCGATCGGCCCGCTCGCGCTCGCGGACCTGATCGGCCTCGACGTGTGTCTCTCGGTGATGGACGTGTTCCTCAAGGACTTCGGCGATTCGAAGTACCGCGCGTGCCCGCTGCTGCGCGAGCTCGTCGCGGCGGGGCGGCTCGGACGCAAGACGAAGCGCGGCGTCTATCAGTACGACTGATCCGCAGCGAAATCGAGCACCGGTCCGGCGGGCACGATGCCCGGCGGATTGATCGTGCGATGACTCTCGTAGTAATGCCGCTTGATGTGGTCGAAGTTCACCGTCGCGGCGACGCCCGGCATCCGGTAGATCTCGCGCAGGTACTTCGAGAGATTCGGATAGTCCGCAATGCGCCGCAGGTTGCACTTGAAGTGGCCGACATACACCGCGTCGAAGCGCACGAGCGTCGTGAAGAGGCGGATATCGGCTTCCGTGAAGCGCTCGCCAGTCAGATAGCGGCGCGTGTCCAGCCGTTGTTCCAACACATCGAGCGTATCGAAGAGCGGCAGTATCGCTTCCTCGTAGGCGGCTTGCGTGGTCGCGAATCCCGCCTTGTAGACGCCGTTGTTGAGCGTGTCGTAGATGCGCGTGTTGAGCGCGTCGATCTCTTCGCGCAGCTCGCGCGGATAGTAATCGCCCGGTTTCGCGCCGATGCCATCGAACGCCGAATTCAGCATGCGAATGATCTCCGACGACTCGTTGTTCACGATCGTCCCGCGCGCCTTGTCCCACAGGATCGGCACAGTCACGCGGCCGGTGTAGTGCGGGTCGGCGGCGGTGTAGACCTGATGCAGCCAGCGCGCGCCGTTGACCGTGTCGGGCACGACGCCGGGGCCGTCGTCGAAGGTCCAGCCGTTTTCCAGCATCAGCCAATTCACGACCGAGACGTCGATCATCGCTTCCAGTCCCTTCAGCGCTCGCATGATGAGCGTGCGATGCGCCCACGGGCACGCGAGGCTCACGTAAAGGTGATAACGCCCCGCCTCGGCCTTGAAGCCGCCTTCGCCGTCCGCCGTCACCCGGTTACGGAACGCGGCGTCCTTGCGCACGAAGCGCCCGCCGGTGGATGACGTGTCGTACCACTTGTCCTGCCATTGCCCGTCGACGAGCAGTCCCATTTCAGTTCTCCTTTGATGGTTTTCAGTTGGACGAAGTCGCATCGATGAAGTGCACGAGTTGCGCCATCGTCGCATCCGGCGCTTCCTCCATCAGCCAGTGTCCCGCGCCCGGCACGACCACGCCCTGCACGTTCGTCGCGACGAGCTTTGCCTGATCGATCAGAAACGTGCCCGACGCGCGCTCGCCGGCCAGAACCAGCATCGGCATCGGCAACGGCGTTCTGGCGAACGCGGCGAAATCGTCTGCATCTTGCGTGAACGTGTGGAAATACTCGAACCCCGCGCGCATGCGGCCGTTGCGCGCGTACTGCGCCGAATAGTAGCGGCGATCCGCTTCGCTCACCGAATGCGCGGGATCGGCGGCGAAGTCGTTCCAGAAATGCTCGAAGTAGGTGCGCTCGCGGCCGCGCACGAGTTGTTCGGGCGTCGCGCCGTAGAAGTTGAAGTGCCATTTGTCGCGCAGGAGCCAGACCTTTTGCCAGTCGCCGACGCCGGGCAGGAAGGCGTCCATCAGCACGATGCTTTCGACTTCGTCGGGATACTGCGCCGCGTACGCATACGCGACCATCAGCCCGATGTCGTGCCCGACCAGCTTCACCTTGCGATACCCGAGCGCGCGCACCATCGCGTGGATGTCTTGCGCCATCGTCTTCTTGTCGTAGCCGGAAGCGGGCATCGCCGAGCCGCCGGCGCCCGGCAGGTCCGGCGCGATCACGACGCGCTCGCCCGCGAGACGCGTCATCAGCGGTTGCCACATGTGGCTCGTTTCCGTGTAGCCGTGCAGCAGCACGACGGGCGTCGCGTCGCCGTGACCGGCCTGGAGATAGTGAAGCTCGACGCCGTTCGCCTCGATCGTGTGCGACCGGATCGCGCTCGTGGCGGCGATCGGTTGCGGCGCGGGCGGCGTGTTCGCGGCATGCGCGGTCGGTTGCAGCGCGGCGGCGGCAAGCAGCACGCCCGCGGCGCGGCGAATCGTGTGCAGGAAGGTGTTCATCGTTCAGCTCCGTCGAAGGTTGGGTTTGACCCGATGACTCATGTTGGACCGCCGCACCCGCTTTGCCGTACGATCCGGACGATGAACTCGTTCGATGGAGTCGAACATGTTGTCAGAGGAAGAACTCTCGCTGCTCGACGCGATCCGCGAAACCGGCAGCCTGTCGCGCGCGGCGGCGCGGCTCGGCAAGGCGCCGTCGACGATCTCGCATGCCGCGCGGCAACTCGAAACGCGCTTCGACGCGCTGCTCTTCGACCGGCGCCGCTATCGCCTGCAGCTGACGCCCGCCGGCCACCTGCTCGCCGACGAAGCCGCGCGCCTCATGCTCGACGTGTCGCGGCTCACGCAGCGCGTGAAGCAGATCGCGAGCGGCTGGGAAGACCGGCTGTGGATCGTCTGCGATGAAATCCTCGAATTCGAAACGCTGTTGCCGGTCGTGCAGGCGTTCGATGCGCTCGATTCCGGCGTCGCGCTGCGCATCACGCACGAAGTCCTTTCCGGTACCTGGGAAGCCCTGCGCGACGGCCGCGCGGACCTGATCGTCGGCGCGACCAACGAGCCGCCCGCGATTCCCGGCCTGCGCTGGTTCGAGCTCGGCGTCATGCAATGGACCTTCGCGGTGTCGCCGCGTCATCCGCTCGCTGGCGTGAACGGGCCGCTCAAACGCGAGCAGATCGCGGCGCATCGGGCGGTCGTCGTCGCGGATTCGTCGCGTTCGGCGGGACGGGCGTACGGCGTGCTCGGCGGCCAGGCCGCGCTCGCCGTGCCGACGATGCGCGCAAAAATCCTCGCGCAGCGGCAAGGGCTCGGCACGGGCTGGGTGCCGCGTCATCGCGTGGACGCGCTGCTTGCGCGCGGCGAACTCATCGAAAAGGAAACCGCCGATCCGCGCGAGCCGAATGTGCTGTACGTCGCGTGGCGCGGCGATCACGAAGGCCGCGCGCTGCAATGGTGGATCGAGCAGTTACGGCAGCCGCGCCTCGCGAAACGTCTCGTCGATGGACTGACGATATCGGCGTAATGGCTCGTTACAAAGTCGTCGCGCGGCAAGCGACGGAATACCGCACGCCGCCACGTTCAAGTTCTCGTCGCAATCAGAAATCGACGGGAGAGAACATGAAGAAAACTTGCACGCCGCTGCGCGCGGCATTGTCGGCGGCGCTTTCGGCCGCGGTATTCGCGCCGGTCATCGCGGTGTCGTTCGCGGCACTGCACAGCACGCCGGCCAGCGCACAGGCCGTCATCATCGCGCCGTCCGCGCCGCCGCCGATGCGCGTCGAGCCACCGCCGCCGCCGCGCTCGGGTTACGCGTGGGATCCGGGCCACTGGCGCTGGACGCACGGCGGCTATGTCTGGGCGCCGGGCCACTGGCGGCCGGTGCGCGCGGGCTATCGCTGGATTCCGGGACATTGGGTGCAGCGCGGGCCGAACTGGCGCTGGGTCGAGGGGCACTGGGCATGAACCGGCTGAAAGCCCTGCTCGCGGCGGCGCTCATCGCCGTGACGGTCGCCGGATGCGTGGTGTATCCGGCGCATCCTGTCTACTATCGCGGGCCGGTCGTCGTTTACTGAAGAGCGCCCGCGCAGTCCGACATGCGCAACGAAACCCGACACCACTTTGAACGAAGAAGATCCGGATACCGCGCTCATTGCCCGCGTCGGCAATCGGGAACCGGGAGCCATCCGCGAGATCGTCGCGAAGAAGCTCCCGCGCATCGTCACGCTCGCCGCGCGCATGCTCGGCGATCGGGACGAGGCCGACGACGTGGCCCAGGAAGCGTTTCTGCGCATCTGGAACATCGCGCCGAAGTGGCGCTCCGGCTCCGCGCGCTTCGATACCTGGCTGCATCGCGTGACGCTCAATCTGTGTTACGACCGCCTGCGCCGTCATCGGGAGACGACGTCGTCGGACGATCTTCCCGAAGCAGCCGATCTCGCGCCCTTGCCCGACGAGCGTCTCGCCACGACCCACGCGAGCGCGCGCATCCAGGCGGCGCTCGCGACGCTGCCCGCGCGGCAACGCGAGGCGCTCGTCCTGCAGTACTACCAGGACCTGCCGAACGCGGAAGCGGCGGCACTGATGGGCGTGAGCGTCGAGGCGCTCGAAAGCCTGCTGGCGCGTGCGCGCCGCAATCTGAAAACCGCGCTCGCGGATCTCGCCAGGCCGGGCGATGACGATGACGCTCCGAAGGAACATCGATGACACCCGAACGATTTCGCCACATCACCGAGGCATACGGCGCGTCGCCGGACCGCTGGCCTGAGCATGAACGCGACGCGGCGCTCGCCCTCGTGAATGCCGGCGACGAAGAAGCGCTCGCCGCCCTCGCCGATGCCCGCGCGCTCGACGGCCTGCTCGACGCGCACGCCATCGCGGCGCCGGGCGCGGAACTCGCGCGACGCATCATCGAATCCGCGCCGACGCGCCCGCCGCGCGCGTTCTGGCGGCGTCCGCGCATCTGGTTCTCGGGCGTGGGCTTCGTCGGCGCGGGCGCGGCGGGCGTCGCGGTGGGCGCGCTGCTGGTTTCGCTGCTCGCGCCCGCGCCGGCGTCGATGGATAACGCGCACTTCGGCGTCTTCGAGCAGTCGTGGTCGGGCACGGCCTTCGGCGGCGCCTCTTCGGACTGGAGCGATCAATGAATCCACGCACGCTGAAGACGCTCGCAGCGGTGTCGCTCGTGCTGAACGTGTTTCTGCTCGGCGCGATCGCGGGCGGCGCGTACTGGCTGTCGGGACCGTTCGCGCATCAGCGCACGGAAGCCGCGCAACAACGCGGCATTCGCTTCGCGGCGGCGGATCTTTCGCCGGAACGCCAGCGCCAGTTGCGCGACGCCTTGCGCAAGACGCGGCGCGAAAGCCTGCCGCTGATCCGCGATGCGCGCGACGGACGCATCGATCTCGCGCATCGGCTCGCGGCGCAAGACTTCGATCGCCGCGCGCTCGACGACGCCCTCGCCCGCACGCGCGAAGCCGATGTCGCATTGCGCGCGCGCATCGAAGGCACGGTCGCGGATTTCGCGTCGACGCTGACGCCGCAAGAGCGGCTCAAGCTCGTTGGCGCGATGGAACGGTACGGCCCGCTGCGCGCGGTGCCCGCCGATGAACGTCCGCAGCAATGACAGTGGAGCACATCATGACCATCGCCATCGCGTTGAACCGATTCGGGCTCGGCGCGCGGCCGGGCGAGCTGCTCCCCGCCGATCCGCGCGGCTGGCTCGCGCAACAGGCCGACCCGCGCCAGAGCACGTATCGGCCGATGCCGCCCGCGCTGAGCGGCCAGCCGTCGAGCGCCGCGCTCGCCGCGCAGTTCGCCGAACGCCAGCGGGCGCTGCGCGACGCCAGCGACGCCGACAAGCCCGCCGCCCGCATGCTATATCGCGAGCAGCTTCGCGACGTGTACCGCGATGCCGTCGATGCCCGCGTGACGAGCGCGCTGACGACGGACACACCGTTCATCGAACGCCTCGTGCATTTCTGGGCGAACCACTTCGCCGTATCGATCGACAAGCCGCCCGTCGCGATGCTGGCTGGATCGTTCGAAAACGAGGCGATCCGCCCGCACGTGCTCGGGCGCTTCGAGGACATGCTGGTCGCGGTCGAGCGGCATCCCGCGATGCAGATTTTTCTGGATCAGCCGCGCTCCGTCGGTCCCGACAGCCCGGCCGCCACGCGCGCCGCGATGCGCGATCCGAACGCGAAGCGCGGCCTCAACGAAAACCTCGCGCGCGAAATCATGGAACTGCATACGCTCGGCGTGCGCAGCGGCTACACGCAGACCGACGTAACCGAATTCGCGCGCGCGCTCACCGGCTGGAGCCTCGGCGCGATGACGCCGAAAGCGGCGAACAATGCCAACGATCCCGCGCCGCCCGGCCAGTTCGTGTTCCGCGCGCGTCTGCACGAACCAGGCGCGCGCACCGTGATGGGCAAACAATACGCGCAAGCGGGCGAAGCCCAGCCGCTCGCCGTGCTGCACGATCTGGCCAACGCGCGCGCAACCGCGCATCACATCGCGGAAAAGCTCGCGCGCCACTTCGTCGCGGATACGCCACCGCCTGCGCTCGTCGACAAGCTCGCGGATGTTTTCAGCGATAGCGGCGGCGATCTGCCTTCGGTGTATCGCGCGCTCATCGATGCGCCCGAAGCGTGGACGAACGCGCCCGCCAAGTTCAAGACGCCGTGGGACTGGACGATTTCATCGCTGCGCGGACTCGGCCGCCGCGATCTGCAAGGCATGCGCGCGGCGCCACTTCTGACGCAACTGGGCCAGCAAGTCTGGCGTCCCGGCTCGCCCGCCGGGTATGACGATATCGCCGCGAGCTGGGCCGCGCCCGATGCGCTCGTGCGCCGCGTCGAGCTGGCGCAGCGCTTCGCCGCGCGTTTTGCTCAATCCGCAGGCGACACGCTCGACGCCCGCGCGCTCGGTCCGCAACTGCTTCCCGGCTCGCTGTCCGACGCAACCGCGAATGCCGTGTCACGCGCCGACACCGCGCCGACCGCACTTGCGTTGTTGCTCGTATCGCCCGATTTTCTGAGGAGATGAAACCATGCTGACGCGTCGCAAATTCTTGTGGTGCGCGGGCGCGGGCGCCGGCGCGATGCTCGTCGCGCCGCAGTTCGTGTTCGCTTCCGCCGAAACCGACCGCCGCTTCGTGTTCGTGATCCAGCGCGGCGCGGCCGACGGGCTGAACATCGTCGTGCCGTATGGCGATCCCGCTTATGCGACGTTGCGCGGACCGCTCGCGATCGACGCATCGACCGCGACGAAGCTCGACGGCACCTTCGCGCTGCATCCGTCGCTCGCGGCGACCGCGCAGATGTATCGCGACAAGGAGGCGCTGTTCGTGCACGCGGTGGCGTCGCCGTATCGCGAGCGCTCGCACTTCGACGGCCAGAACGTGCTCGAAACCGGCGGCGCCGCGCCGTATCGGCTGAAGGACGGCTGGATGAACCGCCTGCTAGCGATGCTGCCCGCGCCGCGCACCGATGCCATCGCGTTCGCGCCGACCGTGCCGCTCGCGCTGCGCGGCCGCGCGGAAGTGACGTCGTATGCGCCGTCGTCGCTGCCGCAGGCGCCGGACGATCTCATCGCGCGCGTGTCGCAGCTCTACGCGGGCGATGCGCAGCTTCATCCGTTATGGGATGCCGCGATGCAGGCGCGCGGTCTCGCCGCCGATGCGGGCGCGCGCCAGAATCCGGCGAGCCTCGGCAAGCTCGCGGCGAGCTTCCTGAGCAAGCCCGATGGCCCGCGCATCGCGATGATCGAAACCGGCGGCTGGGACACGCACAGCGCGCAGAATCCGCGTCTCGCCACGCAACTGAAGGCGCTCGACACGATGCTCGCCGCCCTGCGCGATGGCCTGGGCGTTCACTGGGCGAACACGACGGTGCTGGTCGCGACCGAGTTCGGCCGCACGGCGGCGGCGAATGGCACGGGCGGCACGGATCACGGCACGGCGTCGGCGGCGATGATCGTCGGCGGCGCGGTGGCGGGCGGACGCGTGCTCGCGGACTGGCCGGGACTCGCGGCGGCATCGCTGTATCAGGCGCGCGATTTGAAGCCGACGATCGGGCTCGATGCGGTCATCGCGAGCGCGGCGGGCGAGACCTTCGGCATCGATCCGCAGCAAGCGCGCGCGGCGCTCTTTCCGGATGGCAGCGCGCAACGGTTGGGACAACGAATTCTGAGAACTTGACGTTCATCCCTTCGACAGCAGCGCCGCGACATGCGTGGAACCGGTCTGCTCGGCGATGTCCTTCGCCGTCATGCCGCGGTCGTCGCGCAGATCGCGTCGCGCGCCGCGTGCAAGCAGCATCGATGCGGTGGCTTCCTGATCGTAGCCCGCCGCCCACATCAGCGCCGTGAGGTGATTCCGATACGCCGCATTCACATCGACGCCGGCATCGAGCAAACGCTGCACGATCGCCGTGTGCCCGCGCCCGGCTGCATACTCGATCGCGGTCTTGCCGATGCGGTCGGCCGCGGCGGCATCGGCATGATGCGCGATCAGGAGCGCGGCGATTTCGTCGTTGCCGTCAAAGGCGGCGGCCATCAGCGGCGTGATGCCCTGCACGTCCGCCCGGTTCACGTTCGCGCCCCGCTCGATCAGCATGCGCGCCATCGGCGTCAGGCCTTTCTTGCACGCGCTGATGAGCGGCGTGTCGCCGATGCGGTTGCGTGCGTCGATCGCCGCGCCTTCGTCGATCAGGCGCGTGACGTCCGCCTGATCGCCCGCGCGCGTCGCGGAGAGCAATCGTTCGTTGAGCGTGTAGGTGTCAGAGTCGGCTTGGGCGGCCGCGCAGACCAGCATCATCGACAGGACGAGCGCTTTCATTGCAGATTCGCGATGTAGTTCGCGAGGTTCTCGATATCCGCGTCCGTCAGGTTCTTCGATACGCTCGTCATGTTGCCCGCGTCGTTCGTGCGCTTCTTGTCGCGGAAGTCCTGCAACTGCTTGACGATATACGGATACTGCTGCCCCGCGACGCGCGGAATCTCGTTCTGCCCCGAGAAGCCGCCGAGATGGCACATCGTGCAGAGAATCTCTTCGGACTTCTTCCTGCCCGCCTCGACCTTGATTGGGTCCGCCTTGAAATCGGTGGCGATCGGCTTTTGCGCGGCGAAGTAATCCGCGAGCACGTGCATGTCGTCGGGCGTGAGATTCTCGGCCATCGGCGACATGCGCGGGTCGCTGCGGCGGCCCGCCTTGAAATCGCGCAGTTGCAGATAGAGATAACGCGACGTCTGCCCCGCGAGCGACGGATACTCGCCCGTCGTCGAGTTGCCGCCGAGCCCGTGACACGACGTGCAGATGGCCGCCTTCGCTGCTGCGGCGGCGGCCGCGTCGGCGGCGCGGGATAACGAAGGCAGCGACAACAGCAGGCACGCGATGATCCACAGCGCGTAGACGAGCCAGATACGCACACGGATCGCGCGCGTCTTCATCAAGGCAGCGCGAACACGAGCACACTGTTGCCACGCTTGGCGTCGATCTGCGTGTTGCCGCCCGCCGCGACCGCGATGTACTGCTTGCCGTTCACCATGTACGACACCGCCGGCGCATTGACGCCCGCGCCGCACTGGAACTCCCAGAGCTTGCGGCCGTTGGCGGCGTCGAAGGCGCGGAAGAGCCCGTTGGCTTCGCCGTTGAACACGAGCCCGCCCGCGGTCGCGAGCACGCCGCCGATCAGCGGCTGCTCCGTCTTGAAGCCCCACGCGATCTTGCCGGTGTCGACATTCACTGCGACGAGCCTGCCCCACTGCTGCTCCGACGGAATCACCTTGAACGCGCCGCCGAGCCACAGCTTGCCGCCGGGATACGCCACTTCTTCGACCTGATAGGTCATCGGCTGATGCAGGTTCGCCGCGTAGGCCATGCGCGTCTTCGGACTGAACGCCATCGGCGACCACTCGACGCCGCCGTTCGCGCCCGGCAGCATGCGCGCGCCGGTGGGCGTCGGCAGGGTCCAGACGCCTTCCTGCGGAATCATCGCGTCGGAAATGCGGATGATTTTCCCGTCGCGGCGGTCGTGCACGTACACGAAGCCCGTCTTGCCGCCGTGGAGGATGCCGGGAATCATCTGCCCGTTCTTGTCCTTCACGTCGACGAGAATCGGCGGGCTCGCCGCATCGAGATCCCACACGTCGTGCGCGATGTATTGGTAGTGCCACTTGTACTTGCCGGTATCGAGCTCGATCGCGACGAGCGAATCGGTGTAAAGATTGTCGCCGGGGCGGATCGCGCCATAGAGATCCGGCGACGGATTGCCGACCACGAAATACACCGTGCGCGTCTGACGATCGATCGCGGGCGCCATCCACACGCCGCCGCCGAGCGTCTTCGTGAAATCCGTGCCCTTGTCCGCGAGCGTCTTCTTCTCCGCGGCGATATCGCGCTTCATGTTGCGGCCGACGGCATCGTTCTCGGCCCATACGCCTTCGCTGCCCGTGTCGGGAATCGTGTAGAAAGTCCACAGCAACTGGCCCGAGTTCGCATCGAACGCCTTCACGAAGCCGCGTATGCCGTACTCGCCGCCGTTCGTGCCGATCAGCACCTTATCCTCGACGACGACCGGCGCCATCGTTTCCGAATAGCCCTCTTCCGGATCGGCGATCTGCGTCGACCAGAGCACGTTGCCGGTCTTCGCATCGAGCGCGACGAGCTTCGAATCGAGTGTGCCCATGAAGAGCCGGTTGCCCGAAATCGCGACGCCGCGATTGTTCGGCCCGCAGCAGAAGGTCGTGACCGGACCCATCTTGTGCTTGTAATGCCAGAACTCCTTGCCCGTGACCGCGTCGATCGCATAGACGTGGTTGTACGAGGTGGTGAGGAACATCACGCCGTTCGAGACGATCGGCGCGGTTTCCATCGACTCCATGACCGCTGTCTGGAAGATGAACGCGGGCTTGAGCTTCGCCACGTTCGACGTGTTGATCTGCGTCGCGGGTGCGTAGCGCGTTTCGGCATACGAGCCGTTCGAGTGCAGCCACGACGCGCTGTCGCCCGCGGCGCCGTCGAGCTGCTGCTGCGAGATCGGCCGCAACGTCGATGGAACCGGCGCGGCTTGCGTCGTGTTGACGTTCTGGACTTCGTCGGCGGCCTGAATTCCGGGCGATGTCACGATCGCGAAAGCACCGAAGGCAACAATGAGCGGAACGAGCGAAGTGCGGGAAAAACCGGCCATGACAGTCTCCCAAATCGTTCTTGTATCGTCCTCGAGGCACACGGCGGAGCATGGCCTGCTCTCTTCTGTATCCGCAAAAAGAATAGGCAATTTAATAACGCATTTCCAGCAAACATCGAAGGCTTCGTTCGATGCGCCACGCATGCGACGAAGGGTATTTCATGGGCAGGCGCGCGACGATTTTTAGTAGTATGGATTGGGTGCCGTTATCATTGCGTCCGTCACGCCGGAAGCGGCTTGTTGTTCATCGCTCGTTGCGCGTCGTCGCTTTAAGTTTCCCATCGCGCGGCATCGACCATCAATTTCATCCGGACGCACCATGCCAATCCTCTCCAACGGGCAGCCGAATCCGAATCCCCGCCAGCCGGTGGATATCGCCCGCATCCTGCTCGTCATCACGATCCTGACCGCGCTCACGGTCGGCAGCCTCTACGTGCTGCGCCCGTTCCTGCCGGGTCTCATCTGGGCAACGACGATCGTCGTCGCGACCTGGCCGCTCATGCTCGCCGTGCAGCGGCGCTGCGGCAACCGCCGCTGGATCGCGACCACCGTGATGCTGCTCATTCTGCTGATCGTCATCGTGCTGCCGCTCTATTCGGCGATCTCGACGCTCGCGGTGCACGGCGCCGACATCATGGCCGCCATCAAGAGCCTGCCGAGCTATGCGCTGCCGCCGCCGCCGAACTGGGTGCACGATGTGCCGCTCGCGGGCGCGCGCATTTCGAAGGAATGGCAGACGCTCTCGGACGCGGGCCCCGGCGGCCTGCTCGCGAAGCTGGAACCGTATGTGACGATCGCGGCGCGCTGGATGCTTTCTCATGCCGCCGTCGTCGGCGTGTTCGTGATGCACATGCTCATCACCATCGTCATCTCCGGCATTCTGTATATGAACGGCGAGGCGGCGGGACGCTTCATCGTGCGCTTCGCGACGCGCATCGCCGCGCAGCGCGGCGCGGAAGCCGTGAAGCTCGCCGGCCTCGCGATTCGCGCGGTGGCGCTCGGCATCGTCGTGACGGCGGTCACGCAGTCGGCGCTCGGCGGCATCGGGCTCGCGCTCGCGGGCGTGCCGGCAGCGGGCATCATCACGGCCGTCATGCTGATGCTGTGTCTCGCACAGATCGGCCCGCTGCTGCCGCTCCTCGGCGGTGTGGCCTATCTCTTCTGGCACGACGCGCACATCGCCGGATCGCTGCTGCTCGTGTGGTCGATCATGATCGCCATGCTCGACAACTTCCTGCGCCCGATCCTCATCAAGCGCGGCGTGAATCTTTCGATGCTGCTGATTCTCTCCGGCGTGCTCGGCGGCATGTTCGCGTTCGGAATAGTCGGATTGTTCATCGGTCCCGTGATTCTCGCGGTCACATCGACGATCCTGAATGCGTGGGTCAACGAGCAGCCGCCGCTGCCGCAAGTCGAAGCGATGAGTAACGAGGAAGTCGCCAAAGCCACGTCGGCTGCGGATCTCGCGGATGCATCGCGGAGACGGACGTGATTGATAAATAGATTCGTATTTTGTCGCAATTGTTTGCGGCAATCAGATTGCGCTTAATTCGATAATTCGGATTCTTACGAAAATGAGATTTTCTCCGATTAAATAGCGTGTTTCACGATAATCGGGCGGTGAAGGTCCGCTACAATACAAACCTTTGATACTTGCCCGATTCAGGGCGCAGGGGATTGACCATGTCTTTGCGCGACGTGGACGCCATCGATTACATCGGAGTGAACATTCTCTTCAAGCGCGTATATGTCGGGCTCTTCGACGAGCTCGACTGGCGCGATGAACGAGAACACCAGGATTTGCTCACGAAAAAAGTCGACCGCTACATTCGTTATATTCGCTCCGGCAAGTTACTGTTGAATTATCCGAAAGTTCGCGGTTATGAGATCGTGATCGAATATGTGTCGACGCATTCCATGCCTTCCTCTGCGCGCGAATTCTGGAAATCGCGCGAACGCTTATTGGCCGATGCCGGATACACCACGCGTGCCCGCGGTGTAGACGTGCGTCCTTCGCTCGGCATCGCGGTCGAAAAACCCGAGCATGTCGAAGCCGAGCCGGTCGAGCCGCCCGCGCTGGAAGTGCTCGATGCCGATCCGCACGCTCAACTTGCCGACGTCACCGATATCTCGTATCTCCCGCCGTTGTCCCCCGAGTCGCGCCGGAGGCAAGCACTCCCTTTACTAAGGCGCCTGGCGATGCGCCAGGCGGCCGGCTGACGAACGCATGACCCCGCAGCAAACAAAAAAAAGCGGTGTGGCTCGAATGTGAGCCACGCCGCTTTTGTTTTGCGCGTCACATCACTTCGCGCCGGTCAACGCCGAAGTCGCGATGGACGGCACGGAAATGCCGTTGGTCTTTGCGTATTGCACCGCTTGCGTGAGCGTCTGCACGAGCGACTGCAACTGACCCGGCGCGGATTGCGCGATATAGGTCGCAGCCTGCGCGGTCGCCGGGTTCGAGCCGGCTTGCAGCAGCGACGACATGTTCATCGAATTCGACACCGAGCCGAGATCCGATTGCAGGCCGGCGTACTGCTTCACGCCTTGCCCGAGCGACGCGAGGCCTTCGGTGAAGGTCTTCTTGCTCGCGGCAGTCGGCGGCGTGGCCGATCCGCTGGTCATTGCCTGCATCAACGATTGCGATACGCTCTGCTGCGTGCCGCCGAGTTGCGACAACACGCTCGTGCTCGGCACGCCGCTTCCGCCCGATGCGCCCGACAACAGGCCCGCCGCCGATTGCGCCTGGCTCGCGACACTCGACATGCCCATCGCCGATGCGAGGCTCGATTGCCCCGACAGCACTTGCTGGTTCGCGCCGAGATAGTTCTGCACGAGCGACGACAGCGCCGAAGGCTGCGCTGCGCCGTTCGCACCGGCGGCGGCTTCGGACTTGCCGCTGCCGAAACCGAATTGCTGAAGATTGATCTGCGCGTAAGACGCGGCCGGTGCGATCAGCGCGAATGCGATGCCGGCCGACAGAAGCGCCCGATGTGACGTACGACCCGGTGTTGTACGGTTCGGCATGGTCGGTTCCTCCTCTTGAATTGTCCGATGATCGGTGAGCCAGCTTCGACCCGCCGGACATTCATGCAGTTCGCCGCGGAAACATTTGCTTGCGAATTGCGTCTGGAGATTATGCGCACAGGTCCGCGAGCGGATGCATCTCTTTACGCCACGGAGATGAGAGAAAGTGCTGCACGCGCTCGGCGCGCACTTCGGCGAGCGTCGTCGGCGCGAAACGAGGCCGCTGATCTTTGTCGATAATGAGCGCACGCACGCCTTCGACGAAATCGCCGTCGTCGATCGCGCGATACACGACGCCCAGCTCCGTGCGAAAGCAATCCGCAAGGGACATCTGACGGCCGCGCAGGAGCGCGTGATACGTCACCTCGAGCATCGTCGGCGAATGGCTTTGGAGCGTGGCGAGCGTCGCGTGCGACCATTCGTTGTCCGCATCGGCGGCGAGCGACGCCGCGATGCGTTCCGCGCCGCCCGTCGCGCACGCGGTGAAATGACGCCTGATCTGCGCGCGGAGTTCGTCGAGCGGCGCGTGGCGCTCGATATTCGCGCTCGGCACGAACACGCGCTTCAACTGCGTCATTGCATCTTGCGCGTCGTTCCAGCGCACCGTTTCGAGACGCTCGATGAAGCCGCGCAGCCATGTCGACGGTACGCATTCATCGGCGAGCCCGATGCGCTTCGCATCCGCGCCCGACAGACTCGCCCCGGTCAGGCCGACGTACAGCGCGAGATCGCGCGGCAGCGCGCGCAGGAAGTGCGTCGCGCCGACATCCGGCAGGAGTCCGATGCGCGTTTCGGGCATCGCCATGCGCGTGCGCTCCGTCGCGATGCGCAGCGCCGCGCCTTGCGCGAGCCCCATGCCGCCGCCCATTACGATGCCGTCCATCAGCGCGATGACCGGCTTCGCGAAACGATGAATCGTGTAATCGAGCCTATATTCGTCGATGAAAAATTTCAGCCACGGCGTCGCGTGATGCGGATCGTTGCGCGCGGTGTGATACAGCTTGCGCACGTCGCCGCCTGCACAAAATGCTTTGTCCCCGGCGCCGCGTAAAACGACCGCGAGGATGGCATCGTCCTCGGCGCAGGTGGCGAAACAATCGGCGAGCAGCGCGATCATGTCGTGCGACAGCGCATTCATCGCATGCGGCCGGTCGAGCGTGACGATCGCCACGCGATTGACGATTTCGAAGCCGACTTCCGGCGCGGCGCGCAACAGTCCTTGCGTGCTCATGCGTCAGTCCGCCTTGCTCGTTTGACGCAGCTCCGGAAAATCCTCTTCCCAGAACTCGAACTCGCCGCGCGCGCCGGCTTCCGTGCGCGCCGCTTCCT
This sequence comes from Caballeronia arvi, assembly GCF_001544695.2. Taxonomy (GTDB): domain Bacteria; phylum Pseudomonadota; class Gammaproteobacteria; order Burkholderiales; family Burkholderiaceae; genus Caballeronia; species Caballeronia arvi. The sequence continues at coordinate 540,838 of NZ_FCOM02000001.1, forward strand.
GCCTGCGCAGATCGACGCGGCGGATCTTGCCGGAAATCGTCTTCGGCAATTCCGCGAATTCCAGCCGGCGGATGCGCTTGTACGGCGCGAGCCGCTCGCGCGAGAACGCGAACACGCTCTTCGCGAGCTCCGGTCCGATGGTGTAGCCGTGACGCAGCGTGACGAACGCCTTCGGCACCGAAAGACGCAGCGGATCGGGGCTCGGCACGACAGCCGCTTCCGCGATCGCATCGTGTTCGATCAGCACGCTCTCCAGCTCGAACGGGCTCAACCGGTAATCCGACGACTTGAACACGTCGTCTGCGCGGCCGACATAGACGAAGTAACCGTCCGCGCCGCGCGCCGCCACGTCGGAGGTGCGATAGAAACCGCCGCGCATCGCGTTTTCGGTGGCCTTCGGATTGCCGGCGTATCCGGTCATCAGGCCGAGCGGCGGCGGATCGAGCACGAGCGCGATCTCGCCCTCCTCCGCAGCGTTTCCGTCCGGGTCGAGCAACGCCACTCGGTAACCCGGCAACGGACGGCCCATCGAACCCGGCACGAGCCGCTGGCCCGGCGTGTTGGCGATCTGCGCGGTGGTTTCGGTCTGCCCGTAGCCGTCGCGGATCGACAAGCCCCACGCGGCCTGCACGCGCTCGATGATCTCGGGATTCAGCGGCTCGCCCGCGCCGACGATCTCGCGCAGCTTCACGTCATACGACGCGAGCGGCTCCTGCACGAGCATGCGCCACACGGTCGGCGGCGCGCACAGCGTGGTGACTTCGTGCTTCACGAGCGCATCGAGCGTGCGCGCCGCGTCGAAGCGGCTGAAGTTGTAGATGAACACGCACGCCTGCGCATTCCACGGCGCGAAGAAGCAGCTCCACGCGTGCTTCGCCCAGCCGGGCGAGCTGATGTTCCAGTGCACGTCGCCGGGTTGCAGGCCGATCCAGTACATCGTCGACAAATGGCCGACCGGATAGCTCTGATGCGTATGCGCGACCAGCTTCGGCTTCGACGTCGTGCCCGATGTGAAGTACAGCAGATACGGATCGTTCGCGTTCGTTTCGGCATCCGAATTAAATTCCGACGATGCCTCATAAGCGGCTTCGTAGGCAAGCCAGCCTTCTTTCTCGTCGCCCACCGCGATGCGCAGGCCGGGCACGTCGATACCATCGAACTTCTGCGTCTCCGCTGCATCGACGATCACATGTTGCACGCCGCCGAGCGCGATGCGGTCGCGCAAGTCCGCGTTCGCGAGCTGCGTCGTCGCGGGCAGGACGATGGCGCCGAGCTTCATCGCGGCGAGCATCGTTTCCCATAGCTCGACGCGATTCGGCAGCATCAGCAGAATGCGCTCGCCGCGCCGCACGTTCAGCGCGCGCAAATGATTCGCGACGCGCGCGGAACGCTCGCTCATCTGCGCGAACGAGAGACGCGTCTCGTCGCCGCTTTCGTTCACGATATGCAGCGCGGGCGCATCGTTGCCGCGCGCCATCGGATCGAAATAATCGAGCGCCCAGTTGAAGCGATCGAGCACTGGCCACTCGAACTCGCGATACGCGGTGTCGTAATCCGTGCGATGCGCAAACAGAAAATCTCGTGCTTCGATGAATGCCTGGGCTCGATTCATTGCGTCTCCGTATCGTTTTTGTGTACCGGTCAAACGTTGCGCGCGATCACCATCCGTTGCACTTCGCTCGTGCCTTCATAAATCTGCGTGATGCGCGCATCGCGATAGTGACGCTCCACCGGATAGTCCTGCAAGTAGCCGTAGCCGCCGTGAATCTGGATCGCATCGGAACATACGCGCTCTGCCATTTCCGATGCATACAGCTTCGCCTGCGACGCCTCCGACAAACACGGCACGCCTTCCGTGCGCATACGTGCCGCGTGATGGATCAAAAGGCGCGCGGCGTTGATTTGCGTCTGCATGTCGGCGAGCATGTTCGCGACCGACTGATGCTCCTGGATCGGCTTGCCGAACTGCACGCGCTCCTTCGCATACGCGCGCGATGCATCGAAAGCCGCGCGCGCGATGCCGAGCGCCTGCGCCGCAATGCCGATGCGCCCGCCTTCCAGATTCGACAACGCGATCTTCAGGCCCTCGCCGCGCTTGCCGAGCAGGTTCGCGGCGGGAATCGCACAATCGTCGAAGGTGATCGGACAGGTGTCGGAGGCGCGGATGCCGAGCTTGTGCTCCGGCGCGCCGACGTTGAAGCCGGGCGTATTCGTCGGCACGATGAACGCCGAGATGCCGCGCTTGCCCTGCTCCGGATCGGTGACCGCGAAAACGATCGCCACGCCCGCGCGCTTGCCGTTGGTCACGAACTGCTTGCTGCCCGAAAGCACCCACGTGCCGTCTTTTTCGACGGCGCGCACGCGCAGGTTGTTCGCCTCGGAGCCTGCCTGCGGCTCGGTCAGACAGAACGCGCCGATGATCTCGCCGCTCGCGAGCTTCGGCAGCCATTCGGCCTTTTGCGCGTCGCTGCCGTACGCGAGGATCGGCCCGCAGCCGACGGAGTTGTGCACGCTCATCAGCGTCGCGCAGGACGCGCAGCCGGCAGCGATTTCTTCCATCGCGAGCGCGTAGGCGGTGTAGTCGCTGAACGTGCCGCCGAGTTCGGCGGGCACGATCATGCCGAGCAGGCCGAGCTCGCCGAGCTGCTTCACGACGGCGTCGGGTATGGCGCAGTCCTTGTCCCACTGGCCCGCGTTCGGCGCGAGCACTTCGGTGGCGAACTGGCGAGCCGCGTCGCGGATCATGCGCTGCTCTTCGGTGAGGAAAGCGTCGATCATGTTTCGATTTCAGGTGATTGAGTTGTGGCGGCTTCCGGGCATCGATCGGATACACTTTCTCGCCGCCATCGGACGGGCGGATGGGCCGTCTGGGCACGAGTCTAGGCAATCGCCGGACATTAGCCGATGCCCAAAACGATCACGCTAACTGAGCGCTTTGGCCACCTAGTGACAACCCCAACTCACGGACGCAACATCGAGCGCGACTCGATTTCGGTCAGTCTCGTCGAAGCCGCGCTGCACTGCGCCGAGGCCCGCGGCGTCGCGCGCGAGGGCTTGCTGGCCGCCGCGGGCATCGCGCCGGCGACACTCGATTCGCCGCGCGCACGCGTGTCGCCGGTGCAATACGGCAAGCTGTGGAACGCCACCGCCGATGCGCTCGACGACGAGTTCTTCGGCCAGGACGCGCACCCGATGCGCCGCGGCAGCTTCGTGCTCCTGTGTCATGCGGCGCTCTCCGCACGCGACGGCGCGCAGGCGCTCGCGCGCATCGCGAACTTCCTGCGCCTCGTGCTCGACGATCTGACCTTCACGCCCGACATCGACGACAAGCGCGTGCGCATCTGGCTCGACGACAAAGCCACGCCCAAAACGATGTTCGCCTACGCGACCGGCTTCATCCTCGTGTATGGGTTGTTGTGCTGGCTGGTCGGGCGGCGCATTCCGGTGCTCGCGGCGCATCTGCGCTGTCCGGAACCGCAGGCGAGCGACGAATACCGGCTCATGTTCTGCGACGACCTGCGCTTTCACGCGCCGCGCTCGTTCGTCGATTTATCGGCCGACTGCGCGGCGCTGCCGGTCGTGCAGACGGGCACGACGCTCAGGCGCTTCCTGCGCGACGCGCCGGCGAACTTCATCGTGAAATATCGCAATCCGGATTCGCTCGCGGCGCGCATCAAGGCGCGCCTGAAGCAGACCGCGCCGACGGACTGGCCCGAAGCCGAGAACATCGCGGCGGCGCTGAACATGGCGGAGGCGACGCTGCGGCGGCGCCTCAAGCAGGAAGGGCTGACGTATCAGACGATCAAGGACGCGCTGAGACGCGATCTCGCGATCGCGCGCCTCGCGCACACGCAGGAAACGATTCCGCAGATCGCCGATGCGCTCGGCTTCGCGGAACCGAGCGCATTCCGGCGGGCTTTTCGAAAGTGGACGGGCGTGCGCCCCGCCGATTACCGTCGCGAGGGCTGACTGCGCGCGTTTCCCGGGACTGCTATATTGAATCGACGATGATGATTCGTTGACTTCGCATCACGGAGCGCACCATGAAGAAAGCCAACCGAGAGGAACGTTCGAAGCAGGCTGAGCCGCATGCGCAGAACGAAGAGGATTTGCTCGATGAAGCGCTGGAAGAGACCTTCCCCGCGAGCGATCCGATTGCAGTGCATCCCGAGCGCGAACCCTTGAAGGACGTCAAGAAGAAGTAATCATTCGCCTAGTTCGGGCTCGTCCGGGCTCGACAGCAGCGCCACCAGTTTCTCGACATGCTGATGTAACAGCTTCACGTGCTTGTCGATCTGTTCGAGACGACCGGTCAGATCGGCCTTCGCCGCTTCGCTCATGCGATCCGAGGCGAGCAGGTCATCGACTTTCGGCTGCATGCCTTCGACCTGCAGCAGCCCGAGCTGACGCTCCATGCGGCGCAAATCCTGCGACAGCAATTCGCGATTCTTACGGAAGAGCAACTCGCGGCGGTTCAGTTCGGCCTGTTGCTGGGCGAGATCGGCGACGCGGCGCGTCGCCTCGGTTTGCGAAAGCAGCGGCTCCGGGCCGCGCAGCACCGAGCGCTTCGGCGCAGGATGGGCCGTGCCGCGAAACACGGCCATCGGCGTTTCTTCGTCCATCGCGCGCTGCACGTCGGGCGGGACTTCGTCGCTGTCGCGGCGTTCGTCCATCCAGTGCGGCGGCAGGCCCGTGACGAGCTCGATGCCGCGCACGAACTCCTCATTGAAGTCGCGCTGACCGGCGACGATGAGCTTCATGAACGTCGGCGAGAAGTTCATCATGCGCGCGAGGCGTCCAGCGCCTCCCGGCGAGCCGACCAGAACGTTCAGGTTGGCTCGCCAGACAAGAAACAGCGTTTCGTCGAAATCTTCCATGAACTGGCTCCACGCAGACCGACGCGCCCGAATGTGCGCACCGGCGTTGCGCGCGGCGGCTGCGCGCGCATGCATATCCGGTTCCCGCGCTTCTCTCGTGTGATCGTGCACCGTGGCCGGTGCGTCGCCTACATACCGCATAAAACACCATACTACCTTCATCGGCAAGGGATGCGGACGGCGGCCGTGTCGCCGTCATCCGCACGCCGCCAGCCAATTCAGGGCTCGTTGCGCAGATAGCCTTCCTTGCTCGGATCGAGCATGCGCCAGGAGACGATCAGCGAGATCGCGCACATCAGCGTCACGTACCAGAAGAACGTGGATTCGCTGCCGATCGACTTCAGCTTCAGGGCGACGAATTCCGCCGAGCCGCCGAACACCGCATTGGCGACCGCATACGAGAGGCCGACGCCCAGCGCGCGCACTTCCGGCGGGAACATTTCCGCCTTGATGAGACCGCTGATCGACGTGTAGAAGCTCACGATCGCGAGCGCCGCGACCACCAGCACGAAGGCCATGACCGGGCTCGTCACGGTGGAGAGCGCGTGCAGCAGCGGCACCGTGCAGATCGTCGCGAGGCCGCCGAACCAGAGCATCGACGCACGGCGCCCGATGCGGTCCGACAACGCTCCGAACAACGGCTGCAACAGCATATAGACGAAGAGCGCGGCGGTCATCACGTTGCTGGCGGTCTTTGCGTGCATGCCGGCCGTGTTGACCAGGTACTTCTGCATGTAGGTCGTGAAGGTGTAGAAAATCAGCGAGCCGCCCGCCGTGAAACCGACCACGGTCATGAACGCGCCCTTGTGCTGCAGCAGGCCCTTGAGCGTGCCCGCTTCCTTGCGATCGCGCGTTTCGGCGGTCGAGGTTTCGTCGAGCGAACGACGCAGATACAGGGAAACCAGCGCCGCGCACGCGCCGATGAAGAACGGAACGCGCCAGCCCCACGCCTTCAGCTCTTCCGTCGACAGGAACAGTTGCAGGACCACGAGCACGAGAAGCGCGGCGAGCTGCCCGCCGATCAGCGTCACGTACTGGAAGGACGCGAAGAAGCCGCGACGTCCGCGCAGCGCGACTTCACTCATGTAGGTCGCGCTCGTGCCGTATTCGCCGCCCACCGACAAACCCTGGAACAGGCGCGCGATCAGCAGCAGGAACGGCGCCCACGCGCCGATCGACGCGTAGGTCGGCAGGAAGGTGATGACGAGCGAGCCGCCGCACATCATCAGGACGGAGATCATCATCGCGTTGCGGCGGCCGTGCTTGTCGGCGATGCGGCCGAACAGCCAGCCGCCGATCGGGCGCATCAGGAAGCCTGCCGCGAACACCCCCGCTGTGTTCAGGAGTTGCACGGTCGGATTGCCGCCCGGAAAAAACGCCGCCGAAAAATACAGCGCGAGGAACGAGTAGATATAGAAATCGAACCACTCGACGAGGTTGCCCGACGAGGCGCCGACGATAGCGAAAACGCGGCGCCGGGTGTCCTCGGGGGAATAAGCGTGAATGTCGGTCATGTTGTTTCTGGGCTCTTGGTCACTGTCTGGATGGCGTTTGCCGGGGCTCGTGACCCCGGTGCGAGCGCTCTTGGCGGCGTTCGGGCGCAAGTTTATACGACGGTTCGGCAGAGAGCGCGCGCTCGTGGCATGCGAAATTTCGTGCCGGCCGTTTTGCGGCGATGGCGTCCGGCGCTCGCTCAGGCCTGTCGTTACAGCATTCCACTGCGGTTTGCAGGCTTGTGGTGCGCCCCGGTCGCAGTCGTGCTAAGTAATTACCCTTAGTCGAGATTTCGCCGACTATTTATCGATAAAGTCTCGGGATCACGATTCGCATCGACGAGGACCGTATGAATCCGCATCAACCGATCACGCTAGACGCCGCGCTCGCGTCGAAGTTCGCGCAGGTCGCGCTCGGCCACCTGACGCGCGAATATCCGAACAAGCTCGATCACGTAATGGCGGGCGAAGCCGACGTGCAAAGCCCGCGCGCGCTGCATCCGATCTTCTATGGCAGCTTCGACTGGCATTCCTGCGTGCACGGCTACTGGCTGATCGCGCGCCTTTACGACCGCTTTCCCGGCTTGCCCGAGGCAGAGCGTAGCCGCGCGGTGATCGACGCGCATTTCACCGATGCGAACGTCGCGGCCGAAGTCGCCTATCTGCAGCGCCCCGCCGCGCGCGGTTTCGAGCGGCCCTACGGCTGGGCGTGGCTGCTCGCGCTCGCGGGTCAGCTTCGCTCGATGCAGTCCGACGCAGGCGCGCGCTGGGCCCGCACGCTCCAGCCGCTCGCCGATGCCTTCGTCGCGCGCTTCGAGGAATTCCTGCCGAAATCGACGTATCCGCTGCGCGTCGGCACGCACTTCAACATGGCGTTCGCGCTGACGCTGGCGATCGGCTATGCGCGCGTCGCGCGGAACGCGGACTTCGAGCGCCTGCTGAGCGAGACGGCGCTGCGCTGGTTCGGGAAGGACGAAGGCTGCCAGGCGTGGGAGCCGGCGGGCGACGAATTCCTGTCGCCGTCGCTGATGGAAGCGGTGCTGATGCGCCACGTGCTGCCGGGCGACGGTTTCGTCGGCTGGTTCGACCGGTTCCTGCCGCGTATCGCGGCGCGCGAGCCCGCGACGCTCTTCACGCCCGCGACCGTCACCGACCGCAGCGACGGCAAGCTCGCGCATCTCGACGGACTGAACCTCAGCCGCGCGTGGTGCCAGCGCACGATCGCGCGGGCGCTGCCGGCCGGCGATGCGCGCATCGCGGTGCTCGAAACCAGCGCCGGCGAACATCTGGCTTCGGGAATCGCGCATGTCGCGGGCGATTACATGGGCGAGCACTGGCTCGCGACGTTCGCGCTGCTCGCGCTCGAAGCATGAAGCCGGAATCGCGTCAGACGCGCGGCTGAAACGCGATCACGCCCATGCCGATGAGCGCGATCGCCGCGCCCGTGAGATCCCACGCCGTCGGCCTGATGCGGTCGACGGCCCACAGCCACGCGATCGCCACTCCGATATACACGCCGCCGTACGCCGCATAGATGCGCCCCGCGGCGGTATCGTGCAGCGTCAGCAGCCACGCGAACAGCGCGAGCGACAGCGCGCCCGGCACGATGAGCCACGGCGAGCCGCCCGCCTTGAGCCATCGATAAGGGAAATAGCAGCCGGCGATCTCGGCGATGGCCGTGACGACATAGAGCGCAAATGTTTTCATGACGCGCATTATCGGCGTTCGTGCGGCATGGCGCGGCGCGCGTGGTCTGGGACAATGACGCGCTTGCTTTTGCAGACCACCTCACAAGATCAAATGAATGCAGTCCCCATGCACTGGCACAAGCGCGTGCTGACGCTCGCGTTTCCGATCGTGCTCGCCAATCTCACGCAGCCGATTCTCGGCGCCGTCGATACGGCCGTCGCCGGTCATCTCGACGGGCCGCAGTATCTGGGCGGCGTCGCGCTCGGCGGGCTCGTGTTCAGCTTCGTGTTCTGGGGCTTCGGCTTCCTGCGCATGGGCACGACGGGGCTCGTCGCGCAGGCGTTCGGCGCGCGCGATGACGACGCGTTGCGCGCGAGCGTGCTGCGCGCGATGCTGCTCGCGCTCGCGATCGGCACAGCCGTACTCGCACTGCAGGTGCCGGTGATTCGTTATGCGCTCGTTGCGCTGGGCGGCAGCGCGGCCGTGCAGGACACCGCGAGCGCATACTGCCACGCGCGCATCTGGGCCGCGCCATTCGCGCTCGGCAACTATGTCGTGCTGGGGTATCTGCTCGGCTGCCAGCGCGTGCGGCTCGCGCTCGTCACGCAGATTTTCATCAATCTGGTGAACATCGTCGCGGTGCTGTTGTTCGTGTATCGGATCGGCTGGGGCATTGCAGGTATTGGCGCGGCGACTGCGTTCGCGGATTTCTGCGGCTTCGCGCTCGGCCTCGCGATACTGTGGCACGGCCGTCCGCGCGGCCTGCCACCGCTCGCGCCGCGCGCACTGTTCGATGCCCACGCGATGCGCCGGCTCGTCGCGATCAATCGCGACATTTTCATCCGCACGATCTGTCTGCTCGGGTCGTACGGCTGGTTCGCGCATCTCGGCGCGCGTCAGGGCGATGCCGTTCTCGCTGCGAACGCCGTCCTGCTGAACTTCCAGACGTTCATGTCCTACGGGCTCGACGGCTTCGCGCACGCAGCGGAAGCGCTCGTCGGCGCGGCGGCCGGCGCGCGCGACCGCCATGCGTTCCGTCAGGCCGTGAAAGTGACAATGCTCTGGTCGGCGATCGGCGCGGCAGGCTTTTCGATCGTCTATTGGGTGAGCGGCGGATGGATCATCGGCGCGCTGACGGATCAGGCCGTCGTGCGGCATGAAGCGCTGCGCTTTTTGCCGTGGGCCGCGATATTGCCGCTCGCGTCCGTCGCGGGCTTTCAGCTCGACGGCGTGTTCATCGGCGCGACACGCACGCACGAACTGATGAAAGCGATGGCCGTTTCGCTCGCGGTCTTTCTCTTCGCGGCGTGGGCGCTCGCCGGATCGCTCGGCAATCACGGACTGTGGCTCGCGCTCACCATTTTCATGGTGGCGCGCGGCATCACGCTGGCGGTTCAGGTGCCCGCGATCGAGCGCGCGGCGTGCGCCGGGTCAGTTCGATAGCGGCTTCAACGCGGCGAGGCCATCCAACAACGCCTTATGAAATGCCGCCGGATCCTGCATCTGCGGCGCGTGCCCGAGTTCCGGAAACTCGACGAGCTTCGCGCCCTCGATGCGCTCCTTCGCCAGCTTCGCGAGATCGGGATAGCGGCCGAGCGTCGGGCGGATTTCCGGCGGTGCGAAGTCCTTGCCGATCGCCGTGTTGTCCTTGCCGCCGATGAGCAGCAGCGTCGGCGTTTTCAGCTGATCGAATTCGTAGACGACGGGCTGCGTGTAAATCATGTCGTACAGCAGCGCCGAATTCCACGCGACGATGTCTTTGCCCGGCCCGCGATACATGCCCGCGAGCATCTGCACCCACGGCTCGTAATCGGCGCGCCACTGGCCCGAGTAATACGTGTTCGTCTCGTAGCGGCGAATGCCGTCGGCGCTGGTTTTCAGCTCGCGCGCATACCAGTCGTCGATCGAAATCGACGGCACGCCCTTCGCCTTCCAGTCTTCGAGTCCGATCGGATTGACGAGCACGAGCTGCTCGGTCTCGCGCGGGTACATGAGCGCGTAGCGCACGGCGAGCATGCCGCCCGTCGAATGCGCGATGAGCGTCGCCTTCGACACGCCGAGCGCCGCGAGCAACGCATGCGTGTTGCGCGCGAGCTGCTGGAAGCTGTACTGATAGCGCTCGGGTTTCGTCGACTTGCAAAAGCCGATTTGATCCGGCGCGATCACGCGATAGCCCGCATCGCTCAAGGTTCCGATGGTCTGCTTCCATGTCGCCGAGCAGAAGTTCTTGCCGTGCAGAAGCACGGCGGTGCGGCCGTTCGGATGCAGCGGATGCACATCCATATACGCCATGCGCACGACCTGACGTTGCGATGTGAGCGAGAAGCGCGCGACCGGATACGGATAGTCGAAGCCCTGCAGTTCGGGGCCGTACGCGGGGCCGTCGTTGCCCGGCAACGGCGCGGGTTCATCGGCATGCGCGTGCAAGGCGAAGAGCATCGCGAGACACGACATCAGGGATCGAACGACGGACTTGCTGCGCGCTGGATTCATTTTGATTTTGAAATGACGACGGGCCGAGGCATTCTAGCGCGCCTGTATTTCATGCGCGTTTGCGTGCCGCGCGTGGTTTTCAGCGCTTATACTTCACGGCCCCGCGCGCCGCGCAAGGATGCAACGCGGCGCGCACTTTCATGCATCGCATTCAGCCCGGATTCCAACGCATGCAATTCCGTATCAAGGCATTCGCCGCCGCGCTCATCGGCTTCGTGAGTGCCGGCGCATTCGCGAGCGACTGCCCGCAGTTCAGCCCGAACGGCCGCGCGCCGGTCGTCGCCAATTCGAAGATGCGCGCGGCGACGCAGGAAATCTGCTATTCCGACTTCGCGCTGCTTCACTCCGGCATCACGAAAGGACCGCTCTGGTCGGCGGAACATCTGACCTCACAGAGTGTCGATGAAGCGAAGAGCAACACGCGCACCAATCGCTTTTTCGTCGACAAGCGTCTGCCGTCCGGTGATAGCGCACAGCTCGCCGACTACAAGAAGAGCGGCTACGACCGCGGCCATATGAGCCCCGCGGGCGATCGCGCAAGCAAGAAAGGCATGGCCGAATCATTCTCGCTCGCGAATATCGTACCGCAGGACCCGTCGAACAACCGGCGCATCTGGTCGCGCATCGAAGAAGCGGTGCGCAGGCTCACGGAAGAATCGGGCGAAGCCTATGTCGTCACCGGACCGCTTTTTTCGGGGCGTCAGTTGCAGACGATCGGCGAATCGCGCGTGTTCGTGCCGACGCAGTTGTACAAGGTCGTCTATTTGCCGCAGCGTCAGGTCGCGTTCGCGGTGATCGTCGAAAATACACCGACGAACACGTACACGATGAAAACCGTGCGCGAGCTCGAAACGATGAGCGGCCTCACGTTTCCCGGCATTCCGGACGGACTGAAAGACAAACGAATTGGAGGATTGCGCGGTGTTTAAACCCTTTGCCAACGATACGGATGTGATGAACATCGCGGGTGACGCGATCAACATCGAGAACGGCGTGAAGCGCCTGTCGGTTAGCGGCGATCTGACGATCACGCGCGACAAGGCCGGTCTCGCGAACGCGCTCGCACTGCACAAGGCGCTCGGCGCGATCGTCGACGCGTTGCAAAACGACGCGTCGCTGCCCGCGAAGCTGCCCGACGAGCCGAGCGCGCCGTCCGGTACAGCCGACAACCCGTTCATCTGACGCGCCCTACAATGGTTCCGTTGTGTAGGCCGTGCGGAGAAGCGAAGTGATCGAATGCCATGTCGGCCCGAGCCCGCTCGGGCACATTCTGTATCGCGCCGAGAACGACTGTCTGACGGGGCTCTTCTTTGTCGGCCAGAAACACTTTCCTGACGGCCTGTCCGAGCCGACGCTGTCCGACACGGCGCCCCGCTCGCGCGTGATCGTCGAAGCGCGTGAGCAGATCGACGAATACTTCGCAGGCGCGCGCACGGAATTTTCGATCGCGCTGCGGCTCGGCGGCACGACTTTTCAGCAGCAGGTGTGGAACGCGCTCCGGCAGATTCCTTTCGGCGATGCCTGGACCTACGGCGATCTCGCGCGCCGGCTCGGTTTGCCCGCGGGCGCATCCCGAGCCGTCGGCGGCGCGAACGGGCGCAATCCTGTCGCGATCATCGTGCCGTGTCATCGCGTGATCGGCGTCGATGGAGAACTCACCGGCTATGCGGGCGGCGTGGAGCGCAAGCGGCACTTGCTCACGCTGGAAGGCGGGCCGGGGCGTGAACAACTCGCGCTCTTCTGAGGTACGCACATTCAGTGCAAAAACAAAAAGCCCGCGAACCTTCCGGTTCGCGGGCTTTTTTCGTTGATGCGGTGCGGCGGCTATTACGGCGTGAGCGTCACTTCCACGCGACGGTTTTCAGCGCGGCCTTCGCTTGTCGCGTTCGATGCGATCGGGTTCGACTTGCCAAAACCCTTCGCCGAGAAGTTGGCGGCGTCAAGGCCATGACCCTTCAGATAGTCGAGAACGGCTTGCGCACGACGCTGGGACAGATTGACGTTATACGCATCCGGACCGGTCGAATCCGTGTATCCCTCGACGGTGACCGACGCGAACTTCGTGCCCTGCGATTCTCCGACGAGCTTGTCCAGAACGTCCTTCGCTGTGGGCGTCAGTGCGGCGCTGTCGAACGCGAAGTTCGTCTTCTCATCCAGCACGACCTTGCGTGGTGCGGGCGCCGCCGGCGCCGGCTGCGGCGCGGGCGGCGGCGTCACCGGTGCAGGTTGCGCCGGCGTATCACACGTGAAAATCACGTCGCGCGGGTCGCTCGGTGCCATCGTCCCCGCTGAGGTCTGAAGCAAAGCGACGTTCTTGCTGCCGCACATTTTCTGAGCGGCGGTCATACATGCGCTGCCACTTTCGAAAATCCCAAAGCATTCAGCGCGAAATGCCTTTTGCCCGTTCGACATTTGAATTTCGCGGATATTGAAAGCCGGCCCGGTCGTCGTGGAACAGCCCGCAAGCACTGCAACAGCGGTAAGACCAACGGCGAGGGTTTTCGTGATCATCTTGATGTTCATGCAGGTCAATTCCAAAGCGCGGTGCGCGCCGAGCGCGCGCCTCATTTTCAGGCTCGGATTCATTCCTGAAAGAGGCAGGCAGATTCGTGGATCGGTTTCGGATGTGTTCATTGCTCGTCAAGCCATCCAAAAAGTTGCGCGATTGTAGCGCGCGGGTCGTCGCGTCTTAAGCGGACAACTCCCAAATTTAAGCGTCCGCCGAATGCATCGCAAAGCCTCTATTTGGCAGGAGCGGGAAGATCGCCATCGGCCTGTTTCTGAAGTTCCTGCACGCGTAGTTGCAGCGCGCGAAGCTGCGCCTGCGCGGCCGCCTGCTCGGTTCGCAGTTCGCGGACCGCATTCTGCTGTTCCTGCTGATAGCTCGTCACCTGGCCCTGCTGCGCGCGCGCTATATCGAGATCCGCTTGCAGCCGGCCGGCGCGCTCCTGCTGAACCGCAATCTGCCTGTCGGCATAGGCTTTTTCGGCTTCGAGCTTGATGCGCTTGATTTCCGCATCGGCGAGCGTCATGGAGGTCTTGGCGAAATCGAAATACACCGCTTCGGCACGCCCGTCATTTTGCGTTTTGAAGACGCGCCAGATCGTGCTTTGCTGAAACAGTGCGGCGTAATAAGTCATCTGCTCGGGAAAATACGAAAGACTCGCGCCGTAGCTGCCATTGAAACTCTTGCGCAATTCGGTAATTTTCCCGGCGGCAATCAGATGCTCGAGTTCCGCGACATCACTATTCCTCGCCGCCGCGCCCTCCGGCATATTCGACGATGCGTCCGCGCGCATATCGCCGGCCGCCAGCGCCTGCACGAGCGGGCCAGCAAGACCGGACAAGATCAGCGCGATATTCGCAATTACCAGGCGTTTCATTGCGATTTTCCGTCACGATAAACCACATCGCCCGGAAAGGATTATGGTGTTACCAAGCCGTTAATGCTAGGCGATTCAAAGCGCTATTCGAAATTCGGAATTGCGTGGAATCAAATCATTGACTGGCGCTTCAGACGCTCGTTCAGGTGCGGCTCGCCGGCGCTGCGCAACGGTTGCTGCGGCCTGAAGATACGCGCGTCAGACGGCTCGACGCTCATGCGCGAGAAAATCTCGCGGTCGCCCTGATAGACGAACGGCGCGGCCGACAGAATGCGCGCGTCGGGCGGCGGCTCGACGGCGTGTACCGTACCGGCGCTGACGGCAAAAAAAGAAAAAAGGCAGGCGACGAGCGCGAAAGCGCCCGAAATCGGGTGTGAACGAAACATGGCTAGGGAACGATCAGAAGGGCGCTCGAGCGCCGGAAAGGAGCCGCCGAAAGCAACACGCGGCTACGACATAGCTCGCTATTCCAACAGCCTTCGCGTCACTTGCCCATGAGAAGGTTCTCAAAGATTCCCTGTTTCCACGCAACCCGCCTAAGCATTGCGCAAGATCAGGCGTGAAAAATGCGAACCAGAAACATTCACTCTGCAGCGTGACAGTTCCGGCATGCCCGCGAATCTCGCAGCGACGGTGCGCGAAGGCGCCACGCGCGATAAGGCACACGCGGAAAGGGATGACATGCAGCCACAGCTTGCCGGGAGTCAGCCATAATGCGCCTTCGCAAAAATGCAGCAACGCCCAAGTAAAAACGAAAATGCCATGACTCAAGACGACAATCTTCCGACCGATCAACCCAGGCAGCCCGCCGCCATGGACGGCAACGTCACGACCGGCGTCACAGGTCTGGATGACATTCTGGGCGGCGGCCTCGTCGAAGGCGGCCTGTATCTGATCGAAGGGATGGCGGGCGCAGGCAAGACGATCCTTTCCTCGCAGATCGGCTTTCACCGCGTCGCTCAGGGCGACATGGTGCTGTACATCACGCTGATCGCCGAATCGCACACCAAATTGCTGTCTCATCTCAAGGCGCTCTCGTTCTACGACGCCGACGCGATCTCCGACCGGATGCTCTTCGTCTCCGGCTATCACGAGCTGATGCGCGACGGCCTGTCCGGTTTTCTCGCGCTGATCGCGTCGACCATCAAGTCGAGCCGGCCGCGCTTCATGGTCATCGACGGTTTTCGCAGCGCGCGCGAATTCAGCTCGACGGAGCTCGAACTGTCGCAGTTCATCCACGAACTGTCCGCGTTCGTGAGCGCCGCCCGCTGCACGACGCTGATCCTCGCGCCGCTGTCCGGCAACGAGCCGCATCCCGAGCACACGCTCGTCGACGGGCTCATCGAGCTGAACCGCTACAACACGGGCATGCGGCGCGCCCGCGAAATCGAAGTCCACAAGCTGCGCGCCCGCGATCATCTGCTCGGCAAGCATTTTTTCAGGATCACCGGAGAAGGTCTCGTGACCTTCCCGCGCATCGAGGCGACGCCTGCCAGTGCCGGAGGCGTGCCCGACTTCAGCAGCAAGCTCGCCTTCGGCTTTCCCGATTTCGATCAGATGCTCGGCGGCGGCGTCGTGCGCGGCTCGACAACCACGCTGATCGGGCCGTCGGGCATCGGCAAGACGCTGCTGTCGCTCAAGTTTCTGCAGGCGGGCGTCGAACGCGGCGAGCGCTGCGTGTACTTCGGGCTTTACGAGTCGCCCGAGCGGCTCCTCGCGAAAGCGCGCTCGGTCGGTATCGATCTCGCCCCGGCCGTGACGGAAGGACGCCTGTCGATTCACTGGCATCCGGCCGTCGAACTGGCGATCGACGAACTCGCCGTCGAGCTGATGAACGCGGTCCGGAATACGAACGCGTCGCGCCTCGTGGTGGACGGCATCGACGGATTTCATCAGTCCGCGAATCGCACGGAGCGCTTCGGGCTCTTCCTGAACGCGCTCACGCACCGCCTGCGCGATGCGGGCGTGACGACGCTTCTCACCGAGGAGCTGCCGCTCTACGGCGACGCCGCGTTGCCCGCGACGCTGCGCGCGTCCGCGCTGACCGAGAACATCGTGCTCATGCGCTACGTGGAGGCGAACTCCTCGCTCTATCGCATGATGTCGATCGTGAAGCAGCGCGAGGGCCCGCACGATCCCGCGATCCGCCGGCTCACGATCGATGCGCGCGGCCTGCATATCAGCGAGGGCTTCATCGGCGCGACAGGTCTGTTGTCCGGGCAACCGTCGACGACGCCCGCGCTCTCGGTGGCGGATCCCGGCGCGCGCGCATGAAAAAGATCCTCGTCGTCGACGATGAATTCGACATTCTGACCACGTGGCGGCTCGTGCTCGAAATGGAGGGCTACGAGGTCGTGACCGCATCCAACGGGCGCACGGCGCTCGACACCGCGCGCTCGAATCCGCCCACGCTCGTCATCACCGACTGGATGATGCCGCACATGGACGGTGTCCAGCTGATCCGCCAGCTCGCCGCGAGCGACGGGCTCGGCGCGGTGCCGGTGATCCTGATGAGCGCGGCGGCCCACGCGCCGGTGCTTGAGCATCCGCACGCGCAATTCCGGCGCAAGCCGCTTTCCATCGACGAACTGCTCGACGCGGTCAAAGGCCTGATCGGCCCGGCCTGACCCACTGGGCACGCGACGTGCTGTACAGGTGCGTTCCGGCGAAACCGGACTCTGAAGGACTCACGAGAAACCGCTCAACCGAAAGGGAGGCACCTATGGTGCAGGATCAAGTGGAAGGCGCGGCGCAGCGCGTCGTCGGCAAGGTGCAGGACGCGGTCGGCGCGCTGACGGGCGATGAAGGCACGCAAGTCGAAGGCAAGGTGCGGCAGGCGTATGGAAACTTGCAGCAAAGCTATGGACAGACCGTCGATAACGTGCGCCTGGCCGTCGCGAGCCAGCCGATTCAGGGTGTACTGATCGCGGCGGCAGTCGGCTTCGTGCTCGGCGCGTTGTGGAATCGCGATCGTTGATGCCGATCGCGCGTCACGTCTGATGTATCGATGACAAAGCCGGCGTGACGATCGCGCCGGCTTTGTCGTTTACCGCACTTCGCGCACGATGCCGACGAGCGCCGCCGACTGCGCACATCCGATGGCGAGCACGGCCGCCGTCACGGCGAGCGCGCCATGCGCGCCGGCCATCGCGGCCGCGATGGCGAGACCGCATGACGCCACGCCGGCCATGAGGCCCGCGAACGGCGCGCTGACATTGCCACCGACGGCAAGCGACAAATGCGCGCCGATGAGCGCCAGAAGCGCGAGCGTGGGCACCACGGCGAGCGCGCCGGGTTGCGCGCCGATTACATACGCGAGCGCCGCGCACGCGCCAGCGCAGGCGAGATGCAGTGCTTGCGGATTCGCGCTTTCGCGAAGGAAGCGGGCGCAAAGCAGATAGCCCAGCGCCGCCATCGCGCCGCCCGCCGTCACTGCATAAGCACCATCATTCGACTCTGGCAGCAGCCACACGACGAACGCGAGCGTTGCAAGCAATGCCTGCGTGGACGCACTCGGCGCGCCCCGGTTGAGCCGAAACCCTGCGAATCCCGCGACAGCGGCGAGTGAAAGCGCGACCGCGCCCGCCCCGCCGCTCACCGCGCAGACCACGACGGCGATCGCGCCGGCGACCCACAGCGAACGGTTCGCGCCGACGCGCAACGACGCCCCCGCCGACAACGCCGCGAGCACGCAGAGCATGCCCGAGAGCGCATCCCCGATCATGCTTCGAGCACGTTCGACAGCGTGCCAATCCCCGCGATCGACACATCCACGCGCGAGCCGTCCTTGATCGAGCCGACGCCGATCGACGTGCCGCACGCGATGACATCGCCGGGAACGAGCGTCATGTCCTGCGACAGCAGGCTCACTTGCTCGGCGGGCGAGAAGATCATGTCGTCGAGCGGATAGTTCTGGCGCTCGACGCCTTCGAGCGTCGTGACGACACTCGCCGCGCGCCAGTCGAAGCCATTGCCCGGCGTGACGATCGCGGGCCCGAGACACGTGAACGTGTCGAAGCCTTTCGAGCGGCACCATTGCGCGAAGTTGGGATCTTCCTGCAATAGTTCGATCGCAGTGACGTCGTTGACGCAGGTGTAGCCGAAGATCGCCGCCTCGGCCTCTTCGACCGACGCGCCGCTCACCGTCTTGCCGATCACGATGCCCAGCTCGCCTTCGTACGCGATCTTGCCTTGATAGCTCTTCGGCCGGCGTATCGACTCGTTCGGCCCTATCACCGACATCGGCGGCTTGATGAGAAACAGCGGATGCTGCGGCGGCGCTTTGTCCAGCTTCTGCGACAGCGCGTAGTAGTTGTTCCACAGCGCGATGACCTTGCTCGGCTGACACGGCGCGAGCAGCGTCAGGTCGTCCACGGCGAAGGTGATGTCGGTCGGGCGCGGGCGGTCGAACATCGCGCCGTCGTGCTGCACGACGCGGCCCGAGTGCTGATCGAGCGTGCCGAAGCCAATGCTGCCATCGGCGTCGCGAAAACGAATCCAGTGTGTCACAGGTGTCTCCCTTGTGATGGATGAAGCGCGGGCATGCGTGGCCCGCGCTTTCTGTCCCCTCCTCCTTCCAGAATCAGATCAGATCTGACCCGCGCCGCGCGCCCACTTGTACTTCGCGCCGAGCACCGCGACCGGCAGCTCCGTCGAATAAGCGTAGGCCGGGACACCGTGTTCGTACAGGTATTCCGCCGCTTCCTCGACCTGGACATCGCCCGCGAGCGACGCCACGATCGGCTTCTCGATGCCGAGCGCCTTCATCTCCTCCTTCACTTCGATCACGAGTTTCGCGAAGACCATCGGCGGCGTGATGATCGTGTGCCAGTAGCCGAGAATGATCGAATGGATGCGATCGTCTTCGAGACCTAAGCGGATCGTGTTCTTGTACGTCGACGGCGGCTCGCCGCCCGTGATGTCGACCGGATTGCCCGCGGCGCCGAACGGCGGAATGAACTTGCGGAATGCGGCATCGAGATCGTCGGGCATCGTCATCAGCGAGAGACCGTTGTCCACGCACGCATCCGACAAGAGCACGCCCGAGCCGCCCGCGCCCGTGATGATGACGACGTTCTCGCCCTTCGGCGTCGGCAGCTTCGGAATGCCGCGCGCGTATTCGAGCAGATCGCGCAAAGAGCGTGCGCGGATCACGCCGCATTGCTGGAACACGTCCTCGTAGATCTTGTCGTTGCCCGCGAGCGCGCCAGTGTGCGAGCTCGCCGCGCGCGCGCCGAGGCTCGTGCGACCTGCCTTCAGCACGACGACCGGCTTCTTCTTCGACACGCGCTTTGCGGCTTCGGCGAACGAGCGGCCATCCTTCAGATCCTCGCAGTGCTGCGCGATGATCTCGGTGTTGTCGTCCTGTTCGAAGAACGTGAGCAGATCGTCTTCATCGATATCGCTCTTGTTGCCGAGACCGACGATCGCGGAAACGCCCATCTTCGCCGAGCGCGAAAAGCCGATGATCGCCATGCCGATGCCGCCCGATTGCGACGACAGCGCCGCCTTGCCCTTCACGTCGTACGGCGTGCAGAACGTCGCGCACAGGTTCTTCGGCGTGTAGTAGAAGCCGTAGATGTTCGGGCCCATCATGCGGATATCGTACTGACGCGCGATCTTGACGATCTCGTCCTGGCCTTCGTGATTGCCCGTCTCCGCGAAACCGGACGGAATCAGCACCGCGCCCGGAATCTTCTTTTCGCCCACTTCCACCAGAGCCTGCGCGACGAACTTCGCCGGAATCGCGAAGACCGCCACGTCGATGACGCCGGGCACGTCCTTCACGCTCTTGTACGCCTTGCGGCCCATGATCTCGTCGGCTTTCGGGTGGATCGGATAGATCGCGCCCTGATAGCCGCCGTTGATGAGGTTCTTCATCACCGAGTTGCCGATCTTGCCGTCTTCGTTCGACGCGCCGATCACCGCGACCGCATCGGGCTTCATGATGCGGTTCATCTGCGCGACGATCTGCTCCTGCGTCGGGCGATAGCGCGGTTCGGCCGGCGCGAAGTCCATCACGATGCGCACGTCCGCCGCGACCGCGCCGCCAGGGCTCGCGAAGACCGGGTTCAGGTCCATCTCGGAGATGTGCGGGAAGTCGTCGACGAGACGCGACACGCGCTCGATCAGCGTGATGAGCGCCTCGCGATTCACCGGTTCCGCGCCGCGCACACCGCGCAGCACTTCGGCGGCCTGGATGCCGTCGAGCATCGATGCGGCTTCGTCGCGCGTGACCGGCGCCAGGCGGAACGTCACGTCCTTCAGCACTTCGACGAGCACGCCGCCGAGACCGAACGCGATCAGCTTGCCGAACGACGGGTCCGTCACCGCGCCGATGATCACTTCCTGACCCGCGCCGACCATCTGCTGTACCTGCACGCCGACGAGCGTCGCGTTCGGGTCGTACTTCTTCGCGTTCGAGATGATCGTGTCGAAGCCCGCGCGGACATCGGCTTCATTCTTCACGCCGACGAGCACGCCGCCCGCTTCCGTCTTGTGCAGGATTTCCGGCGATACGATCTTCAACACGACCGGATAGCCGATGAACGATGCAAGCTTCGCGGCATCGTCCGCCGATTTCGCCACGCCTTCCTGCGGCACCGCGATGCCGTACGCATCGCAGACGAGTTTGCCTTCGGGCGCGGTGAGCGACGTGCGGCCTTCTGCCTTCACGCGATCGAAGATTTCTGCGACACGGCGTTTCGCGTCGGGCGCATGCAGCGGCACGACTTGCGCCGTCTGCGTGGATGAGTTGGCTGCTTCGCTGCGTTCCTGGACAACCGTGCTGTTCATTTGGACGTGTCTCCGTATATTTGGGCGTGCAGGGGCCCGCGCCGCCTCGTTCGAGGCGGCGGCGGACAAGCGTTCAGAAGGTAAGAATCAGATCGCGCCGAGGCTCTTCAACGTGGCGACCTGGTCGGGCGTGTAGCCGAGTTCGGCCATGACTTCATCGGTGTGTTCGCCGAGCAGCGGCGAGCGAACGACGTCGGTCGGACTGTCGGACAATTTGATCGGATTGCCGACCGTGAGGTACTTGCCGCGCACCGGATGATCCACTTCCACCACCGTGCCGGTCTTACGCAGCGACGGCTCTTCGGCGATCTCCTTCATCGACAGGATCGGGCCGCACGGAATGTCGTGCTTGTTGAGGATTTCCATCGCCTGGAACTTGGTCTTCGACATCGTCCAGCGTTCGATCTCCGCAAAAATGTCCTTCAGATGCGGCAGGCGCGCGTTCGGCGTCTTGTAGTCCGGATGATCGATCCATTCCTCGCGGCCGATCACCTTGCAGATCTCGCCCCACACCGGCGCCTGCGTGATGAAGTAGATGTACGCGTTCGGGTCCGTCTCCCAGCCCTTGCACTTCAGGATCCAGCCCGGCTGGCCGCCGCCCGACGCATTGCCCGCGCGCGGCACCGCTTCGCCGAACGTGCCGTTCGGGTACTGCGGATATTCCTTCATCACGCCGGTGCGCTCGAGCCGCTGCTGATCGCGCAGCTTCACGCGGCAAAGGTTCAGCACACCGTCCTGCATCGCCGCGAGCACTTTCTGGCCGCGTCCGCTCGTATTGCGCTGATACAACGCCGTGACGATGCCGAGTGCGAGATGCAGGCCCGTGCCCGTATCGCCGATCTGCGCGCCGGTCACTGTGGGCGGGCCGTCGTCGAAGCCGGTCGTCGAGGCCGCGCCGCCCGCACATTGCGCGACGTTCTCGTAGACCTTGCAATCCTCGTACGGTCCCGGGCCGAAACCCTTCACGGAAGCGACGATCATCCTCGGATTCAGCTCCTGGATGCGCTCCCACGTGAAGCCCATGCGATCGAGCGCGCCCGGCGCGAAGTTCTCGACGAGCACGTCGCACTTCTTGACGAGCGTCTCGAGCACCTTCTTGCCTTCGGGATTCTTCGTATCGATGGTGATCGAACGCTTGTTGTGGTTGAGCATCGTGAAGTAGAGGCTGTCGGCGTCGGGAATATCACGCAGTTGCTCCCGCGTGATGTCGCCCGCGCCTGCGCGCTCCACCTTGATGACGTCCGCGCCGAACCACGCGAGCAGCTGCGTGCAGGTCGGCCCGGACTGGACGTGCGTGAAGTCCAGGATGCGCACGCCGTCCAGCGCCTTGCCAGAAGTGTTCACCGTCATGGCTTTGTCTCCCAAATCTCTTACGACGTTTATAGGTTCACATTTATTTGTACATCGTCTGCGCCATCGTGCCCGGCGCGTAGACAGTCGGATCGACCCAGATGTTGATGACTGCGCTCTTGCCCGTCTTCGCGATCGACTCGCGCGCGCGTTGCAGCGCACCCGCGATCTTTGACGCCTCGCGCACTTCCTCGCCGTAGCCGCCGAGCATTTCGGCGAAGCGGCCATACGGCACATCCGACAGCAGGTTACCGACGTTGCCGCGCTCTTCGCCGTACTTCGCGAGTTGGCCGTAGCGAATCTGGTTCATCGCCGAGTTGTTGCCGATGACCGCGATATATGGCACACCGAAGCGGTTCGCGGTTTCCATGTCGAAGGACGTCATGGAGAACGCGCCGTCGCCGTAATAACAGAGTACTTCTTTCTCCGGATTCGCCAATCCCGCAGCAATCGCGAAGCCCGTGCCGACGCCGAGCGATCCGAGCGCGCCCGGGTCCATCCACTGGCCCGGACGGCGCGGACGCACGGCCTGCGCCGAAATCGTCACGACATCGCCGCCGTCGCCGATATAGATGGTGTCGTCCGACAGGAACTGGTTGATCTCGTGCGCGACGCGGTACGGATGGATCGGGCTCGCATCGGACGTGAAGAGCGGCATCAGCTTGGCAGTCGCGGTTTCCTCGAGCGCCGAGAGTTCGCGCATCCATGCCTGGCGCGCCTGACGCTTGTCGTTCTTGAGACGCCCGCTCGCCGCCTGCAATGCCGCGCCGAGAATCGCGCCCGGATCGCCGACCAGACCGAGATCGATATCGCGGTTCTTGCCGACCGTGCGGTAATCCATGTCGATCTGGACCAGCTTCAGATCCTTGCTGATGCGCTTGCCGTAGCCCATGCGGAAATCGAACGGCGTGCCGACGATCACGATCAGATCCGCCTTCGCGAAAGCCTGCGAGCGCGTGCGGTCGAAGTGATGCGGGTCGCCCGGCGGCAACAGGCCGCGGCTCGCGCCGTTGAAGTAGCCGGGAATGTCGAGGCCGCGCAGCAGTGCGATGGCTTCCTCGTGGCCGCGCGCCGTCCAGACTTGCTGGCCGTAGAGAATCGCGGGGCGCTCGGAGTTCACCAGCAGATCGGCGAGCTGCTCGATCGAGGCCGGATCGCCGACCGATTTCGTCGATGCGCGATAACGGCCCGGCTGCGGAATCACGGCCTTGGTGACGTCGATTTCACGGTCGAGCACGTCGCGCGGAATTTCAAGATAGGCCGGGCCGGGCGCGCCGTTGAACGCTTCGCGGGCGGCCATCGAAATCATGTCGGCGACGCGCTCGGTGCTCGGCACGGTCGCGGCGAACTTGGTGATCGGCGCCATCATGTCGACGTGCGGCAGGTCTTGCAGCGAACCCATCTTGTGCTGGGTCAGCGCGCCCTGTCCGCCGATATGGATGATCGGGCTTTCCGAACGGAACGCCGTGGCGACGCCCGTCACCGCATTCGTGCAGCCGGGTCCGGCCGTCGTGACGACGCAGCCGAGCTTGCCGGTCTGACGCGCATAGCCGTCGGCGGCGTGAGCGGCAACCTGCTCGTGGCGCACGTCGATGATGCGGATGCCTTCGTCGACGCAACCGTCATAGATATCGATGATGTGGCCGCCGCACAGCGTGAAAATGGTGTCGACGCCTTCGTTCTTCAAAGCACGAGCGACCAGATGGCCGCCCGAGACGACGCCCGCGCCGCGGGTTTTCTGCTTCAGCGTGTCATCGGCGGTAGTGGTGGCTGGAGCGACTTCAGGGCGGCTGCTGACGACTTCGGACATTGTTGTCTCCTCCTCGATTGGGTGGTGTGCGATCCCGTGGACGTCGCGCTGCGTCCCGGTTGCTGTGATATACAATATTCCACACACAGTATTAGTCAACTGTATCCCGCTCGGAAAAAACCCTGTGATGCAGCGCAAGATTCTCTGAGACGCCCTTCCCATCTCGATTTGCGAATTTTCGACGTTGCGACGCATCAAATCTGTGCTCCTCGGACGAGGCGCCGACAAAATTTATTTGCGCTCCGTGAAATGTGATATACAGTATTTCAGCGCGCCACCGATGACGCGTTTTTGTGGTCGCGCCCATTCCCATCAGAGGACATTAGGAGACGCAATGAACATCCACGAATATCAGGCGAAGGCGCTGCTGCGAAAGTACGGCGTCGCGGTTCCGGAGGGCCGCGTCGCCTTTTCCGCGCGGGAAGCCGCCGATGCGGCCACTGCGCTGGGCGGCCCGGTCTGGGTCGTGAAATCGCAGATTCACGCGGGCGGCCGCGGTGCCGGGCGCTTCGCCAACGATCCCGACGGCAAGGGCGGCGTGCGGGTCGTGAAGTCGGTCGATGAAGTGCGCGAGAACGCCCGAAAAATGCTCGCCTCGGTGCTCGTGACGAAGCAAACCGGGCCGGCGGGCAAGGAAGTGAAGCGTCTCTATATCGAGGAAGGCTGCGATATCGCGCGCGAACTGTATCTCGGCATGCTGGTCGATCGCGCCACGTCGCGCATCACGCTGATGGCGTCGACCGAGGGCGGCATGGAGATCGAGGAAGTCGCGCATCGCACGCCGGAGAAGATTCTCAAGGTCGCGATCGACCCGGCCACCGGCTTGCAGCCTTTCCACACGCGACAGATCGCGTTCGGACTCGGGCTCACCGGTAATCAGATCAAGGCGGCGTCGAAATTCATCACGGCGCTGTATCAGGCGTTCGTCGATCTGGACGCGTCCATCGTCGAAGTGAATCCGCTCGTCGTGACCGGCTCCGGCGACGTGATGGCGCTCGACGCCAAGCTCAATTTCGACGACAACGCGCTCTATCGTCATGCGGATATCGAGAAACTGCGCGACGAGGACGAAGAAGATGCCGCCGAAATCGAAGCGGCGAAGCACGGCCTCAATTATGTGAAGCTCGACGGCAACATCGGCTGCATGGTGAACGGCGCCGGCCTCGCAATGGCCACGATGGACATCATCAAGCTCTACGGCGGCGAGCCCGCGAACTTCCTCGATGTCGGTGGCGGCGCGACGCAAGAGCGCGTCGCGACCGCGTTCAAGCTGATCCTGCGCGATCCGAAAGTACAGGGGATTCTCGTCAATATCTTCGGCGGCATCATGCGCTGCGACGTGATCGCGCAAGGCGTCGTCGCCGCGGCGCGCGAAGTCGATCTGCGCGTGCCGCTCGTCGTGCGCCTCGCCGGCACGAACGTCGATGCGGGCCGCGAAATCCTGCGCGCGTCCGGCCTCGCCATCATTCCCGCCGAAAATCTCGCCGATGCCGCCGACAAGATCGTCACCGCCGTCGCCCAAGGAGGAACCGCCAAATGAGCGTGCTAATCAATAAAGACACGAAAGTGATTTGCCAGGGCTTCACCGGCGCGCAAGGCACGTTTCACTCGGAGCAGGCGATCGCGTACGGCACGCGCATGGTCGGCGGCGTGACGCCGGGCAAAGGCGGCACGACGCATCTGGACCTGCCGGTGTTCGATACCGTCGCCGATGCGGTCGCGAAGACCGGCGCCGACGCGTCCGTCATCTACGTGCCGCCGCCCTTCGCCGCCGATGCGATTCTCGAAGCCATCGACGCCGAAGTGCCGTTCATCGTCTGCATCACCGAAGGCATCCCGGTGCTGGACATGCTGCGCGTGAAGCGCGCGCTTTCCGGCTCGACGAGCCGGCTCGTCGGGCCGAACTGTCCGGGCGTCATCACGCCGGGGCAATGCAAGATCGGCATCATGCCGGGGCACATCCATAGGCCGGGCAAGATCGGGGTCGTGTCGCGCTCCGGCACGCTCACGTATGAAGCCGTCGCGCAGACGACCGCTGCGGGGCTCGGGCAGACGACGTGCATCGGCATCGGCGGCGACCCGGTGAACGGGACGAACTTCATCGACTGCCTGTCGCTCTTCCTGGAAGACGACGCGACCGAAGGCATCATCATGATCGGCGAAATCGGCGGGTCGGCGGAGGAAGACGCGGCGCAGTTCCTGAAGGACGCGAAGACGCACAAGCCGGTCGTCGGCTTCATCGCGGGAACGACCGCGCCGCCGGGACGCCGCATGGGTCACGCGGGCGCGATCATCTCGGGCGGCTCGGGAACGGCTTCCGCGAAGATCGACGCGATGAAGTCGGCGGGCATTCACGTCGCCGATTCGCCCGCCGCGCTCGGCGAAACGATGGTGCGCGCGATGCGTCGCTGAGCGGCAAACTCGCGAGGCGGCGCCTCTGGCCGCCTCGCTAGCCACACTCTTTGACAGTTCCAGTGTGGGCGCATCGTAGACTGCAAGGTTTTCCAAGCCTGACAGTTGCGCCTCATGATCCGTTTCTTCTACTTCGCCGTCGCGGCGCTGACGCTGGCCGTTTGCATCGAACAGACGCTGGCTCAGTCGCTCTCTCCGTCCTTCGGCGGCGACTCCGCTTCTTCGCATTTCAATGGCAGCGCGGCTGCCAATATCAAGAACCCGCCTTCGCCGGCCGAGAGTCCGGTCCGTTGCCGGCTTCAGGGCGCGCAAGGCCCGCAGGGATTAGCGGGCACGACGCCGCAGCGCAGCGGTTCGATCGCGGTCTTGCCCGATGGCAGTTCACAGGTCACGCAACAGTCCGACGACAAGGGATCGCAGATGCCGATGCAATCCCAGCAGCTCGACTGCGCGCGCGACTGAGGCCATGCTGCAAATAAGAAAGGCCGCGCGGCAAATACCGGCGCGGCCTTTCCTCTTCCCACCCGATAACACTCAATCCAGAAAGTCGCAGTTCGCCTCGACGAACGCCGCCAGATCGAGCGAATGCTGCTTGACGAGCCGCTCGACCAGCTCCGTGTCGCGCTTCTCCAGCGCCTCGATGATCCGCATGTGATCGACGATCGAGCGCGACGCCCGGTCGCTCTGCGAGATCGTCATCTTACGGATGGCGCGCACGTGCACGAAGATGTTCTTGATCGTGTCGAAGATGATTTCCGACTTCGCCAGCCGCACGATGGCGGAATGGAACGCGATATTCGCTTCCGAATACTCGTCGATATGCTCGGCGGGCGTCGTGTCCCGGAAATTGTCGAACATGTGGCGCAACTGGGCGATTTCCTCGTCCGATGCGCGCTGCGTCGCGAGCCGCGCCGCCATGCTCTCCAGCGCCGCCCACATATGGATCATCTCGACAATCTCGCGCTTGGTCTTGCGCAGGATATAGACGCCGCGGCGTGGAACCGTGCGCAGAAAACCTTCCTGCTCCAGCAGCGTCATGGCCTCGCGGATCGGCGTACGCGACACGCCGAGCGCTTCGGTCAGTTCTTTCTCGTCGAGACGAATCTCCTCCCGCGAGCGGTAGATGTCCGCCTCGGCGATCGCCTGTCGCAGCTTTGCGTACGCCTGGTCACGCAGCGAAACCGTTGCATTGATCGGTTCCAGCGACAGCGTGAGTCCCGACGTGCGAACTTCCGGCCGTTCTACGGATTGAGTATCAGATGGCATTGATGGCTTGATTTCCCAAGTGCGGACGGCGAGCGTCGACACGCTTGCCCGAACCGCCGTTCTGATCGTCCGCCGCGAGACCAGCGAAGCGACCGTGATTCTGTGCGCGCTGCAGCATGCTCTGCGGCACCGACGACGCAATCATAAACGTAACACCCACACCAACGGCAACCAGCGCGAATCCGACGACAACCAACAGGGCGATGCTCATTTCAGGCTCCGGTTAAATCACTCAAGAGCCCTCATTATATGTTGCATCGCAACAGCGCGCAACATATTTTGCATCTTGTATATCAGAAACAACGCTGGTGCCTTTGTCTGCAGTTTAGGCGGCTTTTTGGGATTGCGGGAGCGGCAATGCCTTGGCCGTGCCCTGATTCACCCCTTCGCGCAGCTTGATCAATGCGAGAACCGCATCGAGCATCGGCGTCTCGACGTGCACGAGGCGGCCGATTTCCTGCACGACCGTCATCAGCGGATCGATTTCCATCGGGCGATTGGCCTCGCAGTCCATCAGCATCGAGGTCTTGTGTGCACCGACCGCGCCCGCGCCGTTGATGCGCCGCTCCACGTCGACACGGAAGTTCACTCCGATCTTGTCGCCAATGGCTTTCGCCTCCAGCATCATCGCCTTGGAGAGCGCGCGCGTGCCC
This sequence comes from Caballeronia arvi, assembly GCF_001544695.2. Classification (GTDB taxonomy): domain Bacteria; phylum Pseudomonadota; class Gammaproteobacteria; order Burkholderiales; family Burkholderiaceae; genus Caballeronia; species Caballeronia arvi. Next base: position 569,059 of record NZ_FCOM02000001.1, read on the forward strand.
GGATCGCTCGTCAGGATGTCCAGCGTCGCGCCGGTCAGCGCGCTGATCGGGTTGAAGCACAGGTTGCCCCAGAGCTTGAGCCAGATTTCGTCGCGGATGTTGTCGCGCATCGGCGCTTCCATGTCGGCCTTCGCCATCATGTCGTGCAGTGCCTGAAGACGCGGCGTGATCTCACCGCTCGGCTCGCCGATCGGGAATTTCTTGCCGTAGTGATGCTCGATGACGCCCGGTTCCGCGATCTCGGCCGCGGGCAGCAGCACGCAGCCGATCGCGCGTTCCGGCCCAAACACGTCCCACTGACGGCCGCCCGGATCGACGCTCTGCAATTTGGTGTTCTCGAGCTCGCCGCCGTGCTTGTAGAAATACCAGTAAGGCAGGCCATTGACGGCGGTGACGATCGCCGTTTCCGGTCCGAGCAGCGGCGGAATCAGGTCGACGACGGCGGGAATCGAATGCGCTTTCAACGCGATGATCACGAAATCCTGCGGGCCGAGCTCGGCCGGATTATTGGTACAGCGGACCTTGACGGTGTGCTCCTCGCCATCGATCCGCAGCTTGACGCCGTTCGCCTGCATCGCCGCGAGATGCGGCCCGCGCGCGACGAAACTGACGTCCGCACCGGCGCGCGCCAGTTGCGCACCCATATAGCCGCCGATCGCGCCGGCGCCGTACACGCAGATTTTCATGGTTCGTCTCCTGAGGGTTGTAGCTTGATAGCCTTCTGATATACAAGATACTACATTCCGTATTGAGCAAGAACAAGGCGAATCGTGCGCTCGCGGACGAGCGAAAACCCGCATGCGCAACGGCGCGCTGCGGGTTTACGAAGATGGGGAAAACGCGCCGGTCAGGCTTCGACGGCCTGACCCACGCCAAGAGTATGCGACGAGCGCGCGACGAAGTGTGACCAGAGGTTCGCCGCGCTCGCGCGCAATGCGCGGTTCTTGCGCCGCACGAGCATGATCGTGCGCGACACGTCGGGCGCGAGTGGGATGAAGCAGGTTTGCGCGCTGTCGCAGGCGGCGCGCGCGTGCATCGGCAAGATGCCGACGCCCAGGCCCGCTTCGGCCATGCGCGCGACTGCGGCCGGCTGCGTGAGCCGCTGGCGCACCGCGCCGGTTACGCCGTGCAACGCGAGCGCGGCTTCGATGGCGCCGAGGCTGCCGGTGTCGTCGTCGAGAAGTAGGAGCGGCGTGCCGCGCAACTGCTGCCAGTCGATGCACGATACCGCGCTCAACCGATGCGACGCGCCGACGACCGCCGCGAGTCCATCGGCGAAAAGGGGCTCGGCGGCGAGTTCGTCGAGGTTCTCGGGCGCAATGACCACGCCCAATTCCGCCTCGCCCGAGCGCACGAGTTGCAGCACCGCGTTCTGCGGCCGGTCCATCACGACAACCGTGACGTCCGGCAGACACTCGCGGCACGATGCGAGCATCGCGGGCAGCACGCTCGCCGTCAGAACGCAACTGCTGGCGAGATTCACGACGCCCGGCTCGCCGCCCTCCTGCGCGCGCGGCCGCAGCGTCGCTTCCAGTTCTTCGACCAGTGGCGCAATGCGCGCGAGCAGCTTGCGGCCGGTGTCGGTGAGCGCAACCTGGCGCGTGGTCCGATCGAAAAGCCGCAGCGCGATTTCATCTTCGAGTTCGCGGATGCTGCGGCTGACCGCCGATTGCGTGATGCCGAATTCGTCGCCCGCCCGCGTGAAGCTGCGATGCCGTGCGAGCGTGACGAACAGCCTCAACTGATGCAGCGATACGCTGAGCGATGGAGGCTGTTCGCGCGTCATGCGTCGCGCCTTACTGGACCGTGTTGCGCGATGCGTCCCAACCCGTCTGGAACGACGCGTTCACCGAGGACTCCGCCGATGTTTCCGCGACCGTGTTCTCGATCCAGCGCTTGCGCATCGGCGCGAGGACGAACTTCGCGCACAGGCCCGCCGCGATCGACGTCACCGCCGCCGTGATGAACACCGCGTTCCACGAGCCGATCGACGCGAGCACCGAAGCGAGCGGCACCAGCATCGACGCCGTGCCCTTCGCCGTGTATAGCGTGCCGGCGTTGGCGGCGGCGTACTTGCTGCCGAAGGTATCGGCGCAGGTCGCGGGGAAGATCGAGAAGATTTCGCCCCAGCAGAGGAAGGTCATCGCCGCGAACAGCATGAAGAGATACGGGTTATGTCCGAACTCCATCAGCCCGAGCAGCGCGATACCTTCGCCGAGAAAGATGATGAACATCGTGTTCTCGCGGCCGATCTTGTCGGAGATGAAGCCGCACAGCGGACGCGTGAAGCCGTTGCACAGATTGTCGATGGACAGCGTCATCGCCAGCAGCGGCAGCGTCACGCCCAGCACGTTCACCGGCATCTTCGCGAAGCCGTATTCCTTCGCGATCGGCCCGAACTGCGCGGTCGCGATCACGCCGCCCGCCGCGACGAACACGAACATCAGATACAGCACCCAGAAGATCGGCGCTCGCACCATCTGTTTGGTCGTGTAGTCGACCTTCGTCGCGACGATACGCTTGGCCGGTACGATGTTCGCCGGCGGATTCGGGCGCACCAGCATCAGCGCGAGCAGGAAGATGCACACGCCCTGCAGGATGCCGAAGAACATGAACGCGTGCTCGTAGCCGGCGCTCTGAATCATCCTCGAGATCGGAATCACGGTGACGGCCGCGCCCGCGCCGAAGCCCGCCGCGGTCAGTCCCGCCGCGAGACCGCGCTTGTCCGGGAACCACTTGAGCGCCGTGCCGACGCACGTGCCATACACGCAGCCCGCGCCGATGCCCGCAACCACCGCGCCGATGTAGAGATGGACGAGACTCGTCGCGTGCGCATCGATGATCCAGCCGAGCGCCGCGCAAATCGAGCCGCCGATGACAACCGGCCGTGGGCCGAACTTGTCGACGAGCCAGCCCTCGACGGGCACGAGCCATGTTTCAGTGACGATGAAGATGGTGAAGGCCGTTTGAATCGCCGCCTGGCCCCAATGATGTTTCGCATCCATTGGAACCACGAACAGGGTCCATGCGTACTGCAGGTTGGCGACGAGGCCCATACATAGGATGCCGATCGTCAGTTGAAGCCATCTGTTGTGGTGACGCCCGTGCGATTGCCCGGACACAACCGTGTCTGCGCTTGCCATGTCTGTCTCCGTTATGTGTCTCAGCGCTCGTTCGGCGCTTGATGTGCTGCGAGGAACCGGCGCATTGCGTCGGCGGCGAGCGGTCGGTCAGGGGAAGTGCTCGGTCCAGACGGCGTGGGCGTGAGGCCGCCGGTCGCGGGTATTGCGCAGGTCGCGCGTTCCGCGTAATTGGAGGTGGGCGATCGATTCGCACATCTGGCAAGCATCCGCGTCAGGCGATCGAAGAATCATTTCAAGCGATTCCCAATGAAGTCCGGATGGTTATGCGGCCTTTGCAGGCTTCGTGTGCTGCGGGGCGATGCCGTCCGCCTTACAACTGGCGAGGACGTGAAAGCATCGTGGGGGAGAAAAACGATTAAGGAAAGTTAGAAAAAGTTATTGTATAAATTAGCTATCGTGAATGGATCAAGGATCGCCGTGCTGCGCAACGCCACCCTGCGTCAACTGAAGATCTTCGAGACCGTCGCCCGCCGGTTGAGCTTTTCCCGCGCCGCCGAAGAGCTCTACCTCACGCAACCTGCGGTCTCGACCCAGGTCAAGCAGTTGGAGGAGCATGCCGGTTTGCCCTTATTTGAGCAATTAGGAAAAAAAATCTATCTCACGCCCGCCGGGAACGAGATGCTCCATTACAGCCGCGCGATCCTCGAGCAGTTTCGCGAAGCCGACGACGCGATGGCACGGCTCAAGGGCATTTCAGGCGGGACGCTGAACGTCGCGGTGATCAGCGCGGGCGACTACTTCTTTCCAAGGCTGCTGGCCGCTTTCACCCAGCGTAATACCGACGTGCGCCTCAATCTCGCGGTGCACAATCGCGAAGAGTTGCTCCATCAGCTTTCCGACAATCTCACCGACCTCGCCGTGATGGTGCGTCCGCCGCGCGATATGGACACCGTCAACGTTTCTTTTGCGCCCCATCCGTACGTCATCGTGGCGCCGCCGGATCATCCGTTGGTCGGGCGCAGAAACGTACCGCTCGAAGCACTCGCCGACGAGCCGTTCATCGTCCGTGAGCGCGGCTCGGACACCTGGAATTCGATGGAAGAAGGTTTCGCCGGTCGGCTCGGCAACCTCAATGTCGCGATGGAAATCACCAGCACCGAGACGATCAAGCAGGCCGTGATCGCGGGCATGGGTCTGAGCTTTCTTTCCGCGCATACGATCAGCATGGAACTGCAGGTGGGCAAGCTGTCGGTGCTGGATATCGAGGGTTTTCCCGTGATGCTCAACTGGTTCGTCGTGCATCGGCATAACAAGCGCCTGCCGCCGGTCGCGCTCGCATTCAAGCAATTCCTTGTCGAGGAAGGCGCCGCGCAGATCGAAGCGATCACGCAGATCGTCGCGACGACGGGCAAGCCGAACGCATAAAGCTTTCTGAATAGATAAGCGAAAAAAGTTTAACTGTCGTATATGGTTCGTGTTTTCTATCCTGCATTCAAGCCCCACGGCCATACAGGAGACGATCATGACCCATGCAACGCACACCGATGACCGCGAAGTTCAGGCACAAGTCTGCGCGTTCAACACCGCTTTCGAAGAGCTCGACCTGATGTTCCGTTGGGATCCGCAAACGTATCGCTCGCTCGCGTCGGCGGACAGCGATTACGGAAAAATCGCGCAATACATCGAGACGCAATGTCCGCATCTGTTGAAGGCGTATAGCGCCGAGTTTCTGTGTCAGGCGATCGTCGAACGCAAGAATTCGACGATCGAAGCGTGCCGGCAAAACACTGTCCAATATGAAGACAGCACGCAGCGGGCGCGGCTTTGGCGAGCGCGCAATCAGGAAACGGCGCGCGTCTGACGGATTTGGTCGTATCGATGGGGCGGTCCGGGAAATCCGGACCGCCCTTTTGCGTTCCTGCGATTCGCCGCGGTTGCCCGCGGCGAAACCTGAGACTCAGGGCGCGAGCGCGACCCAGACGGCCTTCGGCTCGGTGAAGTTCTCGATGGCGACATCGCCATGTTCGCGGCCGAATCCCGAATCGCCGCCGCCGCCCCACGGCAGCCGCACATCGGTGAAGCCGTAGGTGTTCACCCAGACGGTACCCGCCTTCAGTTCCGCCGCCATGCGATGCACGCGGCCGATATCCGCGCTCCACACGCCCGCGGCGAGGCTGTACGCGGTGCCATTGGCGATGCGCAGTGCGTCCGCCTCGTCGTCGAAGGGAATCACGCTGGCGACCGGCCCGAAGATCTCTTCCTGAGAAATGCGCATCTCGTGTTCGACGTTCGCGAACACGGTCGGCTCGACGAAATAGCCGCGCTCGCCGGATCGACGCCCGCCCGTCACCAGCGACGCACCCTCGCCCTTACCGATATCCACGTAATCGAGCACGCTTTTCATCTGCTTGGCGGAGATGAGCGGTCCCATGTTGGTTTCGCGCTTGGACGGATCGCCGAGCTTGATGGTCTGGGCACGCTGGGCGAGCCGTTCGACGACGTCATCATAGACGGCGCGTTGCACGAGCACGCGTGAACCTGCCGAGCAAACCTGGCCCGCATTGAAGAAGATGCCCGACGCGGCGGCGCGCACTGCACTATCTATATTGGCGTCCGCGAAGATCACGTTCGCGGACTTGCCGCCGAGTTCCAGCGTGACGCGTTTGAAGTTGCCCGCCGCGCCTTGCAGGATGCCGCGCCCGACGGACGGCGAACCGGTGAACGTCACCTTGTCGACGCCCGGATGCGCAACGAGAGAGTCGCCGACGACCGAGCCTTTGCCCGTGACGATGTTGAGCACGCCCGGCGGCACGCCCGCTTCGAGCGCGAGCCGTCCGACCATCAGCGCGGAGAGCGGCGTGATTTCGGCGGGTTTCACGATCAGCGTGCAGCCGCACGCGAGCGCGGGCGCGATCTTCCACATGCCGATCATCAGCGGGAAATTCCACGGCACGATCGCCGCGACGACGCCGACCGGCTCGCGCACCGTGTAGGTCAGTGCGTCGGGGCGCGCGGGCACGACCTGGCCGTTGATCTTGTCGCACCAGCCGGCGTAGTACGCGAGCGTATCGATGGCGGCGGGCACGTCCTGGCGCTGCACGCCCGAGATCGGTTTGCCCGCATCGAGACTTTCCAGCGCCGCGAGTTCTTCCTGATTTTCGCGCAGCAGTTCAGCCAGCTTCATGAGGATACGGCCGCGCTCGGCGGCGCGGATCGCGTTCCACGGCTTGAGCGCGGCACGCGCTGCCTGCACGGCACGGTCGACGTCGGCGGATGTGCCCTGTGCAACGCGGGCGATGGGGCCTTCAGTCGCCGGGTCGAGGTTCGTCGAGTAATCGCCGCCGCTCGGCGGGACGAACTCGCCGTTGATCAGTAACTCGTAGCGCTTCAAGTCCGCAGTGCTTTCCATGTCTCGCTCCATGTGCTTTTACGAATCACTTCATGTTGGGGCAGAAGAAGCATCCATGAAAGCAAAACATTTTTATCGTTTGCATACAGCGGAATGTATGGACGGATATAACGACGCGGATCCTTGCACGCTCCATTTCGAATGTAGAAATTACAACGGCCTCGCATGGCGCTATACTGCCGGCCTTTCGATGCATCACAAGCAGCCTGGAGTACTCATGAGCGTTTTGCCCCCTTGCCCGAACTGCCGCTCCGAATTCACCTATACGGACGGCAACCTTTTCATTTGCCCGGATTGCGCTCACGAATGGACGAGCACCACGGCGACCGCTGAACCGGAGGCCAAGGTGTATCGCGACAGCGCCGGAAACATCCTGCAGGACGGCGATACGGTCACGGTCATCAAAGACCTGAAACTGAAAGGCTCGGGCGGCGTGATCAAGATGGGGACCAAGGTAAAGAATATCCGCCTGGTCGACGGCGATCACGATATCGACTGCAAGATCGATGGCTTCGGCGCAATGAGTTTGAAGTCGGAATTCGTCAAGAAAGCGTGAATGCAGAGGCGCAGTTTGCCTCAGGGCTTTGCCGATTAGGATTTTTCGCACTTCCTGCGTGTTGTCAGCTCATTGAAAATCGCTGGTTTTTTCGATCTGAAGAAACCCATGCGCGACATAACAAAACAACGAGCTCAGACCATCGCAACGATCATCGCCCTCGCTCTTGGTGTGACGCTCTCCGCTTGCGGCGGCGGCGGCAGCAACTCGAGCGACGGTGCATCGACCAGTTCCGAGGCATCCAAGGGCGATTCGAACGCGTCGAACGGCAGTTCCAACGCCGGCGAGTCCGCCAATGCCAGCTTCTTCAACAGCATATTCATGAAGGACAGCGGCTCGGGCTATTACCAGTTCGACGCGAACACCGGGCCTACCGGCGGCAAGGTGGTCGCGACCGGGCGGACGTCGTTCTTCGTCAACGCTGACGCCGACGCGAATGTAAGCGCCGCTACTGCCGCCGTTGCGGGCGATTACACGCAGCGGTACGTCGATCAGGCGTACATCACATCTGAAGGTGCGTTTACGTCGCGAACTACGCCTTACACCGATCTCGGAACGAACTCGAAGATCTTCCAGAAGCTTTCGCAGGGTTACGAGATCGGGATGCAGGGTATGTCGACACCGCTCTATCGCGTCACGATCAAGCAGCAGGACGTGTCGGGGCAAGCGCTCGCTGACGTGATCCGCCAGGACCGGGGGCCCAGCACAAATCGCCTCTACGCACTGCTGAACGGCGACACGTCTCCCATGCCGCAAGGCGCGCAGATTTATCAGAATCCGAATACCGTCGTGACGACGCATATCTGGGTGAATCTTGCATCGGCGGGGTCGTCTGGCTGGAAGTCGCTGGAACAAGCGCAAGCCTCGTCCGGCGGCTCGATTGAATCGATGGGCGGTTATCGCTATTTGAAGGCTGCGAGCAATAGCGTCTATGTCGACTACAACGGCACGATCTGCTACGGCGAGTTCGAAAGCGCTGGCGACATCCATGACGTAATGCCTGCGGCTTACAACCGTATTGCCGCCGATTTCATCGCACAACGCGAAGTCGCCGCTCTGACGCAGTAATTCCAAATGGCGAGGCGTACGTCCTCGCCTGTCAAAGACCTGGCGCACGGCGATACGAGACCGGCGACGCTATCCTGAATTTATCCGATCTGTCCGATAGGCCGAGATTTGCCGCACCCCTACCATCTCAAAAACGACACTGGGTTGCTGGGAGGTCAGATTGGGTTCAGGTATCTCGTGCAAAAGAAACGATCCGTACATCGTGATGCGGCGCGGCGCGCTGCGCAGCATCGTCAGCACGGCGTGCTCGGCGGTCCTGCTTGCGCTGGCGGCCGGTGTTGCGGTCGGGCACGCCGGTGTCGCGGTCGGGCATAAGAGTACGCCGGCGCCGCTCGTCCATCGCGAGCCTGCACGGGCTCCCACGACCTCCCCGCTCACGGCAAGCGAGCTGGCGCGCCTGCACGCCGCGAACGCCTCGCTCGATGCTCGCATTGAGCGGCTCGCCGCGCAAGTCGATACCCTCAGCGCGTTCGACCAACGTCTGCGCGCACGAGCGACACGCGCGTCCGCAACGGGCAAGGTGGCATCAGCGCGCGCGTCCGGTGACGACGCCGCGGGCGGCCCCGAGCTACCGCCCCGGCCTTGCCAGGCGTCCTCTGCATATTCGAATCCGCAAATCCCCCGCGCCGAGCTCGACTGCCTCTCGACTACGCTTTCTGCGCTCGAGCAGGATGTGGCGCAGCGCGAGGCAGCCTTGGATGCCTTCCCGGGCCGCCGTCCGGTCGCATTCGGGCGCACCAGTTCATTGTTTGGCAACCGCCTCGACCCATTCACGCATCACCTGAGTTTTCACCCAGGGTTGGACCTGTCCGCCCCAACGGGAACCCCTATCCTCGCGGCCGCCGGCGGTCGCGTGATCCGGGCCGGTCCGATGCCCGGTTATGGCAACGCCGTCGAGATCGATCACGGACATGGCGTTATCACGCGCTATGCTCATGCATCGAAGATCGAGGTACGCGTCGGGCAGACGGTGAAGCCAGGCGAGTCCATCGCCGAAGTTGGATCGACCGGCCGCTCGACGGGCCCGCACCTGCATTTCGAGGTACGCGTGAATGACCGGCCAGTCAACCCCGCCGACTATCTCGCGCTATTTGCGGGCGCCTCCGCCGCGTAAAGCGAAACGGCCAGCGGCTTTTAGGAAGGAATATTTGGTGGGCCGGGAGGGACTCGAACCCTCTATCGGTCGATTATGAGTCGACAGCTTATACCAGTTAAGCTTCCGGCCCTTTGAGAAGAGGAAGGGCAAAAAGAAAGCGCCGCTATCGGCGCTTTCTGTCACATCCGAACATTGCGCTGGGCGTCTCTCGAAGGGTAGCGAGTTTGCCTCACTACGCCTCTCAAAACAAGTCCCGTCAGTTGCCTTCGAGGAACGACTTGAGCTTGTCCGACCGGCTCGGATGACGCAACTTGCGGAGCGCCTTTGCCTCGATCTGCCTGATCCGCTCACGCGTCACGTCGAACTGCTTGCCGACCTCTTCCAGCGTGTGGTCCGTGCTCATCTCGATGCCAAAGCGCATCCGCAACACCTTCGCCTCGCGCGGCGTCAGCGAGTCGAGCACGTCTTTCACGACGTCCCGCATCGAGGCATGCAGCGCGGCATCGGAAGGCGCAACCGTGTTCGTATCCTCGATGAAATCGCCGAGATGCGAATCGTCGTCGTCGCCGATCGGTGTTTCCATGGAGATCGGCTCCTTCGCGATCTTCATGATCTTGCGGATCTTGTCCTCCGGCATCTCCATCTTCTCGGCGAGCGTCGCCGGATCCGGTTCGAGGCCGGTCTCCTGCAGAATCTGCCGCGAGATGCGGTTCATCTTGTTGATCGTCTCGATCATGTGAACCGGAATGCGGATCGTGCGCGCCTGGTCCGCGATCGACCGCGTGATGGCCTGACGAATCCACCACGTCGCGTAGGTCGAAAACTTGTAGCCGCGACGATATTCGAACTTGTCCACCGCCTTCATCAGGCCGATGTTGCCCTCCTGAATGAGATCGAGGAACTGCAAGCCGCGGTTCGTGTACTTCTTTGCGATGGAAATCACGAGACGCAGATTCGCCTCGGTCATTTCACGCTTCGCCTGGCGCGCCTTCAGCTCGCCCGCCGCCATCTGACGGTTGGTCTCCTTCAGATCCTTCAGCGGCAACACGACGCGCGCCTGCAAGTCCAGAAGACGCTGCTGCTGTTCGCGAATCGCCGGGATGTTGCGCTCCAGCACCGCGCTGTAGTCGTGACCTTCCGCGACGACCTTGTCGGACCATTCGAGGTCCGTTTCGCTGCCGGGGAAGCGCGTGATGAATTCCGCGCGCGGCATGCCGCACTTGTCGACGACGGTATGCAGAATCTGCCGCTCGACCTGACGCACCTCGTCGACCTGCGCACGCAGCGTGTCGCACAGGCGCTCTACGGTGCGCGCGGTGAAGCGGATGTTCATAAGCTCGGTCTGGATGGCTTCCTGCGCCTTCAAATAAGCCTTCGACTTGTAGCCTTCCTTTTCGTAGGCGCGGCGCATCTTTTCAAACCATTCGCTGATGAGAGCGAACTTCTCGAGCGACTGGAGCTTGAGTGCTTCGAGCTGCGCCGCGTTGGCGCTGGCTTGCGCGCTGCCGTCGTCCTCTTCTTCCTCTTCCGCGTCGCCCTCTTCCTCGGTTTCCTCGTCTTCCGATTCGATCGCCTCGGCTTCCTGCTCCGAGAAACCGTCCGTGTCCTGCGCGTTCGGATCGATCAGGCCGTCGACGAGCTCATCGACGCGCACTTCCTCGTTCTGCACACGCTCGGCCATCGCGAGAATGTCCGCGATGGTCGTCGGGCACGCGGAGATCGCCATGACCATGTGCTTCAGGCCATCTTCGATGCGCTTCGCAATCTCGATTTCGCCTTCGCGCGTCAGCAGTTCGACCGTGCCCATCTCGCGCATGTACATGCGCACCGGGTCGGTCGTGCGGCCGAATTCGGAATCGACGGTGGAGAGCGCGACTTCGGCTTCTTCCTCGACTTCATCGTCGGAAGAGGCGTTCGGCGCGTTGTCGTTCAGAAGAAGGGTTTCGGCATCGGGCGCCTGCTCGTACACCGCCACGCCCATGTCATTGAACGTGCTGATGATGCCTTCGATCGCCTCGGTTTCCGTGAAGTTGTCCGGAAGGTGATCGTTGATCTCGCCGTAGGTGAGGAAGCCGCGCTCCTTGCCGAGTTTGATGAGCGCACGCAGCTTGCCGCGCCGCTCCTCGAGTTCCTCGACGGTGCCGGGCGCGCTCGACGAGAACGCGTCCTTCAGAAGCGCTTTTTCCTTCGCGCGGCGGTCGCGGGCCCTGGCCTTTTCGACCTTCGCCGCCGGAGCGGCGCCAGACTCTGCGTTTTGCACTGCGTCGTCTTCGACGGATACATCGTTCAGCTTTTTCGTCATGGAGTTCGCCATACCGGCTCTAGTCTCGACTCGCGGCTGCTGGACAACAGCCGATGGAACCGTGAATACCCAATACGCGCACGCTGCTTCGTCCTGCGTGCCCTGCCCGGGGCGCCATCGCGGATCGAACGAGTGTGATTCGTCTCTTCGCCCTACCTTCAATGGCAGCCGCTTCCCTTGCGCCCGTCTGTTCGTCGGCGTGCTTATCCGGCCCTTTCGTGTGATTTATGCGGTACGTCCCACGAAGCCAGCCAAGCACGCCATTGCCCTTCTTCCGCTTCTATTCCGCCTCTTGCTCTTACCGCGATACAACGTCAAATGCTCTTTGCCAATTGCTCGACGCCCGCCCTGCATCTGCCGCTAAAAGTTAGTAAAAACCCTCAAACAGTTGACAAAAAGCAGTTCGGTTTGAACTTTTGATTATAGCATTCTCATCTTCCCGCTTCCGGGTTCGCGCCCCGCCCCGCCTTGATCTGCGCCACTTTCGCTGACAGATCCGAGAACTCAGCGACCTCTTCCGCGGACAGGCTCGACTGCCGGGCCAGCTGATCCAGCCGCGCCCGATAACTGTCATGACGCAGCTTGACGACCGTCGCCTGCAATTCCTCCGCGAGCAGGCGTCGTTGTTCCTCGACCCGCTGCGCCGCACCCTCGTCGGACGGGTCGCGCATCAGCAAATCGCGAACGTTTTCATCATAGGCGAGAATTTCCTGGAAGATATCTTCGTACGTGGGCGCATTTGCTGCATTTCTCAAGACGTCCGAAAGCATCTGAAACTCCGCTTCGCCGCCGAGTTCGCGCGCGTGACCGATCACCTCGCTGAAAAGCTCGCCGTGCTCGGTCATCGTGACGAGGGTGCGTTCGCTGTCCTGATCGAGCGAACCCGCGATGCCCGGATACATCACCAGATTGCGCAGCGCACGCTGTTCCTGGCCCGTTACGCGACGGCGCTCGCTCTTCGGCACGTTCGCGCGCGCGACGGCGGCCGCACGCGAATCAATGTCGCACAGCGCGGCGATCTCGGTGAACGGCGTGTCGAGCCGGTCCGCGAGCATATGCAGAATCTGGACCCGCAGCGCGTTCGCGGGCAGCGCCTGAAGCAGCGGTTTCGCGTCGAAGAGCGCTTTCGCGCGGCCTTCGGGCTGCTCCAGTTCCTTGTCGTTCAACACCTCGTTCAGCAGGAATTGCGACAGCGGCATTGCACGATCGACCTGCTCGCCAAATCCGTCGGTGCCGAACTCGCGCACGTAGCTGTCAGGATCGTGCTCTTTCGGCAGGAAGAGGAACTTGATCGTGCGATTGTCCGCCGCGTGCGGCAGCGCGGCCTCCAGCGCGCGCCGCGCCGCGCGGCGGCCGGCCGAATCGCCGTCGAAACTGAAGACCACGGTATCGGTCTGTCGAAACAGCTTTTGCACATGAACCGGCGTGCAGGCCGTGCCGAGCGTTGCGACGCCGTTCGCGAAACCAAGCTGCGCGAGCGCGACGACATCCATATAGCCTTCGACGACGAGCACGTAGCCCAGTTCGCGAATCGCAAGCCGCGCTTCGAACAATCCGTATAGTTCGCTGCCCTTGCTGAACAACGGCGTTTCCGGCGAGTTCAGATACTTTGGCTCGCCGCCGTCGAGCACGCGTCCGCCGAAGCCGATCACGTTGCCTTTCACGTTGCGAATCGGGAACATCACGCGTTCGCGGAAGCGGTCGTAGCGCCGCGCCTGACCCTGCGAATCGGTTTTCTCGCTGACGATCACGAGCCCGGATTCCACCAGGTTTTCATCGCGATAATCGGGAAATGCAGCTTCGAGATTCTGCCAGCCGTCCGGCGCGTAGCCGAGGCCGAAGCGCGCAGCGATCTCGCCGGTCAGCCCGCGCTTTTTCAGATAAGCGATGGCGTTCGGCGCGCCGCGCAGTTGCTTGCGATAAAAATCGCACGCCGTCTGCATTACGTCCGTCAGCGCGACGCTGACCGCCTTGCTCGGCGCGTAGTCACTGCCACCGCCACGATTGAACGATGACGGCTCCTGCGGCACCGTCAATCCGGCGCCTTGCGCGAGGTCTTTCACGGCCTCCGGAAACGTGAGTCCGGTGTGCTCCATCAGAAAGCCGATTGCGGTGCCGTGCGCGCCGCAGCCGAAGCAGTGATAGAACTGCTTGGTCGGGCTGACCGTGAACGACGGGCTCTTCTCGTTATGAAACGGACAGAGGCCCATGAAGTTCGCGCCGCCCTTTTTCAACTGGACGTAGCGGCCCACCACGTCGACGATATCGACGCGGTTGAGCAAGTCCTGCAGGAATGCGTGCGGGATCACCGGTCAGTCTGCTGCGCAAGTCACTTGGCGAGTGCGGCCTTCACCTGCGCGGAGACGGCGGTCATGTCGGCCTTGCCCGCGAGCTTCGGCTTCAGCACGCCCATGACCTTGCCCATGTCCTGCGGGCCGGCGGCGCCCGTCGCGGCGATGGCGGCCTGAACTTCGGCGGCGATCGCATCGGCGGAAAGCTGTTCGGGCATGTACGCCGACAACACCGCCAGCTCCGCCTTTTCCTTGTCGGCGAGATCGGTGCGGCCCGCGGCTTCGAACTGGCTGATCGAATCCTTGCGCTGCTTGATCATCTTGTCGATGACACCGGTGATGCCCGCGTCGTCGAGCGTGATGCGATCGTCGACTTCACGTTGCTTGATTGCCGCGAGCAGCAGGCGAATCGTGCCGAGGCGCTCGGTCTCCTTCGCGCGCATCGCAGTCTTCATGTCGTCGCTGATCTGGTCTTTGAGGCTCATTGTTCACCCGGTGCAATTGCGAAAGTTTGGATTCCGGCTGCGCGCGCGACCATCCCGCGAAAGCAAAAACCCGCTTGGGAACGCCTCCTCAAGCGGGATTTAGCAGGACGTTTTCAGAGCGCCAGCCAGAGCGGAGAGAATCCTCCGATGACCGTCCGAGTATAGCAAACGGGTCGGCTTTCCGAGGCTCGCCAAAACCCCGCGCCCGACACTTACGCGGCCGTTGCGGCGCTGCGTGCGAACTCAGCGGCGGCCTTGCCCGACGCGACGCCCGATGCCCACGCCCACTGGAAGTTATAGCCGCCGAGCCAGCCGGTGACATCGACCGCTTCGCCGATGAAATAAAGGCCGGCGATGCGCTCGCTCATCATCGTTGCGGACGAAAGCTCGCGCGTGTCGACGCCGCCGCGCGTGACCTCCGCCTTGCGATACCCTTCGGTGCCGCTCGGCGTGAGCGTCCAGTCCGACAGCGACGCGCCGAGCGCGCGCAAGGTGCGGTCGGGCAGATCGGCGAGGCGCGCATCGACGGGCACGCGCTGCGCTTCCAGCCATGCGTGCGCGAGCCGCGCGGGGACGTGCTCGGCCAGAAAATTGCCGATCTGCTTTTTCGCGCCCGCTTTGGCTTCGATGAGCATTTCGGTGGCGTCGGCATCGGGAAGCAGGTCGACGTGAATCGGCTCCGACGTGTTCCAGTAGCTCGATATCTGCAGCACGCCCGGGCCCGACACACCGCGATGCGTGAGCAGCAGGTCTTCATCGAACTCGCCGCGCGTTTTACCTTTGCCCGTGCCGATGCGCACCGGCAGCGAAAGCCCCGACAGCGCGGCGAACGGCGCCCAGTCGGCTGACGTGAACGTCAGCGGCACGAGCGCGGGACGCGTATCGATGAGCTTGTGGCCGAACTGCTTCGCGACGCGATAGCCGAAGTCCGTCGCACCGATCTTCGGAATGGACAGGCCGCCCGTCGCGATCACGAGCGCCGCCGCGCCGATCGCGCCCGCAGTCGTGTCGAGCGCGAAACGCGCGCCGTCGTGACGGATATCGTGCACGACGACCGGACGCCGCCACGCGACGCCGCCCGCATCGCACTCGCTTTTCAGCAGGTCGATGATCGTTTCGCTGGAGTCGTCGCAGAAGAGCTGGCCCTTGTGCTTCTCGTGCCATTTCACGCGATATTGCTTGAGCAGCGCGAGAAAATCGCGCGGCGTGTAGCGCGCGAGCGCGGAGCGGCAGAAATGCGGGTTCGCCGACAGAAAATTGGCCGGCTGCGCGTTGATGTTGGTGAAGTTGCAGCGCCCGCCGCCGGAGATGCGGATTTTCTCGGCGAGGCGTTCGGCGTGGTCGATGAGCACGACGCGGCGCCCGGATTGCGCGGCCACGGCCGCGGACATCATGCCGGCCGCGCCCGCGCCGATGACGGCGATATCGAAAGATTCCATGCGGGCATTCTACCCGCGGGACGCGCTTTGACCGCCGCTGCTATACTTTTCTGTTCCCTCCAGCGCATCACGCCCATGCTAGTTCTAGGCATCGAAAGCTCCTGCGACGAAACCGGCCTCGCGCTCTACGACACCGAGCGCGGCCTGCTTTCGCACGCCCTTCACTCGCAGATCGCGATGCATCGCGATTACGGCGGCGTCGTGCCGGAGCTGGCTTCGCGCGATCACATCCGCCGCGCGCTGCCGCTGCTCGAGGAAGTGCTCGCGAAATCCGGCGCCGAGCGCGCCGACATCGACGCCATCGCGTTCACGCAGGGACCGGGCCTCGCGGGCGCGCTGCTGGTGGGCGCGAGCATCGCCAATTCGCTCGCGATGGCCTGGGACAAGCCGACCGTCGGCATCCATCATCTCGAAGGGCATTTGCTGTCGCCGCTGCTCGTCGATGAACCGCCGCCGTTTCCGTTCGTCGCGCTGCTCGTGTCGGGCGGACACACGCAGTTGATGCGCGTGACCGATGTCGGCGTCTACGAGACTCTCGGCGAAACCCTCGACGATGCCGCCGGCGAAGCCTTCGACAAAACCGCGAAGCTGCTCGGCCTCGGCTATCCGGGCGGACCGGAAGTGTCGCGGCTCGCGGAATTCGGCACGCCCGGTGCAGTCACGCTGCCGCGCCCGATGCTTCATTCCGGCGATCTCGATTTCAGTTTCAGCGGCCTGAAAACCGCTGTGCTCACGCAGAGCCGCAAGTTCGACAACGTCTGCGAACAGGCGAAAGCGGATCTCGCGCGCGGTTTCGTCGACGCGGCCGTGGATGTGCTCGTCGCCAAATCGCTGGCCGCGCTGAAGAAGACGGGCCTGAAGCGGCTCGTCGTGGCGGGCGGCGTCGGCGCGAACCGGCAGTTGCGCGAGGCGCTGTCGGCGGCGGCGCAGAAGCGGCGCTTCGATGTGCATTACCCCGACTTGTCGCTCTGCACCGACAACGGCGCGATGATCGCGCTCGCGGGCGCGCTGCGGCTTTCGCGCTGGCCGGAGCAGGCCGTGCGCGATTACGCGTTCACCGTGAAGCCGCGCTGGGATCTCACGTCGCTCGCGCGCGCCTGATTTTTATCGCGGAGGGCTGAACGGCTGCACGATGGCTTTGAAGACCGGCAGCCCTTCGCACCGGTCGCTGTGGCCGATCAATGTCGGCCAGCGCGTCGATGTAAAAATCTCCGGATGCGCCTCGCGCGCAAAGCGCAGCGCACACGCCACCGCGATATCCGCGTGGCCGATCGAATCGCCGAACCAGTAAGGCGTCGCGCGCGGGGCACGATCGGCTTCCAGCGCATTCAGCACACGCTCCACCTGCCCCGTGCAGCGATCGAGCCACGTCTGCGACTTCTCCCGATGCATCACGCGTTCGTAGACGAGCGCGACGGCCTTGTCGGCGAGACCCGTCGCGAGCGCGCACACCTTCAGTGCCTGCCACCGCTGCGGCCCGCCCGATGCGACCATCGCGCGGGCGTCACCGGCCTGTTCGTCTAGATAGTCGAGAATCATCGTGCTTTCGATGAGCGCATCGCCCGAATCGAGCACGAGCGTCGGCACGCGGCAAAGCGGGTTGTAGGGCGCGATCTTGTCGGCATCGCCGAAGGTCGACCACGGGCGATGTTCGTAGGCCATGCCGTAGAGCTTCAGCGCGATGGCGATGCGCCGCACGAACGGTGAATCGTATTGGCCGATGAGGATCACGTTGCGCTCCGCGTGGTCGTTTGCAGGACGGCCAGTTTAAGGTCGCGCGGGCTCCGGGAACAACCAGAACGCGAACGACGCGCACACGCCTGCAGCCAGCCACACGATCGCCCACGAACTGGCCGCGAGCACGTGCGGCAGGACGAGCGGCGTCAAGAAGAAACTGGCGAACGCGGCCGTGTTTCCCATGCCAAGCGCGGTGCCGGCGCGTTGCGTGCCTGCGAGCGTCGCCAGTTCCGTGTACGCGACGCCGTGCCACGCCGAGACGCAGATGCCCGCGAAGACGAGCATGGCCGCGAGCAGCAACGGCGTGTGCGCGGCGCCCATCGCGATCGCCGCCGCCAGCGCGACGAACGATGCCGACGCCACGATCACCGACATCCTCAGATACGCGCGCCGATTGCCGTGCCGGTCCGTGTGACGGCCGCTCCAGACGCGCATCGCCATCGCGCCGAGCTGGATCGCGCCCATCGTCGCGCTGATCTCCGTCACGCCGAAATGGCCGGCATCGTGCAGGAATACGGTCGCGAAGGTCACCACCGCGATCTGCGGCACGCACAGGATGCCGATGCCGAGCACGACGCGCCAGACCAGCACGTTCGTGAGCGGCGCGGGGCCCTTGTGCGCCGCCGCGCGATGCGTCGCGTCCGGTGGCTCGCGCAGCCAGCGCCATGCGAACGCGCCGGACACCGCGCACATCGCCGCGAGCGCGCCGAAGACCGCCGCGAAGCCATGCGACGACGCCAGCCACGGCAGCAACGCCGCGCCGATGCCGCCGCCGAGCGGCACCGCGGTTTGCCGGATGCTCATCGCGAGACCGCGCTCGCCTTCGGCGAACCACGCCATCACCGCGCGTCCGCTCGATCCGTTCACGCTGCCGCCCAGCACACCGAGCGCGCACATCGCAAAGACGAGCCAGGCGAGCGTGGCCGACGATGGCACCGCGAAAAGACTCATCGCGACGAGCACAGCAGCAGTCGATAGCAGACCGGTCAGCAAAACGGGACGATCGCCCCAGCGATCCGTCAATACGCCCCACGGTAGCTCCGATATCGCGATCCCGAGCCCCAGCGCGCCCAGCACGAGCCCGAGTTCGCCGTTGCTCAGGTGATAGCCGCTGCGCATCCACACACCGGTGGTCGGGATGCCCGCCGCCGCGGCCGAAAAGCTGGCGTTGGCCGCCACGCCGACGCCGAGCACTTTCCAGCGATGCCCGACGCCGAATTCGGGAACACCCTTTATGAGAGAAGTGGCCATCATGCGGTCCATATAGGATTGACTTCACGCAGTTTGCAGGCTTAGCATCGTCCTGAAAATCGCAAAGTTTTTCATCGATCATTCGGAAAATCAGGACGATTGCCATGAGTCAGACGACTTTCGATCTCGCGGTGCTGCGCAGCTTCGTGGCGGGGATGGATCTGGGCAGCTTCGCGAAGGCGGCGGACCGCGTCGGACGCTCGACGTCGGCGGTGAGCGCCCAACTGCGCAAGCTGGAAGAACAGGCGGGCGCGGTGCTGTTTCGCAAATCCGGGCGCGGACTCGCGCTCACCGACGCGGGCGAGGTGATGCTCGCCTATGCACGGCGTCTCGTCGATCTGAACGATGAAGCCTCGGCGGCGATTCGCGGCGTCGATCTGGAGGGCTGGATCCGGCTCGGCTTGCAGGAAGACTTCGGCGAAGTGGTGTTGCCGGACGTGCTCGGCCGGTTCGCGCGGGCGCATCCGAAGGTGCGGATCGAGGCGCGCGTCGGACGCAATACGGAGTTGCTGGAGCGCATCGATTCGGGGCAGCTCGATCTCGCGCTCGCCTGGGGCGCGACGAGCGTCACCGGCGACAGCAACGCCGCGATGATCGCCGAGCCGATCGCCGCGCCGCGCATGCGCTGGATCGCGTCATCGGCGGTTCCGTGGCACTTCGACGCCGACGAGCCCTTGCCGCTCATCGCGTTCGATCGTCCGTGTCTTTTCAACAGCGCGGCGGCCGCGGCGCTCGACCGCGCGGGCATCAAATGGCGCGTGGCGTTCACGAGCCCGAGTCTGTCGGGATTGTGGGCGGCGGCCGCGGCGGGTCTGGGTGTGACGGTGCGGACGAGCTACGGATTGCCGGCAACCGTGCGCGCGATCGACGCGAGCGAATTCGGCCTGCCCGCGTTGCCTTCGATTCCGCTCGCGTTGCATCGCGCTGCGGGAAGCGCATCGCCGCCCGTCGAGCGGCTGGCGTCGCTGGTCGTGGCTTCGGTGCGGGAGACGCACGTTTCGTCGGAAACGGCGCTCGCCTGAAAAGACTTACGCGTCGCGGCGCTTGTCCCGCTCGATCACCGCGTACGCGCTGTGATTGTGGATCGACTCGAAGTTCTCCGCTTCGAGCACGTACGCGACGATGCGCTGATCCGCGTTCAGGCGCGTCGCGACATCGCGCACGAGGTCTTCGACGAACTTCGGATTTTCATATGCGCGCTCGGTCACGAACTTTTCGTCGGGACGCTTCAGCAAACCCCACAGTTCGCACGACGCTTCTTCTTCCGCGATACGGATCAGCTCCTCGACCGCGATGTCATCGGCGACTTCGGCCGTGATCGTCACGTGCGAGCGCTGGTTATGCGCGCCGTACTGCGAGATCTGCTTCGAGCACGGGCACAGGCTTGTCACCGGCACGAGCACTTTCATCGACATGCTCGTTTCGCCGTCGCGCCGCTGTGCGATGAACGTCACTTCGTAGTCCAGCAGGCTCTGCACGCCGGAAATCGGCGCCGTCTTCATCACGAAATACGGCAGCGTGACTTCGATGCGCCCCGAATGCGCTTCGAGCTTCGACAACATCACGGCGAGCAAACCGCGCAGCGCGTGCTGATCGAGCGGATGGCGATTCTCCTCCAGCAGCGCGACGAAGCGCGACATGTGCGTGCCCTTCTGATCGGCGGGCAGATGCACGTCGAGATTCCACACACCGACGCTCGGCTTGACGCCGCTTTGCGTCACCACCGACAACGGATGCCGCACGCCTTTGACACCCACGCGCTGAATCGCGATCTGGCGCGTGTCGGGCGTGCTCTGGACGTCGGGCATCACGAAGGCGGGATTCATCTGATTCATTTTGTTTGTCCTTATGCGCCGCGCGTCGGAGAAACGCGGGCGGTTCGAAACGTTGAAGCGCACACGGCGCGGATGAAAGTCCGCGCCGTGTGCCAAAGCGTTGATGCACGGCGCGCCCCGAGCGCGCCGTTCGAAGCGATGCGTCAGGCGACGCGCTTCGTCAGCTTGCCTGCGTGCGCGCTTTCGACGGCGTCGAGAAAGCGCTCGCGAATCGAGCGGACGATACCGGCCGCGTCGAGGCCCACGCTCGACAGCAGCTTGGCGGGATCGCCATGGTCGATAAAGACGTCGGGCAAACCGAGTTGCAGCACCGGCTTGATGACGCCGCTCGCCAGCAGCGCTTCGACGCACGCGGAGCCCGCGCCGCCCATGATCGCGCCTTCTTCGATCGTCACGATGGCGTCGTGCGTCGCGGCGAGTTCGCGCAGCAGATCGGCGTCGACCGGTTTCACGAAGCGCATGTTGGCGACGGTCAGATCCAGCTCTTCCCCGGCGGCGACCGACGGCGCGACCATCGTGCCAAACGCGCAAATCGCGATGCGCTTGCCCGAGCCGAGTTTCTGCGACGACTCACGGCGAATTTCGCCCTTGCCGACGGGAATCGCGGTCATCTGCTTGACGGTCGCGACGCCCGTGCCCGCGCCGCGCGGATAGCGCACAGCGGTCGGATTCGGCTGCTGCAGCGCCGTGTAGAGCATCTGGCGGCACTCGTTTTCGTCCGACGCGGTCATCACCGTCATGTTCGGAATGCAGCGCAGGAACGCGAGATCGTAGTTGCCGGCGTGCGTCGCGCCATCCGCGCCGACGAGCCCCGCGCGGTCGATCGCGAATACCACCGGCAGATTCTGCAGTGCGACGTCGTGGATCAACTGGTCATACGCGCGTTGCAGGAACGTCGAGTAAATGGCGACGACGGGCTTCATGCCATCCGCCGCGAGCCCGCCCGCGAATGTAACCGCGTGTTGCTCGGCGATGCCGACATCGAAATAACGATCCGGAAAGCGCTTCTCGAACTCCACCATGCCCGAGCCTTCACGCATTGCCGGCGTGATGCCGACCACGCGCGAGTCAAGCGCCGCGGCGTCGCACAGCCATTCACCGAACACTTGCGTGTAGGTCTTCTTCGCAGGCGTCGCCGCGGGCTTGATGCCTTCGGCCGGATTGAACTTGCCGGGACCGTGATAGAGCACCGGATCGGCCTCGGCGAGCTTGTAGCCCTGGCCTTTCTTCGTGACGACGTGCAGGAATTGCGGACCGCGCAGTTCCTTGATGTTCTGCAGCGTCGGGATCAGCGAGTCGAGATCGTGACCGTCGATCGGCCCGATGTAGTTGAAGCCGAACTCTTCGAAGAGCGTGGCCGGCACGATCATGCCCTTCGCGTGCTCCTCGAGCTTGCGTGCGAGATCGAGCACGGGCGGCGCATGGCGCAGCACGCGTTCGACGCCCGCGCGCGCGGCGGCGTAGAAACGGCCCGACATCAGACGCGCGAGATGGCGATTCAGCGCACCGACCGGCGGCGAGATCGACATGTCGTTGTCGTTGAGGATCACGAGCAGCGGCACGTCGTCGGCGACGCCTGCGTTGTTCATCGCCTCGAAGGCCATGCCCGCGGTCATCGCGCCGTCGCCGATCACGGCGATCGAAAAGCGGTTGTCGCCCTGCAGCTTGTTGGCGATCGCCATGCCGAGCGCCGCCGAAATCGACGTGCTCGAATGCGCGGTGCCGAAGGTGTCGTATTCGGATTCGCTGCGGCGCGGGAAGCCGGATATCCCGCCCAGTTGGCGCAGGCCCGGCATCTGATCGCGTCGGCCGGTGAGTATCTTGTGTGGATACGTCTGATGGCCGACATCCCAGACGATGCGGTCATTAGGCGTATCGAACACATAGTGCAACGCGATCGTCAGCTCCACCGTGCCCAGATTGGACGACAGATGGCCGCCCGTCTGGGACACGCTGTCGAGCACATAGGCTCGCAGCTCGTCGGCCAGCGGTTGCAGTTGGCGACGATCGAGGGCGCGGAGATCGGCCGGATCGTCGATGGTTTTCAGCAAGTCGTACATCGTCGTCCCATTTTAGGAAAACTGGCGTGATTCGTTCGGCGCGATTGTTTCATCAAAGCGATCGCGCCGTGGGCTTTGTCACGCGTTCAACAATCAATTCACCCGGTTCACAACCAGATCGGCGAGCTCCGCCAGGCGCTGGCCGCGTGCGCCGAACGGCTCGATCGCGGCGTGCGCGTCGCGGCCGAGCTGCGCGGCGAGTTCGCGCGACGCGTCGAGCCCGATGATCGATACATAAGTGGGCTTGTCGTGCTGCGCATCTTTGCCGGCGGTCTTGCCGAGCGTGGCGGAGTCGGCGGTGACGTCCAGAATGTCGTCGACGACCTGAAACGCGAGGCCGATTGCGGCAGCATACTGATCCAGCGACGCCAGCGCATCCGCGCCAGGATGCGCGCCCGCGAGCGCGCCCATGCGCACCGACGCGCGCAGCAGCGCGCCCGTCTTCTTGCGATGCATCGTTTCGAGTTCGGGCCGCGACAGCTTGCGCCCGACGCTTTCCAGGTCGATGGCCTGCCCGCCCGCCATGCCGAGCGAGCCGCTCGCGACCGCCAGTTCGCGCACGAGCGCGGCTTGCTGGGCATCGTTCAGGCCATTGCCTTCGGCGGTCAGCGCGACGAACGCCTGCGATTGCAGCGCGTCGCCGACGAGCAGTGCCGTCGCTTCGTCATATTGGATGTGTACCGTGGGCTTACCCCGGCGCAGTGCGTCGTCGTCCATGGCGGGCATGTCGTCATGCACCAGCGAATAGACGTGAATCATCTCGAGCGCCGCGCTCGCTGCTTCCACAGCATGCGCGCTCGCGCCGGTCAGCTCGCCCGCCGCGTGGACCAGCAGCGGTCTCACCCGCTTGCCGCCGCCCAGCACGGCATAGCGCATGGCCTCGTGCAGGCGCGCGGGCGCGATGTCCGTGCGCGGAAGCGTGTGTTCGAGTGCCGTCTCGACGCGGTCGAGCGTCGCGCGCATCCATTGTTCGAAGGTCATAGGTCGTCGTCCCCGTTGTCGTTTCCGGTTCCCGCACTCTGGGTCGCACGCTTTACCTCGGCGGGCAGCGGCTTGAGCGTCTCGCCGTCGAGAACGCGCACCTGCTGCTCGACTTTTTCGAGCTGCTGTTGGCAAAAGCCCACAAGCGCTGCGCCGCGGCGATATGCCGCGAGCGATTCCTCGAGACTCAACGCGCCCTCTTCCATGCGCGCAACGAGCGATTCGAGTTCGGCCAGCGCCGCCTCGTAGTTCTGTGGAAGCTGCGCGGCGTCTGCGCTCTCTACGTCAGCGCCGGATTTCTCGTCTGTTTCCTGGGCAGCGGTCTTCGCCATGAATCGTGGATGTGCAATTGAATTTTTGGAACCAAGTCGCACATTCTACGGCAAAAGCCAAATTTTCGACCTGCATCCGGTCTATCCGGAACGGCTAACACTGCGTTGTCGCATTCTCCGCCAATCCTTGCGGCATCGTGTCCTCCGCGTTCGTTTTCGGGGCCGTTGCGAGGAACTCTCGCGACAATTTATACCCAAATCAAGACCTTAAGCGCCCCTCTGTGGCGAAATTCGGTATAATCGCGGGCTCCCTAAATCGAATCTTCGATGGTTGGGTTGTTCACTGCTTTCACGTTTTCATCGGGAGTGGGAATGTCCAATCTGAGCAATGCATTGCAGCTGAACGCCATTCACAGTCAGCTGCCAGTCACGGCTTACTTTGACGAAGCGCTTCTTATGCGCGAACTCGACACACTTTTCAAGCAAGGTCCACGCTACATCGGGCACGAACTCATGGTGCCCGAAGCGGGAAACTATTTCGCGCTTCCGGGCGAGGGCGAAGGGCGCGTGCTCGTTCGTAATCAGCAGAGCAATATCGAACTGTTGTCGAATGTCTGCCGCCATCGCCAGGCGATCATGCTCAACGGCCGCGGCAGTGCCGACAACATCGTCTGCCCGCTGCATCGCTGGACCTACGATCTCGACGGTCAGCTGCTCGGCGCGCCGCATTTCGCGGACAAGCCCTGCCTGAACCTCGGCAAGACGCCGCTGCAGAACTGGCAAGGCCTGCTGTTCGAATCGGAGGGCCGCAACGTCGCCGCTGATCTCGCGAGGCTTGGCACCGCGCGCCACTTCGACTTTTCGGGCTTCATGTTCGATCACGTCGAAGTGCACGAGTGCAACTACAACTGGAAGACCTTCATCGAGGTCTATCTTGAGGATTACCACGTCGCGCCGTTCCATCCGGGACTCGGCAGCTTCGTCTCGTGCGACAACCTCGAGTGGGAATTCGGCGACTGGTACAGCGTGCAGACCGTCGGCGTCCACAAGAATCTCGAGAAGCCGGGCAGCCCGACGTACCGCAAGTGGCACGACGAAGTCCTGCGCTTTCGCAACGGCGCGCCGCCCGAGTTCGGTGCCATCTGGATGGTCTACTACCCCGGTCTGATGATCGAGTGGTATCCGCACGTGCTGATCGTGTCGTGGCTCATTCCGCAGGGAACGCAAAAGACGACGAACATCGTCGAGTTCTATTACCCCGAGGAAATCGCGCTGTTCGAGCGTGAATTCATCGAGGCGGAACGCGCCGCATACATGGAAACCGCGCGTGAGGACGATGAAATCGCCGAGCGCATGGACGCGGGCCGTCGCGCGCTGATGTCGCGTGGCGAGAACCAGGTCGGGCCGTATCAGAGCCCGATGGAATCCGGCATGCAGCATTTCCACGAGTTTCTGCGGCATCAACTCGGCGCGATCTGACATAGGCCGTTCGGCCAGTGTTGCGAAAAGGCGGGCTTTCGGGCCCGCCTTTTTGTTTAGACTAACGGTTCAAGCCCTCGCACATCAGCGCCGCTCAGGAGCCGTCATGCCGCACACTCACTACACCACGCTCATCTCGGCGACGAACCTCGCCGAACGGCTCGCCGCCGCGCCCGGCAGCATCCTCGTCTTCGATTGCCGCTTCGATCTGGGCGCGCCCGATTCGGGCGAAGCGGCTTACGGGCAAGGGCATATTCCCGGCGCGCACTATCTTCATCTGGATCGCGATCTGTCCGGCGCCAAAACGGGCACGAACGGGCGGCATCCGTTGCCTGAGCGCGCGGCGCTCGTCGCGAAGCTCGCGAGTTTCGGCCTGAACGAAGGCCAGCAGGTCGTCGCCTACGACGCGCACGGCGGCATGTACGCGGCGCGCGCGTGGTGGCTGTTGCGCTGGCTCGGGCACGATTCCGTCGCGCTGCTCGACGGCGGCCTGCAGGCATGGGAAGCCGCGGGCCATGCGCTCGACACGGCCGTGCCGCCCAAAACGCAAGGCACGTTCAAGGTGGGCGCGCCGCTGCAGGTGACCATCGACGCTCAGGCGATCGAACGCAGCATCGGCACGCGCGATCATCTGCTGATCGATGCGCGCGCCGCCGATCGCTATCGCGGCGAGAATGAGACGATCGACCCCGTCGGCGGACATATTCCCGGCGCGCTCAATCACTTCTTCAAGAACAACCTCACGCAGGAAGGCCGCTTCAAGACCGCGCACGAACTGCGCGAAGCCTTTGGCGCGCTGGTCGGCACGACACCGGCTGACCGCATCGTCCTGCAATGCGGCTCGGGCGTGACGGCCTGCCACAACGTCCTCGCGATGGAGATCGCCGGCCTGCACGGCGCCGCGCTTTATCCGGGATCGTGGAGCGAGTGGAGCGCCGATCCGGGCCGTCCTGTCGCGACTGGCCCGAATCCGTGAGGCCGGGTTACTTGACGCCGTGCTCGCGGAACCACGCGAGCGCGCGCTTCCAGCCGTCCTCGGCGTCCGCCTTGCGGTAGCTCGGGCGGTAATCCGCAAAGAACGCGTGCCCCGCATCGTCGTACACGACGAACTGCGAGTCCTTTGCGGGCGGCGGATCGTTCGCGAGCGCCTGTTTCATCTGCTCGAGGGTGTCCTGCGGGATGCTCTGATCCTGTCGGCCATAGAGGCCGAGCACCGGCACCTTGAGCTGGCTTGCGAGGTCGAGCGGATTGTTCGGCGTCATCTCCGTCTTGTTGCCGACGAGCCGCCCGTAAAACGCGACTGCCGCCTTGAGATTCGGGTTGTGCTCCGCATACAGCCACGAGATGCGCCCGCCCCAGCAGAATCCGACGATGCCTGCGCGCTTCGGATCGCCGCCGTGCTCGCCGGCCCATTTGATCGCCTGATCGATGTCGGAGAGCACCTGCGAATCCGGCACTTTCGATACGACCTGCTCGTTCAACTGCTGCATCGACGGATACGCCTTCGGATCGCCCTGACGCGTGAAAAGCTCCGGCGCGATCGCCAGATAGCCTTGTTTCGCGAAGCGCCGGCACACGTCGGCGATATGCTCGTGGACCCCGAAAATCTCATGGACCACGATGACGACCGGCAAATGCGTCTTGCCCTTCGGCTGGGCGCGATACGCCGGCACGAGCGTGCCGTCCGCGCCGCGAATGCCGATCTCGCCGGCTTCGAGGCCGTTCGTATCGGTATGGATGGTCTGGGCGGACACGGGCAGCACCGCGGCTGCGAAACCGGTGCCGATAGTTGCCTTGATGAAGGTGCGTCGGTCGAACGGGACGTGCGGAATGAGGCGGTCGACTTCAGGGTCTAGCATTGGATGGCTCCGCGGCAGGGCCGTCGCGTCATTTTTGCTGTGAAGTGCGGCGGCGTGGGTCCTCGAAACCGCGCGGCGAGCTCAAGGCTGCGCGCTGCGCGGCGCTGCACGACGATGAACGCGCGCCTTGAATCAAGCGCGCCGCCCATTCTAAACAGCTTTGAACGAACGGCGCAGCCGATCTATTCCACGTCAGTGCAACTTCACGCGGGGCGCGGTGGAGCGGCGCAGCCAATGCGCGACGGTATCGAGCACCATGCGCGCATAGCCGTGCAGCGCGGCCACGTGCAACCGGTACAGCGACATGTACATGAAGCGCGCGAAGAGCCCTTCGATCAGCATGTTGCCGCCGATCAGCCCGCCCATGAGATTGCCGACCGCGCTGTAATGCCCGAGCGACACCAGTGAGCCGAAATCGCGATAGGTATATTCGGGCAGCGGCTTACCCTGCAACATCCGCTCGAACGACTTGAACAGAAAGCTCGCCTGCTGATGCGCCGCCTGCGCGCGTGGCGGCACGTTGCGCTCGTTGCCGGGCCACGGACACGCGGCGCAATCGCCGAGCGCGAAGACGTTGTCGTCGATTTCGGTCTGCAGCGTGCGGCGCACGGTGAGCTGGCCGAGGCGGTTGGTCGGCAAGCCGTCGAGATTGGTGAGAATCGCGGGCGCCTTGATACCGGCCGCCCAGACCGTCAGGTCCGCGCGGATCATCTTGCCGCTGGCCGTGTGGATCGAATCGCGCGACACCTGCGCGACGGTTTCGCTCGTCATCAGCTTCACGCCGAGCTTGGTGAGCAGTTCCGCGGTCGCGATGGACACGCGCTCCTGCAGCGCCGGCAGGATGCGCGGACCCGCTTCGATCAGCACGATGCCGATATCGTGCTTCGGATCGAGCTTGTGCAGGCCGTATGCGGACAGCACCTGCGCGGTGTTGCGCAATTCCGCCGACAATTCGACGCCCGTCGCGCCCGCGCCGACGATCGCCACCTGAATGCGCGGCACCGGATCGACGCCCGGCTCGTCCTCGGCATCGTCCACGCCCGCCGCGACTGGCTCGGGCGCGAAGTGCTCGGCGCGCATGCAGGCCGCGATCAGGCGTTTGCGGAAGAGCTCCGCCTGACCGACCGTATCGAGCGCGATCGAATTTTGCTGCGCGCCTTCGACGCCGAAGAAATGCGTCGTGCTGCCGATCGCGACGATGAGCGTGTCGTATTCCAGCTCGCGCTCGGGCAAGAGTTCCCCCGCATGCTCGTCGCGCAGCGGGCCGACCGTGATGGTTTTCTTCGCGCGATTGAGCCCGACGAGTTCGCCCTGCTGGAATTCGAAGCCATGCCACAAGGCCTGCGCCGCGTATTCGAGTTCCTGCGTGAACGGGTCCATGCTGCCTGCCGCGACTTCATGCAGGAGCGGCTTCCAGATATGCGTCGGGTTGCGGTCGATGAGCGTGACCTGTGCTTTGGGTGGCGTCTTTTCGTCCGTCGAGCCGAATCGGTCGCCGAGACGCGTCGCCAGTTCGAGACCGCCTGCCCCTCCGCCCACGATGATGAAGCGATGCATGGAACTCTCCCTGTGCTTTTATTCGATCGACTGTCTTGTTTCCCTGCCTCGTCTGACCCATTGTGCGTAGCTTCGATGACAGTCACAAGCGCGTCACCGACATGTAGGGCATACGCGACATGCGCCGCATATGCCTTGCGCAAAAAATTTCAGTGCGCTCTCAGTGTGCTTCTTCCCAGTTATTGCCGACGCCCACTTCCGCGATGAGCGGCACCTTCAGCTTCGCGACGCCGCACATCAGTTCAGGTAAGCGCTTCCTGACCTCGGGAAGCGCCTCTTCAGGGACTTCGAGCACGAGTTCGTCGTGCACCTGCATGATCATCTTCGCACCGATACCCGATGCTTCGAGCCAGTCCTGCACGGCGATCATCGAGAGCTTGATGAGATCGGCCGCGGTGCCCTGCATCGGCGCGTTGATCGCGGCGCGCTCGGCGGCCTGACGACGCGGCCCGCTGCCGCCGTTGATCTCGGGCAGCCACAGACGCCGGCCGAACACGGTCTCGACGAAGCCATTCATCTTCGCGCTGACACGCGTGTTCTCCATGTACGCGGCCACGCCCGGATAACGCGCGAAGTATCGGTCGATATAAAGCTTCGCAGCGTCGCGCGTAATGCCGAGATTCGACGCGAGCCCGAACGAACTCATGCCGTAAATCAGACCGAAGTTGATGACCTTCGCGATGCGCCGCTGATCGTTGTCGACTTCGAGCGGCGTGACGCTGAACACTTCCGACGCCGTCGCACGATGCACGTCTTCGCCTTGCGTGAACGCGCGCATCAGCGATTCGTCGCCGGAAATATGCGCCATGATGCGCAGTTCGATCTGCGAATAATCCGCCGATACGATCTTGCTGCCCGGCGACGCGATGAACGCTTCGCGAATGCGCCGCCCTTCGCCCGTGCGCACGGGAATGTTTTGCAGGTTCGGCTCGTTCGACGACAGGCGTCCCGTGACCGCGACCGCTTGCGCATAGTTCGTATGCACGCGCCCCGTCGACGTATTCACCATGCGCGGCAGCTTGTCCGTGTAGGTGGACTTCAGCTTCGACAGCCCGCGATGCTCGAGCAGCACCTTCGGCAGCGGAAAATCTTCGGCGAGCTTTTGCAGCACTTCTTCGTCGGTGGAAGGCGCGCCGCTCGGCGTCTTTTTCACGACCGGCAATTGCAGCTTCTCGAAGAAGATCTGGCCGATCTGCTTCGGCGATCCGAGATTGAATTCGCCGCCCGCGAGCTCATACGCTTGCGCCTGCAAGTCGATGAGACGCTTCGCGATCTCGTTGCTTTGCGTATCGAGTCTCTGGCGATCGATCAGGACTCCGTTGCGTTCCATCTTGCGCAGCACGCGCGACGTGGGCATCTCGATGTCGCGATATACGCGCAGCAAGCCTTCCTCTTGCGCCACTTGCGGATAGAGCGCCTGATGCAGACGCAGCGTGATATCGGCATCCTCGGCCGCGTAGGCCGCGGCTTTGTCGAGCGGCACTTCATCGAAACCGATCTGCGACGCACCCTTGCCCGCGACGTCTTCGTACTTGATCGTCTTCACGCCGAGATGACGCAACGCGAGGTTGTCCATGTCGTGCGGGCGATGCGATTCCAGCACGTACGATTGCAGCAGCGTGTCGTGCTCGACGCCGCGCATTTCGATGCCATAGTTCGCGAGCACCTGTTCGTCGTACTTCAGATGCTGGCCGACCTTCTTTTTCGATGCATCTTCGAGCCACGGCTTGAGCTTCGCGAGCACTTCATCGCGCGGCAATTGCTCGGGCGCGTCCGGCCCGCGATGCGCGACCGGAATATAAGCCGCGTGCCCCGGCTCCGTTGCGATCGACATGCCGACGATCTGCGCGGTCATCGGATCGAGCGACGTGGTCTCGCTGTCGAACGACGTGATCTCCGCTTCGTTTATCCGCTTGAGCCACGCATCGAACTGCTCCCACGTCTGCACCGTCTCGTAGTGATGCTCGATTTCGGTGACTTCGGCGGGCGGCGTGTCGGTCGGACCTTCGACGGCATCCGCAATTTCGATTTCGCGCAGCCATGTCTTGAAGCCGTGACGCAGGAACACATCGCGCAACTCCTCGCGCGATTCGGGACGCGTCGCGAGCGTGCTGTCGATCGACTCGATCTGCGTGGCGAGATCGCATTCCGTGTGTACCGTGACGAGCTTTTTCGCCATCGGCAGGAAGTCCAGAGCCTTGCGCAGATTGTCTCCTACCGCACCTTTGATCTCGCTTGCGTGTTCTACGATGCCATCAAGGGTGTCGTATTGCGTGAGCCATTTGAGCGCGGTCTTCGGTCCGCACTTCTCGACGCCCGGCACGTTGTCGACGGTATCGCCGATGAGCGACAGATAGTCGACGATGCGCTCCGGCGGCACGCCGAACTTCGTGAGCACGCCGGCGCGGTCGAGGGTTTCGTTGGTCATCGTATTGATGAGGGTGACATGATCCGTCACGAGCTGAGCCAGATCCTTGTCGCCCGTCGACACGATCACCTTCATGCCGCGCTTCTCGGCAGCGACCGCGAGCGTGCCGATGACGTCGTCCGCTTCGACGCCCTCGATCATCACGAGCGGCCAGCCGAGCGCGCGAACGGCGACGTGAATGGGTTCGATCTGTTTGGAAAGGTCTTCCGGCATCGAGGGCCGGTTGGCTTTGTATTCGGCGTACCAGTCGTCGCGGAACGTCTTGCCTTTGGCATCAAATACGCACGCGCTATACTCTGCATTGATTTCGCGCCGCAGGCGCCGCAGCATGTTGATCATTCCATACAGAGCGCCGGTGGGCCCGCCGTCGGGGCCTCGCAGGTCAGGCATCGCGTGATAGGCCCGGTACAAGTAACTAGAACCGTCGACCAATAGCAGGGTCTTACCTTCAAGACTTAGTTCTTCAGGCATTATGAACAAGAGAAAAGTGATTCCGAGTCTGCGTTCGCTCGCAGATCAAGAGCGCGCGACGGCCAAGAAGGCTCGCGCATCGTGGCAGATGTTCACGATTATGGCAGAGTTTATCGAGGCGACCGAGTACCTCTCGGAGATCCGCCCTGCCATCAGCATCTATGGTTCGGCGCGTCTGAAACCGGAGTCGCCGTATTACCAGCGCACGATCGAAATCGCGCAGAAATTCTCCGATGCGGGCTTCGCCGTCATTTCAGGCGGCGGCCCGGGCATCATGGAAGCGGCAAACAAGGGCGCGCATGCGGGCAAGTCGCCTTCGGTCGGCCTCAATATCGAATTGCCGCACGAGCAATCCGGCAATCAGTGGCAGGATATCTCGCTGCGCTTCCGTCACTTCTTCACGCGCAAGGTCACGTTCGTGAAGAACTCGGACGCAGTCGTCGTGATGCCAGGCGGCTTCGGCACGCTGGATGAACTCGCCGAAGTGCTGACGCTCATTCAGACGAAGAAGTCGCGTCACGTGCCGATCGTTCTCGTGGGCGCCGAGTTCTGGGCCGGGCTGCTTGACTGGTTCCAGAATACGCTGCTGACCAACGGCGTGATCAGCCCGAAGGATCTGAATCTGATGCAAGTGATCGACGATCCGGATCAGGTGCTCGAGGCCGTGCTGCGCTTCTATGAGGATCGTGAGGAAGCAGTCGAGCAGCCGGCGGAAAGCAAGTCGGATGAGGATCGGATGTTCTATCTGTGATCGGTTAAGAGCGGGCGGCCTTTGGAGCCGCCCGCTTCGTTTCAGCATCGACCAATCACTGAAACGCCACCTCCGCAAAGCTCCTCAGCTTCCGGCTATGCAGCTTCGACAAGCCGTTCATCCGTAGCAGTTCCATCGCTTTCACGCCGATCTGCAAATGCTGATCCACTTGCGCGCGATAAAACTGATCGGCCATTCCGGGCAGCTTCAGTTCGCCATGCAGCGGTTTATCGGAGACGCATAGCAGCGTTCCATACGGCACGCGAAAACGGAACCCGTTCGCGGCGATCGTCGCGCTCTCCATATCCAGCGCCACCGCACGGCTCTGCGACAGACGCCGCACCGGCTCACGATGATCGCGCAGTTCCCAGTTGCGGTTATCGACGCTCGCCACGGTGCCCGTGCGCATCACGCGCTTCAGTTCGACGCCTTCGAGCCTCGTAACCTGCGCGACCGCGCGCTCCAGCGCGACCTGCACTTCCGCGAGCGCAGGCACCGGCACCCATAACGGCAGATCGTCGTCGAGCACGTGATCCTCGCGCACATAGCCGTGAGCCAGCACGTAATCGCCCAGACGCTGCGTGTTGCGCAAGCCCGCGCAGTGCCCGAGCATGATCCACGCATGCGGACGCAGCACCGCGATGTGATCCGTGATCGTCTTCGCGTTCGACGGCCCCACGCCGATATTCACCATCGTGATGCCGCTGCCGTCCGCACGCTTCAGGTGATACGCGGGCATCTGCGGCAGACGCGCGGGCGGCGTGCCCTCTTCCGGCTGCTCGCCGAGGTTGGCGTTGTATGTGACGACATCGCCCGGTTCGACGAACGACGAATACTCGCAGCGATACGCGCGCGTTTCCTCATCGTCGGCACGCGACATCATCTTGCGGCCGAGCTTCACGAACTCGTCGATGTAGAACTGATAGTTCGTGTACAGCACGTAGTTCTGAAAATGCGTCGGCGATGTCGCCGTGTAGTGCCTCAGCCGATGCAGCGAAAAATCCACGCGCGCCGCCGTGAAGAGCGCGAGCGGATGCGGCTCGCCCGGCCCCGGCTCATACGTGCCATTGACGATGCGATCGTCGAGCAGCGCGAGATCGGGCGTATCGAAGATATTGCGCATCGCGAGCAGACGATCGCGATCGAGATCGCCTTCGAGATGAATGCCTTCGGCGAATGCGAAGTGAATCGGAATGGGATGCGCGGAGACACCCACTTCAAGGCCCACGTGATGATTCTTCGTGAGCAGCCGCAATTGCTCGCGATAGTAATCGCCGAAAAGATCGGGGCGCGTGAGCGTCGTTTCGTAAATGCCGGGGCCCGCGACGAAACCATACGAACGCCGCGAGTCGATCTGCGTATTCCATTCGGTGCGCACGCGCACGAACGGATAGCACGCGCGCACGCGATGCGTGAACTGCTCGTTGCGGCGATAACGCGCGAAGGCATCGCGCAGAAACGCGGTATTCGCTTCATAGATCGCCGAAAGACGCGTGACGGCGGCGGCCGGGTCTTCGAAGGATTCAGTCGGGAAATCGTTGGCAGGTGTGCCTTGTGTGCTTTGGGTCCGGTCGTTTGTCATGATCTTGTGTCTTTCGTCGATGCCCTCGTAACGAATCGACATTAACACGGAAGAATGCGCGAACCATGAAGTCCCTCTTCGCGTGAGTGCGTGGGATCACACCTCGCAACACCTTTTTGTTTTTCGAACTCAAACTTCGCGAAAGCAGCGCAAAATAAGGCGTTGGCCTTGCGCACGCCGCTCAGTCAGCAACCGTTTTGTTAGAATCCGGCCATCGCCTGGAGAAACATCATGAAGCCGCACCTTTGCGCCGCCGCCGCGGCAGTCCTCGCCGTCGCAAGCTTCGGCGCATTCGCGCAGCCGGCGCAGCAAGCCGCTCAACCGGCGCCGCAACCGGCGGCCCAGAAAATGTCGCCGGAAGAGGCCGCGGGCCTTCCCGACCTGAAAGCCATCAACCGCCCGCCCGCGAATGTCAGTTCGAAAGTGGAAATCTCGCCGCCGCGCACGCCGAGCTATCACGAACTGAGCACCAATGGCACCGAAATCACCGAGTTTCGCGACAAGGGCAAGCCAGTGGAAATCGACGTGCGTTCGAATTTCGGCACGCGCTATCAGATGAGCGCCCCTGCCGATACCTCGCCGCAAGTGCGCGACAACGGCAAGGCAAGCACGCGCCTGCCGTCCATCAACCTGCACTACTGATCCCGTATCGCTACGGACCCGCTCTTGCCGAGCGGGTCGCGGCGCCGTGGCTTCTTTGCCCGGCGCTACCGTTCACAGGCCGCTCCTGGCCGTCCAACCTCAACGACGTTTCCCGCATGGCCGTTTTCACTCCCGTCACCAACGCCGAGCTCGGCGACTGGCTGCAAGACTACGATCTCGGCGATGTCGTCGAATTTCGCGGCATCCAGTCGGGCATCGAGAACAGCAACTTCTTTCTCACGACGACGCACGGCGAGTACGTGCTCACGATCTTCGAAAATCTGAGCGCCACGCAACTCCCGTTCTATCTCGATCTGATGCGCCATCTGGCCTCGCATCGCGTGCCGGTGCCCGATCCGATGCCCCGCCGCGACGGCTCGCTCTTCGGCCTGCTGCACGGCAAGCCCGCGTCCATCGTGACGAAGCTCGAAGGCGCGCCCGAGCTCGCGCCGACGCCCGCGCACTGCATCGAAGTCGGGCAGATGCTCGCGCGTCTGCATCTCGCGGGCCGCGATTTCACGCAGCATCAGCCGAATCTGCGCAGCCTCGCGTGGTGGCAGGAGAAGGCGCCGTCGATCGTCGAATTTCTGAGCCACGAGCAACGCATGCTGTTCGAAGGGGAACTCGCGCATCAGGCTGAGTTTTTCGGCTCGGCGGATTACGCGTCGCTGCCCGATGGCCCGTGTCACTGCGATCTGTTCCGCGACAACGTGTTGTTTGCGCACGGCCGCGAGCATGCGCGTCTGGGCGGCTTCTTCGACTTCTACTTCGCAGGCGTCGACAAATGGCTGTTCGATGTCGCCGTGACGGTGAACGACTGGTGCATCGATCTCGCGACGGGCGTGCTCGATCCCGCGCGCGTGGATGCGATGCTGCGCGCGTATCAGACGGTGCGCCCGTTCACGCCCGCCGAAGAGCGTCACTGGAACGACATGCTGCGCGCCGGCGCGATGCGCTTCTGGGTGTCACGCCTCTTCGACTTTCATCGTCCGCGCGAAGCACAGATGCTCAAAGCGCACGATCCCGGCCATTTCGAACGCATTCTGCGCGAACGCGTCAAATCCGCTTCTCCCGCCAACCGATAACAGCAACATGCGACTGATCGAAGTCCCCGCCAAAACCGGCTACGTGTGGTTCCGTCAGGGCATCTGGCTGTTCCGCCGCAACCCGTTTGCGTTCCTCACGGTGTTCTTCGCCTATCTGTTCGTGATGACGCTGATCTCGCGCGTGCCGCTCGTCGGCCCGGTTCTGCCGCTCCTGTTCATTCCGGGCGTCGCGGTCGGCTTTATGGCGGCGTGCCGCAACACGATTGCGGGCAAGCCCGTCTGGCCGACCATTCTCGTCGATGGCTTCCGCTCGTACGGCAGCGTCGTCGCGCGCAGGCTGCTCGCGCTGGGCGCGCTGTACGTCATCGCGATGGCGGTGATCTTCGCGGCGTCGGCGCTCATGGACGGCGGCACGCTGCTCAGCATCATGATGGGCAGTGGCCCGACCGGCGATCCGGAAACCGTCGCGGCGAGCTTCAGCCCGCTCGCGGTGCTCGTCGCGATGGCGTGCTATATCCCGGTCGCGATGCTCTTCTGGTTCGCGCCGATTCTCGTCGCGTGGCACGAGGTGCCGCCCGCGAAGGCGCTGTTCTTCAGCCTCGTGTCGTGCTGGCGCAATCGCGGCGCGTTCATCTATTACGGCGTGCTGTGGATCGTCATTGCGCTCGCTGTGTCGTTCGGCCTGACCGCGCTGATGCAGGCGCTCGGCGCAGGCCAGGAAATGGCGCTGGCGGTGCTGATGCCGGCGTCCATCATCGTGACGACCGCGTTGTATTGTTCGTTCTACGCAACCTATCGCGGCTGCTTCGGCGTGCAGTCGCCCGACTCGCCGGACATTCCCGACGCCACCGGCACGCCCAACGCCTGACCGCATGCCGCGTCCTGCTCACCAGCACGGAAGGGCGGGGCGATCGTTCGTGCGCGGAGCGTTGCTCGTACACTAACGGCATCGGCCGCCTCGGCCTTCCCGCCGCGCTTCGCCATGACTTCGCCCGACGCCTTGCCCGTGTTCCCGCTCGAACTCGATCAGCAACTGTGCTTTGCGCTCTACTCGACATCGCTCGCGATGACGAAGGCCTACAAGCCGCTGCTGGAAAAACTCGGGCTGACGTATCCGCAATATCTGGCGATGCTCGTGCTCTGGGAAGCCGACGATCTGACCGTCAAGGAAATCGCCGCGCGCCTTTCGCTCGACTCGGCGACGATGACGCCGCTCCTGAAGCGTCTGGAAGCACAGGGCTATGTCGAGCGCGTTCGCGGCGTCGAGGACGAGCGTCAGGTTTATATCCGGCTCACACACGCGGGCCGCGCGCTGAAGCAATCCGCGCGAGGCGTACCCGCCGAAATTTACTGCGCGTCCGGCTCCGATATCGACGCGATGCTGCGCTTGCGCGGCGATCTCGCTCGCTTACGCACTTCGCTGAACGCATACAGCGATAGCTGACGTCGACATGTGCGACGCTCCTTCAAGGCGCAAGCCGAAAACAAAATGCCAGCCCCAAAAGGCTGGCATTTGAGCACCTGCATCTCCGACCGAGCCGGAGCGTCGTCCGCGCTATAGCTTAGTGCGACATCCACGACGGATGACGAACCGTTGCCCGCTTGTCCAGTTTCTTCATACGATATTCGAGATCGTAGATATCCGTGGCTTCGGCGAGATAGGCGTCGTCGCGTTCGCGATCACGCTGGTCGGCGGATTTGGTAAGGAACAGAAAAATGCGGCTGAGCAGGAACATGGTGGGCCTCGCTTGAATACTGGGGTTACTACCTATGAAGATGATTATAGGGTAATCCCTTATGCAACGCCAGTCCAAAATCCCTAAAACGCTGATGCAAAAGACTTAATTGCAACACTCGAAACACGACGGAACGTGCTCACGCCACGTACGCGTCGCGCGCCGCCGCGCTCGGGCGCCGCTGGAACTTGAAAAACTCCCACATCACCGCCGACGAATCCGGTCCCTTCGACGAGTGAAACGCGACGGTATCGTCGCCTCCGGCCCATGAATGGCCGAGGCCGCGCACGATCGACGTCTTCACGACGCGCCGTCCGCTCTTGACGTAGTCCGTCACGACGCCGTCCGGATGCGCCTCCTCGCGCGCCTCGCCCGCGCGGCGATTGCCCGCCGCGTCGATGAAGCCATTGAGCCGCAGGAACTGCCTGGTCAGCTGCTCGGCATTGACGGCCGAGACGACCGAATCCAGTTCCCCATGCACGATGATGGCCGGCATGCCCGGATAGTCGCGGACATCGACCGCGGCGTCGATCAACGCGACGGGATCGCTACGGCTGCCGCGACGCATCACGTCCATCGCGCCGATGGCCGAGCGCGCCTCGCCGAAGACCACGCCCGAATGCACGCCGACAGCGGCGAACACGTGGGGATAGCGCACGGCGAGCAGCGCCGCGAGTCCCGCCCCCGCGGACATGCCCGCGAGATACACCCGTTCGCCGTCGAGGTCGTGCTGCTCGACCATTGCGTTCACCAGCGACACGACCGACGCGGCCTCGCCGCCGCCTCCGCCGCCCGAATCGTCGTACCAGCGCCAGCAACGATGCGCATGGTCATGCTTCGACTGCTCCGGATACAGCACGGCGAATCCGTATCGGTCCGCCAGCAGGTTGATGCGCGTGCCTTGCGCGAATTCGTCGGCGTTCTGCTTGCATCCGTGCAGCATCACCACGAGCGGCATCGGCTCGAAGTCCGTCTTCGGCGGCAAATAAAGCGCGTAGGACATGTGATTGACGAAGCGGCCAGACGTTGGCGGCGCCGAGTGGAACGACCGCGCCCATTTCCCGCGCGCCCAGGCGGACGCACGCGGACGCACGCGCGACTCGCGCATCGCCGGACGCGCGCTCGCGCCGGCGCGGGGCGCACCCGCCGCCTTCGCGGCGGCGTTCGACTTCAGTTTCGGCTTGGCGGTCTTTGGGCGCGCGGGCTTGGCGGCTGCTCGGGGCTTGGGTGCACGAATCGCTTCCACTTGGCCGGCGACAAGGCGTCTCAAGCCGCGCAACCAGAGCTTGGTAAGGCTTTTCGACATCGGCTGGGTCCTCTACAAATATGCAATCAAATGGCGCGACTAAAAACCGCGCCGGATGGTGCATTGCACAATAACACCAAAACCGCCGGACGACGTATCTGCCAACCTCACAAATCGAGATGAGATGCGATCGTTTCGACGAAGAAATCAAATTTAAATGAAAGTTACGCGATGTAACGATCAAAATTGTTTAGGCAATGTCGCATAATTCAGTATGTTCCCACGCGTTATACTGCGAAGAATTCGCGGCGACATGTCTTGAGTGCTTCAGACAACCCCTCTTTTGCCCCGGTGACTGCCGCGCCGCAGCAACCCTTATTCCCAAGAACAACCATGAATGTGGATTTGCCCGTATCCGCCTGGATTTCCGTTACCGCCCTCGGCAGCGTCGGCGTCATGGGACCCGTGGCGCTCATCGTCGCTGCATGGCTTGCGGTAGGCTACCGCTGGAAGTACGCCGGCGCGTGGCTCGCGCTGCTCGGCGCGGCAAGCGGCCTCGTCGCGTTGAGCAAGATCGCGTTCATCGGCTGGGGAATCGGCGTGCGTCATCTGGATTTCACCGGCATCAGCGGACATGCGCTGATGTCCACGGCGGTGCTTCCGGTTGCGATCTTCGTCGCGCTCCTGCCCGCGCGCGGCGCGATACGCGCCGGTGGCGTCGCGATCGGCCTGTTGCTGGGCGTGTGGGTGGGCGCGTCGCGCGTCGTGCTCGATGCGCACTCGGTGTCGGAAGTGATCGCGGGCTGCGCGCTCGGCGCGGTGGTGGCGCTCGCGTTCGTGTGCATCGCGTGGCGTGCCGAGTCGGGCAAGCTCTCGCCGGCGCCCGTCGCCGCGAGTCTCGCCGCGGTCGTCGTGGCCTTGCATGGCGTGCCAGTGCCGACGCAGCACTGGATCACTGAAATCGCGCTCGGGCTGTCGGGCCACGAACGCCCGTACGTGCGGGCGAGCTGGAAGGCGAAGAGCTATCGCGCGCCGGATCGCCGCACCGAACTTCTACCGGCCCTGCGAGCGGCCGCCTGACTCGGCAGCCGCTCGCGTTGCATGCGTCAGTAGATTAGTCGTTCACGCCGATGATCACGCTCGATGCCTTGATCACCGCCACGGCCTTCTGACCCTGCGCGAGGCCGAGCGTGTCGGCGCTCTGATTAGTGATGATCGCAGTAACGGTCGTGCCGCCGTCGAGCGTCAGCGTCACTTCGGCATTCACCGCGCCCTTCGTCACGCTGGCGACCGTGCCGCGCAACTGATTGCGCGCCGAAAGCTTCGCGTTCGTGTCTTCCATCAGCATGACCCACGATGCCTTGATGAGCGCGAAGGCATCGCTGCCTTCCTTCAGGCCGAGCGCCTGCGTGCTTTCGTGCGTGACGACCGCGACGATCGCCTGACCGCCCGGCAAGCCGAGTTCGATTTCATCGTTGACCGCACCGCGCGTGATTTTCGTCACCTTGCCGGCGAGCTGATTGCGTGCGCTTGTTTTCATTCCTAGTCTCCCGATCAATTGCCAGTCATGGGCGAAGCCTTCGATGGCCGCGCCCGCCCGTTCCAAAAACTTCCGATGCTCGCGTTCCACCGCGCAATACGTGTCGATGAGACGCAGCGCGGCGGGCGTGAGCGTCGTGCCGCCACCGCCGCGGCCGCCCGTCGCGCTCATGACGAGCGTCTGGCCGGCGAGGTTGTTCATCGTATCGACCGCGTCCCACGCGGCCTTGTAACTCATGCCGACGGCCTTCGCCGCCGCGGTAATCGAGCCCGAATCGCGAATCGCGGCCAGAA
This sequence comes from Caballeronia arvi, assembly GCF_001544695.2. Lineage (GTDB taxonomy): Bacteria > Pseudomonadota > Gammaproteobacteria > Burkholderiales > Burkholderiaceae > Caballeronia > Caballeronia arvi. The sequence continues at coordinate 609,554 of NZ_FCOM02000001.1, forward strand.
GCGCGATGCGTGCCGCGCCGCCGAGGGTCTCCGTGCCGCTCTTCAGCCACACGGAGCCGCCGAGTTCCAGCGTATCGCGCACCTTTCGCGGTGCTTTTTTGGTCATGTATTACCTTGTGGGGACTTGCTGAAACAATGTGTCACATTATATCGATGACTCGATGCGCGGACGGTGCATCGCCCGAAGCAGCCGTTCGCCTTCCTGAGCGTCCCGTGGCGCCGAAGCCGCGCCCCATGCCCGCGCGAAGCCGCGCTGATAATCGCTGGCCTCGGGCATGGACGCGAGCCTGTCGGCGGCGACGGCCGCATCGTTTGCTTCGCCGAGCACGCCTTGCAGTTCGCCGAGCAGTCTCGCCGTCTCCTCGCGCGTGCGCCGCGACGTCACCGAACGGAAGAATTCGAGCGCATACCGCAGCCTTTTCGCGTGGATGCGCACGCGATGCCGCTCGTGCGGGTCAAGCGTGGCGAGATCGGGCACGCGCGCGATGCGCTGGTAATCCTTGCGGATGCGCTTCTCGGCATAAGTCACGAAGCGCGTCGGCGACGCGTCTTCCAGCGACGCGAAACGCGCGAGCCATTCGACGAACGCGAGCGTGAGTCGAGCGTAGCGCTTCGACGCGAGCGCGTCACGCACCCGTTCTCGCGCGTCGCTGCGTTTCGCGTCCGCGGCGGCGATGAGGTTCTGCCAGCGCCCGGCGCTGTCGTCGGATGCGGCGTAGGCGGGCAGGGTCTTGTCGGTGAAGACATCCCAGTCGCGCGCATCGGCGAGGAGGTCGCCGAGCCACTTCAGATCGGGCGCGATGCGCGTGTTCCAGTCATCGTCGACGTAGCCGCGAAAGAGCTTCAGCAGTGTCTTCAGCCGCCGCTGCGCGACGCGCAACTGATGCACGTGCTCGTCGCCCAGCGCCGCGCCGGAAGCAGCCGCGTTGCCGAACCACTGCCCGGCCACCGATGCCGCGATCGCGACAAACGCCTCGCGGCGCGTCGCTGTGCGCGGCAAATCGAGTCTCGCGGCACGCACGGCCTCCGTCTGCGCTTCATGCGCTTCGGCCGGCGCGATGAAGAACGGGGCAGCGTCCACCACTTCGCGGGCGAGACTGAACACGGCGTCGAGCGCGCCGTTCACCGATGGCGCCGCGAGCCGCAGCGTCGGCAACGCCTCCGCCGATGTTTCGAGCGTCACGAGTATGTCCGCGCCGCCCGCGTCGATGCGCCATTCGATGCGTTCGATCTCGCGCTCGGGCTCGGGCTCGGGATTCGGCCCGATATTCCGATGCGCCTTCGCAAGCGGTACGCACAACGCGTCGTCGGCCTGCGAGAACTCGATCAGCGACGCCGCCACATCGTCACCCGCAGGCCGCGCGAAGGTCCGATAGCGCGTGAAAGCGGGCATCGACGGGCTTTCCTCCTGCACGGCGCACAGCGTGCGCGCGCCTTCGAGCGTCTCGACCGACAGCCGCGATCCGGGCGTCTTCAGCGCGATGTCCCGCGTGCCGAAGCGCGTGCTGACGGGCGTCACGTCCGCGAACACGGCGACGCGCTGCACGAGCCCTGCGAGCGCGCCGATCGATCCGTCATCCGAACGATGCGACTGCAGCGCCACTTCGATCCACACCGTCATGAAGTCTCCTCGCGCGGTCTCGCGCCGCCCGTCAATTCATACGAAAAGCTTCTCTCAGCCGATTCATGAAATCGACACACGCGGCGGGAAACATGGCCATTTGTGTTTGCGAAACGCTTCTCGTCTGCTTTTTCAACTTCCAATACGCCCGCGCTGGAACAGCCCCAAGGACGCGACATGAACCAAGTTGTCTTTCCCCAATCGCAAGGCCGCTCGCCCGGGCAGCGCTATGCGCTGCTGGTGTTTCTGCTCGTCATCGCGGCAGGCGCCATCTACTGCGTCATGCATTTGCTCGATGACCTCGCGCCGGTGCGCGAGTCGTCGGTGTTTCCGTACGTCCTGCTCGGCATCGCGCTCCTGATCGCGCTCGGCTTCGAATTCGTCAACGGATTCCATGACACGGCCAACGCCGTCGCAACGGTAATTTACACGCACTCTTTGACGCCAAATCTCGCGGTCGTCTGGTCGGGCGCATGGAATTTCATCGGCGTGCTGATCTCGAGCGGCGCGGTCGCGTTCGGCATCCTGCAACTGCTGCCCGTGGAACTGATCATCGGTGTCGGGAGTTCGCAGGGCTTCGCGATGGTCTTCGCGCTCCTGATCGCGGCGATCATCTGGAACCTGGGCACCTGGGCGCTCGGCCTGCCCTCTTCGAGCTCCCATACGCTGATCGGCTCGGTGATCGGCGTCGGCCTCATGAACCAGATGCTGCACGGGACCAACGGCACGTCGGGCGTCGACTGGAGCCAGGCGACGTCGGTCGGCAAGTCGCTGCTGTTCTCGCCGCTCGTCGGCTTTATCGCCGCGGCCTTTTTGCTGTACGTGCTGAAGCTCGTCGTGCGCGTGCCGGCGCTCTACAAGGAGCCCGAGAAGAACACGCCGCCGCCGTTCTGGATCCGCTGCCTGCTGATCCTCACGTGCACGGGCGTGTCGTTCGCGCACGGCTCCAACGACGGCCAAAAAGGCATGGGCCTCATCATGCTGATCCTGATCGGCACGGTGCCGACCGCCTACGCGCTCAACAAGGCCGTGACGCCGGGCGAGACGCAGACTTTCCTCGCGGTCAGCCACAGCGCCTCCGAGGCGCTCCAGCGCTACAGCAATGGCGCGCAGCCCGCGCCCGATGCGCGCGCGCAGGTCGAGAAGTACGTGCAGACGAAGACGCTCGCGCCGGACACGGTTGCGTCGCTGAAGAGCCTGGTCGATTCGATCGATACAGAAATTCGCCCGCACGACACGATTTCCGCCGTGCCGCAGGGCACCGTGAAGAACGTGCGCAACGAGATGTACATCGCGTCGGAAGCGCTGCGCATCATGGAGAAGCAGAAGGCGCCCGCGTTTTCCTCGGACGATGACGCCGTCATCAACAACTACAAGAAGCAGCTCGATCACGCGACCAAGTTCATCCCGACGTGGGTGAAAGTGGCCGTCGCGGTCGCACTGGGCCTGGGCACGATGGTCGGCTGGAAGCGCATCGTCGTGACGGTCGGCGAGCGCATCGGCAAGACGCATCTGACGTATGGACAAGGCGCATCGGCGGAGCTCGTCGCGATGCTGACCATCGGCGCCGCCGATGCCTACGGCCTGCCGGTCTCGACGACGCATGTGCTGTCATCGGGCGTTGCGGGGACGATGGCCGCGAATGGCTCCGGCCTGCAATGGCGCACGGTGCGCAGCCTGGCGCTCGCCTGGATTCTGACGCTGCCGGTGTCGATCGTGCTCGCGGGTCTGCTGTTCTGGGTGTTCCGCGGAATTTTCTGAGCCGCGTTCTGCCGTCGCGACACGGCGCGGAGAAATCCAATCCGCGCCGTGCAAGTTTTGCTCAAGCCGCCTCGTTTCGCCTCTCCTTTTCGACAATCGACCCCTCGCGCACTTACGTCGCGATGACGTCGCGCGCCTTGCCCCGCGGACTTTCTGGCTCAATGGCACAGCCATTGCTTCATTCATGCCGTCGATTGCACGACTGATCGTGCCGGCGGCCATGAACCGCCGTCCCCCGGCGTATGACTGCCGATGGCAGTTGGGAGGCCGCGCCGGGCGCCGATCGTTCACGCGATCATTTGAATAAGGAGAAGTCGAATGACGATCGGAACCATTCTGCTGATCATCCTGATCCTGCTCTTGATCGGCGCTATTCCTTCGTGGCCTCACAGCCGCAGCTGGGGCTATGGGCCGAGCGGGATCGTCGGCATCGTGCTGGTCGTGGTGATCGTGCTGCTGCTGATGGGTCGGTTGTGACACTGTGCGGCTGCGTTCGGCCGTAAAAGAAAAAGGGGCGCTCCCGTTGAGCGCCCCTTTTTCGTTGTTGCTGCTTCGCGCGGATTCAGACCCGCATCACCTGCCCGTTCGGCTCGATCTTACGCGGAATGACGGGCTCCGTCTGTTTGCGCGACGACGCCTTCGGACGCGCCGAGGCCGGCGGTTGTTCCATGGCGGCCTTGTCGGCGACCTGTTTCACCGCCGTCGCGCTCTTGCGCTTTTTCTTGGCCGCAGTCTGCGTGGACGCGTGCGGCTTGCTCTTGCCCTTGACGGCCTGTGCTTCGGGAGGATTCCAGACTTCCGAATAACGCTCGGCCGCAAAAAGCGACGACGAGCCGATCAGAAGAACGACGATCAGGAAAACGCGCTTCAAGAGATTCGCTCCAACGGTTAGTGGCCCGCTTTGCGCGAGAGGATGGCGTCGAGCGACTGCTCGGATGTTTCCAGTTCGCGCAACGCGGCGTCGAGGCGCTCGAGCGAACGCGCGACGGACTGCCCGTCCTGCTCCAGGCCGTGCTCGCCTCGCGTGGCGTCGAACGCGGCGTTGACCGCGCGCGTCGCGCGCATGAAACGTTCGAGTGCGGCAGCTTCGGGCGCGCGTGCGAGCGGTTCGTTGCGTGGGTTCATCGGCAAGCTCCTGTTGCAGACAAGCTGTACGAATATACAGTAAGCCGCCGCCGCGGCAAACAGACGTCGGGCGGCGTGGTGAAAATGCCGAAGCGCGTCTTGACCCGATGCGCGGGCTTCGTCTTACGCCATGTGCGGCGACATTTCGCCGCGCCTTTCGCGCCGCCCCCGACAGTTAAGTCGCGTTTAATTCTCCGGGGACACACTCGCCTTGCGATCCGGCTCCTTTGCCGCCGTCCGCACCGGACGGCCGAGCCCCAACGTGAGGAATGCGCCATGTCCGCCAACACCACCGCGCGTCGACGCCCTGCCAATCTCGCACCGACGCTGCGAAAGCAGTATGCGCTCACCCTGCGCGAGTGCCGTCTTTCCCTGCCGGTCGAGCCACCGTGGGGACCGCCCTATCGAATGGTCGAATGGGTAATGAAGAACGATGCGCGCGTGCAGCGCCGCGTCCTCCCCGCCGATTGCACCGCGTCCCAGATCGCCGACGCGTTGCGTTCCCACGTGCCGGGCCGCCGCTACGGTCCCTCCGACGACGACGATTGATCCGGCGCTGCGAGCACGAACGCGCATGACATGCTTGCTTTAATCCAAATGTGGACTAATATACGGAACAAGTTCCTTTGGAGACTTAACGACATGTCTAACGCCGCACGCGCCGCGCACGCATCGGCCGGCCATCCGGTGCCGCAGCCGGCGCTGGATTCGAGCGATCTGTCCGCCGCCGGCCTGCGCGCGTTCTTCCGTATCACCCAGGATTGGGACCTTTCCACCGAAGACCAGATCACGCTGCTCGGTTCGCCGGGCCGGTCCACGTACTTCAAGTGGAAGCAGGAACCCGCCTCCGCGCGGCTCACGCGTGACACCCTGGAGCGCCTCTCGCTGATTCTCGGCATCTACAAGGCGCTGCAAATCCTTCTGCCCGATCCCAAAGCCGCCGACACCTGGGTCCGCCGCCCCAACTCGGCGCCGCCCTTCGGCGGACGTCCGGCGCTCGATCGGCTGCTGGCGGGTAACATCAGCGACCTCGTCGCCGTGCGCCAGTATCTCGACGCAATGCGAGGCGGCTGGGCGTGATGGGGATGGCATTCAGCAAGGACACATCGAACTGGCGCGAACAGTGGCCGCACGGTCTGCTCGACTGGTCGCCCGCCTATCGCGTGATTCCCACGCGTTTTCCGGCCGTCAATCTCTTCGACCGCGTGGCGGCGCCGCAGGATTTCGAAGCGCTCTACGCGCTCGAAGCGATGACCAACGACCGCCTGCGCACCGAAGTCGGCGAACTGGATCTCGTGCCGCCCGACGAACGTTGCTTCGGGCCGGGCTGCGGGCCGATCATGGCCGCGTTCACGCATCTGAACCCGAACGGCAGCCGTTTCTCCGACGGCAGCTACGGCGTGTTCTATTGCGGCCGCGAGCGTCAGACGGCCATTGCGGAAACGCGCTATCACGCCGGCCTCTTTCTCGCCGCGACGAACGAAGCGCCGCTGCGTCAGCAGATGCGTCTCTATACGGTGATGGCGCACGGCGAGGTGGTGGATTTACGTGGCGATGCGATCGCGCAGGCGGGACTCGATCCGCGCATTTTCGCGCCGGACGACTACGGCCCGGGCAAGGCGCTCGGACGCGCGGTGCGCGCAGCGGGCGCGCCGGGCATCGTGTACCCGTCGGTGCGCGATCCGCAAGGCGACTGTCTCGCCGCACTGCGCACGACGATGCTGCGCGATTGCCGTCACGCCGCGTATCTCGAGTACAACTGGAACGGCGAGGCGATCGATTATGTGTTCGAGCTGAATCAGGTCGGCTGAGCAGGCAAACGTTTCAATCGCTGATTTCAACCGCCGTTCAGCCGATCGCGACCGCCGTTTCCGTGCGCGTGCGCGCGAGCTTCTTCGACGCCGGGCGCGCGGCCTTTCCCGCCGGCTTCTTCGCGACGTGATCCAGTGCCTGAGCCGCCGCGCTCTTGCCGCTTCCCTTCAAGGCGCCCGCGCGCGCTTTGCGGCTCGATTCCGTGAGCAGCCTGGTGAGGCGCGCGTCGCTCGCCGCGGCGCTCTTGCGGTTCTTGCGCGCCGCCTCGCGTGTGCGCCGCTTCGCATCCTTTTCGAGGAAGATCGCCAGCGCGGCTTCGTCGGTCTTGAGGCCGTTGCGGCGCGACGCGGGCAGCGCTTGCGCGAGTTCACCCGCCTCGAACGCCTCGATCACGGCAGGATGCACATAGCATTTGCGGCACACCGCCGGCGTGTTGCGCAGCAGTTGCGCGACGTCCTTGATCGTGCAGACGATGTGCTTGCGCGCTTCCGTCACCGTCTCCCATTCGAGCTTCCTGAGCGCCGCGAGCGCGAACACGCTGCCCGCCCACGTCCGATAGTCCTTCGCCGTGAAATCCGCGCCGGTGATCTCGCGCAGATAATCGTTGATGTCGGACGAACTCACGGCATGCCGCTCGCCGTCCGCATCGAGATACTGGAACAGATCCTGGCCCGGCAGATCCATGCAGCGTTTGACGATGCGCGCGACCCGTGCGTCGCTCACGGCGACATCGTGCTCGATGCCGCTCTTGCCGCGGAATCGGAACCTCAGCGTTCCCGCCGATACCTTCAGATGACGTTTCCGGAGCGTTGTCAGCCCGTACGAGCGGTTTTCGCGCGCGTACTCTTCGCTGCCGACGCGGATCAACGTCGTGTCGAGAAGACGCACGACGGTGGCGAGCACCTTGTCGCGCGGCATGCCGTCGAGCGACAGATCGCGTGCGACGCGGGCACGCAGCTTCGGCAGCACCGCGGAAAACGCGAGCATGCGCTCGTACTTGTCGGCGTCGCGCGTTTCGCGCCATTTCGGGTGATAGCGATACTGCTTGCGCCCGCGCGCATCGCGTCCGGTCGCCTGCAGATGGCCGCGCGGGTCGGGGCAAATCCACACCGCCGTGTAGGCGGGCGGAATCGCGAGCGCGTTGATGCGGCGAATCTCGGCTTCGTCGTCGATCCGCTTGCCCTGCGTGTTGAAGTACGCGAACGCGCCGTCGATCCACTCGCGCGTGTAGCCGCGCCGCGAATCGTCCATGTAGCGCAAGCCCGGCGGCAAGTCTTCGGGGCAACCTTGCGCGCCGCCTGCGACATTGTCGCCGGCCCCGCCGCCTGTCTCGCTGTCCTTTTCTGTTCTCGCCACGGTGCGCCTCGCCCGATCTGCTTTCGATCCGATGGCAAAGCATCGAGCAACGTGCGTGCCGGATGTTTCGGCACGCGCGGGCACGGCGTCGGATCAGGGCAGCGTGAGTGTCGCCGCGCCTTCCGATGCGGCCCAGCGCTCCTTGACGGACCAGCGCTCGTCGGTGCCGGCCTGGACGATCGTGAGCCGCCCTTCCGGCGCGAACGCAGCCGTATCGATGAAAACCTGCGAGCCGATCTGCCTCACGGTCTTCATCGGCGTATGGCCGCAATAGGTGGTCGACAAGCCGATCTGCCGCGACGGGTCCGCGTGGCCGAGCGCGAGACCGCGGCCCCACAGGATCTGACTGCGCGCGTCCTCCGAGAATTCGGCGGCGTCGAGATCGGCGTCGCTGCCGAAGAACTCCGCGTGCAGCACGTTGAAGCGCCGCGCGCCCTCGCCGACGATGCGCACGAGCGGCAGCTTCTCGAGCCGCACGGCGAGCGCGGCGAGCTCGTCGTCGGTGAGCATATCGGCCCAGATGCCGCCGATCGCGTACCACGACTGCCGCCGCATCGCGCCGGACGCGACCGACATCAGCGCATCCTCGTGATTGCCGAGCACGGGATAGAACCACGGCTTGTCGATGAGATCGACCGCCGCGAGCGAATCCGCGCCGCGATCGACGAGATCGCCGACGGAGAACAGACGATCCCGCTCCGCATCGAAGCCGATTTCGTGCAGCAGATAGCGCAGCGCATCGACGCAACCATGCAGATCGCCGACCACGAAGTCGCGGCCGATGTCATTGGCGGGATGCCTGCATACGATAGGAAAGGTAGGATCGTCCATCCGTCGATGATAGCGCGGCTCAATGACAGAGTGTGCGGGCTAAATCGCTTTTGCACGCGGTCGGAGAGCCGTACAAACACTCGTTACAGATGCGTTACCCGCACAATCGCCTCGTGAGTAAAAGCTGCTGATCGCGCGCGTGGAGACACGCATTTTTTGCACGATCGCATACAGCCGCGCCGCCGAATGGCGGCATGAGCGTCGACATGCGCGCTCCTCAGCTTGCTGAAAGGCTGAACAGCAATAATCGCGAGCATCGAGCGAGAGCCTCTCATGCGGACAAGAACGAAATGAAGCATTTCCTCCCGCCCGTCCTGCGCAGCCGGCCGCGCGCCCTGATCGGCCTGCTGATTGGTTGCGTCGTCGCTGCCTTGGTTCCTGCGCACGTGCGGCCGACGGCGCGCGCGCTGATCGGCTGGGATGCGGCGGTGTGGCTCTATCTCGCGCTGATCTGGCTCAAGATGGCGACCGCGCGCCAGAGCGACGTGCAGGCGCTCGCCGAGCGCGAGGACGAAAACGCAGCGACCGTGCTGATGGTCGTGAGCGTCGCGGCGATCGCGAGCATCGTCGCGATCGTCGTCGAACTCTCGGCGGCGAAGAGTCTGGGTACGAGAGCCTTGCCGAACTATCTGCTGACCGCCGCGACGATGCTCGGCGCCTGGTTCCTGATCCCGACGATGTTCACGCTGCACTACGCGCGGCACTACTATCAGTCGCCGGACAGCGCTCCCGCGCTCCGCTTTCCCGACAAACATCTGAAGCCCGATTACTGGGACTTCCTCTATTTCTCCTTCACGATCGCGGTCGCGTCGCAGACCGCCGATATCGCGCTCGGTTCGACGTCCGCGCGCCGCACCGCGCTCGCGCAAGCGGTGATGTCGTTCTTCTTCAATCTCGCCGTGCTCGGCCTCTCCATCAACATTGCCGCGAGCATGCTCGGCGGCTGAAACGACGCTGTCACGCGCGCTCCATAAGCTCATGATTTACGCCGTGTAAAAACGCGGCGCGCGCCGCTGTCAGTTTTACACGCGGCACGTCCGTGCCATTTCGTGTTCGCACGCCGTCCCTTTCACGCCGTGCGAGGAAGTGAATGTGCTGCTGCGCACACATTTTGCGGCCAGTGGCACGTCGATTGCTGCAATGCGCCAGCCCATTCAGACGAAATCCCGATCAGCGCTCGCATGCGCGGTTTTCCGCCCGCGCGTTCCCGCCTCCACAGGAGCCTCATTTTGCCTTTGAACGTTTTGCTGGTCGCCTCCGAAGCCTTCCCGCTCGCCAAGACCGGCGGACTCGGCGATATGGTCAGCGCCTACGCCGTCGCGCTGCGCGAAGCCGGCGTCGATGCAACGATTCTGCTTCCCGCGTATCCGAATGCAGTCGCCCAGGCGGAAGGGCTGAGTAAGGTCGGCACGCTCAACGGCCTGCCCGGCGGCGATGCGACGCTGTTACGCGGCCGCATGCCCGGCACCGGCACGCCCGTGCTGCTGCTGCGCTGCGACGCGCTCTTTGCGCGCACCGGTCTGTATCAGGACGCGCAAGGCCGCGACTATACGGACAACGCGATCCGCTTCGCGACGCTTTCGGCCGCCGCCGTCAGGATCGCGCAAGGCGTGCGCGGCGTGAAGAAGCCGGACATCGTTCATGCGCACGACTGGCATACGGGCCTCACGCCGCTCCTGATGAAGCATGCCGGCGTGCACGCGAAGAGCGTCTTCACGATCCACAATCTCGCATTCCAGGGCAACTACGCGCTCTCGCTTGGTGCGTCGCTCGGCGTGCCCGAGAAGTGGCTCGTGCATGCGTTCAGCGATCCGAAGAGCATCGAATTCTATGGCGCGTTGAGTCTGATGAAAGCGGGCATCGTACACGCCGATCGCATCACGACCGTCTCCGAAACCTATGCGCGCGAAATCCTCACGCCGCGCTTCGGCCATCTGATGGAAGGCGTGCTGCAAAGTTGCGCCGACAAGCTGTCGGGCGTCGTCAACGGCATCGATGAATCGACGTGGAATCCCGCCGCCGATCCGCTCATCGAACGCAACTATTCGTTCGACGACATGCGCGGCAAGCACGCCTGCAAGCGCGCGCTGCAACGACGATTCGGCCTGCCCGTCGATCCGTTCGCGCCGCTCATGGCGATCGGCAGCCGCATGACCGGGCAGAAGCTCGCCGATGTCGTGCTCGATGCGCTGCCGCGTCTGCTGCAAAAACATCCGCGCCTGCAACTGGCGGTGATCGGCAAGGGCGAAGGGTATATCGAGGCAGGCTTCAGGAAGCTCGCGCAGGCGTGGCCCGATCGCGTGGGCGTGCATATCGGCTATGACGAGCGCCGCGCGCATGCCCTGCACGCCGGCGCGGACATTCTTCTGCACGCGAGCCGCTTCGAGCCGTGCGGCCTCACGCAGATGTACGCGATGCGCTACGGCACGCTACCGGTCGCGTCGCGCGTGGGCGGCCTCGCCGATACCATCGTCGACGCGGCGCAAGATGCGGATCGTGTCGTCCATGACGTATTGCGTCCGTCGATGATGCTGCGCGACGGCACGCACGACATGCCGATCCTGTCGAGGCCCGTGCGGCACGACGCGAGCGTGCCCACCGGCTTTCTCTTCGACGGCGAACGGATCGACGATATCGTCGACGCCGCGAGCCGTGCGATCGATGCGTACATGCGTCCGCAAGTCTGGCGCGCGCTGCAGCGCAACGCGATGTCATGCGACTTCGGATGGAACGAAGCGGTGACGAAGATGGTCGCACTGTACGTCGGCCTCACCGACGCGCGTCCGAGCCGCACCGCTCTGCGCGTGCGCCGCGTGCCCGACGTCATGCAGGCACCCATGCCGCTGCCCGCGCGCGGCCGGGATGCGCACACGCTTGTGCGCACTGCCTGAGCATGACCGCCTCAGTTGCTCCATAGTATTGCCTTGATGAAGACGAGAGAGCCGGGCACTCGCCGGGCGCGGCACGTAACGTGCTGCCTCGCCCCGTGCGGCGCCCGAGGGAAATTCACTTGGGGACCGCGGCGCCCACCGGAGCGCGAAGCAGCGCTCGATGCACGGTGCATCGCGAAATGCGGCCAGGCAGGCGCCGATGATTCGAACGGCGCCCGGGTGTAATCTGAGTTCCGCCTGAAGTCCGCGCGTGCTCCCTCACGTGCGAACCGGCTCTTCAGCCAGTTTGGCCCGTGAGCGTGATCGCGATCGCTGCCCGCATCCCCGCCACCGCAGGACGACTCTGGAAAAGACGAACGATGGAAAACCATCAAGCTCATCATGCGTATGCGCCACGTATCTACTTCATCGACCCTCTGCTCGTCGGACCGCTCGCGAACTGGCCCGCCCAGTTCGAGCATGCGGCCGGCCTCGGCTTCGATCACGTCCTGATCGGCTCGCCGTTCGTGCCCGGCAGCAACGGGCATCGCGAAGCCGTCGCGGATCATCACCGGCTGCATCCCGTCTTCGACTCCGGCGGCAACGCATCCGATGGCCTGCGCAAGCTCGCCGACGCGGCGAAGAAGCACAAGCTCACGCTGCTCGTCGATATCGTCATCGACCGCGTGAGCGCCGAAGGCGGCCTCTATCAGGACAACAAGCACTGGTTCCAGCCTTTCGAGAGCGCGGACGCGCGGCTCGATCCGCGCAAGCCGCCGCGTCAGCGCGACGTCGCGTGGGCGAATTTCGCCGATGGCGAGGCCGCGCATCATCTGACCGAATGGTGGGCGCGTGAGCTGAGCGTGCTCGCCGATGCGGGCGTCGGCGGCTTTCGCTTCGATGCGCCGCACGCGGTGCCCGCGCACGTGTGGCGCAGGCTCGGCGCGGCGGTGCGCGAGAGGCATCCCGAGACACGCTGGCTCGCATGGACCGTCGGCGTCACGCGGCATGATCTGCATGGTCTCGCCGATGCCGCGTTCGACGCCGTGTTCACATCGACACGCTGGTGGGACTTCAGGAGCGCATGGCTCTTCGACGAGCATGCGGCACTCAAGCGCATCGCCTCGCCGATCGCGTTCCCGGAAGATCCGTTCGGCGCGCGGCTCATCAGCGATCTGTCGGACACGAGCGACACCGCGCTCGTCGAACGCGCCTACACGCGCGCGCTCGACACCGCCGCCGCGCTCGGCACCGGCCTCCTGGTGCCGATGGGTTTCGAATACGGCGTCGGCCTGCCGATGTCGCCGCAATACGGCGTCGCCGCCGAATACGAGCGCGCGAAGAACGAGAAGCGCATCGATCTCACGGCGCGCATCCGGCGCGCGAACGACCTGCAGCGCAATATCGGCACGCTCGCGAGCGTCGGCGAACTGCGCGCGCTGACGGGCGCGGGCACGCCCTACGCGGCGCTCATCCGCGCGGACGGCGGCGATCTGCGTCACAGCGAAAACGCGGTGCTTGCGATCGTCAATCCCGATCTCGTCGCGCCGGTGCATGTCGATACGCTGCATCTGCTCGAATCGGTGCCGGGCAACTACACGCGTTTTGCGCTCATCGACGATGCGATGGGCAAGGCCGAACGGCTCGCGCCATTCACGCTGAAGGCGGGCGAGGTGCGGCTTTTCCGCGCGGAAGCCGAGCCGTACATCCTGCTCGCGCAACCGCAAGTGAAGCGCGGCGCGAAGGCCGCCGACAAGAAAGCCGTCGCCGATGCGATCACGGCGCCGCGCGTGTCGATCGAAAGCGTGACGCCTTCGGTCGATCACGGACGCTTTCCGGCGAAGCGCATCGTCGGCGAGGCCGTCGAGATTCAGGCGGCGATCTTCGCCGAAGGCCACGACAAGATCGCGGCTTCGGTCCAATGGCGCGCCGCCGACGAAACCGGGTGGCACGAAGCGCCGATGCGCGCCGTGCAGCCCGCCGGCCTCGATCTGTGGAGCACGCGCATCCCGCTCGAACGCGTGGGCCGTCACGAGTTCGTCGTGATGGCGTGGCGCGACGACTACGCGTCGCTCGTCGATCACATGCAGAAGAAGCTGAAGGCGAACCAGACGGTCGAGCTCGAAGTCGAGGAAGCGAAGCATCTGTTCGCGCTGATCCTCGCCGAAGTGAAAACCGCCGACGACGCCGATGCCGACAGCAAGCCGCTCGAAAAGATCGTCAAGGAATTCACGAAAGCCGAGGACGCGCGCAAGCTCGAACTCGTGCTCGCGCCCGCGACCGCGAAGGCCGTCGCGGCGGCACGGCATCGCCCGTTCCTGTCGCGCGATCCGGTCGTGTATCGCATCGATTCGGAACGCGCCGCCGCGCGCTTCGCGAGCTGGTACGAGATCTTCCCGCGCTCCATGAGCGACGACGTGAATCGTCACGGCACGTTCATCGATGTGATCGGCAAGATGCCGCGCATCCGCGAGATGGGCTTCGACGTGCTGTACTTCCCGCCGATCCATCCGATCGGCGTCGCGAACCGCAAGGGCAAGAACAACACGCTGACCGCGCAGCCGGGCGATGTCGGCAGCCCGTATGCGATCGGCGGCAAGGAGGGCGGCCACGATGCGCTGCATCCGGAGCTCGGCAATTTCGATGACTTCAGGCGCATGCTCGACGCCGCGCACGAGCATGGCCTCGAAATCGCGCTCGACTTCGCAGTGCAATGCTCGCCGGATCATCCGTGGCTGAAGGAGCATCCGACGTGGTTCGCATGGCGTCCCGACGGCACGCTGCGTTACGCGGAAAATCCGCCGAAGAAGTATCAGGACATCGTGAATCCGGACTTCTACGCACAGGACGCGAAGCCGGATTTATGGGTCGCATTGCGCGACGTGTTCCTGCACTGGATCGCGGCGGGCGTGCGCATCTTCCGCGTCGACAATCCGCATACGAAGCCGTTCCCGTTCTGGGAATGGGCGATCGGCGACGTGCGCGCGCGCCATCCCGACGTGATCTTTCTCTCCGAAGCATTCACGCGGCCTCGCGTGATGAATCGTCTCGCGAAGCTCGGCTTTTCGCAGTCATACACGTACTTCACGTGGCGCGAAAGCAAGCGCGATTTTCAAGAGTACATGCACGATCTCACGCAGACCGACGCGAAGGAATTCTTCCGCCCGAACTTCTTCGTGAACACGCCGGACATCAATCCGCGCTTTCTGCAAAGCTCGGGGCGTCCGGGCTTCGTGATTCGCGCGGCCTTGGCGGCGACGTTGTCGGGGCTATGGGGCGTGTATAGCGGCTTCGAGCTCTGCGAGTCGGCCGCGCTGCCGAACAGCGAAGAGTATCTGGACTCCGAGAAGTACGAGCTGAAGGCGTGGGACTGGAACCGGCCCGGCAACATCGTGACGGAGATCACGGCGTTGAATCGCATTCGACGCGCCAATCCCGCATTGCAGACGCATCTCGGCGTGAACTTCCTGCCCGCGCATAACGATCACATCCTGTTCTTCGAGAAGGCGAACGCCTCGCGCGACAACGTCGTGCTGGTCGCGATCAATCTCGATCCGTTCAACGAGCAAGGCGCGGATATCGACTTGCCGTGGCAGACCCTCGAGCGCTGGGGCGTGCATGAATGGGACGCCGTCGCGGTCGAGGATCAGGTGACGGGCGAACGCTTCGAATGGCGCGGACGGCGTCAGCACGTACGGCTCGATCCGCATTCGCTGCCGTTCGCGATCTGGCGCATTTCACCGACATGGGGCTTGCCGAAGCCGCATCCCGAGAACGAGGCGTGATTCGTCGGCATACTAAATAAAGCACACCAGGAACATTGGAGCGAAACCGTGGATACAAGGGTGAAGCGCAACAAGAAGGCGTCGATTCTCAGCGACGATCGGCTCTGGTACAAGGACGCGATCATCTATCAGGTTCACATCAAGTCTTTCTTCGATGCGAACAACGACGGCATCGGCGATTTTCCCGGCCTGCTCGCGAAGCTCGACTACATCGCGGAACTGGGCGTCGATGCGATCTGGCTGCTGCCGTTCTATCCGTCGCCGCGCCGCGACGACGGCTATGACATCGCCGATTACCGCAACGTGCATCCGGACTACGGCACGATCGCGGACGTGAAACGCTTCATTCAGGAAGCGCACGCGCGCGGCATACGCGTGATCACCGAGCTCGTCATCAATCACACGTCGGACCAGCATCCGTGGTTTCAGCGTGCGCGGAATGCGAAGCCGGGCTCGGCGCATCGCAACTATTACGTGTGGTCCGATACGGACAAGAAGTACGAAGAGACGCGAATCATCTTCATCGATACGGAGCCTTCGAACTGGACGCACGATCCGGTCGCGGGTCAATACTACTGGCATCGCTTCTATTCGCACCAGCCGGATCTGAACTTCGACAATCCCGCCGTCCTGAAGGAAGTGCTTTCGGTGATGCGCTTCTGGCTCGACATGGGCATCGACGGGCTGCGGCTGGATGCGGTGCCGTATCTCGTCGAACGCGAAGGCACGAACAACGAGAATCTGCCCGAGACGCACGACATTCTGAAGAAGATCCGCGCGACCATCGACGCGGAGTATCCGAACCGCATGCTGCTCGCGGAAGCGAATCAGTGGCCGGAAGACGTGAAGGAATATTTCGGCGACGAAGACGAATGCCACATGGCGTTCCACTTCCCGCTGATGCCGCGCATCTATATGTCGATTGCGAGCGAGGACCGCTTCCCGATCACCGACATCATGCGGCAGACGCCCGATCTCGCCGAAACGAATCAATGGGCGATCTTCCTGCGCAATCACGATGAACTCACGCTCGAAATGGTCACGGATTCCGAGCGCGATTACCTGTGGAACACCTATGCGAGCGATCGCCGCGCGCGCCTGAACCTGGGCATTCGCCGGCGCCTCGCGCCGCTGATGGAGCGCGACCGCCGCCGCATCGAACTGATCAATTCGCTGCTGCTGTCGATGCCGGGCACGCCTGTCATCTACTACGGCGACGAACTCGGCATGGGCGATAACATCCACTTGGGCGATCGCGATGGCGTGCGTACGCCGATGCAATGGTCGTCGGACCGCAATGGCGGTTTCTCGCGCGCCGATCCGGAACAGCTCGTGTTGCCGCCCGTGATGGGCTCGCTCTATGGCTATGACGCGGTGAACGTCGAATCGCAGAGCCGCGATCCGCATTCGCTGCTCAACTGGACGCGCAAGATGCTCGCCGTGCGCCGCTCGGCCCACGCGTTCGGGCGCGGCACGATCCGCTTTTTGCGGCCCGCAAATCGCAAGATCCTCGCGTATGTGCGCGAGCTCGAAGGCGAACCGCCGATTCTCTGCGTCGCGAATCTCTCGCGTGCGCCGCAGGCGGTGGAGCTCGATCTGTCGGAATTTGAAAACTCGGTGCCGCTCGAAATGACCGCCGATTCGCCCTTTCCGGCCATCGGCAAGCTCACGTATCTCCTGACGTTCCCGCCCTACGGCTTCCTGTGGTTCCAGCTTTGCCCCGGCAACATGCGGCCCGCGTGGGCGCAGGCGCCTTCGGAGCAATTGCCCGAATTCGTGACGATGGTGATCCGCGCGGGTCAGACCGGACCGACGCCCGAGAACGTGCGCCTGCTCGAATCGGAAGTGCTGCCGAATTACCTGAGCAAGCGCCGCTGGTTCGCATCGAAGGATCAGAAGCTGCATGCGGTGCGCCTCGCCGCGTTGACGACCATCGACGGCGCGGGCTTCGCGTTCACCGAAATCGAAGCCGATGTCGGCGATCATTGCGAACGCTACGTGCTGCCGCTTTCCATCGCGTGGGGCACGGAGACGACCTCGCCGCTCTACATGCAGCTCGCGTTGGCGCGCGTGCGGCGCAACCGCAACATCGGGCATCTCACCGATGCGTTCTCGGTGCCGCAATTCACCTTCGGCGTGTTGCGCAAGCTGAAGGAACGCGCCGTCGTGCCGACCGTGCAGAAGAGCGAGATTCGCTTCATTCCGACCGAGCGTCTGAACGAGCTCAACTTCTATCCCGCCGATCCGCCCGAGATCCGCTGGCTCGCGGCCGAGCAGAGCAACAGCTCGCTCGTGATCGCGGACAAGATCGTGCTGAAGCTCGTGCGGCGCGTCGTCGGCGGCATTCATCCCGAAGCGGAGATGAGCCGTTATCTGACGCGGCTCGGCTATGCGAACACCGGCCCGTTGTTCGGCGAAGTCGTGCGTGTCGATCCGGCAGGCGTGCCGCATACGCTCATCATCCTGCAGGGCTACATCGACAATCAGGGCGATGCGTGGAACTACGCGCTCGATTATCTGCGCCGCACCGTCGATGAACTCGCGGTCGCGGTCGAACCCGACGAGCATCAGCACGAACGCGATGCCCAGGCCGAAGGCTTCCAGGGCTACGGCAACATCGCGGGCGTCATCGGCAAGCGGCTGGGCGAATTGCACGTGGCGCTCGCATCGCCGACGGAAGACGAGGCCTTCTCGCCGCAGCGCGCATCGCCCGAAGACGTGAAGGGCTGGATCGACGGCACGCTGACGCTGCTCGGCTCCGCGCTCGATATCCTCGCGCAGAAGATCGGCGAATTCGGCGAGCACGAGCGTTTCCTCGCGCAAAGCCTGCTCGACCGGCGCGACATGCTGATCGATGCGGTGAAGCAGCTCGTCGGGCCCAGTGCCGATGCGCTGCGCATCCGCATCCACGGCGACTTCCATCTCGGCCAGGTGTTGATGGCGCAAGGCGACGCCTATCTGATCGACTTCGAAGGCGAGCCGGCGCGCGCGCTCGACGAGCGCCGCAGGAAGACGAGCCCGTTGCGCGATGTCGCGGGCCTCTTGCGTTCGCTGTCGTATGCGAGCGCGGCCGCGCAATCGACGACGGAGAATGCGCCCGCGCAGGCGGCGGACCGCAAGCGCGCGCTGTTCGAACGGCTGCGCGCGTTCGCCGAGGAGAGCTTCTTGCGGGAGTACATGGCGGCGATCGCAGCGTCGCCCGAAACCATCGCGGCCGAAGACGCGTTTCAACCGTTGCTCGATCTCTTCCTGATCGAAAAGGCCGCTTACGAAATCCGCTACGAAGCAGCGAACCGGCCGACCTGGATCGGCCTTCCGTTGCGGGGCCTCGCGTCGCTCGCGAGCCGCTTGCTCGGCGACACGGGCGAGCCGCCCGCGCCCGGCACGCGGCCCGTGTTCGGAGCAACCAAGGACAAACCGGATGGAACCCACCATGAACAATCGTAGCGATCCGGCGGATACCAGGAATCCGGCGCACGGTCTCAATCCGCTGGACATCGACGCACTCGTCGAGGCCCGGCATCCCGATCCGTTCTCGATGCTCGGCCTGCATCAGACCGATCTCGGCCATGTCGTGCGCGTGTTTCTGCCGGGCGCATCGTCGGTGAGCGTCGCGGAGGCGGGCAACGGCGAGCACCTCGGCACGCTCGCGCGCATCCACGACGCGGGTCTCTATGCGGGCTTCGTCGAAAGGCCGGCGGCGTATCGGCTGCAGGTCGACTGGCACGGCACGCCGCAGGAAACGCACGACACGTATTCGTTCGGCCCCGTTCTCACCGACGAATGGCTCGCGCGCCTTTCGCAGGCGGACCCGTATGCGGTGCTCGAATGCCTGGGTTCGCGGCCGGTCACGCATGGCGACGTCGCGGGCGTGCGCTTCGCGGTATGGGCGCCGAACGCGCGGCGCGTGTCGGTGGTCGGTGACTTCAACACGTGGGATGGCCGGCGTCATCCGATGCGCCTGCGGCACGGCGCGGGCGTATGGGAGCTGTTCATTCCGGGCATCGGCGCGGGCACGCGCTACAAGTACGAGATCGTCACGCGCGACGGGCACACGCTGCCGCTGAAAGCCGATCCCTGCGCGATGCAGAGCGAAAAGCCGCCATCGACGGCATCGGTCGTCGCGGATGCCGATGCGATCGATCACTACGCCTGGACCGATGCCGAATGGATGACGACGCGCGGCGGCAAGCAGACGCCGCAATCGCCGATCACGATTTACGAGGCGCATGCCGAATCGTGGCTGCGCGTGCCTGAAGAGGCAAACCGCGGCATGAACTGGCACGAGCTTGCGGAGCGCCTGATTCCGTACGCGAAGGGCATGGGCTTCACGCACCTCGAATTCATGCCGATCGCCGAACATCCGTTCGGTGGTTCGTGGGGATATCAGCCGCTCGGGCAATTCTCGCCGTCCGCGCGCTTCGGCACGCCGGAGCAGTTCGCGGAGTTCGTGAACCGCGCGCACGAGGCGGGCCTGGGCGTGATCATCGACTGGGTGCCGGCGCACTTCCCGAACGACGCGCACGGCCTCGTGCAGTTCGACGGCACGCCGCTTTACGAGCATGCGGACCCGCGCGAGGGCTATCACCAGGACTGGAACACGATGATCTACAACCTCGGCCGCAACGAGGTGAGCGCGTTCCTGATCGCATCGGGGCTGGCGTGGCTGAAGCGCTATCACATCGATGGACTGCGTGTCGATGCGGTCGCGTCGATGCTGTATCGCGACTATTCGCGCAAGGCGGGCGAGTGGGTGCCGAACATCCATGGCGGGCGCGAGAATCTCGAATCGATTGCGTTCCTCAAGCGTCTGAATCATGAAGTGCGGCAGATTCCCGGCGCGATCACGGTCGCCGAAGAATCGACGGCGTGGCCAGGTGTGACGGCGCCTGTCGAGAACGGCGGCTTGGGCTTCGACTTCAAGTGGAACATGGGCTGGATGCACGACACGCTGCATTACATGCAGGAGGATCCGGTTTATCGGCAGTATCACCATCATCTCTATACGTTCGGGATGGTGTATGCGTATTCCGAGCGTTTCGTGCTGCCTCTGTCACATGATGAAGTCGTGCATGGCAAAGGGTCGTTGATCAACAAGATGCCGGGCGACCGGTGGCAGAAGTTCGCCAATCTGCGCGCGTATTTTGGTTTCATGTGGACGCATCCGGGCAAGAAGCTTCTGTTCATGGGCGGCGAGTTCGGGCAGTTCGCGGAGTTCAATCACGATGAATCGCCGCACTGGCATTTGCTCGATGATTCACTGCATGGCGGCTTGCAGAAGCTCGTGCGCGATCTGAATCATCTGTATGCGAGCGAGCCGGCGTTGCATAAGCTCGATAGCGATGCGCGAGGGTTCGAGTGGATCGTCGGCGATGACAACGCGAACAGCGTGTATGCGTATCGGCGTACGGATGCCGAAGGGCGTGAGGTCGTTGTGGTCTGCAATTTGACGCCGGTGCCGCGGCTGGCTTATCGGATCGGGTTGCCGCATCGTGGGCGCTGGTGTGAGGTTTTCAATTCCGATGCTTCGATTTACGGCGGGTCGAATATGGGGAATGGAGGCGTTATTCATACGGATGACTATCCTAGTCATGGGAGGGGGCAGTCAGCTGCGTTGACGCTGCCGCCGTTGGCTACGATTGTTTTGCGTGCTGATTAGGGTTCTTTTTTGGCGCCGGATCCCGTATTGGTGTTGGTTTATTGGCGTTGCCCCTCCCCGGGGCGGGGGTAACTTTCTTTGCTGCTGCAAAGAAAGTCACCAAAGAAAGCAGCTTTTCCCATCCAAAGTGCTTCATGCCGGCCGCGGCACAGGCGATTGGCTGAATGGAACCCAGAGTAGCGAGTGCCCCCATGGTTGAACCGGGCTTGGATCGCGCACGGTCTGACAAGCCATAGATTCAAGAACACTGGTTCAGCACGAAATAGCGCCGGCACAGCGCTACGCGCTGCCGAAAGGTTCGCAAGGGAAACCAGCGGTAGGCGGGCGCTTGCAGTGAGAAGAAGACGTTAGGAAGGAAGCGCATGCAGACCCGCCCTTCCCGTCGGCCGCGAAGCGGGCCGAAGCTATTTGGTGCTGAACCAGTGTGTTATGCGGCGCGACGTGGCAGACCGTGCGCGGTCCAAGCCCGGTTAGGCCTTCGAAGGCACTCGCTACTCTGGGGCCATTAGGTCAATCGTCTGTGCCGCGGCCGGTGTGAGGCACTCTGGGTCGAAAAAGCTGCTTTCTTTGGTGACTTTCTTTGCAGCAGCAAAGAAAGTTACCCCCGCCCCGGGGAGGGGCAGTGCTAATAAACCGACACGATTACGGGATCCGGCGAAAGCGAAAGCAAAAAAACCCGCAAGGCAAAACCAAAGGAAAAGGCCGCATGCCAAATGCACTCCCCGATAAGTTACTCCCGGGCGCGCCCTACCCGCTCGGAGCCAACTGGGACGGTCTGGGCGTCAACTTCGCGGTGTTCTCATCGAACGCACACCGCATCGAGGTGTGTCTCTTCGACAGCACCGGCCGCAAAGAGCTCATGCGCTTCGACCTGCCGGAATGCACCGACGAAATCTGGCACGGCTACCTGCCCGGAGCACACCCCGGCACGGTCTACGGCTTTCGCGCGCACGGCGCGTATCAGCCGCAACACGGGCATCGCTTCAATCCGCACAAGCTCCTTCTTGATCCCTACGCAAAGAAGCTCGTCGGTCCCTGGCGATGGTCCGACGCGCTCTTCGGGTATCGCGTGCATTCGAATCGCCTCGACATGTCGATGGACCGCCGCGACTCCGCACCCGCCATGCCCAAGTGCATCGTCACCGACGACGCCTTCGACTGGTCCCGCGACGTGCGCCCCGACACGCCCTGGGGCGAAACGATCGTCTACGAAACACACGTGCGCGGCACATCGATGATGCGCGACGACATCCGTCAGCACGAACGCGGTTCGTTCGCAGCACTCTCGTCGCCGTGGTTCATTGAGCATCTGCAAAAGCTCGGCATCACCGCCGTCGAATTTCTGCCGGTGCACGCGTTTCTCAACGACCGCTTTCTCGTCGAACGCAGTCTGCGGAATTACTGGGGCTATAACACCGCGGCATTCTTCGCGCCGGAGCCGACCTATCTGTCGACACATCGGCTCAACGAGATGCGCATCGCCGTGCGCCAGTTGCACGCGGCAGGCATCGAAGTGTTTCTCGATGTCGTCTACAACCACACCTGCGAAGGCAACGAGCTCGGGCCCACGGTCTCGTGGCGCGGTCTCGACAACGCGAGCTATTACCGCCTGATTCCCGGCGACGAGCGCCATTACATCAACGAGACCGGCTGCGGAAATACACTCAACCTGTCGCATCCGCGCGTGCTGCAAATGGTGATGGACTCGCTGCGCTACTGGTGCACCGCGTTCAATATCGACGGCTTTCGTTTCGATCTCGGCGTGACGCTCGGCCGTGAAGGACACGGCTTCGATCCGGGCTCCGGTTTCTTCGATGCAGTCCGCCAGGACCCCGTGCTCTCCACGCGCAAGCTCATCTCCGAGCCGTGGGACATCGGGCCGGACGGCTATCAGGTCGGCAATCATCCGCCGGGCTTCGCGGAATGGAACGACAAGTATCGCGATGGCGTGCGGCGCTTCTGGCGCGGCGACTCCGGCATGCGGCCCGATCTCGCCGCGCGTCTCACGGGGTCCGCCGAGCTTTTCAACCGGCGCTTCAGGAAGCCGTGGGCATCGGTTAACTTCGTCGCGTCACACGACGGCTTCACGCTTGCCGATGTCACCGCCTATTCGCACAAGCACAACGAAGCGAATCAGGAAGGCAACAACGACGGCCACAACGAGAATTGCAGCGCGAACTGGGGCGTGGAGGGCCCGACCGACGATCCCGCGATCCTCGAATTGCGCGCGCGTCTCGCCCGCTCGATGGTCGCGACGACGCTGCTCTCGCTCGGCACGCCGATGCTGCTCGCCGGCGACGAATTCAACCGCACGCAACAAGGCAACAACAACGCCTATTGCCAGGACAACGAGATTTCCTGGCTCGACTGGAACGCCGCGAAAAGTCCGCAAGGCATCGTGATGACCGAGTTCGTCGCAAGAGTTATTGCACTGCGCAAGAAATACCCGGTGCTGCGCGAAACGCGCTTCCTTTACGGCGACCGCGAAGTGCTGCCGGGGCTCTACGATGTGAGCTGGTTCGATGAACGCGGCAACGCGCTCGCGATCGAAGCATGGCAGGACCCCGAGGGCCGCGCGCTCACGCTGCGGCGCGCCGGCCCCGGCACCGACGGTGAAATCGATGTGCTGCTCCTCATGTTCAACGCGTCGTCGCAAGCGCTCGTGTTCACGCCGCCTGCGCCGCACTTGGAATGGAATGTGCTCGTCGATAGCGCGGAGCCCGATTCGGTGACACGGCCGCTCGTAGGAAGCGACCTGGAGGTGGCCGCGCACAGCATCGTCGTGTTGCTGGCCGAGCCCACCGGCGAGGCCGACTGGCAAGCGGTCTGGATGGCGGGCGCGCATCAGGGGCCGCGTCTTCTGACGGCATTGCCGCCCGATCCCGGCACGATGACGCCGCATCGACCATCCGAACCCGATATACCGCACTGAACGCCCGCTAAATTCATCGCCGAAAACCGCAGCATTGAGGCAGGAAATCATGTCCGAACGTCCGATCGATCCGCACAAGCATCATCATGCGTATTGCCTTCCTTTCGGCGCTCATCTGACGGGCGCCGTGCGCGAAAATCCGCGCACTCGCTTCCGCTTCTGGGCGCCATCGCGCGAGTCCGTGCAGGTCGAGATCCAGCGCGCGGGCGGCGCACCCGAACTCATCGACATGCAGGCAACCGGCGACGGCTGGTTCGAAGCCGAAGCCGATGGCGGCGCGGGCACGCTCTATCGCTATCGGCTGGATGAAGCGCTTGCCGTACCCGATCCCGCCTCGCGCTTTCAGCCGCAGGACGTACATGGTCCGAGCGAAGTCATCGATCCGCGCGCGTACAAATGGACGCACACGAACTGGCACGGTCGTCCCTGGGAAGAGACCGTG
This sequence comes from Caballeronia arvi, assembly GCF_001544695.2. Classification (GTDB taxonomy): domain Bacteria; phylum Pseudomonadota; class Gammaproteobacteria; order Burkholderiales; family Burkholderiaceae; genus Caballeronia; species Caballeronia arvi. Next base: position 633,748 of record NZ_FCOM02000001.1, read on the forward strand.
CTTTATGAACTGCACGTCGGCGCGATGGGCGGCTATGCGGGCGTCATCGCGCGCCTGCCGGAACTCGCGCAACTTGGCGTGACGGCGATCGAGCTGATGCCGCTCAACGATTTTTCCGGCACGCGCAACTGGGGCTACGACGGCGTGCTGCCCTACGCGCCCGACTCGTCGTATGGCCGCCCCGAAGAGCTGAAGCAACTCGTCGATACCGCGCACGGCCTCGGCCTGATGGTGTTTCTCGATGTGGTCTATAACCACTTCGGCCCGGACGGCAACTATCTGCATGCCTATGCGAAGCCTTTTTTCCGCGAAGGCGTGCACACGCCGTGGGGACCGGCGATCGATTTCGAGCGTCCGCAGGTGCGCGATCTGTTCTTCGACAATGCGCTTTACTGGCTCAGCGAATATCGTTTCGATGGCCTGCGCCTCGACGCGGTGCACGCGATCAACGACGACGAATGGCTGCGCGAACTCGCGCATCGCGTGCGCAGTTCCGTCGAGGCGAGCCGTCACGTGCATCTCGTGCTGGAGAACGAGCACAACACGGCGAACCTGCTGGAAACGCATTTCGACGCTCAATGGAACGACGACGCGCACAACACGCTGCACGTTCTTTTGACGGGCGAAGACGAAAGCTACTACGGTGCGTATTGCGACAAACCTATCGAAAAGCTTGCGCGCATCCTGAAGGAAGGCTTCGCGTATCAGGGCGATCCGTCGCCGATTCACGACGGCAAGCCGCGCGGCGAAAAGAGCGCGCACCTGCCGCCGACGCGCTTCGTGATGTTCCTGCAGAACCACGATCAGATCGGCAACCGCGCGATGGGCGATCGCCTGCGCGCGTTGACCGACGACGAAGCGTTGTTCGCCGCGACGGGTCTGCTGCTCCTGTCGCCGCAAATTCCGCTGCTGTTCATGGAGGAGCAATACGGCTCGAAGCAGCCGTTCCTGTTCTTCACCGACTATCACGACCAGCTCGCCGATGCGGTGCGTGAAGGCCGTCGCAAGGAATTCGCGAAGTTTTCCGCATTCACCGATGAAAAGCGCCGGGCGCAAATCCCCGATCCGAACGACAAGAAGACCTTCGAGATGTCCTCGCCCAGAATCAGCGGCAAGCAGGACGAAGTGGACCGGCTCGAATGGCTGCACTTCTATCGCTCGGCATTGACGGTGCGCGCGAAGCTCATCACGCCGCGTCTCAAGGGCGCGAAGTCGCTCGGCGCGGACGTGCTCAGTGACAAGGCGCTCGTCGCGCGCTGGAAGCTCGGCGACGGCGAAACGCTGTCCGTCGCGCTCAATCTCGGCGATACGGCCATCGCGCTGAAAGACACGCCGCCGGGCAAGATCATCTTCGAGACGCCAGCGCGTGCGCAGGACACCGCAGCCAAGGGCGAACTCGGCGGCCGCACGTTCCTCGCGTGGCTCAGCGGCGAAGTGAACGAATATGCGCTCGCGCACGATGCGCGCCGCTTCGAACCGGCATCGGCCGAAGGGAAAGCCTCGTGAGCGCCGCCACCAGCAAGAAGGGCGATGCCCACGCCGCGCGACCCGTCAGCGGCATCGAGACGCTCGCGGAACACGCGGGCTTCGAGATCGAATGGCAGGACGCGCACAAGAACATGCAGCGCGTGCCGGAAACGACGCTGCGCATCCTGCTCGACAAGCTCGGCCTGCCATGCGGCAACGCCACGCAGATCAAGCAGAGCCTGTCCGCCGTCGATGCCGAAATGAGCGGCCGCAAGCTGCCGCCGCTCATCACCGCGGAGGTGGATCGTGGCATCGCGCTGCCGGTGTCGGCGGCGAAGCAAGGCGCGCGCTATCGCATCGAACTGGAAAGCGGCGAGGTCATCGACGGGCGCTTCACGTCGCCGAAGGGCGAGATCGCGCTGCTTTCGCCGATCGCGGAGCCGGGCTATCACACGCTCGTCATCAACGACCATCGCACGACGCTGGCGGTCGCGCCCGCACGCTGCTTCACCCTCGACGATGCCTGGCGCACGCTCAGCGACGACGCCGGCAACGCGCCGCCGCTCTGGGGCGTCGCGGCGCAGGTGTACGGCTTGCGGCGCAACGGCGATGGCGGCATCGGCGATTTCACCGCGCTTGCATCGCTTGCGACGCAGACGGCCAAACGCGGCGGCCATGCCGTCGCCATCAGTCCGATGCACGCGATGTTCAGCGCCGAGCCGAACAAGTTCAGCCCGTATTCGCCGTCATCGCGGCTCTTTTTCAACATCGCGCACGTGGACCCCGCCGCCGTGCTCGGCGCGCCGGCCGCGCGAGCGGCAATCGACAAAGCCGGCGTCGCCAATGAGCTCACCGAACTCGAAGGTCTGACGCTGATCGACTGGCCGCGCGCATCGAAGGCGCGTCTCGCGGTGCTGCGCGCGCTCTTCGAGCCGTTTTCCGCCGACCGCGATTCGCCGTTCGCAAAGGACTTCGCCGCGTTCGTCGAAGAAGGCGGGCGTCCGCTCGAAGATCACGCGCGCTTCGAAGCGCTGCAGGCCGCGCAGATCGCGGAAAACGGCGACGGCCACTGGCGCAACTGGCCCGAGGCCTTGCGCGATCCGCGCAGCGATGCAGTCACCGAATTCGCCGACGCGAACCGCCGCGAAGTCGACTTCTATCTCTTCGCGCAATGGCTCGCCGCCAAAGGGCTCATGCACGCGCAGCACGCCGCGCGCGATGCGGGCATGGCGGTCGGTCTCGTCGCGGATCTCGCGGTCGGTTGCGACAGCGCGGGCAGCCACGCATGGTCGTATCGCGATGAAATGCTGACGGGCGTGTCCGTCGGCGCGCCGCCCGACCTCTTCAATCAGGCCGGGCAATCGTGGGGACTCACGACGTTCTCGCCGCGCGCGATGCGCACGCAAGGCTTCGCGGCGTTCATCGACATGCTGCGCTGCGCGTTCAAGTGCGCGGGCGGCATCCGCATCGACCACATTCTCGGCTTGCGGCGTCTGTGGCTCGTGCCCGAAGGCGAAAGCGCGAAGGACGGCGCGTATCTGCGCTATCCGCTCGACGACATGCTGCGGCTGATCGCGCTCGAATCGTGGCGGCATCGCGCGATCGTGGTCGGCGAAGATCTCGGCACGGTGCCGCCCGGTTTCACGGAGCGCTTGCAGGAGCACGGCTTGCTGGGTATTCGCGTGCTCTGGTTCGAGCGGGAGGTGGACGGGCCGGGCTTCAAGCCGCCGCGCGAATGGGACGCGGGCGTCACGGCGACGACGACCACGCACGACCTGCCGACCGTCACCGGATGGTGGCGCGGCGAGGACATCGTGTGGCGCTCGAAGATCGGCCAGACGATGGCGCGCGCCGATGGACGCGACCCGGTCGAAGTTGCGCTCGAAGAACGCGGCGAGGACCGCGAACATTTGTGGCGCGCGTTCCAGGATGCGGGCATCGCGCCGGACGACGTGGAGGCGCCCGATATCGACAACGCGCCCGTCGATGAGGCGCTGGCCTTCGTCGCCGCGACGCCCGCACCGCTCGTCACGTATCCGCTCGAAGACCTGCTCGCGCTCGCGGAGCAGCCGAATTTACCCGGCTCCATCGACGAGCATCCGAACTGGCGCAGGCGTTTGGTCCGCCCAGTCGACGAACTGTTCCTCGACGACGCCTTTTCCGATCGCCTGCTCGCCGTCGATACTGCGCGCAAGCGCGCCGGGCAACCGAACGAACCTACATCGAACTCCGAAACACCATGACCGTACCGCGTTCCACGCTCAGGCTTCAGCTTCACAAGGGCTTCACGTTCGACGATGCCGCCGCGCTCGTCGACTACTTCGCGCTGCTCGGCGTGAGTCACGCCTATGTGTCGCCGATCACGACCGCGACCGCCGGTTCCACGCACGGCTATGACGTCGTGGACCCCACGAAGGTCAATCCCGAGCTGGGCGGCGAAGACGGCCTGCGACGCTTCGTCGAGAAGCTGCGCGCGCACGAGATGGGCCTCATCGTCGATATCGTGCCGAATCACATGGGCGTGGGCGGGTCGGAGAACGTGTGGTGGCAGGACATCCTCGAATGGGGACGGCACGCCACGCATGCGCGCTTTTTCGATGTGGACTGGCATTCGCCCGATCCCGCGTTGCGCGGCAAGGTGCTCGCACCGTTTCTCGGCGCACCCTATGGCGACGAGCTGCAAGGCGGCAAGATCAGGCTTGCCTATCGCGCGGACGAAGGGCGCTTCGTCATCGAGTATTACGCGAATGTGTTTCCGGTCTGTCCGGTCGATTACCCCGCCGTGTTGCAGGAAGCGCCCGAACTTGCGCAACGCTTCACCGGCCTGACGACCCAGCCCGTCGATCAGCCGCGCGCCGCCGATGCGCGCACCGCGCTCGTCACTATCGCGCAGACCGAGGGCGGCCAGGCCGCGATCGAAGCCATTCTCGCCGCGCATTCGCCGGATACGTCCGCGGGCCGCGACCGGCTGCATCGACTGCTCGAGCGTCAGCATTACCGGCTCGCGTGGTGGCGCACCGCGGCGGACGAAGTGAACTGGCGGCGCTTCTTCGATGTGAGCACGCTGGGCGGCGTGCGCGTCGAGCGGCCCGAGGTGTTCGAGGCATCGCATGCGCTGATCTTCAGGCTCTTCACCGAAGGTCTGCTCGATGGCGTGCGCGTCGATCATGTCGATGGCCTCGCCGAGCCGCGCGAATATTGCCAGCGCCTGCGCGCGCGGCTGGAAGAGCTGTCGGTCCAGCGGCCCGAGGCGTTGCGGCACGGTAACGGGCGCACGTATTTCGTCGTCGAGAAAATTCTCGCGCGCGGCGAGCCGTTGCGCCGCGACTGGCAGGTCGACGGCACGACCGGCTACGACTTCATGAACGACGTTGGCGCGCTGCTGCACGACCCGGCTGGTGCGGCGCCGCTCGCTGCGCTGTGGGCGGACATCACGGGCAAGAGCGCCTCGTTCGCCGACGAAGCGCTCGCCGCGCGCCGCAAGATACTCGCCGAGAATCTCGCGGCGGAGCTGGATCGCGTGACGCGCGCGCTGCATCGCATTGCCCGCGATGCGCAGAACACGCGCGATTTCACCTTCACGTCGATACGTCGCGTGGTGGCGGAACTCGTCGTGCAGTTTCCGGTGTATCGCATCTATCCGGTGGGCGGCGTGCGTAGCCCCGAGGACGAACGCTTCTTCTCGCACGCGCTCGACGCCGCGCGCGCGGTGCTCGCGAAAGCGGATCATGTCGTGCTCGATCAGGTCGCGCAATGGCTGGGCGACAAGCTGCCCGACGAGGCACCGCAACCCGAACGCGCTGAACGCAGCGAACGCGGCAGGGATCGCGCTGCCGAACGCAATCGTGAGCGTGATCGCGATCGAACTCAGGCGCAGGCGGGGCAAAATCCGCCGTCGTCGAGCGGATCGCAGCGCCGCGCGGCGCAGACGCTGTTCTCGCAATTGACGTCGCCGGTGGCGGCGAAGGCCGTCGAGGATACGGCGTGCTATCGGTATGGACGGCTCGTGTCGCGCAATGAAGTCGGTGCGGACCCCGGCGAGTTCGCGTTATCCGTCGATGAGTTTCACAAGTGCAATCGCGAACGATTCGAGACCTTCCCGCACGCGATGCTCTGCACGGCGACGCACGATCACAAGCGTGGAGAAGACGTGCGCGCGCGCATTGCGGCGTTGAGCGAGATCCCTGACGAATGGTCCGCGACGCTCAGGCAATGGTCTACGTTGAACACCCCGTTGCGACGAGGTCCGGGCGGCGGCCATGATGAAACGAGCGATAGCCACGATTGGGCACCGGGGCCGGCAGCGGAGGCGATGCTTTATCAGATGCTCGTCGGATGCTGGCCGACGACGCTCGCCCCTGATGATGAGACCGGCGTTCACGCGCTTGCGGAACGCGTGGCGCAGTGGCAGTTGAAGGCGCTGCGCGAGGCGAAGCTGCGCACGAGCTGGTTCGCACCCGACGAAGCGTACGAGAGCGCGTGCAGGGACTTTCTGTTCGATATCGTCGCGCCGCAGCGGCGCAATGGCTTTCTTCAGGAGTTGTCGGCGTTCGTGGCGCGTATCGGACCGCTCGGCGCGATCAACAGCTTTCAGCAGACGCTATTGCGGCTGACGTCGCCGGGCGTGCCGGATCTTTATCAGGGCACGGAGTTGTGGGATTTCAGTCTGGTCGATCCGGACAATCGCCGGCCTGTCGATTATGAATTGCGCCGGGCGTGGCTTGCGGAAGTCGAAGAGATGGGGCCGCCTTCGGAACAGTTATCCAATTGGCGCGATGGGCGCGTGAAGCTTGCGCTCGTGCGGCGTGCTTTGGCTTTGCGCAAGCATTGCGAGTCGTTGTTTGCTCAGGGCGAGTATGTGCCGCTGGAGGTGCGTGGGGAACATGCGGGGCATGTGATTGCTTATGCGCGGCATGCGGGGAGCGCGTTTGCCATCGTGATTGCTACGCGGCTTGCTGAGCCGCTGTTGGGTATCGGGCGCGATGTGCCGCTCGTCGAGGCTGAGCGTTGGGGGGAGACGGCTGTCGTGTTGCCGGAGGCGCTGCATTCGCGGGCGTTGTTTGATTGGGTGAGTCCCAATGCGCCTAAGGCTGAAGGCGAGATGCTTTTCTTGCGAGATGCTTTGGGGGTGATGCCGGTGGCGTTGTTGGTGGAGGAAGGGGTTCCTCGGCCTTAGGGTTTGTTTTTTTGTTTTCGCCGGATCCCGTATTCGCGTTGGTTTATTAGCATTGCCCCTGTGCGGGGCGGCACCTACTTTCTTTGCTGCTGCAAAGAAAGTAGGCAAAGAAAGCAGCTTTTCCCAGCCTAAGCACTTCACGCCGGCCGCGGCACAGGCGATCGAACTAATGGCCCCCAGAGTAGCGAGTGTTCTCGTAGGTCTCATCGGGCGTGGACCGCGCACGGTCTGCCGCCCGATAGCTCTAAGTGCGCTGGTTCAGCACGAAATAGCTTCGGCACAGCGCTACGCGCTGCCGCGGGGTATGCAAGCGAAACCAGCTTGTGCGCGCAGAATCGCGCACATACGTGAACCCGATGGACCGGTCGGCCGCGGAGCGGGCTGGAGCTATTTCGTGCTGAACCACTCAGTAGTGCGGCGCGATATGTCAGACCGTGCGCGATCCACGCCCGGTGAGTTTTGTGAAGGCACTCGCTACTGCCGGACCAAGAAATTAGTTCTGTGCCGCGGCCGGCTGGAAGTGCTTAGGCTGGGGATGGCTGTTTCTTTGGTTACTTTCTTTGCAGCAGCAAAGAAAGTGACTGCCGCCCCGCATAGGGGCGAAGCTAATAAACCAACTCCAATTCGGGATCCAGCGAAAAAAAGTCATTCCGCTTCCTCAAGCGCCTCCTCGCGAGGATACACCCGCACCAAAACAATCCTCGGCCCCTTCATCTTCTTGACAACGATATCGAATCGATCGAATTCAACCCTCTGCCCCTCAGTGGGCAGATCCCCGAGCGCATTGATCACGAGGCCGCCGACCGACTCCGCACGTCCTTCATCGATATCGATGCCCAGCGCCCGCTCCAGCGACACCACCGGCAAGCTGCCCTTGCCCATCAACGTGCCATCGTCCATGCGTGACCAGTCCGCATCGCCCTGACGGAACTCGTCGTGAATCTGCCCGACGAGCGCACCAAGCAGATTATCCAGCGTAATGAAGCCGATCGGCTTCGCGCCCTTGCGCCCGACGATCGCCAGATGCGGCGCACCCTTGCGAAAACGTCGAAACAATTCGAGCGCCGAAAGATTCGGCGCGACGTATTGAACGGGCCGCACATGACGCGATAGCTTGTCGATCTTGTCGGGGGCATCCTTCGAAAAGCTGAAGTGAAAACCGCGCGCGCCGCCATCGCCGGCAAGCAGCAAGTCCTTCAGATGGATCATGCCGATCACGCGCTCCCCCGATGCATCGGCGAAAAGCGGATAGCGCGAGAAACGATGCCGCGAAATCACAGCGAGGTTATCGCGCATAGGAAGATCATTACGCAGGCCGACGAGCTCGTGCGCCGGACGCATCAGATCCGACACCGTCATGCGGCTGAAATCGAGCGAATGCGCGATCGTGTTCCATTCGTCCTCGTTATACGCAGACCCGCCGCCATGATGACGCCCGCGCAAAATCAGCTTGAGCTCGTCGGTGGAGTAATGCGCGTCGTGACCATGATCCCCCGACATGCCGAAAAGACGCAGCACGAAATTCGCGCTCGAATTCAGCACCCAGATGAACGGATACATCAGCCAGTAAAAACCGTAGAGCGGCATCGCGAGCCACAGCCCCACCTGCTCCGAGCGGCGGATGGCCCATGACTTCGGCGCCAGTTCGCCGACGACGATATGCAGAAACGAAATGACCGAGAACGCGAAGAAGAGCGAGATCGAGTCGATGAGCTTTTCCGACTCGACGCCGAAGAGCGAAAACAACGGATGCAGCAGCGTGGCGAAAGCCGGCTCGCCGATCCAGCCAAGCCCGAGGGACGCCAGCGTGATGCCGAGCTGGCAGGCGGACAGGTAAGCGTCGAGCTGCCCGTGCACCTTCGCGAGCAGACGGCCCGGCAGGCCGTTGGTGCGCGCCAGTGCCTTGACGCGCGTGGGCCGCAGCTTGACGAGCCCGAACTCCGCCGCGACGAAGAAACCATTCAACGCGACGAGCAACAATGCGCCGATCAGCGCGACAACCTGAGCCAAAGCAACTCTCTTCGGAAGTGGAAAGCGTCAGTATATGGGCGACAGGTCTTCGAAAGTCAATTTACATCCCAGCGACCGGAACGCGCACCGACAACGTGACCTCTGCATTGTCCGCGATATCGCTGTGCTCGAACGCACCGCCGTGCGCCTCGGACACGCGCTTCGCCAGCGCCAGGCCCCACGCAATGCGCCCGCCTTCGCGCGGCTCCAGCGCCTGGCGGCGCGCGAACGCTTCGAGCACGTGCGGCGACGACGTATCGTTCAACGCTTGTGCCGATGCCGTGAAACGCACGTCCGTGCGCCACATGCTGCCCTCGATGTTGCTCGACGCATGCACCGTCGCGCCGCCCGGACTCGCTTCGGCGGCGAACGCCAGCATCAGCCAGATCGCCTGCAACAGACGCTCGGCATCGCCTTCGAGTTGCTCTTCCGCAAGCGGCGATTCGATTTCGATGCTCACGTCTCGAGCGCGCGCAACGCCGGCACGCGCGAGCGATGCGCTCTTCTCCAATAGCGGCCGCAACGCCACAGGCGCGAGCGCAACCGACAACGCCTTGGTTTCCGCGCGCGTCGTATCGACGGATTGCTCGATCAGCTTCACCTGTTGTTCGACGCCCGAACGAATGCCGGCGAGTGCGCGCTGCGCTGCGGGATCGTTGGCGTCGACTTTGCGTTCGAGCACATAGCCCCAGCTATGGATCGCATTCAACGGGCCGCGCAGATCGTGCGACACGACCGACAACACGTGATCGCGCATGAAGAGCGCGGCCTCGGCTCGCAGATGCGCGATGCGGTCCGCGGCGTCGTGCTGCCCGTCGCCCGACGCGCTCGAAGGCGACACGATCAGCGTGACGCAATCCGGGCCGGGCAGCGCGATGACCGAAAAGGCGCGCGCCGCGCCTTCATCGCCGATCGTCACTTGCGCGCGACGCGTGCCGTTGCCGGCGAGCGCTGCATCCGCGGCCTCGGCGAGCACGGCGGTGAGCGGCCGGGGCAACGCGGTATCGGCGAGTACGCGGCCTTCGAGCGCGGCGGGTTCGAGATCGAAGAGATGAGCGAGGACGGCGTCGGCCGAAAGGCAGCGCTGAGCGCTGTCGAGCACCAGCACGCCGTCGTTTCCCGCGACGGCCGCATCGAAGGACTTGTCGCCTTCCGGTTCGACCGTACTGGAAAAGGACGTTGTCACGATCATGGATCCTTGCGTATAACGGTGTTGAGGTTCGATGTCCCGGAGAGGCGGATGCGCCGACGCTGCACAGCGCGTATGCCCTGAGGAATATACGCCGCATATGAATCCTTGCAGGTCATTATATGTGAGCGCCTACCCCGCATGCGGCCACGGTGCGCCGGCCGCCTCGCCATGCCGGATCAGCAATTTGCGTGCGAGTGCACATTTCGCGTCCGTGCGCATATCGATCCTTCATTTGCACGGTCATAGAAAGTATCGGATTACTATTAATTCGGTTTAAGGAATTTCATCCCTTAGCAAAATAAATTCAGTTACCTTTTTTACAGGGCTTAAAAAGCCGCAGGAACCGTGTTTGCTGTTTTAATAGCCCTGCCATGTACGGCCCTCATCTTCGTCATGAAGATTTTCAAAGCAAAGAGCGCTGTCGATTTTATTTTTCTGTTGACAACGACTTTTGCGGCGCGAGCTTCCAGAATAGCGCCGCGATCCAAATTCATGCGTCAGGCCGAACCTTTGCGGCCTGGCGCTGCCAATAGCTTTCCAATTGGAGTCAGCACATCGGGCATACGGCGCACATGAGCCGTCCCGGCTACGCTGGGCTTCATGCCAAACTCTATGAGTGACATCAGCACTATGACTCACGCCCATCAAGGCAAACCTGAAACCCTTCTCTCGGTGATCATCCCTGCGTACAACGTCGAACACTTCATCACCGCATCGCTGGAATCCGCGCTCTCGCAACCGCGCGCCGATGAAATCGAACTGATCGTCATCGACGATGGCTCGACCGACCACACGCTCGAACGCATACTCGACATTCAACGTAGCGGCCGCGCCCGCAATATGCGCGTGATCCATCAGGAAAACCGTGGCGTGTCTGCGGCACGTAATCGCGCGATCGCCGAAGCGACGTCGCCGTATATCGGCTTTCTCGATTCGGACGATGTCTGGTCGGCGGATTTCACCGCGAAGATCATGCCGCTTCTCGACGCCAATACGGCGGACATCATCGAGTTCAACGTGGGCATCATCAATTCGGACGGCAAGGTGATCGACAAGGTCACGCTGATCGATCCGTCGACGGTCGGTCATCGCGCATGCGATCTCGATGCGTTGCTCGACTTCGCGCGCGTGTATCAGGTGTTTCCGGTCGCGCGTGTCTATAAGCGCGAACTGTGGAACGGCATCGAATTTCCGACGGGCCGCGTCTACGAAGACGCCGCCGCGATTCCGCGCGTCTATGCGCGCGCGAACTCTCTCTTCCGTCTCGCCGACGATCTCTATTTCTATCGGCGCCGCGCAGGCAGCATCACCACGAAGGCAACGCCTTACACGGTGATGTCGCTCGCGACCTGCGCAGAAGAAACGATGGAGCGCTGCACCGGCGGCGCGCTGGACCCCTTCTGGCTCGCGATGTTCCACAAGGTCTTCTCGTATGCGTGCTTTCAGGCCGCGCGCGTGGATACTCGCGCATTCGCGGAATCGATGCGAACGATCGAGGCCACCGCCGCACACTATCGCGACTTCGCCGCGCCCCGCACCGATACGCCGAAGGAACTGCGCTTTCACCGGAAGATAGTCATCGATCGCCGCTGGTTTCAGGCCAAGCGCCTGATCAAGCGCGCGCTCGGCCGCGAGTTGCGTCCGCCCGTGGCAGCGCGCACGCATTCTTCAGGCAATGTACGCGGGCGTCCTCACGCAAGTGTCAACAATGACTAAGAAATTCATGAGCCGCCTTAAGGATTTCGCTAAGCATTCGCCGCTAACGAATCGCTGCGATGCGGGGCAACCGCGAAAGATGGCGGCGCGGTCAGTTTCATGAGCGCACCGATGCCTACCAGCACTTTGAGTAGTTTTCAATCGAACGATCAACGCTCGGTTGAACCCTTGCGTGGGCAAACCCACTGATGAATACGCTTTTCTTTTGTTAAATAACATTTGCGATAACGTTTGCGCATTCTCCGGACAGACATCGGCGGGTCCGGAACCGGCGCATTCCGTTCGACACACGCGCACCCGACGCCAGGCCAACGCATGGGCGCGCAGACCACTTTGGCCGCATGCCGCATCGACGGCGAGACACACGAGCGAAACTATCCGCTCCCTGTGTTGTCTGGCAAAGGCCCACTCAATCAGCGAACCTGCACGGTTCGCAATCTTGCGTCATAGTCATCAAGATCACGCTGCGCTAAAGCAGGGAAAAACCGTTCAATGGCTTCATTCCGAAAGAACTTCACGATTCTGATGACGTTGCAGGTATCGACATACCTCGCACCGCTCCTGACGGTACCGTGGCTCGCGCGCGTGCTCGGTCCGGGCGAATATGGACGACTTGCATTCGGCCTGGCCTTCACGGCCTACTTCATCTCGATCACGAACTACAGCTTTTCGCTGACGGCCACGCCGAAGATTTCGATCAATCGCGACAACCGCGAGCTGCGCTCAAAGGAGTTTTGGGAAACCATCCTTACGCAAGCCATGCTCGCGCTCGCGGGATTCGTCGTGGTACTCGCGCTGACGTCCGTCGTGCCGTATCTGGAGGAGAATCGCTCTCTCCTGCTCGTCGGTTATGGCCAGGCAGTCGGCGCCATGCTGATTCCAACATGGTATTTCCAGGGCATCGAAGATCTCGGCATGTTGAGCGTGCTCGTATTCATCGGACGCGCGCTCAGCATTCCTGCGATGTATCTCTTCGTGCGCGAGCACGACGATCTCCTTATCGCGATGGCCGTCAACGCGTTGGTGCCGCTGCTCTCGGGCATCGCAATTTGCACGTATTTGTACTTTCGGCGCGAGCTCGACTTCGTGCGCGTGTCGTTCAAGACTATCGTCAGTCGTCTGAAGGACGGCTGGAGCGTGTTCATCGCAACGTCCATCGTCGATATCTATGCGTCGAGCAACATCGTGCTGCTTACGTTCATTGCGGGCAACGTTGCGGCCGGCTATTTCGCAGCGGCGGACAAGCTGATCCGCGCGGCATTGAATATGCTTCAACCGTTGAAGACGGCGGCTTATCCACGCGTGAGCTTTCTCATGCATCACGCCAGGGACGATGCCTTCGCGTTCTTGCGCAAGATGTTCGTCGTGCAGGGCGTGATCGTGTCGCTGATCTCGGTATGCATCTTCTTCGGCGCTCCGCTTGCAGTAAAACTCTTGTATGGACCGAAGTTCTTGCCTACCGTAGAGGTGTTGCGATGGATGGCGTTCGTGCCGTTGATGGCCGGACTCTCGGATCTCTTCGGTGTTCAGACGATGCTTCCGCTCGGCATGAGGTCGCAATTCAGCCGCGTGCTGATGGCATCTGCCGTAGTGAACTTCGGCGTCCTCGCCGTGCTCGTCAAGCTCTTCGGCGAGCAAGGAGCGGCGGCGACGGTGCTGATCGTCGAGACATTCATCGCTGCGGCGATGGCCTTCACGCTGTATCTGCAAGGTGTGCCGCTGTTGAAGCGCCCGATCGCCGAAGGCGCAGGTTCAGGAACGACGACGTAGCCGTACCCGCCTTTGCACTTCCAAGCTGCACTGGGCGTGTTCGACTTGCGCCCTACTACAAAGTTGCATTTAAGTATGTGACTCAACGAACGGACCAATGCAGTTCGAGCCGATATCGTATTGGTACGAACAGTGTTTAATTAAGAGAGCCTTGTGATGGAAACAGAAGAAACGTCAATTGAACACGTACAGAAGCTGGTGGATCAGGCCGAAAGCCTGCGCATGCAGTCCGTCGCAGTCCCGCTCAAGGATCTGCAAATAGTTCTGCAGATTTGTGAAGCCGCTATTGCTCAGCAGAATGCATCGGAAATGATCGCGGAAAATCCATATTCGTCTGCACAGTAATGACTCTTCCTTCGAGCGCGGAGTGAGGTACCCCAAGCAGTCCTTGGACGCTCGAAACCCGATCGATAGTTCCACTTGACGTCCCGCCGCAGAGAAGCCGTTTTTACCTGGCTCGAGCGCATAGCATCGGCGTGACGCAGAACAATCTTCGCCAAGACCAACCTCGCTGCGCCTGTCTCGGTCACGTTGACCCATTCGGGTGCTCGCATCAGGTAAATCCAGGCTGAATTCGAGCTTGACGGGGCCGTTCGTTGCGTTTGTCGCAAGGAACGCGCATTGCTATGCCGGATCCCGTGTGTACTTCCCGACCGCATCCTATAACGCTCGATTAGTACTGCGACACGCGCATCCCGGTTCTGTATGCGTTTCCTTTCAAGGTGGCCGCGCGCGCTCCACCTCGCATACGTACCTCGTACTTAAAAGTGACATGTCATTTACCTAATAACAATCAGGCCATTCCTTCTCATTGCGTGTAGCCGCGGGCGTTCGGCACGACGCTATTCGAAGAGTCAAATATGAAAGAGATAGTCCATATCACCGAAGCTTTTGGCGGCGGTGTGCTATCCATGCTGACCCAGCTTTCGAACCGTGCCGCGGCCGCTGGCGTCGGGGTAACGATCCTTCATTCGATTCGGCAGGAAACGCCCGGCGATTTCGCGAGGCTCTTTCATCCGGCGGTCAAGCTGGCCTACGTGAACATGGTTCGTGAAGTGAGCGTGAAGCACGACCTGACAGGTCTGCGGGACTTGATCCGCAAGCTCAAGGAGTGCGATCCATCGGTGATCCATCTTCACTCGTCGAAGGCTGGCGTGCTGGGACGCGCCGCCGCGCGCATCGCAGCGCCGCGTGCGCGCGTGTTCTACTCGCCGCATGGTCTCGCCTTCCTGCGCCGCGATGTCTCGGCTGCGAAGCAGTTCGCTTATCTGAGCTTCGAGCGCATCGCGGCGCGTCTTGGCGGCACCATCGTCGCATGCTCGAAGAGCGAGCTCGTCGAGATCGAAACGAAGATGCGCGCGCGACAGGCCCGCATGATCGAGAACGGCGTGAACGTGGCGGAGATTCCGCCGCGGATGGAGAAGAGCGGCGATGAGATCGTCATCGGCATGAGCGGACGCGCGATGTTTCAAAAGAATCACGAAGCCTTCGTCAAGCTCGCGGCCGCGTTACATAGTCCTTCCGTGCGCTTCGTGTGGATCGGCGGCGATGAACGAGAGTTGCCCGCAGGAACGCCCTCGGGCGCCGTGTCGTGCAGCGGCTGGGTCACGCGCGATCGCGCGCTCGAACTGACGTCCGAAATGGATATCTATGTTCAGACATCGCGTTGGGAAGGCATGCCTATCGCACTGATCGAAGCGCAGGTCGCTGGCATTCCGGCCGTCGTCACGGATGTGGTCGGCAATCGCGATGTCGTGCAGCACGGCCTGACGGGCTTCGTCGCATCGAGCGAGGAAGAGATGGCGAAGTGCATCGCGATTTTGCGCGACGAGCCTGCATTGCGCGCGCGCATGGGCGCCGCGGCGAGAGCATCGGCCAGCAAGCGCTTTTCGATGGACGCGATCTTCCGTCAATGGCTCTCCATGTATCAGTTCGGCTCCGACAAGCCCACGCGCGAATTCGGCGCGAATGAGGTCGCCTCGTATGAAACCAGTTCCGATTCACAGTTCTGACGCCCTGCACATGGACACTTCCGTCGCCACCAGCAAGTTCGTTTATAACGGCCGATTCACGAGCCAGAAGACCACCGGGGTGCAGCGCGTCGCGAGAGAACTCGTCGCCGCACTCGTGAAGTTGCCGCAAGGCGCGCGCGTGACGCTCGCGGTTCCGCCGCAAAGCGGACTGGATCCCGTGCAAGGCGTCGAGACCGTGGAACTCGGCTTCGGCAAGGGTGTGTTCTGGGAGCAGATCGTGTTGCCGCTCTTCGCCGGTCGCTCGCGCATCGTGAATCTCTCCAACTCGGGCTCGATCTTTCGGCCGAACCAGATCATCTATATGCACGACGCCGCGGTGTTCGATACGCCCGCGCATTTCTCGTGGAAATTCCGCACGTGGTATCACGTGATGTTCTGGATTCTCGCGCGCACGTCGAGCTGCGTGCTGACCAATTCGGTGTTCTCGCGCGACCGGCTTGCGCACCATGTCGGCGTGCCGGCAGAACGCATCGGCGTAGTGCCGCTCGCCGCGGACCATCTCGATCACATCGCGCCGGACGTGTCGGTGATCGACGAGCTCGGGCTCACGAAGAATCGCTACGTGCTCGCCGTGAGCAGCATGAATCCGACGAAGAACTTCAAGCGTCTCGTGGAAGCATTCATGCGCCTGAACGATCCGTCGATCGATCTCGTGATCGTCGGTATGAAGAATGCCACCGTCTTCGGCAAGGCGCATGATCTGTCGAACGCGCCTAACATCAAGCAGGCGGGCTATGTGAGCGACGAAAAACTTAAAGCACTCTATCAACATGCGGCGTGCTTCCTCTATCCTTCGATTTACGAAGGTTTCGGAATTCCGCCGCTCGAAGCGATGCGCAACGGCTGTCCGACGCTCGTCGGCCGCGCAGCGGCGCTGCCGGAGACGTGTGGCGATGCATCGGTCTATTGCGACCCGTTTTCGGTCGAAGATATTTCGCGCAAGTTGCGCCAGCTGCTCGACTCGCCTGAACTGAGCGAGGATCTCAAACGGCGCGGCCTCGCGCACGCCGAGCGTTTCCGCTGGACCGAAAGCGCACGACTGCTCATGCAGTTCATCGACAAGGCGTGAAGCGCGCGTCGCGACAGGTGCACCGCCGGGCGCAGAAAGGGGGAAATTGGTGAAGTTGGGAATCTACTGCGACTCGGGTATCAACGGCGGTCACGAAGAAATGCTCAAGCGCTTCATGCTCGCGCTCGTCGAGTGCGCGCACGTCGAGGCTTTGCACATCCTCGTGCCGACGGCGAACGAGCCGCTGTACCGTTATGTAAGCGATCTGGCGAGCGCGCATCCGAAAGTCGGCACGATCGGTCTTTCCTACACAGCCGAATCGATAGATGGCAACGTCTTTACGCTGTTGCGCATGGTTCGCGCGACCGCGGCGACATTGCGCACGCTGCGGCTGAACAAAGTGCTGATCGCGCAAGGCACGATCGCCTCGGGCATCGCGGGCCTCCTCGCCGCGCGTCAGGCGCGCACCAGGACGGTGAGCTATCTGCCGCTCGTCGATGAAGCGCCGGTCAACGCCAGCCGCTCCGGCAAGATCAAGTGGCTCATCAAGCGCGCGCTGTATCGGGTGCCGCACGAGTATGTGACGTTGAACGATCATCTGTGCAGCAAGCTGAACCGGCTCGCGCCCAACGCACGCACGATGATCCTCGAGAATTACGTCGACGATCGCTTCAGCCGCTCGACGCTCACGAAGAATGCGGCGCGCGCCGCGCTCGGCCTGCCCGACGACGGCACGACGATCATCGCGCATGTCGGACGGCTGAACTTTCAGCAGAAGCGCCAGGACTTCCTGATGCAGGCGATCGAACGTCACGCCGATGCATTCGCACGTACGCTCGTGCTGATCGTCGGCGAAGGGCCGGACGCCGCGCGTCTGCAGGACATGATCGATGCGAGCCCGACGTTGTCCGCGTGCGTGCGCATGGTCGGTCCGAAGAAGGACGTGCTGCCTTACATCGTCGCGAGCGATGCGCTCGTCTTGCCTTCCGCGTATGAAGGCGTGCCGCTCGTGATGATCGAAGCGGTGCTTGCGCAACGGCCTATCGTCGTATCGCGCGTGTCGGGGCTCGATTCGTATCTGCCGGACGCGATGCTGTTTCCCGCGCACGACCACGAGGCGTTCGTCGAGCGCATCTTCGCGGCGCGCGATGTTCCGCTTGCCGCGCTGGCCGGCGAGTTCCGACGCCGCTTCTCGCGCGAAGTCTTTGATGCGCAGGCACAGAACGTCCTGCTGCATGCGGGCGGCGCAGGCGGAGCGCGCGGCGCGGGTGCGGGCGCGACCCATCAACATTCCGACGTGCTGGCGAAGTAACGGCGCGCACTTTCACGGGGCCGAACATCGATGCGAACCTGGTTGGCCGCACTATCCGTCTTTGGCGCGCTGCTGTGCGCCTCCGTGTTGATCTTCGCGCGCAGTGGCACATCCGACGCATATCACAGCAGCGGTTCGTCCACGTCGAAAACTGACGCGACGAGTGCGACGCCGAAGATTGCTTGCGCCAAAGGATCGGCGAGCGTGTTCTATGGCATCGCGGGACATCTGGAGCATCGCGGCGCGTATCGCATGAGTGGTTACGACTTGCAGATTTCACAACTGCGCGACCTCGGTGTCACGATGTACGCGCAAGATGTATCGAATGAGGAAAGCGCCAACATGGTCGCGGATTTCGCGCGCGCGGCGGCGAAGCAGTGCATCGGCGTACTTGCGCTCGTCACGCCTTTCGAACCGCAGAAGCGCGCGAACGAGCAGGAAACCTTCGAACGCGGCTATGCGCTCGGCAAGACCGCCGGACGCGTGCTCAAAGGCCTCGTCACTTACTATCAAGTTGGCAACGAGTACGACAACTGGACGATACTTGGTTCGGACCGCAGCGGCGAACATCCGAAGGACTACGACAACGCGATGTTCATGAAGGCGCGCGGCTCGATCCTCGGCTTGATCAAGGGCATACGCGAAGCGAATCCCGACGCGAAGATCCTGCTGACATCGTTCAGCTGGCTTCATTACGGCTTCACCGACATGCTGTATGCCGGTACGCAGCCCGACGGCACGAAGGGCCATCCGATTCCGCAATGGGACATCACCGCATGGCACTGGTATTCGAACATGGGCTCGATCACCGCGGCGGGCGACAAGAAGGCCAACGTGCTTGAACGCCTGCGCGACAGCTATGGCAAGCCCATCTGGATCACGGAGTACGGCGTGCGGCCGGATCATGCGGACCCGGCGGGCTATCTCGTCGGCAAGGAAGCGTTGAAAGGATTCGTCTCGCTGGCGAAGACTTACAACATCCAGAACGTGACGCTGTACGAGCTATACGACGACCAGCGCTATGGCGGCGATGGCAACTACGGCGTAATCAATGACGACGGTAAAACCCGCAAGGGGCGCTTCGATACGGTGCGCGATTTCATCAAGGCGAACCCGATGCCATAAGACACCAAATGAATTTGTACGACGAAAATAGCGCGTACGAAACCGATGATTATCGCGCGAAAAGAGTGTTCCGCAAGCGGCGTTCCGGCACTTTCCGGTCCTCGAACGTTCGGTACTTAACAGACGCAAGCACTTCGCGACCGGAAGATAGGTTTGACGCTATTTTTTCCAGGCGTATCGTATCGTTTGATGACAAGCGACTCGAACGGGATTCGCGAGTTTCATCTGCCGAATCCAACAGACGCGGTTCCGAGGCACGGAGTGTGCTTCAGAGATAGATCGCACTCCGACGAGCCGACGCGCTCCGTCTTGCGACCTCGAAGCATCGTGCACTTCGCTCGTTTTTTCGAAAGCCTCTCGCGTCTTTAGTCTGGAAGCTCCGCCGGCCATGCGCCGCATCAACAACACATGAGACGTAGCGCGGACATGCCGCGCGGGCACTCTGCTTTATCGCAGCCCGGACACAACGCTCAATTTATCGAACTGAGGACGGCGCCTTTGAACACCCTCTATGTGAACAACGGACCTTCGCGCCCAGGCAAGGACGACGGTGAATTCACCGCGAGCGACATGCTCAGGCTCCTGCGCGATCACCTTGGCATGCTCTTCCTGTTCATAGGAATCGCGGCCGCGCTTGCGACCGCGTATGCATTTCTTGCCAGGCCCATTTATTCGTCGGACGTGGTCGTTCGCGTGGATCCTCCCGATCCGAACGCGCTCGGCATCGCGCCGCAAAGCCAGATGCAGATGGGGCAGTCGCTACCGACGGTCAATCAGCTCGCGCCCGCGGAAATCTCCGTGATGCAGAGCCGCTCGGTGCTCGAGCCCGTCGTCAAGCAGTTCCACTTCGACATCAAGGTCAAGCCCAAAACGTTCCCCGTGCTCGGCCAGATCGCGGAGGTGTTCGCGAAGAAGGGGCACCTCGCGCCTGCATGGTTCGGCCTCGATGCATACGGATGGGGCGGCGAGCAACTTCAGCTCGGCCGGCTCGATGTGCCGCCCGCGCTCGAAGACCAGAAGCTCGATCTCGTTCTGCTCGACAACAACCAGTACGAGCTGCGCGACCCCGACGGCGAGATGATCCTGCGTGGCACGATCGGCCGACCGGCCACGGCGAACGGCGTGTCCATCCTCGTAAATGGCGCGACCGGTCATCCGGGCGTGCACTTCGACGTGACGCGCCTGAACACGCTCGACGCCATCGCGCTCATGAAGAATACGATGAAGGTCGCCGAGTCCGCGAAGGACACGGGCGTCGTACAGATCACCTTCAACGCCGACGATCCCGCGCTCACCGCCGATGTCGCGAACGCGCTCGGCCAGGCGTATCTGACCGCCGCGGTGCAGGCGCGTCAGGCGAATGACACGAAGACGCTCGAATTCATTCGCGGAGAATTGCCGCGGCTCGAACGCGACCTGAAGACGGCGGAAGGCAACCTCAGCGCATTCCGCGCGAAGTCGCAGTCGGTGCAGCCGATCCCCGAAGCGCAGGCTTATCTGCAAGGCAGCATCGTGTCGATGCAGCAACTCGCGACGCTGAAGCTGCAACGCACGCAAGCCCTGCAGCGCTTCCAGCCCAGCAGCCCGCAAGTGGTCAATCTCGATCAGCAGATCGCCGAGCTCGAAGCATCGAACAAGCAGATTCAGCAGCGCTTCGACAGCATGCCCGCATCCGAGCGCCAGAGCGCGACGCTCACACGTGACGCGCGCGTCGCGGAAACCATCTACATGGGCATGGTGAACAAGGCGCAGGAACTCTCCGTGCGCCGTGCGAGCACGAGCGGCGGCGCACATATCGTCGATAACGCGCTGCGCCCGTATCGTCCGGTGAAGCCGAACAAGTCGCTCGTGATCGTCGCGGGTACGGGTCTTGGCTTTTTCATCGGCACGTTCTTCATTTTCCTGCGTCGCCACGCGATGATCGGCGTCACCGATCCGATGTTCGTCGAGCGCCGTCTCTCGGTGCCCGTGCTCGGTGAAGTGCTCTATAGCCGCCAGCAGGCTATGCTCGATCACGAGATTGCCGTGTCCCCGGTGGAGCATGCGCCGCTCACCTACTCCGGCGCAGAGAGCGGCGGTGCGCCGAGAGCGCTGCCTCACATCGAGCTGCCGGAGCATGACGCATTCGCGATGCCGCACGTCGCCGACACCGATCGCGATGCGCGCGTGCTCGCGACGCGTTATCCGCACGATCCGGCGATCGAAGCGCTGCGCGCGGTCCGCACGGAGCTGTATCGCGATCTCGCCAATGCGCCGAACAATATCGTGATGCTGACAGGCCCGATTCCTTCGGCGGGCAAGAGCTTCGTCGCGGCGAATCTGTCGGTGCTGCTCGCGGAGATCGGTCTGCGCGTGCTTCTGATCGATGGCGACATGCGGCGCGGCCACATCGCATCGTTCTTCAAGCAGTCGAATCCGGGCGGTCTCTCCGAAGTGCTGAAGGGCGAAATGGCGCTGGGCGACGCGATCCGCTATGTCGGCGTGCCGGGCCTCTCGTTCATCTCGTGCGGCGTATATCCGGAGAATCCGTCAGAGCTTCTGATGATGCCGGGCTTTCGCAACATGCTGGCGCGCATGAGCGATCAGTTCGATCTGGTGCTGTTGGATACGCCGCCGTTCCTTGTCGTGACCGATGCGGCGATCGTCGCGAGCGATGCGGGCTCAACGGTGCTCGTGCTGCGTTCGGGCATCCAGAGCGAGGAAGAGATCGAGGAAACCGTGAAGAAGGTGCAGCGCGCGGGCGGCAGGCTCGTCGGCTCGGTCTTCAACGCGATTCCGCGACGCCCGAGCAATCGCCGCAGCTACGGTTATGCGGCGGCTTATACGAGCACGTTCAAGTCGATGAATTGACGTCGTGCGCGCACCGATGCGCGCACTGTTCCGATGAATCGCGCCGCGTGCACGTCACGCGGCGTTCAACGTTGTAACGCTGGTGCGGGTCGGCATGCATCTTCGTTTCGCCAGGATGCATCACGGGACTTCGGCGCACTTCGCCGCAACCGGATCGAGGAAAGAGACGCATATGAGCGGACGCTTTTCCTTCAGACATCGGCTCGTGCAATGCCCGCGCTGCCGCAGACAACTGGCGGCGCAATGCTCCGTGTGTCCGCATTGCGCTTATCGGCGCCCGCGGAAGCTGGCGCGCGCGCCCGTGAGAGCGGTCGTGGTCGTCATACTCGCGCTGCTCGCGATCGGCGGCTACGTCTATCTCGGCGAACCGGGATTCGATGCGCGCACCTTCATTTCGCGTTGAGCCTTTCATTCAGCGCTATACGGGCCTCGCGGGCCGGCAGGCGTAGTGTTTGCTTCGTCCTGGCGCGATCCCATACCGATAACGACCGACAGCCCGGCCTCGACCGGGCGCATTCAACCTTCGACGATGAAAGAAAAAGCGGCGCTGACCGACCTCTACTACAGAATCTGGGCCTTCGCGATGCCGGTGACGTCGTTTCTCGTCATGCCATCGATTCAGGGCACGACGATCGGCTATCTGATGTGCTTCCTCTCCGTGCCGCTCGTGCTGCTGTTCGGCGGCCGCGCGCGCAAGAACTGGATGCATTTCGTGTTCGCGGCAATCGTCGTGTGGGTGATCATGTTCTGCACCTCGCAGTTCGCGGACGTGATGGCGCCCTTCGATCCCGACTTCAGCAAGATCGTGCTCGTCGACGACAAGGACCCCTTCACGTTCCTCATGCGCAAGAGCATGTTCACGCAGTCGGCGTATGTAGCGGCGGTCGTGCTGTATGCGGCGTACGTGTACCACTACTACAAGCCGACGTGGGACCAGTGGCTTCTCGCGGCCGTCACGCTGTTCGCGCTCTATGGCATGTTCGAAGTGGCGTACTACATCGTGACGGGGCAACCGGGCGACTTCATCTCGAACCGCGCGTTCGGCGATCAGTTCGGCAAAGGCATCGTGCGCTCGGACGGCACCGTGAACGGCAGCTCGTTCCAGCAGATCGATATCAAGGGCTTTCCGATCCAGCGGCTGAAAGCTCTGACCGGCGAGCCGTCGATGTACGCGATGTCCATCTTCCCGTTCTGGATTTATTTCAACGCGACCTCGCGCCTGCGCTGGCCTGTTTGGGTCATCGCCCTTTCGCTCCTCATGAGCACGTCCTCGACGGTGCTGATCGGCTATGCGGTGTACTCGCTCATCCGCATGCGCAAGCTCGGCATCAATCCGGTCAAGGCGCTGATCGGCCTCTTCGTGCTATGCGTGATCGCGTATCTTCTGCAGGACTACATCGTCGATCTCTTCCAGCAGATGGTGCTGGACAAGCTCGAGCAAAAGAACGAGTCCGGCTCGGGCCGCATGCTGCTGTTCCTCGATTCGATGCGCCTGTGGTTCCACGCGGCGCCGCTCAATCAGCTCTTCGGCATCGGCTTCGGCTACGTCCGCTCGACTGACCTCTTCTCGACGCTGCTAGTCAATACGGGCGTCGTCGGCACGCTGTTCATCAGCGGACTGATGCTCTTTCCCGCATTCAAGCTCGACTGGGACCCGCGCGGCATGGCGCTGCGCCAGTGCTGCGTGGCGACCTGGACGATGATGATGGTCTCCGTGCCCGAGTTCGCGTATCTCGCGCCGTGGACGCTGGTCGCGATGGCTTACGTGCGCGTGCGTGCGTTGAAGCTCGCGCGGCAGCAAGTCGGCGACACGGCCGCCGCCGCCGCGATGCAGGGACCGCAGGACGGCGCGTCGATCGGCACGGCGATCGGCAGGCATGTACGGCCGGAGATCGGGACGCGCATCGGCTCGCGCTTCGGTGCGCATGGGCGTCATCTGTGAGGTCACGTCGACATCGGCACGCCCCGCCGCTTCCCTGCATCGTTCTACAATGACGCTTTCGATCAACCAGGGAGCAACCATGTCGATTGTCACGACCGATTCCGGTCTCAAGTACGAAGACGTCACCGTTGGCGATGGCGCCGAAGCCGTCGCAGGCAAAACGGTCAGCGTGCATTACACGGGCTGGCTCACGGACGGCCAGAAATTCGATTCGAGCAAGGACCGCAACGACCCGTTCGCCTTCGTGCTCGGCGGCGGCATGGTCATCAAGGGCTGGGACGAAGGCGTTCAGGGTATGAAAGTGGGCGGCGTGCGCCGTCTCACGATTCCGCCGCAACTCGGCTACGGCGCGCGCGGCGCAGGCGGCGTGATTCCGCCGAACGCGACGCTCGTGTTCGAAGTGGAACTGCTGGACGTCTGAGCGTCTGAACGTCCGAGCCTTGCCTGCATGAGCGCGCCGCTGCATCGTCCTGCCGTGTCGCTGCGCCGTTATGAAACGGCGCAGGCGTCGGACGTGCACGACTTTCATCAGATCGTGCTGGGCCTCGACGGCTCGATGGAAATGGCCGTCGATGGCAACGGCGCGCGCATCGATTGCAGCGGTGCGTGGATCATTCCGGCGGGCGCGCGTCACGACTATTGGGCGGAGGGCGACAATCGCCAGCTCGTGCTCGATCTGCCGGCGGCGTCCGTCGCTGTGCCCGAGCGCTATTTCGAGCGGGCGCGCGCCATTCATATCGATCCGCGCGTTACGCAGCTCGTCGCCGATGTCGCGCGGCGCACGCATGCCGACGATCCGCACCTGACTCATCGCTTCGCATGGCAAGTCGCCGCACATCTGTGCGGCGCGCTGATGCACGACACGGACGACGCCGTCGATGCGATGCGCGGTCTCGACTTCGCGCGCATCGACCGGTGGCTGCGTCTGCATCTGTCGGAGCCGCTGCGTATCGCCGATCTCGCCGCGCATTGCGGCTTCGGCATGCGCCGCTTTCATCAGCTCTTCAACGAAGCGTTCGGCGAGACGCCGCATCGCTATCTGCATCGCTTGCGGCTCGATACCGCGCTCACGCTGCTCGCCGATCCGCGCGCAACCCTCACCGATATTGCGCTCGATATCGGCTTCGCCGATCAAAGCGCGTTCACGCATGCGTTCTCGAAGCGCTTCGGCATCGCGCCGGGGCAATGGCGCAGCGGCGGCTTCAGGCGTTGAGCCCGCGCGCCAGGTCGGCGCGAATGTCTTCGGGATCTTCCAGCCCGACGGCAAGACGAATCAAGCCTTCGCGTATGCCTGCCGCTTCGCGCACTTCGGGTGCGAGACGGCCATGCGTCGTCGTCGAAGGATGCGTGATTGTCGTGCGCGTGTCGCCGAGATTGCCGGTGATCGAGCACAGCTTCGTGCCATCGATCACGCGCCATGCGTTCGCGCGCTGCTCCTCCTGCGTGCCGCCCTTCAGTTCGAACGATACGATCGCGCCGCCCGCCTTTTGCTGCTTCATCGCAATCGCGTGTTGCGGATGCGATTCGAGCCCCGGATAGAACACGCGATTCACCGCAGGATGCGCTTCGAGCCAGCGCGCAATCTCGAGCGCGTTCGCCGACTGCTTCCCGACGCGCAGCGCAAGCGTCTCTATGCCCTTCAGCAACACCCATGCATTGAACGCGGACATCGTCGGGCCGGCGCTGCGCACGAACGGAAAGACCGTCTCCATGATGAAGCGCTTCGTGCCGACGAGCGCGCCGCCGAGCACGCGGCCCTGACCATCGAGAAACTTCGTTGCCGAATGCATGACGACGTCCGCGCCGAGTTTCAACGGCTGCTGTAGCGCGGGGCTGCAGAAACAGTTATCGACGACGAAGAGCGCGCCGTTCTGCTTCGCAATCCGACCGATCGCTTCGATATCGGCGATCTCCGTCAACGGATTCGACGGCGTCTCCAAGAAGAACATCTTCGTCTCGGGCTTCACGGCCGCCTGCCATTCGTCGGGCATCGTCGGATCGACGAACGTCGTCGTGATGCCGAACTTCGGGAAGATCGTCGTGAACATGCCGATCGTCGAGCCGAACAGGCTCTTCGAACTGACGATGTGATCGCCCTGCTGCATCGACGCCATCACGACCGACAATATCGCCGACATGCCCGATGCCGTCGCCATGCACGCTTCGCCGCCTTCGAGCGCGGCGAGACGGTTCTGGAACATCGTGACGGTGGGATTGGTGAAGCGCGAATACGTGTATGCCTCTTCCGCGTTCCTGAAGCGCTCGGCGGCTTCGGCGGCGCTCGAAAAGCAGAAGCTCGACGTGAGGAACAATGCTTCGGCATGCTCATTGAATTCGCTGCGCAAGGTGCCGGCGCGCACGGCGAGCGTATCGAAGCTCAGGTTGTCGTCCATGTTCTTTTCTCCCTTGTGTTTCAGGCTCGCGACGCAAAAAAGCCCGCTTGGTCCTTGCAGACGAAGCGGGCTTTCAGGAAGCGCCGAAGATTTACTCGACCGATAGCTGCAGATGCAATTGCGAACGCGTCATACCGCCTTCCTGCGCTTCGCTCGCCGCATCGCGATCCGACTGCGATTGCGGCGCGAGACGCGCGGTCTCGATGCGATCGAGATAATCGGTCGTCACATCGCCGGTGATGTAGTTGCCGTCGAAGCACGAGGCCTCGAATTCGTGCAGGTTCGGATTGATGTCGCGGATCGCGCTCTTCAGGTCTTCGACGTCCTGATAGACGAGATAGTCCGCGCCGATCATGCGCGCCACTTCTTCATCGCTGCGGCCATGCGCGACGAGTTCGCCGCGCGTCGGCATGTCGATGCCGTACACGTTCGGGAACTTCACCGGCGGCGCGGCGGACGCGAAAATCACCTTGTTCGCGCCTGCATCGCGGGCCATCTGCACGATTTCATGCGAGGTCGTGCCGCGCACGATCGAATCGTCGACGATTAGCACGTTCTTGCCCTTGAACTCGATGGCCATCGCGTTCAGCTTCTGGCGCACCGATTTCTTACGCACCGCCTGACCCGGCATGATGAAGGTGCGGCCCACGTAGCGATTCTTGAAGAAGCCTTCGCGATACTCCACGCCGAGCTTCGCCGCGACCTGCATCGCGGCCGGGCGCGACGAATCGGGAATCGGCATCACGACGTCGATCGGCACGTCGGGCAACACGCGCTTGATCTTTTCGGCGAGATAGTCGCCCATGCGCAGGCGCGCGTTGTAGACCGGCACGCCGTCGAGGCACGAGTCCGGACGCGCGAGATACACGAGTTCGAAGATGCAGGGATTGAGCGCCGGCTTGTCCGCGCATTGGTGGTTGTGCAGATTGCCTTCGGCGTCGATGAAAATCGCCTCGCCCGGTTCGACGTCGCGCACGAACTCGAAACCGATCCCTTCGATCGCCACCGATTCCGACGCCACCATCCACTCGACGCCCGTCGCGGTTTCCATCTTGCCCAGCACGAGCGGGCGAATGCCGAACGGATCGCGGAAGGCTACGAGGCCGTAGCCCGCGATCAGCGAGACGATCGCGTATGAGCCCTTCACACGGCGATGCACGCCCGTGACCGCCTTCCACAGCGCGGCGGCATCGAGTTGCAGACCCGAGCTCGCGAGCTGCAGTTCATGCGCGAACACGTTGAGCAGCACTTCGGTGTCGGATGCGGTGTTGATGTGCCGGCGGTCGATGCGGAACATCTCGTCCTTCAGCTGCATCCAGTTCGTGAGGTTGCCGTTATGCGCGAGGATGATGCCGAACGGCGCGTTCACGTAGAACGGCTGCGCTTCTTCTTCGCTCGATGCTGAACCGGCGGTCGGATAGCGCACCTGGCCGATACCGACGTTGCCCGGCAGGCTGCGCATGTTGCGCGTGCGGAACACGTCGCGCACCATGCCGTTGGCCTTGTGCATGTGGAAGTTGTTGCCGTCCGCCGTGGCGATGCCGGCCGCGTCCTGTCCGCGATGCTGGAGCAGGAGCAGGCTGTCATAGATCAGCTGATTGACGGGACTTTGGGAAACTACACCTACGATGCCGCACATGGCATGGTCCTTCAAAGAGTCGAAACAGGTAGACAAGGCGTTGCCCGGCTCTGAGGGGCGCTTCTCTCGAAATTCGGCCGAAAAGAGGCCGGGGCGAAACGTCTTCGAGCCGTCGCGGGTTCCTCGTGTAGCCGGCCGTTTGTCTATTGTGCGGCGCCTGGCGCCAATGCGCTCGGTTCAGGAGCGACGTGCACGTACGCGGCGAGCGTATCGGGGAGCAGCGGTTTCAGTTCGCGCACGCCTTGCTCGGCCATCGGCCGCAGCAGCGCATTGCGCCAAAAATCCTTTTCCGGCAGTTCGGTCAAGCCAGCCAGGGCGACCAGAATCACTACCAATATAGCCCCTCTGACGAGGCCGAACAGCAGGCCCAGCGAACGGTCCACGCCGCGCAGCCCGGTGACTTCCGTGATGCGCGTCAGGAGCGACGACAGCACGCTCGACACCAGCAGCACCGCCGCGACCACGATCACGAACGCCACCAGCCACTGCGTGAGCGCGCCGCCCGGCCACGTCGCCGGAATATAGGGCACGACGAGCCCGACGAAGCGCCCGGCGATCAGGATGGCGACAACCCAGCCGACGAGACCGAACGCTTCGGCCAGCAGGCCGCGCCACATGCCGCGCAGTGCGGACAAGCCGATCACGGCCATCACGGCATAGTCGAAAGCGGTGAACATCGAATCTGCTTAGTTCGATGCTCGCGTGCCGCCGCCCAGGCCGGCCTGACGCACTTTCACGAGCGCCGCCTGCGCGGACGCGCGATCCGGGAACGGGCCGGCGCGCAACAGCGACTTGGTTCCGCCGTCGGACTGCTTGCGATGTTCGAGATATGCGGGCACGCCCGCGGACTTCAACTTGTTGACCCAGTTCTGCGCGGCGGTTTCGTCGTCGAACTGGCCGATCTGCAGCACGAAGCGGCTGCCGGCCGGCGATGACGGCGTGTTCGCAGCGCCCGCCGCTGCATGTGCCGCGGCGTTCGCGTTCGCTTCTTCGGAGGGTTCGGCGGCCTGCGGCTTCGCGTTCTGGCTCGCGACAGCGGTGGGCTTCGAGGCCGAAGGCTTCGCTTCGGGCTTGGGTTGTTCTTTCGGTTCGGGCTTCGCCTGCGCCGTCGCTGCTGGAGCGGCGGGCTGAGGCTGCGTCACGCCCGCGGCGACATTGCCCGATGCGGCCGCCGGCGCTTCATGCGCGACGCCGGCTTGCGAGTCAGCGTCGGTCGTGTCGCGCGACTGCTTCGCGGCGGGCGACGGACGGTTCGGAATGTCGATGGAAATATCGTCGGTGACGGGCTTCGGGCGCGAATCCAGCACCATCGGCAGGACGATGACGGCGGCCAGCACGAGCGCGATCGCGCCGACGAGCCTGCGGCGCGCGCGCTGTTTCTCGGGAAGCGTGGGATCGAGCATCATCGCGTCGGCGGCGGGGCGCTCGCTTCGGTCGGTTCTGCGCGTGCGGCGCTCCGTGCGGACGGTGTGACGCGAGCCGCGCGAGGAATCGGATTGTGCGTCGCGACCGGAGTCGTCTTTCTTGCCGAACGAAAAGAGTCCCATGTACGCTTGGTGCTGACGGCCGCCCGTCTCAGTGATGCTGCGATTTGCGGTAAGCCATCACGCCGGCTACCGTGTAGAAACTGCCGAAAACCAAAATTCTATCATTTTCAGACGCCCGGCTTAACGCATCTTGAAAAGCTGCCGCAGGCGTTTCGAAGCGAGAAACGCTGCTATCGGGGCCGTCGTTGACACCGGACTCGCGCAACGCGTGTTCCAGATGCTCCGCCGAGGCCGCACGTGGCGTCGGCAATGCCGTTACGTTCCAATGGTCGATCTCGCTTTTCAGATGCTTCACGACGCCTTCGATGTCCTTGTCGCTCATCGCGCCGAACACCGCGTAGGTGTACGGAAAATAGCCCATGTTGCCGAGATTTTGCGCCAAAACCGCCGCAGCGTGAGGATTGTGCGCCACGTCCAGGATGATCTGCGGCTTGCCCGGCAGCACCTGGAAGCGCCCCGCCAGTTCCACATTCGCCAGCCCGAGACGAATGTCCTGCGCCGATACCGGCAGACGATCGCGCAGCGCTTCGAGCGCCGCCAGCGCCGCCGACGTGTTGATCAGCTGATTCGCGCCGCGCAGCGCCGGATACGCCAGCGCCGAGCGCCGCTGCTCGCGCCCAATATAGCTCCATTGCTGCCGCTCGTTGCCCGGTTGCGCCTCATAGCGGAAATCGCGCCCGACGAGCCACAGGTCCGCGCCGATCGCTTCGGCGTGATCGATCAGGCTTTGCGGCGCGGACGGATCGCCGCAAATCGCGGGCTTGCCCGCGCGGAAGATGCCCGCCTTTTCGAAACCGATTTTCTCGCGCGTATCGCCGAGATAGTCCGTATGGTCGATATCGATGCTCGTGATAACCGCGCAATCCGTATCGACGATATTGACGGCGTCGAGCCGCCCGCCGAGCCCCACCTCGAGAATGACCGCATCTAGTCCGCGCGACGCGAAGAGATGCAGGATCGCCAGCGTCGTGAATTCGAAGTAAGTCAGCGAAACCGGCTCTGCAAGGCTTGCGCGCGCCTTTTCCACGGCTTCGAAGTGCTCGAGCAGATCGGCGTCGGTCGCTTCTGCGCCGTCGATGCGCGCACGCTCGTTGAACGACAGCAGATGCGGTGACGTATGGCAACCGACGCGATAACCCGCGCGCAGCAGAATCGTTTCGATGATCGCGCACGTCGAGCCTTTGCCGTTCGTGCCGCCGACCGTGATCACCGGGCATGCGAACGAGAGGCCCAGTGCGTCCTTCACGCGCCCGATGCGCGTGAGGCCCATGTCGATGCCGACCGGGTGCGCCGCTTCCAGATGGGCAAGCCAGGCGTCGAGAGTGGGGAAAGTGTTCATTTTCGAGATCAAGAAAGCAAAAGCGCCGCGCGGAACCTCGCGGGGTTCACGCGCGGCGCGGCGCTGCGTAGCGGATACTCAGGCGACGGAATCCGCCGGCTGCCGCGTCATCAAAGCCATCAACTGGGCGATTTCTTCGCGCATCTTGCGGCGATCCACGATCATATCGACCGCGCCCTTTTGCATCAGGAATTCTGCGCGCTGGAAACCCTCGGGCAACTTTTCGCGCACGGTCTGCTCGATCACGCGCGGGCCTGCGAAGCCGATCAGCGCTTTCGGCTCGGCGATCACGACATCGCCGAGGAAGGCGAAACTCGCGGAGACGCCGCCCATCGTCGGATCGGTCAGCACGGAGATGAACGGCAGCTTCGCGTCCGACAACCGCGTCAGGAGCGCCGTGGTCTTGGCCATCTGCATCAGCGAAAGCAGGCTCTCCTGCATGCGCGCGCCGCCCGACGCCGTGAAGCAGATGAACGGCACGTTCTGTTCCAGCGCGTTGCGCGCGCCGCGCACGAAGCGCTCGCCGACGACCGAGCCCATCGAGCCGCCCATGAACGAGAATTCGAAGCACGCGACCACGCACGGAATGGTATGGATCGCGCCGCCCATGACGACCATCGCGTCGGTCTCGTCGGTATCCTCCATCGCTTCCTTGATGCGGTCCGGATACTTGCGGCTGTCCTTGAACTTGAGCGCGTCGACCGGCACGACTTCCTGGCCGATCTCGTAACGGCCTTCCGGATCGAGCAGGCGATCGAGCCGCTCGCGCGCGCCGATGCGCATGTGATGGCTGCACTTCGGGCAAACGTGCAGGTTCGCCTCGACGTCGTTGCGATACAGCACTGCCTCGCACGCCGGGCACTTCACCCACAGCCCTTCGGGAATGCCCTTGCGGCTTTTGGGATCCGTTTGCTTGATCTTGGGCGGCAGCAGTTTGTCGAGCCAGCTCATCGTTTTTCCTTGACTGATCGGGGCGCCGCGCGGCGCTCAAAATCGAGCGGCCCGCGGCGGCGCGTATTTTACTGTGCGGCGTCGAGCGCCTGACGAATTTCGGCGATGAAGCTCGTCAGCGACGCGGCCGCGGCGTCCGGCTTCGCGTCCTCGAGCAATTGCACGAGGCGGCTGCCGATGACCACGGCGTCCGCGACATCGGCGACGGCACGTGCGGTTTGAGCGTCGCGAATGCCGAAACCGACGCCGACCGGCAGGGGCACGTGCGACTTGATGGCCGGGATTTTACTCGCGATGCTGGAAACGTCCAGATTTGCCGCGCCGGTCACGCCTTTCAGCGATACGTAATAGACGTAGCCGCTCGCGATCTTGCCGACCGCCGCGATGCGATCGTCCGTGGAAGTCGGCGCGAGCAGGAAGATCGGATCGATGCCTGCGGCCCGCATCGCCGCGCCGAAGTCTTCGGCTTCCTCGGGCGGGTAATCGACGACCAGCACGCCATCGACGCCCGCTTCCTTCGCGGCTTTCGCGAAGGCGTCGGCGCCCATGCGCTCGATCGGATTCGCGTAGCCCATCAGCACGACGGGCGTCTTGTCGTCGGTTTCGCGGAAGCGCGCGACATCGGCCAGCACGCTCTTGAGCGTCACGCCGCGTGCGAGCGCCCGCTCCGACGAGCGCTGAATGACGGGGCCATCGGCCATCGGATCGGAAAACGGCACACCGAGTTCGATGACATCCGCGCCGCCCTTGGCCAGCGCGTGCATGAACTCGACGGTCTGTTCCGGATTCGGGTCGCCCGCCGTGATGAACGGGATCAGCCCTTTCCTGCCCTGCGCGGTCAATGCCGCAAAAGTGTTCTTGATACGGGACATGAGATTTCTCGCTTCGGATTCGTTGGCGCCGATGCTTTCGCACGCATCTGACGCGATCAGCAACGAAAAAGGCTTTATTCGGCAGTTTGCGCCGTGGCGTCGGCCGCCATTAGCGTCTTGCGACGCGTGCGTTCCGGGGTCTGCGGGGCGAGTTTCGCGGCCCGCGCCTCGGCGATCCGGGCTTCAGCGATCGCGCAGTAGTCCGCGTTGATCTCGTAACCCGTGAACTGCCGGCCGTGACGCGCACATGCGACACCCGTCGTGCCGCTGCCCATGAACGGGTCCAGCACGCGGCCGCCCGGCGGACAACTCGCCAGCACCATGCGTTCGACGATTTCGAGCGGCTTCTGCGTCGGATGATCGACTCGCTCCGCGTGCTGCCTGTGCAGACGCGACACGGACCAGACATCCTTCGGGTTATAGCCGAGCTCGAGCCACTTGCTGCCTTCGAAAATCTTGCGCGAACGCGCCTTTTTCGTCTCTGCGTCGTAGGGGATGCGCACCGGATCGAGATCGAAGTAGTAATCCTTCGATACCGCGAAATAGCCGATGTTGTCATGCACTGACGTAAATTTGCGCGTCGTTCCGCCCATGCTCGGTACGCGCCGGTCCCAGACGATCTCGTTGATCATCAAAAGACGGCGTTTCAGGAACACGAACAGTTCGGGCGAATATTGCCACGTGCAAAAAATGTACAGCGAACCGCTGGACTTGAGCTTGGGGATCGCCAGATCGAGCCAGCGAAACGTCCACTCCAGAAAAGCGTCGCCGGACAGCATGTCCGAGTCGTTCCCGTAATCCTTGCCCAGGCCATAGGGCGGGTCCACGACGATCAGATCGATCGACGCGTCGGGAATGTTTTCGGCATCGGCCAGAAAATCGCGGTTACGGATGTCGCTGCCGGCGCCCTGGAGAGCGCCGGCGGACAACGGTTCGTCGATGATCGTGCGCATCGGCTAGTGGCTTAGAACTGGATGCCCGATCGCTCGGCGACCGTATGCATGTCCTTGTCGCCGCGGCCCGACAGATTGACGAGCAGCACCTTGTCGCGCGGTAGCGTCTTTGCGAGCTTTGCGCCGTAAGCAAGCGCGTGGCTCGATTCGAGCGCCGGGATGATGCCCTCGATGCGACAGCAGTCGTGGAAAGCCTTGAGGGCCTCCTCATCCGTGATGCCGACGTACTCCGCGCGACCCGCGTCTTTCAACCACGCGTGCTCGGGACCGACGCCCGGATAGTCGAGGCCCGCCGACACCGAATGCGTCTCGATGATCTGGCCGTCCGCGTCCTGCAGCAGATACGTGCGGTTGCCGTGCAGCACGCCTGGGCTCCCGCCCATCAGCGAGGCCGCGTGGCGGCCCGTATCGATGCCGTCGCCTGCCGCTTCGACGCCGATTAACCTGACGTCTTTATCGTCGATATACGGATAAAAGATGCCCATCGCGTTCGATCCGCCGCCGACGCAAGCGATCACCGCATCCGGCTGCCGGCCAGCCATTTCGGGCATTTGCACGCGACATTCGTCACCGATCACGCGCTGGAAGTCGCGCACCATCATCGGATAAGGATGCGGACCCGCCACCGTGCCGATAATGTAGAACGTGTTTTCGACGTTCGTCACCCAGTCGCGCATGGCCTCATTGAGCGCATCCTTGAGCGTCTTCGATCCGGATTCGACCGGCACGACCGTCGCGCCCAGCAGTTTCATGCGATAGACGTTCGCCGCCTGACGCCGCACGTCCTCCGCGCCCATGTAGACGACGCACTCCATGCCGAAGCGCGCGGCGATGGTCGCGGTCGCGACGCCATGCTGACCCGCGCCCGTTTCGGCGATGACACGCGGCTTGCCCATCTTGCGGGCGAGCAGCGCCTGGCCGATCACGTTGTTCACCTTGTGCGCGCCGGTGTGATTCAGATCCTCGCGCTTCAGATAAAGCTGCGCGCCGCCGAGCATTTCGCTCCAGCGCTTTGCGTGATAAATGGGCGAAGGACGGCCGACGTAATGCTTCAGCTCGTACTCGTATTCGGCCTGGAACTCAGGATCTTTTTGTGCCGCTTCATACGCGACGCGCAATTCATCGAGCGCGTGGATGAGCGTTTCGGAGACGAACACGCCTCCATACTGGCCGAAGTGGCCTCTTTCGTCTGGCAAGTTGTACATTGCGTCACTCTCTCGGTTACGCGAGCCGCTAGCGGGCTCACGTTCGAATCATCCGGCGTCCGCGGCGCGCACCGCGCGCACGAACGCCGCCATTCGGGCGGGATCCTTCACGCCCTTGGCGCCCGGCACTTCGATGCCGCTCGAGACATCGACCGCGTACGGGCGCACGCGCCGAATGGCTTCACTGACGTTTTGCGCGTTCAACCCACCACTCAAAACGGCCCGATGCCCGAGATCTGTTGGGATAAGTGACCAATCGAATACCTTTCCACCGCCGCCGAAGCCCTCGACGAGTGCGTCGAGCAGAATGCCGCCTGCGGCCTTGAATTCAAGAGACGATTCTATCAAATGGCTTGTTGACGCATCAGCCCCAATTCGCAGTGCGCGCCAATAGGATAAACCCGCAATTGCGGCCAGTTCTTCGCATCGTTCGGGCGTTTCATCGCCATGAAATTGCAGCAGCGACAGCGGGACGTTCGATGTGACTTCGCGGATCCACTCGGGCGTCGCGTTGACGAAGAGGCCGACCGCCGACACGAGCGGCGGCACATGACGCGCCAGTTCAACGGCCTGCGCGACGCTCACCGAGCGCGGGCTCGGAGGATAAAACACGAAGCCCACGGCGTCGGCGCCCAGCGCCACGGCGTGCTGCACGTCCTCGACGCGCGACAGTCCGCACAGTTTGATGCGGGTGCGATGCAA
This sequence comes from Caballeronia arvi, assembly GCF_001544695.2. GTDB lineage: Bacteria > Pseudomonadota > Gammaproteobacteria > Burkholderiales > Burkholderiaceae > Caballeronia > Caballeronia arvi. Next base: position 668,951 of record NZ_FCOM02000001.1, read on the forward strand.
ATCTTTTTCGATCATTTCGGCTCTGCCCAGATTGCGCTCCAAGGCATGCTGGCGATGTGCGGCGGCGGCACCGCGAAGTGTTCAGGATAACCGACCCCGGCCAGATACAGCCCGTCGGGCATGAAGGTCGGCGCGGCGGCGCGGCGGTCGCGAGCGGCGAGGACGTCGGCCATCCACGACGCGGGATGACGGCCGCGTCCGATCGCGACGAAGCATCCCATCAGATTGCGCACCATGTGATGCAGAAACGCATTGGCGCGAAACCGGAAGTGAATGAAGTCACCCTGCTCGCGAATGTCGATCTGATAGACGTGCTTCACGGGCGTCTTCGACTGGCAATCAGCGGCGCGGAATGACGAGAAATCGTGCTCGCCGATAAGGCACGCGACGGAATCGCGCATCGCATCGACGTTGAGGGGCGTGTGCACCCAGCCCGCGCGTTTCGCCAGCATGGGTGAACGCACCGGATTGACGTACAGAACGTAAAAATAAGTCCGTTCGAAGGCCGCGAAGCGCGCGTGGAAATCGTCGGGCATCGGCTTCGCCCACTGCACCGCGACCGTCTCCGGCAGGAATGCGTTCGTGCCGCGCACCCACGAAAAATCGGTGCGGTCGAGATCGGTATCGAAATGGACGACCTGGCCGATGCCATGCACGCCCGTATCCGTGCGGCCGGCGACCACGGTGGCGAGCGGCGTCTGCGCGAACTCGGCGAGTGCACGCTCCAGCTCGTTCTGCACGGTCTTGCCGTGCGGCTGCGACTGCCAGCCGCAAAACGCCGAGCCGTCGTACTGAATGCCTAAAGCAAGCCGCATCTCAGGAATGCGGAGCGAGCGTCGACAGAAGCGTGGCGGCCTGCTGGCGCGTCGCCCGATCGTTCGATTCGATGACTTCCTGGAGCAAGGTCCGCGCACCGGAAAGATCGCCCAATTCGATATATTCGGCCGCCAGTTCGAGCTTGTTGCGTGCGATCGTCGCCAGTTGCGCCCGCGTCAGCGCAGGTAGCGGCTCGGTTGCGTTCGACGCCTGCCCGCGATCGAAATCGAGACTGAGCGGCCCGAAGCGCGTCGCGCCGAGCCCGGCAACCGACGCCGCGCCAGCGGTGCCCGCTTCGATCTGCGCTGCGACCGACTGGCTTTGCGACTGCGAATTCATCGCGTCTTCGGGGCGGACGAAGGGCTGCGGAACGTGCGGGACGAATGGAACGTGTCCGATCGGCTGGATTGCTGCCGGCGGCGGCTCCAGCGCTGCTGGACGCGTGTCCTGCGGCGGCGTCGCGGGTTCCGAAATGGCCGGTGGCTTGATCGTCAACTCCATGCGCGGCGGCAGCTCCATTTCGAGCGAACCCAGCGCCTGAATCGCGTCCTGCGGAAATTTCGGCATCGGGAAACGATGCGGCGCCACGGGTTCTTCGTCCGGCGCGACGCCCGACTTTTCGGCTTCGCGCGCCGCTTGCTCCTCGATGTCGCGCTGCTCGGCGGCGCGCTGTTCAGCGGCTTGCTCTTCGGCAGCGCGCGTCTGGAGTTCGCGCAGTTCAGCCTCGCGCGCGATGATTTCGCGTGCGGCTGCCTCGCGCGCCAGCTCCTCGCGCTCGGTCACCTGACGCATCTCGGCTTCGCGCTGTCCGGCTTCACGCGCGGCCAGATCTCGCGCAAGCGCCTCGCGCGCGGCAGCTTCGCGCGCGCGGATCTCATGCTCTTCGGCTTCACGCGCCGCAGCCTGACGCGCTGCGGCTTCGCGCTCCTCGCTCTCCCATTTTTCGGCCTCGCGCCGGGCCGCCTCACGCGCGGCGATCTCGCGAGCGTGCTGCTCGTGCGGCTCCTGCAATTCGGCCCCGCTGACCTGCGCTCCGGGCGATGGCGGAACGAAGGCGGCATGCCGCGCAGCCGGCGCAGCGGGCGTGAGCGGCTCGACGGGCTTCGTTTCGGCCGCCGGTGGCGGTTCGCCTTCGGAGGAAGTCGCGCGTGCCCGGGATGCGTCCGCGCTTTCTGCATCTGGCTCCGCCTGACCGCGCGCAACGGCTTCGCCCTGAAGAGCGGCAGCGCCGCCCGCTGCCGCAGCCGCGCGCGCCTTGCGCATCGCTTCGTTGCGCCTGTCGGCGTCGGCCTGAGCTTCTTCGAGGCTTGCGAACGTCCGCGGCGCGCGATCGGCGTCTTCGGCTTTGACCGTACGCCGCTTGTTGCGCCGCTTCCGGAGCAGCAAGATGCCGATCAGCGCGACTACGATTGCGATGACAACCGGTGCCAGACCAATGGTGGCCGGCACCACGCCGCTGCCGCTGGCCGCCGCTGGAGCAGGCGCGCTCGCCGGCACCTCCGATGCGGGTTCGGCTACAGGCTGCGGCTCCGGCGCGGACGCGACGTTTTCCGGCGCGCTCGCCTGCGGTTCGACGGCCGAAGCCGCCGATGTTCCCTCCATCGCGCTCTCGGACGCTGGCGCGGCAGCCGCAGGCGCTTCGGTCGGGGCCGGCGTACTGGGTTGCGCCGCGGGAGCGGAAGGCGCCGCTGCGCCGCCCAGATCAGGCGGCACGATGAGCATCGCGCCGAGCTTCAGCTTGTTGATATCGTGACTGCCGAACGCGTTCGGATTGGCGTCGAAGAGCGCACGCGCCGCGCGCGCGCGAACATCGCGATCCTTCGATCCGGTGAGTTCGCCGGCGATATCGCTAAGCGATTGCCCCGGCTTGACCGCGTAAATTTGTTTGCTCGCCGCGGGAGCCGCCGGATCGCTGGCCTGGGCGAGCGCATCGCCGGGATTCGCCCAGAACGCCGCGCATACGGCGAAACCTGTCGCGGCGAGCGCCGCACGCGATGACGAAAAGCGGGACCGGCGAGGTCGTTGGATCATTGAGGCTCCGGGTGCGGCAAAAATTGAAACATACGGCCAAAACCGTCGGATGAGGACGGTTTTGCAACAAAAGGCACAAAAACAAAAAGCGCCGCGGAAACGCGGCGCTTTCGGGCATGACACGCGCTTCCAGGCGCGTAGTTTACTTTACTTGTCGAGCAGAATGCGCAGCATGCGGCGCAGCGGTTCGGCCGCACCCCACAACAGTTGATCGCCGACCGTGAACGCCGACAGATACTCGCCGCCCATCGCCAGCTTGCGCAGACGTCCGACCGGCACCGTCAGCGTACCCGTGACGACTGCGGGCGACAGATCGCGAATCGATGCTTCGCGCTCGTTCGGCACGACCTTCACCCAGTCGTTCGCCGATGCGAGGATGCCGTCCACTTCGTCCAGCGGCACGTCCTTCGTGAGCTTGATGGTGAGCGCCTGCGAGTGGCAGCGCATCGCGCCGATACGCACGCAGAGGCCGTCGACGGGAATCGAGCCCGGCGTGCCCATCGCCGGCTTGCCGAGAATCTTGTTGGTTTCCGCGCCGCCCTTCCACTCTTCCTTCGACATGCCGTTGCCGAGATCCTTGTCGATCCACGGAATCAGCGAGCCTGCGAGCGGCACGCCGAAATTGTCGACGGGCATGCGCTCGCCGTTCATTGCGGCGAGCACGCGGCGGTCGATGTCGAGAATCGCCGAAGACGGATCGGCCAGATCTTCCTTCGCCGAACCGTAGAGCACGCCCATTTGCTGAAGCAGTTCGCGCATGTTCTGCGCGCCCGCGCCGGAGGCGGCCTGATAGGTCATCGCGGTCGTCCATTCGACGAGGTTCTCGCGGAACAGCCCGCCGAGCGCCATCAGCATGAGGCTGACCGTGCAATTGCCGCCGATGAAGTCGCGGCCGCCCTTGACGAGCGAATCCTTGATGACGTTCAGGTTGACGGGATCGAGGATGATGACGGCGTCGTCCTTCATGCGCAGCGCCGAGGCCGCGTCGATCCAGTAGCCCTTCCAGCCCGCCGCGCGCAGCTTCGGATACACCTCGTTGGTGTAGTCGCCGCCCTGACACGTGATAATGGCGTCGCACTTCTTCAGGTCGTCGATGCTCGTCGCGTCTTTGAGCTTCGTCTCGTTTTTAGCGAACGACGGCGCGTTGCCGCCCGCATTGCTGGTGCTGAAAAACACCGGTTCGATCAAGTCGAAATCGCCTTCCTGCTGCATGCGTTGCATCAGGACGCTGCCGACCATACCGCGCCAACCAACGAGACCTACGTTCATGACTAACCTTTGACAGTGGACACTTCCCCGCATCTTTACCCGGCGTGGCCGCGCGGGGAAGACGCTCGGACACGACGGACGATCAGCGAATCGTGATCGTTTTGGCGGAAATTTTCGTAATGCGCGTTTTCACGACGCGTTTAATTGCGTCGATGCGCGTGCCGATGGCGAGTTCCGTCGCGACGGCGTTTGAGCCGTTTCCGATGGAATCCAGAGAGAATTGAGAGTTCTTCGCCATGACAAAAGAATATACACGATAACCCGATGTTTTCGTTACGCGCCTGCGGCATGCGTATGAAAATCGGGTGGATCGTGCATGAACATCGGCAAAAAGAGAGGATCGGCCGCTTTATTGCTTCGAACGGCCGATCGTCGTTCCGGCGCTTACAGCGCCTTCAGCACCGCATCGCCCATTTCCTTCGTGCCGACGACCTTGCCGTCCGTCGTTGCGATATCGCCGGTGCGGTAGCCTTGCTCCAGCACCTTCTTCACCGCGCTTTCGATGCGGTCGGCCTGCTCCGTCTTGCCGAGCGAGTAGCGCAGCATCATCGCGGCGGAGAGGATGGTCGCGAGCGGATTGGCGACGCCCTTGCCCGCGATATCCGGCGCGGAACCGTGCGAAGGCTCGTACAGGCCCTTGTTGTTCTTGTCGAGCGACGCCGACGGCAGCATGCCGATGGAGCCGGTGAGCATCGCGGCTTCGTCGGACAGGATGTCGCCGAACATGTTGCCGGTCACGACGACGTCGAACGCTTTCGGCGCTTTCACGAGTTGCATCGCGGCGTTGTCGACGTACATGTGCGACAGCTCGACGTCCGCATATTCCTTCGCGACGTCGATCATCGTGTCGCGCCACAGTTGCGACGTTTCGAGCACGTTCGCCTTGTCGACGCTCGTCAGCTTCTTCTGGCGCTTCTGCGCCGCCTGAAACGCGACGTGCGCGATGCGGCGCACTTCGGGCTCGGAGTAGCGCATCGTGTCGAAGCCTTCCTTCGCGCCTTCGAACGGACCGTCCGGCGCATCGCGCAGACCGCGCGGCGCACCGAAATAGATGTCACCGTTCAGCTCGCGGACGATGAGGATGTCGAGACCCGACACGATCTCCGGCTTCAGCGACGACGCGCCCGTCAGTTGCGGATAGCAGATCGCCGGACGGAAGTTCGCGAAGAGTTGCAGGTGCTTGCGCAGACCGAGAATCGCCTGTTCCGGACGCAGCGCGCGCTCGAGCTTGTCGTACTTCCAGTCGCCGACGGCGCCGAAGAGAATCGCGTCGGCTTCCTTCGCGAGCTTCAGGGTCGATTCGGGCAGCGGATGGCCTTGCGCCTCATAACCCGCGCCACCGACAGGCGCTTCTTCCAGCTCGAACTTCTCGCCGAGCGCATTCAGCACCTTGACCGCTTCGGCCATGATTTCCGGACCGATCCCGTCGCCGGGGAGCACTGCAATTTTCATCGTGTCTTCCTTTGATTTATCCGATCAGGCGGTTATTCAACCACGGCTGCTTCGCGAGGCGCTCCGCTTCGAACGCCTTGATCTTGTCCGCGTGACGCAGCGTGAGGCCGATATCGTCGAAGCCGTTCAGCAAACAGTATTTGCGGAAGCCCGGCACTTCGAACGCGTACTCGGTGCCGTCGCCGGTGCGCACGACTTGCGCTTCGAGATCGATCGTCAGCTGGAACCCGACGAACGCATACGTCTCGTTGAAGAGCTTGTCGACTTGCTGCTCGGTCAGCGCGACCGGCAAGAGGCCGTTCTTGAAGCAGTTGTTATAGAAGATATCCGCAAAGCTCGGCGCGATGATCGCGCGAAAGCCGTACTGATCCAGCGCCCACGGCGCGTGCTCGCGCGAGCTGCCGCAACCGAAGTTCTTGCGCGCGAGCAGAACGGACGCGCCTTGATAGCGCGGCTGATTCAGCACGAAATCCGGATTCAGCGGACGCTTGCTGTTGTCCTGGCCAGGCTGGCCGACATCGAGGTAACGCCATTCGTCGAACGCATTCGGGCCGAAACCGGTGCGCTTGATCGACTTGAGGAACTGCTTCGGGATGATCGCGTCCGTGTCGACGTTTTCGCGATCGAGCGGCGCGACGAGGCCGCTATGTACGGTGAATTTTTCCATGATCTTTCTCAGTGTCCCGGTCGATTAAGCGAGCTTGCGCACGTCGACGAAATGGCCTTCGATCGCGGCGGCTGCGGCCATTGCCGGGCTCACGAGGTGCGTGCGTCCGCCCGCGCCCTGACGGCCTTCGAAGTTGCGGTTCGACGTCGATGCGCAGCGTTCGCCCGGTTCCAGGCGGTCGGCGTTCATCGCGAGGCACATGGAGCAGCCCGGCTCGCGCCATTCAAAACCGGCGTTCGTGAAAATCTTGTCCAGACCTTCGCGCTCGGCTTGCGCCTTCACGAGACCCGAGCCCGGCACGACCATCGCAAGACGAATGTTCGATGCGACGCGCTTGCCGAGCGACTTCACGACATACGCCGCCGCACGCAAATCTTCGATGCGCGCATTCGTGCATGAGCCGATGAAAATCTTGTCCGGCTGGATCGATTCGATCGGCGTATTCGGCGTGAGCGCCATGTAGCTGAGCGCGCGCTCGATCGCGTCGCGCTTGACGGGGTCCTTTTCCTTCTCGGGATCGGGCACGCGGCCGTCGATCGACGTGACCATTTCCGGCGACGTGCCCCACGTCACTTGCGGCACGATCTCGGCCGCGTTGATCTCGACGACGCGATCGAACTGCGCGCCGTCATCCGACCTGAACTGACGCCAGTACTCGACCGCCTGATTCCACTCGACGCCCTGCGGCGAGTACGGACGGTCCTTCAGATAGTTGATCGTCGTGTCGTCGACAGCGACCATGCCGGCGCGCGCGCCCGCTTCGATCGCCATGTTGCAGACGGTCATGCGGCCTTCCATCGACAGCGCGCGGATGGTCGAGCCGCCGAATTCGATCGCGTAGCCGGTGCCGCCCGCAGTGCCGATCTTGCCGATGATCGCGAGCACGATGTCTTTCGCCGTGCAGCCGCGCGGCAGCGGGCCTTCGACCTTCACGAGCATGTTCTTGCTCTTCTTCTGCAAGAGCGTTTGCGTGGCCAGCACGTGCTCCACTTCCGACGTGCCGATGCCGTGCGCGAGCGCGCCGAACGCGCCGTGCGTGGACGTGTGCGAGTCGCCGCAGACGATGGTCATGCCGGGCAGCGTGGCGCCCTGCTCCGGCCCGATGATGTGCACGATGCCCTGGCGCAGGTCGTTCATCTTGAATTGCGTGATGCCGAAGCTATCGCAGTTGGCATCGAGCGTATCGACTTGCAGCTTCGACACCGGATCGGCAATGCCGTGCGAACGGTCGGTGGTCGGCACGTTGTGGTCGGACACCGCCAGATTCGCGCTGATGCGCCACACCGGGCGCTCGGCCAGCTTCAGGCCTTCGAAGGCCTGCGGGCTCGTCACTTCATGCAGCAGGTGACGGTCGATGTAGAGGATCGAGGTACCGTCCTCTTCCGTGTGGATCACGTGTGTGTTCCACAATTTGTCGTAGAGAGTCTGAGCCATGATGAGCGCTTTCGTGTGGGACTGCGGGGAAGGGTCGTTGTACGGCTTGTTGGACGATTATGCCACTTTCGCGTGCGGCGCGGGTACTAGGATGCGGGTAAAAACCCATTAAAAACAGTGGGTTATCGTAGTGGTCGTGGTACCCGGATGGGTAGTACCCGTCAATTGGCCGCGGAATCACCGAACCCGCACAGGGCTAGTGCTCCAACTTCGCCACGAGGCCAAGTTCGTCGGCGACGTTTTTCAGACGCTTGTCGCGCGTCCAGATTTGAATGCCTGGTTGCAGACGGGCAGACGCGAGAAGCGAAGTATCGACGTAGCCGATCCCGCGATTGAACAAGCGCTCACGCTCGATGAGGAAAAAGATTTCGTCAGGCGTCGCGACAGGCGCACTGGGTAAGTCTCTCAGTGCGCCGAGCACGCTTTGGCGATCACGAAGACTCCCAAGCGAGATTTCGCCGATCACGAACGGATGCGCCAGGACGCGCTCCTCGCCTAGCAGTTGCGCCAGCAACGGCTCGGAGGCATTGATGTGATCGATCCAGATCGACGTGTCGACAAGAATCATTCGTCCTCCCGCCGACGACGCGGTGCGCCTTCGATACCCGGCTGACTACCGCCTAGGTTGGCAAGTCTGCGCGCGGCTTCGCGCTGCACTAATGCTTTCAACGCTTCGCGAACGAGCGCAGATTTCTCCATCAAGCCCGTGTAGGCCTGAGCTTTTTCGAGTAAATCGTCGTCAAGTGCGATCGTGGTTCGCATGGCATCCTCCTTTTTAGGCATTTATTATAGCATCGTTTGATGCGAATATTCGTGCCATTGGCAGGACCAGCCGGAAAGCAAAAAGCCCCGGCGATCACTCGCCGGGGCCCCTCAAGCACTGAACCTTCTAAACCGCTTATCGCTTCGCCAGCGGCTTCACTTCACGCGGCGTCTGACCGATGAACAACTGACGCGGACGGCCGATCTTCTGCTCCGGATCGGCAATCATCTCGTTCCACTGCGCAATCCAGCCGACCGTGCGCGCCATCGCGAAGATGCACGTGAACATCGACGTCGGAATGCCCAGCGCGCGCTGCACGATGCCCGAATAGAAATCGACGTTCGGATACAGCTTGCGCGACACGAAGTATTCGTCTTCCAGCGCGATCTTTTCGAGTTCCATCGCGAGCTTGAAGAGCGGGTCGTCGTGCAGGCCGAGTTCGTTCAGCACTTCGTGGCACGTCTCACGCATCAGCTTCGCGCGCGGGTCGTAGTTCTTGTACACACGGTGACCGAAGCCCATCAGCTTCACGCCCGAGTTCTTGTCCTTCACTTGCTTGATGAACTCGGCGATGTTGTCGACCGAGCCGATCTCTTCCAGCATGTTCAGCGCGGCTTCGTTCGCGCCGCCGTGCGCCGGACCCCACAGACACGCAATGCCCGCCGCGATACACGCGAACGGATTCGCACCCGACGAACCTGCGAGACGCACCGTCGACGTCGACGCGTTCTGCTCATGGTCCGCGTGCAGGATCAGGATGCGGTCGAGCGCGCGCACGAGCACGTCGTTGACCTTGTACTCTTCGCACGGGTTCGAGAACAT
>NZ_FCOM02000144.1 GCF_001544695.2 Caballeronia arvi
TTATTGGGAATCTGCGGCCAAGTTCACTCGACCATGTGCACCATAGAAAAAACCTATACGCAAAAGCGCCGGCCGCTAGACCGCCAGCTTGAGGACGCCTTACGAGGTGTGTTCGGCTTCCCCACTTTGCGACCGGGCCAAGAGGAGGTCATTCGCAGTGTCCTCGACGAGCGCGACACCCTCGCCATTATGCCGACCGGGGCCGGCAAATCGCTTTGTTATCAATTGCCCGCCTTGCACTTCGATGGCATGACGATCGTCGTATCGCCACTGATCTCGCTCATGCGAGATCAGGCCGCCAAGCTGATCGAGGCCGGCATTGCGACGACCGTCATCAATAGCACCCTGTCGGCAGCCGAGGAGCGCGACGCGATGCAAGCCATCGCCGACGGCAGCATTCGCATACTCTTCGTTACGCCCGAGCGCCTCGTAGACAGCGAGTTCGTTTCTGCGCTCACTGCCGAGCGGATGCCGGCGGTACCACTCGTCGTCATTGATGAGGCTCACTGCATCTCGCAGTGGGGACATGACTTCCGGCCCGCCTACGTCGAATTGGTCCACTCCGTAAAGGCGATCGGCCATCCGCCCCTGCTCGCGCTGACGGCAACCGCAACGCCCGCTGTGGCTGCGGACATCGCGCGTGAACTGCAACTGCGTCACGCCGAAATCATCCATACCGGCGTGTACCGCGACAATTTGCATTTTGCCGTCGAGCAGATGACCAATCTCGACGACCGGCGTAAGCGCGCGGTTGAACTGGCGAGCACCGCGCTAGGCAGCGGCATCATCTACTGTGCGACCGTCGCCGAGTGCGAGACGCTGCATGCATTGCTTGTCGACGCACACGTGAGCGCCGAGCGCTATCACGGCAAGCTCTCAGCGAAGGTACGCTCGGAAGCGCAGGATGCATTCATGGGGGACCGTGCGCGCGTGATGGTCGCGACCACGCCTTTGGCATGGGTATCGATAAACCAGACATTCGCTTTGTTATCCATGCGCAGATGCCGGGCAGTCTGGACGCATATTATCAAGAGGCCGGCCGCGGCGGCCGCGATGGCGAGCCGGCGCGCTGCATTCTGTTGTTCGACTTGAAGGACAAGCAGGTTCAACAGTTTTTCCTCGGCGGCCGCTACCCCACTGTCGAGATGCTCCGGCGTGTTGCAGAAACGGTGCGGGCCCTCACGCGAGCCAGCGAAAGCGGGATTTTGGAAAAACCCCTCGAGCGCTTGCACGAGGCGCTGCCCAACGTAGGGATGAGCAAGCTACGAGTTGTCACGACACTGCTGAACGATATCGGAATGACCCGCCGCACCCGTAGGGGCGGCATGAAGGCCATCGACGAGGGCGGCGCAATGGAGAAGATCGACAAGGCCGCCGCTGAGTACGCGTTACGCGCGGAAAGCGACCGAGCGGTGCTCGAGCGCACGATCACCTACGCGCAAAGTGCCCAGTGTCGGTGGAGGATGTTGCTCGATTACTTCACCGCCGACGTGGTTAAGCAGCAGTCTCGTGTGTCATATTGTGAACCAGTGCTGTCCTATCGAATGCCGACCGACGAACTTGGCGGTGAGCGCTGCGGCACGTGTGACAACTGCTTGAACCCACCGACGGTGGAGGAAAGTCCCCGCGAAAGCCGCATGCGGGTGCCTACGACGAAGACGACTCGCAGTTTCGACGTAGGCGACACCGTCCGCGCCCGCCGCTATGGCGAAGGAACCGTGGAAATGGTAAGCGGCGATTGCGTCGCCGTGCGCTTTTCCGACGACGAGGTGCGGACGTTCATCGCACGTTATATCCAGCCCGTGGCCTCGAGTGCGGCACCTGCGGAAGACTCACGATGATCGCGCGCCAAGGAACGGGCCGTTTCCTGCCTTGCGGTGGTCAATTGCGGGTCGCCGAAAGTTGCACAGCGGCCTGCAGCCGCTGTACTCTTTTTGCGTATTTCGAGCGTCTAAACTCCGGAAAGAGCCGCGGTGGGAAAGGCACATGAACAACGATCCATCGGTCGTCGCCAATGTTGGCGCCAAACGTTCTGACCGCTTCGAGCCATGCATCTTAGAACCCGACACGCCAAGCGAATCGCAACGTTTCCGGCCGCGGCATCGGTTGTCGTTTTTGGGTGCAGGCGCACTCGTAGCCGTCGGCTACATGGACCCTGGTAACTGGGCGACGGCGCTTGAAAGCGGGGCTCGCTATCGCTATCAATTGCTCTTTGTCGTGTTGCTTTCAAGCCTAGTGGGCTTGCTATTGCAATGGATTGCCTCGCGCGTCGGTGTAGTGACCGGGCGCGATCTGGCGCAACTTTGCCGAGATCGGTTCAGCCGACGCACTGCGCTGTTTCTGTGGATCGCGTGTGAGATCGCGATCATTGCGTGTGATGTGGCCGAGGTCGTCGGCAGTGCGGTTGCGCTTCAAATGTTGTTTGGGTTTTCACTGACTGTTGGAGTCTTCGTCTCGGCCATTGCAACATTCGCAATGCTCGCATTCCAAACCCGTGGGCGACGCTCGCTCCAAGGGACGATTTCCGCGCTCATCCTGTTCGTCGGCGCGTGCTTCGTGATCGAGCTGACATTAGCGCGCCCCATCTGGTCAGATGTTTTGAGAGGTTTCGTCCCATCCGTCGGCGTCTTACGCGACGCGGGCATGTTGTGGCTGGCGGCTGGCGTGCTTGGCGCGACAGTGATGCCCCACAACCTGTACCTCCACTCCGCGCTCGTGAAACACCGTGGTCTGCATACAGAACGGGGAGGTCTCGACGCTGCGCTGCGCGGCGTGAATGTCGACACATTCGCCTCTCTCACGCTCGCGTTTGCTGTGAACGCATCGCTTCTCATCGTCGCGGCGGCTGTCTTTCATATGCATGGTTACACCCGCGTCAGCGATCTCGCCGACGCCCAAAGGCTGATCGCGCCGCTCGTCGGCAATCATTGGGCAAGTATTGCTTTTGCGTGCGCGCTCCTTGCCTGCGGGCTGAATGCAACCGTTACAGGCACCCTGGCCGGCCAAGCCGTAATGGAGGGCTTTCTGCGATTGAAGATGGCGCGTTGGAGCCGTGCGCTGATGACACGCACGCTTGCAATTGGACCGGCACTTGCAGCCGTGGCCTCGTTCGGAGAACACGGAACAAATGCGCTGCTGGTTGCCACGCAGGTTGTGTTGAGCCTGCAATTGCCGCTTGCCGTCGTGCCGCTGATTCGTTTCGCGTCGAACAGCCACCTGATGGGACCGTGGCGTATTGCAGGAATACCGCTGTGGTTCGCGTGGGGCTGTGCAGCCGCGATAGTCGTGCTGAATGCAGTGCTGCTGTGCCAGTATGTCTTGCGCTGAATCGCGCCAAGGGGCTTCGGGACCACTCCTATACGTTTCGCGGGACGCGTGAGTGCGGTCCGTCACACCCGGAATGAACGGTCAAAGACGAGCTGCACGTCGTTGGCGACCACCGATGATCTGATTCAAGTGTTTGCTCAAGGACATCGTTGATGCTTATGGAGTCAGGCGGCGGCCGGCGACTGCGGGGCGCCGTCGATGTTGACGGGACGAGAATCGATCTACTCGCCATGCACATCACAATCATAGCGCACCAGGCGGCAAGCAGTGGCGACCCGGAGTTCCACTGCTTCACCTTTCGCGTGGAGGAAGCGGGTACGTCTAGAGAGGACACGATCACAATTCGCACCGCGCGTGTCCTTGCGCAGGAACTGGCAAACCGCTCCGGCCTAGATGCGATGGTGCGAGCCATTTTAGCTGCGCATCCGAACGACTACGATGCGCTGGTCGGCAGCGATTACCAAGACACGTAGTTTGACCGTCTGCAGGCATACCGGACGGACCCGCAAAAATGCCTTTAGCGCCATGCGTCTACGCGCAGGTCAGCGCTGAATTGGAAACTTTGGCCGCAGCGATGAAAACGTTACGCGCGCTTCAGTTATTAGCTTCTTGGAACCTTGCCTCATTTTTAGGCAGCGCCCTTCTCTCGGGTTCTGGTTACACCCGCTCGTTAGTCGGAGGCCTCTTCAGCCGACCTCCCGGTTGGCTATTTTATGCCCCGTTCGGCTATCGACCGCCGGGCGCATTAATCAAATCGGCTCCCGGTCGGAAGGCATTAATCTGATTTCGGCCTCGGGACGAATCCGCTTTGCGAGCCAAAGCGCCTCCGGCTGGTCGACAACGACGACCACAAAGAGTCCGTCGGGGCGCGGCAGTTCGATTCGCCATCCCGAGTCCGTAAGCGGACGCACAATGACGTCTTTCGAATCGACTCCTTCCTTGGCCAACATGCGGGTCTACCTGATTTAGGACCATGCGCCGGCGATGCCGAAGCGCGAGCGCGCACGCTATGTCGTGCCAGTCTAACGCGGTGGTCCGTGAGTCGGTTGACGATCCCGCAGCGACGCCGAACGATCCTTCCGACCCTTGAGCCCGCGGTTCTCGACGAACTGTGACTCTTGCTCGCCAACTGGCCGGTCA
>NZ_FCOM02000010.1 GCF_001544695.2 Caballeronia arvi
CAGCAGTTCAGCCGGTGGTCATCGGGTGGGGGAAATTGAAGTGCCCATCCCTGGGGGAGTTTGGGTGCCCGCCAGGGCGCAGGAGGCCGACATAGAGCTGACCGTCGCGCAGGCTCTCGAGCTGACGCGGAGTTTCCATCGAGGTGATGTGCATCTCGACCTGCGGATTCGCTTTTCGAAAGTCCTTGAGTGCAGCGGGAAGAAGCCCCGTAGACACCGCGGAGCCAACGTACCCGAGGGAGATATTTCCAACTTCGCCTCTCGCCGCATGCCTCCCCACAGCCTCGGCACGGTCCAGTTGGCGGAGCGCCAGTGTCGCTTCCACGAGGAGAAGCTCGCCCGCGTCGGTCAATGTGACTGCCGAGCGCTTATTGCCGCGAGCGTACCGAGGATCGTTGCCAGAACCGTCGCGGACGGCGCGACGATGAAGCTGTTCTTCGCGGCCATGCGCCACTCCTCCGACGAGATCAGGTTCTCGTACCAACGCAACGACCATCCGGGAATCGGATACACCAGAAACGTGCTCGGCGAGAACGACAGCGGCACGATCGCCAGCACCGGCAAGACGAGGTATAGCAGTGTCAGCGCGGCAAGGCCACGAAGCGCGAAATACCAGGCGCGCTCGGCGAGCGACATGTCGGTGCAAACCGACTCCTTGGCGTTATCCGAGGCCCACGCTCGATCACGGCATGCGTGTGGTGTTCATCGAAGAGTTCGAAGCGCGCGGACCCACTGCTATCGCTGAAGAAAGTAGTCGGCGACGGACCGGTCTATCTTTCGCTCGATGTCGACGGCCTCGATCCGATCTTCACGCCGGGGACAGGAACGCCTGAAATTGGCGGTTTGACCACGCGCGAGACGCTGGCCCTGTTACGCGGTCTCGACGGTCTGAACTGGATCAGTGGCGACGTCGTCGAAGTTTCGCCGCCCTATGATCCGAGCGGGAACACCGCTCTTGTTGCGGCAACGTTGATGTACGAGATCCTTTGCTTGTTCGCAAAACGGTTCGCGCGGTGAATCATTTCCTGTGGCGCATCGCGGCGTCACCCACCCCGGCGTCTGGACAACCGACCAATAAAGCGACAGCAAGGCGGTACGAGAAGGTTCAACGAAGCTGCACGCTCAGGCCCGAGGCGCACCAGTGACGGAAAGCTGTTGCTCGCCCAAAGTTGACTCGATATCCGACCGCGACGACGGCACGGTGACTCAACAAGCATTTGCCGCGATCCGACGACCTTAAGTCATTCTCCGCCTTGATGTCGCCGATCGCATCCGCTTGTCGGAGCATTTTGTCTGCCCGTTCGAGGTTCATGCCGAACAGGTAAGCAAATTCACGAAATTCGAACCAGGCAGTGTTCCCGTCAAGCCTTCCATCGATCTTTCGGCTGCTCGACGCACACACATACTTTACGGACCTCATCGTGCACACACCTCCTCGCCGCAAAGTAATCAGCAGAAACTCGATGGACGCACTTTTCAGTTCGTCCATTGTTCGAAACGTGCCTCTATTTAACAGGCCTCGTGCCGGTGACCGATAGAACAAAGTCGCCAAAGAAGCAGACTACGCCGTCAATCAACTTATTTTCCGATGGTGCCGGACATTACCGCTGTGCCGCCTCGGTAAAGACACAGCATGAGAATGCCAGCCCAAGCGCGGTAGTTGGGCATCGTTCGCGCGTTGTGACGACGCCTTGGCGGCCGCCACCAGGAAAGGTGCCTGTGCTCGGGCACTCAACGGTATAGAGATACTGTCGCAAAGTTGTTCATTTCAGACTCATTGATCTGCGACAGTTGGCCGGACTCTGCCCGATGCGATCGGTCGAAGTCGACGTTCAGGCGCTGATCCAGGCTCGCGCCTGTTCTAGCTCGTTGAGGTGAAACGCCTTGATTTCAGCCTTTGTAAAGAACCGCGCCAAATGCATCGCGGCGCGAATCCAGCCCGCGTCGGCCACTACCGCCGCGCGCGTGACCTTGCGCGCGACGGAGACGCCAAGCGTCAAGTCGGTCCACAGCGCTTTCGGCTCGATCCCGCTGAAATGCTCTATGCGTTCGAGCACACGGGTCTTACCGTGCAGTTCAAGATCACCACGCATTCGTTCAATGGCTTCGCGCAGTTCGCGATCAGTGAGTTTGCCTTCGACCGATATTTCGATGACCGGCGAATCGGGATCGGTGTGATACAGGATCATGGCATCCCCCGGGCTTAGGGAGAGGTAACTCGTTCAGGCACGGATGAGCCTCGCGTTTGATGGCTCTCTCATGGTACCCCTTTCCATCGGCTGAGTCAGGTTATGACCACGCGCGTTTTCGTTCTGGTGCCTGTCGTCGCGCGCGCGTTGGGAGCGGCCCTTTCACGCAAGCTGTGGATGCTCGGCTCCGCACGTCGAGCGTCGCGTCATGGCCGCACTCAGCCGGCGAAAACAGGCGCGAAGGGTGCAATTCCTATTGCGGTGACTGGACTGAGGCAAAATAGGTGAGGAAGTTACGCGCGACCGGTGGCGCCGCGCCGCTTGCGTTGCGCTAGTCTGCCGCATGGAGATGCGCTATGGAAAAGCTCACGAAAAGTTGCTCGACGATTGCTGCATTGACGCTCCTTCTGAACGGCTATGCTGCCGCCGGCGTGCCGCACAGCGGGCGACATCTGACCCCAACCGAGTGCCATGACCTGGCGGCAACAAAAAGCAACGCGCCTCGGACGAGATCACAACAACGAAGCGAGCTTTCGGCTCTGAGCAAAGCGGGCTACAACCCTTCACCATGGCGCGACGACCCGAACTACCCAGCGGATCTACATGCGGCGCAGCGCCGGGTCGACCATTGGTTCGAAACGGAGTGCAAGCAGTCTCCACCCAAGTGAGAGGCCCCGGAGCCGCTACAGTCCTCCTCAATCTTCGCGCGCAGCAACGCTCGGCGCATTGCGGCGCATCTGCAGCTACGTTGGAGCGTGGCCTGCAGACCGCCCCACGGGTCTACCTTTCAACGAATGCAGACGGCGCGCCGAATTTATCCGTCCCCTAGCCCGCTCTACTGATATCGCTCAGTCCGCCCCGCCAGACCTGCATTGACAGCGTTTTCGCACCTTGCGACGGCATAGCGGACGACCGCTTATGGGCCGAGACCGGCGGTGTGACCTCGGCGTTCCCCTGCTCTGCCTGCGGAGCTCAGCGGTAAGCTCCGTTCGCGCTGATTCGACGGAGCAACCATTTCGCGCTCACTTCCGCGACTTGATGAGCTTTTCATCCACCGCTTCTTGCCAGGTATCGGAAAGAGTAAATCCGTCCTGAAACCGGTCAGTCGGGTCCATTCCAACTTGCGCCGTGTAGGTGACCCATGCTTGCCCGGCAACTGAAGGGATGATGGCGGGCTGATCGCCGAGCATCGTTGTTTCGACAATCCGGCTCTCGAAGATTGAACCGATGATGGACTCATGTACGAACAGCTCGTTGACCGCAATTTCTCCTTTTGCATGCATCACGGCCAGCCTTGCAGACGTTCCGGTGCCACACGGCGACCTGTCGCATCGACCCGGTGAGACGATCACGGTGTTACGCGAAACGACGCGCCCCGATTCGCGTCGAAGCGGCATGACGAACTCAGTTTGAGTGATACCTTTGATGAGTGGGTTGAGCGGATGCGGTGAAGGCAACTGTTCGGCAGCTGCCACCTTGATACGTTGTCCAAGCTCGCAGAGGTCTCTTGCCTCGTCCGGCACGATGTTGAAACCCAGTGCCGCAGCGTCGACGATGACATAGGTCATTCCGCCGTAGCCGACATCGACCTTGATTGTCCCCAGGCCTGGCACTTCGATGAGCTTGTCCAGATGATTGGCGAACGCTGGTTGATTGACGAACTCAACGCGCGTGACCTTGCCTTGGAAGCATTCACACCGAAGCTTTATCAGCCCTGCAGGCGCTTCGAGCGTAAGCTCTGTCACCGGCTCGACCATCGGAAGAATGCCGGTTTCCAGCAGCACCGTCGCGACGCACATGGTGTTTGAACCGGACATCGCAGGATACTCGGTCGACTCAGCGATGATGTACGCCATCTGCGCCCGCTCGTCGACGGCAGGCAAGACGAAGTTGACGCTTTGATTGGCAGAACCGCGGGGTTCGAAAAGGCACATCCGTCGAAGATCATCGCGATGTTCTTCGAGATGCATCATCTTCTCAAAGATTGTGTCGCCCGGAA
This sequence comes from Caballeronia arvi, assembly GCF_001544695.2. Taxonomy (GTDB): domain Bacteria; phylum Pseudomonadota; class Gammaproteobacteria; order Burkholderiales; family Burkholderiaceae; genus Caballeronia; species Caballeronia arvi. The sequence continues at coordinate 4,189 of NZ_FCOM02000010.1, forward strand.
TGTCGATGAGCCCGCCGACTACAACGTTTCCGACCTCACCTTCCGCATGACATCCGATCACGCTCAACATCTTGCTCCAACGCATACCTGCCTCCGATGTTATTTTCCAGAGTGACTGCCAAACCAAGCCTTCGAGGCGTCGTTTCGAACGCGACTAGCGCGCTTCTCAGAGCGACGTTTTGTTTCGCGCTCACCGGGTAATGTACAGCGGCTCTCAGAGCCGTCCCAGTCATTGATGAAATGGGCCATCAGAAGGCACTTGAGCTTCGTGCCGTTCGATGGATCTTCCAACTCTCAAGCTCAAGTACTCCCCACGCTTGCGATCAGGGCAGAAGGCTTCGTTCCCTGAATCCCCCGGTTAGCTAAATGAGAACAGCGGTTCGCCCAGCGCTTTCGCGTCGATTTCGATACCAAGGCCAGGGGCCGACGGCGAGGAACCGAACCCGTCTTTGCTTCGCGGTTGATAGCCGGCCACGTGCTCGTTGGTCCAGTCGTTCATGAACGAGACGCTAAGCAGTGCCCGCTCTTTTGTCGAAGCGGCCAAGTGTGCTGACGCAGCCGACACCACGTCGCCACCCCACGTATCTTCGATGGTCATCTGTAGGCCAAGCTCTTGACCGAGGTCGCGCATCAGTTTGGCCTTCGTGAGGCCACCGACTTTCGAGACCTTGAGATTGAACGCGCCAGCGCCGCCTTCTCGGACCGCTCGAATCAGCGTTGCGGGATCGTTCACGACTTCGTCGTAGACCATGGGGAGGGTTGTGTGCTTACGTACTTCAATGCACTCTTCCATCGTCGGGCATGGTTGTTCAAAATAGAAGCGGGGCAGATTCTCCATCGCGCGTGCAGCGATAATCGCGTCGTTGACCCGCCATCCGCAGTTCGCGTCACCAACGATAAGGTCTTCCGGACCCGTCGCGTCGATGATGTGCTTCGCGCGAATGCCGTCGAGCGTCGGGTCTCCGCCGATTTTGAGTTGAAAGCGATGAATGCCCTCCTCGCGTCGCGCAAGAACGTAACTCACCATCTCCTCGGGAGTTCCGAGTGGTACCGCAAAATAAAGCGGGAAGCGCTCTTGTCGTACACCGCCGAGCATCTCAGCGACGCTTGCACCCCACACCTTGCCGGTCAAGTCCCAACAGGCGACATCGATCGGGCTCTTCGCATACGAATGACCCATTAGCACGACGTCCATCGCATCGTACACACCCGAAATGTTCGTCGGATCAAGGCCGATCAGAGCGGGCGCGATCAGCTCGAGCGCAGCGCGCGCGCCCGATGCATGCTGAGGCAGGTAGGCAGAACCGAGCGGACAAACTTCGCCCCAGCCGTCGTGACCCGAGTCGCTGGTCACACGAACCATTGTCGACGGGAGCGATGTGGTGTCGCGGCCGCCCGACATCGTGTACACGCCGTGAATGTAGGTCAGGTCGAAGTTGAATACGTCAATCTTTGCAATTTTCATTGGACTTACCTGATTGCAGTTGAGTGTTCTACGTCACGGACGCGAGGGGCGGTTTCCAATGCACTACCCGCGTGACACAAGGAGTTTCGCCGCTCCGCTTGTTTTCCGAGCTTCAGCCTGCAACCGGTGAAGCACGCAACAGATGCAGTTGGCATCGCTACGGGTGCGGAGCAGGAGACTGAACTTCTTTAGTCTCCTGCTTATTGCAACGATATAGCGTCGAAAATCGCTGCAAGCGTCCTTAAGCCACAACGAAGCCCTTCCCGACCACGTCGTCCTTGTCGAAAGTCCAGCGAGCGGTCCCGAGAATACTCGCGGTGCCTTTGACTGTCGGTCGAACCGCACGTACGCCGTTCAGCTTTGTTTCCCCGAGCAAGCATCCTTCGAAGGTGCCGCTTCCCAAAAGACCCTCCGTCAAGATTGGCTGATTGAATCCGAGTTGGCCTTTCGATTCGAGCAGCGCCATCATTGCACTGGTCGCCGTCCCGCCCGGTGAGCGATCCAGTTGGCCCACGCCGAAGACGTGTACATTTTTGTAGAGTGCGCCAGGAAGTGTAGGCTCATGCCAGAAGGTCACGAACCCCATGTCGTTGACATGACTGACCGACGGATGTTGAATGCGCAGTTTTTCCCGCAATTGATCGCGAGCCAAAATCCCGTAATGGATCAGCGCCTTACCATTCTCCGGTGCGATGCGGAGCTTAGTACCGCGCAGGTCGATTGCTGCGAAGTAGTTCCCGCCGAAGATGATGTCGGCCTTCAGTTCGCCGAGATCGGGCAAGTCGACCGAAACATCAGTCGCCGCAACGTACGCAGGAACGTTCTCGAAGCGCGTCCAAAGAGCCTTATCCCCGTCAGTGCCGACTTCGGCAGTAACAGGACCAGCGAGTGTCTCGAAACGGATAGTCGTGCTGCCGCCTGTCTCGTTGCGACGTACCAAGCCAAGCGAAACCATCGCCATGGCGATTGCGATCGTCCCATGGCCACACATGTATTGATATTGTGTGGCATCCATGTAGATCAACCCGGCATCGAACTCCGGCGAGGACGGGGGCGTAACGAAAACACCGACCATGTCCTTGTGTCCTCGAGGCTCACGCATCAACCCAAGGCGGAGCCAGTCGTAGTGCGCTTCGATAAATTGCTTCTTCTCCAGAATCGTCGAGTTGGCCGGATAGGGAATTCCGCTGTGAACGATGCACAGCGGCTCGCCTTCCGTATGCGTGTAAATTACGTCGAAGGTGTCTTGGAGTTTCATGGGGCAGTTCCTAATAGATCAGGTTTGCTAGTTGGACTTCGGCAAAACGTCTAAGCCAAAGAGAAGATCGAGGACGACCAGCGCCGCGGCAGCCCCCAAAATAGAGATTGCGGAAACAGCGGCGATTGTGGGATCGATCGTGTACTGCACGTAGTTGAAGAGCTTTACTGGCATGGTTGTCAATGCTGGCGTCGTATTGAAGATACTCATCTCGACGTTGATCCATGACGTGATGAATGCCAGCACTGCGCCGCTAATAACCCCACCTTTTATCTGCGGAAGGACCACCAGAAAGAACGTCTCGATCGGAGTTGCGCCCAGGTCGAAAGATGCTTCCTCGAGCGAACGAAGACCGCCCACCAGTTGCGGCAATACAGACCGCATCACGAGAGGAAAGATAATCACTACGTGACCCACCAGCAAAGCGGAGAAACTGCGTACCATCCCAATCGCGCTTCCGTATTGGAGAATCGCAGCGCCCAAAACGAGAGAAGGCAACACCAGTGGGGACATCAATACCGCTTCAATAACGCCCCGTCCGGGTACCTCAAATCGCGTAAGGGCGATGGAAGCTGAAACTGCCATGACGACTGAGACGACAGTCGCGACAGCAGCAAGTACCGTCGAGGTCGCGAAGGCTGACATATAGCTCGCGTCCTGCATCGCTACACCGTACCAATGCAGAGTTATCCCTTTCGGTGGAAACGCCAGAAACTGACTCTGAGTCACGGACGCGCCAACGATAATCACGAGCGGTAGTGCCAGGTAGGCAAGTACAAGCCACGCTACTATTCGAACTACTCCACGCGCGATCATGCAGGCCTCCCAGTTGCGCCGATTCGGTTTGCCGCCGCCACCATGATCAAGGTCAACACCAAAAGCGTGCAACTCAGTGCGCCACCATAGTGGAAGTCAAAGACAGTGCTGTACTGCTGGAATATCAGCATGGAGAACATCGTTATCTTTCCGCCACCCAACAGTGCCGGAGTGACATAAGCGCTAACGGACAACGTAAATACCATGATCGCGCCGGCCAATAGGCCCGGCAAACATAGCGGGAACGTGACGGTCCAAAATGCCGCAGCTTTGCTGGCACCAAGGTCCTGAGCGGCATTCTCAAGGGATCCGTCGAGCTTTCCGATGGCGTTGCCCACAGTCAGCACGATAAAGGGAAGGTGCACATACACCAGGCCGATCAGAATGCCCGTCTCGGTGCCGAGCAAGCGCATCGGCGCGTCGCTGATGCCGAGCGATAACAGAGAGTCATTGACGAGACCTTTGCGTCCGAGCAGCACGATCCAACCAAACGAACGAACGATGTTGCTGGTGAAGAGAGGAAGAATGAGCAGTACGATGAAGGCGCGGCGCAGTGTCCGGCTGCCGACGTTACGCACCAGGTAGTACGCCAGCGGATAGCCAAGAAAGATGCATATCACTGTGGTCAGCAAGGCGAGTTTGAAAGTCAGAATCAGCACGTCCCAGTGATACCGGTCCAGCAAGATGCGCTCATAGTTGGCCAGGGTCACGCTTCCGCCCGTGCCAGTGAAGCTCGACAGGGCCACGACAAGCATCGGTGCGAGGAAAAACGCTACGAAAAAGATGCACGGTGCGCCCAGGAGCAAACCGACGGAAAGGAGAGGGCGTTTCATCTGGCTCACTCCTCGACCACGTGAAGATCGCGAGGACGAAATCCGAGCTTGACCGCATCACCGCGGGTGAGCGTCGCCTGATCGTTGATACGACGACATGTCACGATCTGCTCGCCTACCCTCACCAGCACCGTAGAAAGCATGCCAATGTCGATAACATCCTCCACGACCCCGGCTGACATCGACATCCCGGGCGCTTCTTCTCTCATAAGACTGATGTGCTCAGGCCGGAGAATCGCAGTGAACCGCTCGGCGCCACGAGTTTGCACATGCTCGATCACTTCCGAACCAAGTGAGGGGCGAAGCGTGCCGTTTCCCGCGGGTGTGCAGGAAACGAAATTGGCATCACCGATAAAGTCGGCGACAAAACGCGTCGCGGGCTTTCTGTAGATTTCATTACCTGAGCCGATCTGCTCGACATGGCCGCCACTCATCACGATGATCCGGTCGGCCATTGCCATCGCCTCCTCCTGATCGTGCGTGACGAAGACGAAGGCGATACCAAGCTTCTCCTGGAGCTGCTTGAGTTCGATCTGCATCCGCTTGCGCAACTTCAGATCGAGCGCACTCAAAGGCTCGTCAAGGAGAAGCAACTTGGGCCGATTCACCAATGCTCGAGCAAGCGCCACGCGCTGTTGCTGGCCACCGGACATCTGGGCCGGCAAGCGTTCGCCATGCTCACCGAGACCGACCATGGCGAGCGCCTCAGCCGCCCTCTCCCTGGCTTCGGCTTTCGGCGTGCCAGCTCGACGCGGGCCATACGAAACGTTCTCGAGCACCGTCATATGCGGGAACAACGCGTAGTTCTGAAACACCGTGTTCAGCGGCCGACGATTGGGCGCAACCCGCGTAATATCGACACCGCCAATCGAGATCGTTCCGTTGTCGGGCGTAACAAAGCCGGAAATGCACCGAAGCAACGTGGTTTTCCCGCATCCACTCGGACCCAGCATGGCAACGAACTCACCGCACCGAACATCGATGGAAACGTCCGTCAACGCCTTGCTGTGTCCGAATGATTTGTTTATTTTCTGGACGGACAGAAGAATGTTGTTCATATTCGCGCCGTATTATTTGTGGGCAATTTCGCGGTTCCAGCGGTCCACCAGACTCGCGCGCTGCTTGTTGATCTCCCACCAATCCAGGAACTTCAGATCCTTCACCGATCCGCTGGCGCCCCAAGGAAGTTTCCGGGCAACGTCAGGACTTACCTTGACGTCTTTCACCGATGGACCCAGATACAGCTTCGTTGCGAGGCAGGTCGACGCCTCAGGTGTAATGGCCGCATTGATGAACTTCTCCGCGGCTGCCTTGTTGCGAGCACCCTTTACAAGATGAAGTCGAACATCACCGCCCCATGCGCCCTCTTTCGGCGCAACGAACGCGAGAGGTAAGCCACGATCGTTGAGGTCCCAAGTCGGAGCACTGTTGAACACAGCGGCGACCACTTCACCGCTTTGCAGTGCGTTCGCTGCAGCGCCCGAGCTATCGTAGTACTGCGACGCGTTCAATGACTGAAGCCGCTTGAAGGTTCCGTCGATTCCACCGGGTTGATGGCTGATCGCGTTCAGGAAAAATATGGTCGGCACGCCAAGCGCGTTCGCTGGCGAAGGAAACGTCAAACCGTTTGCCACGTTTGGCTGCCAGAGATCACTCCACGAAGTGGGAGGCGTCTTCAACTCCTTCGTGTTGTACGCAATCCCCACTGCATAGAAGCCGGTGCTAACAGCGAAAATCGCGCCGTCACGCTTGTCAATGCCTTCGGGGACGACATTCTTGAGGTTCGGAATGTTGGTGGGATTGAGTGTGTCAATGACACCTGAAGCCATGGCAAGCTCGCTCACGCCACTGTCCATCCATAGGGCATCGATGACCGGGGCCGCACGCTGCTGTTCCAGCTTCGAGAGGTTGACGGTGGATGTGCCGATCTCGGGTATCACTTTGATGCCGGTAGCTTTGGTGAAGGGCTCCGCGACGCATTTGGTGAATGCCTCCCCCCAGTTGCCCCCAAACATTCCCACGGTCACCGACTCGGCCTTTGCGATTGCGCTGAAGGTACTGCTCGTGGCCAGGGCTGCACCGAACAACATCAAATTCAGGGTTTTCACGTCTCCTCCCGGTTTGTGTGCGTTGATGCGTATCGTGCGCGTCGGCGTTTTTTGAAAAAAGAAGATGACGGACAGAATGTTGAATAAATCCGACATCGGGAGTAACGTGTCTACTAGGTCCTCGAAGGCGTGGCAGGTATCGCTACGCGTGAAAATCGCCGCAGGCGACCCGTGTACGGGCCCCTTCTCCCAGTTGCTACGACAAGTACATGTCCACTGAATTACGCTTCAATCAGGTGGGGAAGGCGATCGAGCCGACCAGCGCGACAGCGCCGCATCGCACATCTCCACTTCGGGTGGGCTTCGTGCTACTCGACCAATTCACGTTAGCGGGCTTTGCCGGCCTTATCGACGCGCTGCGGCTTGCGGCAGACCATGGAGGAATGAGCCGACAGATTCACGCTTCGTGGAGCATCATGAGCGTCGGCGGGGAACCGCGGCAGGCAAGTTGCGGGGCCGTGATTGCGTCGAATGTAGATCTGATTGACCCGACGAGCTTTGACTACATCGCAGTCTGCGGCGGTAACGACTATCTTCAGTCCGCAACATCACCGTCCGTTTTACTTGACTATCTGCGTCAGGCGTCGGCGGCCAATGTGAGGTTGATCGGAGTCTGCACAGGTACTTTTACGATAGCTCGTGCCGGCTTGATCGGAAATCGCAAGGTATGCGTGAACTGGAACGTCTTCGACGTGTTCCGGGCTAAATTTCCTGCCATAGCCGCGTCGACTGACCACCTCTTTTTGGATGAGGGTGATTTACTGACGTGCGCCGGTTCCACCGCCGCCATCGACCTCGGTCTTTACCTGATCGCCCGTCATTGCGGCGGAGACAAAGCCCGCCAGGCAGCGCGCCACATGATCTTGCAAGACATTCGTCCGTCAAGACTGCCTCAACCGCATTTTTGGACCGCTCTTGATGGTATCTCAGACCCTCGGATACACGCGGCAGCACACTTCATGGAGCAACGGCTCGATACACCTCCTTCCATTGAGGCAACGGCGCGATATGTGGGCGTGAGCCCGCGACAACTCGAACGAATATTTCATACGTCACTTCGGATGTCTCCCGCTGCATTCCAAAGACGGCTGCGTTTGGAGTATGGAAGATGGCTTCTCGAAAATGGCTCAACGAGTGTCACTCAGGTGGCATTCGACTGTGGCTTTGCCGATACCGCGCATTTTTCGAGAGAATTCAAGTTGCTGTTTCAGATCCGACCGAGTGACGTTAGAAAGCAGCCAAGCTCATCCGCATCCCCTTGAAGTCCTTGGTCGTGTATCGCCGCGCTTTGGATATTTCGCACTCCTTGCAGGCTGCGCGAATCGTGCTTCGATTGCACAGACTGCGCTGATTGCCTAGAAACGCGTCGACACGCCCACCCGCGCGAGCGGCTGCGATCGATTGCTCGCGGCCGCATCGGCGTCGACGCCGATCCCGGCCATGCAAAGCAAGCGAACGACGATCTCATTTCGGACGTCGTTCGGAAGCGCGCGCAGGCGTGCAACCAATCGGCCGGATGTTCGATAGTGCGCAAAAACGTCTCCAGGCCGGCTCTCGAGAGCCACACAGTCGCATTGTTCTCGAGTGGATGAAACAAAAAGCTTTCCTCGCCGCTCAGGTCGGCATCGATGACCAGCCGCACTCGGCCGGATTCATCATTGACCAGCGCAAGGGGACTCAAAGAACCCGTTCGAATACCCAGCAATTCGAAGAGCTTATCCGCGGACGCGAACGAGAGACGCCTGCTGCCTAGTGCTGCAGCGAGTTCAGCAAGATCGAGCGACTTCGTAGCCGTCGTCACGACGAGGAAATAGTGGTCGTTCTTGTCCTGCAAAAGCAAATGCTTGCAGCGAGCGCCCGCCAGTGACAGCGTCAACATGCCGGACTCGGACATGTTGAGCACCGCGTCGTGTTCCTCGCAGAGAAACGGAATATGCCATTCCTCGAGAAGCTTCAGGAGTTCGTTTTTTCCCAGCACGCTGTCGTTCATTTTATTTATGAGCGGACAGGCCCACGTTCCGGAGCCGATCCTGTTTCATCAAAGGGTCAGGCATCGAAGACCGGATACGACGCCCGGCGAATAGCCGCGATGGTGTCATCCTGCGAAAGCAATCCGGACTCCTCCAGAATCTTCACCAGCGAGCGACCTTCGGCCACGGATTGCCGCGCGAGCTTGCTCACGCGAGCATAGCCAATCTTCGGCACGAGCGCGGTTGCGACTGCCATCGAGTCCAACAGATGCTGTTCGTTGCGCGCGACGTCGGCCTGAATGCCCGCCACACACTTCTCGCCGAAGCGCGCGATCCCATTGGTGAGCAACGCGATACTGTCAAAGACACGCGACGCCACGACTGGCTCGAAGTGATTGATCTCCAGTTCGCCGTACTGAACCGCCTGTGCGACGGCGACATCGTTGCCGACGACCGCGAAGCTCAACTGGATCATCGCCATCGGCAGGACCGGGTTCACCTTGCCCGGCATGATCGACGAACCCGCCTGTGCCTCGGGCAGCTTCAACTCCCCGACCCCGCCCACCGGACCCGACGACAGAACGGTCAGATCGGAAGCGATCTTTGCCAGCGACACGGCGCAGGTACGAAGTTCCGCGGAGACGCGCGAGAAAACGTCCATGTTCTGCATCGCGTCGAACGGATTCGCGGGCGCCTGATAATCGACGCCGGTGATGCTACAGAGATGCGTGTACACCGCCGCGCGATAGCCCGCCGGCGCACCGAAGCCCGTCCCGATCGCCGTGCCGCCGAGCGGGAGCGTGCGAAGCTTGTGGCGCACCGCGACGAGTTCTTCCGCCAGCCGTTCCGTCAACGACGCATAACCCCCGAATAGCTGGCCGAGACGCATCGGCTGGGCATCCTGCAGACAGGTCCGGCCGAGATGCAGAACATCAGCGAACTCGGTGGCTTTGCTGTTGAAGAGGCCGGCGAGCTTCGTGACCTCTTCGATGAGCGTACCCAGCATCGCATGTGTGGCTATCTTCAATGCGGCGGGATACGCGTCGTTGGTCGACTGCGAGCGGTTGACGTGGTCATTCGGATGGATGACCTCGTAGTTGCCGGCACTGTGCCCCAGGATTTGCTGAGCACGATTCGCGATGACCTCGTTGAAGTTCATATTGGTCGATGTGCCGCCCGAGCCCTCCATCAGATCGACCACGAGCGAAGCATCGAACTGCCCTTCGGTGACTTCCTTGCAAGCCGCAACGATAGCTGCGCACTGCTCGCCCGTGATAACTTCGTTATCGCGATTGGCCAACGCCGCGGCCCATTTGACTTGCGCGAAAGCGTCGCGAAACGCGGAATAGTGGGCGATGTTCAACGGTGAAACCGTGAGGTTGTCGACCCCGCGAACCGTGTTCACGCCGTAAAGTTTGTCGCCAGGAATGGCGACCTCGCCGACATAATCACGTTCGATGCGAGCTTCGCTCTGAGCAGGCTTATTCATGGAGATTCCTTCCACCAACAGTAATGAGTTTTTCGATGTCCCCGCCGAGCGCGGCCAGCCTCGGCAGAAACGATGTTTCGATGACTTCGCGCGCCGTATCGCAGGCGTCGTCGAAGAAAACGTTGTATTCGTCCCGGCGCGCCACGAGGTACAGCGAGCGCTCCAGGCCCAGTTTCTCGACGATATGCGTGGCAACGTTGCCCGCATGCGTCACCCCCTGAAGATGGCACATCGGCGAAGTAATGGCCCAGCCGATGCCTTCTGCCACCATCGAGGTCAACGCATCGGCGTTGTCCAGTTCGAGCCGCGCGGGTGCGCGAATCTCGATGCGCCGAAGGTATCGTTCGATCTGCATGCCCACTTGCGACGTCCGGTTGAACCTCACGATGGGCATGCTGTTGATCAGCGTGCGCAAGTCATCGATGGTCTTCACAGGCATTCCGAGACCTTTCGGCGTTATGACGAAGTAGCGCTCGGAGAACAAGCGGTACCGCACGACATCGTTCGCATCGATCAGCGGATCGCTCGTGACGATCAAATCCAGATCACGACGCAGAAGCGCTTCGCCCTGTTGAGGGCTCAGGCCGGTGCGAATCGACAACTGCGACACCTTGCCAAGCAGCTTCTTCGTGAAGACCGAGCCGCATGTCGATGCGAACGAGTCGACCAGCCCGATGCGCAAGTCGGGTTTGATGCCGCGTCCCGCTTCGATCACTTGCGCCTTGAGGTTAGCGATTTCCTCGCTGAGAACCGCACCCCGGTTTCTCAGCGCGATGCCGAAGGGCGTCAGCGCCATCGGCCGCGTGGTTCGATTCACCAGCACCACGCCGAGTTCGTCTTCCAGTTGCCGGATGATCTGCGATACACCCGATTGCGATATGCCCATCCGCGTTGCCGCGGCAGACATGCTTCCCTCTTCCGCAACCGCGACGAAGACTTGAACGGCATGCATATCAATGGGCTTGTTCGACGGCATGTCATGTCCTTGCGTAAGCGTCCTGACACACGTTCGCGCATCGTGTGCGCGGTCGCCGTCCGCGGTCGTCAGAGACGCGTTTTACTGGCGCCCGGCGCGGCGGTCGCGAACGTCGCATCATGATGTCCGGCTGCGTCCAATGCGTCCTCGGCGACACTGTCGGACTTCACGTCGGACAGATTCTCGCTGCCGGTTTCAGGCGCCATGAAGTGGCAAAAGACGCCGCCGAAAAGCAGTACCGCAACGCAACCACCCAATACCGCGTGAATGCCGACCTGCTGAACGGCGATCGGCAGCAGGAACGTGCTGATCGCCGATCCGAAACGGCTCGAAGCGACCGCCAGACCCACGCCCGACGCGCGCAGATGCGTCGGGAAGAGTTCGGGCGGATAGACGAACTCGAGGTTCGCCGCAGCCGAGAGAATGCACGCGAAGATGCCGAAGACGAGCATCGTACCGATGGGACCGAAACTCGCGTACGTCAGCACCGCGAGGCCGAGCGCCGCAAGATAGAAGGTGCCCAGGAGAAACGTGCGGCGAGAGATGCGATCGATCAGCAGCAAGCCGATCACTGCACCCGCGAGCAGCAGGACGTTGTAGACGAGGCCGCCGACGAACTTGTCCTTGACCTGCAAAGCTTCGAGGACTTTCGGCGCAAAGGTGCCCAACGCGAAATAAGGAATGACCTGGCAGGTGTAGAAGACGCAGCCGACCAGCGTGTTCTTGCGCCAGCGCGGCGAGAACAACTGCGACCACGCGCCTTTTTGCTGCTGCGGCGCGGCGGTCGTCGTCGCGAGCGTGACGTCGGGGCCGAATCTGCGACGGACGATGGCGAGGGCTTCGTCGCCGCGTCCGCGTTTCATGAGCCACAACGGCGATTCGGGCACGATCAGGCGAAACGGGAGAATGAGCAATGCCGGAACGCCGCTCGCCGCCAGCATGATGCGCCACGCATCGGGTCCGATCTCGCGCATGGCGAAGCCTGCGAGGTACGCGCCGACATAGCCCGCCGCCCACGCCGCTGCGAGCACGCTCAGCAGACGGCCACGGTAACGGCGCGGCGAGTATTCGGTCACGAGAGACTTGCTCACGACATAGTCCGCGCCGAGGATAAGTCCAAGGGCCAGACGCAAGACCAGCAATTGCGAGGGCGACGTAACGAAATACTGCGCGGCCGAGACCACCGCGAAGAGCAACATGTCCCACGCGAAAATCGTGCGGCGACCATATCTGTCCGCGATGGGACCGGCCAGCATGCTGCCGAAGAAAAGCCCTGCAAGCGATGCCGCGCCGAGCAGTCCCATCCAGAGCGCATCCAGGTGCAACGGCCCCGCCGCCATGCTTACCGCGATGCCGATGATGCCCAGCACAAAACCATCGCTAAATTGACCGCCTGTCCCGCTGAACGCCACGCCAACGTGGAATGGGCGAAGAGGCAAGTCTTCGAGTAATACCTGTTTGCTCACGTCTGTCTCCTGTCTCTGGTATGGCGCTCATGTCGATGCGCCTTGAAAACCAGTGTATAGCCGCGACTTCAGGAAATCAGCAGGTCGGTGGACAGTATCAGAAACTCTAATAATGCTCTCTTGCAAGGCTGAAACCAAGCCGTTTTTTTGGCGTACAAATGACAAATGACCCGACAACTCTTTCTGGCCAGGATTTCACCGGCACGCCCTGCCCCCGTCGACATCACATGCGCTGCAGCCCGCGCCGCTCGGAAACGCTCGTCATCCCTTTCGAATTGGATGGCAGCGCTCATTCGCCATCGACGCGATCAGCGCGATGCCGGCCGCGGCCGCCGTACCCGTGAGAAACGTGCCCGGCAGGCACCAGAAAGCGGGCAGCGCGGCGATCACGCCGGCCGTTGCGATTGTGAAGGCGAGCACCGTTGCCGACGTGTTGTGAACGAACATCGTGCTGACTGACAGGCCAATGGCGCTCACGAGCATCGGCACGATGATGTGCCAGCGGCGTTCGCGCGTCGCATCGGAACGAAGCCCCACGTGTCGAAAGCGTCTCGAACGCGGTCGATCAGGCGAAGCAGGTAGCGGCCGTCATCGCCGGACGCGAGCCGCCCAAACTCGACACGCCGTGGTTCTGGTCGGATCAGTACGAACTCAAGGTGCAGATGGCGGGCATCCCGCGCGCGGGCGATGCCGTGTTCGCGCGCACTTCGCCCGAAGATTCGGGTGCGACCGTACTCCACGTGCGCGGTGATCTGCTCGTCGGCGTGGAAACCATCAATCGTCCGCGCAATTTCCTGCTGGCGCGGACTGCGATCAATCGCGGACAGCGTCTCGATGTCGACCTGTTTGGCCAGGGCGCCCAGCCGTTGAACGCCGCCCTGCTCTGACTCCTCGCGCGCCGCCCATTGAGCAACACACTACCGGAACGAGTTTTTCATGACCACGATTCACTACATTGAATTCGAAGGACCGACTCATGAGATCGATGTCGAGGATGGCTGGAGCGTGATGAAGGGCGCGGTCTACAACGCCGTGCCCGGCATCGACGCGGAATGCGGTGGCGCCTGCACGTGCGCGACCTGCCACGTGCGCGTGGACGAAGCCTGGGCGGACAGGCTGCCCGCACCCGATCCGGCCGAACGGGACACGCTCGAGTTCGCAAAGGATGTCGGCGAACGCTCGCGTCTGGCCTGTCAGCTCAAGGTGCATCCGGGTCTGCACGGGCTTGTCGTGCATCTGCCGGAATCGCAGACCTGAGCCATGATCGCGCCCCGCCAGCGGTCGTCGGGCACGCGCGCCGCCTCCGGATCAATGCGCTGCGTGTCTGACCTGTCCGGAAGCTTTCTCGAGGCCGGTCCACGCTGGCTGCCCCGGTGCATAGCGGGCACGAATATAAGCGGCAAGCTCGGCCATCTGTTGGTCGTCGTAGACGTCCCGGAAGCCCGGCATATGGCCCAGCTCCGCCGTGGCCGGATTGTCGATGCCGTTGTGCAGCACGTGAAGCAGGTTGTCGGGTTTCGACTGGGCCACGCTCGTGTTGAGACCCATGAGCGGTCTTACGCCCAGATGCCCGACGCCGCCCGAGGTCGCGTGACAGACCGCGCAGGCCGTCTCGAAGGTCCTGCGCCCTCGCTCAAGGCCCATGACGCTGATCGCATCGGCGCCATCCGACTGCTTCTGCGCCGCTCTGGCAGCGGCCGCCTCGTCGACTTCCGGCGAAAGCGACGTGATGTAGTGCGCGATCGCCTTCACGTCGGACTCGGGAAGCTGCGCCAGGCCTGCGACGACCGGCCCCATCGGGCCTGCGGCCACACCGTGCTCTTGCGAGAATCCCGTGCGAAGGTATTCGAAAAGCGCCTTCTCGGTCCACGGAACCGGTCCGGGATTGCCGACGAGCGCCGGCGCATCCCATCCCTCCGCCTCGCCCCCGGCCAGATAGGCAAGACCGCCCTTCTCCGCTCCCAGCCGGTTGCGCGGCGTGTGGCACGCGCCGCAGTGGGCGGCGCCATCCACCAGGTACTTGCCGCGATTCCACATCGCCGATCTGGACGTGTCCGGCTTGAACGGGCTGCCGTCATGAAACAGCCAGTTCCATCCCGCCACCGCCGGGCGCAGGTTCATCGGAAACGGCAGGCTCGTCTCCGGCGGGGCGTGCTTCGTTGGCGGCTGAGACATCAGATACGCGTAGAGCGCCAGCATGTCCGGCTCGCTCATCTTTGCGAACGCCGTATAAGGAAACGCCGGATAGAGATGCCTGCCGTCGCGCGCGATGCCTTTACGCATGGCGCGCTCGAAAGCGGGATATGACCAGAGGCCGATGCCCGTCTCCGGGTCCGGGGTGATGTTCGTCGAATAGATGGTCCCGAACGGCGTTTCCAGTGCGAAACCGCCCGCATTCCTCGCGCCGCCCGGCGCCGTATGGCACACCGCGCAGTCCCCGGCGAGCGCGATCTGGCGCCCTCGTTCGAGCGTCGCGGCACTCCAGGTCGACGCATCGAGGCTGCCCGGCGCGACAGGCGCAATCTCCGATGGACCCGGGAACATCGCGCAGGCGAGTCCGAGGATGCCGCCCGCGAATCCGGCGATGCCTCCCCCGGCGAGGAGCCGCCGAATGCGTCCGGGGCGCGGGGCGGCCACGCCGTGATGAATGGGCTGCGGGGGCTGCGTTTCGGCGAGTTTCGCCTGCAGTTGCGTTGCGTCGAATGGCGGTTGCCTGAATCGAACGCCGGTCGCATCGAAGATCGCGTTCGCGATGGCCGCAACCGCCGGCGCCGTGGCCCGTTGCGCTTCCGGCTTCGACAGCGCGCCCTGCTCGTTCGAAGATGCGGATGCACCGGCCGTCACGATGTCGAGCGACATCGGGGCCAGCGCTGTGGAACCGGCGACTTCATCGTGAGCCGGACGGGCGCTCAGCGATTGTCCGAGCGCAAGGGACACCGCGCTCTCGACGAGCGTGTGAGGCACGCCAATGAGCGCCGGCATGTCTCCGTTGCCTTCGCCATACCCGGCGATGACCCGGCGAACGGCAACATCGCCCGTTCGTCGATGCACGTCGATGTCCACGACCCACGCGGACCATCCCGGTTCATTCGGGGTGTCGTCCATGCGAGGCGCTGCGCCGTCCATCGCAAAGCCACGGCCGCTCAGCCAGAGCGAACCGGCCTCGGCAGGTTCCTTGCGGCCCCATGCCGCGCGTTCCGTGACCATCCGCACGACTTCGCGGGCGCCGGCATCCTCCTTCGGGTCGAGGTGACTCAGGCGCAATTCGACCGGGTCGAGCGAAAGCTCGCTCGCCGTCTCGTCCATGAACGACTCGCGCGCGAAAACGTGCGCATGGTGCGGAACGTCAGGTGCCGGGTCTTCGAACGTCAGCGATGTGTGAGCATGCCGGTAGACGAAGGCCCTCGAAGAAGCAGGTTGCCAATCGGGCGAGAACAGACCGGCTCGGGATGCAGCAGCAGACTGGTCGAGCGAGACGCGATACCGATAGCTTCGCAGTTCTCCTGACGCCGTCGCGTCAGCGCTCACCTCCAGCGAAGCGAGCTGATCGTCCGCTCCGGTCGGCCACCGGTAACGATGTGTTCGGTGCATCGTGGGGCGGTGGCCGGCTGGCCCCGCGCCTGACGGCGTATCGACGGCCTTCGACGGTGAATCCTCGCTACCGGCACGGTCGTCTTCGATGTTGCCGTCGCGGGACGGCATCGTCTTACTGTTCATCTTGCTGCTGAAGATAGTGAGCGGCCCGCCGCACCGCATTCAAGATTTCGATGTGGGTTCCGCACCGGCACAGGTTGTATCGCAATGCATCGCGAATCTCTGCGTCGCTCGGGCGGGCATTGCGCTCGAGCAACACCTTGGTGCTCATGATCATGCCGTTGAGGCAGTATCCGCACTGGGCCGCTTGTTCCTCGATGAACGCACGCTGAATCAAATGCAGGTTCTCCGATGTTCCGAGCCCTTCGAGCGTGACGATGTCCCTGCCGATCGCAGCGACAGCCGGGACGACACACGCGCGCGTCGCACTTCCGTCGACGATCACGGTGCAAGCGCCGCACTGTCCGAACCCGCAACCGAACTTCGGTCCGTTCAACTCGAAATCGTTGCGCAGGACCGTGAGCAAGGGCACATCCGACGCCGCGAACTCGACCGTGCGCGTGTTCCCGTTCACGCAGAGTGTGATCGGGCCATCGCCCGGGCGTGGGTGAGACATGGCATGAACCCCGGAAATGAAACCTGTGCCTTCGATTCGTCGGCAAAGAGAATGGCGAGAGCCGCCCGACCCGATTTCCCTTTGCCACCGCAAAAGGAAAAAGCAGCACCCGCCGTTCCTGTGATGCTAGCGGACCGCACCCGTGAAGGCGAGGCGGTCAAAAAGATCAAGCCTCGGCAGGCACCGTGTTCGTTTGCGGCGAGACGAGCGGCACTTCGTACACGTCGTAGCCAAAGCACCAGGCCGGATCCTCGTTCGTACGCAGCCACGTGTTGTTGTGCGATACGCGCTGAACCTTCGAGGCGCGTGCGGCGCGGTTCGCCTCATACAGCGCGAAAGCATTGGTGAAGTCGCTCACGCCGACTTCGTCGAGGCAGCGCGTCAGCATGGCTGCATCTTCGATCGCCATCGCGGCACCCTGCGCCATGTGCGGCTTCATCGGATGACAGGCATCGCCCAGCAGGACCATGCGTCCGCGGCTCCACAACGGCAGCGGGTCGCGCTCGAGAAGCGGCCACTTGGAGATGGACGGCGAGACATCGATCAAGTGCTGGATGTCGGGATGCCAGCCGGCGAACGCCTCTTTCATCTCCTCCCGGCTGCTCTCCATGAACGGCACGCCCGCCGGCCACTCTTTCTGCGGCACGCCCGTCACGTAGTAATACTCGTCGTGCTTCTCGGTGACGTAGTAGACCATCATGTGACGGTCGCCCGACCACCACTTCACGCAGCTGTCATACGGCTTGTTGTTGAGCAGCGAAGCCGGGAAGACGGCGCGGTGCGCGACCCATCCGGTGTACTTGGGCGGCTCCGCGCCGAGAAGATGATCGCGGATCTTCGAATTGACACCATCCGCGCCGATCACGATGTCGGCCGTTTCGACGGAGCCATCGGCGAAGGTCATGCGCACTTCGTTGCCGGTGTCTTCCACCGAGGTCAGCTTCTTGCCGAAGCGCACGACGCCCGGGCTGCACGCCTGCGTCAGCAGCGCGTGAAAGTCGCCGCGGTGCACGGTCAGATAGCTCGCGCCGTAGTTTTTGACCGCGAAGTCGCCCAACGGAATCTGCGACATGATCTCCGCCGTCTTGCCATCCCGGCTGTACCAGTAGTCCGGATGCGAACCCATCGTGTTGAGCGCGTCTTCGCAGCCGATCCGGCGCATCACCTTCATCATGTTCGGCCCGACGTGGATGCCCGCTCCCAGACGCGAAAACGCTTGGGCCTGTTCATACAACACGACTTCATAGCCGCTGCGCTCAAGCAATGCGGCGGCGGTCGCTCCGCCAAGTCCAGCGCCAATGACGGCAATGCGGGCTTTGCTCATGGAAATCTCCTGACTGATTATTGGCTCGCGATGCCGCACACGACATCCAGCGAGCGAAGTGACGATTCAATTTATAGCGTACACACTTTAAAAAGTTGATTCAAGAAAAACTTGGCGATGCGCGGAGAGTTCCGGATTTAACGCCATATTCTGGCGAAAACATAGGGAAATCCCCGATCGATACGGTGCGCAAACGCCTCTTCTCTTGTTGTCGTTTTATAACGTACACGCTAGACTTTGTCATAGCAGCCAGCGCTTTTCGCGCACGGCATTCCTTTCACCCGGCCAGGAGTACCCATGACCAAGACTTACCGCATCGGCCAGATCGTGCCGAGTTCCAATACGACGATGGAGACCGAAATCCCGGCGATGCTGCGCCTGCGAGAGTCCATCCGCCCCGAACGGTTCACCTTCCATTCGAGCCGCATGCGCATGAAAAAGGTCGTCAAGGAAGAACTGGCTGCAATGGATGCTGAATCGGACCGCTGCGCGATCGAACTGTCGGATGCGCGCGTCGATGTGCTGGGTTATGCGTGCCTCGTCGCGATCATGGCGATGGGCCGGGGCTATCACCGCGTATCGCAGGAACGGCTGACGAAGCACACGACCGAAAACGGCGCTCACGCGCCGGTGCTGACCAGCGCAGGCGCCCTCGTGGACGCATTGAAAGTCATCGGGGCAAAGCGAATCGTGGTGGTGGCGCCCTACATGAAGCCGCTGACCGAACTGGTCGTGGACTACATCGGCAGCGAGGGCTACGAAGTCATCGACTGGCGGGCGCTGGAGATTCCCGACAATCTCGAAGTCGGGCGGCATGACCCGTCGCGCCTGCCGGAGATCGTCTCGAAGATGAAGTATCAGGACGCCGATGCCATCGTGCTTTCGGCGTGCGTCCAGATGCCTTCCCTGCCTGCGGTGGCGAAAGTGGAAGCATTGACAGGCAAACCGGTCATCACGGCCGCGATCGCCACCACCTACGCGATGCTGCGTCACCTCGACCTGGAGCCGATCGTTCCCGGCGCCGGCGCGCTTCTGTCCGGCGCGTACTGAGCAGCCGGGCAACGTATCTGGAGCCACACACACCATGTCTTCGACGTTTCTCCACGGCGGCCATGTGTTCGCCAACGGCATCCGCCAGCATTACCTGCGTTATGGAAGCAACACGGGAAGCAACACGGGAAGCAGCACGGGCGAGCATTCGGCGCGGCCATCCATCGTCCTGATTCCGGGCATCACCAGCCCCGCGATCACCTGGGGCTTCGTCGGCGAAGTTCTGGGAACCCGCTTCGATACCTTTATTCTCGACGTGCGCGGCCGCGGTCTCTCTTCGGCCTCGGACACGCTCGACTACAGCCTCGACGCGCAAGCGGACGACGTCGTTGCCCTTACGGAAGCACTGGGACTTTGCGCATTCGCTTTCGTCGGCCACTCGATGGGCGCGCGCATCGCGGCTCGCGCGGCCACGCGCATCGAGGCCGGACTGAAGAGCGTCGTGCTGGTCGATCCACCCGTGTCCGGTCCGGGCCGCCGTCCGTATCCGTCGCAACTGCCGTGGTACGTCGATTCGATGGCGCTTGCGCGCAAGGGCATGGACGCGGAGGCGATGCGCCAGTTCTGCCCGACATGGACGCACGAGCAGCGCCAGTTGCGCGCGGAATGGCTGCACACCTGCGACGAGCGAGCCGTGCTCGCCTCGTTCAAGGGCTTCCATGAAGACGACTTCTTCGCCGATGCGGCGCAGTTGAAGGTGCCGTCTCTGCTCATCACAGCAGAGCGCGGCGATGTGGTCCGGCCGGAAGACGTGAGCGAGCTGCAACGCGCGACGCCCTCGATGCTTCATGCACGCGTGCCCGATGCGGGCCACATGATCCCGTGGGACAACGAGACCGGTTTCTATGCCGCGCTGGGCGACTTCCTCGGCGCGCCCGTGTCCCTGCAAACGCCTGCGTGATCGCGCCACACATCCCTAGGAGATATCGATGGCCATTAGCGACTATCAGTTGATCGAGGCGTGGAAGGAAGTGCTCACGCTGTCGAAGCTCGAGCGCGGACAGACGGTCACCATTCTGACGAGCGCCGGTACGCATCCGCAAACCTTGTCCTGCGCGCTCATCGCGACGCAATCGATGGGCGCGATCGTCAACCGGCTGGATCTGCCTCCCATCAACGGCGAGAAGGGTTTCAGCCGCGACTCGCTCGCGTATCTGGGCACGACGCCGCTCACCGGCAATCAGGCGGCGATCGCCGCGTTGAAAAACAGCGACCTCGTGCTCGACCTGATGACGTTGCTGTTCTCGCCCGAGCAGCACGAGATTCTCCAGTCCGGCACGAAGATCCTGCTGGCGGTGGAGCCGCCCGAAGTTCTGGTGCGCCTGGTGCCGACGCTCGCCGATCGCGCCCGCGTACTCGCCGCCGCCGACCGGATCAAGGCAGCGCGTCAGATGCATGTGAGCTCCGACGCAGGCACGGATCTCACCTGCCCGATGGGAGACTTCCCCGCCATAGCCGAATATGGTTTCGTCGATGAACCGGGCCGCTGGGACCACTGGCCGAGCGGCTTCGCACTGACGTTCCCCAACGACAAGACCGCGCAGGGCAAGATCGTCATCGATCGCGGCGACATCCTGCTGCCGCAGAAGCACTACGTGAGCGAGCCGATCACCCTGACGGTGGAAGGCGGATACGCCGTGCGGATCGAGGGCGGCACGGACGCGGCGCTTTTGCGCGACTACATGGAAACGTTCGACGATCCCGAGGGCTATGCCATATCGCATATCGGCTGGGGCCTGCAGCCTCGCGCGCGCTGGTCGACGCTCGGCCTTTACGATCGCGAAGCCACCATCGGCATGGACGCGCGCGCGTTCGAAGGCAACTTCCTGTTCTCGCTCGGTCCGAACAACGAAGGCGGCGGCGATCGCACGACGACCTGCCACATCGACATTCCTCTTCGTCATTGCACCGTGTCCCTCGACAACGAAGTCGTCGTCCGGGATGGTCGCGTGCTGGACACCAACAACGCATAACGGTCACGACATGAACGATCTCTCCACCCATGCGGAAGCACAGGTCTATCAGCAACAGGGATTCGGCACGCCGATGACGCCCGAGGGGCGGGTCGCCCTTCTGATCGTCGACCTCGTGGCCGGCTTCGCCGACCCTGCGGTCTTCGGCGGCGGCAACATCCCGCAGGCGATCGAGCGCACGAAGGAAGCATTGAAGGCCGCGCGCGAGAATGGCTGGCCCGTCGCGCACAGCCGCATCGTCTATGCGGCCGATGGCAGCGACGACAACGTCTTCTCGCTGAAGGTGCCGGGCATGGCGACGCTCACCGAAGACAATCCCGACAGCGCCATCGTGCCGGAGTTGACGCCGGTGCAGGGCGAACTCGTCGTGCGCAAGACGGTTCCGTCCGCCTTCTTCGGGACGCAGCTCGCGCCGTGGCTGGCACAGCGAGGCATCCAGACGCTGCTGGTGGCAGGCGCGGTGACGAGCGGTTGCGTTCGTGCCAGCGTCGTCGATGCCATGTCGTTCGGCTTTCGCCCGTTCGTGCTGTCGGACTGTGTGGGCGACCGGGCGCTGGGTCCGCACGAGGCCAGTCTCTTCGACATGGGGCAGAAGTACGCGACCGTGCTGCCGCTGTCCGAGGCGCTCGCGGCCATCTCGGCAACCAGTGCCGAAGCGCGGTAGTGTAAGCGTCGAGCATGAGTTCATGCAGCGACGAAGGTCTCTGTGAATGACGAGGAAGAACGTGAATCGCGCCGATCTGCTTGCACGAAACGGCCGCCTGGCAATCATTCGTCAGCCGGCCAAACCGGTCGCCCCCGCGCGGGGTCAGCCGGGAAGCAGTTCCACCTTTGTACCGGACGTTCCCGAGGTGTTCGTCGCCGTGCTGGATGACGAAAGCATTCTGGCGTTCAACGGGCATGTGGATCTGGGTACGGGCATTCGTACGTCACTTGCCCAGATCGTCGCGGAAGAGCTCGACGTTCCCGCCGGGCGCGTTCGCATGGTTCTCGGCTCGACGGCGTCGACGCCGAACCAGGGGCCGACCATCGCGAGCGCCACGATCCAGATCTCGGCCGTTCCGCTTCGATGCGCGGCGGCTCAGGCGCGGCTCGCTCTTCTGGACCTCGCATCGAAACATATGGATGTCGCCATCGGGCGGCTGACGACCGAAAACGGGCGCGTGTTCGTGAAAGGCGCGGACCCGACGAGCGGCTGCTCGTTCGGCGACCTGGTGAAAGGCCGGAGCATCACGCCCGAACTCGATACCCAGGTCGAGACGAAAGACCCGTCCGACTATCGGCTCGTCGGACGCTCGTCGAGGCGAGTGGATCTTCCGGCCAAGGCGACGGGCCAGCTCACCTTCGTTCACGACGTGCGCGTTCCCGGCATGTTGCATGGCCGTGTGGTTCGTCCGCCCTACAGCGGCATCGATTCCGGCCCGTTCGTCGGCACGTCCCTCATCTCGGTCGATGAAGCTTCCGTCGCGGATGTCCCCGGACTTCGTGCGGTGGTGGTCATCGGCGATTTCGTCGGCGTCGTGGCGGAAAGAGAAGAATTCGCGGTGCGCGCGGCGCGCAAACTGAAAGTGCAGTGGCGACCGACACCCGAGTTGACGTCGATGGACGACGTCGGGCAGACCATCTCGAACGCTGCGGCGACGCGCCGTCTTTTGCTGGAGGAAGGCGACGTCGAAAGCGTACGCGACGCGGCGGGCACCACGACCTTCTCCCGCACGTACGTCTGGCCGTATCAGATGCACGGGTCCATCGGGCCGTCGTGCGCCGTCGCGGATTATCGCGAGCCGGGCGACGGACGCATCACCGTCTGGTCCGGAACGCAGAATCCGGTTTCGTTGCGGCACGATCTTTCGAAGCTCGTTGGCCGAAGCGAGGCCGACTTCGACATCGAACGCATGGAGGCGGCCGGATGCTATGGCCGCAACTGCGCCGACGACGTATGCGGCGACGCACTCCTGCTCTCGCGCGCGGTCGGCCAGCCGGTTCGCGTGCAACTCTCGCGGCAGGACGAGCATCTCTGGGAGCCGAAGGGTGCGGGCCAGGTGATCAAGGTGACGGGTACGGTCACGAACGACGGAGCAATCCTCGGCTACGATTTCTCGACCCGCTATCCGTCGAACGATGCGCCGCTGCTCGCCCTGCTGCTGAGCGGCGTCGAGCAGCCGGCTTCGCGCGTGTTCGAAATGGGCGACCGCACCGCCGTTTCGCCCTACGAGTCGCCCAACCGGCGCTTTGTCTGCGAAGATCTGGCGTCGATCGTTCGCGCGTCGTGGCTGCGTGGGGTTTCGGCCCTTCCGAATTCCTTTGCGCACGATTCGTTCGCCGACGAATGCGCCGCGATCACCGGGACCGATCCGCTCGAGTTTCGCATCCGGCATCTGAAGGACGAGCGCGCGATAGAACTGCTGCGGGCCGTCGCTCAGCGCGCGGGCTGGCAACCCCGCCCGAAACGCATCGAGAAGCGCGGCCGCTTCCTGCGCGGCCGAGGCGTCGCCTACGCGCGCTATGTTCACAGCCGCTTCCCTGGCTTCGGCGCGGCATGGGCTGCGTGGATCGTCGATCTCGTGGTCGACACGCTGACCGGGGAGGTCACGGTCGAGCGGGTCGTCATCGGACAGGACACGGGCACGATGATCAATCCCGATGGCGTACGTCATCAGATTCACGGCAACGTGATCCAGGTGCTGAGCCGCTCCCTGAAGGAGCGCGTGCGCTTCAGCGACGGGAAAGTGGCTGCACGCGAGTGGTCGAGCTATCCGATATTGACCTTCGCGGAGGTGCCGGCCGTGGAGGTCGTGCTCATGCCGCGACAAGGCGAACCGCCGATGGGCGCAGGTGAATCTGCTTCGGTGCCGGGACCCGGGGCACTGGCCAACGCCATCTTCGATGCAACCGGCGTGCGATTTTTCGCACCGCCGTACACGCCAGAAACCATTCGGGCCGGCCTGGCCAGGGCCGGACGGACCCACCAGCCAGACCAGGACGTCAGCCGCGTCGGCTCCTGACCGGCCGCCGCGAGGCGTCAGCTCTCGTCGAGTTCGAGCATCTTGCGCAGCAGATACTGCAGCGCGACCCGTTCGCCCGGATTGAGCGGGCCGTAGGTGCGCTCGGTGACCTGCGTGGCGAACGGAACGGTCGCGTCGATCAGCGCCTCGCCCTGACGCGTTGCGTTCACCACCAGCTTGCGGCCATCGGAAGGGTCCTGTGTGACTTCCACCAGCGCGCGGGCCTTGAGGCGTTCCACCACGCCCCGGATCGTTGCCTGATCGATCGCAGTCGTCTTCACGATGTCATTGAGCGAACAGCCCTTGCTTTCCTTCACCGCGGACAACGCCACGAACTGGGCGGCCGTGAGTTGCGAATCCGGAATCGCCTCCTGAAAGATTGCGACGTGGCGTTGATAGGCACGGCGCAGAAGGTGACCGATCTGGTCGTGGAAGTCGTAGACGTCAGTTGAAGGCGACATATCCGGCGGGACGGTTTCCAGAGAATGAGGAGCGCGGCGACGCGCTTGTATGGCTTGCATTTTAACGAACCGACTCCGAAGGAAAACTTCACGGGTTCTGATGGCCGATGACCGGTTGCCAGAACGGTTTGGAACGACGCCGACGACACCTGCACGATCCTGGTGCGAGGCATACCGCCCGCGACTCCATATTAAGCGTATACGCTTCTTATAGGTGCGTGACCACATTGTTCACGTCAGGTTTTCCGTCCGGTCCGTGGCGCTGCATAAAATCAATACGATAGCGGTATCTGTGGCTATTTTCTTCAAAGTTACACCCATTTCCAGCTCGTTTATCCCGATGATTCACGGCAACCGAGGATTAGGGTAATTTCTAGCGTGTACACTCATATTTTGACATGCTATACATGATCCTGCGGGCGCAAAACACATGTTTGCGTCAAGGAAATCTCATCTAACAGGGACCTCCCATGTCAACTGTGCATTCAGGCGCCGCCGTTGCGTCGAGCGACACCCAGCATCGAGAGCTATACCGGAAGGTCACGTTCCGCCTCATCACCCTGTTCTGTCTGTGTTACTTCGCGGCGTATCTCGACCGGGTGAACATTGGCCTCGCGAAGCTTCAAATGCTCGACGCGCTGAAGTTCGGCGACGCCGTCTACGGGCTCGGCGCGGGACTTTTCTTCGTGGGCTATGTGCTTTTCGAAGTACCGAGCAACCTCATCCTCCAGCGAGTGGGCGCGAAGTTCTGGATTGCCCGCATCATGATCACGTGGGGTCTGCTGTCGGGCGCCACCATGTTCGTGCATACGCCGATGCAGTTCTACATCGTGCGTTTCATGCTGGGTGTGGCCGAAGCGGGCTTTCTGCCGGGCGTGCTGCTCTATCTGACGCAGTGGTATCCGGATGCGCGGCGCGCGCGGATCGTGGCGCTGTTCATGGTCGGCCTTCCGATGTCGAGCATGATCGGCAGCCCTATTTCCGGCTGGATCATGCGCTTTTTCGATGGTGCGCACGGACTGGGTGGCTGGCAATGGCTCTTCCTGCTGGAAGCGCTGCCTTCGGTGCTGCTGGGCTTCGCCGTCCTTCGGTGGCTGCCGAACACGATTGAATCGGCGAAATGGCTCACGACCGAAGAAAAGAAGACGCTACGCGCGGAACTCAACGAGGAAAACTCAGGCCACAAGAGCCACAAGCTCAGTGAAGCCTTCACCAACCCGAAAGTATGGTCGCTCGGGCTGATCGACTTGTGCGTGCTGCTCGGCCTCTACGCCGTGAGCTTCTGGCTGCCGACTATTCTTCGCGACACTGGCGTCACCGACTCCTATCACATCGGCTGGTTGATGGTCATTCCGAACGCCGCAGCCGTGGTCGGAACGTTGATCTGCGGATCGAGTTCGGATCGTGCGCGCGAGCGCCGGTGGCACATCGTCGTACCGTTCGCAGTGGCCGCCGCCGCACTCGTTGTCGCGGGTGCGACGACGCCGAGCACGGCGATGACGGTCCTGCTTTTCTCCCTCGTGAACGCCGGAGCCGCTGCCGCGATGCCCGTAGTGTGGGCGCTGCCGTCGACGTTCCTGCGAGGAACCGCGGCCGCAGGCGGTATTGCTTTCGCTTGTTCGATCGCGAACGTCGGAGGCTTCGGAAGCACCTACCTCATCGGCTATCTGCGTGACACGTTCCACTCGCAGAGCGCTGGGCTGTACGCCTTTGCAGCTTTCATCCTCTTCGGATGCGTCCTGGCGCTGAGGTTTCAGAAGAAACTGGTGAATCGTTAAACAAGCTGAACTTGCCACGGCCGACGCGAAGTGCCTGATCTCAGCCGCGCAGATTACGCGCGAAGAGCTCGAGACAGTTCTGAACGAGCGTCGCGTCGGATGCCTGGATATTGTGGAGCATCTGGTTTTCGAGCGAACGCACGACGTCCGTGCCCTGCCGCAATACCGCGCGTCCTTCGTCGGTCAGACGTAGCAGGACGATGCGCCCGTGATCAGGGTCCGGCTCGCGCGTGATCCATTTTCTCGCCGACATCGCACTCATCACTTCATTGGCGGATTGCGGCGTGATGAAGGATCGCTCGGCGAGCTGCGCATTCGATGCCTGCCCGCGCGCGTCGAGCACCGACAGCGCCGTAAACTGCGCGAGCGTAAGTCCGACCGGTGCAAGCGCCTCGGTCATCTTGCGGCGCAGGATGCGGTCGAGACTCCCAACGAGATAAGTCAGGCGCGGCCGCGCCTGAGCCTTGCGCGGGCCCGACCCGCTTTGGGCGGGTTTGGTCGACGACGGGGCTTTTTTTGCTGGCGCTTTGGTCGGCATCGCAACGCTTGACGGAGCTAGTGAAGTTGCCAATGTTACCGCGTCGGCGCGCTCCGACTTGTCAATGTGCTCTTTCAACTGCTCACGCCCCGGGCGAGGATCACCTGCGAATCAGGTCGACATGAATCGTATAAGGCATCGACGATCGCCGCGCGATGTGTCAGCACGGCCGACTGATTGATCGAGCCTTTGTCCGTAATTTCCCCGCGATCGAGCGACGGCGGAGCTTCGAGCAAGCGCATGCGGGCGATGGTGTTCGCGCCGCCCGTCGCCTGCCGGTTCAGGCGTGCAAGCAATGCCACGAAAAACTCGCGGACCGCGGGCGCCTGGGCGACATCGCTCGCGCTCGCATCGGGCGACAGGCTCGCGAGCTTTCGAATTTCGTCGAACCTCGGAAAGACCAGCGCGCCAACGTCGTCACGATTTATCCCCGTGATGACGACGTCCTGAACGTACGGCGCGCCTTCGGAGATGATACGGGCGCGCATGGGCCCGACGCTTACGAACGTCCCGGAACTGAGCTTGAAGTCCTCAGCGATGCGGCCATCGAACATGAGTCCCAGCTCTGGCCGGTTCTCATCGACGAACCTGAGGGCATCGCCGCTGCAGTAGTAGCCTTCTTCGTCGAAGCTCTGCGCAGCGTGGCGCCCTTCCATGCGCCAGTAACCCGCCATGACATGCGGGCCGCGAAACCGCGCTTCCAGCTTCCCCGCCACCGGGACCAGCTTGACGTCGCAGCCAGGGGCCGGGACACCCACGTATCCGGCTCGCATGATCAAACCCGTCGTGAACAAGCACGACGGCGATGTCTCCGTCATACCGAGTCCCGCCATGATCCGGATGCGTTCGCCGCAGTAGCGCGCCGTCACCTGTTCGAGCCGGTCCCATGCTGACTGCGAAAGCCCTGCACCTGCGAAGAAATACACCTTGACGCGCGAGAAGAAGGTCTCGCGTAGCTGCACATCGGTTTCGAGCGCAGCCGTCAGTTCTTCCCATCCCTTCGGCACGTTGAAGAAAATCGTCGGCGCGATCTCGCGCAGATTGCGTAGCGTTTCCGCGAACTTGCCGGGAACCGGCTTGCCGTCATCGATATAAATGGTTCCACCGTTATACAACGCGATACCGACGTTGTGACTGCCGCCGAACGTGTGATTCCACGGCAGCCAGTCGACCAGAACCGGCGGTTCATCGGCGAACGCGGGGAACGTCTCGAGCAGCATCTGCTGGTTGCTGCACAACATGCGATGCGTCGTCGGCACGGCCTTGGGCAGCTTCGTCGATCCTGACGTGAACAGGAACTTCGCGATAGTGTCCGGTCGCACCGCGCGCTGCGCGTCGTCGACGGTCGTGGGCGGCGTCGCGATCAGATCATCGAACGATGACGACGCCCGCGCGCACGTTCCGGACGCGCACACGACTTCGACATCGTCCTGCACCACGGCATCGATCGCAGCGGCGAACGCGTCCCCGTCAGTCGCGAAGACGAGGCCGGGTTTCAGCAGCTCCAGCGTATGACGCAGCTTGCCGTAATCGCTCGACACCAGCGAGTATGCCGGCGAGATCGGCGCGTACGGCACGCCGGCCCACATCGCGCCGAGGGCAACCTGCAGGTGTTCGAGATCATTGCCTGAGAGAATCGCGACAGGCCGCTCGGCTGAGAGCTTCCGATCGATCAGCGCCTGTCCGATGGCCCGCGCACGCTCCAGCATCCGTGCATAGCTGATGCCGCTCCACGCACCACTCGCATCGCGGCGCGCGACGAGCAAGCGTTCAGGGTGTGCTTTCGCGCCGCTCACGAGCCTGTCCGTGAATCGCTCCGGATAGCTTCCGAGCGGCTCTCGCGTGCTCATATAGCAGATATCGCCGTCCTGACGCACGTCGATACCCGGCCTCCCGATGCGCACCTCGCGATGCGGCAGGTTTGCCAGATCCCGCGCTTCTTCGCCTCTTTCTCGAGTCGGCTCGAAGTTCACTGATAGTCTCCGCTGAATGTCCCCGGCATCGTCCCGCGCATTGCATG
Source organism: Caballeronia arvi (assembly GCF_001544695.2). GTDB lineage: Bacteria > Pseudomonadota > Gammaproteobacteria > Burkholderiales > Burkholderiaceae > Caballeronia > Caballeronia arvi. The sequence continues at coordinate 32,929 of NZ_FCOM02000010.1, forward strand.
ACGCGCGAGTACGCTCTTCGCCTTCACGGCGTTTGCCTCTGGATTGATGTGTGGTTGCGCGCTGAATCAGATGGGATAGTGCCGCTCGCCCGTCTGAACCGTGATCCAACGCAGATCGGTGAATTCCGCGATCGACGCCTTGCTGCCGAAGCGGCCATAGCCGCTCCCCTTCACGCCGCCAAAAGGCATTTGCGCTTCGTCGTGCACCGTCGGACCGTTGATATGGCAGATGCCCGATTCGACACGCTTCGCGACATTCAACGCACGCGCAATGTCGCGGCTGAACACGGCCGCCGACAATCCGAACTCGCTGTCATTCGCCACGGCCACCGCTTCGTCGTCGCTTTCGACACGCTGCACCGTTACCACCGGTCCGAACGATTCCTCCGCGTAAAGCCTCATGTCGCGCGTGATTTCATCGACGATGGTCGGCTGCATGATCGCGCCGTCGATCGGGCCGCCTGCGCGGATCTTTGCGCCGTGGCTGCGTGCGTCCTCGATCAGCATCGCAATGCGTTGCGCGGCTTTCGCATCGACAAGCGCGCCGAGCTTCGCGCCCGCAGTGGTCGGCGACATCGCAACGAGCGTACGCGCCTTCGCCGCAAGCTTCTCGACCAGTTCATCCGCGATACTGCGATGCGCAACGATGCGCTCCGTCGACATGCAGATTTGTCCTTGATTGAAGAAAGCGCCGAACGCGATGGCCTCGACCGCCGCATCGAGATCCGCATCGTCGAGCACGAGCGCGGGCGCCTTCCCGCCGAGTTCCAGCAGCGCGGGCTTCAGGTGTTTTGCCGCATGCATGGCGATGATGCGTCCGACGTGAGTCGACCCCGTGAAGTTCACGCGGCGCACCGCGCGATGCACGATCAACCGCTCGACGATGACCGCGGCGTCCTCGGGCGCGTTCGTCACGACGTTGACGACGCCCTCGCCAAGCCCCGCCTCCTGGAGCACGGTGCCGATCATGCGATGCACCGCCGGACACACTTCCGATGCCTTGAGCACGACGGTGTTGCCGCACGCGAGCGGCATTGCGATGGCGCGTGTGCCGAGAATCACCGGCGCATTCCACGGCGCGATGCCGAGCACGACCCCGCATGGCTGACGCACCGCGAGCGCGAGATTGCCGGGCATGTCGGCGGGAATCACGCTGCCGTCGATCTGGGTGGTCATCGCCGCCGCTTCGCGCAGCATGTTCGCGGCGAGATGGACGTTGAAACCGTACCAGTTCGCCATCGCGCCCGTCTCCGGAACGCCCGCCGCGATGAAGTCGCCGGTGCGCGCATCCATGATGTCCGCGGCCTTGAGCAAGCGCGCGCGACGCTCCGAGGGCGTCAGCGCCGACCACGCAGGGAATGCGCGAGCGGCGGCTTCGACGGCGGCATCGGCGTCTTCGGGCGTGGCGGCCGGTGCGCGCGAGACCACTGCCCCTGCCACAGGATCGAGGCGGTCGAATGTCGCCCCATTCGATGCGGCGCGATCCTGCCCGCCGATCAACATGCTTACTTCGTTCACGGTGCTGTCTCCTGAAAGGCGCTTACTGTTCCGTGCGCTTGTACGCCTGCAGACCCGGCTTGATCGATTTCTCGTCGAGGAACTGCTTCAGGCCCTCCGCACGGCCCTGCTCCGGATCGCGCAGGAGCGCCTGATCGAGCTTCGCGTAGAGGTAGTCCTCATTCTGTTCCCACGTCAGTTCGCGGGAGCGCTTGAAGCCGTGTTTGGCCGCGCGAAGAACCACCGGATTCTTCTCCAGCAGCCTTTCCGCAAGCTTCACGACTTCATCGCGCAACTGCGCACGCGGCACGCTCTTGTTGACGAGACCCATCGCCGCGGCTTCCGGACCGGTAAAAGTGTCGCCCGTCATGATGTAATGCAGCGCCTGACGATGACCCACCGTATCGGCCATTGCCTTGCTCACCAGGTTGCCCGGCGGAATGCCCCAGTTGATTTCAGACAGGCCGAAGACCGCTTCGTCCGCCGCAATGGCGAGATCGCATGCGACGAGCGGCGAGAAACCGCCGCCGAAGCACCAGCCGTTCACCATCGCAATGGTCGGCTTTGCGTACATGCGCAGAAGCTTCCATTGCCACTGACAGGCGTCGCGGCGGATCTTCTCTTGAAGAATTTCCGGGCCTGCATCCACTTCGCGGAAATACTCCTTCAGATCCATGCCGGCGGTCCAGGCGTCGCCCGCACCGGTCAGCACCAGCACGCGTGCATCCGCATCCAGTTCGAGTGTCTCGAGCACCTGAATCATCTCGCTGTTGAGCGTAGGGCTCATGGCATTGCGCTTTTCCGGGCGATTGAACATCACCCAGGCGATGCCCGATTCCACTTTGACATCAACGGTTTTCCAGCGTCCTTCGTAGCTTGCCATGCGTTTTCTCCGGCGCCTCGCGGCGCAAAGTGTGAGTGTGCTCCCTGATCGGGCCACCGCCGGGCGAGACCATTCACATATCAGGTAACCTGAGATCAATTTTAGTATCAAGTAACCTGATAAAACAAGCACCGCGTACTTGGTGAAAACCCTTGACCATCACGTAATGCGAGGTGCGCAGGCGTTCCCATCTCACATAGGGTATTCACCGAACTCATTTGGCTTGCGTGAATCAGGTGACCTGATATGAAATACGCCCATCCAGCCCGGACAGCAGATGTCCATTTTTTTCGCGCTCGATATCAGGAAGCCTGATCAACAGCCGAACGTCACCGATCGAATAACCGACATGAAAACCACCAGAACAGCATTGCCAGGAGACGGCATGAGCTCACGATCCATCGCGAGCAGCGGCACGCTCGTCACCTTGGGTCTTTGTTTCGCCATCGCGTTGCTCGAAGGACTCGACTTGCAGTCGGTCGGTGTAGCCGCGCCGCGCATGGCGCGTGAATTCGGCCTGTCCGTCGCGCAGATGGGTCTCGCTTTCAGCGCCGGAACCTTCGGTCTTCTGCCCGGCGCGATGTTCGGCGGCCGGCTCGCCGATCGGATCGGACGCAAACGTGTACTGATTCTCTCCGCGGCCATTTTTGGACTGCTGTCGATCGCGACCGCGCTCGTCACGAGCTTCAACGCGCTCGTCGCCGTTCGCGTGCTCACTGGAATCGGACTCGGCGGCGCCTTGCCCAATCTCATCGCGCTGTCTTCGGAAGCCGTGCCGCCCAGGGCGCGCAACACGGCGGTGAGCGTGATGTATTGCGGCATCCCGTTCGGCGGCGTGATCGCTTCGATCATCGGCATGGTGAGTGCGGGCGACATCGAGTGGCGCCACATTTTCTACGTCGGCGGTGCGGGACCGCTCGTGCTCGTGCCGCTGCTTTTTGCGTTTCTGCCCGAGTCGAAAGCCTTCAGTCACGCCACGCATGGCGCGACGGGCAAGCCCGAGCCTGTCATGCAAGTGCTGTTCGGCGAACACCGCGCCCCTTCGACGACGCAAATCTGGGTCAGCTATTTCTGCACGCTGATCGTCCTTTACTTCCTGCTCAACTGGCTGCCCTCTCTGATGGCCGCGCGCGGCCTCGGACGCGCCGAAGTGGGCATGGTGCAGATCTTCTTCAACATCGGCGGCGGCCTCGGCGCGCTCTTCATCGGCATGCTGATGGACCGCTTGCGCGGCGGCATCGTCGTCTCGGGCATGTATCTCGGCATCATCGCGTCGCTCGCCGCGCTTTCGATGGCTCCCGGATTGGCGGGGCTCGCCATATCTGCGTTTTTCGCGGGCATGTTCGTGATCGGCGGGCAATCGGTGCTGTATGCGCTGTCCGCCGCCTTCTATCCGACCTCGATGCGTGGCACGGGCGTCGGCGCGGCCGTCGCGGTCGGACGCGTGGGCTCCGTCGTCGGCCCGCTCGCCGCGGGGCAATTGCTCGCCATGGGACGCAGCGCATCCGTCGTCATCGGCGCCAGCATTCCCGTCACCCTGATCGCGGCAGTCGCGGCGCTGATGCTGATCCGCCGCCCGCGCGTGACCGACTGAACCCACACAACGACCCATCACAACGACATATTGGTTTGGAGAGACTATGCAAGCGAGTCGACATAAAAAGAATCTGTTTTTGGGCGGCGTGCTGCTCGCGTTCGCAGCAAGCGCAGCAGCGCAATCGAGCGTCACGCTTTACGGCATCGTCGATACGGGCATCGAATACGTGTCGCACGCAAACGCGGCAGGCGATGCGGTATTCCGCATGCCGGCTGTCACCGGCGAATTTCCTTCACGTTGGGGACTGCGCGGCGCGGAAGATCTCGGCGGTGGGTATAGCGCCGTGTTCACGTTGGAGAGCGGGTTCAACTTACGCGATGGAAGCCTCGGTCAAGGCGGACGTCTATTTGGGCGGCAAGCGTTCGTCGGCGTCAAGAGCCCCTACGGCACGGTAGCCTTCGGGCGACAGTACACCATGACGTATCTCGCGTTGATGAACGCGGACGTCATCGGCCCGGACATCTACGGTATGGGCTCGCTCGACGCGTACGTGCCGAACGCCCGTGCTGACAACAGCGTTACCTACATGGGCACCTATCGCGGCGTGACGCTCGGTGCCGGCTATTCCTTCGGCCGCGATGCAGCCGGCAATAACTCGCCGGGACAGGGCTCTTGCGTGGGCTCGGTGCCTGGACATGGAACCGAGTGCCGCGACTGGTCCGTCATGCTCAAATACGAAGCGCAGTACTTTGGTGCGGCCGCTTCGTATGAAGAGGAACGCGGTGGAGCGACCGCCGCAGCGAACTTCTTCGACGGCGTAACACCGACTCCGCTCCTCAGTGCGGCCGACAAGGATGCGCGCACGCATGTGAGCGCCTATGCGCAATATTCGGGCGCCAAGATCGGACTGGGTTGGCTCGGACGCCGGGTCGTCACCGATTCGCCCGCCATTCCCAATGCACGTTCTGATCTCTTCTTCGTGGGAGCGTCGTATTTCGTGACGCCTGCGTTCATCGTCGACGGCGAAGTCTATCGCATCGTGAATAGCGACCATGACACGCGCGCAACGATGGGAACGCTGCGCACGACCTATCAGTTGTCCAAGCGCACGGCCGTCTATGCACAGGCTTCGTATCTCGCCAACAGCGCGAAGGCGCGCTACTCGGTGAGCGGCGGTGGTGGCGGCACGACCCCCGCGGCCGGCGTCGGACAGACCGGCGCAATGATCGGCGTACGGCATTCGTTCTGAGGAGGCATCCCATGAAAAAATCGATGATTACAGCACTCGTTTCTACGATGGTGGCGGCATGCGGAGGCAGCTCGGACGATCAGAGCCCGTCACTGCCGCAATTGAGCGCCGCGAGCCCTGCCAGTCTCGCGGGCACTTGCGACGCGCTTGCAGCGAAGCTCGCCTTCGCCAATACGACCTATACGTCAGTCAAGGATGTACCTGCGGGCACGCTGACCATCGGGGGCAAGTCCGTGCCGGAACATTGCGTTATCGAAGGCACGATGGGTCAGCACATAAGTTCCGTCGACGGGAAGACTTACGCGATAGGCTTCGAAATGCGTTTGCCGCTGGCTTGGAACGGACGCTTTTTCTATCAGGCAAACGGCGGCCTCGACGGCAACATCGTGCCCGCGACCGGCGTCATCAGTGGCGGCGGTCCGCTCGACAATGCGCTCAACATGGGCTTTGCGGTCATCAGTTCGGACGCGGGGCATTCATCCTCGCAGAATCCGCTATTCGGGCTCGATCCTCAGGCGCGGCTCGACTATGGCTATCAGGCCGTAGCCAAACTGACGCCGATGGCCAAGCAGGTCATCAAGACGGCCTACGGCAAAGGCCCGGACCGCAGCTATTTCGAAGGATGCTCGAACGGCGGCCGTCACTCGATGGTCGCAGCGGCGCGCTACGCCGCCGATTACGACGGCATCATTGCAGGCGATCCGGGTGTTCATCTGCCAAAGGCTGCAATCGGCGAAATGTGGAGCGCGCAGCAATTCGCCAGGGTCGCGACGGCGAAGACGACAAGCGGACTCCCCGACATTACGACAGGACTGTCGGCGGCAGAGCGGCAAATGGTTGCGTCGCACATCATTGCCAAATGCGATGCGCTCGATGGAGCCGCCGATGGCATGGTGCATGACATCAAGGCCTGTCAGGCGAACTTCGATCTCGCGCGAGATGTCCCGACCTGCTCGGGCAACACGCGCGACGGCTCCTGTCTCACCAGCGCGCAAAAGGACGCGCTCGGCAATGTATTCTCTGGCGCGCACAACAGCGCCGGCACCGCTCTCTATGCGAGCTTTCCGTACGACGCGGGCATCAGCGGTTCGGGCTGGGCGCAGTGGAAGCAAAGCAATTCGATCACGCTCGATCCCGGCGCTGCGGCCTTCACGTTTACGACAGCACCGCAAAGTGCATCCGTACTCAGCCAGTTGTCGGCCTACGCGCTCAACTTCAGCATGGACACCGACGCGCCCAAGATCTTTGCGACGAGCGGCGTCTACGGCGAGTCGTCGTGGTCGTTCATGACGCCGCCTGACGAAACGAATCTGTCGGTACTGAAGAACCGGGGCGCGAAGCTGATCGTCTATCACGGCACGAGCGATCCGGTTTTCTCGTCCAACGACACGACGGACTGGTATCAGCGACTCATGACGGCCAACGGTGGCGATGCGAGCAATTTCGCGCGCCTGTACACCGTTGCGGGTATGAATCACTGCTCCGGTGGTCCTGCCGCAGATCAGTTCGACATGCTGACGCCGATGATTGCGTGGGTCGAGCAAGGCAAGGCGCCCGATAGCGTCGTGGCCACCGCGCGCGATGCGAGCAACGCCATACCCAACTCGGAAGTGCCTGCTGAATGGGGCGCAAATCGCACTCGGCCGCTGTGCGCTTATCCCAAGGTCGCGCGCTACAAGGGCGGCGATATCAACTCGGCATCGAGCTTCGCCTGCAGTTGACGAGCTTGTCAGCGGGGACCGCCCTTCTGAACGCTGATCGGCATGGCGCTGTTCGAGAAAGGCAAGGGTTCGCGCAACGGCGACATCGGCCGCGCATCAATCGGCCTCGGCCTGATGTTACTTGCGCTCACGCTGCCGGTGTCGACCGTGCAGCCTGGCGAAACCGCGCCCGCGCTTCGTACCGCGCTCGGCGCGCTCGCCGACGAACGGCGCCCCGGCCCCAACCTGGTGCTTCCCGAAATGCCGCTCACGCGCGTGGGGCGCTCTTCGGCCGGTTCGGGCATTCCTGACACGCCGCCGGCGGCGAAATGAGGAACCCCGCCGGCGGCCCATGCGACATTCTTTCGCCTCGGCATGGCAAATATCCGCTCTTGCCAAGGATGCGCGGCCGCCAACCCCGCTGCCGTGGCTCGCCGCCGCGTGCTCCCGGTGCCCCATCGTGGAGCAAGCCTGCGGTGGCCGCCCCGGACACTAGTCTGCCTCACCATTTCCAGCGCATCGTCGGTCTCGGAGCGAAGGCATCAGGCGGTGCGCGACTTCGATATCTGGACCCATCAGATCCTTTAGCCTGGCACTACCGGGTAGCTTATTGTTTGACGATGCTTGACTAAACCGGCGAGATTGCAATCGAGTGTCCGGCGAAAGCCTGAAACCGGCGCGTGCCGCCACTGACTGTACTTTTGGTCAGCAGAGCTTTTGCGTACCGTTCCGGGACTCGAAACCGCTCTCTGTTCTTGTGTTCTTGGATAGCTTCCTTTTACGGGATGTATCAGCACCTGGCGGCCCGTGTGATTCACAGGTTTGCGCGACGGACGGCACGTCGAAGCGCATTCCGCGTCCCGGGCATTCGAATCTGGAACTGAGGAGACGGCAGTGAGAGTGAGAGCCCTACTCGACCACGGCAAGACCATCGAGCCTTCCACGGCGCAGCGCAAGCCGGAGGTCAAACAGCGTCGCGCACGCTCAAGCATGAATTCTTATTGGCTGACCGGCGCCGTGCTGATCATATCGGTCCTGGTGTGGCAGGCGATATCGATGGCGGGAGTCTTTCCTGCGTTCGCGCTGCCTTCGCCGGTGGCCGTCTGGCAAGCGTTCATCGATATTCTGCGCAACGGATATGGCGGCCAGTCGCTGATCAGCGACATTCTGATCAGCTGCTTTCGCATCATCATCGGCTTCGTCGGCGCGGTCGCGATCGGCGTTCCGATCGGCCTTCTGATGTCCCGCAGCAAGATCATTTTCGACATCATCGACCCATTGCTGCAGTTCATCCGTCCGGTGCCGCCGCTCGCGTATATCCCGCTTCTGGTGGTGTGGTTCGGCATCGGAGAATTGCCGAAGGCCATTCTGATTCTCGTCGGCACCATCCCGGTCATCATCATCGGCACCATGTCGGGCGTCAAAAGCACGCCGCCGCTGCGTATCGCGGTGGCCCGCACCCTGGGTGCCACCAATGCGCAAATATTCCGCAAGATCGTCCTGCCTTCAGCGATGCCCGAGATCTTCACCTCGATGCGCGTGGGAATCGGCGTGGCCTGGACCTGCCTGGTCGCGGCCGAACTGATCGCCGCCAGCAGCGGGCTGGGCTGGCTCGTGCAGTTCGCCGGGCAAGCGCTGCAGGTTGCCGTTGTCATCGTGGGCATCGTCATTATCGGGGTCATCGGCTACGCCATGGAGCTGGTGATTCGCAAACTCGAGAACTGGATCGTGCCCTGGCGCGGAAATGACTGAAACCAACCATCAGAGGAGACCAGACATGAAGACGAAACACCTCAATCGAGCCGCGACCGCAGCCGTACTTGCCTGCAGCTTCCTGATCGCCGGCGCGGCCTGTGCGCAGAGCAAGCCGCAAGTCATCATCGGCTACGAGGACAACGGCGCCGACCCATACATGGTGTCGATGGCGGAGCACCTGTTCGAACATCACATGAATGCGGAGGTCGAGTACAAGCTCTTCAGTTCGGGACCGGCGGCCATGAGCGCGCTGGCGTCGAACAGCCTGTCGTTCATGTGCGGCCTCGGCGTCCCGCCGCTCGTCACCGCGATCGCACAGGGCTTGCCGATGACGATCGTGTACAACCAGGAACGGTATACGAATGCGGCCGGCATCGTGGTCAAGCCCGAAAGCGGCATCCACGACGTCGCGGGTCTGCAGGGCAAGAAGATCGCGATCGTCGCGGGCTCGCAGGCGTCCTTCGAACTGGCGACGTTTCTCGCCGAGGCACACGTGCCGTACACGTCCGTGACCCAGATCAATATGGCGCCGCCGCAGATGCGCACCTCGTGGGTGACGGGCGCGATCGACGCGGCCATCGTGTGGGATCCCGTGTTCAGTGCGTTGCGCGCGGCGGGCGGGAAGGCAATCAAGACCGACGGCGATCTGCCGCGCGGCGCGTCCAGCTACAACGTCTGCATCGCCAACGCCGACTGGGCGAAGGCTCACCCGGACCTCGTACGCGGTTTCGTCGGCGCACTCGACGAGGGATATCAGATAACGCAGAAGAACCCGGATAAGGCGATCGCCGAGATGGCTCGCCAGACGGGGGTCACGGTGGACGTCGCGAAAAGCGAGCTGGCGGGCTACGAGTTGTTTTCAGGAGCCGATCAGACCACGCCCAAAGTAATGGGCTCGGGCGCCGGCGTAAAAACATCGGCGACGTATGAAACGCTGGTGAATACCGCCAAGGTACTCAACTCGATCGGACGCATTCAGACGGTGCCGTCGAACTTCGAGGCCAATGTCGCGCCGCAATATTCGCAATCGCTGGCTCATTGAGTCGCTGCACTGAGTCGCTGAGCTGCTGAGAACTTACTCGCCAGGCAGGAGACGGACTTGACTATCCTAATCGATTCCCTTTACAAGACCTTTGGCGGAACCTCCGCCCTCGAGAACATCAATCTGCAGTTCCAGGGCGGCGAGTTCGTCACCGTGCTCGGGGCTTCCGGCTGCGGCAAGACGACCTTGCTGCATCTTCTGGCCGGTCTGACATCGCCCTCCAAGGGCAACATCTATATCGATGGCGAGATCAAGGATCAGCCAGGCGAAGACCGCGTCGTCGTATTCCAGCAGGCCGGATTGTTCCCGTGGCTCACCGTCGAGGAAAATATCGAGTTCGGTCTTTCCCTTCATTCGGTTTCCAAGGCCGAACGCCGAAGGGCCTCCGCCGACATCCTGCGCACCATCGGTCTCGAAAACTTCGCGCGGCATAAACCCTATGAGCTATCCGGCGGGATGCAGCAGCGTGTGGCGATCGCGCGGGCGCTCGTCATGAAGCCAAAGGTCTTGCTGATGGACGAGCCCTTCGGCGCGCTGGATGCGCAGACGCGCGCCGCGATGCAGACATTCCTGACCTCGCTATGGGACCAGTTGCATTGCACCATCGTCTTCATCACGCATGACATCGACGAAGCGATCTTTCTCGGCACGCGTCTCGTCGTGCTGTCGTCAAGACCGGGCCGGGTCGCGCTCGACGTGCCGATCGAACTGGAGCGTCCCCGCACGCCGCAAGTCGCTTTCGAGCCGCACTTTCTGGAACTGAAAAAGCAGGCGATGGGCATTCTCGCGCATTGAGTCTGCAGGCGGCGCGGTCATCGAGTCAGCAGATCGGTCAGATCGCCGACGTGGTCTAGCAAGCGCAGCGGCGACTGCGCTTGCAGTTCCGATCGCGAGCCGTACCCCCACAACACGCCGACCGATCGGAGCCCGTTCGCGTGGGCGCCGAGCAGATCCCCTGCGCGGTCTCCAATCATCAGGGCAGTCGAATCGATGACATCCGCGGCCAGCAACTGGCTCAGTTGCTGCTGCTTGTTCACCGCCGCATTGCCACCACTGACGAAGTAAAAACGGTCGCGTACTTCGAGCGCCCGGAGAATGCGATTCGCCATCTCCAGCCGCCTGGACGTGCACACGCCCAACGGAATCCCGTGCCGGGACAACGTGTCGAGTGCCGTCGTGATCCCAGGGTAAAGCGCATTCTCCGAGAAGCCCACAGCTTCATAGCGCTCGCGATACAGACCAACCAGCATGCGGACTACGGAATCGGCGGCGCCGGTGAGCGCCCGGAAAGTCTCCTCGATGTCCGGGCCGACGTAGCGCGCCAACTCCCGCTCGTGGCATGGCTGAAACCCCGACGATAGGAGCGCGTGATTGATCGAGCGGCTGAAGCCGGGCATCGGATCGCTCAGGGTTCCATCGAGGTCGAAGATCAGCGTGTACATGAGGGAGGCGTAAATCGGCGTGTCACTTCGCCTGCGCGGGCACCGACTCCCGGCTAGCCGCCTGCAGCGCCGCTAACACCGCGGACACCGCTGTGCTTTGCGGCTCGACTGTCAACGCACCGATGCGCTGCACTGCCGTCGACACCTTCAACGGCAGTTGCTGAAGTTCCCCATTCAAATCCGTTTCGCCGCGCCGCAAGCGCGTCGAAACGAACAGGCACGGCACGCGCCGCGCCACGGCGCAGTTGGTCAGATGCGATGTCGATTCCATCAACACGTGCGGCGCAGCGACGCCCGCATTCGCGAATTCGACTTCGAGAGCAGTTCGCATAGGAGAACCCATCGACGGCACGATCCACGGCCAGGCGGCCGCGTCGCGCCAGGTGACGCGACTGTGCCGATGCAGCGGATGATGTTTCGGCGCAACCACCAAAATCTCGTCGCTGTACAGTTCCGTGATGGAAAAGCCTGCGGTCAGCACCGCTGACTCGAGCCGGCAAACGACCATATCAAGTTCACGGCGCTGCATCAACGGCAGTAAATGGTCGAGCGTGTTTTCCGTGTAGTTGATCTGCTGCGTGGGTGCATGTTCTGCCAGATACTCGATCACACCCGGCAACAGGCGCATGGAAATATACGGCAGCATGCCGAGCTTCAATGGCAGGCTCGTGCCGCGCTTCAATGCATCGAATGCAGGCTGAATCGTTCGCAGGTCCGTGAGGATGCGCGCGACGCAGTCGAGCATTGCTTCGCCATATGCCGTGGGCGCAACACGCCGCGAGGTGCGCTCGAACAGCGGCAGGCCCAGCGTGTCCTCCAGTTCGCGCAGCCACTTCGATAGCGCCGGTTGCGTGATCGACGCTTCTTCTGCCGTACGCGCAAAGCTGCGATGGCGCCCGAGCCAGTCGAGCGTCTCCAGATCTCGTATCCGAAGCCTGCGCAACACGTTTGGCAAATGTTCGATACGACCGCGGGAGGCGCCGGTCGGCACCACGTCGGGAAGCGGTACGGACGGTCTTTTCGCAGCAGCCATCTTGTTCTCCCATCCATTACCGCACGGTTATCAATCAACGCTCATCTTTCATCGAATCGTATCGTAGATCGCTACACAATTGAGCATGCTTCGGTGCTATCCGGATGCAGGAAAGCGTGAAGACAAACATATGAAGAGCGGAAAGCGAGCTTCGACGCTTCAGACCAAAACGACATTGAAGGAGACACGATGAAGCACCTCATCAGCGCATGCGCGATCGCATCGGCCATGCTCGTGACGTCCGGCGCCCATGCCGCGGACAAGCGCCCGAACGTGCTGCTGATCGTCGCCGACGATCTCGGCTACTCGGACATCGGCGCGTTCGGCGGCGAAATCAACACGCCGAATCTCGACCGCCTCGCGAAAAACGGCCTGCGCATGACGGACTTCTATGCCTCGCCGTTCTGCTCGCCGACGCGCGCGATGCTGATGTCGGGCGTGGACAATCATCGCGTGGGCCTCGGCGGAATGGCCGAACTGCTGACGCCGAAACAACGCAGCGCCGCGGGCTATGAAGGCTATCTGACGCATTCGGTCGTCACCTTCCCGACGCTGCTCGAGAAAGCGGGCTATCACACCTATATGGTCGGCAAGTGGCATCTCGGCCTCACCGAAGAATACAGTCCCGCGCAGCGCGGCTTCGAGCAGTCATATGCGATGGTTCAGGGCGGCGCGAGCCACTTCGACCAGACCGGCATCATCACGACCGATCCCGACAAGACGCCGAAAGCGATGTATCGCGAGAACGGCAAGCTCGTCGATCTGCCGGACAACTTCTATTCGACCACGTTCTATACCGACAAGATGCTGTCGTACATCGACAGCAACAAGGACGACGGCAGGCCGTTTTTCGCATATGTCGCCTATACCGCGCCGCACTGGCCGTTGCAGGCGCCCGACGAATACATCGCGAAATACGAGGGCAAGTACGACGCAGGCTATGACGCGATCCGCGCCCGGCGTCTCGCGCGCATGAAGGCGCTCGGCATCGTGCCGAAGGACATGCAGGCCTATGAAGGCAACGACGCATGGCCGAAGTGGAGTTCGCTGACACCGGTGCAGCAGCGCATCGAGTCGAAGCGCATGGCCGTGTATGCCGCGATGGTCGAGGCGATGGACGCGCAGATCGGGCGCATCGTCGCGCATCTGAAAGCGACGGGGCAGTACGACAACACGCTGATCTTCTTCATGTCGGACAACGGCGCGGACGGCAACAGCATTCTCGACGAAGCCGCCGACCGCGACTGGATCCAACGTCACGCGGACAACAGCATCGCCAATACGGGACGCAAGGGCTCGTTCGTCGAATACGGACCCGGCTGGGCGCAAGTCAGCGCGACGCCGCTGCATCTGTACAAGGCCTTCGCGCATGAGGGCGGTATCGCCGTGCCGAACATCGTCGTGATGCCGCGTTCCTCGCGCACGGGACAGATCAGCCGCGTGCCCGCGCACGTGACCGACGTCGCACCGACGATCCTGCAACTCGCGGGCGTACAGCCGCCCGATGGCCGATACGACGGGCGTCCGGTGTTTCGCATGCAGGGCACGTCGATGGTGAGCTTTCTCTCCGGTCAGAGCAGCAAGGTTCACACGCAGTTCACCGAAGGCTGGGAACTGAACGGCCGCCGCGCGATGCGCAAGGGCGACTGGAAGATCGCGTATGCGAACAAGCCCTGGGGCAAGGACCGCTGGGAGCTGTATCGCGTGAGCGTCGACCGTTCGGAGCTGCACGATGTCGCCGCGCGTTATCCCGCGAAACTCAAGGAACTCGTCGCCGACTACGAGCAGTATCAGACCGCGAACGGCGTGCAGGACATTCCCGGTCTCGCCGACCGCCCCGGCTACAGCAACGGCACGCATTACTATCAAGATGAACTCGACACGAATCAGTAAGCGCCATGTGTGCGCCGCGGCCTTGCTGGCGGCGCTTGGTTCGCCGGCGTTCGCGGCGGCGGACAAGCCGCTGTGCGAGGCCTATCGCGGCGTGCCCGAAGGCTTCGGCCCGATGCGCAACGGCGCGCCGAATCGCGCGGGCATGATCGCGATTGCCGCCGGGCGCTTTCGCATGGGATCGACCGAAGGCTATCCGGAAGAGCGCAACGTGCAGCCGGTCAAGCTCGACGGCTTTCTGATCGACGCGCACGAAGTGACGAACGCGCAGTTCGCGATCTTCGTGCGCGCGACCGGCTACGTCACCGAAGCCGAACGCCAGCGCGATCCCGCCGATTTTCCCGGCGTGCCCGCGGAGCAGCTACGACCGGGGTCGGTGGTGTTCGTCTGGCCGAACGGCGCCGAGCAGTTCGACCAGTCGTACCGATGGTGGCGGTTCCAGCCGGGCGCGAACTGGCGTCATCCGTATGGACCGGGAAGCGGCATCGCCGGAAAGGAGAATCATCCGGTCGTGCAGGTGACGTATCGCGATGCGCAGGCTTACGCGAAGTGGCTCGGCCATGATCTTCCGACCGAAGCCGAATACGAGTATGCGGCGCGCGGCGGCAGGGAGAGCGAGACTTATCCGTGGGGCAACACATTGAAGGTGGGCGGCAGGTACATGGCCAACACCTGGCAAGGCGACTTCCCCGCGCATAACGAAGCGGGCGACGGGCACAAGGACAGCGCACCTGTGGGTTGCTATCCCGCGAACGGCTATGGACTGCTCGATCCTGTCGGCAATGTGTGGCAGTGGACGAAAGATGTCTACGCGGATCGGCATCCGGCCGAAGAAGCTCGGAACCCGCTGGTCGTCAGAGTGTCGACGCCGTTCGATGACGGACGCCAACCGGCTCGCGTCATCAAGGGCGGCTCGTTTTTGTGCGCGCCGAATTTCTGTGTACGCTACAGGCCGTCATCGCGTCAGCCACAGGATCCGACGCTAGGTACGATTCACATCGGGTTCAGGACTGTCTGGAGGTTATCGTCCGACTCGGCCCATCAGGAAAAAGGCGGCCTCAAGGGTTTCGCAACTTCGTCGCGCGGCGAACGAGACTGACGAACAAAGATCCGCTGCCCCGATGCGTAGCCGACGCACGAACATGCGTCCTTTCCCGGAGGTTCTGCTGAGTACGCGAAGCCGGCTTCCGAACGTCCGACGGCGAGTGCAGACCGACGGCAGTCTTATGCCGTGGCCAGCGAAGTGCGAGCGATGTTCCGCCAGAGAGTCGCTTAAAATTATCGTTTCGGCACTTCCCGAGGCCAATCATGCGCTCATGGCGGCTCGATCGCCCCAACCTCTCCGGCCATCTGGATCTGTCACGGGCGACGAGCCTGGTATCGGCCATCGGGTCTAACGACGCGAACGCGTTCGCTGCGGAAGTTCTGAAACTCCTGGGGGATGCCGCAGGCATATCGCAGTGCACCGTCTTTGCTTACGAGTTCAACAATCGTCCTCGGACGGTCTCGGTCGCAGACCACCGTGGCGGTCGATATTTAAGCAACGTCGCGGATACCTACGCCAAGACTTTCTACGCGTTGGACGGCAACCAGACGATCATCTCGTCTGCCCGTCCTCGGAAGCCCGATTCTGCCGTCTTGCTCCACCAGCAGGCCATCGAAGACATCTCTCACGAAGGGTATCGAGCCGCTTGCTATCACCAGCCGGACGTCTCGGGCCGACTTTCCCTTCTGCTGCAGCCCTCGCAGGATATCTGGCTCTCGGTCAATCTGTACCGTGACCGCAGGCGCGGCCATTTCCACGCGAACGAGATCGCGCTGATCGAGGCTTTTGCGCCGCTCATCGCCCAGACCGCCAGGCATCATTACGCGCTATGCGGCCAGATTCAGACCGGCATTCCGCAATTGATGCTGGCGCGTATTCGAGGGATCTGCCCCGATCTGTCGAAGCGCGAACTCGATGTCCTTTGCGGCGTTCTGGAGGGTCGTACCGCGAAAGACATCGGCGAACTGATGGGCGTCAAAGCATCCAGCGTCGTGACCTATCAGAAGCGCGCCTTTCGCCGCCTCGGCATTTCGAGCCAGCGTCAGTTGTTTGCCTTGTGCCTGGCTACCAGCCGGGAATGATTACGCACTGCGTCATCGCTCCGACCGTGCCTGGTCTTCTGCATGCCTGACACCAAGGGTTTTTCCTAACCCGTTTCACTCGCCAAGTCGTACCCATTTTGGGGACAGCGCGCGCGGGCGAATCTCCATACTCCACTCATCGCCATACCTCGCCGCCCTGACGAGCCTGACGCGATTGCATTGAGTGCCGCAACGCTCGACATAGAGATGAGTCTGGAGACAACCCGTATGGAAACGACCCCATTGGCTGAGCGCAGTCCGCTTCCTGACGGCCTGGAGAACGGTGCTGGATCTGATGATTCGCTGCGAGAGCGGCTTGTCATCGCCAAGGTCTCCCGGCATCTTCTCTGGTTTCTCTTCGTCCTGTTCTTCTTCTCGTTCCTGGACCGGATCAATATCGGTTTTGCCGGCCTGACCATGATGAAGGATCTCGGCCTGTCCGGCGTTCAGTTCGGTCTGGCGACCACGCTGTTTTATATCGCCTACATCGCGTTCGGCATTCCCAGCAACATCGTCCTTGCGCGCATCGGCGCGCGGAAATGGATCGGGACCATCATGATCGCCTGGGGTCTGGCCTCCACGGCGACGATGTTCGCATCGAGTCCGGAAACGCTTTACCTGTTGCGAATCCTCGTCGGCATCACCGAGGCGGGATTTCTACCAGGCATCCTGCTTTACATGACGTATTGGTTTCCCAACGCATATCGCGCGAGGGCCAACGCTTTGTTCATGATCGCGATGCCCGTCACGGCCGCGGTCGGCTCCGCACTCTCGGGATACATTCTGGCTCTGGATGGAACGCTTGGCCTCAAAGGATGGCAGTGGCTCTTTTGTCTCGAAGGTCTGCCCTCGGCGATATTGGGTCTGGTCGTATTCGGCTATCTGCGTGATGTTCCCGAGAAGGCAAACTGGCTCACCGCCGATGAGAAGCGCACGCTTTCGATGACCCTCGCGGCCGAACACAACGCCGACCCGGTGCCGCATGCGCCCGCCACCGAAGAAAGAAGCCTTCTCAGCGAACTCGTGTCGCCAACGGTCCTCAAATTTGCGCTCGCTTATTTCTGTCTGGTCAACACGCTTGCAATGGTTGCCGTCTGGACGCCCCTGATCGTCAAAAGCTTCAGCGCTGACGCGAGCAACCGGACCGTCGGGCTGCTGGCCGCGATCCCGCAAATCTGCACGATCGTTGCAATGATCTGGTGGGGAAGACGCTCTGATCGCAAGCAGGAACGCAAATGGCACCTGATGTTGCCGATGCTGTTTTCCGCTGCTGGCTGGCTTTGCACCGCCTATTCCATCAACCCCGTCATTCAGATGTCGGGCATCTGCCTCGCGTCGGCGGGATCGTACACCGCCATGTCGATCTTCTGGACCACCCCTGATCACGCATTGAGCCTCCGGGCCCGCGCCGTGGGGATCGCGGTGATCAACGCGACCGGCAACATCGGGTCGGCGCTGAATCCCCTGGTCGTGGGATGGCTGAAGGATCTTACCCATAGCTTCACGGCCGGATTGCTCTATGCAGCGGCATTGCTCGTGATCGGCGCCATCGTGGTGGCAGTGCTGCCCGTTCAGTCCAGGCGCTCCCGCGACGCGGAACTATCTGGCAACGCACGTTGATGCGGATTGCCCGACTCGGGGCAAATACACCGATAGCGTTACGGCGGCATCGAGACGCAGCACATGCATGCCTCTGCCCCCGCTTACCGGAATTCGTTAAGGAGAAGACGATGGAATTCAAAGCTTATCCCTTCACTGCAAAAAAATACGCTGGCCGGGTGCCAAGCCTCGACAACGGCATCGAGACGAAGCGACATGCAGTGACGATTGTCGGCGGTGGCCCCGTCGGACTCGCCGTGGCACTTGGCCTCGCCAATCACGGCGTTCCTTCCGTCTTGATCGAAGCCGATGATTCCGTGTGCCATGGCAGCCGGGCCATCTGTATCTCGCGTCGGAGCCTGGAAATCATCGAGCGACTGGGCGCCGTGGACGGGTTTCTGAAGACCGGACTGCCGTGGGCCGGTGGGCGCAGTTTTTATCGCGACACCGAAGTGCTGCACTTCAAGATGCCGCAGGACGACAACCAGAAGCTGCCTCCGATGGTGAACCTCGCGCAATATCACATCGAACAGTTTCTCCTGGATGCCGCGCAACGGCGGTCCGATCTGATCGACATCCGCTGGCAGACCAAGGTGACCGCCATCGATTCGCGTACGGACGGCGCCACGCTTCGCCTCGCGACTCTCGAAGGCGACTATTCGCTCGACACGGACTGGGTTGTCGCCTGCGATGGCGGGCGCAGCACGATCCGCGAGGCATTGGGCCTGCAACTCAAAGGGACGAGCTACGAGGGCCGTTACGTCATCGTCGATATCGAGCTCGAGAGCGAGCGGCCGACCGAGCGTCTTGCCTACTTCGATCCATCGTCGAACCCGGGCTCCACTGTGCTGGTCCACAAACAGCCTGACAACGTCTGGCGCATCGATTACCAGTTGCGGGACGGCGAGGACGCCGAACAGGCACTCAAGCCCGAGAATGTCATGCCACGAGTGCAAAGCCTGTTGGACATGATGGGCGAACGTGGTGCCTGGGCACCGATCTGGATCACGATCTACAAGGCCAATGCCTTGACCCTGGAAAGCTATCGTCATGATCGCGTGCTGTTCGGCGGTGATGCAGCCCATCTCGTGCCGATTTTCGGCGTGCGCGGCGCGAACTCAGGAATCGATGACGCGGACAACCTCGCGTGGAAACTCGCGTTCGTCGTCCGCGGCCTTGCGTCCGAAGGATTGCTCGACAGCTATTCGGACGAGCGTGTTTTTGCCGCCCACGAAAATCTCAGCTACGGTACGAAGAGCACAGAATTCATGGCGCCGCCCTCGTTCGCCTTCGAGTTGATGCGCAAGGCCGTATTGAGCCTGGCGATCAAGCATGAACGCGTGCGCTCTCTGATTAACCCGCGGCAGACTTCCGCCATCAGTTATACGGAGTCGCCGCTCAACTCGCCGCAAGCACAAACGGGCGCGTTTGAGGCTGGCCCTGCGCCGGGGGCCGTGTTGACCGAATGCCCACTGACGATCGTCGAGGACGGCAGCGCGAGGGAGGCTCATCTGACGGACTTGATCACGCCAAGGTTCACCGCCCTGCACTTCAGCGAAGACGGACGCGTACCGGTGGAATTCGCCGAACTCGAAGCAACGCTTCACGCGGAAAAGCTGCCTTTCAGGCTGATCCCCGTGACTTCGCATCTGCACCCCGAAACGAAAAACAATCACAACTGGGACCACACAGGTCGCCTGTTCACCATGTACGACGCCAGGCCCGGCACCGTCTACCTGGTTCGCCCGGACGGCCATGTACTGGGACGCTGGAATGAGGCAGCGGCTGCAGATGTCGCGGCCGCCATCCACCACGCCCTTCATATGTGATCACGACACCGATAAAGGAGAACGCCATGACCGACAGTGACCTCGACATCGTTTATACCCGGCTGTGCAAGACCATGACTCAACTGGGTGAGGCGAATGCTTCGCTTTTCCTCGCGCGGTTCGCCATGCTCGCGATCGACAAGATTGACGACGCGGCCGTCGCACTGAATTTAATCGACGACGCAAGCGAAGGAATGACTGAATCAGAGCGGCAGTAGGGTTTGAACCCAGAAGCTCACCTCTTCGTGCTTTCTCTGGCCTAAGGGCCGTGGTCGCAGTTATGTGTGAAGCGCTCACAGAGTCAAAAGCTTCGCGCTTTGCGCTCTTGTTCACGGCAAGGAAATGAGGAAACGTAGTGAACGTCCTGCTACGGCTCAACTTCTCTGTCGTGTCGTCGCCGATGACGACCCGGTTTAAAAAGGCGCAAACTTCTGGCGAAGCTTCGGTCAGTTGCGCAGCCTTGCGGGTACATCGGCCGCAGGTGCCGAAATCGACTTGTATCAGTCCATCTGTTCGAGCAGTCCAACGGGGGAATCATGTCTGAAACCGAGCCATGGACATGTCCGACCTGTGCGATTCCAGTCACCACGCCTTTCTGCCCGAGATGCGGCGAGAGCCCACTTCGGCCGCCCGATCTTACGCTGCGCGGGATCGGAACAAAGCTGCTGCATGCAGCGACGAGCATCGACGGGCGGCTTCTTCGGACAATCAGCGTTTTGCTACGTCATCCAGGCGAGCTGACGGTCGCGCATCTGAACGGAAAGCGGATGCCTTATGTCCCGCCGTTCCAGCTGTTTCTGATCTCAAATGCCATTTTTTTCGCGATGCAGTCGCTGACCGATACGCAAGTTTTCGGCTCGACACTCCAGTCGCATCTCCATCATCAGGACTGGAGTTCACTTGCGCAGTCATTGGTAGCCGAGCGCCTGAGAAAACTCGGCACCGACCTGCCTCAGTACACCTCCACATTCGACCGCGCAGCCGTGCTCAACGCGAAATCACTCATCGTTCTTATGGTGGTCCCATTCTCATTGTTGCTGTGGATTGTCTTGCTTTCCGCGCGAAAGCCTTTTATTGCGTACGTCTATTTCTCGCTCCATCTCTACGCATTCTTGCTGTTGTTGTTCTCGCTCGCGCTAGCCGTCGCGGCCGTGGAGGTCCGTCTAGGCGGTCTCGGACTCGGTTCGCCTGTCGTCGATAACATCCTTTCCATCATCAATCTTGGTGTCTGTGGGGCATACGTTTTTCTCGCATTAAAACCCGTCTTTGGATCTTATGGAATAGCGCGGCTCATCATATCTGGATCCATGGCGCTAGCGGCCGGCTTCATTGTCGTGGCCTATCGATTTGCTATTTTCCTGATCACGCTCTATACGGCGTAGAGACCGAAGATATCGGGTTAAAGGCGTGTGGAAATGAACACCGCGTCGCGAACAGCGGCGCGATCATGGTCGACATTCCTGGGATGCGCTTTTCCATTCCCGGTCCACTGAATCAAGTAAGATCATTTGAACACCGCCCATGTGGCTGATTGCTGCAATTCGAAGGCCGCGTGTTTCAAGCGTACGAATGTGCATGTGTTGCCGGGAGCCGATGCGATGCGCGTACTGCTCGTCGACGATCACGAACTCTTCAGAGCCGGTCTTGCGCTGCTCATTAAAGAGCTTTTCCAGGATGCCGAACTGCTGCATGCGAATACGTTGTTGCACGGAGTCGAGTCAGCGATGACCGAGAATCCGGACATCGTCTTTCTGGATCTCGAACTCCCCGACGGGCACGGTTGCGACGCGCTGGCCCGGTTGAAAGACGCACGGCCGTCCTTGCCCGTGGTCGTCCTGTCCGCTGACGAACGTGTGGAGACAGTCGGCCGATGCCTCGAACTTCGCGCGATGGGCTACGTACCAAAATCGTCGTCGCCAGAAGCACTCCATGCCGCGATCGTCGCCGTACTTTCAGGCGGGGTGTTCCTGCCCGCGGCGAGCATCGCCGGGCTGAGGCGCGGGATCGACACCGCCGGGGCGGCACGCGAATCGGGAAAAGCACAGCCGACGAACGGTGGCGCCGAACCTTGGGACGCTCCGCGCCTCGGACTCACGCCCCGCGAGTATGAAACTCTGGCGTGGCTCGTACGCGGGCTCCCTTCCAAAGCCATCGCGTCGAAGATGGGACTCGAAGACATCACAGTGCGCAAATACATCAGTCATCTGCTCACTCACTTCAACCTGCGGCGCCGCACTGAGCTCATCGTGATGCTGGCGGACAAGGGGATTACGCTCGGGACGCTGTCGGACACAGATCCTTCGCCAGATCGAGATTCAGATGCCGATGGGCGGCGACGAATCGGCTGATCTCGGCAAGCAACTCTTCCGGCGCGGATGACTTGCGCAGTAATACGAATGGTTTTTGAAAATCGCGCAGGACGCGCTCGGACAGCAGCTCCCCGGTGATGAATGCGACCGGAATAACGCCCGCCCACGCAAAGTGACGCCTGATCCGATCAGCTACCTCCGTACCGGTAGCGCCATCGCGCAGACGGATATCGGTGACGATGAGATCGGGAACGCGGCTGTCATCGGCAAGGATGGCCTCAAACCCGGCCATCGACTCGGCGGCGTACACGAGCGAGCCCGCGCTCGAGAAAAGGCGTCGCATGCCTTCGAGAACGGTTGGTTCGTCGTCGCACAGCAGCACGAACGTGCCGTTGAGGTCTGGACTGCAGAGGTTGTCATGCTGATTCGTCCCGACAACTGGCGCCGATGCCGAAACGGTCGCGTAGAGCGAAAAGCGCGATCCTCGCCCTTCGACCGATGCGAAAGTCATGGCGTGTCCCGGCAGAATACGAACCACGCGTTGTACGATCGAAAGCCCCAGTCCCAGCCCTTTCGAACGGTCGCGCCCCGGATTGTTGATCTGATAGTACTCGGCAAAGATCGCCTCCCGATGGGCGGGCGCAATGCCGATTCCGGTGTCCCATACATCTATGCGCAGCCGTTCACTCAACTTCACCCAGCCAAGCACGACGCCACCCGACGACGTGTTCTTGATCGCATTCGAAACGAGATTGGATATGGCTCGCTTCAAGAGCAGGCGGTCGGTCTCGATCGTCGGCGGATGCGCTCGCCGCGCTGCGATTCTCAGCTCGATTCCCCGCAACTGGGCCGTCTCCCGATATTGCTCGAAGACCTCAGTCAGCAGGTCGCGGGTATTGACCGGCGTAAGGCGGGGAACATACGAGCCGAGCTCACTATAGTCCTGGATGTCCTTGAACATGCCGAGAATGTCGGATGCGGTTTCCTCAATGACATCGAGGTCACGATCCACCGCGTGACCTTCCCGGATCCTCGTGCGGGCGCTGCGGATGAAGAGGTTGATCGCGGCGAGCGGCTGCTGGATGTCGTGGTACGCCGACGAAAAGAACCGCTCCTTTTCCTTGACGAGCTCCTGCATGCGCCGGTTCTGTTCGTTGACCGCACGCGCCGCGGCTTCGACGCGCGCCTTGGCCACGCGCAAGTTGCGCTGATACATGAATTCGCGCCTTGCCGAACGTTCCAGCGGAACGCTGACGACCAGCCCGATGGCATACGTCAGCGGCAGGCTCGTGGCGTGCGCAAGCATCGCCGACAGGTGCATGCCGAACTTCTCGCCCGGAGGCTGCAAGAAGAGCATCAGCAGATAACTCGCGACACAAAGGCCGACCAGCCACGCTGCCGTGATCGCCCGAAGCCGGAAGGCCATGAATATCGTGAACAGGGTGAGCGTCAGGATCGAATAATGTTCATGCCACGGCAGGGCGACGATCTGCAGCATTCTCAGGGTGGCGAACCAGGCGCAGAGCGTCCACACGCTGAGCAGCCCGACGGCCCACCGTTCGTCGAGTGCGCGCGGACTCCACATCAGGACGGCCGCGCCCATGCCGACCGCCGCAGCGGTTCTCACGAAAATGAGTTCGTCGTGGTGCAGACAGGCGGGATCGAGTATGTCAAGCCGCCCGAAATCGCGGATAGAAAAAACGATCCATAACGCGGTGAAGATCGCGATGGCGAGTCTTCGCTGACCGAAGAAGCGCTGCGCGTAGTCCATCTGGAACGCGCGTTCCTGAACCGCCGATCTGAACCTGCGCACCCCGAAACCTGACGATCTCATGACGATGTTCGATCAGCAGTGTCGCCGTCCGCGGATGCGGCAGCGTGCCATCCAAACAGAATAGCAGCATGTTATTCGAATCCGTATATACAAATGTAGCGGTATGAACGTGCCTTCCTGCTTCCGAATACCTACATCTTTCGCAGTTCGATTCGCGCGCCTGCCTACCTACGTGGCTGTCGAGAGCGTCGCTTCTAACCGAAAATCGATATGGCAGCTCCGGGAAACGAGAGTTGAGTTGTCTTTGAATGATCGCCGTGCACCCGAATCCTGCTCCCTGGCATTTACGAGGAGATTGTCATGAAATCAGTCGCTATCGCCGTCGCCACAGCGGCGGCGCTCTCCATCCCCCTTGCCGCGTTCTCTCAGTCGGATTCGACACTGACGCGAGCCCAGGTACGTGCGGAACTGCAGCAGATCGAACAGGCCGGGTATGATCCCGCCAAAAGCGCGGATGCGAGTTATCCGAGCGACATCCAGTCGGCAGAGGCACGGCTATCGGCCAACGGCCCAACCGCGTATGGCGGCGTGCCCTTCGGCTCATCGACTTCGGGCTCTCGCGCCGTCGTTCGCCCCGCCTCTACCGAAGACATGAAGCAGCTATATTTTGGAGGCCAGTAGCCGCTTCCCTTCCGCCTGTGGCGTAAGACGTGACGTTCGCGAATGTCAATGACTGGCCGGTCTCTGTCTTCCCTGGAGCCACCCGAAGCTCCGAAATCCACGTTCACGGCTGTTCGCTCGCCGAAGAAGAACTCAAGACCGGCCCGACTCACCAAGGGCTACACAACCCGCACTCCTGTCAAGGCCGTTCAATGCAAGACTGGAGTGTGATAAATCAACGTCGGAGCCAGCAGCCAGAGCATCGTCAGTACCAACACCGTTCCGCAGATGAACTGCGCGAATGTGAATCCGACCAGATCGCGCGCCTTCAGTCCGAGGATGCCGAGCAGCGGAAGCATCCAGAACGGATTGATGAGGTTTGGAAGCGCCTCCGCCGCGTTATAGATCTGCACGGCCCAGCCCAGATGCACATGCAGGTCGTTGGCAGCCTGCATCACATACGGCGCCTCGATGATCCACTTGCCGCCGCCCGACGGCACGAAAAAGCCCAACACCGCGGAATACACGCCCATCACCAGCGCGAAGGTGTCCGTCGATGCGATGCTCACGAACAGCGTCGACAAATGATGTGTAAGCGACTCCCCCGCCGCGCCCTTCGCCGAGGTCAACATGCTCGCGATCGCGCCGTAGAGCGGGAACTGAATCAGCACGCCCGAAGTCACCGGCACCGCCTTCGACACGGCACGCAAAAAACGCTTTGGCCGCCAATGCAGCAGCATGCCGAGCAACAGAAAGATCAGGTTGTACGTGTTGAGGCCGGAAATCGCGATGAGCCAGTTCTTGCTCGCGAACTCGTTGATCACCCAGCCGCCGCCCAGCGCCACCAGCACCAGAATCAGCATCGGGCTGTATTCGAGCCATTCGCCGGGGCGCTCGCGTGCAGGCAGCGCATCGTCGATCGTGTCGAGCGCGATGCCGAGATCGGCGGCGGTCTTCGCGCGCGTGGGTCCGGGGGCGGTCCACCACGCGATCAGTGTCGAGACGATGACGAGCGCCCCGGCGATACTCAGGCTCTGCCACAGAAACAGCGTCTCGCTGAACGGAATGACGCCGGTGATCGGCAAGAGTGTCGCCGGAATGCTCGCGGGATTCGCCTGCAACTGCGCGGCCGACGAACTCAGGCCCATCGCCCACGTTGCACCGATGCCGAGATACGCCGCCGCGCCCGCCGCGCGATAGTCCATGCGCAAGTCCGCGCGGCGCGCGAGTTCGCGCACCAGCAAGCCAGCGAACACGAGACTGATCGCCCAGTGCAGCAGCGAAGTCAGCACGCTCAGGAACGCCACGTACGCCACCGCCGAGCGTCCGCTCTTCGGCACGCGCGCCGCGCGCGTGACGAGCCGCGCGACCGGCGGCGAACTCGCGATCACGTAACCGGTGATCGCGACCATCGCCATCTGCATGGTGAACGGAATCAGGCTCCAGAATCCATTGCCGAACGACACAGCCACCGCGCGCGGCGATGCGCCGATCGCCAGCGCGCCCAGCGCCACCGCCAGCACCGTCAAAGCGACGAATACGAAGGCATCGGGATACCACTTCTCGCACCACGCCGTGACGCGCAGCGCGATGCGTTCGAGCAGGGGCGCGTCGTCTTCCGGCGCCCGCGCGGTTACTACGTTTCTGCTGTCGACCGACATCTCTGTCTCCTTCCTCTGGCTGTGTTCTCTCGTGGAACGTGAGGACCGATGGGTCCGCGTCAGGCGAGCGCCCGTGGCGTGAACGCCGATACACCGAGCGTGGTTTCGAGCAGTTGCGCCGCGCCCAGCAGTTCGAAATCGCCGCGCGGACGCCCGAGCAGTTGCAGCCCGACCGGGCGTCCGTCGTCGGTCACGCCGGCGGGAATCGAAATCGACGGACAGCCGGTCAGCGTCAGCACGAAAGTGAGGTACATCCAGTCGATATACGAATCGAGCGGCGTGCCGTCGATTTCGGTTGGAAAGCGCTGATCGACCGGAAACGGCGCGACCGCGACAGTCGGACACGCAAGGATGTCGTGGCGGCCGAAAAACGCGCTTACGCGGTTGAACAGTTCGCCGCGCAGACGTTCGGCGCGCGCGACGTCGGCGCCGCCTTGCTGAAGACCCTTTTCGATATTCCAGACGATCTCCGGGCAGATGCGTTCGCGCGCCGCATCGAGCAACGGACCGCGCACCGCCGCGACCAGATTCGCCCGCAACGTCTGGAACGCCTCGAAGCCGCCGCTGAAGTCCGGGCATTCGCCGTCCACCGCCGCGCCGTGCTCCGCGAAACGCAGCACCGCGCGTTCGCAGATGCGCGCGACCTGCGCCTCCACCCGGCCGATGCCCAGATCCGCCGTGAAGCCGATCCGGCGCGGCGAGCGCGGATGGCGCACGGCCTCCACGAACGGCACCGGAGGACGCGGCCACGACAGCGGATCGCGCGCGTCGAAGTGGGCCTGCGCGTCCAGCATCAGCGCGACATCGGCGACGGTGCGGCCCATCGGACCTTCGACCCACAGCGGATCGTAGGGCACGGGCGAGACGGGCCGCGGCACGCGCCCCACGCTAGGCCGCATGCCGACCACGCCGCAGTAACTCGCGGGAATACGCAGGCTGCCGCCGAGATCGTTGCCGGTCGCGAGCCATACCATGCCGGCAGCAAGCGCCGCCGCCGAGCCGCCCGACGAGCCGCCGACCGTCAGTTCCGTATTCCAGGGGTTGCGCGTCGCGCCGAACACGGTGTTGAAGGTGTTCGCGCCTGCGAACTCCGGCACGTTGGACTTGGCGAGCGGGATCGCGCCGTGGCGTTCGAGATTCGCGACCGTCAGATCGGACGCGCACGCTACGTTGTCCCGGAAGATCGGCGAGCCGTAGGTCGTCGGCACGCCCGCGAGGTCGTTATAGTCCTTCACGGCGATGGGCAGACCCGCGAGGTAGCCGGGCATCGCAAGCGTTTCATCGTCCGGTTTCGGGAAGCGGCGCGCCGCGTCTCGGGCCGCCTCGAAGCGGCGCAACGGCAGCGCGTTGACGGTCGGATCGACCTGCTCGATGCGCGCGATGGCGGCATCGACGAAATCGAGCGGCGAGGCTTCACGGCGCCGCAGCATATCGACCGCTTGCGTCGCATTGAGCGCGCACAGCCCTTCGGCCGCGTGTCGAGGAAGGATCGATGAAATCATGTGTGTCTCCGTTTTCGTCAGTCGGTGTGGAAGCGGATTGCCCTGCTCATCCGGTGTGATCGAGAATAGTTGCGTCATTCCAGCCAGGGAAATCACTTTCCCGGATAAAGCTCATAAGCGCCTCTACTGAGGCAGGACGCGAGAACGAGATGGATATTCGCCAGCTTCGAACCTTCGTGACCGTCGCGCGCTTCGGCAGCGTGACCAAGGCAGCCGAGGCGCTGCATGTGACGCAACCGGCGGTGAGCGGCCAACTCAAAAGCCTCGAAGAAGAGCTCGAAGTGCGTCTGCTGTCCCGCACGACGGCCTCCGTCACCCTCACGCAAAGCGGCGAAGCGCTGCTCGGCCGCGCGGAAAAAGCCATCGAGGCGTTCGGCGAGTTCATCCACGCGGCGCGTGGTTTTCGCGGACAGATCGAAGGCCGATTGCGCATCGGCTTCGTGATGCTCGATCCCGCGGTGCTGAGGGTCGGCCCGCTGCTCGCGGAGATGGTCGCGCGTCATCCGGGACTCAAGATCGACTTGCAGGTGGGCCGCACGAGCTGGCTGATCGATGCGCTGCGCAGCGCGGAAATCGACGCGGCGCTGCTGGTGTGCAAGAAGCGGCCTGAGGGAATGCACGTCAAGGTGCTGGATGCCATGAGCTTCCGCCTCGTCGTGCCGGCGTCATGGCCGCCGTTCGACGACTTCGCGCTGGAAGGTCTCGCGCACAAACCATGGATTCGCATGGCGCCGCGCAGCGGGCATCAGGAGGTGTTGGACGAGATTCTGCAACGTGCGGCGATCAAGCCGATCGAAACCGTCGAGGCCGATCACGAGCAACTGATGCGCGCGCTGGTCGCGGCGGGCGTCGGCGTCGGACTGATGCGCGAGGCGCTGGCAAACGAGGCGCGCGATGCGGGTGAAGCCGTATTCTTCGGCGAGCATCGCGCGAGCACTCAGGTGGCCTTCGTCTACGCCGAAGGACGCAGCGGCGACCCCGCGATTCAGGCGGCATTACAGGCGTTGAACACGGTCTGGCAAATCACCGGCGCGACCGACGGTGCCTCACAACCATAGGCTTGCCGATCGAATATGGTTGTTTTGAGTAAGGCTCATCGCCGACACCATCGC
The DNA here is from genome assembly GCF_001544695.2 of Caballeronia arvi. Lineage (GTDB taxonomy): Bacteria > Pseudomonadota > Gammaproteobacteria > Burkholderiales > Burkholderiaceae > Caballeronia > Caballeronia arvi. Next base: position 61,530 of record NZ_FCOM02000010.1, read on the forward strand.
CTGCCTCGCTCGCCATTTGATTGCCGAATCAATGCGACGAAACATATTGCGACGAACCCGGCCCCGCCTCCGGCACCGCAAAATGCCGCTTCATCCTTCGCAATTCTTCCGAAGGCGTGCCACCGAAGAGCCGCTTGAACTCGCGGCTGAACTGCGACGCGCTCTCATACCCCACCCGTGCGCTTGCCGCAGCGGCCGTCATGCCTTGGCGCGCCATCAATAGCCTCGCCTGATGCAGTCGCGTCGACTTGATGTACTGGAGTGGAGACGTCTTCGTGGCCGCCTTGAAGTGCATATGAAACGACGGCACGCTCATCGTCGCTTCCCTTGCGAGCGTTTCGATCGTCAGCGCCTCGGCATAGCTCGAATGAATCTTGCGCAGCACTCTGGAAATGCGCCCGAAGTTTCCATCCAGGTCGAGCGCTGCACGCATCGAACTACCCTGCTCTCCAATGAAGACGCGAAAGTAAATCTCCCGCACCAGCGATGGTCCCAATAGCGCGGCTGCGAGCGGGTCACGCATCGCATCGAGGAACCGCAGCATGGTTTCGCCGAGCGCCAGATCGAGCCTCGTCGTGGCCATGCCGCCTGGCTCGCCCCGCACCACGCCGTTGCGCTCGCCGATCTGCAGCAGCACATCGGCAGCAAGCGTCGGATCGAGGCGCACGTACACCGCGAGCAGCGGCTCTTCCGCGGTGGCGTCGGTCTCCATGGAGAACGGCAGCGGCAGGGCCACGGCCAGATAGTGCTGCGCATCGTAGACATAAACCTTGCTGCCGAGATAGCCGCGCTTGCGGCCTTGCGCGATGACGACGATACCCGGCTCGTACAGCACCGGCGTGCGCGTCAGCGGACGGTTCGATCGCAAGAGGCGAATGTCCGGCATCGGCGTCGCGTTGTAGCCTTCGTTCGGCGCCAGTTCCAGCAGCCGGTTCACCATCGAGGCGTGTACCCGAGCCAGTGCTGCGGTTTCGGTTTCCATCGTCGGCAATCCGGGAGAGCGGTGCGTATTCATGCTTCGAGTTCGATATGGGCGATACAGGCGTGTTCATAGGATTGGGCAAGCTTCGCAGACAATCACGCGTTCTCCTCCCGTTACCGCATCCCTAACATTCGATCATGCATCCGCGCCGTGAGTCACGATGCGTCGATGCACTGGGAAGCGCTCACTTACTTCGGAGAATAAAGCATGATCGATGTACTCAATCCCGCCGACGGCACGGTCGTCGGGCAAGTCGAACATCATTCGGAAGCGCAGGTGCGCGCGGCCATCGACCGCACATGCGCAGCCTTTCCGGTCTGGTCGCGCACCCTGGCGCGCGAACGAAGTGATCTGCTGCGCAAATGGTTCGACCTCGTCAGCGCCGACAAGATCGCGTTCGCCGAACTGATGTGCCGCGAGAACGGCAAGTGCCTGTCGGATGCCTTCGGCGAAATCGAATATGGGCTGGGCTTCGTCGAATGGTATGCGGAGGAAGCCAGGCGCGTGTACGGCGATACCATCCCCACTCACGCGAAAGACGCAGCGGTGATCGTCACGAAAGAACCTGTCGGACCGGTCGCGTCGATCACGCCGTGGAATTTCCCCTTCATGATGATCACGCGCAAGGTGGCGACCGCGCTCGCGGCGGGTTGCACGATCCTCCTGAAGCCTGCCGAGGAAACCCCGCTGACCGCGTACAAGCTGCTCGAATACGCGCGCCGCGCCGGCATTCCGGAAGGCGTGTTCGAAATCGTGACCGGCGACCCCGTGCAGATCGGCAAGCTGATCACCGATGATCCGCGCATCCGGAAGATCTCGTTTACAGGTTCGACCGCGGTCGGCAAGTTGCTCGCCTCGCAGTGCGCCGGCACGCTGAAGACGATGACGATGGAACTCGGCGGCAACGCGCCCTTCGTCGTCTTCGACGACGCCGATCTCGACGCAGCCGCAAAAGCACTCGTGTCCGCGAAGCTGCGCAACAGCGGGCAGGTCTGCATCTCGCCGAACCGCGTGTATGTCCAGGCGAGCGTGCACGACACGTTCGTTCAGCGCGTCAAGGCGCTCGTCGAGGTCATTCCGGTCGATCAAGGTTTGCAGGAACGGTTCGTCGTCGGTCCGTTGATCAATCGGGCGGGCGTCGACAAGGTCGGCCAACTCGTCGACGATTCCCGCAAACGCGGCGCCGAGGTCGTGCTCGGCGGACATCCGCACGCCAAAGGGGGACTCTTCTATGCGCCCACGATTCTCGTCGACGCCGCGGACGACATGCCGATCGCTTCGACCGAAATATTCGGACCCGTCTTCCCGATCTATCGCTTCTCCACCGAAGCCGAAGTCATTGCCCGCAGCAACGACACCGAATACGGCCTCGTCGCCTATGCGTTCACTCACGATCTGGGCCGTGCGTTCCGGCTGTCGCGTGACCTCGAGGCGGGCATGGTGATTCTGAACTCCGGGTCGGTCGGCACGGCTTCGGTGCCATTCGGCGGCGTGAAGCAGTCCGGGTACGGGCGCGAAGGCTGTCATCATGGAATCGAGGAGTATGTGCACGTGAAATACACGCTGATGAGCGGTCTCGCCTGAAGACGCGAGGCGCGACATCGCGACATCGCGATACCGCGCCTCGTTTCATCGCTGGCTCAACGTACCGGCAACCGGGCCGCGTCCGCAGGGCTTGCGCACCGGACCTCGTGATTGCCCTGCCTGATGAGCCGATCCTGCCGCAGTCCCCTGAAGAACGTGACGGCGAGGCAGGGCAACAGCGACACGATCGAATAGCCGACGCCCGCAAGCGGATTGCCTGTCAGATTGACGAGCGAAAGACTGATCAACGGAAGGAACCCGCCGAACAGCACGTTACCGAGTTGCTGCGACAATCCGAAGCCCGTGGTCCTGCTCTGCGGCGGAAAGCATTCGGCGATGAACGCCGGCAACGGCGCCATGATCATCGCTGTCAACACGGACAGCAGCGCGATGAGCAGTGTCACGGCCGTCCAGCCGCCCGCGAGCGCATTCGTCCTGATACCCGCGAAAGCGGGATACGCTGCAAGAATCCAGAGCACGATGCCGATCAACATGACGCGAGACCGGCCGATCGCGTCGGACAGACGGCCGAACACGGGATAAAGCGGCGCGGCCACGACGATCGCGATACCGAGACACAGATTCGCGCGCGAAGCTTCGATCTTCAACACGTTCTGCAGGAAGTACAGCATGTAGACGATGGACGTATAGAGCGACACGGAGGTCGCGCCCTGGGCGCCGAACATCGCGACCAGAATCGCCTTCCACGACGTCGCGCTCGACAAGGTGTCCTGCAGCGGCGATTTCGACAGACGGCCCGCCTGCTTCATCTCCGCGAACACGGGCGTTTCCGTCATGCCGAGCCGAATCCATGTCGCCACAGCGACGATCGGCGCCGAGATCAGGAACGGGACGCGCCAGCCCCAGGTTTCGAATGCCGATGCATCGAGCGAGAACTTCAGTGCCGACACGATCGCCAGTGCCAGCAGCAGGCCGACGCTCGCGGTGCTTTGCAGCACGCTGGTCGCCATGCCTTTGCGGCCTGCGGGCGCATGCTCCATCACGTACACGACCGCAGAGCCGTATTCGCCGCCGAGCGCGATGCCCTGCAACACGCGCAGCGTGATCAGGCCGGTCGGCGCCAGCACACCGGCCGCCGCGTAGGTCGGCAGACAGCCGATGCCCACCGTCGCGAGACCCATGATCGCGAGCGTGATGACGAACGTCTTCTTGCGTCCGATCCGGTCGGCCATCGGGCTGAAGATGATCGTGCCCAACGGCCGCGCGACATACGCGATGCCGAAGGTGGCGACGCCCGCCATCGCGGCGACGGTGCGATCGGTCGAAGGAAGGAACAAGTGCGTCAAGGTCGATGTCAGCGCGACATAGACAAAGAAATCGTAATACTCGAGCATCGTGCCGAGGCTCGATGTGGCGATGATCCGCAGCATGCCGGGCTTTCGATTGCGGGCTCGGGAAGTCGTGGACATGATCGTCTCCTCTGATTCAGTTTGTGAGGTCCCGCGCGATTGACGCGGTGGCCGTATCGGCGCATCAGATGCGTGTGCGCTTTTTCGCCGCCTGTTGCTCGACGAGGAACCGCCCGACGGCCTCCTTGTGCTCGTGGCCGCACAAGAGAATGGCCTGCATGCTGGCCGCCATGTCGAGCGTCGTCGAAAGCGGAACATCGGCCGCTTCGCGTACGAGCCGCTTCGCCATGCGCAGCGCCGTCGGCGGGTTCTGCGCGATGCGCTTCGCCAGCGACCGGGCCTCGATGTCGAGCGCGTCTTCCGAGACCACCTTCGAGACGATGCCCAGGCTGCGCGCCGCTTCAGCATCGATGAACTCGCTGGTCAACGTCAGTTCGAGTGCCTTCGCGTAGCCCACGATCCGCGCGAGAAACCATGATCCGCCGATGCCCGACACCAGCCCCAGCCGCAAGAAGCTCTCTGCGAACACGGCTTTCGTGCTCGCCAGGCGGATATCGCACATGAGCGCGAGATCGCAACCCGCCCCAACCGCGGCGCCATTGACCGCGCACACCGAGGGCACATCCAGAGCGCTCAGTGCGCGCGTGATCCGGTGCAGGCTGCGAAGCAGCCGGTCGCGTACTTCCTCGACGCTGCCGCTCATGAGGTCGCTGCCGCTTTGCATGTCCTTCACATTGCCGCCCGTGCAGAAGTGCCGCGACGACGAACGCAGCAGCACGCAGTGCACGTCGCGCCGGTCGTTGACCTGCTCGAGCGCGCCCGACAGTGCCTCGGTCATCGCGATGTTCAGCGCGTTGCCATCGCTGGGGCTGTCGAGCGTGAGCGTGAGCACGCCCTCGTCGACGGACGATTCGACCGATGAACCGGCATCGTTTGGATAAGCTGACACGAAAAAGTCTCCTGTTTGTTCCCGGCCACTACCGGTTCTGGAATGCGGCCTGACGGCGCTCGAGAAACGCCGCCATGCCTTCTGTCTGATCGGCCAACGAAAAGCCCGCGTGAAACAGCCTTCGCTCGAACAGCAGACCTTCCGCGAGCGACGACTCGAACGCGCGGTTGACGGCTTCCTTGATCGCGACGATCACCGGCAGCGAATGACGCGCGATCTGTTCTCCGACGCGCATCGCTTCGTCGATCAAGCGCTCGCGGGCGACGACCTTCGACACGAGGCCATAAGCCAATGCTTCGCTGGCATCGAGCGACTCGCCGGTCAGGCACGCGAGCATCGCGGTCGACTTGCCGACCGCGCGCGGCAGGCGCTGCGTGCCGCCCGCGCCCGGCACGATGCCGAGCTTGACCTCCGGCTGGCCGAAGCGCGCGTCGTCCGCGGCTATGACGATGTCGCACATCATCGCGAGCTCGCAGCCGCCGCCGAGCGCATAGCCGCCCACCGCCGCGATGAGCGGTTTGCGGGCCGTGCGGATGCGGTCCCAGCTACGGCCGATGTAGTCATCCGAGAATGCGCTCGCGTAATCGAGCTTCGACATCGCGACGATGTCCGCGCCGGCGGCGAAGGCCTTGTCGGACCCGGTCAAAACGGTCGCGTGAACCTGGGGGTCGGTTTCATTGCGCAGCAGGACGTCGATCAGCTGATCCATCAACGCGTCGGTCAACGGATTGAGCGGGTTGTCCGACGCCAGCCGCACGAGCGCGACCTGCCCGCGCCGTTCGCTTCGGATCATCGCGGCGCTCATGCGATCACCTTGCGGGCTTCGTCGCAGGTCTCGCGGGGTGCGCGGCCCACGCGAATCACGCCCGCGTTCAGCAGGCCCGCGATCTCGCTTTCGGCGAAGCCGTATCGCTCCAGCATTTGCAGCGTGTGCTGGCCCGTCAGCGGCGCGGGCAGGTCCGGCGCGGCCGGGCGGTCGGACGGACCGAGCGCGAAGCCGTGCGTGCGCATGGTGCCCGCGACCGGATGATCGATCGTCTGCGCCAGTCCGCATTCAGCGTACTCCGCTGATTCGATGACATCGCCGTAGGTGGCGACGGGCGCGCACAGAATGTCGCGTGCCGCGAGCCGCTCCAGCCACTCTGCCGTGGTCCGTTCGACGAAACGCGCGGCGAGCAGGTGATGCAGTGTCGCGCGATGGCGCACGCGATCGTCGTTGGTGGCGAACCGCGGGTCCGCTTCGAGCGCAGGCGTTGCGAGCACCTCACATAGCGCGTGCCACCGCTCGGGATGGTAGGCGACGACCATCATCCAGCCGTCCTCCGTGGGGAACGCTTCGTTCGGACACGCATAAGGCGCGGCGCTGCCGGTCTTTTCCGGCTCGCGCCCGGACGCGAAGAACGCGGCGAAGCCGATTTGCTGCAGCATCAGCGTCGCGTTGTAGAGACTCACGTCGAGATGCTGCCCGCCGCTGCCCATGCGGACCTCATGCAGCGCGCCGAGGATCGCGATCGACGCGAGATAGCCGCCCATCATGTCCGCGACAGGGATCGGGACTTTGAGCGGCTCGGCGTGCGTCGTGCCGAGCGTGCTCATCAGACCGCTGACGGCCTGAATCACGCCATCGACGCCCGGCCGCTTGCGATTCGCGCCCGTCTGACCGAACGCGGAGATCGAGCAGTAGACGAGCCGGGGATTCAGTGGCCGCAATGCGTCGAAGTCGAGTCCCATCGACGCCATCACGCCAGGCCGGAAGTTCTCGACCAGCACGTCCGCCTCCCGCAGCATGCGGCGAACGGCCTCGCGCCCCGCGTCGGTTTTCAGATCGATCGCGACGCTGTATTTGTTCCGGTTGACGCTGATGAAGGCCGGGCTTTCACCGCTAATCCACGGCGGCCCGATGCGGCGCCCGATCTCGCCGTCGGGCGGCTCGATCTTGATGACGTGCGCGCCGAGATCGGCGAGCGTCATCGAGCAGACGGGTCCGGCGAGGACGTGCGAGAAATCGATCACCCGCACGCCGTTGAGGCTGTCTCTTGGCATTTGTGATTGTCCTGTCTCGTGACTCGCCACTGCAGCGAATCATGCCGACGAGATTACGTACTCGCCGGCCGCCCGGACAATCGACAATTTGGAAACGAACCGTTGATTTTTTGTTAAAGGGTCGGCGGCTCACGAGCGCTATTCGTTGAGCAACGTGAGCAGCCATCGGCGGAAGATCTTCAGTGCATCCGATTGCGGACGCCCGGTCGGCCACGCGAAGTAGTAAGTGTGGTCCCCGCGATCGAGCTCGAATGAAAACGGTGCGACGAGGAGACCGCTTTCCAGTTCGCTGCGCACCAACGCCTTCTGCGCGATCGCTACACCGTGCCCTTCCATGGCCGCCTGGTACGCGAGCAGCGACGTTTCGTAGCGCATCTCGCGGCGGCGCCCGTTCAATGGAAGGCCCGCCGCCTTCAGCCACAACGTCCAGTCTTCCGGGCGCGCGAGCGTGTGCAGAAGCGTTTCACCCTGCAACTGGGAGCGGGCCTTGACCTGTCGGGAAGGCGCCGCGACAGGCACCAGTTCGTTCGCGATCAGACGTTGCACGCGCAGGCCGGGCCACTTGCCGTCGCCCAACTGGATGCCGCCGTCGATGTCCTCGCGCGCGAAATTCAGCGGAGCCGGGGATGTCGTCAGTTGTACGTCGATGTTTTCGTGCAGCCGATGAAAGCTCGCGAGACGCGGAATCAGCCACCGCACGGCGAAAGTGGCAGGCGAGCGGATCTTGAGCACGCGCGCACGCCGCGCCGAAGAACGCAGGCTGTCGGTCGCTTCGCGCAGCGACGTGAACAGCGGCATCAGCTCCGCCAGATACCGGGCGCCCGCCGACGTCAGCTCCAGTCGTCCTTTCACTCGCTCGAACAGATCGACGCCCAGGTAGGCTTCGAGGGTGCGTACCTGCCGGCTGACGGCGGCGGGCGTCACGGCCAGCTCGTCCGCGGCCTTGGAAATGCTGAGCAGGCGTCCGGTCGCCTCGAACGCCCGGGTGGGATTCAACGGGGGAAGCAGTGCGCGACGATCCATAGCCTGTCCGTGTAGAAGCATAGTCGGATTGTCGCGCGAAATGCCCGATGGAAGGGGCAGCACCAGCGACCTCGCCGAAGGCGCTTCGAATCACTGCGCGTGCCATCCTCCGCTCCGGTACGTCCGGGCCTTCCCGATCGGCCAGCCCATTGCAAGCCGGCCGATCCTTCGTCGGCGTTCCAGCTCCTAGTTGCCGATCGACAGGCTGGAACTCAGCGTGAGATTATCCGACGCATCGCCCACCTGAACCTGATACTGCCCGCTGGCCGTCTTCCACTGTTGCGAGGCGGTATCCCACGTACCGAGCGCATGACTCGCGGCGTTCGGATCGATGGTGATCTGCACGGTCTTCTTCTCGCCCGGCGCAAGCTGCACTTTCTGGAATCCGACCAGACGCTTGGGCGGCTGTCCCAGGCCCGCAGGCAACGACAGATAGACCTGCGGCACTTCCGCGCCCGCGACCCGGCCGTTGTTCTGCACATCCACCTGCACCGTGATCGGCTTCGTGCCGTCCGATGCCAGCGGGCTCACGCGCAGACTCGACAGCGCGAAGCTCGTGTACGAAAGCCCATGGCCGAACGCGAACAACGGCTTGACGTTCTGCGCGTCGTACCAGCGATAGCCGATCTGCAAGCCTTCCGAATACGTGACGGTCGGCACGCCGTTGACCGTTACGCCGGGGTATTGCGCCGGTGTCTTCGCCGGCCAGTCACCGGCGTTCTTCGGGAACGTGACGGGCAGCTTGCCCGACGGATTCACGACACCGAACACCAGCCCCGCCATGATGTTGCCGTCCTCCTGACCGGGGAACCACGTTTCGAGTACGGCCGGCACCTGATCGATCCAAGGCATCAGCGCCGACGCGTTGTCCTTCATGACGACCGCGGTGCGCGGATTCGCAGCGGCCACGGCAGTCACGATCGCATCCTGATTATTCGACAAGCCGATGCTCGTCCGGTCCGCGCCCTCCTCCGCGATGGTTCCGGCCAGCACGATCACGACGTCCGCCTGCTTCGCCGCCGCGACGGCAGCGGCGAGATTGCTGTTGTCGTCCGCGACCACGGTGAGATTCGCCGTCGCGCTCGATCCGAGCTGCTTCAACGTGCTTTGCACGCCTTCGAGCGGTGTCACCGTATAGAGCGGAATGACGTCCGAGCTTCCACCGCAGCAACCGGACACCGCCTTGCTCGCATAGGCCGCCTGCCCGATCAGCGCTACGGAGCGAATCGACTTCGCATCGAACGGCAAGAGGTTGTTCGCGTTCTTCAGCAGCACCGCGGACTGCTCGCCGATCGCGCGCGCAATCGCCCCGTCACCCGCCTGATCGATGGCGGTCTGCGTAACAGGCCGGTCGAAGATGCCGAGCCTGAACATCTGCGTATAGCGGCGGCCCAGCGCCGTATCGATATCCGACTGCCTGATCTGCCCGGCCGTCAGCGCCGCGTTGATCTTCGCGGGCGTCCACCACGCCGTGAGCGGTGCGACGTCGATGCCGGGCATTTCGTTGTCGAGTCCGGCGAGCATGGTGTTGGCCGTGCTGTGCGCCGCGAAGAAGTCCGACTGCACATAGCCCGTGAAACCCCATTGGCCCCGCAGCACGTCGGTCAGGATGTGCTTGTTCTCGCACATCGAATAGCCGTTCACGGAGTTGTAGGAGCACATGACGGACGCCACGCCGCCATCCTTCACGGCCATCTCGAACGGCACCATGTACAGCTCGTGCAAGGTCTTGTCGTCGATATTCTCGTTGATGGTCATGCGATTCGTTTCCTGCTCGTTGGCGACGAGATGCTTCGCCATCGCGATGACGCCATGCGACTGGATCGCCTTGATCTCGGCCACGCCCATGGTGCCGCTCAGGATCGGATCTTCGCCGAAGTACTCGAAATTGCGGCCGAGCGTCGGATTGCGCGCGAGGTTCATGCCCGGCCCTTCGAGAACGTGCAAGGCGAGATTGCGCGATTCGCGCCCGATGACGTCGCCGAACTGGCCGGCGACCGCCGTATCGAACGATGCCGCCACCGCCATGCCCGAAGGCAGCGCCGTCGCCTTCGCCGATGCCGGACTGGACAGCGATGCCAGCGGCAATCCCGGCAGGTCGGGTGACACGCAATCGTTCTGCCCGACGCCGACCGGCCCGTTGGTCACGCGCAGGGTGGGAATCTGCAAGGCGGGAATGCCGGTGATGTGACGCGCGCCATAACACGACGGAATCTCCGGCACCACACCGGGCGTGCCGGTGAGCTGCGAGATTTTCTGGTCGGGCGTCATCGCGGCGAGCAGCAGAGCAGTGCGCTGCGTCGGCTCCAGCGACGTATTCATCCACGCGTGCGCGTTCGTCGATGAAGGCGTGCCGCTGTCGCCGTGACCGCCGCCGCATCCGGCCGCGAAGATCGCCGTCATGGCCGCGCTCAACAAGGTTCGCTTCTTCATTTGATTTCCCTCTGGATATTTATAAGTCATGCTTACTGTTTGCCCAACACATGGGACCATCGATCGCACCGTCGCCGGGGCAGGCGTCGCATTCCCGGTACACTCAATGGGAGCGGCGTGAACCTTTCATCGATAAAACGTTTTCCACATGAAAAAACCTTCGGCGACCATCCGTGACGTCGCGGCGCTCTCCGGCGTCTCCGTCGCGACCGTGTCCAAATTCATCAATGGCACCAAGCGGTTCACCGAACCGGTGGAAGCCAAACTCAAGGCGGCGATCGAACAACTCGGCTATCAGTCGAACCCGCTCGCCCGCTCGATGGTCACGAAGGAAACGCACACCATCGGCCTCACGATTCTCGACATCAGCAACCCGCATTTCACCAACGTAGTGAAGGGCGCGAATCGCGTGGCGCTACGACACGGTTACACGCTTCTGCTCGTCGATGTCGACGAAAATCAGGCGCGCGAACGGCCGCTCATCGAGGCGCTCGCACGCCGCGTCGATGGTTTGATTCTCAGCTCGCGTCTGCCCGAAGACGCGTCAGAATGGCTGCTCGATCTCGACAAGCCGCTCGTGCTGCTCAGGCGCAGCGAAAAGCTGCCGATACCGAGCGTGGGAATCGACAACCGGCTCGCCACCTTCATGCTCACGCGCCATCTTCTGGACCTCGGTCATCGCAACTTTGCCTATCTCGGCATTGGGCAGACGCGCATCAATGACGAGCGCATTGCCGGTGTGCGCGACTGCCTCGCTCAGCAAGGGCTGGAACTCGATGTGCACGATGTCCACGCGCCAACCAACCGCGCGGGCGAACAGGCCTGTTCGCGCGTGATGCTCGGGCCGAAGCGTCCGCAAGCAGTGATCTGCTACAACGATCTGATCGCGCTCGGCTTCATCAAGGCGGCGACCGCGCTCGGCATTCGCGTGCCGCAGGATGTGTCGGTCACGGGCATCGACAACGTGCCGTACGGCGAAATCTCCGCGCCGACGCTCACCAGCGTCGATACTCAGAGCGAAATCATCGGCGAGATTGCGATGCAGAAGCTCATCGATGCGCTCGCAGGAAAGAGCGAAATCGAACATGTCACCATCGAGCCGTGTCTCATCGTGCGCGAGTCCACGGCATCTTGCGCTCAGTCCGGCGAGCCGCACTGACTAAGCCGAGAGCTTCGCCGGCGTCATCTTCGGCGTGAGCACGTGCATGATCGCGAAGGCGACGCGCCGATGGCACGTCGCGGGAACAGATCCGATGCCGTCGTGAAGCCCGTCACCGAGCCGACGGCCGCATGCAGCATCGCAGCGAGCAGACCGAGGATCTGCCGGTCCATGTAGTTGATGACCGTGGCGAAGAAACGCAGCGCGCACACGGTCCAGCGATAACGGCTGGCGACTTGCGCAACGATAAGGACTGCTGAAGGCATGAGTGTCTCCGCGCATCTTGCGACCACGGCAAGAGGCGTTTTATACGTCGTGGGAGCGTCCCAGCATCTGATTGGGAAAACGGTTACCCAGATTAGCTATTTTTGAGATCGCTTGCCAATTCTTTTTGCTCAGGGCTTTCCCTAGGCGGGCTGGTTTCGCTGAAAAAGGCCAAGAACGGCTGCTCATCGCTCGGACCGATTGCCGCGCCGCTCACGGGACGTGGGACAGAACTAACCGACGAACGCGCATCGAGAGTTGCTGGCTCATCCCGACGGCACGTCACGAACGAAGACGACGTTGGCTAGAAGGCCCGCTACGGCGAACAGGCCGAGTCCGATAGCATCGTGGACGAGGACGGGCTGTCGCAGACGGCGTACCGGCGTGTACGTGATAATCGCAACTGCGGACGCGAACACCGAAGCCGCAAGATATCGCCAGTTCAGACGCCCTCCCGGTGGAATCGCGCCAGTGCAGACGTCGCGCACGATCTCCCATCGCACGCCCCATGAAGGCGGTATCGCTACCAGTGAGGCTCTTATAAGCGCATTTCGAACGCATCACTTCACAGATCAGATGCCTTGCTAAATCACCGCCGGAGCCTGTTCGACCGATGATTCATCCTGCACAGCCCGACGCGTCAAATTGAACAACAACAGCTCCAGCGCTACCAAGACGATGGCAGCATAGCCAATTGCGCCGAAACCGATGAATTTGACGAGCGTTCCGCTGAAAAAGGGAGCGATTGCAGCGCCGACCATAAGCATTGCCGGCGTAGCCGCCACCGCCCGCCCGGTAGTGTCTAGTCGCGCAAGCAGGCCAAAAGCATAGGTATGCGTGAACAGAATCGTGAATGCCATCAGAGCCCCTGACGCGGCAAAAAGCGAATAAGTCCAGGTGTGCGTCACGATCATGGCAAACACAGCCTGCATGATCGGCGCGATCGAAATGACCGTTGTGGCCTTGATCCGATTTTCGAGCAAACCCGCTAGCGGTGCCGGAAACAGCGTGACGATGCCGTAGATAACCAGCGCCAGGGTCACCAGTTCCCGGCCGAAGCCACGTGCCATGCCGATGCGCTCGTAAAAGCTGAGCGTCATGGCCTGAGTCATCGCGAGCAATGCGATTCCGACAATCGAATACCAGACCGCCCGGGGCAGCGGCTGCACGCTCACGAGAGATCCGTGGCGATCCTCCGCGACCTGCCGGCTCGGACGCGGGAAAAACAACAGTCCCATTACGGCCGCCAGCCCCATGATTCCAGCAAAGACAATGAACAGCGCCGCTCCCCCAAACTCAGCGAGTACTCCTGGCGTTCCGCCGAGAAAGACGATACCAAATACGCCAATGGCCAGCCCCGCCCATGCAAATATACGATGAGGATTGAGCGCGCGCCCGATCGTACCGTGCGCGGAACTCAGCGCAGCCCCTACAGCCAGGCCGCCGACGAAGTGCAAGGGCGCCAGCGCAGCCATGGTCGCTTGTCCGAAGCACAGCGCGAAGGCCAACGCCGCAGCAGCAAAGCCAATTACCACGGTCCACTTTGCGTTCACACGGTTGAAGCGGGAGGCAAGAAATACGCTGGACAGCGATGCTCCAATCAGAAACAGCGTCGGCAACGTTCCTGCCTGTTGAGGATTGAATCGATAATGCGCGACCAGCGTACCTACCCACAACGGCAGGGCAATCAAGTCCAACATGCCTGCGCAGTGGGAAACCATCAACGCCACAATTCCGCGAGCGCTCTCGATTCCTGGTAAGTCGTGTACTTTCTGCATGAACATCTCCTGAAATCAGAACGCATGAATCCAGCGCAGGTTCACGTGCGTGCCGGAGTACGTATTGCGCTCCACCACCGGAAAATAAAGGTTTGCAAATACGAAGTTGTTGCGATCGATCGTCCACTCGGCCCCGGGACCCAGCGACAGGTTCGTCGTACGGGCAGCGGCCTGGCTTGCGCCATTGACACGGTCATCCGTGATCTGGCGGAACCAGAAGCCGTTCAAGCCGACATCGAGGTTCGGCAATAGCTTGTAAGACGCCGCAAAGTTGGCCCACACCGCCTGCCCTGCCTGGAAGTTCACCATGCCCGGGACTTGGAACGGATTGTTGATGCCCGGATTGGTGTTCTTCGAGTTGTATAGATAGTGCATGCGCACCGACACTTCCGTCTTCGGCGTAGGCAAGACCGTCACGGACCAGTACGGATTCAGCGACCAGAAGCCCGAACTCGGATTAACCAGCTTGTTCGGATCATAGGCGCCGGTTGGCGCGATCACGTCGAACTCGAAACGCTGCACGAAGACCGGACGACCGCTACTGATCACCGGTGCCATCTGCAAAAACGGGCCGAACGTAATGTCGCCAAAACCCGAACGTGCGGTCAGCGTCGGCGCATAAGGATTGAATTCGGTCGAGTGTGCGTTCAACGACGTAACCGGCAGCATCGCCGTGAAGCCGAGCGCGCCTCCCAGTACGCGGATCGGCGACGTATAGACGATCTGCGGCATCCACACGAACGCATTGAGTTGCGCGTCCTTGAATGCGGAACTTTGAGCGCCGGTGTTTGTGTAAAAGCGGGTGTTGTGCTTGTACTGCAAGAGCTGGATCGACGTCCAGCCCGGCTCCATGCTGCCAAACGCATCATTGAATGTGGTCGCGCCGAGATCGATGCCCGCCGGCTGATATGTCGATGCGTGCCCCGAACATGACATCGCAGTCAGCGTCGCTCCGACAACGACTTGCATGGATCGCCGGATACAACTTTGAAGATGGCTTCCCTTTCTCATTTCGTCTCCTGTACGTAGTACTACTATTTAGTTTTATAAATCTGTCCCGTAAAAACACCTTCTCGATCCGACTACAGTTACGGCCTCATCGAAATTAAGGCGGGTGCGCTGAAGATCGTGAGGAACAAGCCTTCCCTCATTTCGGGGATGCCGCAAACGGCAGTACGAGACGCGAAAGATGCGTAGCATCCCGATAGATCGTGTGAGTCACTGCCCGTCCAACGGGCAGATGAAATGCATCGGGAGGCAACAGGGAATTGTGCTCATCCACAAGCGGCTCATTGCACATGAGCTCGACGACCAGCTTGTGGCCCGGCTTGAATTCGTTCGCGAAGGGATAGAGCCGCACGACGTATTCGTTGATCGCGCCAGGCTCGACGGGCACACTCCGTGTGTGCGGGTGATACGGATTGCCTTCGCTGGATCGTTCGTCGAGTTCGCGATGGGATGCCTTGAGGAAGCCTGTCGTGACGAGTTGGCGCTTGCCGATCGGCGCTTCGTCCCACACGCGCAGTATCAAGTTCGTGTCGTCCTGGTCAACGGCAACGTAGAGATGCGCGGCACCCACGCCGTGAACCGACGTCGCGGCCTGGAATGGTTCAGTGGACCACGTCAGCTTCTCGACCTTATCGACGATGGTCAGTGGCGCCTGATAAAAGCCTTCCGGATGCGCATGATCCACGCCCATCGGCTCCGGCTCGAATGCCAGCTTGCCACGAGTGCGCAAGTACAGTGCCTTGTATTCGACTGGCGTGACGGGCCAATGATCGGCGGCCATCCATCTACGGCTGCCTTCGACATGCACTTTCACCGCCGGCTCGTCCATGATCCCGTTGTCGATGCCCTTCAGCCAGTACTCGTACCAGCGGAACATGGTGTCGTGCTCATCCACCCAGGGCCGCGTCTGCATCGGCGGATAGGGCCCGATCTCCAGCTTCTTCGGGCCTTTCAGCACATCGAAGAGCTCGATCGTTCCGTCTATGGTCCAGCCGCGGCCCTGGTTGATCTGCAGGTACACGGGGATGTCGATGTTTCTGGCGAGATTGATCGGGTTCTGCTCTTCGTACCATTCGCCATCGAGATGGTTCATGACGATGTCGAACCAGGACTCGTGATGAATCGGATAATTGAGCAGATGCACCAGGTTGGGCCAGGCGGCCACGTCAGGGTCGGCTAGACGCTCTGCCACGCGCTGCTTGATTTCCGCTTCGGAGTAGGTCTCCAGCATGCGAGATTTGTGACGATGCGTGAAGGCCCAGCCCGAGTCGCCGCCACGGCCCTCTCGTGCAGCTCGCGGCATGAACCACATGACTCCGCCGTGATAGGTCGTCTCATAGAAATCGAAATGCCCGCCACTGACGAAAATCGCCTTGAGATGCGGGGGACGCTCGGCCGCAGCGAAGATCTGCATGGAGCCGAAATACGAAATGCCAATCATCCCGACCACGCCGTTGCACCACGGTTGCGCTGCAACCCACTCGATGAAATCGTAGGCGTCCTGTCCCAGCGGAACGCCACCGGCATTGTAGTTGCCGATGTGGTCCCCTTCTGAACCGCCGGAGCCACGCACGTCACCGATCACGTGTACGTAGCCCTCCTTCACCACGCGAGCAATGTCACCTGCCTCGATGCACCCGTCCCACAACGGAGAGGGACGTCGCTGGGGAGGAATAGTGAGCGCCAGCGCCTGTAATTCCTTGCCGTACGGGCTCAGCGCGACCAAAGCCGGGCGCGGCATGTCGCCTTTAGCGTGATAGGCGTCCGCGGCCAGGTGAATGCCGTCGCGCATCGGCACACGCAGGTCTTTGTGTACAACGATCATGAGCGATAGCCCCTATGAAAGTAACCGTGCATGGTGGTGAAAAATGGTGAGGGTTCCAGAGTTGGATCGCCGTCGTAGCGCAAGTGACGCGCGATACAGCAAAAGGGAGAGCAAGGAGCCTTGGCAACAGCCTTGCCGTCGAGGCCGAATTGTTCGGTGGCGGCCCGCACCCTCGCCTCAATGTCGAGGCTTTCCTGAATCTTGGCTGCCGCCTGTTCGCGGTCCAGCACCACGCCCAGCGATTCAGCACCCTGGCTGCGATAGGGATGACCGAGAAACAGGCGGTTTGGCCTGACGTGGTCGCGAAGGTGGAGCAAGCTGGCGCGGTACGCATCAGGATCTGCATAACTCGGAAATCCGTTGGCTGCGCCGTGGATCTGCACAGCATCGCCGACGAAAACGTCGCGCTGCCCTTCCACCACATACGCCACCGAACCCGCCGTGTGACCCGGCACGGAGTGCACCGTAACCGTCACATCCGGCCCAAGCGCTATCTGGTCGCCATGGCGCACCACCTGATGCGGTTCCATTTCGCCGGAGATGGCAGCCTCACAAGCTGCCATCAGCTTGGCTTCCCCTTCCGGGTCGTCGATATAGCGGCCACGCGCTGCCAGATACTCATCGACATGGGTGCGGCGCGAACGCAGGAACGGCGCATCCGCCTCGTGGATGACCACTTTAGCTTTGCGGCCGGTCAACTCCCATAAGGCATGGGCACCACCGATGTGATCGATATGCCCGTGGGTAAGAAGAATCCAGCGCACGTCCTCAATGCGCCGCCCCAACTGCTTCAGGGCCGGCGCAATGCCACCCGCTGGCGATGAGGCGATGCCAGTGTCGACAATCGCCGGCTCGCTTCCGTCGATGAAAAAACTGTAGAGGCCGAACCGCCCCCACTGCGAAAACAGTGGCTGGATGTCGACCGTGCTCATCGCTTTGCATTCCTTATGAAGTCAGCAGTCTCGGCGAACACCTCCTGAAACTCTGGCAGCCAGGAAAAATGCTGGACAAATCCATGCGCGGCCGATTCGTAGCGGTGAATCGTGGCCGGAACGCCTGCCTGCTCCAGCTTGTGGCCATACGACTCGCCTTCGTCACGAAGGGGATCACATTCCGCCGTGACGATGAGTGTCGGCGGCAATCCGGAAAGATCCGGTCTCTTGATGGGCGACACGCGAGGATCGGAAGGGTTCGCACCGCTCTCGATGTAGAACGCGTTGAACGGCTTCAGCATCGCCGTTTCCAGACCATTGCCGACGGCGTTTGTCTTCATCGACGCGTAGCGCTCGACATCGAAGTCGAGATCAAGCGACGGGTAGTAGAGCACCTGGTGCGTGATGCATTTCAGTCCCGCATCGACCGCCATCGCGGCGACCGCAGCCGCGAAGTTCCCGCCTGAGCTGTCACCTGCTACTGCGAGGGTTTGACCGTCCCAGCCAATTCCGTTGCCCGGACTGCGGCCATTCTTTTCTATCCACTGGACCACGGCGTAGCAGTCGCTCAGGCCAGCAGGGAAGACGTGTTCGGGAGCCAGCCGGTAACCGACCGAAACAACGACGCATTGCGTTGCATTGGCCAGTGCGCGCGCTACATGATCGTGGGTATTCAGGCTGCCGAGAAAGAACGCGCCGCCGTGGAAATAAACCAGCACCGGATGGACGTCCGCCGCCGTCGGCTTGTAGACGCGCACCGGAACCTCACCAACAGGCGTCGACAAGGTTTGGTCGAATACCGCATGCACGGGCGGCCGCTTCTCCAACGGCGGAACGTGGCTCTCGTCGGCCGCGCGCATGGCCTCCGGATTAGGCGGACCCGGCGGTGGAGGCGGTAGTGAAGCTATGAGCTCAGCGACCGTAGGATGCAGTGCCATGATTTAGCTCCTTGCGGCGATCTCGCCCTGATGCTGGTTGGGAAAGACACTCTGGACTTCGTCTTCGCTCCAGCTTTGTCGCGACAGGCGTTGCAGTTCATCGGTGACCGGCTTGCGGCTGGCCTGGTATTGCGCCAATGCTTCGGGAATCGAATCCGCCCCGTGGAGTTTCTCGGCAAGCGCGCCGGCGTCCAGAACCGCCGAATTCGCGCCTTGGCCTTGATGGTGCAGCATCGCGTGAGACGCATCGCCAATCAACACCACCGAGTTGGAATGCCAGACGGGAACCGGGTCGATGTCATATACGGCACGCAGATTCACCTTGCTCATATCGAGCCCCTCTGCGATAGCCATTAATTGAGGATCGAAGCCCTCCACGACTTTCATCAATTGTTCCTTGCTGACGGCGGGCGCTGGCGTGGAGTCGGACGCAAGGCAAGTGACATCGAAAGACACCTCGTTGCGATGGTGCAGTGGCAACAGATAAATCTTGGTGCCATGGCCCAGGTACATGCGAAGGTTGCCGTCAGCCACCAGACCGAAGGTGTCTGCTGCCGGGATCACTGCGCGATAAGCGTGCTCGCCGGCAAACACGGGAGGCTTGTCGCTGAACAGATGCTTGCGCACTTGCGAGCGGATGCCGTCGGCACCGACGATCAGATCGGCGTTCACCGTCACGCCGTTCTCAAAGATAGCCGTGGCACCGTCACCGTTGTCGATGATCCGGCTGAGACGGTGGTTCAGCTTCACCATGCCTACGGGAAGCGTACTCAGCAACGTCTCGATGAAGTCGCCCCGGTGCACGAAATGCGTGCTGGCACCAAAGGCTTGCTTTTCCGGCCACTCCTCCATGGCGATGCGCTGACCGTGAGCGGTCAGAATCTCGAAGCAGTCGCTCGGCGAGGTCACGGCGGCGATACGGCCGAAGATGCCGAGCTTACGGAACTGGCCCATTGTGGAAGGACGCAAACCAATTCCAGCGCCCACCTCGTTGATCTCTTGCGCCTGCTCATAGACCGTGACCGTCGCCCCCAACTGGCTTAGCGCCAACGCCGCGGTCGCACCCGCGTAACCGGCGCCGATTACGGCGACGTTCAATCTTTTCAAAGTGCCGGGTGTCATGATTTGTCTCTCTGGTCCACTACTAATCAATGTTGGGGAATAGGCGTCAAAGTCAGAAACTCGGCCGCGTTATGAACAAACAGCTGGTCGATGACCGAGTCATCGATATCCTCAGCTTGCAGATCAGGTATGAGTTGCTCGAACAGATAGTTCACCGTGTGGCCTTTCACCCCAGGCCAACCCAGCGGCGAGCAATTCGCGTCCGCTGATGCAAGGACTTGCTTCGTCAAACCACTTTTGAGGAATCGTAGAAAGTGGTGGAGACGCTCCTGACGGTGGCGGCCCCAGAACGGCGGATCCGGCAGTTCAAGGTCGTAACCGAAGGTATCGAAGCCAATACGTGCTCCCGCGTCTAGAAGGGCTTTCTCGTTGATCAAGCCCTGGCTTACACCATCATCGGCATGTCCAAATAACACCCGGTGGCAGGGCAGTCCCTCCTCCGCAAAGATGTTCAGCGCTGGCGCGGAGTCGACCGCGAGATGGGTAAAAATCGGTGCACCGGTGATTCTGGAAGCCCGCGCAGCGGCGCGATAAATGCGCAGATCGAGCTCTTTCATCTTGAAGCCTCGACTCACGCCAACCTTGATGATCCCGGCCTTGGCGCCGGTGCCACCGATGCCCACGGAAATTTCATGAACGAACTGGTCGGTCAGATACTCGACGCTCGCCCGCTCGAAGAACGGCAATGCCGTGTCGCCACCGACAAATCCCGTGCTGGCGACGATGTGCACACCCGTCTTGTCCGACAAGGACTTGTAGTAGTCGATGTCGCGACCGTTGCAGATACCCGTGGCTTCGACGAAGGTGGCGGCACCCCAGGGTTTCGTGTTCTCGTGAAACTGGCGCAGCTTGGGCACCGTTTCCTCGTAGCGCTGCTCTGGTGTTTTCCACCACTTGCTGTCGAGTTCGCAACCCGGCATGCCATAGCCGATGTGCTCATGAATCGCAACGAAGCCGAGCTCCGAAGCCGAAATGGTGCCCAGTACCGTGTTCACTCGTGTCATTTGACTTCCCCGTTTACGCTCAGCAATTGCGCGGTGTTCGTAATCAGCATTCGTGCAATGTGGGCCTGGGACACGCCCGCCGCCAGGAGCATGGGCACGAATTTCGTCAACACGTCGCTGTAGGGAATGTCGTTACCGGGTTCGCCGAATGCCACCCCGGTGGCGCTGGCAGACAGAAGGATGCGATCGGCATAACCTGCCTCGATCAAATCGACGACCAATTCAACCCGTTCGGCATCGCTGAGATAAAGCGGGTTCTCCGAGCCGACGTGATCAATGCTGAGTCGGACACCTGCACGCGCTACTGCCATGGGCCATTTCTTGGCAACGGCGTCACGACGATCCATCCCGCCCATGAGAAGGCGCTCTGGCTCCAGCACTTCTTCGATGGCCAACTGCATTTCTGCCAGAGCGTCGGCTCCGCTCCGGATGAATACCGGCACGCCATAGGTTGCGCCGGCACGCGCAGCACCTCGCACCAGGTTGCCATCGGTCGGCGTCATGCCGCTGTGGGTGACCGCCGTCACGACCATGCCAGCGGGTGCACGCCGCTCCAGACGAGGAACCGCCATACCTTCATTCACCTCTCGCCCGAACAACTCGGCGAACTTGCTTGCTGGCCAGGGCGTAGGTGGATTGGTCTGCGGCGTCAGAAAATATCCACCCAGCGTGGACTCCGGCCCCTGCCCGGTGGAAGCGACGATGTGAACGCCCGTGGCACGTGACAGCGCCTCGTACAGCCGCAGGTCACGCCCTTGAAACATGCCCGTCGCGTCGACGATGGTGCCCCCGCCGGCCGCCTTGAACGCGCTCAGTTTGGCCGCGACCGCGCCAAACGCTTCTGCGCGATCGATCTTGATGTCATAGGCGTACTGCGCCCCCGGCAACACGTACATCAGCGATTCGCTGACGAGCGTGATGCCAAGCTGCCTTGCGTCGACTGGGCCGAGCACCGTATTGATCAATGTTGCATTGACACCTTCGTCTTTGGGAGGGTCAAGGATCAGGGAAGTGAAAGGCGGCAAGGGTTCGAGGGCACCCTGGCTATGTTTAACGCACATGTACACCTCCCATAATTGATGGGCCGCGATGCACGTTATCAGCAGTAGAAACGGTCATCTCACTCAAAACACACTCTCCTATCCAATAAACATAACGTTCTATTTGTTATGCCAATACATGGGCCAGAAAAAGGAGCCTATCAACGGTTCAGACCGAACGCATACTTGAAGTCTTCGGCCCGATGTCGCAGATCCGTTTCGCCCTCGGAAGCGAGGGCTATCGCACGGCTATCTATCAGGCATCCTAAATTAGTGGTTTATTCACACTACTTTGCAACAGCGCCTTCCGGCTACACGCTACACGCAACCAAGCGGCGCAGCTTCGGGATCGGAACGCGATAGTCGAGTGCGACGGCAGTCGCCGTGCCGTCCGATTGCCGCCAGCGAAGCACGCCCTGCTCGCCGGTGCCTTCCACGATTTCCGCCTCACCCACAACCGGTGTTGGCCCAATGGCTTTAAGAGAGATGCCGAAAGCCTCTGTCCAGAAGTATTGCTGGAATGTGAGCTCCGGAGCATCCAGCCTGAGGAGCGCGGCGGCGGCCACCTTCGCTTGATCGATCGCGCTCGTCCATAGCGGAACACGTGCAACGCGCCCCCCATGCGGGAATGCGGCGACATCTCCTGCGGCCGCAATGTTCGGGCGAACCAGGCCGGACCGGTCCACCACGAGCTCGCCGCCAGTGAGTAGCCCGGTGGTGGCTAACCACTCGACATTGGGGGCGTCGCCGATAGCAGAGACAATCACCTGCGCTTCGATTACCGTGCCGTCGCCAAGCGCCACGACGGATGCACCATCGCGCATCACGATCTTGGCGGAATCAGTCGTGACGATCTCGAGGCCCTGCGCGAGAGCAGCATCGTGGAACCGCGCCGCGAGCAATGCGCCGAGGTGAGCAGCGAGCGGCACTCCTTTCGCAACGAGTGTCGTTGAACATCCAGCGCCAATCGCGCCGGATGCGATCTCCATGCCGAGCGGGCCACCGCCCACCACCACGACCGAAGGCCTGGACGCGAGTCGCGCTCGCAGCGCCATCGCGTCGGCGATCGTGCGAACGGTGTATTCGCCGCTACTACCACCAAGACCCAGGCGTCTGGCGCGCGTGCCGGTGGAGATAACCAGCGCGTCATAGGGCACCTCGTCGCCATCCGCGAGGCGGACGCGCTGCCGATCGACATCGAGACCAACGGCGGCAATGCCGCGCCGTTCGATTGCCCCGTGCGTCGCCTCCGGCAACAAGTGCGAGGTCAGATCGTCCTCGTCGCGCAGCATGGCCTTGGACAAGGCAGGACGGCTGTATGGCGCGACCGGCTCGTCACCGATTACCGTGATGCGGCCATCGAATCCTTCGGCGCGAAGCGTTTCGCAAGCGGTTAAACCCGCGATGCCACTGCCCACTACTACGATATCGCGGACGGAATTTCGAAGGACGTTCATCAAGTCGCCTCGTCATCGACGAGCTTGAGCGCGGCTACCGGGCAGACGCGCGCCGCAGCCTGGGCCGTCGCCAGGATCGCATCGCTGATTTCGTTCATGTCGATGGCGACATAGCCTTCATCGTCGATGTGTAGAAGCTGTGCGGCCACCTCTACGCAGAGACCATGACCTTCGCAACGAGGGCGATCAAGAATGAGTTTGATCATACGGCCTCCAACTCCATGACGGGGACGGTGTCGAACGACACCGTGATATTGCTCGGCACGCGGGCGACATGGCCGATGCGAAACGATTTGATTCGAGTCGCAAGCGCCTCGATGATTGCGGCACCCTCCATGCGGGCAAGGCCTTGGCCGGCGCAACCATGCGGGCCATAGCCAAAGGAGAGATGGTCTATCGGGTTGCGCGTCACGTCGAAGACTTCGGGATCCTTGTAATGGCGCGGGTCGTGATTGCCCGCGCCCAAAATGATCGCAATGCGCGACCCGCCCGGGATCTTCACGTCGCCGACTTCCACGTCTTGCGTCGCAACGCGACTCCACACATGGACGGGCGAGTAATAACGCAGCACCTCGTTGAACGCCGACGGAACCAGTGAGAGATCCTCGCGCACCTTGGCAAACTCTTCGGGAAAGCGCCCGAAGAGAGCGACGGTGTTGCCGATCGCGGCAAGCGTCGTGTCGAGGCCAGCGCCGAGATATTGGTGGACGATGTGGCGCGCGGCGCCTTCGGGAATTATCTCTTTCCGCTCCGCCTCGAAAACGCCCCAGCCAACGGAGCCGTGGGCGAGCGCGTCCTGGGTGATCTGCGAGCAGTAGCCGTAAAGTTCGCCCGCGATAGGGAAATTCTCTGCCGTGCGCTGATTCATCGGCCCGATGACTTCCATCGCGGCCTGCCCCCAGCGCAGCATATTCGCCCTGGCGTCACCCTGGAAGCCAACGAGGTCGGCGACAACCCCGATCGGAAAGCGCCGGGCGATGTCGTCAATTGCATCGAAGGATGGTTGTTTTACCAGGCGGGCCACCAGTGCCTGCGCATTGGCCTTGATCTGCTCGCCCAAACCACGCAGCGCCCGTGGCGTGAGGTTCTCGGAAAGGGCTGCGCGCAACTGGGTGTGCTCCGGCGGATCGGAAGCAAGCGAGGTTCCCTGCAAAGCCTGGTTCACGCCGTCGTTGAAGCCGATGCCCTGAGCGGAAGAAAATCGCGTCGGGTCGGCGAGCGCGTCCTTGATCACGTCGTAGCCAGTAAGGGCATAGAGTTTCGAGTGCGTGAGATAGACGACTTCGCCGAGTTCGCGCAATGCCCGATAAGACGGATAGGGATCGACGAGCACATCGTCGGCCCAAAGGTCGATGCCGGATTGGGGGGCGCTAATCACAGGCCATGCTCCACGTCGTTGATCATGGCCTGCATTATCAATTTCGCTTTACATCGTGTAAAGCCAAAAGATACCTTGATAGGGTAATCCCTGGGTTAAGGTGCCCCCAGCAATTTCCACCACAATTCGGTCAGCACCTCGAGCGCCGGTTCGGTCGTCAAATCCAGATCGCCGCGCATCCAAGAGAGCGCGGTTTGGTCGAGCGCGACAAAGGCCAGTTCACCACGATAATGCCGCGTGCCCGGTTCATAGCGGTTGGCTGCATCAAGACCTTCGCGAATGTCTGCTACGACCTCTTCAATCCAGCCGCGAAGCAGCGCACGCATTTCAGCATCGACAGCGGAAGCCTCGGTTGCCGCCAGCACATAAGGCTTGATCAACGGCCAGCGCACAGCCTGGTCACGCAGCCAGCCACCGAGCTTTTCGCGTGAGCCTTCTCGCACCACTGCCACTAGCAAACTGGCCGTGGAGTTGCGACCGGGTTCTTCACGCCGCTCAAGGATGCCGTTGAGTTCGTGAATCAAAGCACGCATCAATTCACGGCGCGACTCGAAGTGAGAGTAGAAGGTGACGCGCGTGGTCTTGGCGGCGGCGGCGATGTCATCGACTGTAGTTGCCACGTAGCCGCGCGAAACAAACAATTCGAGCGCCGTTGAAAGGATGCGCTGCCGAGTCGCTTCCTTCTGAATTTCTCTTTGGTTTTTGGGTTGCTTTGTCATGGCGGCAACGATAACGCCGATCATTGTTGCTCGACAACCCCTTAGCGCTCACACGAAAATCTCAGATGGGGTAGTCAAACGCCTGAACAATACTTGTGGGCCGGCGTAAGCCCGGATCTGGGAAATGTCGGTTGCGCGACTAACCACGGCAATCGCGGCCGCGCCAGTTACGAATACGTCTACCCGGTGCCTCAACAGATCAGACAGGACGCTAAGCGCTCAGCAACGAAAAGGTGACATCTTGCGCGCCTTCCCATAAAACGAGTTTGCCGAATGCTTCCAAGTGCTCGTGGCCTTCGGTCAACGTAAAGAAATGATTCCCCGCCAGTTGGCCCATTTTGCTGGCGAAGATGGAACTGCCATAGACGAACAGGAATTCCGTCTCGCTGAACCCTCCCGGATAGAGAAGGATGTCTCCGCGTGACGCGTGGCTGGTGTGATTTTCGAAAGTCAGGCCGGTATCGAAGTCGCCTAGCGGAATCCACACTGCTTCGCCGCTCCAGCGAGAATGAATCACCTTGTTCTTGAATGGCAGCAACTCAAGAAAGCGCTGACAGGTGCGCGGTGCTTTCTGTTCTTCGAGTTGCCCAACAAACCGGAATGGCCCTGCTTCCAAGAGAATCTTTTTCATGTCGTCTCCATGTGTTGATTTACCGGCCTATACCGCGATTCTGCTGGATCGGCTTTCTTATTCCCGTGCCGTCAGTTCTCCGCTATCTTCTGCGTAGGCGATAGGCCGCTTCGTCATGCATCCCATCACCATAAAATACACGAATGCAGCGGTGATGAAGCCGATAGGCCACGCAAATGGCGCGATTGCTGACAGCGCGGGAACCAGCGCAATCGTAACGGCGATGCCTGCGGTCGGCACGAACACGGCCAACGCTCTCGTGTTGAATCCATTCCGATAGAAATATTCACCGCGTACGTCCGAACGATACGGCGAGATCGCGGCGATGACGCATGGAGCCGCACGAGCGGCTCCATGAAGCCGTCAGATCTTGAAGCTCTCCAGCGTCGCGGGATGAAACAGTTCCTCCGGCTGCAACAGCCGGCTGGACAAACCTTCCTCGTGATGCCGCTTCAGGAAGCGCGACAGCACATGCCGGTTCGGCTCGAAACCGTACGACCAGAAATCATGCCCCATGAGACGCCGCGCATTGCGCAACTGCTCTTCGATGAAAGGCAGCGTCACCTTGGTCGCGGACGTGTCACTCAGTTTCGCGAGCGCGACCGCCTTGCTCTTCTCGAAGGCCTTCGCCACCGCGCCCGGCAGCCACGGATGCTGCTCCGCGAGCGTGCGTCGCACGCCCAGCAGATGCATGATCGGGAACAGCTTCGTGCGCGTGTACCAGTCGGCAGCGGCCTTCTGCGGATCGTCGTAGAGATACTTCACGTTCGGATGACCATTCGTGAAGCACGAAGGTGCGCGCGGGCCGATGAGCGCATCGATTTCTCCTGAAGCAAGCATGCCGGAGATCGTCTGGTTTTCAGGCGCGTTTTCGAGCCGAACGTCGTCGGGCAGCTTCAGGCTGATCTTCTCCAGCCGGCCGGTCTCTTCGTAGCCGCCGCGAATCCACGTCACGTCCGATGCCTTCACGCCGTGGTCTTCCTCCAGAAACAGACGCGCCCACACATTGGCCGTCAACTGGTACTCCGGCACGCCGATGCGCTTGCCCTTCAGATCGGCGGGCGAATCGATGCCGCGATCGTTGCGCACGTAGATCGACGTATGGCGAAACGCGCGCGACGGGAAAATCGGCACGCCGATGTACGGGCTCGTGCCCGCCGCCGTCTTCACGCTATAGCTCGACAGCGAGAGCTCGCAGATGTCGTAATCCGCGTGACGGAATGCGCGAAAGAAGATCTCCTCCGGGTCTTGCAGCATGAAGGTCGGATCGACGCCATCGATCTGCACTTCGCCGTCGACCAGCGGCCGCATGCGATCGTAGTTACCCACCGCGACCGACAGATTGAGCTTGCCCATATTCAATATTCCTTACTATGCGTTGTTTGCCCGCCGATGAGTACATCGCGCTGTTCCGCGCTCGAACGCAGCATCGCGAGACAGATTTCCAGCGTGCCGCGCGCCCATATGCCGTCGTGCAGCGGAGCGATGTCGCCGTGCACGGCGGCAATCAATTCGTCGATGACTTCAGCGCGCGGAACCGCGGGCGCTTCGAGCTCGATACGTTCGCGTCGTTCGTCTCCATACACGACGATGGCGTCCGGCATCGGCCGCAAGTCGCCACGCTCGCATGAAACGATCAGCGGCCCGAAGTGCTGGTGCCTGCGCGCATCGGCTACTTTCGATGCAGGCGTGTAAGCGTTGCCGCCGTAAGTGCCCGCTGCCTTGAGCCGAGCCTCTTGTTCGCCGGACGCAACCTGAGACAGCTTTCGACGCGCGACGCCATACTCGTCCGCGCTGCGCGTCTGTCCCATTTCACCGATCCAGCCGGTCCACTCGTCGGAATCGAAATGCGCATAGCCGTTGTACGAAAGCGTCGCGAATGCGCCATTCTCGAACCACAGCGTGGCCGTGTACGCTCCTTCGGTAGGACGCGCCGCATCCCAGTTGCCGACCGCGGCGCGGATGCGCGTCGCGCGGCTTCCCGCGAGCATCCGCACGATATCCACCTGATGCGCCGCCTGACTGAAGACCGCGCCGCCGCCCTCTTCGGTCTTCAGTTCCTCGGGCCGGCGCGGCCTGTAGAGATAGTCGGTGTAGTTGAGCGCGTGGATCATCTTCACGTCGCCGAATGCACCCGATGCGATCAGCTCGCGCGTACGCAGATACGGCGTATCGAAGCTATGGCAATGGCCGACGATCAGATGCACCTTCGCTTCACGGCATGCGTCGATCATGTCGTCGCATTCATCGAGCGACAGCGCCATCGGCTTCTCGACGAGCACATGCTTGCCCTGCGATGCCGCAATCCGCGCATGCGCCGCATGAAACTGATGCGGGCTCGCGATGTAGATCGCATCGATGTCCGGCCTGCGCGCGAGGGCTTCGATGTCTTCAAGAGCAGGCGCGTCGAAGTCGGCTTCGAATTGCGCACGCGCCGTCTCACGCGGATCGCAGGCCGCGACGAGCTGCACGCGCGTGTCGGCGAGAAACGTCGGCAGCATCAGCGAGAAGGCGCGGCCCAGTCCCGCGATGCCGAGTCGGATCGCCTCCATCAGACCTGAACCTGATAGTTCGATTCGAGTTCCGGTGCAGCCTCGTCGGCAAGTGCGATCCACACCGGATGCGCGGCGTACTGCTTCCAGTCGGTGTCCTTCGGCACCATCGCCTGGAACGAGCAAACGGTGCGCGGAATCGCCTTCTCGCCGGTGCCGATGGCGCCATCGCCCGACTGGAACTCCTTCAGCGCGTCGAGCATCCGGCGGCGGAATTCGACGACCGCGACATCGCTCGCGCCGAGCCGCTCTTCGGTGCGATCCGCGATCGGGCCCATCGTCACCCACATCGCGATGTCCTGATTCGGAAAGCCCTTGATGCCGGTGAAGTTGCCTGCCTTCATGGCTTCGCGATCCTGCCAGAAGCGGTTGTCGTGATTGCGCAGCGGCCGGTAGAACGCGTCGAGATCGATGCCGACCTGCTGCCCGAGAAACTTGCGCCACGTTTCGGTTTCCGGCGTCTTGTCGGCATGTCCCCACGCCATGAAATAGAACGCGGTGCTGGTGTCGTCGCACGGCACGTTGATGTTGGCGACGTTGTACAGATTGTTCGGCGGAATCAGCGCGGTGGCTGGCGCGACGAACACGGTCGAGCGCACGTAATCGTGCGTGGCGGCGTTCTGAATCGGACGGCGCAGCGCGGCATAGCGAAAGCCGTAGCTCGTGCGATGCACCTGCATACGCGGCGCCTTGTCCGTCGACGGACGCAGCCAGTTCTTCGAGGTTGCCTCCGCACCGCCGACGCGCGCCGGCACGAAGTCCGACGAATGCAGGCTCGAGCTGTGCGCCGAATCGATCGCGCCTTCGAGAATCTGTGCCCAGTTGCACGGCAGAATCGCTTTCGCGATGCTCACACGCGTATCTTCGGTCGGCGCCCACGCGGGCGGCACGAACTCGGGAATCGCGTCCTGCGGACCCATGTACGCCCAGACGAAGCCGCCCCATTCCTTTGTTTCATACGCCTTGTGCTTGGTTTTCTTCGTCATGTCGCTGCACGAAGGCTCGGAGACCATTTCGATGACATTGCCCTTCACGTCCATCTTCCAGCCGTGATAGAGGCAGCGCAGACCGCAATCCTCGTTGCGCCCATACACGAGCGACACACGCCGATGCGGGCAGTATTCGTCCATCACGCCGACGTTGCCGTCGGTGTCGCGGAACACGACGAGATCTTCCCCGAACACGCGCGCCTTGACGGGTGCGCCGTCCGGCTCGCTGACTTCCTCGATGAGGCTCACGGGCGTCCAGTGACGGCGCATCAGCTGACCCATCGGTGCATCGCCTTCGACACGGCACAGCAATTCGTTTTCTTCATGCGTGAGCATTTACGCTTCTCCAGATATTTCAAAGATCAAGTACAAGTTCTTCGCTCTTCGCACGCGACACGCAGATCATGATCTGATCGCGCTTTTCGTCGTCGCCGAGCACCATGTCGCGATGGTCGGCCTCGCCCGCGCACAGCGTCGTGCGGCACGATCCGCACGTGCCGCTTTCGCATGAGCTCGGCGCGCGAATGCCGTTGTCGCGCAGGATTTCGAGGATCGAGCGGTCCTTCGGAATCTCGAAGGAGCGACCCGAGCGTTCGAGCTTCACGCTGAACGGCGTGTTGTCCGCCGCGCGTGACTGGTCCACGCCGAAGCTCTCGAAATGCACGCTGCCCGTCGGCCAGTGGCCGGTCATGTCGCGCACGCCGTCCATCAGCGCGCGCGGGCCGCAGCAGTAGACATGCGCGCCGCTGCCGGGCTTTTCGAAGACAGGCCAGAAATCGAATGCGTTGGCGAGGTCGCCGTGATCGTGATGAATCACCACATGCGGCTTCCATTCCGCGCTCGACAGTTCATCGAGGAAAGCCGTCGTCTCCGGGCTGCGCGACACGTAATACAGCTTGAAACGCGGGCCGGCGATGGCCTTGAGGTGACGCATCATCGACAGCACCGGCGTGATGCCGATGCCGCCCGCGACGAACACGAAGCTGCGCGCACGCTCGCTCAGTTCGAACTCGTTGCGCGGCTCGGAGACATCGATACGGTCACCTTGTGCGACGTCGTCCGTCATGCTCATCGAGCCGCCGCGGCCCGCCGCGTCGCGCTTTACGGCGATCACGTAGCGGTCGGTTTCGTCCGGATCGTTGCACAGCGAATAGTTGCGGCTCGCGCCGCTCGGCACGCGCACCGTCAGATGCGCGCCGGCCGTGAACGGCGGCAACTCGCGCCCTGCTTCATCGCGCAATTCGAAACGGAAGATGCCTTCCGCCACCGCATCCTTCTTCGTTACCACGAGCGTCCTGAATGACAGTTCGTCGTTCATTTGCACCTGCTCCCCTGCTTGTCGCCTCATTCGATCGGGCCTGCTTCAGCGTCGATCACCATGTCGTTTATATTAGATATCTAATTATTTGGAAGCAAGCGGGTTTTCCCTGAAAAGCGTCTACAAATGAAAACGGCGCCTCCATGACGAAGGCGCCGCCCATGCTGCGAGAAGCGATGCTCAGGGATGTTTTTCCGCGTGTTCGCGCAGCGTATTGGCCGGCACGCCGATCAGCACGGCGAGGCCGCCGAGCAGTACGATCGCGGCAATCGCGGACAGACCGATCGCGAGACTGCCCGTCATTGTCTTGATCCAGCCGAGCGCGATCGGCCCGCAGAACGCGCCCACTTGCCCCAGGCTGCTGATCGCGCCGATGCCAGCGGCCGCGGCGTCATCGGAGAGATAGGCGGGCGGAATCGACCAGATGATGGCGGCCGCCCCGAAGTACGAGATGGAGATCATGCCCAGGCAGATGATGGCCGCCGCCGTGTTGCCCGACAGCACCGGCAGCAGAAAGCCGCCCAGCGCGCCGACCGCCGTGCACAGGAAGAAGTGCCAGCGCCGCTCCAGCGTCACGTCGGAACTGCGCGCCACCGCGAACATGCCGAGCGCGCCGATGATGTACGGCAACGCCGACAGCAAGCCGACGTTGAGCACGTCCGACACGCCTGCCTGGCGGATTATCGTCGGCGTCCAGTAGTTGAGGATCGTGCCGCACAGGGGCACCGTGCCCCAGCCCGCCGCGAGGATATAGACGCGGGGATCTTTCAGCGCCACCAGCAACTGATGACGCGTGTGCTTCGCGGGCTTCTTTTCGGCGCGGTCGGCGGCGAGCGCGTCGAGGATGATTTTCTTCTGCTCGTCGTCGAGCCAGCGCGCATCTTGCGGACGATCGACGAGATAGAAGAACGCGACGATGCCCATCAGCAGCGCGGGCAGGCCTTCGAGGAAGAACAGCCATTGCCAGTTCTTGTAGCCGAGCACATCGACGAAGTTATGCAGAATCCAGCCCGACAACGGCCCGCCGATGATGCCCGCCGCGGCGATCGCCAGCAAAAAGCGCGACGTGATGCGCGCGCGCCGCGCGCCCGGATACCAGTACGTCAGATACAGAATGATGCCGGGCCAGAAACCCGCCTCGGCCGCGCCGAGCAGAATCCGCGCGATGTAGAACTGCATCGGCGTGGTCATGAACGCCATCGCGGTGGAAATGCCGCCCCACAGAATCATGATGCGCGAGACCGTCAGGCGCGCGCCGATCTTCTTGAGCCACAGCGTGCTCGGCACTTCCAGCGAGATATAGCCGATGAAAAACAGGCTCACGCCGAGACCGTATGCGGCATCGGACAAGCCGAGGTCCTGCTTCAGATGCAATTGCGCGAAGCTGACGTTCACGCGGTCCAGATAATTCAGCACCCAGCAGACGAAGATGAACGACATCAATCGCCAGGTGACCTTGTGATACGTGGCCTCGACGCGCGCGTCCGCCGCGTCCGATTCCGACATGAATTGCGTGACTGTGGATTTGGCCACCAAACGTCTCCGATTCCCGTGCTCATGAGGACGATGCGCCGGCGCGTGCGAAGTTGACCGCCGCTTCCGGGCATCTGCGATTTTTATTCGATATCTAATCATAATGGTAAGGAGACGGCCGGGCGCGAACAAGTTCGGGTTTGCACGGAGAGACCTGTCCGATCTCCGGACAGCAGGACGATCGACCCACCGGCTATCATGTCGGGGAAAGAACCGCTCTACGAAAAGATACTGTCATGACACGAAAGAAGACTGTGGAAGGCGCGCCGCCGGAAACCGCGGAGATGCTGCGCCACTGGCACGAATCCGTGCCGAACGACCGCCTCGCGCACCTCGTCAAGGACGCCACGCGCTCGATGGTGCGTGCATTGCAGATGCGGCTGGCGGAGCACTCGGTATCGTTCGGGCACTGGACGTTCCTGCGTATCCTGTGGGAAACCGACGGCCTCACGCAGCGCGAACTCAGC
Organism: Caballeronia arvi; assembly: GCF_001544695.2. Taxonomy (GTDB): domain Bacteria; phylum Pseudomonadota; class Gammaproteobacteria; order Burkholderiales; family Burkholderiaceae; genus Caballeronia; species Caballeronia arvi. The sequence goes on from NZ_FCOM02000010.1 coordinate 94,028, forward strand.
GAGCAGGCGGGCGTGATGGCGCCTACGACCTTCGCCGCCGTGACCGCGATGGAAAAGCTCGGACTGGTCGAGCGTCAGCAGCGTCCCGAGAACAAGAAGAACACGCACGTGTTTCTGACGGCCGAGGGCCGCGCGCTGAAGGACAAGCTCGTGCCGCTGGCGGAGGAAGTCAACGAGATCAGCGTGACGGGCCTGAGCGAGCGCGATATCAAGGTCGCCCGCAAAGTTCTCCTGACGATCATCGAAAATCTGGCGGACGACGAGTCTGGCTCGACGAATCCCATGCGACGCGTCTTGTCGACTCGCGAACTCGGCAAGCTGATCGCCGAGCGCGGCGAGAGTCTGGAAGACGCCTGAGCGGCTGACGAACTTCATTCGGAGGCACTTGGCGTCCACGAAATAATTCACCTAAAGTAAACATCAACCGGTCGCTGTTCGCGTGTTCGCCCATCCCCGCCGTACGCAACGGCGGCTCCGGGAGGTGTGTCGTGTTGCGCCCGTATCTCGTCCGTGTTTTCTTGCGCGTCGCGGTGATGATCGCGATGCTGCCGCACGTTGCGTGCCTCACGTTTGCGGCAACGCCAGCCGTCACGCCGCCCGTGACTGCCGGGCAATCCGCACCGGCACCGAAGTCGGAGCCAGCGCCACCGGCGTCTGGGGCGAGCGCCGCCGAAGCCCCGGATTTTCCCGCCATCGTCGGACGCTACGGTCCGGCCGTCGTGAATGTCAGAGCCGCCGAGCCCGATGATCAGCCGCACGCGGCAACCCCCGACAGCCTCGATGCCGACGATCCGCTTCTCGCCTTCTTCAAGAGCGTCGCGCCGCAGTTCAAGGAACACGGCAATCCCCCGGGCATCATCTTCGCCACGGGCTCGGGCTTCATCGTGAGCGCCGACGGGCTCATCCTCACCACCGCGCATGTCGTGAATCAGGCCGACGAAGTCAGCGTGACCCTGACCGACCGGCGCGAGTTCAAGGCGAAGGTTCTTTCGATCGATGCGGAAAACGACGTCGCGCTGCTGCGCATCGATGCGGCGGGGCTTCCCGCTGTCACGCTCGGCGACTCATCGAAAGTGCGGCCCGGCGATCAGGTGCTGACGATCGGATCGCCCGCGCGCTTTCAGACGACGGTCACGGCAGGCCTCGTCAGCGCGGCGTCGCGCGATGGGCCGGACGGCAAGCGCCTCGCCTTCTTCCAGACCGATGTCGCGACCCATCCGGACAATTCCGGCGGCCCGCTCTTCAATCGCGCCGGAGAGGTGATCGGCATCGACGTGCAGGTGTATGCCGGCTCGGACGGCGTCCAGAGCCTGACCTTCGCCATTCCGATCAATGCGGCCAAGGCCCACATGCAACCCGAAGCGCCGCACGAGGCATCGAAGGCCCGGCTCGGCATCGAGGTGCAGGACGTGGATCGCGGACTGGCTGGCGCGTTCGGCTTGCCGCGGGCGGCGGGTGCGCTCGTGATTTCGGTCGCACCCGGTTCGCCGGCGCTCGATGCGGGCGTCAAGACCGGCGACGTCGTCGTGCAGATCGGCGACAAGACCATCGATCATGCCGCCGACTTCGTGCAGCAGGACGCGGCGTTCGCGCCCGGCGAAACGGTGGCGCTGCGGATCGTGCGCAACGCCAGACCGATGACGGTGACGATCAATCCGCGCGAGCCGGTAAAGAGCGAGCCGGTAAAGAGCGAGCCGGCAAAGAGCGAGTCGGCAAAGAGTGATTCGGCAAAGAGCGAACCGGTGAAGAGCGAGCCAGCGCCGAAGACCGAAGCAAAGGCCGTGGACCGGCTGGGTCTTTCCCTGCATCCTCTGACCGATGCCGAGCGCCGCGCCAGCGATCTGCCGCAAGGTCTGATGGTCGAGGCCGCCACCGGCGCGGCGGCGAAGGCGGGCATCCGGCCCGGCGATATCGTCCTCGGCGTGAACGATGAACTCGTCGAATCGCCGCAAGCGCTGACCGCATTGACTTCCAAAGGCGGCAAGAAAGCTGCGTTGCTGATCCAGCGCAATCAGAAGCGCAACTTCGTGTCCGTCGATGTGAAGTGAACCTCGCGGTTCCCGCAGCCATTTCACCTGCTTACGCTTTCGGCTGCCAGCGGCTGTCCGTCAGCGAAGAGAGGCTGCAACTCGGGCCCGAGCGACTTCAGCATCTGCACGGCGAGCGCGCTCGTGAAATCGTAGCGAGCAGCATAGGGCTCGCGCACGTAGACGGTCAGCGTGCCGAAGAAGCGCTCGCCGATCACGAAGACGAACGTCGCGGTCCGGTTCACCTTGCGCGATTCGATGAGACGCCGGCCGCGGGCATAGACGTTGAAACGCTGATCGCCTGTGCCCGTCTTGCCGGAAACGTCGAGCGAGCGGCCATCGGACGAGGTCATGCCCGCGGCGAGGCGCTGCGCGGTGCCGCCCGCGACGACATCGTGCAGCAGCCGCTGGACGACAGACGCGATCTCGGGCGCGACCAGCGGCTTCGGCGGCGCGCTCACATGGACGAAATGCGTTTCGTACGGCGTGTCCTTCGCGAATTCGAGCGTCGAGATGCGCTGCGTGGCAAGCCCGCTGCCCCCGTTCTCCACGATGCCGATCAATTGCGCGAGCGCTTCGGGCCGGTCGCCCGCTGCGCCGATCGCCGTCGCATAAGAAGGCGTGACCGACGAGAACGGATAGCCGAGCGCGCGCCACGACTTCGCGATTTCGGCATACGCCTGCAGCTCGACCATGCGCCTGATGCGCCGGTCCTGCGTCGCACGATAGCGCGTCTTGAAGAGCCACGAATAGACGGCGACGCGTGCATCGCGGCTCGCTTCCTGCGCGTCGTTCAGCGTCGCGAGCGGATGCGCGCGCAGATAATTCACCGTCCACAGTTCGAGCGGATGCACGCTCGCGATGTATCCGCGATCGTTGAGGTTGAACTTGTCGACACCGTATTTGACGTAGAGCTTCGCGAGGTCCGCATCCGTGATCGATGCCGACGGCGTGCCGCGCAGCGCCGTACGCATCTGCGCGTCGAACCATGACTGCGGCGCGTCGGGCGCCACGCTTCTCAACACCGTGGCCAGCTTGGGCGGCGACTTGCGCACGTCGCGCAACAGCAGCGCAAGCGCCTCGTCGGCAGTCTTGAGCCGGTACTTCGCATAGAAGCGGCTCAAGTACACGCGGCTCTCCGCGTCCGCGAAGCGGGTCAGGTAGGCGTGGCGCACGGCCGGATCGTCGAGCCAGCCGGACGACGGCCCGGCCACCTTCACCATTTCGTAGTGGACGATATCGCGCATCAGGCGCACGAACACCAGATTCACCGAATGCTGGAAAGCGCGCTCGACGGTCAGCACGCGCGAGTTGTCGGTCGCCTCGAAGTTGTTGAAGCTCTGCGCGCCGCCGCCGGTGTAGAAGGTCTCGCCGGGACTCGCGGAATACTTGCGCTCGACGGCGGCATCGAGCATCGCGGCGAGCGACCGGTCCGGCGTCTTCGAGAGATAGTCGAGCGCCCAGCGCGTGAGTGCGTCCTGGCGGTCGGGCGTCACGGCATGCAACTGGGCCGCGCTCATCGGGCCGAAGCGCGCATGCAGGTCCGCGACGATCTGCAGATAGGTGATGACCGTGCGCAGCTTGGCCGTCGAACCGAGGTTGAGCCGCCCGCTGCGGCTGATATCGAAGGGCTGATTGACGCTGTCGGTCTGCACGCGCACGAGGTTCGCGCCGCCGCGGCGCTCCATCAGTGTGAAGCTGTACGCGATCTTCGACGGATCGTCTTTCGGCCGGAGCATGTGATAGCCGATGAGCCCCGCATCGCGCGCGCCGTCGCGCGTGGCCGCGCTCGCCAGCCGCTCGCTCACGGCCTGCTGCACCGCGTTGTCGAGCGTCGCGGTGACGGTGAGGTCGAGCCGGTCGAGATCGTAGAGGCTCTGAACGCCGAGCGTCGCGAGCAGGTTGGTGCGCAACGTGGTCACGCCCTTGCGCGTGACGAACGACACCGCGTCGCGCCGATGCGGCGCCGGACTCAGTTCGAGCGGCACGGCAAGCGCCACGTCGCGCAGCGCCGGCGCGATGATGCCGCTTGCGCCAAGCAGGCGCAGATAGCTGTCGGTGCGGCGCTCCAGCTCCGGACTGCCGGGCCGCAGGAAGCGCGACGGCGCGCGCTGCGCGATCATCAGCGATAGCGCCTGCTTGAACGCGAGCGCCTGCGCATCGAGCGCTTCGGCCGAAACGGGTGCGTTCAGGATGCGGTTGTAATCGTCGAAGTCGCGTCCGTACCAGGCGGCCATGCCGTCGGGAAGTCCAATGATCTCGCCGATGCCGGGCCGCGCCGCAAGCGGCACGGAATTCAGATAGCGCACGACGAGCTGGCGGCGCGCGGGCATCGTCTGCGGGCCGTCGAGATAGGCGCGCACGGACGCGGATGCGATCTGCCGAAGCTTCTCCGGCGGCGAGGCCGTGCGCCCGCCCGACGAGTGTCGAAATTTCTCGATCTGCGTAGCCAGCGTGCTGCCGCCTGGTTGCGGCGCGTGTTTGTCGAAGACGCGCACGCCCTGATCGAACAGCGCGCGACCGAAGCGTCCCCAGTCGATTGCGGGGTTGCGGTTGGGCTCGCTTTCGTCGAGAAGATTGCGGTCTTCGATAAAGAGCAGCGCATGGACGATGACAGGCGGAACGGACTCGAAACTGTCGTAAGTGCCGCCCGGGTTCGATGCACGGTAGAGCGATGCGCCGCGCGCATCGAGCAATGCAAGCCCGGCGCTGTCCTTTTCCTGATAGGGAAGAAAGAGGCCCTTTTCGGCCATCGACAGCATGGCGGCCGTTCCACGCGCCTGCGCGGCGACGGCGAATCCGCGCGCGACGAGCCGCTCCTCGAACGATGGCAGCGATGCGTATCCGAGCCGCACGTCGTAGGGTCCGGCAGCGGCTTGGAGTGCGTTCGCGCTTGGGCCGTCATCGACACTAAAGCCGATTTCGCTTCCGAGCTCCGACAGATAACGCGCCTGCCGCTGCGACGTCTGCAGTTCGATCTGCGTCATGCGCGCCGCGACGACGCAAATGAGCACGCCCGCGATGGCGAAGAGCCATGCGATCCAGCGCCTCGCAGATGTGGCGCGCGGCGCGCGTGAGATTTGTTCTTCCAGTGGCCGGCTCATGACGCGATCTCCCCGTGCGCCCGACGGCTTTGTTCCGTATCAAACAGTTTAGTGCAGAGATTGCCTCCCGCGTGAGGTCGCCGGGACGTCGAATTGAGAAGCGTTCGTTTGCAGATAAATGCATGAGTCGAGAACGATAAATCCCCGGCTACACGGAACGTTCTTTGCGCAAGTGCTGACAAGCCGAAAGTGATTTTCGGCTCCTTGGGAGACACAACATGTCAGTCGATACAAGTCAGATGAACATAGTCGGGAAAGGCGCCGCGACAGCGGAAGGCCCGGGACCGGACGTCATGGCCGCGAGCACTCTGGACGGGAACAACGTCCTGAGTTCCGATGGAGACGACGTCGGCAAGATCAAAGAGATCATGCTCGACGTCGGTTCGGGTCGCATCGCCTATGCGGTTCTCTCCAGCGGAGGCTTCCTCGGCATCGGAGACAAGCTGCTGGCGATTCCGTGGAGCGCCTTGACGCTCGATACCGACAACAAATGCTTCCGTATCTCGGCCACCACGGAGTTGGTCAAGAACGCACCGGGCTTCGACAAGGACGCGTGGCCGTCGATGGCAGACCGCTCGTGGGCGGATTCGATCCATCGCTACTACAGCCGGCCGCCCTATTGGCAACGCTACGAACGAGATGATTCGACCTATGGCGATATTCCGCCGGCGTTCTGAAGCGAAGACTTCATCAGTCATCTCCCGATCGATCCGTGGCTCGGAGTACAGCGACGCGCTCGATCAGAAGAGAGACCGGGGAAGCAAAGTTTGCCATTGAAAAAGTAGACGTACAGGAGATTCCAATCATGAAAAAGTTCATAGCTGTTATCGCATCCGCGTTGCTCGCCACTGCCGCATTCGAACACACGGCGACAGCCGCAGACGCGAGCGACGCGCAGAAAGCTCAAATGAAGGCAAACAGCGAGAAGATGGAAGCGCAGGCCGACGCGAACAAGAAGAAGGCCGAAGCGCAGAGCGATGCCGCGAAAGCGCAGGCCTCGGCGAATGAAGACAAAGCGTCCGCCCAGGCCGATGCCGACAAGAAGGCCGCCAAGGGCGCCAAGGCGACCACGGCCGCGGAGGCGTCCGGCGCGCGACATGATGCGGCGAAGGCGCAAACCAAGGCGAACAAGAAGATGCAGGACGCTCAAACGAAAGCCGACAAGAAACAGCACGAGGCCGCAAACGATGCGAACGTAGCGCAAGCGAAGGCCGACGAGAAAAAGGTCGAGGCTCAGAACGACGCAAACAAGAAGGCGGCGGAAGCCAAGGTCGACGCCGCGAAGAAGCAGTAGAACATGGTGACGGGCGCTCGTCGGGATAACTTCGCGGTTATCCCGGCGAACGGCCAACTGCAGACCTACGCGCCCTCGCGTGCAAAATCCCCGCTTCGTGCAGCCGGCCTGTCGTCCGTTGCGCGCATCAGCACCGCAAGGACTTCGCGCGCCGTGTTCTCCGAGTGCTCGCGCAGAACCGCGGGCAAGCCTTCATGCGCCGGATCTTCGAGCGCCGCAAGAATCGCCTCGTGCTCGCTGGCGGATTCGGCCCAGCGCAGCGTGTCCGCATTGGCCGCGCCGCGCGCACGATGCACCTTCGCCATCAAGGTCGCATAAATGCCCGCCAGCACGGGATTGTCGGCGGCATCGACGATCATCTGGTGGATCTGCTGATTCAGCTTGAAGTACTCGACGCGCTTGCCCGCGTCGTGGCACTCCACCATGCGCCGATGCTTCGCCGCAATCGCCCCGATTTCCGTATTCGTGATGCGTTGCTGCACCAGTTCGCCCGCCATCGCTTCGAGGCCGTGAAGCAGCTCGAAGGTCGAAGCAAGGTCGCCGAGATCGATCTCCGCAACGCGATAGCCGATGTACTGCCGGTGCGTCACTCTCCCTTCGGCAACCAGCACCTTCAGCGCCTCGCGCAACGGCGTCTTCGAGACGTCGAACGCAGTGCTCAGATCTTTTTCGTCGATGCGCGCGCCGGGCGGCAATTCGCCCTCGTCGATCATGACGCGCAGGCGCGCGGCGATCTCCGCGGCCATGCCGCGGGTGCGCAGAAGGAGGGGGCTTTTGGTGGTCTGATTCATCGCAGTGCAAGCTTAGCACGAACTCGGTGAAAACCCTGTAAAACATCTAATTTCAATAAAACCAATGGTTTACGCTGTTTGTAATTATAAATTTCTAATCCTATACTCTGTCCAACGTTGCGCGACGTCACGAAAACATCCGCTTATCCAGGAGCCCGTTCATGTCTTCAACATCCGGTGTTGCCGCACTGACGGTGGGCAAATCCACCGTTCGCTGGAAGATTTTCGTCGTCATGCTGAGCCTCATCGCGATCAACTACATCGACCGCGCGTCGCTGTCGGTCGCCATGCCGCTCATTTCGAAGGAGTTCGACATCGGTCCGGCGATGGAGGGGCTCATCCTCTCCTCGTTCTTCTGGACCTACGCGGTCATGCAGATTCCCGGCGGCATGCTCGCCGACCGCTTCAAGCCGCGCATCGTGATCGCATCGGCGACGGTCTTCTGGGGCTTCTTCCAGGCGATCGCCGCGGTCTGCACGAACGCGCCGAGCCTGCTGCTCACGCGTCTGGGACTCGGGGCGTCGGAAGCGCCGATTTATCCGGCGGGCGGCAAGCTCAACGCCATCTGGATGACGCAGACGGAGCGCGGCCGCGGCGCGACGCTGCTCGATGGCGGCGCACCGCTCGGCGCGGCGCTGGGCGCGATCCTGATCACCGGCCTCATCGCGACGCTCGGTTCGTGGCGCCTCGCCTTCGCGGTGGCCGGCGTCGGCACCGTGCTCGCGGGCTTCCTCGCCTGGTTCTATGTACGCAACACACCGCGCGAGCATCCGGGCGTGAACGAGCTCGAAGCCGCCTATATCGAGGAATCGCATGCACGCGATGCGGCCGCCGAACCGGCGTCGCTGTCCGGACGCTCGCGCGATTTCTTCAAGTACCGCTCGGTGTGGTGCATGTTCTTCGGCTGGATGTGCTTCAACAGCGTGTTCTACGGCCTGCTGACGTGGATGCCCAATTACCTGCACATGGTTCACGGTTTCGATATCAAGCAGATGGGCGGTTCGAGCTTCATCATCTTTTTCAGCGGCTTCGTCGGTGAACTGATCGGCGGATGGATCGCCGACAAGTGGAAGGCCGCGGGCGGACGTCCGAATGTCGTGATGCGCACGCTCTTCGGCATCGCGGCGGTCATCGCGACGGTGTCGATCTTCTCGGTGGCGTATGTGACGAATGCGGTCGCGGTCGTCGCCCTGCTCTCCTCGACGCTCTTCTTCCTGCGCTGGTGCGGTCTTTACTGGTGCATTCCGTCGTCGCTCGGCACGCGCAACAAGATCGGCTTTCTCGGCGGCTTCATGAATCTCGGCGGCAATATCGGCGGCGTTGCGGTGCCGATCATCGTCGGCGCGATCGTGCAGTTCACGCACTCCTACTTCCTCGCGCTGATGTTCTTCGCGGCGGCCGGCGTCGGCTTGCTCGTGTGCTCCAGCGCCATCGATTACGAAAAGAAGATTCCCGTTTAAGCACGGATTCATTCAGCAACGCTTCGCTCAATTCACACCAGAGATATCACGATGAAAAAACGCACCTTGCTCGGCATGCTCACGCCTTCGTCCAACACGTCGCTCGAACCGCTGACGAGCGCGATGGTCGCAAATCTTCCCGGCGTTTCCGCGCATTTCGCGCGCTTTCCGGTGACGGAGATTTCGCTCGCCGATCATGCGCTCGGCCAGTTCGACGATTCGAAGATCCTTCAGGCCGCGCGACTGCTCGCCGATGCCAAAGTCGATGTGATTGCATGGAACGGCACGTCTTCCGGCTGGCTCGGCTTCGAAGCCGACGAACGCCTGTGCCGCCGCATCACGGAAGCGACGGGCATTCCGGCCACGACATCCGTTCTCGCACTCAATGAAATCCTGAAGAAAACCGATGCCCGCGAGTTCGGCCTCGTCACGCCGTATCTCGACGACGTGCAGGACAAGATCATCGCGAACTATCGCAGCGAAGGGCTCGACTGCATCGCCGAGCGCCATCTGAACCTGAAGGTCAACTTCTCGTTCTCGGAAGTTCAGCCCGACGAAATTCGCCGCATGGTGCGCGAAGTCGCGAAGGACAGGCCGCGCGCGATCTCCATCTTCTGCACGAACCTGAACGCGGCGCATCTCGTGCCGGAACTGGAGGAAGAAACCGGCATTCCTATTTACGACACGATCACGACCGTCGTATGGAAGTCGCTGCAGCTTGCCGATTACGACACGCGCAGCGTCAAGGGCTGGGGCCGCCTCTTCAGCGAAGTCATCTGAGGGACATGCCATGTCGAACGATCTCGATTTCGTGATCCGTCACGCTGACGTCGTCACTGCGTCGGACCGGTTTTCGTGCGACATCGGCATTCGCGACGGCCGCGTGGCGATGCTCGGGCAAGGTCTGCCGGGCGCGCCGCGCGAGCTCGACGCGAGCGGGATGCTGGTGCTGCCGGGCGGCGTCGACGGCCACTGTCATCTCGATCAGCCGATGCCCGACGGCCTGCGCATGGCCGACGATTTCCTGTCCGGCACGCGCTCCGCACTGTGCGGCGGCACGACTACCGTGATTCCGTTCGCCGCGCAGGCGAAGGGGCAATCGCTGCAGGCCGCCGTCGATGACTATCACAGCCGCGCGGAAGGACGCGCGCTGATCGACTACGGCTTTCATCTGATCGTCGCCGATCCGACGCCGCATGTGCTCGCGGAAGAGTTGCCGCGTCTCATCTCGAATGGCTATACGTCGTTCAAAGTCTACATGACCTACGACGATCTCAAGCTCAACGATCGTCAGATGCTCGACGTGCTGACCGTCGCGCGTGAGCATGGCGCGCTCGTGATGGTGCATGCGGAAAACTCGGATTGCATCGGCTGGCTCACCGAACGTTTGCTGGGCAAAGGCCTGCACGCGCCGCACGCGCATGCGCTCGCGCGGCCGGCGGTCGTCGAACGCGAGGCGACGCATCGCGCGATCGCTTTCGCCGAGCTCGTCGACGTGCCGATACTCATCGTGCATGTATCGGGTGCGGATGCCATCGAGCAAATTCGATGGGGCCAGTCGCGCGGCTTGCCGATTCTCGCCGAGACGTGTCCGCAATACATGTACTTGACCGCCGACGATCTCGGACACGGCGAGTACGAGGGCGCGAAGTGCGTATGCAGCCCGCCGCCGCGCGATCCTGCGAATCAGAACGCAGTGTGGAAAGCATTGCGTCAGGGCGTGTTCTCGCTCGTGTCGTCCGATCACGCGCCCTTCTCTTACGACGATCCGCAAGGCAAGAAACCCGGCGGCAAGGAAGTCTCGTTCGATCACATTCCGAACGGCATTCCCGGCCTCGAAACGCGCTTGCCGCTGCTTTTCAAGGGCGTGAAGGAAGGACGCATTTCGCTGCATCAGTTCGTCGAATTCACGTCGCTCGCGCCCGCGAAGCTCTACGGGCTGTATCCGAGGAAAGGCACGATCGCGGTAGGCGCGGATGCGGACATCGTCGTATGGGACCCGGAAAAGCGCGTGACCATCGCCAATGCATCGCTTCATCACGCGGTCGATTACACGCCGTATGAAGGCATCGACGTGACCGGATGGCCGCGTCACTGCTTTTCGCGCGGGGAACTCCTCGTCGAAGACGGCAGGCTGCTCGATGTGAAAGCCGGGCGAGGACGTTTTCTTCCCGCTGGCAAACCCAATCTCGAATGACTTGAAGGAGATGCAATGAAGCTGCGTTTGTTGTCACTGACAGCGGCGGTGTTCTGCGTCACCGCGCATGCCGCGGATAAAGACATGCCGACGGTCGTGCCCGAGTCCGTCGGCGTCGATTCCGTACCGCTCGTGCGCATGTCGGAATGGATACGCGCGGACAAGATGGACGTGCGCAGTCTCGTCGTCGTGAAGGACGGCAAGATCGTGTTCGAGCGCTACGGCGACGGCCTCACGCGCGACAACAACTATGAGCTGTATTCGGTCACGAAGACGATCACGTCGCTGCTCGTCGGCGTGCTGGAAGGCGAAGGCAAGCTGAATCCGTCGATGAAAGTCGTGCCGCTCATCGCGAAGGCGCGGCCCGATCTCGCCGCGCAGCTCGCGGACAAGCAGGAAATCGAGCTGCGTCATCTGATGTCGATGTCGAGCGGGCTCAGCTATCAGACGCGCGAAGGCACCGATCCGCTCTACTACGGCGCGCCGGATCGCCTGCGCGTCGCGGTGACGGCGCGCGCCACGAAAGCGCCGGGAACGGACTTCGATTACATCGACGTGAATCCGGTGCTGGCCGGCACGGCCGTGAGCGTCGCGGCGCATGAGCGCGAGGACCGCTTCGCGCAGAAGAAGCTGTTCGAGCCGCTCGGCATGTCGCACTATCGCTGGACCGGCGCCGATGAAACCGGCTCGGTCGCGGGCGGCTGGGGCTTGAGGCTGCGCGCCGTCGACATGGCGAAGATCGGCATGTTGATGCTCGACAACGGCCGCTGGCAAGGCAGGCAGATCGTGCCGCAAGCATGGATCAAACAAATGACGACGCCCTCGCCCGCCGCCGCCGACTATGGCTATTACTGCTGGATTCAGCATGTCGTCGAGAAAGGCCAGCCCGAATTCGGCGCGATGGGCTTCAAGGGGCAATTCATCACCGTGCTGCCGAAGCAACATGCGGTCGTCGTAATGACGAGCCTCCTGCCCACCGATGGCGGATTGCGCGACGCGACCTATCTCAACCGGTATCGGCGCATGGTGAACGATTTCATCCTGCCCGCACTGACGCCGTCCACGCGGCCCGTCGCGACGGCGGCCAAAACCGAAGCGCTGACGGAAGAGCTCGAACGCAGCAACAGGACGCAGGGCGTGCCCGGCACGGCGGCCGCATTCAACGACGCGCCCGAAAGCTGATCACGGCTTCGCGCTCTGTCCCATGCGAGCGCGCATCCCGGCGCAATGCTTCACGAGATTGCCCTGCGCGGCGACGAAGCGCTTGAGCGGCGTATCGATATCGTAGAAATAAATACTCGCGACGAAGCCATACACCGCCGCGTCGATGCTCGCGGGCGCATCGCCGAACATGAACGGGCCGTCGCCGAGCAGATTCGATATCGCCTGGAGACTGGCGATGCCGCGCGCATACGCCGCCTCCGGCTCGTACCGTCCGATACCCTGATAGCGATACCGCTCGAAGTTGTATTTGCGCGCGCCATCGAGCGCCTCCACGGCGATCTCCGGATGCTGCGCGAGCAGTGCATCGCGAAACTGCGGCCAGAAGCGATCGTCACGCCAGCGCGAATACGACATCACCCAATAGAGATCGTCCAGCGTGCGGCGGATCAGCAGATCGAGATCGCGTTGCGGCGCGCTGAGCGCGTCGTCGAGCGTGAGCGCGTATTTGCGCTTCAGATGCGCGATGATCGCGTCGCTGTCGCCGATGGTTTCATCGTCGTCGACGAGATACGGCAGCTGCCCGCGCGGCGCGGCGCTCGTGTCGAGCACGTGACGATGCTCGAACGGCAGGCCCGTCAGCTTCAGGAACGCGAAAACCTTCAGGCCGAACGGATTGTTGTCTTCGAGACCGAACAACTGAGGATACGAATAGAGCGTGATCATCGATGTCTCCGGGAAATGCGCCGCCTGCAAGGACGCGCCATCTTCGCTACGATGCCTGATCGGCCTTTTCGCCACATACGCAAAAATACTATGCCCACGCCGCCTCATGCCATCGGTTTTACGCTCGATCCGCTCGATCGCGTGTCGGAAAAGCGCGACGACGAAAGCTTCGTCGCCGGTCTGCGCGACGATCCGTCGACGCGCTTCCTGCTGTTCGTGAACAATGTGCCGCTTTTCAAGCGCACGAGAGGCCACGATCCGCTTTTCAGCGCGCAGGAAGCCGCCACGCTCGGCGCGCCGATGCAAAGCGTGTTTCTCGGCCGCGATGCGCAAGGGCGCGCGCTCTTCGCATCGTCATTCGATACGGGCGCGGAAAGCCTGCCCGAAGAATCGGCGATCGAGGCGATCGAGCTTCGTCCCATCGCGATGCAAGGCCTCGTGCCGCCGCCGATGGTCAGCGCGCTCGGCGAGGCGCGCTCGATGCTCGACTGGCATCGCCGTCATCGCTTCTGCGCGAACTGCGGCCAGCCGACCGATTCGGCGGGCGCGGGCTGGCGGCGCATCTGCGCGAATTGCAAGGCGCAGCATTTTCCGCGCGTCGATCCGGTCGTCATCATGCTCGTCACCGATGGCGAGCGTTGTCTGCTCGGCCGTCAGCCGCAATTTCTGCCGGGCATGTATTCGGCGCTCGCGGGTTTCGTCGAGCCGGGCGAGACCTTCGAGCATGCGGTGATTCGCGAAGTGCTGGAGGAAGCCGGCATCCGCTGCACGGACGTGCGCTATTACGCGTCGCAGCCGTGGCCGTTTCCGTCGTCGCTGATGATCGGCTGCTTCGCGCGTGCGGCTGGTACGGATATCGTCGTCGATGAGAAAGAGCTGGAGGACGCGCGCTGGTTCACGCGCAAGGAAGTCGGCGCGATGCTCGATGGCACGCACGAACAAGGGCTTTCGGCGCCGAAACCGTTTGCGATCGCGCATCATCTGCTGAAAGCGTTCGCGACGGGCGAGCTCGACTGAGCGGCAGCATCGCGGCGCGCGTCGCGTTACCGGTGCAGAATCGGTGGGGCGCAAGCGGCTATCTTCAGACATCGGGTGAATGACATGAACATGAAAAGCGGCGTGCAAATCTGGCTGATCCGGCATGGCGAAACCGAATGGAGCAAGTCGGGCCAGCACACCGGCACGACCGACATACCGCTGACCGATGCGGGCCGCACGCAGGCGCGCGCGCTCGCGCCGGTACTTGCGGCGCAAGAGTTCGATCTCGTGCTGACGAGCCCGATGAACCGCGCGATCGAAACGTGCAGGCTTGCCGGTCTGGGCGAACGGTCGCAAGTCGAGCCGGAACTTCACGAGTGGAATTACGGCATTTACGAAGGGCGTACTACGCCGGACATTCGCCAGGAAACGCCGGACTGGTCCGTGTGGACATCGCCGATGCCGGAGGGCGAGAGTCTCGCCGATATCGGCAAGCGCGCGCAGGCGCTCATCGACAAGCTCGTCGCGACGCGGGCGACGAATATTGCGCTCTTTTCGCATGCGCATTTCTCGCGGGTGTTCGGCGCGCAATGGGCGACGGGGGCGCCGTCGTTGGGTGCGCATCTCGCGATGGATACTGCTGCGATGAGTGTGCTTGGGTATGAGCGCGATGTGCGCGTGATTAGTAAGTGGAATTTGTTGCCTTAGGCGGTGGCTTGTTTGGCTTTCTTTCTATGGAATCCTGATTTCTTGTCGGTTTATTAGCTTCGCCCCTATGCGGGGCGGCAGTCACTTTCTTTGCTGCTGCAAAGAAAGTAACCAAAGAAACAGCTATCCCCAGCCTGAGCACTTCACACCGGCCGCGGCACAGGCGATTGACCTAATGGCCCCCAGAGTAGCGAGTGCCCTCGCAGGTCTCATCGGGCTTGGATCGCGCACGGTCTGACTCTTCGCACCACATAACTTACTGGTGCAGCCCTTGCAAGTTCCGGCCCGCTTCGCGGCCGACCGGTCAAGCGGGTTTGCGTGCGCTCTACTCACTGCACTTGTGATCAGTTGGTTTCCCTTGCAGACCCCGCGGCAGCGCGTAGCGCTGTGCCGGAGCTATTTCGTGCTGAACCAGCTCGCTTAACGTTATCGGGCGGCATACCGTGCGCGATCCAAGCCCGATTCTGCTTGTGAGGGCACTCGCTACTCTGGGTTCCATTCAGCCAATCGCCTGTGCCGCGGCCGGTGTGAGGCACTCTGGGTCGAAAAAGCTGCTTTCTTTGGTGACTTTCTTTGCAGCAGCAAAGAAAGTTACCCCCGCCCCGGGAAGGGGCAACGCTAATAAACCACCGCGAATACGGGATCCGGCGAACATCAACGCTGATTGAGGCTCACATCAAGCTTCACCGACCCGATCAACTCCGCCAGCCCGAGCCAAAGAATCTGCACGCCGATGCAAAAGATGACAAACGCGAACAGACGCATCGCCACTTGCGTGCCCGCGGTGCCGAGCAGGCGTTCGAAATGCCCGGCGAAGCGCACGCAGACATAGATGCTCACGCTCAGAAGCACGAGCGCGACGCCCACGCCCGCCAGATGCACCGGCTGCAAGCCCTGACGCGGCGTGCCCGTGCCGAGCGCGATGGCCACCGCGATAGCACCCGGCCCGACGGTGATCGGCAGCGTCAACGGATAGAACGCCTTCGCGCGCAGCGTCGCGCCGCTGCGCGGCTTCGGTGCGGGTTCGGCGGTGTCGTCGTCATCGGGCCTCTGGAGCAAGCCCCAGCCCGCCATCGCCACGACGATGCCGCCCGCCACGCGCAGCACCGGAATCGAGATGCCGAAGAAAGTCAGCACATACGCGCCGATGGACAGCGAAGCCAGCAGGATCGCAAAGCTGTTGATCGAAATGCGCCGCGCGAGCTCCGCGCGGTCGGCATCGCCGAGATGCGGCAGCATGCTCAGCACGACGAGCGCCGTCGCCGGCGGATTGATGATCGGGAACAGCCCCGCGACGATCACGAGAACCGTCTTGGCGAATTCGTTGAGCATGCGCGTCGTCGTCCGTTCGTCGTTGGCTGCGTTGTTCTCGCCCGGCAAGCCCGGACATTGTGCACGCGAAGGCGCACCGCGTGCGAGGGTCAGCGAGCGGACGCGACGATATCAAGCGAACGGCGCCGTGAGAATCAGCGCGCATTCGGTGACGAACGAGCCGAGCCCGATGCCGATCAGCACGCGCGCGACGATCGTCCATACGCGGCGGTCGACGTTGCCCGAACAGCGCCACGCCAGCACGCACCACAGCAGATACAGCGCCGAGCAGACGGCGAATACGCCCAGCATGCCGGGCCAGAACCAGACGGTGATCAGCAGAAATGTTTCGGGAACGACGCCGCTCGTCCAGAGGTCGAGATAGACGAACCACCATGCGAGGTGGATCGGCACACCCAACAGCCACCAGACTTTCCAGAAGCGTTCTTCTCCGCGCCAGGCCTTGCGGAACATGTGTTGCGATGCAGTGGAAGGAGGCACGCATTCTACTCCACGCGTGCCTCGCGCCCGCACGCCGGCTCAGGCCGACAGGCTGCGGCGCTTCGCCTCCATGCGCGTGATGAGCCGCTGCAGCACGTTCTCCGCCGTGCCCGAAAGCTGCACGAAACGAAAGCCGACGACATAGCGCACATCGCCGCGCGGCGTGGTCACGGTGCGCGGCGACACCAGTTCGAGATCGACGGGAAAGGCCGCGCCCGGACCGAGATGCAGCACGACATCGCTGAACGCGGTGCCGATTTCCGTTTCCGCGAGACGCGGCGACTCCATGCGCAGCGCGATGCCACCGAGCGACAGATCGTGCACTTCGTAACGGAACGCTTCGCCGTCGGCGAAAGCGCCTTTCGCGTAGAACGGATCGAGAATCGGCGCGGGCACGCGGAAATATTCGCGCCTCTGGAACTGATAGAGCTTCTCGGGAAACGACACTTCGAACGCCTGCCGCCCTTCGTGGGTCACGGCGCGCGCGGCCTGCGTCGTAAACTCGACGCGCACGCCATCGGGCGCGCCCTTGAAATACAACTGCCGGGCCTCGAGCAACGCCCGGTTGTCCGATTCGACGCCGCCCCAGTCGAACACGATGCGCGCCTCGCGCACGTCGATCTCCAGCAATTGCGTGACGATCTGCCCTTGCCCGCTCGTCACGGTGAGCATGTCGCGGCGCTGCACGAGACTACGCAGGACGATCGAGATTTCGGATGGCGTGTGACGCGCGAAGCGTTCGTGATCTTCGGCGAATTTTTCGATGTCGGATGTATGCGGCAACGGTTCGGCGAGCATGGTGGTCCAATCTATTTATCAGTTTGGGACAGCAAACGGCGGCTACCTGTGACACATATCTTGCACGAAAAAAATCGGGTTCAGTACGCCGGTAACAAGTAGATTTCCACGGCAATTCAGCGTTTTGCAAAGCAGCAAAGCAATTTTTCTTACGCATAGCTTTCAAAATGACGAAGGCCGGGCACCTTCACCCGGCCTTCGCGCGCCTCACCAAAAACGCATCACGCGAGCGCGTCAGGCTCGCTTTCAAGCGCGAGGCGTCTGATCGGCGCGAGCGCCGCGCCGAGCCGCTCGCCCTGCCGCTCGCTGATCACGCGCGAGAGGATTTCACCGAAACGTGGCTCATCGACGCCCGAGATGATGTACTGCCAGCGATACGCGTCGACGAGTCCCGCATGCACGCGCGCTTCCTCGTCGTCCGAGAGCGCGCGGTCGAGCATCGTGGCGAAGTAATGCGCATCGGCGGCGGCCTGCGCCTGCATCATGCCGTCGATGGCCATCACGAGATCGATCAGATCGCCGATCGCCACGTCGCGCGCGGCATCGTCGAGCCGCGCGTCTTCGCGCATCCATTCGAGTTCGTCGATGATCGCGTGCTGCGACTCCTCCTTCCAGTGAAACAGGAAGATGTCCTTGAAGAGCGGCGAAAGACTGCTGTCGCTTTCCATGCTCTGCCGGTAATGCACCTGCGTGACGATTTCGACGCAGCACGTCAGCGCGAGAATCGACCACGTCGATTTGCCGAGCACGAACGCGGCGACTTCGTCGGCTTGCGGAATGAAGCGATAACCAGGCGGCAGCGACAGCGCCGCGAGCGCCTCGACGCGCCGGAACAACTCCTGATGCTTCAGTTCCTCATCGGTGAAACGGACGATCGCTTCGAGCGCAGTCTGATCGCCGAGCGCGTGATCGCGTCCAACCTCCAGCATCTTCGCGCCGACGAAGCGCTCGATCATGCCGAACATGTTGGCGTAGGTGCGGCCCTGAATCTGCGACATCAGACGGCATTCGCGCGCATCCAGAAAGGGCAGGCGGTTCACCTGCGAAAGCCCGTCGGGCATGAACTTATGGGCAGGATCGAAGTAACGGCCGCGCAATACGTCGCGATCGATATCCCAGCGAATACGGCGGGACACTTCGATGCACTTCGCATAACGTTGTTGCGGGCTGATCCTGGGGGACTCGTGCTGAACTGCTTCCATGTGCGGACTCCGTGCTGACTTTGCGTCGATGACTGCGATCAAATGGGCGCCATAGCGAAGCGCGCCGCGTCGAACAGGTCGGCGTAAAGGTCAGGCGTCGCGTCTCCGTTCTGCGAAGCATTGTCGGGACAGGTGCGCTCCCGCGCATGAGGCGCATGTCCCGGTCGCGAGCGGGAATGCGCTCTTTTGGCGGCAAGGAGGGGGGACGCATGTCCCGGGCGTGTGGGCCGCCCAGGCGAATGAAGTGCTTCAGACGGCGGGCGCGTCGAAGCCCGCGCGGCGCGCGAGCACGATCGCCTGCGAGCGGTTTTCGACTTCGAGCTTCGCGAAGATGCTCGTGATGTGATTGCGCACGGTCTTTTCGCTCAAGGCAAGGCGCGCGGCGATCTGCGCGTTGTCGCGGCCACCCGCGAGCAATTCGACGATATCGCGTTCGCGCGGCGTCAGCGCGGAAAACGCCGGATCGGTCAGATGCGCCGCCGACGGCAGGAACGCTTGCACTTCCTCGCGCCAGCGCTGCCACGCCGGTTCGGATTCGAGCGTCAGATGGTTTTCGCTTTCGAGCGGCACGAAGCGCGCGCCCGCTATTTGCCCGGCGATCAGGCGGCTTTCGTCGAACGGCACGCGCGCATCGCCGCTCGCGTGCAGCACGAGCGCCGGGCATTGCACGCGTGGCAGCAGATCGACCACGTCGATGTTGTTGAACACGCGCATGATGCGCGCGGCGTTGCCCGGCGTGGTGGTCAGGCGTTCGAGTTCGTTGAACCAGTGATGCTGTTCGGGCGTGCCGCCGGGGATGAACTGAGTCGTGAAGAACTGCCGGAACGCCGGATTCTGCTTGCCCCAGCCGAGCTCGGCGAGCTTCACGAGCATTTCGGCTTCCTCGTGCAGCGCGGGATCGCACGTGCGCTTCAGCCGGCCGCGCGCGTAGCCGCCATGCAGCACGAGATGCGTGACGCGCTCCGGATGCGCGACCGCATACGCCACGGCGATCGACGCGCCCTGCGATATGCCGAGCAGCGGAAAGCGCTCGAGGCCGCTCGCATCGACGACGGTTTCGAGATCGCGTAGCCAGGCATCGAATGAAATATCGCCGACGTCATGATCCGAAAGCCCGCAGCCGCGCTGATCGTAGCGAATCAGCGTGTAGCGGCTCGACAGCTCGAGCATCAGATGGCTCCAGACCGGGCTCGTGAAATCCAGTTCCAGATGACTGAGCCAGTTCGCCGCCTTGATGAGCGGCGGCCCCGAGCCGCACGTCGCGTACGCGATGCGCACGCCGTCGCTCGCCGTGCAGAGGCGGATCTGCTGCCGGGATATGGACGGGCGCGTGACCATCGGAGTGATGTGTAAGTAGGGACTACGTACAAAGACGACGGCCGCGCGGCAGCCCCGCGCGATGGCTCATGCTCGCGCGTAAACGAATGGAAAGTCAAGGAGCGCAGCGCGGCCTGCGAACGAACGGTCAGGAACGGCGCGCGCCGCGCATCTGGCTGGTCAGGTCGCCGTGGTGCATCGCGAGCGCGCGCAACGACGGCCACATATGCATGTAGTGCACCATGAAGCTGTCGCGGGTTTGAAGCTGGTACGGCGTGTTGATCGTGACGCAGTCGAGAAGATCGCGCGTTTCGGCCATGCCGTGCCGCTGCAGCACCTTGATGAACACGTCCTGATCGCCGCCGCTCGCATAGGTCGACGACTTGTCCGCGACCGCCCCGATGCTCTCCTCGATTTCCGTCAGCACGTCGAGGTTATGCTGCGTATTGCGAAAGCCCATGATGCCCGAGTTGAAGGCCCAGCTGACGTCCGTCGCGATCACGCGGTCGCGGTTCTGCAGCAGCGCTTCGAGCGGTTTGCCCTGATCGACGACGAGCACGTCCGCATCGATCCAGAAAACCCATTCGTGCTCGTTCAGATGACGGCGAAGCACCCACGGCTTCAGCCAGTTGCCGCTCGCGCCCGGCCCCGCTTCCGGCGGCACGTCGCGATAGAGATAGAGCGCATAGCCGTGCCGCTCGCAATAGCGGCGCAGATTGCGCTCGGCGATTGCGCCATACTCGCGGATATTCGGCGTATAGAGCATCGCGAGCGCGATGGGCGCGTGACGGTTCAACGCTTCGTAGCTCGCGGCGTCGACCTTCAGATCGAGCGGCGGCAGCGTGAGATACGGCTGCCCTTTCGACTGGCACTCGTTGATGTGCTCCGCGAACAGATCGCGCAGGTCCGCGAATACCGGCTGATTCTTCGGCGCGTCGGGAAGGTCTTCGAGTGTGAGGGCGAACGCCGACCAGTCGGCCCAGACCGGCGACACGTGCAGCGCGGCGGGCACGACGGGCACGTATCCCTCGATCGTCGTGTTGAAGTGCGGCGGCTCCAGCGCGCGCAGCAACTCGGATTCGCTCGCGAGCGTGCGGCCGAACTTCGCGCCGTCGCAGATGCGTTCCACGCGTTCGCGCGAAGCGGGCGTGTTGCGCCAGAGCTGGAACGACGCCATCACTTCGACGGCATCGCCCGCGTAGCTGAATGCGACGATCCAGTCGCGGCTTTCGTCGCGCATGAAGGTTTCGCACGGGACATCGCGCAACAGCAGGCTGTCCTGCGTCAGCAGCAACACGAGATCGCCCTCGGCACGCTCGCGCAGCGTGCGCAACAGCACCTGATACTTCAGCAGCATGCGCAGATGCGGCCAGCCTGTCGCGCTGGCATCGACATATTCATGCGCATAAGCATGGCGTGCGCAATAACGGCGATGATTTTCGAACGAGGCGCGAGCGTTGTCGTCCGCGAAAAAACTGATGACGTGGGTGGTCATGGCGATGCTCCGTGATGCCGCGTGCCGCGATTACACGTTCCGGCCGAGGGATTTTGTTCCGGCGTCGCGCGTGCGGGCAAGCATCAAGACAGTTTGTTTCATCGCCTCGCGCGGAAGGCGCGATCGTTTCACTGAGCGACGCGTTTCGCGCGCACGGGCAGCGTCGCGATGAACTGATCGATCGCCGCAAAGAGCGCCGCCTTGCGCACGCCATCCTGCGCCTGAATCGACAAGCCCGCGAACAGCGTCATGCACAGCGCGGCCAGCGCGGGCACGTCGGTGCGGACGTCGAGTTCGCCGTTTTCGACCGCGCGAGTGAGCCGCGCCGCGACGATCGACGCTACCTTGCGCCTGCGCTTCTGCATCTCGGCGCGCAGTTGCGCGTGCTCCGTGCCGACGGACATCGCGCCGAGAAAAATCATGCAGCCGCGCGGATTCGGCCCGCCGGTGAAGAGTTCGACGCTCGCGCGGAACATCGCGCGCAGTCCGTCGCGCACGGATTCGTGCGCCTGCAACTGCCTGAGCGCCGCGCCGCCTTCCGTGTCCGTATAAAGCCCGACCGCCTCGCGATACAAATCTTCCTTGCTGCCGAACGCGGCGTAGAGGCTGGGCGAGTTGATGCCCATCGCATCGACGAGATCGGCGACGGAGCATGTGTCGAAGCCCTTCGCCCAGAACACTTCCATTGCGTTTCGCAACGCCGCCTCGCGATCGAACGCGCGCGGCCGGCCGCGCGTCTTGTGCCGCGTCTCCTGCGTTTCCTGCGTTTCCGACGACATTTCTCGCTCCTCGTGCGCGCCAGCGATTGATGTGCGCGTAGCAATTCAGAATTATGTGTCGATCGTAACAAAATAGCTGGACCTTGTCCCGGCCCGATGCTTAAATATCTGTATCGATCGCTACATAAATGTAGCCAGCCAAAAGGAGATTTGCTCGTGAAGAAAACTTTGTCCGCCGTTGCCGCCGCGCTGTTGCTGGCGAGCCCGCTCGTGTCGTTCGCGCAAACGACCACGGCCGCTTCGCCCGCGACGTATTCCGTGTTCGTCGATCAGCCGACCGGCTTCACGTTCGTGAAGATGCCATCGGGATGGAAGTTCGTCGGCGCGGTATCGAAGGAAGAGGCGCAGCATGTGCCGGCCAGTGTGCTGACATCGGTGCTGCCGGATGAGTCGGCGCGTGCGGTGAATACGGCGTCGGTGAAGTAAGCGATGACGCTTCAGTGCGTCGCGGGCTGCCGGCGGTAAGCGTCCACGAGACCCTGGACCAAGTCCGCCGAAACATAATGCGGCCCATCGAAGAGATAGGTCTTGTAGCCACGATAAGCATCGATCTGCGGCTTCAGTTCATCGACGGTCGCCGGGCGAAAGCCGCCGCCCACTTGCGGCCGGAACGCCTCGGCGATGATCCTCACCCGCGCACGCCCCAGCTTCGCGGCGAGCTGATCCGCATACTCGCGCGCCACACCCGGCTCGCGTGCATACACGCCGCATCCGTCCTGCAGCAACACGCCGACATCGCGCGGCAGCCATTGATCGAGCCAGTCCGCAATCGCCGCGCCGCCGACGTTCGCGCGATCGTACACGCTGATCCATAACGGCCGCGGCAGCGCATCGAGCATCGTGCGCAGTGCGCTCGCGCTCTGCCATGTCGGATCGATTTCGACGGGAAAATAGTAGCCCGTCACATGCACCGGCGGGCGCACCTCCGCGAGCCGCATCGATTCGATGAACAACTGCGCCGCATTCGCGCGCGCCGCCGCTTCGTCGAAACGCCCCGCCAGTCCGACGATCACATTGCGGGCCCACCGCTCCTGCCCGATGCGCTCCCAGTCCGGCATGCGCGGCGCTTCGCGCAGGCCCGCGCCCGGCACGAACGAGATGCCGTCGACCGCCGTCCATTGCACGATCAGTTCGTGCGCGCCGAGCTTGTCCCAGTCGCCGCGCGGATCGGCGTGCGCGTTGTCGGGCTGCCACACGATGCCGTCGACGATACGCATGTGCGACGGCTCCGCCTGCGCAGCGCAAGCAGCGCAAGCAATGGCGATGCAACAGGCCAGCGAAAAAAATAGCGAACGCATCATCAGTACGAGAATACCGCGCCGAAAAACACGCCTCGCGCGCGCTCGTCGCCGGCGACGCGAAAACGGTACTGCACCGACACATCGACGAACGAACGCGGCGCATCGTACGGACCGCCGCGGAACCACCAGCGCGCCGCCACGCCCGCGCCGATACCCACGGGCACGCTATGATCGATCGCCGAATCGTAGTCCATGCCGATGACCGCATGCGGAAACACCGTCAGGCGCGGGCTGATTGCATCGACACGATACGTGCGGCCGAGACGCGCATTCGCCGTGGCGTAGGTCGAATCGTTGACGATGTAATGTCCCGCTTCGCCGTACACCGTGCCCGTCCACCAACTCGGCACATCGAGGCGGCGCGTATCCCCGAAGCCGTTCGAATACGCGGCGCGCGCGAGCCAGTCCGAGCGGGCGTCCGCACCGATCGGCACGATCCGTTCAATCGCAAAGATCGCATTCGTCGAGGCAAACGGCTTCACGCGCGCGCCGATCGCCGCCTGCAACGTCGATACGCCCGACGGCCCGCCGCCCGCCACGCCGAAATTCTCGTAGCCGCGCGCGTAGACCTCGAACATGCGGTCGCCGAGACTGCCGAACGGACGCCAGTACGCCTCCGCGCCCGCCTGCCAGTTGTTCGACGAACCGGGCGTCGGCGCGAACGCGAAACCTTGCTGCGTGCCGTTGCCGCGATAGTTCACCGTCGCGCTGAAACCCCAGTTGCGCGTCGCTTCGGCGTGGGCCGCGCGTGCGTCGTTCAGGGCTTGCGACGTCAGGGTCGCGTCGTCGTGATCGATCGCGCGTTCCAGATAGCGCGCGCCTTCTTCGTTGCGATGCAGACTCAGCGCGGCATAACCGGCGTCGGCTTGCGCGGATGCGGGCAGCGTACCGTTGCGTTCGGCGCGCGCGAAGTAATCGAGCGCGAGCGCGCTGTCGCCCGCGCGCCGGGCGATGAACGCGGCCTGCACGTCGCTCATCGAATCGAGCAGATTGGCGTCGATGAGCGCGCGCGCCTCGTTCGACGCCTCACGCGTGCGGCCCGTCGCCGCGAGCGCATCGATCAGCGCGATGCGCGGCTGCGGATCGTCGGGCACCTCGGCTATTGCGGTGCGCCAGTAGCCGATGGCCGCCATGCGATCGCCGCGCCGCTCGGCAAGACGCGCCTCGCGGGTCGCGCCGAGCGCGGGATCGTGCGCGTAGGCATCGCACGATGCACCGAACTGGTCTTCGCGGCATTCGAAGGTCGGGCGCGCGCCGGGATCGATCGGCGCCGCCTGCGTCGCGCCCATGCGCAACATTTTTTCCGCGCGATGACGGCGCAAGATGATCGCGGCGTCGGCATCGTCGGGGGTCGGCGTATCGACGCGCGGCAGCGCATCGAGCGCGGCTTGCGGCTGACCTTGCGCGAGCCGCACATCCGCGATGATCGTGCGCGCCACGCGCGCGTCGCGGCTCGAATCTCCGATCGACAGCGCGCGAGCGAAATCGGCGTCGGCATTCTCTCCACGCGCCGCGCGTGCATAGCCATGAAGCGCCGATGCGAGCGCATCGTTTCCATCGAGCGAAGTCGCGGCTTCGACGCCCGCCAGATCGCCGCGCGCGAACAGAATCTCGATCAGTTGCATGCGGAAATCGCTTCGTTCGGGCGCATACATGACCGCTTTCTGCGCGAGCCGTTGCGCCGCGTCCAGGTCGCCGCGCTCGCGCGCCGCATACGCCGCTTTCGATTCCGCCGGCGCAAGCCTCTCGCCGATGAAGCGCCTGCGCTCGCGCAAGCCATCGGTGTCGCCGAAGCGCTTCGATGCGTCGATGGCGGCGTCGTATGCGGCGGCATCGTCGCCGGATGCGGCGAGGGTATCGATCAGCAGATAGCGCAAACGCTCGGCCTGTGGCGCGAGACGCACCGCTTCGCGGCTCTCGGCGACCGCCGTCGCGTAATCCTTCTTCCCATACGCGCGATACGCGGCGCTGGCCGCCTTCAGCGCGGGCTCGGGCAAATCGCTCGGCACACCGCCCGCGCCGCCCGATGCGATCAGAACGTCGATCTGCCTGCGCCGTGCGGTAAGCGCGGGCACCGGACCAAGCTGCGCGATGGCATCGGCAAGCGCACGGCTCGCGTCCTTCAGACGCCCCCGCGCCGCGAGCGAATTCGCGAGCAGCAGACGCAGATCGGCGACATCCGGCCGCTGACGGATCGCTTCGCGCGCGAGCGTGATGGCATCGGCATAGCGATGCGCGTCGTAAGCCGCGAACGCCTCGCGCGCGACGCGGTACGCCGGGCCGCTCAACGGCAGCGGCAGGTTTTCATCGGCGTGAACGGCGAGCGTCGCGCACAGGCACAGCGCCGCGATCGCAGCATGACGCGGCGTCATCGAATGCCAGCCCGCGCGAGATAGCGGCGGCGCTGTTCCGCGATCGCGGCGGTCAGCGCATCGGGCGTGATGACCCGCTCCGCCACCATGTAATCGCCGATACGCCCATGCCGCTCCGGCCGATAGTTCCGCAAGGCCGCCTCGAACGCGCCGCGCGTGACGAGGCCCATCTCGATCATGATGTCGCCGAGCAACGGCACGCCGCGCGCGGCGGCGGCATCGTCGAGCGCCGGCGATTCGTCATCCTGCGCGTCGTTCGTGAAGACCGTCATGCCGGCCGCGCGCAGCGTGCGCAGGCCCGCCGCGATCTCGCTCTCGCGCACGATGTGCAGCGCGACCGCGCGGCCCGCCGCCTCGCGCAGTTCGCCGAGCGATGCATCGTCGAGCAGGCTCGCGCAGATGAACACGGCGTTGCCGGTCGCATCGACGCCTTGCGGCAGCGCACGCAGCCGCACCAGCGTGTCGGGCGTCGCGACGCTCGCCGGGTCGAGGCGCGCCGCATCGAAACGTCCGCGCGGCAAGTCGGCCTGGAACGCGATGGCTTCCGCGAGCGTTTCCTCGTCGAGCCAGCCGCGCGTGACGAGCACACGGCCGATCGGCGCTTCGCGCGCGTGCTCCGTCCGGCGCGCTTCTTCGAGCCGCTCGGGATCGATCGCCTGCCACGAGACGAGCAGGTCGCCGAGTTCCTGACGCGTGTCGCGCAGGGCGTCGTTGCTCGGGAAATCGTGCATCGTCTTGTCCCACGCGAGCCGCTGCCCCGTCGTCACATGCACGATGAAAAGCCGCCACGCGCGCGCGACGGCCATGAAATTGATGACGTTGCCGATGACCATGCGCGGCACCGACAGCACGCCGTGCTCCCAGCCATAGAGCCGCGTCGTGAAGATGATGCGCTGCGTGACGCGCAGCACGAGCGCGACCGAGTTGGCGGCAAGCAGCGCCTGCAGCCAGCCGGAATCGATGAATGGCGACGGAAAGAAATCGCTCGCGACACCGAAGTACGAAGCGGTCGCGAACAGCATGAACTGCACCGCGAGCAGATACGCCAGCATGCCTACGAAGGCCGTCACCACGCCCTTGCGGTCGCGCATCAGCAGATAGCGGTTGGCGAGCGAGCCGCTCCAGCCGGTCAGCGCCCAGCCCTGCAAGCCGATGCCGAGCGTCCAGCGCGCGCGCTGCCGGTACGCGGTGCGAAACGTATCGGGGAAAAATTCGCGCACGCAGAGCGGCATCGTCATGCGGATCTCGCGCTCGCGCCCGAGGCCGAACCAGCCCTTGCGGCGCGTCGTGAACTCGACCGGAAAGAGCGGAAAGATCGACTGCATGCCGAGCTTCGTGATGCGCGTGCCGATGTCGTAATCCTCGGTGAGGCTTTCGGTATTGAACGGCTGATGCTCGGTCTCATCCACCAGCGCGAGGATCGCGCGGCGCGAGAAGCACGTGCCCACGCCCGCCGACGGCACCGCGCCCGCGAGACTCTCGCGCACGACGAGATCCTTCCCGTGCCATTCGGCGAACTCGTCCATATACGTGCCCGCGACGAGTTCGAACCAGTGCCGCTCCAGCGACGCCACCGGCAACTGGATCATGTCCTTGCGCGGCAGGAGATAGTTGAAGAACTTGAGCTCGACGGGATGCAGCACGTCTTCGCTGTCGTGCATCACGATGCCCGCGAACTCGATCCCGGCTTCGTATTCGTAATGCAGGATCGCCTGCACGAGCCAGTTGAGGCAATCGGCCTTGCAGGTCGGGCCATCGTGCGGCACTTCCACGCGATGCAGATGCTTGTAGCGATGCCGCATGCGCTCCACTTCGCGAATCGTCGCGGTATCGTTCTGATATGTACCGACGAACACCGTGTACGCGCGATAGTCGAGCACGCGCACGAGATCCTCGATCATCGCGGCGATCACGTCGTCCTCGCGCCAGGCGGGCACCATGATCGCGATGGGCTGCTCGTCGCGTGCGTAAAGCTGCTCGACGGTCAGCGGCGCGTAACGGCGCTCGACCGTCACGCGCCGCCAAAGCTTGCGCGTCCAGTACCAGACGTCGATGAAGAGATCGTCCAGGCTCGACAGCAGGATGATCGCCGCGACCGTCGCGGCCACGTATTCGAGTCCCTGGTAGTACTCCGCGAGCAGAATCCCGCCGTACCACCTGAGCATCTCCGGCATCACCCGCGATCCTCGTCGCCGTCACCGTCGCGTTGTTTGCGATGCTTGCGGCGCGCGTGCCCTGCCAGCGCGATCAACGCCAGCAGCAGCACGACGAGCACCGCCGGAATGCCCCAGCGCGCCCAGTGCCGCGTGACCCAGTCGGTGCTGGTGGCGGACTCGTCGGTCATCTCTTCGGGATCGACCGTGTCGAA
Organism: Caballeronia arvi; assembly: GCF_001544695.2. Classification (GTDB taxonomy): domain Bacteria; phylum Pseudomonadota; class Gammaproteobacteria; order Burkholderiales; family Burkholderiaceae; genus Caballeronia; species Caballeronia arvi. The sequence goes on from NZ_FCOM02000010.1 coordinate 121,918, forward strand.
CTGCCTGAGCACGCCGCTTTCGTTGACCACGGCGATGTTTCCGCGCGAAAGCTGCAGCTTGTCGGTCAGCACGGGCGCCGCGCCCGCCGACCGGTACACGACGCCGCTCTGCCCGCCCGCGCTCGCCACGCTCACGACCGCAACGCGCGACAGGCCCGACATGTCGAGCAGCGTGTCGCCGGAAGGCGCACTCAGCACGAGGCGCTCGGCCGAATACACGGCGGGGTTCTTCTCATCAGCGAGCGCGACGTCGGCGGCGAGGAACGGGCCGTCTGGCTGGACCGCGCCCCGGGCGCCGCTCACCGCCAGTTTCGCCGATACGGGCGCGATGCCCGCCGCACCCGTCAGCACGGCGAGCCGCGGGACGCTGTTCAGCGCGTCGTCGAGATAGGCGTGCGGCACGTAGACCGTCGCCGAGGACGCAAAGCGCGCCGCCATGCCCGCGAACGTGTCGCCGGGCGTCGCTTTGGCGAGGCGCAGATGGCTCGACGGCAACACCGCGACCGGATACGTCTGACGCGCCTGGCAGCCCGAATCGGGCTGGCGACGGAACGTCACGCGCAGATCGTTGGTGCGTGCGAGCGCGTAACGCGGAATCGGCGCGACGAGACGCTGACGCGCGCCATCGACATTGATGAGCTTCGCGCCGATCATCACGTCGTTGAAATAGACCGTGGCGGTCGCGCCGCCGTTGGACAGCGTCGGCGATGCCGCGAGGTCGAGCACCACTTGCTCCGGCAGCCGCCCGTTGCCCGACGCCGCCGCGAGGTCGAAGCGCGCGCCCCACGACGCGGCGGTCTGCACGTCGATGCTGCGCGGATCGCCGCCGAGCTCGGACAGCGCGATGGTGTCGCCGCGCGTCTCCCGCGCCACGTCGATGCGATGCACGACCACGCGATCCGATACGTCGATGGGCCGCCAGCCGTGCGCAAGCGCGCCGATGCCACGCGTGTCGCCGACGACGATCATCGCGCGCCCGCCCGCATGCGCGACGCGCACTTCGCCCGGCGCGAGCGGCGCGGTCAGTTGCGAAGCGGTGCGCTTGCGCCATGTGTCGAACGCAGCGAGCGCATCGGCGGAGGTGTTCGCTACCTGCATGCGCAGCGCATCAAGCGCGCCGTTGATCGATTTGCGCATCGCATCGTCGGCGACGAGCACGTCGGGGCCGAACGCCGCGCGCGCGCCCGACGCGATCAACGCGCCGAGTTCGGCGTTATCGGCGATCACATGCTTGCCGCCCGCCGACAAAGCCGCGAACGCGGGGATGCCGCGCAGCGCCGCGGGGACATCGATGCCCGCGAGATCGACCGTCTCGCCCACGGCCGGAAGCGCCTGCATCACGGGGCGCTTGCCGTCGCGCTGCAGAAGCGCGTCGGTGCGCCAGGCGGTGTCGAATGCGTCCGTCGAAAGCTTGCGGCCCGAGACGGCGAGCACCGGCGCGTACGGCAGCGCGCTCCACGCGGTGCGCAAGTCCCGCACGTCGGCGGGATTGAAGCGGAACGTGAGACGCGTCGTCGGATCGACGCGCAGCACGTTGCCGATCGCGGTTTGATCCGCGCATTCGTTCTGGCTGATCACCGACGCGAATCCGAGCCCCATGCGCACGAAACCCGCCGATCGCGCGGCACCGTCCACGCCGATATTCACCGACACGCCGCCCGCCTCCTGCGTGAACGCGCGCGCGAGCACGGGAGAGCCGTCGAGCGAAAGGAGCATGGTCACGCGGCCGCCGTCGCCGCGCACGTAGCCGCCGTCGAATTGCAGCGTGGCGTCGCTGATCGGCACGCCCGCGGGCACGGGCAGGAAGAATTCGCGGCGCGTGTCGGGCGCGTTGAGCGTCACGCTTTCGAGCAGGCCGAGTTGGCGCAAGGTCACGGTGCGCGTTTCCGGCACGTCGAGGCTGAGCCGCTCGAAAGCGCCCGCGATGCCGGTGTCCGCGATGGAAGCGGCGAGCGCCGCGCGCGGTGCGCCCGCAAGCCCTGCAAGCACGAAGACGCACGTCGCGAATAAAGCCAGCACGGCGCGCAAGCGGCGCCGCAGTAAGTTGTCGTTGACCAAGTTGTGTGACTCGAATTTGCGCAGTGGCCGCCCGTCTGCGTCGCGGTCCGATGCCGCTCCATCAACGTCGATGGCACCGAAGGAAACCGCAGAACGCGCGCGAGCGCCGCGATTGCGTGAAACCTGATTTGCCGGCCGGGTAATCGATCCGATGCTGCTCTGGCACGCTCGCCGCACGAAAGTCGCCGCCCGGCCGAGGCGCGACTCGCGACGTGAAGGTAAGAGGACTAGGCGAGCGCCACGCGCTTCATCTGCGGCACATAGTGCGTGCCGCGCGCGGGCACGGGCCGGAATTCCTCGAAAGGACGGCCCGTCAGTGCGGCGACGATACGCGCCGAAGCGCGCCCGTCGCCGTAGGGATTGACACTGCGCGCGAAGCCGGCGCGCGCGTCTTCGTCGTCGAGAAGCAGGCTCACTGCGCCGGCGATCGCCGCGCTGTTCGTGCCGACGAGCATCGCCGTGCCTGCGTCGACCGCTTCGGGCCGCTCGGTGACGTCGCGCATCACGAGCACCGGCTTGCCGAGCGTCGGCGCTTCTTCCTGCACGCCGCCGGAATCGGTGAGGACGAGCGTGGCGCGCTGCAGGAGCCGCACGAAGCCCATGTAGTCCTGCGGCTCGATCAGATAGACGTTCGGCGCATCGCCGAGCGCGCTGATCACCGTCGCCTGCACGTTGGGATTCAGATGCACCGGATAGACGATCTGCACATCGCGGCGTTTCGCGATGCGCGAGAGCGCGGCGCAGATATCGCGCAATCCTTGCCCGAAACTTTCGCGCCGATGGCCGGTGACGAGCACGAGTTGCTTGTCGGCATCGAGGAACGGAAAGCGCGCATCGAGCTTTCGGCGCAGCGCATCGTTCGAATCGATGCGCGCAGTGGCGAAACGCAGCGCGTCGATCACCGTGTTGCCCGTGACGAACGCGCGTCCGTGCAGCGTTTCCTTCGCGAGATTTTCATTCGAGCGATGTGTCGGCACGAACATCAGATCGCTGACGACATCGACCACGCGCCGGTTCATCTCTTCCGGCCACGGCTGCTGCAGATTGCGCGTGCGCAAGCCCGCTTCGACATGCGCGACCGGCACGCGCCGGTGAAACGCGGCGAGCGCCGCCGCCGTCGCGGTGGTCGTGTCGCCGTGCACGAGCACGCGGTCCGGTTTTTCTTTAGCGATGACTTCGTCGAGCGACGCGATCAGGCGCGAAGCCAGCCCGTTCAGGCTCTGGTTCTCCGACATGAGCGCGAGATCGTAGTGCGGCACGATATCGAAGAGATCGAGCACCTGCTTGAGCATCGAGCGATGCTGGCCGGTCACGCACACGATCGAACGAACGTTCGGCTCGGCCTCCAACGCCTTGATGAGCGGCGCCATCTTGATGGCCTCGGGCCGCGTTCCAAAAATGGAAAGTATCGTTTTTCGCTTCGTGGTCATGGTCCCGACGGCTGCGCAATCTTGTGACAAATTTCGATTGTATTTAGTCGCTTAGGACCACCCTCCAACTAAAATGTAAAAAAGTCTAACGACAGTTTCATTCCGCGAATTGGCGAGTTTTTGTCCATCTTGTTGCGGTGCTTTTTACCTGTTTAGTTAGTTTTGCGAATATCCGGACCGGATCGATGCCTTTCCTCTTATGAAAGATCGATGGCTTCGATGTCGATATCGAGCAGCGCGGAACTCATCGATTTGCCGTGCGCGTCGAGCGCGAGCGAACGCGTGACCCCTCCGCCGAGCGCATGCCCCAGCACGAAGTTGAATGCGTTCAGCAGCGGCAGTTCGTAGCGCACGACGTCGCCTTTCACGACATCGGCGAGATGCGCCTTCACGCGCTCGGGCGTCAGTTGCGCGCGCAGATGCGCGTAATGCTTCGCGTCGAAACAGATCACCGAGACGTTCAGCGTGTTGCCCTTGTCGCCGGTGCGGCCGTGCGCCAGTTCACGCAGTTTCATCGTCGATCTCCACGAATTCGAAAACGGGGTTCACATGCTCGCGCGCGAGCAGCACGGATTGCACGGCGATGACTTCGCGCGTCGTCTTGGTCACGCCGCCGCCGCCCGCCGGGCCGTTGGTATACAGCGTCTCGACTTCGTTACCGACGCGCGCCGCTTCCTTCGCGCTCGCCGTCCGCCCCGCCACGCGCACGCGGACTTCACAGGGATCGTCGTTGCGAGAGGCGAGCGCATCGCCATAAAGGGCGTTCACGCCGATCAGATCGAAGCGCAGTTCGCTCGTATCGACGCCCGTGAGCGCGAGACGTTCGCGCACGATATCGAGCGCGAGCCGCGCGCGGGCCACCGCGCCCGGTCCGCCGTAGGAAATCTGGCCTTCGCCGATATAGCCATCGACATAGGCGACGGAGACTTTCAGCGTACCGGTGCGGACGTTGCCGCGTCCGCCCGACACGCGCACGCGGTCTGGCGCTTCCTGCATCACGCGCACCTGCGTGAAATCCGCGACGACGTCCGGCTGGAAGTAGCGCGCCGGATCGTGAATCTCGTAGAGCAGTTGCTCCTTGCAGGTCGCCTCGGTCACCGCGCCGCCCGCATGCGGCACCTTCGTCACGATGATCGAGCCGTCCGCGCTCACCTCGCCGACCGGAAAGCCGAGCCGCGCGAGATTGCTCACATCCTTGTAGCCGGGATCGGCGAAGTAACCGCCCGTCACCTGTCCCGCGCATTCGAGCAAATGCCCGACGACGGTCGCCTGCCCGAGCGTGTTCCAGTCGTCCATCTTCCAGCCGAATTCGTGGATAAGCGGCGCCGTGAACAACGACGGGTCCGCGACGCGCCCCGTCAGCACGATATCCGCGCCCGCCGCGAGCGCGCCGACGATCGGCGCCGCGCCGAGATACGCATTCGCCGATACGATGCGGTCCGCATACGCGCTCACTTCGTCGCCGGATTCCTCGAAACGCAGTGGCGAACGCAGGACGACGTCGAGCACATCGTCGCCGGTGACCGCGGCGATCTTCAGTCCGTCGAGACCGAGCTCGCGTGCGATCCGCGCCGTCTTACGCGCCGCCGCATGCGGATTGGCCGCGCCCATGTTCGAGATGATTCGCACGCCGTTCTTCGCCGCGACGGGCAAGACCGCGCGCATGCGCGCTTCGAGCAGCGGATCGTAGCCGCCATCCGGATCGTTGCGGCGCGACTGCTGCGCGATGGCGATCGTGCGTTCGGCAAGGCATTCGAACACGAGATAGTCGAGCGCGCCGTGTTCCGCGAGTTCGACGGCCGGCTCGATGCGATCGCCGGAATAGCCCGCGCCCGCGCCGATTCTGATGATGTCTTTCATGCTTTTTCCTTTACAGCGGGAACACGCCCAGCACGACGCACGCAATCGTCATGACGATCGACGCGCCGAACAGCAGCGGGAACGTGAACTTCTGATGATCCGCGAGATCGATGCCGCACAGTCCGACGACGAGAAACGTCGCGGGCGTGAGCGGGCTCACGGGAAAGCCGGTCGTCATCTGTCCGAGCAGCGCGGCCTGGCCGACATGCACCGGCGCCACGCCGAGTTGCGACGCCACTTCGGCGATCACGGGCAGCACGCCGAAGTAGAACGAATCGGGATCGAAGAGCATCGACAGCGGCATCGAAACAAGGCCGAGCACGACCGGAATATGGCCGGCCATCGCAGGCGGCACGAAGCCCACGGCCGCCTGCGCGATCGCCTTCAACATGCCGCTGCCCTGCATGACGCCGGTGAACACGCCCGCCGCGAGCAGAATGCCCGCCATCATCAGCGCGGCGCGCGCGTGGGCATCGATGCGCTTTCTCTGCATGTCGACGTTCGGGTAATTGACCATCAACGCGATGCACAGGCCGACCATGAACATGATCGCGGGCGGAATCTTCTCGCCCATCACGACCATCGTGCCGAGCACGACGATCGTCAGCACGATGTTGAACCAGAAGTTCTTCGGGCGGCGCAGCGCTTCTTCCTCCGGCGTGAGCTTGCGTTCGGGCATCGGAATCGAACCGTTCGCGCTCGAATAGCCGAGACGCTTTTCCTCGCGTCGGCCGAGCCACCACGCCATGCCGAACACGAACGCGAGGCCGATCGCCTGCACTGGAATCAGCGGATTGAAGAGCGATGAAATCGGCAGATGCAGCGACGCCGACGCGCGGATCATCGGCCCTGTCCACGGCAGGAAGTTGATGCCCGCCGCCATCGACACGGCAGCGGCGAGCACGCGCTTGTCCATGTTCAGACGTTCGTAGAGCGGCAGCATCGCGGGAATCGTCACGAGAAAGCACACGGCGCCGGAGCCGTCGAGATGGATCAGCAGCGCGAGCAGCGTCGTGCCCATCACGATGCGCGTCGGTTTCGTGCCGACCGCGCGCAGGATGCGGTCAATGATCGGATCGAGCGTGCCCGCATCCGTGATCGTGCCGAAATAGAGAATCGCGAACACGAACATGCCGACGACGGGCGCAAGACTTTTCAGCCCGTCGATGACGAACTTGCTCGTTTGCAGGCCGAAGCCGCCGATCAGCGACGCCGCGATCGGCACGATGATGAGCGCGACGAGCGGCGACATGCGTTTCGAAAGAATCGCCCCGAGCAGGACGACGATGGTGAAGAGGCCGAGCAACGGCAGCATGAGTCTGTCTCCGAATCTTGTTTTTTGATGGAGTCGAGAGTAAGTTCGAAGCGGCGATAACACAATTGAAATGATTTGATCGCAGCTATCACAATCCATAATGGATCTGAATCTTCGCGATATCCGCGCGCTCGTCGCCGTGGCCGAGGCGGGCAGCTTCACGCGCGCAGCCGAGAGGCTGCATCTGTCGCAGCCCGCACTGACGGTGCAAATTCGACGACTGGAAGAAGCGGTCGGCGCGCGCCTCTTTGATCGCAACAGCCGCAATGTCGCGCTGACGCCGACGGGCCGCGAATTGCTGCCGCTCCTGCGCAAATCGTTGCGCGATATGGAGAACGTGCTGCGCGATGCGCGCGCGCTGGGCGAAGGCGAAAGCGGCACGATCCGCATCGCGTGCCTGCCCACGTTTGCGGCGAGCGTGTTGCCCGAACTCATCATCGGGATGAAGCGTGAAGTGCCGCGCGTCGCATTCCAGATTCGCGACGTCGTGGCGAGCACCGTGAATGCGCTCGTGCGCAACGAGGAAGCGGATATCGGCCTCACGGGCGGCGAGCTTGCCGATCCGGCGCTGGAGGTGCTGCACGCGGGCGTGGACCGGCTCGTCGTGGTGTGCCCGCGCGAACATGCGCTGGCGAAGAAGCGGCGCGTGACGCCGGGCGATCTCGCGCGCTCGCCGCTCGTGCTGACCGCGCCGGGCACGAGCGTGCGCGCGGTCGTCGATGCAGCGCTCGCCGAAACGCGCGACGCGCTCGATATTACGTGCGAGCCGACCTACATGATGACCGCCGTCGCGATGGTGCGCGGCGGCCTGGGCGTGACGATCCTGCCAGAGACCGCGCGTGAAGTGCGCGCCGAGCCGGGGCTCGTGGCGAAGGCGATCGACCATCCGGCGTTCGTGCGGCCGATCGCGATCGTGAAGAAGAAAGGCAGGACGCTGCCCGCGGTGACGGAGCGCTTCGTGGAGTGCATGCGCGCCGCGATGAAAGCGCCCCGCTAAAAGCGCGCTTACTTCGCCATCGACGCCATATCGATCACGAAGCGATACTTCACGTCGCTCTTCAACATGCGCTCGTAGGCCTTGTTGATTTCGTCCGCGCGGATCATTTCGATATCGGACGTGATGCCGTGCTTGCCGCAGAAATCCAGCATTTCCTGCGTCTCCGCGATCCCGCCGATGAGCGATCCCGCGAGCGAGCGGCGCTTGAAGATCATGTTCATCACCGAGGGCGACGGATGCGGATGCTCCGGCGCGCCGACGAGCGTCATCGTGCCGTCACGTTTGAGCAGCGCCATGAACTGATCCAGATCGTGCGATGCGGCCACCGTGTTCAGAATGAAATCGAAACTGTTGGCGTGTGCCGCCATCTGAGCCGCATCCTTCGAGATCACGACTTCATGCGCGCCGAGGCGCTTCGCGTCGTCGATCTTGCCCGGCGACGTCGTGAAGAGCACGACATGCGCGCCCATCGCGGCGGCGATCTTCACGCCCATGTGCCCGAGCCCGCCGAGACCCACGACACCGACCTTGTGCCCTTTCTGCACGTTCCAGTGACGCAGCGGCGAATACGTCGTGATGCCCGCGCACAGCAAAGGCGCGACCGCCGCGAGTTCGAGATTCTCGGGGATGCGCAGTGTGAACGCCTCGTCGACGACGATCGCCGTCGAATAGCCGCCTGCCGTGAAACCGCCCGACTTTTTGTCCGGCGAGTTGTAGGTTTGCGTGAAGCTTTCGGGGCCGTCGCAGAACTGCTCGAGTCCTTCCTTGCAGGCAGCGCAGACGCGGCATGAATCGACCATGCAGCCGACGCCCGCGAGATCGCCCGCCTTGAACTTCGTCACGTCCGTGCCGACTTCGACGACGCGCCCGACGATTTCGTGCCCCGGCACGACCGGATAGTTCGAGGCGCCCCATTCGTTCCGGGCCATATGCAGGTCGGAGTGACACACGCCGCAGAACAGAATGTCGATGCGCACATCGTTCGGACCGACATCGCGGCGCTGGATTTCGAGCGGACCGAGCGGCTTGTCGGCTGCGGACGCTGCATAGGAATACGCTTTCAGCATGGTTTGCTTCCCTCTTTGATTCGAATCGTGTGAACAGGATTAGCGCTTGCTCCAGAAGGAGAAACGCGCTTGATGGGACATGCAAGATGGTTTATTTGTGTGCGACAGCGAACGCTTATTCACTGTCATCAACCAACGCGTTGCGAGTGATTTGCCGATCGCGCCGATACCTCGGCGAGCGGTCACTATGTCGGCAACGTCACTACTGTATGTCTTCGCGGCGATTCTTGCCGAAGCGACAGCGTGTGTAACGCTCTGCCAGAGAATTTGACAATCGTGCGCCCTTCGTCTGGCTCCCCGCTTAAGCGGGATTGTTCGACGGTCGGCGCGCTCTTATGCTTGTCATGCGCGCGGAGACGACGAATCTTTTCGCGCGGCGCCGGGCGGTTCGCGCGCCCGGCGCCTGCTTACGATTCATTCGATTGGCACCTGGAGAAAGTCAGACCATGAAGGCGAAGGCAATCACGGTGAGCATCGACACGCCGGGCGGCGCGGTTTGCGCCCAATTCCATATCGATACGGGCCGACTCAGGATCTTCGAACGCGGCTTGCCGCGCGTCGAACTGTTTCCGCCGCATTCGTGGTTCACGGTGGCGTCGGTAGCGGGCAACAGCCGCTGGGGCACGCGGCCGCGCGAAGCGGATCTGCGTCTCGTGCTGGAAGATTATATTCAGCAACGCTTCGGCATGAACACGTTTCAGCATGAAGCGTTCATTTGATACGGATACCGAATCTTTTATCGGATGATCGATGACCGCGACGGTGGCCGATAACCCGGCACCTGATGCAACGCGCAGTCACACGCGGCCGAAAGCGCCGCCAGCCGCTCGACGCTCTCACGCATCTGGGTTTGTGTTTGCGTCACGGTCTCACGCAGCGCTTCGAGCCGGGGCATGAGCCGGTCCGCGATCACGTCGCACTCTTCCTTGCGCGTCAGTAACGCCTCGGCGTCTTCGCGCGCTTCACGCAGCTCCATCAGCGAAACGGCATTTTGCGCCTGCAGACGCGCATAGCTTTCGGCGAGTCCACCAAGGCCCATCGACCGCATGCGCTCGACGAAATCGCGCATCGAGCGCAGCGCGAGTTCGCCTGCGTCGTAAGCCATGAACTGGGCGTCGTCGATCGAAAGCGAGATACGTCCTTCGGGCGTTGCGAATTCGAGTTTGGTCGGCATGAGAAAGGGGCGTGATAGTGAAGTTGCCCGCATTCTAAATACGCGTGTCGCAGACAAGCTTCGGAACACGGCGAAAGCGCTGTCCAACATACGAAATGCAGCATTGCGCACGACATTCACGCAAGCGCCATTCGTTTCGAAACCTGAAACGATGCGCGTCTCTTGCCGTGTCCTGATTCGATGTAGTCAATCGACCATTACATGCGCCGCACTGCGGCATCGCCATTTTCAACTTGAAAAGAAGCATTCCATCTACCAACAATGGAATCGTCTTTCGTGCTGGCCAACCCACAATGCCAACCCGAGATCTGCCGCACCAAATGGATGAAAAAGACGAAATACGCAAATCCGAAGAGTTGCGCAGCTTTTTGTTTCTGACCGTCGTGATGGTTCCTGTGCTCACGGTCATGATCATTGCCGCTTACGGATTCGCGGTCTGGTTTTACCAGATGTTGATTGGCGGCCCGCCACATCATTAACGAGCGTCGCGACTACTTGAACTAAATGGAGCACATGCCCGTCGATACCAACGACCGCCACGACGACAAGACGGACACGTCCTGCGAATTTCACATAGCTGGTGTCGTTGTATACGCCCGTATAGAAGCGCTGCAGCAAGTCATGCTCGCACTCGCCGAATTGCCGGGCGCTCAGGTGCACGGCACGAGCGCCGACGGCAAGATCGTCCTCACGCTCGAAGCGGAACGCTCATCCTACGTTGCCGAGCAATTGCACGCAGTGCAGGCGATACCGGATGTCGTGACTACCGCGCTCGTCTATCAGCATCACGATCACGCCGATTCGCTCAGCGAGGACATCGCCGATGAAACTGACTCGTCGCGCGTTCATTAAGCAGACGGCCGCAACGACAGCGGCCGCATCCGCGGGCATCACGCTGCCCGGCATGGAAGCCATTGCGCAAAGCGAAGACATCGCCTGGTCGAAAGCGCCCTGCCGCTTCTGCGGCACGGGATGCGGCGTGGTCGTCGGCGTGAAGGCCAATCGCGTCGTCGCGACGCAGGCGGACCCGCAGGCGGAAGTCAATCGCGGGCTCAACTGCGTGAAGGGCTATTTCCTCTCGAAGATCATGTATGGCCAGGACCGCCTGACCACGCCGCTCATGCGCATGAAAGGCGGCAAGTTCGACAAGAACGGCGAGTTCGCGCCCGTATCGTGGGATACCGCTTTCAACGTGATGGCCGAGCAGTTCAAGCGCGTGCTGAAGGAGAAAGGGCCGACCGCCATCGGCATGTTCGGCTCGGGGCAATGGACCGTCTGGGAAGGCTATGCCGGCGTCAAGCTGATGAAGGCGGGCTTTCGCAGCAACAATCTCGATCCGAACGCGCGGCACTGCATGGCCTCCGCCGTGACCGGCTTCATGCGCACCTTCGGCATGGACGAGCCGATGGGCTGCTACGACGACATCGAGGAAACCGATGCCTTCGTGCTCTGGGGCTCGAACATGGCGGAGATGCATCCGGTGTTGTGGACACGGGTGACGGGGCGGCGGCTGTCGGACCCGAACGTACGCGTCGTCACGCTGTCGACGTTCGAGCATCGCTCGTTCGATCTCGCCGACGAAACCATCATTTTCACGCCGCAGTCCGATCTCGCGATCATGAATTACATCGCGAACTACATCATCAAGAACGGCAAGGTGAACAAGGATTTCGTCGATAAGCACACCGTCTTCAAGAAGGGCAATACGGATATCGGTTACGGGCTGCGGCCCGATCATCCGCTGCAGAAAGCGGCGAAGAACGCGAACGATCCGAACGGCTCGCAGCCGTGCACCTTCGACGATTACGCGAAGCTGGTCTCGCGCTACGACGCGGCCTATGTCACGAAGCTGTCCGGCGTACCGAAGAACAAGCTCGATCAGCTCGCGGAGCTGTACGCGGACCCGAAGACGAGAGTTGTGTCCTTCTGGACGATGGGCTTTAATCAGCACACGCGCGGCACGTGGGCCAACAACATGGTCTACAACCTGCACCTGCTGACGGGCAAGATCGCGACGCCGGGCAACAGCCCGTTCTCGCTGACCGGACAGCCCTCCGCGTGCGGCACGGCGCGCGAAGTCGGCACGTTCTCGCATCGCCTGCCCGCCGACATGGTCGTGACCAACCCGAAGCATCGCGAGGAAGCGGAGCACATCTGGAAGCTGCCGGAGGGCACGATTCCCGACAAACCGGGCTTTCACGCCGTGCTGCAAAACCGCATGCTGCACGACGGCAAGCTCAACGCTTACTGGGTGATGGTCAACAACAACATGCAGGCCGGCGTGAACATCAACAACGAAGGGCTGCCGGGTTATCGGAAGGACACGAATTTCGTCGTCGTGTCGGATGTGTATCCGACCGTCACGGCGGTGGCCGCCGACATGATCCTGCCGTCGGCGATGTGGGTCGAGAAGGAAGGCGCGTATGGCAACGCCGAGCGCCGCACGCAGTTCTGGCATCAACTCGTCAGCGCGCCCGGCGATGCGCGTTCGGACCTGTGGCAGATCGTCGAGTTTTCGAAGCGTTTCAAGGTCGAGGAAGTGTGGCCCGCCGAGCTCATCGCGAAGAAGCCGGAATACAAGGGCAAGACGCTCTACGACGTGCTGTATCGCAACGGGCAGGTCGACAAATTCCCGGCGTCGCAGGAAGACGCGAAGTATCGCAACGACGAAGCCAAGGCGTTCGGCTTCTATATCCAGAAGGGTCTGTTCGAGGAATACGCGAGCTTCGGCCGCGGACACGGCCACGATCTCGCGCCGTTCGACGACTATCACAAGGCGCGCGGGCTGCGCTGGCCGGTGGTGAACGGCAAGGAGACGCTGCGGCGCTACAAGGAAGGCTCCGATCCTTACGTGAAAGCCGGCACCGGCTGGCAGTTCTACGGCAACCCGGACGGCCGCGCGGTGATCTGGGCGCTGCCTTACGAGCCGCCCGCCGAATCGCCGGACAAGGAATATCCGTTCTGGCTCGCGACCGGACGCGTGCTCGAACACTGGCATTCCGGATCGATGACTCGGCGCGTGCCCGAGCTCTATCGCGCGTTTCCGAATGCGGTGTGCTTCATGCATCCCGACGACGCGAAGGCGCTCGGCATCCGGCGTGGCGTCGAAGTGCGCGTGATCTCGCGGCGCGGCGAAATGCGCACGCGCATCGAGACGCGCGGCCGTGACAAACCGCCGCGCGGGCTCGTGTTCGTACCGTGGTTCGATTCGAGCCAGCTCATCAACAAAGTGACGCTCGACGCCACCGATCCGATCTCGTTCCAGACCGACTTCAAGAAGTGCGCGGTCAAGATCGTCAGGGTCTAGGAGCACGCCATGCGCACGTTCTTCGCCGCCGTCATTGCATCGCTGGTCGCGCTGGCCGCGCTTGCGATTGCGCAGCCCACGGTCCCGCCCATGCAGTTTCATGATTCGCTGCGCGGCACGACGCCGCTCAACGAGGAGCCGAAGGCGCCGCTCATCGCGCCGACCGAAAACAAGGATGTGATTCGCGGCCTCAACTACGCACAGCAGCCGCCGACGATCCCGCACAAGATCGACAACTATCAGCTCGACAAGAACGCGAACCGCTGTCTCGCGTGTCACGCGCGCAGCCGCGCCGAGGAGAGCGGCGCGGTGCCGGTCGCGGTGTCGCATTACATCGATCGCGACGGCCTGGTGTCCGGGCATCTGTCGCCGCGCCGCTATTTCTGCACGCAGTGTCACGTCCCGCAAGCGGATACGAAGCTGCTGATCGGTAATTCGTTCGTCGCCGTCGAAGATATCAAGCAGCCGGCGTCCAAGAACCCACAAAGAAAATAAAGAATCATGCGCGAACTGATCAAGCGCTACTGGATCACCATCCGAAGGCCGAGCCTGTATTACAGCCTCGGCTTTCTGACGCTGGGCGGCTTCGTCGCGGGCGTGATCTTCTGGGGCGCCTTCAACACGGCGATGGAACTCACCAATACCGAAGTCTTCTGCACCGGCTGCCACGAGATGCGCGACAACACGTTTGCCGAACTGAAGAACACGATCCACTTCAGCAATCGCTCGGGCTTCCACGCGAAGTGCTCGGACTGCCACGTCCCGCATCAGTGGACGGACAAGATCGCGCGCAAGATGCAGGCGTCGAAGGAAGTGTGGGCGAAGATCTTCGGCGTCGTGAACACGCGCGAGAAATTTCTCGACAAGCGGCTCGAACTGGCCGAGCACGAATGGGCGCGCTTCAAGGCGAACGATTCACTCGAATGCCGCAACTGCCATTCGTTCGAGTACATGGATTTCACGCGCCAGAGCCCACGCGCGCAGGAAGCGCATCAGCGTTTTGTGGAGACGGGCGAGAAGACGTGCATCGACTGCCACAAGGGTATCGCGCATGAATTGCCGAACATGGTGAAGGCCGAGGAGAAGGAGGGCAGCAAGAGGAAGTAGATCACGTCAGAGGAGACGAACCCGATGCTCAGCGCCCGGCAACTCGACGTCATGCGCGGCAGCCGCACCATCGTGGCCGGCGTGGATCTGTGCGTCGATGGCGGCGCGGCGCTGCTCATCCACGGCGCGAACGGCAGCGGCAAGAGTTCGCTGATCGCCGCGCTCGCGGGCTTGTTACCGCCCGCCGCGGGCAGCGTGTCGTGGCGCGGCGCGAATGTGCGCGACGATCCCGTGCGCTTTCGGCGCGAGCTCGCGTGGCTCGGTCATGCAGATGGCTTCAACGGCGAACTGACGGTCGCGGAGAATCTTCGCTTCGCCGCGTTGCTCGGCGCTGGTGTGGCGCATGTCGATGAGCGCAACGTCCTCGACGGCGCCGGTGTGCTGCCGCTCATGCGAACGCGCCTGAATCGACTGTCGCAAGGGCAGCGAAGGCGTGTAGCGCTCGCGCGCCTCGTGCTCGCGGGCAAACCGCTCTGGCTGCTCGACGAACCCACCGAAGCCATCGACGATGCCGGCGCGCTCTGGTTCGCCGCGTGCATCGACGATCATCTGCGCGCAGGCGGCATGCTCGTCGCGACGACGCATCGGCCGCTCAGCGTCGATGCAAAGCGCACACGGCATCTGCATCTCGAACGGAGCGCGGCATGATCGCGCTTCAGGTGATCCGCCGCGAACTGATCCTCAACTGGCGCTCGCGCACGGTGACGTTGTCCGTGCTGCTGTTTTTCGTGCTCGCGTCGAGCCTGTTTCCGCTCGGCATCGGTCCCGATCCGAAGCTGCTGCACGCGATCGCGCCGGGCGTGCTGTGGGTCACCGCCCTGTTCGCGGCGCTGCTTTCGGCGGGCCAGCTCTTCAGCAACGACTTCGCGAGCGGCGCGCTCGAACAGATGCTGCTTTCGCCGCAGCCGCTCGCGGGCATCGTGCTCGGCAAGATCGCCGCGCACTGGCTGACGACGGGTCTCGCGCTCGTCGTGATCGCGCCGGTCGTGGCGCTGGAATATGGGCTCGATGCGCGCACCATCGTCATGCTGATGGCGTCGCTTCTGATCGGCACGCCGCTGCTGTCGCTGATCGGCTCGATGGGCGCCGCGCTCACGCTCGGCGTGCGCGGCGGCAGCGTCGTGCTCGCGCTGCTGATCCTGCCGCTCTATGTGCCGGTGCTCGTGTTCGGCGTCGGCGCGGCCGATCCCGCCGCGAGCGCCGCATGGTCCAGCGCGAATTTCTCGCTGCTCGCGGCGGCGCTGTGCGTCGCGCTCTGGCTGTGCCCTTGGGCCAGCGCAGCGGCCTTGCGCATCTCGATGGAATAGCGCCTATGAACTGGTTCCGCTACGCCTCGCCGCACCGCTTCGAACGCTTCGCCGCGCGCGCGACGCCGTGGTTCGCGTTCGCGTCGGTGGTGTTCATCGCAGCCGGGCTCGTCGTCGGGCTCGCCGTCGCGCCCGCCGATGCGCTGCAACGCGACATCTACCGCATCATGTTCGTGCACGTGCCCGCCGCGTGGATGTCGATGTTCATCTACCTCGTGATGGCCGCTTACTGCGCGCTGCATCTCGCGACGAACGCCCGCCTCTCCGCGATGATGGCGCGCGCGCTCGCCCCGACCGGCGCACTCTTCACGGGCATCGCGCTCATTTCCGGCGCGCTGTGGGGCAAGCCGACGTGGGGCACGTGGTGGGTGTGGGACGCGCGCCTGACCTCAGAGCTGATCCTGTTCTTCCTGTATGTCGGCTTTCTTGCGCTGCACGCCGCGATCGACGGGACGCGCCGCGCCGATCGTGCGTGTTCGGTGCTCGCGCTGATCGGCGTCGTGAATATCCCGATCATCTATTTTTCCGTGCAGTGGTGGTACACGTTGCATCAGGGGCCGTCGCTGGGTTTCGGCAGCGGCGTGTCGATGACGACGTCGATGGCATGCGGCATCGTCGTGATGACGGCCGGCTTCTGGTCGTACGCGATCGCCATTGCGCTCGCCCGCGTGCGCGTCATCATGCGCGCGGCGCAACGCGTGTCGACGGACGAACGCCCGTCGCGAATCGAGGAACGCACCGCATGAACATCCTGACGATGCTCACCGACAATCCGATTTTGTGTGCCGCGCTTGCGATCACGTTTTCGCTGATGGGCGTGGAAGCGTGGCTCGTGCGCCGCGCACTGCGCGAACCGGAGTTGCGCCGATGAAGGCGCGCCATCGCAGGCTCGGATTCATCGCGCTGGGTGTCGCGAGCGCGGGGCTCGCGTGCGCGTTCGTGCTCAATGCGTTCCGCGCCAACGTGATGTTCTTCGTGAGCCCGAGCCAGATCGCGTCGCACGAAGAGACGCGCACGCAGCGCTTCCGGCTCGGCGGTCTCGTCGAACGCGGCTCGCTCGTGCGGGATGCGGACGGGTGCACCGTCACGTTCGTCGTCACCGATGGACGCGCATCCACTCCCGTTACCTACAGCGGATCGCTGCCCGATCTGTTTCGCGAAGGCAGCGGCGTCGTCGCGCAAGGCGCGCTCGACGGCGACGGACGCTTCCACGCCGACGAAGTCCTCGCGAAGCACGACGAAAAGTACACGCCGCCGCAGCTCGAACGGGCGCTGCGCGAGGTGCGCGCATCGACAGAGACGAGCACAGGAACGCGCCGATGATTCCCGAGCTCGGCCACTTCGCGCTGATTCTCGCGATGCTGCTCGCGCTCGTCGCCGGCGTTGTACCGATGCTCGGCGCGCGTCTTTCCATCGAGCGATGGATGCGCGTCGCCGCGCCCGCCGCGTGCGGGCAGTTCGTCTTCGTCGCGATTGCGTTCGCGTGTCTCGCGGCGTCGTTTCTCGGCGACGATTTCTCCGTCATCTACGTCGTCGGCAATTCGAATTCGGCGCTGCCGTCGATCTATCGCTTCACCGCCGTCTGGGGCGGCCACGAAGGTTCGCTGCTGCTCTGGGGGCTGCTGCTGACCTTGTGGATGATCGCCATCGCCGCATTCGCGCGGCGCCTGCCGCTGCCCTTCGCCGCGCGCGTGCTCGGCGTGATGAGCTGGATCGACGCGGGCTTTCTGCTCTTCATGCTGCTGACATCGAATCCGTTCACGCGCATCATGCCGCCCGCGATGAACGGCCGCGATCTCAATCCGCTGCTGCAAGATCCCGGCATGGTGATTCATCCGCCGCTGCTGTATATGGGCTATGTCGGCTTTTCGGTAGCGTTCGCGTTCGCCATCGCCGCGCTGCTCGAAGGCAAGCTCGATGCCGCGTGGGCGCGCGCATCGCGTGCATGGACGCTCGCCGCTTGGATGTTCCTGACGCTCGGCATCATGCTCGGCAGCGCGTGGGCGTACTACGAGCTCGGCTGGGGTGGATGGTGGTTCTGGGACCCGGTCGAGAACGCGTCGTTCATGCCGTGGCTCGTCGGCACGGCGCTGATCCATTCGCTCGCCGCCACCGCCAAGCGCGGCGCCTTCCGCGCGTGGAGCGCGCTGCTCGCGATCTGCGCGTTTTCGCTTTCGCTGCTCGGCACGTTTCTCGTGCGCTCGGGCGTCGTAACGTCGGTGCATGGATTCGCGTCCGATCCGGCGCGCGGCGTCTTCATTCTCGCGCTGCTCGCGCTGTTCTCGGGCGGCGGGCTCGCGCTCTTCGCGTGGCGCGCGCCGCGTGCGGCATCGGCCGTGGGATTCGAGCCGGTATCGCGCGAGGCGCTGCTCCTGTCGAACAATCTGCTGATGCTCGTCGCCGCGGCGTCGGTGATGCTCGGCACGCTCTACCCGATGGCAGCTCGACGCGCTCAATCTCGACAAGATTTCCGTCGGCGCACCGTACTTCGACAGCGTGTTCGTCCCGCTGATGACGCCCGCCATCTTCCTGATGGGCGTCGGGCCGCTCGCGCGCTGGAAAGCCGCGCGTCTGCCGGACATCGCGGTGCGACTGCGCTGGGCCGCGCTCGTGAGCGTCGGCACGGCGTTCCTGCCCGGCGTGTCGCGCCCGCTCGTGAGTCTCGGCTTTCTGCTCGCCGCGTGGACCTTCACGACGATCGCGACGAGCGTGATCGAGCGCGTCGTCAGAGGCAGGCAGCGCGTGCGGCTCGCGACTATCGGCATGTGGCTCGCGCATGCGGGCATCGGCGTGTTCATCGTCGGCGTGACGATGGTGAAAGGCTTTCCCGTCGAACGCGATGCGCGCCTCGTGCCAGGCGGCAGCGTCGATGCGGGCGGCTATCGCTTTCGTCTCGACGGCGTGCGCGCGATCGACGGCCCGAACTATCGCGCGACACGGGCGACGATCACCGTGACGCGCGACGGCCGGCCGATCTCGACGCTCTATCCCGAAAAACGCGAATTCCTCGTCTCGAACATGCCGACGACGGAAGCCGCCATCGATCGCGGCGTGCTGCGCGATCTCTACGTCGCGCTGGATCAGCCGGCGGGCGGGAACGCGTGGACCGTGCGCATCCAGATCAAGCCGTTCGTGCGCTGGATCTGGGGCGGCTGCATCCTGATGGCGCTGGGCGGCCTGCTCGCCGCGGCGGATCGGCGTTACGCGCGTTTCCGGGCGACGCAGCCGCGGGTGACGACGGTCGTTCAAGAACCCATCGCGGAGACCGGACGATGAAGCGCTTCCTCATTCCGCTCGTCCCGCTCGTCGTCTTCGGGGTGCTGGTCGCGGTGCTCGCGGCGGGATTGCGGCACGATCCGCGCCGATTGCCTTCGGCGCTCATCGGCAAACCCGCGCCCGCGTTCGATCTGCCGCGTCTCGATGCCGCGAACCAGACGATGTCCTCCGACGCGCTGCGCGGCCAGGTGTGGATCCTGAACGTCTGGGCGTCGTGGTGCGAAGCGTGCCGCGACGAGCATCCCGTGCTGATGAACTTCGCGGCGAGCGGCGCGGTGCCCGTGTACGGCCTGAACTACGAGGACGAGCGCGAACCCGCGCTGCAATGGCTGGAGACGGCGGGCAATCCGTACGTCGCATCGTTCGTCGATCGCGACGGGCGCACGGGCATCGACTATGGCGTGTACGGCGTGCCGGAAACCTTCGTGATCGATCGCGCCGGCGTGGTGCGATATCGGCAGGCCGGGCCGCTCACGCGCGCGTCGCTGGAACGCGTGATCCTGCCGCTCGTCGGCAAGCTGCAAAAGGAGACGATGCGTGACTAGCCGCTACGCGTTGATTCTTCTTGCGTGCATGGCTTGTGCCCACGCTCAGGAATCGCCCGAAGACGAACGCGCGCGCCAACTCGCGGAGCGTTTTCGCTGCGTGGTGTGCCAGAACCAGAGTCTCGCCGATTCGAACGCGAATCTCGCCGCCGATCTGCGCACGCGCATTCGCGAGCAGGTCGGGCAAGGCGCGAGCGACGAACAGATTCAGACCTACATGGTGCGCCGCTATGGCGACTTCGTGCTGTATCGGCCGCCGGTGAAGCCGGCGACGTGGGCGTTGTGGTTCGGGCCGTTCGCCGTACTCGCGGCGGGCGCGCTCGCGATGGCGCTGCATATCCGCCGCGCCCGGCAACGACGGAGCATGAACCGATGATCGCGTTCTGGCTGATCATTGCCGCAATGTTGCTCGGCGCGCTCGCGTGCGTCTTGCCGCCGCTTTTGCGCACGTCCGCGCGCGGGCCCGGACAAGCGCACGCGGCGTTGGCCGGACTGATGATCGCGCTGATTCCGGCGTCGGCGCTGACGCTGTACATGCGCATCGGCGATCCGGTCGCGCTCGCGATGCAGACTGCGCCGCTCGCATCGCCGGATCGACATGCCGACGCACCCGCCTCGATGGAAGCCGCGGTCAGCCGCCTCGTCGCCCGGCTGCGCGCCGATCCGGACGACGCACCCGGCTGGGCGATGCTCGCGCGCTCCTATATGGCGCTCCAGCGCCCGAGCGATGCTGCGGAGGCGTACCGCCGCGCTATCGCGCTGAATCCGCGCGATGCCGAACTGCTCGCCGATTACGCCGATGCCCTGGCAAGCGCAAACGGTGGCGATTTCAACGATGCGGCGCTGAAGGTCATCGACTCGGCGCTTGCGATCGACGCGGATCAGCCGAAGGCGCTCGCGCTGGCGGCATCGGCGGCATTCGACCGTCGCGATTACGCGCGCGCCATTCATTTCTGGGAGCGGTTGGGCAAGGCGCCGGATCTCGCGCCGCAGATCGCGCAGCAGGCGCAAAAGAATATCGACGAGACGCGTGCGCTCGCCGCAAAGGGAAGTGATGGTTCGAAGGCGAAGGCGGCTTCGATCGAAGTCCGTGTGCGCCTGAGTCCGGAGCTGGAACAGCGCGTTCGCCCGACGGATACGGTCTTCGTCTACGCGCTCGCGGACGACGGATCGCGCATGCCGCTCGCCGTGCAGCGCCTGAGCGTGAGCCAGTTGCCCGCGACGGTGCGCCTCGACGATTCCATGTCGATGACGCCGAACCGCCGTCTCTCCGATTTTTCCCGCATCAGCGTCGATGCGCGCGTGTCGTCGTCGGGACAGGCACGACCCGCGGCGGGCGATCTGACGGGATCGAGCGGCGCGGTGTCATCGAAAGACGCGGGCGTCATCGACGTGACAATCGCCGATGTCGTCCGCTGATTGCATCGCTCAATGCGACTTGACGGCGCCGGGCTCAACCGACTTCGCATTTTCGGCGATATCGAGATTCCAGTCGCCTTGTTCGTACCAGTCTTCGCCGAGCAGTTCGGCGGGATGCTGCGTGCGACTCGAACCGTTGCCGCAGCGCATGGCGTCCGTCGAGCAGTAGTGGTCGCAGCCCCAGCAATTGCGTTCGGGATGCTTCGGGTTCAGCGGAAAACGCTTGGACATCGTGTGATCCTCCTTCGACTGCGGTGTGCGGGACATCGACATCAAGACTAGAGCGGACGCCCGCTCGCGCCAATAGGAACCCGACTATCGGACGACGCTCCCCGCGAAGCAGGCTGTTTCGGTTTCTTCAACAACCCGACGGCACGGCTTTCGTCGCGCCCGTCAACAGCAACTCGATCAGATCGCGCACGCTGCGGATCGCCGCGCCGAACGGCAGCTTCTCGCGCCCGCGGAAAAACAGACCGTTGCCGACATCGCCGCGCAAAGCCGCGGCCAGCCGCGTGTCGATGCAGAAGTGTCCGAATTTCTCGATGCCATCGCGCAAGCCGCACGCGCTCAGGCATTCGAGCGCCGACGGACACGTCTGCTTGCGCGCGCCGATCTTCGTGCGAATGCGGTCTTCGTTGCGCAGATAGCGCATGAGCCACGGCGTCTTGACAGCGCGCGCGGGCAGGCCCGTCACGCTGATGAATTCGACGATGTCGTCCGGCGTCGCCTCCACGAGCACGCGCTTGAACTCCGGATGCGCGTCGCCCTCTTCGGTGACGGCGAATGGCGTTCCGATTTGCACGCCATTCGCGCCTGCCGCGAGCCATGTGCGCACCGCTTCATGGCTGTTGATGCCGCCCGCGACGATCACCGGCACATCCGAGCGCTTCAGTCCCAGCGATGCAAACGACGCGTCGAGCTCCGTCAGCACGCGCTCGAAGCCGAAGCGCTCGTTGTGCATGTCGGCGACGTCGTTGACGCCGAGATGGCCGCCCGCATGCGCCGGATGCTCGATCACGATGGCGTCGGGCAAGCGGCCCTTCTTCATCCATTTCTTCAGCACGAGCGTGACGCCGCGGCTGTCGGAGAGAATGGGAATCAGCGCGATATCGTGACCTTGTGTGAGGTCGGGCAAGTCGAGCGGCAAGCCCGCGCCCATCACGATGGCATCGGCGCCTTCTTCGCACGCGACGCGCACGTAATCCGCATGCGCGCTCACCGCCTTCATCACGTTGACGGCGATCATGCCGCGCCCTTCCGACAACGTGCGCGCGGCCGCGATTTCACGTGCGAGCGCGATCAGGTTGGCGCGTTCGAGTGTCGGGCGCGTGTGGTCTTCGCGGCACATCGCCAGCAGATCGTCGTGATGATGACGCAAGTCGATGCTCGCAATGGTGCCGACCGCGCCTTCGCGCGCCACGCTGCCCGCAAGCCGATGCGCCGAAATGCCGACGCCCATGCCGCCCTGCACGATCGGCAACAGACTGCGCCCGCGAATCGTGAGCGGCGCGAAGGGATGATCGTGAGGGTTCATGTGCGATTCGGTTTGATGTGAATTCATGGTGGACTGCTTGATGTGATGTGCGCTTCGGTGCTCGATCGTGCTTGAGGCGGGGGCGCTTACGCGGCTTCCGTCGCCTTTGCCGTGTCGTGACCGACCGCATAAATCGCGACCTGCACACGGCTCGTGAGATTGAGCTTGCGCAGGATGTTGCGCACGTGGATCTTTACCGTGCTCTCCGCGAGCGTCAGGGAACGTGCGATTTCCTTGTTGCTCGAACCGTGCGCCAGTTCGCGCATGATGTCGCGCTCGCGCGTCGTGAGTGGATCGGCCGCGGCGGCCGGAGCCGGCACCGACACGGGCTTCGGTGCACGCAAGCTCGTGACGAGCTTCGCGGTCATGTCGTCGGCGATGACCGGATGGCCCGCCGCCGCCTTGCGAATGGCGCTCGCGAGCGTGTCCGCTTCGATGCTCTTCAGCAGATAGCCGCATGCGCCTTCGCGCAGGGCGAAAGTCAGTTCATCGAGATCCTCGGAGACGGTCAGCATGACCACCGCCGTCTGCGGCACGTCCTGCACGAGCAGCTTCAAGGTCTCGATTCCGGAGAGCCCCGGCATGTTGAGATCCAGCAGGATGACGTCCGGGCGAAATTGCTTCGCGCGCTTGAGGCCTTCGAGGCCATCGGCGGCTTCGCCGACGACTTCGAAATCGGGCTGCCGTTGCAAAAGCGCATGCACGCCGGAGCGAAACAGCGCGTGATCGTCGATCAGCAGAATACGAATGGTCATGACACAACTCGAAGCAGCGTGAAACGCGCGCCGCCCATGTTCAGGCAGCCTGACGCGCCAAGGCCGGCAAGACGAGTTCGACACGCGCGCCGCCTCCGGGTGCTCCGGTCAGCAAAAGCGTGGCGCCCAGACGTTGCGCGCGCTCTCGCATGATGTGAAAGCCTACGTGCGTCTCGCCAAGGACGGCCATCTCGTCTGGATCGTAGCCCTGACCATCGTCCTCGACAAGGAGGCTGAAGTCACGACCATTGACGATCGTCACGTAAACGCGCTGCGCTTCGGCGTGCTTCCGAATATTCGAGAGCGCTTCCTGCAGTATGAAAAGCACCTGCAATTGCTGATCCGGCGGCAATGGCAGGCCGCCTTCGTCGCGATAATCGAGTCGGGGCGCGATGCCCGTCTGAACAGTAAAGCGTTCGATGGATTCGTCTACCGCGCGCCTGAGTTCACCGCTGCCGAGCTTCGTGCGGAAATTCATGAGCAGCTCACGCACGTCGTCGTAGCTCTCGGCGACGCCGCCCGCCAGCAAGGGCACGATCTCGCGAACCTCGTCCATGCGGTGCTCGCGCGTGGCGGCATCGAGCAGATGCACCTGCATTTTCAGAAAGTTCAGACTCTGCGCGATGCTGTCATGCAAGCCTTGCGCAACGAGATTGCGCTCCTCCGAGACGGCGAGTTGCCGCGCCAGTGCTGCGAGCCGCCTGCTTTTGAGCGCCGTGCCGAAATGCCCGCCGAGCGTTTCCAACAACTGCGCCTCCGACGCGGGAATGGTGTGCTCCCCCTCGAAGTGCAGCGAGAACGCGCCCAGCTTCTCCCCTTGCGACACGATATCGAACGCCGCCACGCTCGTCAGGCCCACGCGCTGACACGGGCGCTCGTCGCATACGCAGCCATCGGCGGCGAAGCAGCGCTCATCCTGAAGCAGCGCGGCAGGCAATCCTTCCGATCCGATGAGACGCACCTGGCCGTCTTCGGTGATGAGACGAACCGCCGCACCGTCCGCGTCGAACTGACGCGTGAGGCGCGCGAGAAAGCCTCGGCACAGCGCATCGCCGTCATTCGGCTGATTGAGGAAGGCGGCCATTTCATAAAGCGCCGTGAGCTCGCGATTTTGCGCGGCAAGCTCGGCCGTTTTCGCCTCGACGCAGCCTTCGAGATGGTTGTACAGCGTCTGAAGCTCGGCGGCCATCCGGTTGAAGCCCGCGGTCAGATGGCCGAATTCGTCGAGCGTTTCGACCTGCAAACGCGTGTCGAACTGACGCCGCCGGATACGCTTGAGGCCTTCCTGCAAGCGCCGCACCGGCACGACAATCCACAGGAAAAGCAGATACACGATCGCCAGCGTGCCGATGCACGCCATTGCGCCAAGCGCCATCTGCGACGTGCGCAGCCAGGCGGTCTTGCGCGCGTTGTCCTTTTCGATCTGTACGACCAACTCGTCCGCGCCCGCGACGAACGCTGGCAACGCGCGCAAATAGCGCGATACCGCGTCCGGATCGCCGGTTTGCGCATCCGGTTCGAGCCGCGCATGCCACGCATCGGCGACGCTGTCGAACTGGCTGCGCACGTCGGCGTCGTCGGGAAGAAAGAGCGGGCGCGCGGCATCGCCCCGGCGCAAGCGGTCGATTGTCGCATTCATCTGCCCGATGTGCGATTGCAGCGCCGATGCCGGCATGTCCTGCCGCTCGATCAGCGCGAGCGCAACCGTGTTGGCGCGCATGCGCAGGCTGCCCGCGTCGTTGATGGCCGCGCCCGCGCCCTGCAGTTGCCACGACAGCCAGAGTGTCCCGCCGACCATCGCGAGAACGAGAACCAGTGACACGATCGACAGCGTGACGATGCGTGTGGTCAGACGTTCGCGATACGACGGCAAGGACATGTTCGGTGAACGGAATCAGCGGCTGCGGACCAGCTGCCACGCCCGCGTGAGATAGCCGAGCGAAGCGAAACCGCTCCAGACATGCACGAGCCGCGTGAACGGGAAGATCACGAAGAGACTCATGCCCATGAACAAATGTACACGGAAGAGCAGCGGCGCGGCTGCGACATAACTGGCCGCATCGGCGCGGAACGTGACGATATGTTGCGCCCAGGTCATGAGGTTCACCATCATCGAACCATCCATATGACCGGCCGATACGCCGATCGTCGACAAGCCGAGCAGCAGCGTGACCAGGATCCACAGCAGCAGCACGCGGTCGCCGATTTTTGTCACGGCGGAAAGCCGCGCGCTCGTCAGGCGACGATGCAGCAGGATCAGAAGGCCCACGAGACACATCGTGCACATTACGCCGCCCGCAATCATCGCCGCCGCCTGCTTCACGCCGTGATCGATGCCGAGCGCGTCCCACACGGCGACCGGCGTCAGCAAGCCGACGAGATGCCCGAAGAACAGCCCGAGAATCCCGATGTGGAACAGGATGTTGCCGAGCCTGAGATTACCGCGGTCGACGAGCTGCGTGCTGTCCGCTTTCCATGTGTACTGCTCGCGCTCGAAGCGCACGAGGCTGCCGAACAGGAAGATGCTGGCGGCGATGTACGGATAGATACCGAACACGAAAGAGTTGAACATGTTCATCGTGCGTCCTTTGCGATGGCTGCACCCGCGCCGCCCGATGCGCCGCGCGGATGAAAGCGAATGGTCTGCGTGTCCTGCCGCATGTGCGGCGCGAGCAACGGCTCGACGCCGTCCGGCCCCGGTCCGAAGGTTTCGAGCATCTCGTCCATGTCCCTCACGGGCGGCTGCGCGAGCGGGCGCGGCTCGACGGTGGCGAGCTCCCGCAAGACCGCGAAGACGGCAGCATACGGGCTTTCATCGCGCGCGAGACGTTCGCCGATCGCGTCGAGCACATGAATGGCGTCGTCGAGCAAGGCCTGCGCACGGTCACGATCGATCGCGCCGAGCACTTCGAGAAAAAGCGGCACGTAGTCGGGCAGCTCGTTCGACTGGATATCGAACCCGAGACCGCGATATTCGTCGAGCAGATCGACCATCGCCTGACCACGATCGCGGCTTTCGCCGTGAACGTGCTCGAAAAGATGCAGCGAATGCGACGGATTGCGGTCGAACGTCGACACGTACGTCAACTGAGATTCGATCAGCGGACGCTTCAGCGACGCGACGAGCGGCGCGAGACGCTGCTCTGCCTGCGGCCAGTCATGCAGCGCGGTTTCGATCTCCGGCAGCGCGTCCAGCAGCGCAGGCTCGGGATAATCGAGCAGCGCGGAAAGAATGGGATAAAGCGACATCGTTCGTTCCTCGATCAACTTTCCGACAACGCGTTCTTGCGCGACTTCGGCAACGCCGCGTAGCTCACCTCACCGTGCGTCCTCGAACCGAAAAGCGATCCGTCCGACGCGCCAGGCGAGCCGCAATTACCGAACGAGAAGCCGCAACTGCCCTTCTCGTCGAAACTGTCCTGCGCCATTTCCTTGTGCGACGACGGCACGACGAAGCGGTCTTCGTAGTTGGCGATCGCCATCAGTTGATACATTTCTTCCACTTGCGTCGCCGTGAGACCGACGTCATTCAGCACGGCGTCATCGTTCACGCCATTCACGTTCTGCGCGCGCTTGTAGGCACGCATTGCGAGCATGCGATCGAGTGCGGAGACGATCGGCGCTTCGTCGCCCGCCGTCAGCAGATTGGCGAGATAGCGCATGGGAATGCGCAGGCTCTTCACATCCGGGATCACGCCGTTCATGCCCATATGCCCCGCGTCAGCCGCGGACTGGATCGGCGAGAGCGGCGGCACGTACCAGACCATCGGCAACGTGCGGTACTCGGGATGCAGCGGAAACGCGACCTTCCACTCGCACGCCATGCGATAGACAGGCGAGCGCTTAGCCGCATCGAGCCAGCTCTGGGCGATGCCCTGACGCAGCGCTTCGGCCTGAACCTGCGGATCGTGCGGATCTAGGAAGAGATCGAGTTGCGACTGATACAGGTCCGTGGTCTTCTCGACCGACGCTGCTTCGGCAATGCGATCAGCGTCGTACAGCATCACGCCGAGATAGCGGATGCGGCCTACGCATGTTTCCGAGCACACGGTCGGCTCACCCGCTTCGATGCGCGGATAACAGAACACGCACTTCTCGGCCTTGCCGGACTTCCAGTTGAAGTACATCTTCTTGTACGGGCAACCGGACACGCACATGCGCCAGCCGCGGCACTTGTCCTGATCGACGAGCACGATGCCGTCATCTTCTCGCTTGTACACCGAACCCGACGGGCACGACGCCACGCACGCCGGATTCAGGCAGTGCTCGCACAAGCGCGGCAGATACATCATGAAGGTGTTCTCGAAGGTCGAGTACATCTCCTTCTGCACGTTTTCGAAGAGCGCGTCGCGGCTGCGCGATTCGAACTCGCCGCCGAGGTCGTCTTCCCAGTTCGGCCCCCAATGGATCTTGTCCATCTTCTTGCCGGTGATCGCGGACACGGGGCGTGCGGTGGGCGGCGTTTCGGAAAGCGGTGCGTTCTGCAGGCGCGCGTAGTCGTAGGTGAACGGCTCGTAATAGTCATCGATGGCTGGCAGATTCGGGTTCGCGAACAGGTTCGCGAGCACCTTCAGCTTCGGACCCTGACGCGGCTCGATGCGGCCATCATTCTTGCGGACCCATCCGCCGTTCCACTTCTCCTGGTTCTCCCACTGCTTCGGATAGCCGATGCCCGGCTTCGTCTCGACGTTGTTGAACCACGCGTACTCGACGCCATCGCGCGACGTCCACACGTTCTTGCAGGTCACCGAGCAGGTGTGGCAGCCGATGCACTTGTCCAGATTCAGGACCATCGCCACCTGGGCGCGGATCTTCATGATGCTGCTCCTTCCTTGAGCGGGCCTTCGAGCCAGTCCACTTTCTTCATCTTGCGCACGATGACGTATTCATCGCGATTGCTGCCCACGGTGCCGTAGTAGTTGAAGCCGTAGGCCTGTTGCGCGTAGCCGCCGATCATGTGCGTGGGTTTGAGCACCGTGCGCGTGACCGAGTTATGGATACCGCCGCGCATGCCGCTCGTCTCCGCGCCCGGCACGTTGATGATCTTTTCCTGCGCGTGATACATGAGACACATGCCGCGCGGCACGCGCTGACTCACGACGACGCGCGCGGTCAGCGTGCCGTTGACATTGAACACCTCGACCCAGTCGTTGTCCCTGAGGCCGGCCTCCTTCGCTTCCGCTTCCGAGACCCACACGTGCGGGCCGCCGCGTGACAGCGTGAGCATGCGCAGGTTGTCGGTGTACGTGGAATGGATGCCCCACTTCTGGTGCGGCGTGATCCAGTTCAACACCAGCTCGTGCTCGCCGTTGGGCTTCGCGCCGAGCATCGGCGAGACGGTCTTCGTATCTATCGCGGGTTTGTAGACGCACGATCCCTCGCCGAAGTCCAGCATCCAGCGATGATCCTGATAGAACTGCTGCCGCCCGGTGAGCGTGCGCCAGGGAATCAGTTCGTGGACGTTCGTGTAGCCCGCGTTGTAGCTGACTTCTTCCGATTCGAGCCCTGACCACGTGGGCGCGGAAATGATCTTGCGCGGCTGCGCCTGCACGTCGCGGAAGCGGATCTTGTCGTGCTCGCGGCCCAGCGCGAGATGCGAGTGATCGCGCCCGGTGATCTTCGACAGCGCTTCCCAGGCCTTTACAGCGACATGGCCGTTCGTCTCGGGCGCGAAGGTCAGGATCATCTCGGCGGCGTCGATTGCGGTATCGAGACGCGGTCGGCCGTTGCTCTCGCCGGACAGCGACGCGAGTTCGTCCACTTCATGCGCCGTATTCCAGTTGATGCCCTTGCCGCCATTGCCCAGCTTCGCGAGCAACGGACCGACCGACGTGAACTTGTCGTAGATCGCGTTGTAATCGCGCTCGACGAGCGTCATCGACGGTGCGGTCTTGCTGGGAATCAGGTCGCATTCGCCATGACGCCAGTCCTTCGGCTCGAATGCCTGACCGAGTTCGCCCGGCGTGTCGTGCATGAGCGGCGTGCAGACGAGATCCGTGCGCGTGCCCAGATGCTTCCCGCCGATCTCCGCGAATTTCTTCGCGATCGCCTTGTAGATTTCCCAGTCGCTCTTGCTCTCCCACAACGGCTGCACCGCTTCCGACAACGGATGGATGAACGGATGCATGTCCGACGTGTTGAGGTCGTTCTTCTCGTAGAACGTCGCGCTCGGCAGCACGATGTCGCCATAGAGGCACGTCGTGCTCATGCGGAAATCGAGCACGGTCAACAAATCGAGCTTGCCTTCAGCGGCACCGCGCACGTTGACTTCGCCGGGTTTGATCGCGTCTGCTTCGTCGCCGAACAGCGCGTTCTGCGTGCCGAGCAGATACTTCAGGAAGTATTCGTGCCCCTTGCCGGAGCTGCCAAGAATATTCGAGCGCCACACGAACATGTTGCGCGGGAAGTTCGCGGGATCGTCCGGGTCGTCGCACGCGAAGTTCAGCGCGCCCGACTTCAGTTGTTCGACCGTGTATTCAATCGGATCGCGGCCCGCGCGTTTCGCGGCATCGACGACATCGAGCGGATTCGCACCGAGTTGCGGCGCCGACGGCAGCCAGCCCATGCGCTCGGACTTCGCATTCATGTCGAGCATCGAGAGATTCTCGTAGCGCGACTTGTCTGCGGTGGGTCCGAGAATTTCGTCGAGGGCGACCTTCTCGTGACGCCACTGGCTCGTGTGGTTATAGAAGAACGACGTGCCGTTCATCTGACGCGGCGGGCGCGACCAGTCCAGCGCGAACGCGAGCGGCGCCCAGCCGAACTGCGGACGCAGCTTTTCCTGGCCGACATAATGCGCCCAGCCGCCGCCGCTCTTGCCGATACATCCGCACATCATCAACAGATTGATGATGCCGCGATAGATCATGTCGTTGTGGTACCAGTGATTCAACGCCGCGCCGACGATCACCATGCTCTTGCCTTGCGTGCGGTCCGCGTTGTCGGCGAACTCGCGCGCCACCTGGATGACGAGATGGCGCGGCACCGTGGTGTGCTTCTCTTGCCACGCCGGCGTGTAGGGCACGTCGTCATCGTAGGACGATGCGACGTTCGGTCCGCCGAGACCCTGATCGACGCCGTAGTTCGCCATCTGCAAGTCGAAGACGGTGGCGACGCGCGCGCTTGTGCCATCCGCGAGCGTGATGCGTTTGACGGGCACGCGGCGCGCGAGCAGCGCGTCGTGCTCCGCGCCGAAGTACGGGAAGCTCACTTCCGCCACTTCGTCGTGTGCGCCGATCTGCGACAGACGCGGATCGATATCGCGACCCGAGCCGCCGTCCTTCTGTTCGAGATTCCAGCGGCCGACCTTTGCGCCGTCGTCATGATTCGCTTCGCCCCAGCGGAAGCCGATCGTGCCGTTCGGCGCGACGATCTTGCCGCTCGTCTCGTCGATGACGAGCGTCTTCCATTGCGGATTGTTCGCTTCGTCGAGATCGTTCTGCAATTGCGATGCGCGCAGGAAATGATCGGGCACGAGCGTGCCGTCGCCATTCGGGTTCTCGCGCAACACGACGAGCATCGGCATGTCGGTATAGCGCTTCACGTAATCGCGGAAGTATGCGGATTGGCCGCCTGCGTGGAACTCCTTCAGCACGACATGACCCATCGCCATGGCGAGCGCGGCGTCAGTGCCCTGCTTCGGCGCGAGCCAGATGTCGCCGAACTTCACCATCTCGCCGTAATCGGACGAGACCGCGACCGTCTTCGTGCCCTTGTAGCGCACTTCCGTGTAGAAGTGCGCATCCGGCGTGCGCGTTTGCGGCACGTTCGAGCCCCACACCATCAGATACGTGGAGTTGTACCAGTCTGCGGACTCGGGTACGTCCGTCTGCTCGCCCCAGACTTGCGGCGACGCCGGCGGAAGGTCGCAATACCAGTCGTAGAACGACAGGCACGCGCCGCCGATCAGGCTCAGATAGCGCGCACCGGCGGCGTAGGAAACCATCGACATGGCGGGAATCGGCGAGAACCCGATCACGCGGTCGGGTCCGTACTTGCCGACGGTGTACGCATTCGCCGCCGCGATGATCTCGCTTGCCGTGTCCCAGTCCGCGCGCACGAAACCGCCCAGGCCGCGCACGCTCTTGTAGCGCTTCGCCTTGACCGGGTCTTCACAGATCGACGCCCACGCCGCGACCGGGTCGAGCGTCCTGCGCGCCTCGCGCCACATTTCGATGAGACGGCCGCGGATCATCGGATGCTTCACCCGCTGCGCGGAGTACACGTACCAGCTATACGAAGCGCCACGCGGACAGCCGCGCGGCTCGTGATTCGGCAGATCGGGGCGCGTGCGCGGATAATCAGTCTGCTGCGTCTCCCATGTGATCAGTCCGTTCTTGACATAGACTTTCCACGAGCACGAGCCCGTGCAGTTCACGCCATGCGTGGAGCGCACGATCTTGTCGTGCTGCCAACGGCTGCGATAACCGTTTTCCCATTTGCGGTCTTCATTCACGACCGCACCATGTCCGTTCGAGAACGTGGACTTGATGCGCGACATGAACTTCAGCCGATCCAGAAAGTGACTCATCCGTTTCTCCGGGCGAGGCGGCCGTAAGCCGCCCTAAATACGTTGATTCGAGTGTAGGGGCGCGATGCCCGCGCGCCCATTCCCCGAAAGGAGGCCTCGATTCGCGTCATGCGGATTAGTGCGCCTAGTCCTTTCGGCTTAGTTCAGCACGGCATGTCCGCATTGCGGCGCGCATAGCAGAACCACGTGACTGCCGCGCACACGGCATAGAACCCGATGAAGCACCAGAGCGCGGCGTCGGGCGAGCCGGTCATGCTCATCGACGTGCCGAACCCGCGCGGGATGAAGAAGCCGCCATACGCACCGATCGCGCCCGCGAAGCCCAGCACCGCCGCCGATTCCTTGCCCGCATCGTGCAGCGACTGCTTTTTCGCGGCGTCGGGCTTGCCCTCGGCTTCGCGCTGCTTCTGCGTGAGGAAGATCACCGGGATCATGCGGAAGGTCGATCCGTTGCCGATACCCGTCAGCGCGAACAAGGCGATGAACATCGCGAGAAAGCCACCAAAGTTGCCGCCGACGCCGTCGTGCGGCAGACAGGCCATCACGCCGAAGACGGCTGCGATCATCGCGATGAAGGTGATGAGCGTCACGCGCGCGCCACCGAGGCGGTCCGAGATCCAGCCGCCGACCGGACGCGTGAGCGCGCCCGCGAGCGGCCCGAGGAATGCATAGGCGGTCGGATTCACCGACGGAAACTCTGCCTTCGTCAGCAAGGCGAGACCCGCCGAAAAGCCGATGAAGGAGCCAAACGTGCCGATATACAAAAGGCACATCAGCCAGTTGTGCTTTCGCCTGAAGATGACGGCCTGTTCGGCAAACGACGCCTTCGCGTCCGCGATGTCGTTCATGCCGAACCACGCCGCGAGCGCCGAGATCACGATGAACGGCACCCAGATGAAGCCCGCGTTCTGCAGCCAGATGCCGTGTTCGACGCCGTTCGCGGTGTACGACTGCCCGCCGCCTGCGAGCGCGCCGAACACGGCCGCCGAGATCACGAGCGGCGTGACGAACTGCACGACCGACACGCCCAGGTTGCCGATGCCCGCGTTCATGCCGGTCGCGAAGCCCTTCTCTGCTTTCGGGAAGAAGAAGCTGATGTTGGCCATCGACGAGCTGAAGTTCGCGCCGCCGAGACCGCACAGCAACGCGAGCACGAGCAGCGTCGGATAAGTCGTCGACGGGTCGCGCAGCGCGAGCCCCATTCCGATTGCCGGAATCAGAAGGCTCGCGGTGGACAACGCGGTGAAGCGCCGTCCGCCGAAGATCGGCACGAGAAACGAATAGAAGATGCGCAGCGTCGCACCCGACAGCGGAGGCAGCGCGGTGAGCCAGAACAACTGGTCTTTCGTGAAATGGAAGCCGCCCTTGTCGAGACTGACGACGACGACGCTCCACAGCGACCAGACCGTGAAAGCCAGCGCCAGCGCGGGAATCGAGATCCAGAGGTTACGCCGGGCAACCGATTCGCCCGTCGCGCGCCAGAAGGCTGCGTTCTCGGGCTCCCATTTTGTGAGCAGGTAACGTGAAGGTGTCGACATGGTTACTTTTTCGATTGAAATGTGAAGTGCATGCAGATCAGACTGACGGCAGTCGCGCCGAACATCAGCATGAAACAGGTGGTGCGGACGCCCGTGAGATCGACGAGCAGTCCGAACAGGATCGGCAACAGGAAACCGGCGAGGCCGCCCGCGAGACCGACGACGCCCGAGACCGCGCCGATGTTCGACGAGAATTCATCCGAAACGAACTTGAACACCGACGCCTTGCCGACCGCCATCGCGACGCCGACGACGAACATCAGCGCGGTGTAGGCGACCGGTCCCATCGCGATGTGGAACGTGACCGGGCCGTCTTTCGCGTGAACGACGAAATCGGTCACCGGATAGCTCAGCAGGAAGAAGCACGCGAGTGCGACCCACATAACGATCCAGGTCGTGCGATACGCGCCGAAGCGGTCCGACATCCAGCCGCCGAGCGCGCGCAGCACGCCGCCGGGCAGCGAAAAACAGGCGGCGAGAAACGCAGCCTGTTCGATGCCGAAACCGTATTGATTCACGTAGTACTGCGGCATCCACAACGCGAGGCCGACGTAGCCGCCGAACACCACCGAGTAGTACTGCGCGTAACGCAGCACGCGCCGGTCTTTCAGGACGGCCATCTGCGCGCCGAAGCTCTGCGTGCCGGCGCTCAGGTGTGCGGGGTCAGAGGCGGAAAAGACCCAGAAAAGAAGCGCGGTCACGAGCATCGCCACCGAATAGACCTTCGGCACGATCGTCCATGTGCCTGCGGTGAGAATCAGCACCGGCGCGACGAACTTGGTCAGCGCGGCGCCCGAATTGCCCGCGCCGAAGATGCCCATTGCGAAACCCTGGCGCGCCTTCGGAAACCAGCGCGCGACATAGGGCGTGCCCACCGAAAACGACGCGCCCGCGACTCCGACGAACAAGCCGAGCACCAGGAATTGCCACAATTCGGTGGCGTAGCCGATGAACCAGATCGGCACGATGGTGACGGCCATCGTGAAGAAGAAGACGATGCGGCCGCCGAAGCGATCGGTCCAGATCCCGAGCGGCACGCGCGCGAGCGAGCCTGTCAGCACGGGCATCGCGGCGATGAGGCCGAATTCGGTATCGGTGAGATTGAGCTGCTTTTTGAGAGGGATGCCGAGGATGGCGAACATCATCCATACGGCGAAGCAGATCGTGAATGCGAAGGTGCTCGCGCCGAGCACGCGCCAGGCGCGCGCGTCGGTGGAGACCGGAGTACTGATGGGTGTGTTGACGACGCTCATCGTCCTTTCCTTGTCGTTGTAACTTGCTCGACAAGGGTACGGAGCGTCGCGCGAGACGCCTATCCGCCGGGCGGATGCGGCGTCGATATGCCGCTAGTCAATGCGGCGTAGTTCGGAAGGCTTAGCGAGCGCGCGTTCAGGCCTTCGGCGAAGCCAGTGCGATGCAGCTCGCGGCATCGATCGAAAAATGGATGGTCTCCCCGACCGGCGTCTTGTGCGACGGATGCACCCGCGCCAGCACGATTTGTTCGCCGACGCGGATCTGAAAATCGAGCGTTTCACCGAGAAACACCTTCGCCGCAACCGTGCCGGTGTACACGTTCCGCGCACTGATGCCATCGAGCGTTTCGTGCACCATCACGTTTTCGGGGCGCACCGAGATCACGACTTCGTCGCCGGGGCGGCACGACACCGCGTTCGCCACCGCGATCGGACCGATCGACGATTCGATCAGCACGTTGCCATCGTCGCCTTCGCACTCGCGCACGCGGCCGTCGATGAAATTGGTCGTGCCCACGAAGTCCGCGACGAACTTGCAGTTCGGTAAATCGTAGATCGCGCGCGGCGCGGCTTTCTGCACGATCTGGCCGTCCTTCATCACGGCGATTTCGTGCGACAGCGCGAGCGCTTCCTCCTGATCGTGCGTCACATAGATCGTCGTGATGCGCAGCTCGCGCTGCATGCGCTTCAGCTCGAAACGCATCTTGTCGCGCAGCTTGGCATCGAGATTCGAGAGCGGCTCGTCGAGCAGAAGCAGCTTCGGCTCCATCACGAGCGCGCGCGCCAGCGCGAGACGTTGCTGCTGGCCGCCGGACATGCGCGTCGCGTCGCGGTCCGCGACATGATCGAGGCCCACGGCCGTCAGCACGCGCATCACCTTTTCTTCGATCTCGCGCTTCGAATATTTCTTCTCGCCGACTTCGAGCGGAAAGCTCGCGTTGCGAAAGACCGTCATGTGCGGCCAGATCGCGTAAGACTGAAACACCATGCCGAACTTGCGCCGGTTAGGCGGCACGAAGGTCTCGTCGCGCGCGGAAAACACGGTCACGCCGTTCACCGAGATCGAGCCGCCGACCGGGCGTTCGAGCCCCGCGATGGAGCGCAGCGTCGTCGTCTTGCCGCAGCCGCTCGGGCCGAGCAGCGTGAACAGCTTGCCCTCGGGGACATCGAAGGAAACGTCGCGGGCCGCGCGCACGCGCACGTTGTTGCCATCGACATATTCGGTGTTCAGGCCTTGTACGTTCAGCACGTTCGTCTCCGTTTTATTCTGTCGCCAGGCGTCGCTTCAAGCGTGGTTCGCCTTCACGCCGAACTTCCCGCCGATCCATTGCAGCAGCATGACGAGCGCGAGCAGCGCCAGCACGAGCATCACCGACAGCGCCGACAGCTCCACGTATTGCCCGTTCTGCCACAGCTCCCAGATCACGATGGACACCGTCTCCGATCCGGGGCTATACAGCAGGATCGAGCTCGACAGTTCGCGGATCGACACGATCATCACGTAGATCCAGCCCGCGAGCAGACCGGGTTTGAGTAGCGGCAACACGATGCGGAAGAACGTCGCGCTCCAGCTCGCGCAGCTCATCGCGGCGGACTCTTCGAGTTCCTTGTGAATCTGCACCATCGATGTCGTCGTGTAGCGCATGCCGTACGGCATGAACCGCGTGATGTAGGCGATCAGCAGAATCCACAGCGTGCCGTAGATGCCGATATCGACTTTCAGCGACACGATCATGAACGACAGGCCGAGCACGAGCCCTGGAAACACGAGCGGCAGCGACGCGAGGTTGTCGAGCAGCCAGCGGCCCGGTAGCTTTGTCTTGATGACGATCCAGCAGATCACCGCGGACAGCAGCATGACGGCGGTCGCGCAGCCGAACGACAGCATGAGGCTGTTGATCACCGCATGACGCAACGTCGACAGATGCAGGATGTAGCCGTACGCATCGAATGAAAGATGATGCAGCGCGGAGAGCGACGGCGTGCGGTAATACTTCTGCAGCGACGACCAGAGCAGCACGGCGAACGGCAGCGCGACGATCAGCAGAAAGTAGACGACGAACACGCCGACCGTGAGATACCGCCACCTGCCGATATCGACGACGCGCGGACGGAAGCCCTTGCCGCTCATCGTCGAATACTTGCCGCCGCCCGACGACACGCGCGATTGCAGATACAGACCGATGGACGTGATGATGAGCAGCAGCATCGAATACGACGATGCGAGTCCGATCTGGCTCGGATACTGTTCTATCGCTTCATAGATCGACGACGTGAACACCTGCAGCTTCACCGGCAAGCCAATGAGCGCGGGCACTTCGAACGATTCGAGCGCCCGCACGAAGAGAATCAGCAGCGTCGAGACGATGGCCGGAAACGCGAGGCGCAGCGTGATGCGCCACATCGTGCGCGCGACGCCCGCGCCGCTCATCAGCGACGATTCCTCCAGCGACGGGTCCATGCCGCGAAAGGCGGCGGACATGAGGAGGAAGGCCATCGTCGAATAATGCAGGCCGTCGACCCAGATCATGCCGCTCATGCTGTAGATGTCGAAGATCGGCTTCGTCACGCCGAA
The DNA here is from genome assembly GCF_001544695.2 of Caballeronia arvi. Taxonomy (GTDB): domain Bacteria; phylum Pseudomonadota; class Gammaproteobacteria; order Burkholderiales; family Burkholderiaceae; genus Caballeronia; species Caballeronia arvi. The sequence continues at coordinate 158,965 of NZ_FCOM02000010.1, forward strand.
CAGCGAGCCGAACACCACGTTCAGCACGCCGATTTTCGGGCTCGCGAGAAAGATCCACGCGATCGTGAAGAGAATGCTCGGGACGATCAGCGGAACGATCGTGATCGCATAGAAAAACTTGCGGAACGGCGTGTTCGTGCGCTCGATGATCCACGCGAGCACCGTGCCGATGAGAAACGACACGCACGCCGCGCCGAGCGCGAACCTGAGCGAATTGAAGAGCGTGCGCAGCGTTTCGGGGCTGCCATAGGCGAGCCTGTAGTTGCCGAACGTGAAGACAGCGGGGTTATCGGCGACTTGCGGCGTGAAGAAGCTCTGCCAGAAAAGGAACACGAGCGGGATCAGCGCCAGCACGCCCGCGACGATCACCGCGCCGCCGATCACAAACCACTTCGCGTCGAGCCGCGTGGAACGCGATATGGCTGCCTTCATCGCATCGAATGTCAGTTCCAAGCGCGGCTCCTCCTCGAAGTGACCGACTGGGTGTCATCGGATGAAGCGCATCATAAACTTAGGTACCTAAACAAATAAACCTGCGGAAAGTACTGAGGGCGTGCTGGCATGGTGGGCGTTCTGTCGGGCGGAATGAAAAGGCGCGGGGATTCGAATTACACCGCTCGACCGCGCGCTTTCACCACGGTTTATGACACCCGCGATCTCATCCCTTCGTTGTAGACTCCCTACCCTTCCGGACGACGACGAAAAGACGAATCCACCACGCGACACCCTGTCGCATCAGCTTGATCTGAAACAAAATTTCAACCATTCGCGCCATCGCGAAAATTCTTGCATGGCATGATCCTGACGCGGCGCTACGCCGTGTAACGGCGTTCTCCCGGGACGCTCCGATCATAGAAACCAGCGAATGCAATGAATGAGAATACCCAACGTTTAGCAGTGCCATTGTTATCGGGGTTGGCAGCCAGTCTCTGTCTTTCGGGATGCAAGCTGGAAGTGTTGGACTCGAAAGGCGTGATCGGCGCAGCGGAATCCTCGCTGATCGCCACCGCGACCTACGCCATGCTTCTCGTCGTAGTCCCGGTGATCCTGTTGACCCTGTTCGTCGCATGGCGCTATCGGGCGTCCAACAAGAACGCCACCTACGCGCCGAAGTGGGCACACTCCACGGCCATCGAAGTCGTGGTCTGGGCCATCCCCGCGGTCATCATCCTGTACCTCGGCATCCTGACGTGGAAAACCACGCATGAGCTCGATCCGTACAAGCCGCTCGAGTCGAACGTGAAGCCGATCAACGTCGAAGTCGTCGCGCTCGACTGGAAGTGGCTGTTCATCTATCCGGACCTGGGCGTCGCGTCGGTGAACCAGCTCGCGTTCCCGGTCGGCACGCCGGTGAATTTCCGCATCACGTCGGATTCGGTGATGAACTCGTTCTTCATCCCGCAGCTCGGCAGCCAGATCTACGCAATGGCCGGCATGCAGACCCGTCTGCACCTGATGGCCGACCACGCCGGCGACTACGCGGGCATCTCGGCGAACTACAGCGGCGCAGGCTTCTCCGACATGAAGTTCCGCGCTCTCGCCATGTCCGGCGGCGACTTCGACGCGTGGGTCAAGAAGGTCAAGACTGCGCCCGAGGCACTGAGCATGGACGTCTACACGGGCGTCGCCCGTCCGAGCGAGAAGGTTGCAGTGCGCTACTTCTCGACCGTCGATCCGAAGCTCTTCAACAACATCGTCGCGAAATACAACTACGGCCGCTTCGATGTGAATGGCGCAAATTGTGTAACCAAGGGGTAAGCCATGTTCGGCAAACTAACGCTCGAGGCCATCCCGTACCACGAACCCATCATCATGGGGGCGACCGTCCTCATGGCGGTGATCGTGCTCAGTACGGCCGGCCTTCTCACCAAACTCGGCAAATGGGGCTGGCTCTGGCGCGAGTATCTGACTTCGGTCGATCACAAGCGCATCGGCGTCATGTATCTCGTCGTTGCAGGGCTGATGCTCGTGCGCGGCTTCGCCGACGCGGTCATGATGCGTATCCAGCAGGCCATCGCGCTGGATTCGCCCGGCTATCTGCCGCCGCATCACTACGACCAGATCTTCTCGGCGCACGGCACCATCATGATCTTCTTCATGGCCATGGCGCTGTTGGTCGCCTTCTTCAACCTCGTCGTGCCGCTGCAGATCGGCGCGCGTGACGTGGCGTTTCCGTTCATCAACTCGCTGTCGTTCTGGATGACGGCCATCTCCGCCATCCTGATCAACCTGTCGCTTTTCATCGGCGAGTTCTCTAAGACCGGCTGGCTCGCGTATCCGCCGCTTTCGGAGACGCAGTTCAGTCCGGGCGTCGGGGTCGACTACTACATCTGGGCGCTGGAACTGTCCGGCGTCGGCACGCTGCTGACCGGCGTGAACTTCTTCGTGACCATCGTCAAGATGCGCGCGCCCGGCATGACGTGGATGAAGCTGCCGGTCTTCACGTGGACGGCGTTCTGCTCGAACGTGCTGATCATGGCCACGTTCCCGATCCTGACCGTGGCGCTCGCGCTGCTGGCGCTGGACCGCTACATGGGCATGCACTTCTTCACGAACGATGGCGGCGGCAACCCGATGGTCTACCTGAACCTGATCTGGGCCTGGGGTCACCCCGAGGTCTACATCCTGGTTCTGCCTGCGTTCGGCATCTATTCGGAAGTGGTCGCCACATTCTCGAAGAAACCGCTGTTCGGTTATCGCATGATGGTGTACGCAACGTGCTGCATCATGGTGCTGTCGTTCCTCGTGTGGCTGCACCACTTCTTCACGATGGGTTCGGGCGCGAACGTCAATGCCTTCTTCGGCATTATGACGATGATCATCTCCATACCGACCGGCGTGAAGATCTTCAACTGGATCTTCACGATGTACCGCGGCCGCGTGGAGATGACGACGCAAGTCTTGTGGACCATCGGCTTCATCGTCACCTTCACGCTCGGCGGCATGACGGGCGTGATGCTCGCCATCCCGGGCGCGGACTTCGTGCTTCACAACAGCCTGTTCCTGATCGCGCACTTCCATAACGCGATCATCGGCGGCGTGGTGTTCGGCTACTTCGCGGGCGTGTCGTACTGGTGGCCGAAGGTGTTCGGCTTCAAGCTCGACGAAAAGCTCGGCAAGAAAGCATTTTGGTGCTGGTTCGTGGGCTTCTTCGTGGCGTTCGTCCCCATTTACATTCTCGGCTTCATGGGTGCGACGCGCCGCCTGAATCACTACGATGACCCGGCGTGGCAACCGTACTTCATCGTCGCCGCCATCGGCGTGGGCATCATCGCGCTGGGCGTCGTGTTCCAGGTCGCGCAGATCGTCGTGAGCATCATCCGCCGCAATCAGCCTGCGTACCGCGACGTCACGGGCGATCCGTGGGGCGGGCGCACGCTCGAATGGACGATGAGCTCGCCGCCGCCGGTCTATAACTTCGCGAATCTCCCCGCCGTGCGCGAGCTTGACGATTTCGCCGATGCGAAGGAACACGGCCGCATCGATACGCGTCCGTACGGCGACATCCACATGCCGTCGAATACGAGCGCGGGTCTCGTGATCGGTCTGTTCGCCATGGCGTTCGGCTTCGCCGCGATCTGGCACATCTGGTGGCTGGCTGTCGCCGGTCTGGTCGGCATCGCCGCGACGGTCATCGGTTACAGCTTCCGTGACAACGCCGGCTTCATCATCCCGGCCGCGACCGTGAAGTCGACCGAAGAACGCAATCGCCCGCCGAAGATGCCCGCGAAGGCCGGCACGGTGCGCGAACCCGAACTGGAGGCAATGTAATGTCGCAATCGACACTTTCCGCGCAACACGCGCACGGGCACGCGCACGAACATGAGCACCAGTCGCATTCGGTGTTCGGCTTCTGGGCCTACCTGATGACCGACTGCGTGCTGTTCGCGTCGCTCTTCGCGACCTTCGCGATGTTCGCGATGCAGACCGCCGGCGGCCCCACGGGCAAGGATCTGTTCAACCTGAATGACGTCGCGTACGAAACGGCCCTGCTGCTCACGAGCAGCCTCACGTTCGGTCTCGCGATGATCTCGGCGCATCGCAGGAAGTCGGACGCGGTGCTCGCGTGGCTCTTCGTCACGTTCGTGCTGGGCGCTGGCTTCCTGTGGCTCGAAGTGCATGAGTTCGCGCATCTGATCGCCGAAGGCGCGGGTCCGCAGCGCAGCGCATTCTGGTCGGCGTTCTTCACGCTGGTCGGCACGCACGGTCTGCACGTCTCGATCGGCCTGATCTGGCTGGTCGTGCTCGCTGTGCAGATCGTCGGCAATCCGGAAATGAACGAGCGCGAACTGCGTCGCCTCGCGTGCCTGAGCCTCTTCTGGCACTTCCTCGACATCGTCTGGATCTGCGTGTTTTCCTTCGTCTATCTCGGGAGCGTCGTCTGATGGCTCATACGCATATCAACTCGTCGAGCGATTTCCCGCACGTCACGGTACGCGGTTATCTGATCGGCTTCGTCCTCGCCGTGGTGCTGACGGCGGCATCATTCTGGGCCGCGACTTCGGGCGCGTTCAAGGGCGAAAGCGCGATCGTCACGCTTGCGGTTCTCGCGGCGATTCAGGTCATCGTGCATGTGGTGTTCTTCCTGCACGTGAACGCATCGAAGCAGCAGCGTTGGCATGCCATGTCGTTTGCTTACACCATTCTCATGTCGCTGATTCTGATCGTCGGCACGGTTTGGGTGATGCATAACGTGCATATGCTGATGATGGCGCGATAACGCCGTTCGCATTCTTCGAGCGATCGAAAAGCGGGCTCCCTCGGGAGCCCGCTTTTTTTTCGTTCATCGACACGCGCGCGGCCGCTGCACGAATTCATCATCTGCTCAAGAATCTTGACAATTCTTTTGGCGAGGAACACCATCTGTCCATAATTTGATTTCATCATCCACAATATGGACAAGGAGACGCGATGACCGCGCCAAAGCCAACGGCCGACGCGATGACGCCGTATCAACTTCCCTTCCCCAAGGAAGCCCAGAAGGAAATCGTCGTCGGCAGCGCGATTCCCACCGACGAGCGCGAGTGGGTTCCGCAAGCCGAAAACGTGTGGTTCCGTCCGCTGTGCCTGAACGTGTCGACTGGCTACTGGATGAACCTCCTGCGCGTGCGCAAATCCGGCGTGCTGTCGCGCCACCGCCATCCGCAAGCCGTCCACGGCATGGTGCTCAAAGGTCGCTGGCGCTATCTGGAGCACGACTGGGAAGCGACCGAAGGCAGCTACGTGTTCGAGCCGCCCGGCGAAACGCACACGCTCTACGTGCCTGAAGAGGTCGAAGAGATGATCACGTACTTTCAGGTGAACGGCGTGATGTTCTATTGCGATCCGTACGGCAACTACACCGGCTACGAAGACGTGTTCACCAAGGTCGACATGTGCCGCAAGCACTACGAGGCCGTAGGACTCGGCGCCGATTTCGTCGATCAGTTCATCCGCTAAAAGAACCTCAACCCAGCCGAAGCCTCGTAGAAGCGCGTTCGGAGGAGACAAACATGCTGGAAAAATCACCCCGCCTGAAGCGCATTCAGATCGTCGCGATCACGTTTCTCATGCTCGCGGGCATCGTGAACTATCTCGATCGCAGCACGCTGTCGATCGCGAATCATTCCGTCACGCAGGAACTCGGCCTGTCCGCTTCGCAAATGGGCCTCTTGCTTTCCGCCTTTTCGTTCGCCTACGCGTTCTCGCAATTGCCCGTCGGCGCGATGCTCGACCGCTTCGGCGCGCGCGTCATGCTCGGCCTCGGCATGTTCGTGTGGTCGGTCGCGCAGTTGTTCGGCGGGCTCGTCACGAACCTGCATCAGTTTCTCGCGGCGCGCATCGCGCTCGGCATCGGCGAGGCGCCGCAGTTTCCGGCGGGCGCCAAAGTCGTTTCCGAATGGTTCGCGCAACGCGAGCGCGGCAAGCCGACAGGCATCTTCGTCACGTCGTCGACGATCGGCCCCGCACTCGCGCCGCCGATTCTCACCGTGCTGCTGCTGTCCTTCGGCTGGCGCAACATGTTCGTCATCATGGGCGCGCTCGGGATTGCGGTGTCGATCGGCTGGTACATCGTCTATCGCAACCGGCGTGATGTGAAGCTCGAATCGCACGAACTCGCGCATCTGACCGAAGGCGAACCCGCGCAGCGCACGGAACGCAACATGACGTTCGCGGAATGGCGCGGCCTGTTCGGCAAGGCGACCACGTGGGGCATGATTTTCGGCTTCATGGGCGTGATCTACATGGTGTGGCTGTATCTCACCTGGCTGCCCGCGTATCTCGAACACGAGCGTCATCTGACGATCGCGAAAACCGGCTGGGTCGTGACGATTCCGTATCTCGCGGGCACGATCGGCATGCTGTCATCGGGCTTCATCGCCGATGGTCTGATGGCGCGCGGCGTCGCCCCGATCCGCAGCCGCAAGTGGCCGATCTGCTCGGGCCTCATCGGCGGCGCGCTCTTCACCGTGCCGGCCGCGTTCACGCCGAACCTCACGCTCGCGATCGTGTATCTCTCGGCCGCGATGTTCTTCGTCAACATGGCGAGCGGTGCGGCATGGGCGCTCGTGTCGGTTGCCGCGCCGCGCCACATGGTCGCGTCGCTCGGCAGCATTCAGAACTTCGGCGGCTACTTCGGCGGCTCGTTCGCGCCGTTCATCACCGGCCTCGTCGTCGACAAGACACATTCGTTCGTCAACGCGTTCCTGATCAGCGCGGGCGTCGCGTTCGCCGCAGCGCTCGTCTACATGTTCGTCGTGCGCTCGCCGATCGAGGACGCCGCGCAGCAAACCGAGCCCGTTCCCGCGGTTTAACTCACATCGTCATGACTTTTCAAGCTGATCTCTTCAAGGGCAAGACCGTCGTCGTCACGGGCGGCACGCAGGGCATCGGCGCGGGCATCGCGCAGCAGTTCGCGGCGCTCGGCGCGCGCGTGATCGCGGCGGGCCTCGCGCCCACCGACGCGCAACGCGAAGCATTGGGCGACGACATCGAACTCGTTCATCTCGACGTCGCCGATGCGCAAAGCGCTGACGCGCTCATGAAGCGTCTCGACACGCTCGACGTGCTCGTCAACTGCGCGGGCATGATCCGTCGCGGCGACGAGCACGACATCGAAACGTTCGAGCGCGTGATCGCCGTGAATCTCAACGGCACGATGCGCATGTGCGCCGCGGCGCGGCCGCTGCTCGCCGCGACTCAGGGTTCGATCGTCAATACGGCGTCGATGCTGACGTTCTTCGGCGGCGGCCTCGTGCCCGCGTACAGCGCGAGCAAGGGCGGTGTCGCGCAACTGACGAAGTCGCTCGCGATCGCCTACGCCGCCGATGGCATTCGCGTGAACGCGGTCGCGCCCGGCTGGATCGCCACGCCGCTGACGCAGGCGCTGCAGGAGGATGACGGCCGTTCGCAAGCCATCCTCGATCGCACGCCGATGAAGCGCTGGGGCCTGCCGGAAGACGTCGCGCGCGTAACGGCGTTCCTCGCGTCGCCGGCGGCGTCGTTCATGACGGGCACGATCGTTCCTGTCGATGGCGGTTATTTGGTGGCATGATTCGCAGCATCATGCTGACCGACTCTTCCTCTTCCGACGCCGCCAAAGCCACCGGCACCGCCGCCTTCTCGAAGTTCATGGCGGTGCTGCAACTCGTCGCCGATGCGAGCGAGCCGCCGACCATCGCGCGTCTCACGGCGGAGAGCGGCTATCCGCGCCCGACGGTGTATCGCATCGTCGGCGCACTGATCGCGGAAGGGCTGGTCGTCGAGAGCGCGCGCGGCGGCTGTTACGCGCTCGGGCCGCGGCTGATGTCGCTTGCGAGCCGCAGCTGGGAGCGCTCGGACCTGCGCATCGCCGCCACCGACGCGTTGCAGGCGCTGCGCGACGCGACGCAGGAAACCGTGCACCTCGCCGTTCGCAGTGCGTCGGAGATGGTGTACATCGAGAAGCTCGAAAGCCCGCATGCGGTACGCATGGCGTCGCGCATCGGCACGCGCGTCACGCTGTATTCGAGCTCGGTCGGCAAGGCTTATTTGTCGACGCTCGCGCCGGCCGAACGCGATGCGCTCCTGCAAGGCATCGCGTTCGAGCGCTTCACGCCGAACACCGTCGTCGATCGCGCCGCGCTCGACGCCGAACTCGACGTAACGCAGGCGCGCGGCTATTCGGAAGACCGCGAAGAAAACGAGGCGCAGATTTTCTGCTACGGCAGCGCGATCGTCGGCGCGAACGGCGTCACGCTCGGCTGTGTCAGCGTCAGCATTCCGCTCTTCAGGAAAAGCGCGACGCCGCTGGAAACCTACGTCACGCCGCTCAAGGACGCCTGCCGCGCGATTGCGCAGCGCATGAGCCCGGGCACGCGCTAGACGGGCATCGTCACCAGATGTATCGGGCGCCGAGCAATCCCTGATAGCTTCGATACCCGCCGTCGCCCTGCTGATAGCCGAGGTTGCCCCACACGCGCCACTGCCGCCCGAGCTGTCCTTGCGCGCCGACCTTCACTTCCATGCGATTCTTCGGCCCGTCCTGTGACAACACGATCTGGTTGAACGCGATCGAATTGCCGCTCGTGTCGTGCCACCAGTTCAGCTCGACGAAGGGCAGCCAGCCCGGCGCGGCCTCCGATGCGGGCGCGTGAAAGAAACGCACGCCGAGGCGCGTCGTGAGCGCATTGACGGTGTGGCTATGCACCACCGTGCCGCTGCCTTCGACGTGATCGTCGGCACCGTAATTCGTGTAGATGAGTTGCACTTGCGGCTCGATCATCAACGGTCCCATCGATGTCAGCGCGACGGGAATCGCCCATCCGCCCTCCACCGATCCCGCGAACACACGGCTCGCGTAGCTTTCGCCATTCAGGAAAGCGCCTTTGACGCTGTTGTCGAAGTGCGCGTATTGAAACCACGTATCGACATAAGGCCCGTCCGGCCCGTTCGGATTGCGATGCCAGGTCGCATAGGCGCCGGCGCTCGCGCCGTTCACGTTGCCGCGCGACGTGTTGGGATTGTTCTGCGCGCTCGTGTCCGTGGTGGTCGAACCGTAGCCCGCCATCACACCCGCCTGCCAGCGCTGGCCGTTCCTCACGCGATGCAGCAGATCGATGCCGGCCTGCACGATCGCCGTATCGGCCGATTCGCCGATGCGTCCGCCCGCCGCGTTCGCGTCCGTATGGCTGCCCTGCGCGCGCGCCCACGCCGTCGATTCGTTGCCGCTCATTCCGCTCGTCGCGAACGGATCGGGAAAGCCGGCGCGATCGTGCAAGGTCATGACGAACATGCTGCGCGCCGCGCGCCTGATTGCCGAGATAGCCGCCGGGTTCCGGGCGCGGCGTCGGCGGCGATGGCGCATCCGATGACGATCGCAGATACCAGTCGCCATCGCCGGGCGTACTCACGCCGCCCTTGAAGAGCTGATATTCGTATGGACCCGCGACCGCGCGGCGTTCAGCGTGAACGCGCCGTTGCTTTGGCCATCCACCTGCACGATCTGGATGCCGTTGTTCGTCGCCGCACCCGCACCGCCCGCGTTGACGACCTTCACCGACGTCTGCCCCGCCGTGTCGCCGTGCACGACCAGACGATCGGTTGCCGAACCGTCACCGTTCAATACCGTGCTGAGCGTCAGCAGTCCGTTGTTGCCGGTGTAGTTGCCGACGACGGAGAGCGTGCTCGCGGGCGTCGGGCTGCTCATGCGGATTTCGCCGCCATTCACGAGAGCGCCGCCGATCGCGAACTGTCCCGCCGGACCGCCGACGAATCCGGGCGCGGCGTCCGCGACTGCCAGCAAGCCATTGTTGACGACCGTGCCGCCGACCGCGCCGTAGCCACCGAACGTGGCCCCGGGCGCGACGGTGACCTGCGTCGTGTTGGCGAGTTGCGCGCCGTTCGCCAGCACGAGCGAGCCCGCGTTCACCGCGGTGGTCCCGCCATATGTCTGCGTGTTAGGCAGCACGAGGCTGCCGCTGCCTTGTTGCACGAGATTGCCCGTGCCGCTGATCGTCTTGCCATACGTGACGTTGTCGCTGCGATCGAACACGAGCACGCCGTTATCGACGATATCGCCCGCCACACCGCCGCTCGTCGCGCCCGCACCGAGTCGCAGCGTGCCCGCGCCGATCGTGGTCGTGCCGGTGAACGTGTTGTTCCCGGTCAGCGTCAGCGTGCTCGCGCCGGTCTTGATGAGATTGCCGTTGCCGCCGATGACGCCATCGAAGCTGGAGTCGGCCGTGTAGTTGGCCGTCAGCGATGCGCCGTTGAGCGCCACGTTGCCCGCACCCGTGACATTGTTCACATGCTGATCGAAGCCATTCAGGTCGAAGGTGGCGCCAGGGGCGACCATCACGCCCGCGCTGTTCGCGATGACGTCGCTCGCGCCCGCTTGCAGCGTGCCGCCATTGACGAGCGTCGCGCCCGAATACGTATTCGCCTTCGACAGGCGCAGCGTGCCCGCGCCGGCCTTCGTGAGCGTCTTGCCGTCCCAGCGCGTCACGGGATTCGCGGACTGATCGACGAGAACGGCATCCATGTCGAACGAGTCGGCCGCGTCCGTCATGGTGAAGACGCCATTCGCGGTCTGCGGTGTCGTGCCGTGCGACGCGTACCACGTCAAGCCGAGTCCGACCACGTAGTCCTGCGGCGTGTAGACCGAGGTCAGCGTCAGGTAATCGACCGGATCAGCCGATCCGCCGATACGCGTGTTCGCGAACTTCCCCGACAGTCCTGCGGGTGTCGTCGCATGGATTTCGGTAAAGGCGCGCGATGCGAGTTGCGACGCGCTCGCTGCCGCGTCGGCCCGATATCCCGCGACGTTGAATGTCGCATCGGGACCGATCGCCGCCGTGTTCGCGCTGATGACCGGCTCCGCCGTGCCGACGACGCTGTTCAACGTGCCGTTCATCGCGAAGGCGTTGCCAACGGCGAGCTGGCTCTGGCCCGACATCGTCGTCGACGCGGCGGCCGCCGTCGTGTAATCGCCCGCGGTGCTGAACGCGCCCGCTTGCATGAAACGCAGCGCGCCCGCCTCGACCGATACCGAGCCTTGCGTCGACCCGATGCCGCTCAGCGCTGCTGCGCTGCCGCCCGTCTTGCGCAGCGCGCCGGGCCCCGCCAGCGTGTTGGCGAGCGTGCCGTCGGATGCGAAGTCGAGCTGCAAGCTGCCGTTGTTGGTGACCATGCCGGCGCCGAGCGCGTTGCCATGGGTCGCGACAAGCGTGCCGGCATCGATCAACGTGCCGCCCGTATAGAGGTTCGCGCCGGAGAGCGTCAGCGCCCCGCTGCCGGTTTTGGTGAGAGCGCCCGCGCCGGCGATCGTCCCGCTGAAAGCCGTATCGGACGTGTTGCGCGCGGTGAGCGTCGCGTTGCCGAGCACGACCGCGCCCGCGCCACTCAGGTTGTCGAGCCGCTGGGGAAAGCCGTTCATGTCGAGCAGGGCGCCGCTTGCGATGCTCACATTGGCGCTGGCCGCGATCGCGTCAGATAGTCGACCGGTGCGCCGGTTCCGCCGAACTGCACGCTGGTGAAGTTTCCGGTGATGCCGCCCGTCGTGCGGATGATGTTGAACTGCGTGCCCGTCAGCGCGCTTGCGCGGTTTGGCGCCGACGCGCCGAAACCGCTGACGTTGAGCGCGCCGAGCACGTTCGCGGTCGCTGCGGTGATGATCGGCTCGACACCGCCGATCGCCACCGTCAGGGTCGAGCCTTGCGCCTGCGTGAAGGCGGCGCCGACCGCAAGGCTGGCGTTCGCGGCGATCGTCGTGACCGCACCGCTCGCGGTCGTATAGGTTCCCGCGTTGAAAGCGCCCGCCTGATTCAGGCCGAGCGTGCCCGCATTGACGTCGACCGCGCCCTGACTCGAACCGGCGCCCGTCAGAAGCACCGCGCCGCTTCCCGCCTGTTGCAGCGCGCCCGCACCGCTCAGCACGCCGCCGAACGTCGAACTATCGCTGCGATTGAAGCGAACCACGCCATTGTTGACGATGTTGCCCGTCACGCTGCCGCTCGTGCCGCCAGCGCCGACGGCCAGGATTCCGCCCGCATCGACGGCGATGCCGCTGTCGTGGTTGAGCACTTCGCCGCCCAGCGTCAGGCCGCCGATGACATGCAGCGCCTGCACCGATGTACCGCCCATCGCGACCGGCCCGTTCAACGTCCAGTTGCTGCCCGCCGCGGCGGTCAGTCCGGCGAAGCCGTTGCCGTCCGTCGACGTGAAGCCGCCGTTCTCCGTGCCGGCGCCCGTCAACGTGATGGTGTTTCCGGCAGCGCCGCTGTGGATCGCGACGTCATTGCCGCCGTTGAGCCTCGATCCGGCGCCCAGCGTAATGGCATTGTTCGAGCCCGTGAGTTCCACCGCAGGCGCCGACGTGCTTTCGATCAAACCTTGATTGACGAGCGTGCCGTTCTGACTGAACTGGACGCCCGCGCCCTGCGTTCCGCGAATGGTTCCCGTCGCGGAGTTAGCGACGTTGGCGCTCGCGCTGCTGCCGATCTGCACGCCCATACCGCTGCCGGAAATCATGCCGTCGTTGTTGATCGTCGCGGAACCGGCTGCGATCACCACGCCTGCACCCGCCGCGCTCTCGATGGTTCCCGTGCTCCGGTTGTTGATGTTCTGCGCGGACGTGCTGTGGCTCTCCACGCCGGAGCGATAAGCGCTGATCGCGCCGTCGTTGTTGATCGTGGCAGTTCCCTGTTCGATGTCGACTCCCCAACCGTAAGTGGCATCGCCCACGCCGGTCTTGATCGTTGCCCCTGCGTGGTTGTTGATCGTCACGTCGCCGCTCGTGATCACCTGAACGCCACCAGCCGTTCCGCTGAGCGCACCCGCGCTGCCATTGTTCAACGTGCCGAAATTGTCGACGGTTCCTCCACTCGTGCCCTCGAACGAAACGGCCCAACTCACTCGCACGCTGATATCGCCGAGATTCACGAGACTGTTTCCGCTCCCGCCGCCGTTGAAGAACACGCCGCGTGCATTGCCGAGAAGCTGCCCCGTGGCCTGATTGGTGACGCTTCCGTTGACGTCGAGGCGAATGGCGGCGGCCGAGTTGTCCGTGGAGCTGATCACGGTCCCCGCATTCAGAAACGAAACAGGTGCGATGCCTTCTACGGCGATGGCGTCTCCCACGGATGTCGTAACCGTCGTTCCGGCGCCAAGTACATAGGACGTATCGGTGGAAAGCGTCTGCCCCGTCGAGCTCGAGTTCACCACCGTCACCGCCTGCACCACGGACGCGAACGTCATCAACGCCACCGCGCTCAATGGACGCAAAGCAGGGAGCCGGCCTGCGCGAGACGCTGTATGGCGTTGACGATCGATCATGCCCGGTCCCCGAGTGGCGTGCCGATGCGAGAATCACCGGCACAGCGATGCTTGTAGGCGCGCTCGTTCGAATCGACCTCATCAGCCAGATTGAATCGGAATCCGAAATTATTGGCCGATGCATCGAGGTCGCAGAGCGAACTGCTATCGGCATTCTAGGAAAACTTCATCGGGAATTCACGCACCCGTGTTCGCGCCTCGATTCGCGCGATGCGCAATGAGCCTCGGCAGACGCGGCAGCGTATGCGGCCAGTGTGTCGCTTCGTGCGCGATTCGCGCGGCCATGCTGCGCAGGCTGAACTGATCCGCCGCGAGCCGCACGATGACCCTGCGCGCGATTTTCCATACATCGACATCGGGCGCGATCTCCTGTGCGACGCGCTCGATCCTTTCCGCCGCTCTCGCCAGCAACACCGCGCGCGAAGCGATGCGCCCGTGCGACGCGCTGAACATGTGCTCGGCGGGCGCCTTGCCGATCGCGCCGAACAACTGCGCGACGCCGACGCCGCGCTTCGAATGCGCCGACGCGAAGCGCTCCGCCTCACGCCGATACGTCGCCTCCACGCGCACTTCATGATGCGTCACGTTCGCCTCGGGCCGGCCGTGCTCGAGATGCGCGCGCGCGGCCGCCTTGTGATCGCCCTCCATGAGCGCATGCGACACGCCGACGATGAAGTCTTTTTCATGCGCGGCGAAGATCATCGTCGGGTTATCGGCTTCGAGGACGATCTGTCCGCGCGTTTCGCGCTCGATGCTCACGCGTGCGCCCGCCGCATCCAGCCCCGCGTGATAGAGCCCGACGCCGAGCGCCATTTCGAAGAACGCTTCGATGAAGGTCGCGAGGACATCGGCCTGATCGAGCCCGCATGACGCGAGCGTGTCGGCATCGGTCAGCGACGCCGTTTCGATCGCGCGCGTGGTCAGCACCGTATCGTTGCAATAATCCCAAAGGACTTCGGGCACGGCGAGGCGATCGTCGTCGCGCAGACGGAAGCGCAGGTAGCTCTGATCGGCCGCGCGCTGGCGCAAGTCGATCATCGCGTCGACGCTCTCGCGTGCGCGGCGCACCCATTCGACCGGATGCAACTCGCGCGCCTTCGCCGAACGCCGTTCCGCGAAACGCGCCGCCGCGAGCGCGAGATCGAGATCGTCGTCGAGTTCGGCATGCGCATCCGCGCGCAACAGCGTGACGCGCACGGGAATATCGCCGACGCGCGCCCTGTGCGTCTGCTCCGCGACGCCCGAGCGCAGCGGAACGTCGCTCAGATCCGTGAGCTCGAAACGAAGCGCGGGCGGAAATGCCGCCACGCAGGCGTCGCGAAAGCGCGCTGCATCGTAGGGCACGAAGAGTCCGTCGAGTTCGTGCAGCGCGACGCGCACCGCCGTTTCCGCGAGCGCGGGATGACGCGAGAGCGCGCCCGAAGCGTTCTCCAGCACGCGCGACAGTTGCGACAGCGCGGGCACGCCTGCCGCGAGCGGTGCGGCGCGCGCGCCGTGCGACGCGAAGAAGCGCGCGACGCGCGTCATCGCGGCGCCGTCATCGGTCAGATGGCTTTCATGAACGAACGCCCGGCCAAGCCGCCATAGCGTCGCGAGTCGTCGGACGGACAAATTCAGGCTCGCTGAAAGTGAATTGAAACCGCTGAAAGACTGCAATGCCCTCGTGCACGGCACCGTTGCTCAATTTAAACCGATTCGGCCAAACGCGCACGCGGAGAAATCGATCGAACGGTCGCGCCGGGTCTGCAATATTTACTTCGATATCCTCTGTAGTTCGCGTTTCGACTTTCGAATCAATCCGTTTCCACTCGATGCCCGCCGATTGAGACGCGTCTTACGGAATCGAAACGCCCACTCGGCTTTAATGTCGACATCACAGACAAGCCCAGACGCGAAATGAAACCTCTCCAGATAACGGTCAACGCCCAAGGCCATACGGTCATCTCTCACTCCACGTCGATCAGCGAACATTGCAAGAGCCGCGCGCGCCTGCTTTCGTCGCTCGTCAACATGGTCGCCGCGCCGGGCGGCTTCGAGCACTTCTCGGCCTTCCCCGACGAGATGAAGCGCGACATTCTGAGCCTCATGCATTCGATCGCCGAAGAGCAGTCGCCGATCATCGACGCGCTCGAGCAGCACACCGCGCAGGCGTACTACGAGCGCGGCGTGAATGCCGCGTCCGAGCATTATCGGCAGAAGGAGCCGCCGGAAACTGGCGACGTGCAGCAACCGGCTGACTACACGCAACGCTGATCCGCACACGCTTCATCGAATGAAAGCGCCCCTGCATGCGAATGCAGGGGCGCTTTGTTTTTTGCATCGGCGGAAACGCTCCGCACGACTGTATATTTTTGTCGATGCGCATTTCGGATTAATCGCAATGCGGTATCTTATAAATACCGAAGGCTACAACGTATCAATAACAAGACCGAGGCGACTTCGAGCGCCCGTGTACGAAGGCTCATAACGATAATCCAAGAGGCACCATGCAATACCCTTCCGAGCATCCGATGTCCAGGGCGATGTACATCCTTGGGCAGATCGGCGCGATCATCTGTCATGAACGCGGGCCGCGCCCGCAAACCGCGGTGCTGAACAAGATGGCATCGCGTCCGGCCGAGGGCTTCTCGATCGCCATCGCGAGCATGAACGCGCTGTGCCCGCCGCGGCGCGGACATCGACGGGCGCTGCTGCAATGGAAGCATGCAGAAATCCGGCGTCTCGCCGATATGCTGCCGGACCCGTTGCCGACCGGCGCGTCCGCGTACTCGCAAATGCCGTTCTGGGCCGGCTATTGCCAGTACTGGGAATACATGCTGAAACAGCACGTTTCGCCCGATCTCGAGTTCGACACCATTCAGCCCGAACTCGCCGATGCGTAATCGCCTTCGCCTTCGCGCATCGAGAAATAATCCCGGATCACCGCGATCATGCCGTCGAGTTCCGTCGGCTTGACGAAGTAGCCGTTGAATCCGGTGCGCTGCGCGCGCGTCAGGTCCTCCGGGTCCGTGCGGCTCGTATGCGCGATCAGCAGCATCGAGAGATCGATCGCGCGGATCGCTTCGGCGGCCTCCCAGCCGTCGCCGAGCGGCATCATCAGATCGAGCAGCACGACGCCCGGCCGCCACTTGCGCGCGAGCGACACGGCATCGAGCCCCGTGTGCACCGCGCGCACGGTGAAATCGGCGTCTTCGAATGCAAGACAGATCGCGCGCGTCGCGTCCATGTCGTCATCGGCGATGAGCACGCGCGGCTCCTCATGCCGCGTCGCCGGTAACGGAATCTGCCACAGTGCGTGCGAAGGAACAGGCTGGTAGCGTTGCATCGTCATTGGCCTCGGAATGGACGGAGATAACAGCAACGATCATTCCTTTGCAGGTGACCGGGCGTGACGCAGGCGCCATGCGAGCCGCCGACGTTACACTTCGGGAATACCCGATGGCTGTCCCGGCGCGTTGCGAGCGTCGACGATGGTGCGTCATCTCCAAACGAGAGGCTAATCGATGTTCGTCGTGTATTGGCTCGGCGGCAACCCTGATATCGAAGGCGCGGCGCGCTTCAGACGATTCGATGAAAACGCGCTCGCCGACGCGCTGCGCTTCGTGGAAGACCTTCGGCGCCGCCAGTCCGATGGCGAAGATGTCGGTTTCGTGACGCTATGCAGTGAAAACCCGCATTCGGTCGGCAAGCCGGGCGCCGCCGATCCGCCCGCCGATTACGAATGGAAAAAGCGCCGTCGCTAGCATTGTTTCCGTCGCTGCTCTTAAGCTCTCTTGTAAAAGATGCACGCTCATTCGCCGCTAAGTCTGCGCGGCGATCATGCGTCTCATCGATTCATACCGGAGACGCGCCATGTACAAGCACATTCTCGTTGCCGTAGGTACGAGCCTCAGCGAAAGCGCCCTGACGACCGCCATCACGCGCGCCCGCGACTCCAACGCGCGGCTCACTGCGCTGCATATCGTCGATCAGACGCCGTGGTGGGCGGTGCCCACCGCGGAAAGCGATCCGGACGATACGCTCGACGTCATCGACGATCACGCGCGCGCAGTCACACGCTACGCGGCGCGGCTGATCGACAGCGCGGGCATCGACGGCGTCGCGCGCAGCGTGGCGCAGCCGCTGAACGGCGTCAGCGTCGGCGAGCTGATCGCGCAGGAGGCGAAGCGAGCGGGCGCGGATCTCATCGTGCTCGGCGGCGAATCGGATACCGGCTGGCGGCACGGCGAGGCGCGTCTGCGCGACGTGGTGTGCCTGCACGCGCGCTGCGACGTGCTGATCGCCGCGCACGCGCCTGCGCCCGCGGCGTTCCACGCGGAAAAGGAAATGGAGTCGATCGAGGCGCGTTTCGCCGGTTCGCAAGGCCGGGCGAACGCGCGGGCGGCGCATCGTCAGAGCGCGCCGCGCAAGTGAGCCGCAAGCTGGACGATGCCGATCGAAATCTGCTTCTCACGTTTCGGATCGAGCCGGCCGATCGGCACGCTCGTCGATACCGCGACGCGCTTGCCCGCCGGCGTCATCCCGACATACGCCGCGAAGCACGCGAGGCCTTCGGCCACTTCCTCGCGCTCGACCGCGAGGCCGCTCGAACGAATCGCGGCGAGATCGCGTAACAGCGCCGCGCGCCGCGTGATGGTGCGCGGCGTCACCGCTTCGAGACGCTCGGGAAGACGCTCGATGACGGCTTCATCGGTCAATCCGGCGAGCAGCGCCTTACCGAGCGCGCAGCAGTGCGCGGGCAGACGCGATCCGAGATCGGACACGAGCCGCACCGGCCGATGTGCATCCTCGCGCGCCACGTACACCACCTGCACGCCGTCGAGCACGGCAAGCTGCACGACCTCGTTGTGCTTGTTGATGAACGCGCCCGCGCCTTCGCGAAACGCGGCCTGCAACTTGTCGTGGCGCACATACGCGTTGCCGAGCTCGAACAGGCCGACGCCGACCACGTAGCCATCGTCGCGCTTTTCGATCCATTGCATGCGCGCGAGCGTTTCGAGCATCAGGTAGAGCGTGCTGCGCGAAAGGCCCGTCTGTTCGGCGAGCGTCGCCGCGCGCACCGGCTTCGCGGCGATGGCAAGCGCTTCGAGAATATCGTTCGCGCGGCGCAGCGCGGGCACGTCGTAAGCTTTTTCCATACGCGTCATATTCCAACAGGTTGGATAAATAATCAACCTGATGGACACCACATGACGCGCGGGCTAGGATCGGTTTTCCTTTTTCGCCAGCCAACCGAATTCATGCAAACCGTCAACATCTCCTCCTGCCTGCCCGAAGATTTCGCCGATGCCGTGCTGATCGGCCGCGTGTGGCATCCGGCGCCGGTGAATGGTCCGTCTGTCGTCGCGGTGCGCAAGGGCGAAGTGTTCGACATCACGCGCGCCGCGCCGACCACCGCCGATCTCTTCGATCGCGACGATGCACTCGATATCGCTCGCAACGCAGAAGGCGAGCATCTCGGCAACGTTCAGGATCTGCTGCTGTCGACGCTCGACACTTCCGCCGATGGCCTGCGCCTGCTCGCGCCCTGCGACGTGCAAGCGGTGAAGGCGTGCGGCGTCACGTTCGCGGTGAGCCTGCTGGAGCGCGTGATCGAGGAGCAGGCGGGCGGCGACGCGAGCAAGGCTCAGGAAGTGCGCGACACGATCAACAAGCTGATCGGCGCGGATCTATCGAAGATCAAACCCGGCTCGGACGCCGCGATGAAGCTGAAGGCGGAACTGGAGCGGCGTGGCGCGTGGTCGCAATACATGGAAGTCGGCATCGGGCCGGATGCGGAAGTGTTCTCGAAGTCGCAACCGATGTCGTCGGTGGGTTTCGGCGCGGACGTCGGCCTGTATCCGACATCGCAATGGAACAACCCGGAGCCGGAGATCGTGCTGGCGGTGAATGCGCGCGGCGAGATCGTCGGCGCGACGCTCGGCAACGACGTGAATCTTCGCGATATCGAAGGCCGCAGCGCGCTGCTGCTCGGCAAGGCGAAGGACAACAACGCGTCGTGCGCGATCGGTCCGTTCGTGCGTCTCTTCGATGAGCGCTTCACGCTGGATTCGGTGCGCGGCACGAGCGTGTCGTTGAAGATCGAAGGCACGGACGATGGCTTCGTGCTCGAAGGCGTGAGCCACATGAGCGAAATCAGCCGCGATCCGGCCGATCTCGTGACGCAGACGCACGGCGCGCATCATCAATACCCGGACGGCTTCATGCTGTTTCTCGGGACGATGTTCTCGCCGATCAAGGATCGCGATACGAAAGGCGGCGGCTTCACGCATCATCTCGGCGATGTCGTGACCATCTCGACGCCGTCGCTCGGGGCGCTGGTCAATACGGTGCGCTTGTCGACCGAGATCGAGCCGTGGACGTTCGGCGTGCGGGCGTTGTATCGGAGTCTGGCGGCGCGGGGGGTGTTGGGGAAGGCCGACTGAGTTTGCGCTCCGGCCATCACGCAAGGTGCGCCGCAGCGCCTTACGACGCCCCGAAGCGGAACCCCTTCGCCTGTCCCTTCGTAACGAGCTGAACCGGCGTCTCCATGTACGGCGACAAATCCCCTTGCCGCCGTTTTTCCACGAGCGCCTTCACCGCCACGTCCAGACCGAACACCGCCTGCCGCGCACCGAATTGCTCGACGGTCGCAAGCAGGCGTCCATCGTCTAGCATCGGCTGCACGGCTTCGATATTGTTGTAGCCCGTCACCAGCACGCGGCCCTTCTTCCCCGCGATGCGCGCCGCATCGATCGCGCCCATCGCGATGTTGTCGTTCGCGCAGAGCAAGCCGCGCAGCGTCGGATGCGCATAGAGCATCTGCAGCGCGATGGACTTGCCGCTCGCCGACGTCCAGTCGCCGCTGTCCGAATCGGCGATGCGCACGCCCGCCGCGTTCATCGCCTCCCTGAAACCGAGCGTGCGCTGCTGCGAATTTCGATCGTTGGACGGCCCTTCGATGATGCCGACTTCGTCGCCCGCGGCGAGCTTCGACGCGAGATAAGCGCCGACGAGCTTCGCACCGCGCCGGCTGTCCGGCCCGACGAACGGAATCGTGAGGTTCGCCGCGTCCTGCGCGGCTTCGTCGAAGGGATTGTCGATCGCGATCACGATGATGCCCGCCGCAATCGCTTTCGCGGACACCGGCAGCAGCGCCTTCGAGTCCACCGGCGCGATGACGATCGCGTTCGTCTTTGCATCGATCAAGGTTTCGACGATGTGGATCTGACCGGCGACGTCGTTGTCCGTGGTCGTGCCGTGCGTCGTGAGATCGAGTTGCGACGCGTAATGCCGCTGGTAGTTGCGCGCGCCGTCGATCATCGACGCGACGAACGGATCGTTCAGCGACTTCAGCACCAGCGCGACCGTCGCCTTGTCGGATGCCGCGCGCGTATCGCGCACACGCGCGAAGCCGCACGCGCTCAGGGCGCAGGCGGCAAGCAGGCGTCGGCGGACAAGGCTCGTCATAAATCTTATTTTCGAGACGTTTGAGAACGTCTCATTGTAGACGCACGGGCCTAAGGGCCGAATGCAGCCTTCTCAGCGCGCCGCCGCTTCCACGAGCGCGGCCACGCCGCTGACGGGCTTCATCAGATCGGCGTCGAGGCCGTGACGCGCGCGCAGATAGTCCGTTGCGTTATAGGAAAGCCAGGCGCGGCCATCGGCGTCTTCCCATGCCAGAACCTTGAGCGGCAAGTCGAGCGCGGCGGTCGGCACGGCCTGCATCAGCGGCGTGCCCGCCTGCGGATTGCCGAACACGAGCAACTGGCTCGGCGGCATCGTGAGACCGGCGCGCGCGGCGTCGCCACTGAAGTCGACGCGCGCGAACAGCGTCAATCCACGCGCGCGGATCAACGCTTCGAGCTTGTCGGCGGTCGCGACCGCGCCGTGCGCGCTCGCAATCGTGACGACGCCGTTGTCCGCGGCATCGAGGCTCATTGCCTGCTCCACGCCACCGCGACGAACGCCGTGCACAGCGCTTCCATGCCGAGCGCGTCTTCATCGTCGAAGCGATTCGGCACGGGGCTATCGACGTCCCATACGCCGATCAGCGTGCCGTCGTTCGCGACGAGCGGCACGACGATCTCCGAGCGCGACGCCGAATCGCAGGCGATATGGCCGGGAAACGCATCGACATCCGGTACGACCTGCGTGCGCCGGTCGCGCGCCGCCGTGCCGCACACGCCGCGCCCGATCGCAATGCGCACACACGCCGGCTTGCCCTGAAACGGCCCGACGACGAGCTCGGTTCCATCGAAGAGATAAAAGCCCGCCCAGTTCAGATCGGGCAGCGTGTGATAAACGAGCGACGAAAAATTCGCGGCATTGGCGATGAAGTCGGTTTCATCGGCGATAAGCGCGCGGGTTTGCTGCAGCAAGTCGTCGTACTGCGCGGCCTTGCTGGCGTGCGTGGCTTGGGAGAGCGAGAACATGGCGAGGCGCGGAGGAAGGATCAAAAAGTGTCGCTGACGATAGCACAACGCTTCTTCACGCGCTTTCGCGGCAAACGCCCGCCGAAAGCGCATCGCAAGGCATCGGCATGCTTCCTGGCAATGCGGAATTCCATCGCCTAGTGTGGAAGGCGCAACGTTCACGTCGTCCTCAGCGGACGCCTAAAAACGTGCCTCGGGATTTCCCTGCTTTACTTCGTCGCGTCTTCGGTCTTAAATAAATCAACTTGATTTAATTAATACACGGCGGCAAGACCGCTTCGAAACGGAGGCAGCGCGTGAAATCTCCAAGCGGCAGAGGAAGCAACTCCGCGAACGTCCGCCGGTACAACGAGCGTGTGCTCCTGCAAGCGCTGCGCCGCGCCGAACCGGCTTCGAAGGCGGAACTCGCGCGTCACGCGAATCTGACGAGCACGGCGGTCGGCAGCATCGTCGAATCGCTGGAAAATGCGGGCCTGATCGAGTACACCGGACGGCGGCTCGACGGCCAGCGCGGCCAGCCCGCGTCGCTCATCCGGCTCGATCCGCGCGGCGCGTTCGGCATCGGCGTGCGGCTGGATCGCACGGGCATCGAGACGGTGCTCGTCAATTTCGCCGGCGATGTGCTCGCCCGCAGCGCCCTCGACGCCGTGCTGCCGCATCCGTCCGAAGTCCTGGAAATCGTGCGGCGCGATATCGAGAGCATGCTCGGCCTGCTTTCCGCGACCGAGCGCGAACGGCTGACGGGCGTGGGCATCGCGCAGCCCTTCAATCTCGGTTCGTGGCTGCGCGAACTCGGCCTTCCCGCCGAAACCTTCCGCGCCTGGGACGAAACCGATTTCGCCGGGATGCTCGGCAACGCGCTGTCGCTGCCGGTTTTCAGTGAGAACGACGGCAATGCCGCCGCCACCGCCGAACTCTTCTACGGCCACGGCCGCCGCTGCGACGACTTCGTCTATCTCTTTCTCGGCTCGGCGATCGGCGGCGGCATCGCGATCAACGGCGACTGTCTGCGCGGCGCGTCGGGCAACGCGGGCGATATCGGCGTGATTCCGGTGCCGCCGAGCCGCCTGCCGTCCGCGCCGCAGCCCTCCGGCCCGTGGGACATTCTGCTGTCGCGCGCGTCGCTGAACGCGCTCGTGCGCCATCTCAATTACAGCGGCGCGGCAGCAGACAACCGCGTCGATTTGCAGGCGTGCATCGAGCGGCGTCTTCCGGCCGTCGACGAATGGATCGACGACTGCATCGAAGCGCTCGCGCCCGCCTTGCGCGCGACGCTCTGCGTGCTCGACGTGCCGATGGTCGTGATCGATTCCGACATCGACGGCGGCCTGCTCGACAAGCTCGTCAAACGTCTTTCGGCGACGCTCGCCGCCAACGCGCCCGAAGCGCGCGGAACGCCAACGCTCGTGCGCGGCACTTTCGGCCCGGATGCGGGCGCGATCGGCGCCGCCACGCTGCCGATGTTCTTCAACTTCTCACCGCGCGCCGTCATCCGTCACGCGGGCCTCAAATCGCAGGAGGTGCACCATGCCGCATGATGTTTCGACCCGACCGCCATTGCTCGAAATGCGCGGCATCAGCAAAACCTTTCCGGGCGTGCGCGCGCTCAACGACGTGCGCCTTTCGGTCTATCCCGGCGAAGTGCATTCGCTGATGGGCGAAAACGGCGCGGGCAAGTCCACGCTGATGAAAATCCTGTCGGGCGCGTATCAGGCCGATGCGGGCGGCGAGATTCTCATCGACGGCAAGATCGTCGCCATCGACGGACCGCTTGCCGCGCGCGCGCTCGGCGTCGCCGTGATCTATCAGGAACTGAGTCTCGCGCCGAATCTTTCCGTCGCGGAAAACATTTATGCGGGGCGCGAACTGCGTCGCGGAAGACTGGTCGACCGCTCGGGTATGGAGCGCGGCTGCGAGGATGTGCTCAAGCGCCTCGGCGCTGCGTTCAAACCGCATACGCTCGTCGGCGATCTGTCGATCGCGGAGCGGCAGCTCGTCGAAATCGCGCGGGCCGTGCACGCGAAGGCGCGCATCCTCGTGATGGACGAACCGACGACGCCGCTCTCGTCGCGCGAAACCGACCGTCTGTTCGAACTCGTGCGGCAACTGCGCTCGGAAGGCATCGCGATCATCTACATCAGTCACCGCATGGCTGAGATCTACGAACTGAGCGACCGCGTATCGGTGCTGCGCGACGGCTCGTATGTCGGCACGCTGATGCGCGATGAACTGTCCGCCGAAAGCCTCGTGAAGATGATGGTCGGCCGCGATATCTCCGGCTTCTACAAGAAGGAGCACGCGCCCTACGATCCGGGCAACGTGGTGCTGTCCGTGCGCGATATCGCCGACAGCAATCGCGTCAAAGGATGCAGCCTCGATCTGCACAAGGGCGAAGTGCTCGGCATCGCGGGACTCGTCGGCGCGGGGCGCACGGAACTCGCGCGCCTGATCTTCGGCGCTGAAGAAAAGACGCGCGGCGAAGTGTCGATGCACGGCAAGCCGGTCAGGCTGCGCACGCCGCGCGACGCGATCGATGCCGGTCTCGTCTATCTGACCGAAGACCGCAAGGGACAAGGCCTCTTCCTCGACATGAGCGTGCGCGACAACATCAACATCACGATCGCCGGCCGCGACGCGAAAGCGGGCGTGATGGATCTCGCGCGCGGCAACACGCGGGCGAAGGACGCGATCGCCGCGCTCACGATCCGCGTGCCGAACATGCGCGTGAATGTCGGCGCGCTGTCGGGCGGCAATCAGCAGAAAGTGCTGCTGTCGCGCCTGCTCGAAACCAAGCCGGAAGTGCTGATCCTCGACGAACCGACGCGCGGCGTCGATATCGGCGCGAAATCGGAGATTTATCGAATCATCAACGATCTGGCGCGCTCGGGCGTCGGCGTGATCGTCATCTCGAGCGAGCTGCCGGAAGTGATCGGCGTGGCGGACCGCGTGCTCGTGATGCGCGAAGGAGAAATCGCGGGCGAACTCGGCGGCCATTCCGGCAAGCCGATTTCACAGGAAGGAATCATCGAACTGGCGACGGGCTCGAAGGTCGCGCTGGCGGCTTGACGAAAAGCATATCTGGAGAGAGACATGGCTAACACGACGAAACACCACGAAACGGGCAGCGCCCCGGTTGCAAAGGCGGAGAGCACGGCCCAACGTCAGACGCGCATCGAGCACAAGGAACGCATGCAGGTGCTGATGCGCACCGCGGGCATGCTGCCGGTGCTGATCCTGCTGTGCATCGGCTTCGGCATCGTGACCGACGGCTTTTTCAGCTTCCAGAATCTGTCGATCGTCACGCAGCAGGCATCGATCAATATCGTGCTGGCAGCGGGCATGACGTTCGTGATTCTGACGGGCGGCATCGATCTTTCGGTCGGCTCGATTCTGTCGGCGGGAGCGGTCGCGGCACTGCTTGCATCGAATATTCCGGGCTGGGGATGGCTCGGCATCCCGGCCGCGCTCGCTGTGGGTCTGGGCTTCGGCGTCATCAACGGCCTCTTGATCGCGCTGTTGAAACTGCCGCCTTTCATCGTGACGCTCGGCTCGCTCACCGCGGTGCGCGGCATCGCGCGGCTGATTGGACACGACACGACGATCTTCAATCCGCAACTGCCGTTCGCGTTCATCGGCAACGACACGCTCTTCGGCGTGCCCTGGCTCGTGATCATCGCGCTGCTGGTCGTGCTCGTGTCGTGGTTCATCCTGCGCCGCACGGTGCTCGGCCTGCGCATCTATTCGGTCGGCGGCAATCCGGAAGCGGCGCGTCTGTCGGGCATCAAGGTGTGGGGCATCGAGCTTTTCGTCTACGCGATTTCCGGTCTGCTGGCGGGTCTCGGCGCGGTAATGTCGGCGGCGCGTCTCTATGCGGCGAACGGGCTGCAACTCGGCCAGTCCTATGAACTCGACGCCATCGCCGCGGTGATTCTCGGCGGCACGAGCTTCGTCGGCGGCGTGGGCTCGATCGTCGGCACGCTGGTCGGCGCGCTCATCATCGCGGTATTGAGCAACGGCCTCGTGCTGCTCGGCGTATCGGATATCTGGCAGTACATCATCAAGGGCCTCGTGATCATCGGCGCGGTGG
Source organism: Caballeronia arvi (assembly GCF_001544695.2). Taxonomy (GTDB): domain Bacteria; phylum Pseudomonadota; class Gammaproteobacteria; order Burkholderiales; family Burkholderiaceae; genus Caballeronia; species Caballeronia arvi. The sequence goes on from NZ_FCOM02000010.1 coordinate 184,759, forward strand.
CGCTCGATCGTTATCGTCAACGCGGTTCGGCTCGCACGTAATCGGCTATTCGGGCGCATTCGGGTCCGCTTGCGCCCGCCCTCAAAAAAAGGACCAACCGGAGACAACAACATGCGCAAACACAATAAGCTTTTCGCCAGCGTCGCCCTCGCAATCGGGTTCACGATGTCGCTATCCGCCCACGCCGCCGACAAGCAGTTGAAGTCCATCGGCATCACGGTCGGCTCGCTCGGCAATCCGTATTTCGTGACGATCTCGAAGGGCGCGGAAGCGAAGGCCAAGTCGATCAATCCGAACGCGAAGGTCACGGCGGTATCGTCGGATTACGACATGAACAAGCAGTTCACGCAGATCGACAACTTCATCTCGGCGCACGTCGACATGATCCTCTTGAACGCCGTCGATCCGAAGGCGATCGAGCCGGCGGTGAAGAAGGCGCAGAAGGCGGGCATCGTCGTGGTGGCGGTGGACGTGGCGGCAGCGGGCGCCGACGCCACCGTGCAGACCAACAACGTGCAGGCCGGCGAAATCTCCTGCGATTTCCTGGCGAAAAAGCTCAACGGCAAAGGCAACGTGGTGATCGAGAACGGGCCGCAGGTATCGGCGGTCATCGATCGCGTGAACGGCTGCAAGAGCGTGCTCGCGAAGAATCCCGGCATCAAGGTCCTGTCCGACGATCAGGACGCCAAGGGCTCGCGCGAAGGCGGCATGAACGCGATGCAAGGTTATCTCACGCGTTTCCCGAAGCTCGACGGCGTGTTCGCGATCAACGATCCGCAAGCGATCGGCACGGACCTCGCGGCGAAGCAACTGCATCGCAACAATATCGTGATTACGTCGGTGGATGGCGCGCCGGATATCGAGACCGCGCTGAAGAGCGACACGCTGGTGCAGGCGTCCGCGAGTCAAGACCCGTGGGCGATGGCGCAGCAAGCGGTGAGCGTCGGCTACGACATCATGAACGGCAAGAAGCCGGCCAACGCGGTCATTCTGTTGCCCTCGACGCTCGTCACGCGCGAGAACGTCGGCAGCTACAAGGGCTGGTCGTCGCCGCGCTGAGCATCGTGATCGCTATTTGATCGGCAGTACGAGGAGCGCGCTCGGCTTGTCCGGCGCGCTCGACCGGTCGACGACGATGAGCCGTTTCCTCGCGACATCCACCGCGACGCCGCGCGGCGATTCCAGATCACTAGCAATGACGCTCGGCCGGCCCCGCTTCGAAATGCTGCATACGGCGTGCGCGCCGCACTTCGTGTAGAGCGTGCCGTCGGGCGACGCGGCCATCAGGTCGGGCGCGTCGATGGTCGCGAAGACATCGCTGGCGGGCACGGGCGCGTTCGCCGCGCGCGCCGCCTGCAAATCCACTTTGTAGATGCGGTTCGCGGCCTGATCGCTGATATAGAGCATGTCCGCGACCTCCGCGAGTCCGACCGGCTTCTGCAAACCGGTGACGATATCGCGCTCGATCACCTGCCGCGGGGCCGTTCCGCGCGTGATCACGCTCACGCCGCCCGTCGCAGGCGCGCTGCCTTCCTTCACGAACCAGCTCGACAGAAACGTGCCGCCATCGAGCACGAGCAGGCCCAGCCGCCGCCGCGCCGCATTCGTGTCCGACGCGAGCGCGATCTGACCGCTCGGCGCGACATCGAACACTGCGCTCGCAGCGCCGAACCCGAAGCGCTCGACGAGCAGGTGTCCGTTCGGCGCGAACGCGATCTGGCTCAAGCCCGTGCGCTCGCCTTCGGCTGCCGGAATGCGCGCGTACAGCGAAAAATCGCTGTCGCCGATATTCGACGCCATCACGATGCCGTTGGTCTTGTCGTCGGTGACGAACACCGCGCCGTCCGCATCGCGCACGGCGACACCGTTCGGCGCGCCCGCGAGCGGCGCCTTGCGGGCGCTCGTGCCCGGCGCGAGCGAGCCGCACGCCGCGAGGAACATCGACATTGCAAATGCCGCCATCAGCCGCCGCTTCATGCGCATCTCCCGTCGATAACGCTACACATCGTAATCCAGGCGCGTATACAACGCGCGCGACCTTCCTCGCGACGATGCCGACTCGAATAATTTGACGCCCTCTTGAAATCAGCCTATAACCATCCATATGGATGGTAACGGGAGGGTTAGATGGCAAAAGAGGCAGTCGATCGATCACGCGGCAGCGAGACCGAAAAAATCACGATCAACCTGGGTCCGGTGGATCTGGGCCAGATCGATCTGCTCGTGGAAGAAGGTTTTTACTCGAATCGCACGGATCTGATTCGTACGGCGATCCGCAATCAGTTGTCGGTTCACGCGCCGGCCGTCAAGGAAACGGTGACGCGCCGCGAATTCGTCCTGGGCCTTCAGCACTTTTCGAAACACGACCTCGAAGCGGCGGTCGCGGCCAACCAGCGGCTCAAGATTCAGGTGCTCGGATTGGCCAGCATTGCCACTGACGTCTCTCCCGAACTCGCGCTGGCAGCGATCGACTCGATTCTGGTTCGAGGCGCGCTCCATGCATCACCGGCGGTCAAGGCTGCGCTCGCGGATCGAATCCGTTAGCGCCCTGACTCTTTGCCCGACAACGGAACGAACATGAAACTCAACGAAGGCTTTCTGGACTCGATGAAAGAGGCGTTCGCACTCTTTCGCAACAACGATCCCGCCGCGGCAGCGGAGATCGTGAAGCGCGCCATGCGCGGCGAGCGCACGGACGTGACGACAACACGCTTCGCCGACGTCTTGCAACCGCTGCAACCCTGGCGCCAAGCACATACGACGCAAGCCGAACCCGACGTGCAGGATCGCGGGCATTTCAGCATGCGAAGCTACGCCAGCGCCGCTGGCCAGCGAAACTACAAGGTCTACGTGCCGAGTCATGACGGCAGCGATCCCTTGCCACTCATCGTCATGCTGCATGGCTGCACGCAGGACGCGGACGATTTCGCAGCCGGCACGCGAATGAACGCGCTCGCCGAGAAGCACGGCTTTATCGTCGTCTATCCGATTCAGCCTCAAGGCGCAAATACGTCGAAGTGCTGGAACTGGTTCAGGCGTGGCGATCAGCAGCGCGATCAGGGCGAGCCCGCGTTGATCGCGGGCATCACTCGCGAGGTCATGGCGAGTCATCGCGTCGATCCGAACCGTGTCTTCGTGGCTGGCCTTTCCGCCGGCGGCGCGATGGCGGCAATCGTCGCGCAGACGTATCCCGATCTGTACGCGGCGGCCGGTGTTCATTCGGGTCTGCCGGTTGGATGCGCACACGATTTGCCGTCCGCGCTGGCAGCGATGCGCGGTGGCAAGAAGGCGCGAAAGGCCGGGCGCGCGGGCACGCACGATAGCCAGACGCCCCGCTGTCCGCTGATCGTATTTCACGGGGATGCCGACGCGACCGTCCATCCCGCCAACGCCAGTGAACTCGTACAGGGATTCACCGAACGTGCATCGTCCGGTCATGCCGGCGCACGGAAGCACACGGTCCGGCACATGACGTCTCGCGCAGGCGTGGACGCCGAACTTTGGACCATCCACGGCGCGCCTCACGCGTGGGCCGGCGGCTCGTCGAGCGGAAGCTATACCGATCCATCCGGACCCGACGCCAGTGCGGAAATGGTGCGATTCTTCCTCGCACACTCTCGCCGTCATTGAGCGTTCCAGTCGGCGCTGTCACTGCGGCACAGGCGGCGCCGACGAATGCTTGACTACTTTTGTCAGAATTGATAAAGTCGCGTTTGGAAGTATCCAAGAAGTTCGATTGCTGCTCATCAATATTCCGTTCTGTCTCGCGGTATTCGTTGTCCACTCCCTCCTTGCTGCTTCTTCAGTTCCTTTGCGGAACGCACTTTCTATTCAAATTTTTTTTCAAGGATTCCAGATGGATACCGGTATCGTCAAATGGTTCAACGACACCAAGGGCTTTGGCTTCATCACGCCCGATAATGGCGGCGACGATCTTTTCGCCCACTTCTCCGAAATTCGCGCCGATGGTTTCAAGACCCTGGCCGAAAACCAGAAAGTAAGCTTCGAAACGAAGCGCGGTCCGAAGGGACTGCAAGCTGCAAACATCAAGCCGCTCTGATCGTTGCAGAACACTGGGCTCCAATCGCGGAGCCCGGTCCGTGCGGGCCCACTCGGCGCCCGCACGCCACGTGGTCGAAATCTCACCACTCTATGCGGAAAACGCTGCGCGCGTTCCCGCCGTCTCTCGCTCGAGAGCACGCCTACACAAACCAAAAAATATAATGCAAAAGACACTCTTCCAAGATTATCGCGGTTATTCCGTGCGTCCTTCGGCACACCGCCTGCCCGACGGTTATTTCTCAGCAGATCTGCTGCTTGAGCGATCCAACGCTCTCGCTGAAAAGATGCAATATCGGTTTTACTCGCTCGGCTATTTCGACAAGGAAATCGAAGCCACCAATTTCTCCCGGGAGTGGGCAGAAGACTGGATCAACAGCAAGGGATAGATCCCGGGCTTTGACGGCTCTTCGCTGCGACTCGCCAGTTATGGCGGGAAACATGTCCATCATGCGCGGACGAAGAAGCCATCGGGCGCACCGTAGTGTAGTCTCGGATATAACGCCCGATGAAGCGAGACCGACCTATGCTGCCCAGCCATGCAACCATGCCGTCACCAAGCCCAGCTATTTCCGGCCCGTGCGTCGTCATCGAGATCGGCGGCATGGTGCAACGACCGCTCACGCTGGATGTCGCCGCGTTGCGCGAATTCCCGCGCGCGAGCATCGAGCCGTTCGATCTGGTGTGCTTTTCGACGGGACGCTACATTCGCCCGATGGGAAGCTATCGCGGCGTGCAGTTGCGCGTGCTGCTCGAGGCAGCCGGCGTGCGACGTCCCGACAACACGGATTTCAAGCGCACCGTGTTCCTCGCGCATGCGCACGATGGCTATGCCGTGACCTTCTCGTGGCACGAGCTTTTCAATACGCCGATCGGCGAGAAGGTGATCGTCGCGTACGAGTGTGAGGATCGGGAACTCGGCATCGCGGATGGTTTGCCGGTGCTCGTTTCGGGCGCGGACAACGTCCACGCGCCGCGCCACATGAAGCGCCTCGTTCGCGTCGATGCCCACGTGCTCGGGCAGTCACATCGATGAACTCGACAGCGCGTGCGCTGCTGGATCGTGCGATCGATTCGAATTCGCCCGATTCCGTGCTGTTCGCGCGGCTCATAGGCGCGCGCATCGAACAGGGCGATTTGCCTTTGCTCGGGCTCGACGCCGGCGCGCTCGCCAATCTGATCGGCCGGCACTTTCCCGGCGCGACGTTCGAACATTTCCTGCATCTCACGCCACGCACGGCATTCACGCGCGATCTGCACGCGCTCCTGATGTGGCACGACCGAACGACGACGCGGCATCGCGATGACGCGCACGGTCTCGCGACGATCATTTGCGCGGCGTCGCTGCGCCCCGATCATCTGTGGCGCGATCTCGGTCTCTCCGGCCGCGACGACGTCACCGATATGCTCACACGTCACTATCCCGCGCTCGTCGCGCGCAACGTCACGAACATGCGCTGGAAGAAGTTTCTGGCGGCGGAAGTCGCGCACGCGCGCGGCGAGGCGCCGACGTGCGCGCCGGGCTGTCCCGGATGCGAGGATTACGCTTTCTGCTATCCGGGCAACCGCTGACGCGTCCGCCCGTGAGAGGAAACGTCCGACCGTTTTCGTTCGTGTATTCTCTCTGGCATGGCGACGACCCACAAAACAACGGCAAGCGCGAAGGAGACGAACGCGGCGGATACGGCAAGCCAGCCGGCCCAGGTGCGTTTTCGCATGCGCGTCACGAAAGGCGAGACCATCGCGATCGGTCCGGGCAAGATTTCGCTGCTGGAAGCGGTGCGCAAGCACGGCTCGATATCGGCGGCGGCGCGCAGCCTCGACATGTCGTACCGGCGCGCGTGGCTGCTCATCGACGAGCTCAACCGCTCGCTCGAATCGCCCGCGACGATCTCGGAGCAAGGCGGCCCAAGCGGCGGCGGCTGTGTGCTGACACCTGTCGGCGAGAGCATCATCCGGCTTTATCGCGAGGTCGAAGCGCAGGCGCAAGCCGCGTGCGCCACGCAGATCGAATCGCTCACGAAGCTGCTCAAGTCCTAGCCTCTAGCCATGCCGTAAGCAGAACGCGGACGGCGGCGGCCCGCTCACGCGCCTGTGCTGCGTGCTCGCGGTGAGCCGCGCGACGAACTCCACGAAACTCGCGACGCTCGCGGTGCGCAGCGGCGAGTACTCCACGCCGTGCCGCTCGCAGACCCGCTTCAGCATGTTCATCGAATCATGATCGATGCAGTCGACGGGAAAGAGCACGACATCCGCGTTCGGCAGCGCGGCGGCAAGCAAGCCCTTGCGATCCTCGATGCCGCCGTCATGCACGATCAGCTCGCCGCCCGCCGCGCCGACCAGCGACTTCAGCACCGCATTCGAATTCGGCCTTCCGCCGACATAGACGATCCGCCTGCCGCTCACCCATTCGACGGCACGACGACGCGCGTCAGGCTGATCGGCGGCATCGAGCGTCGCGCGTTCCAGCGCCGCGCATTCGGCCTGGACGACCTTCAGCAGCGCGTGCGCTTCGCCGAGCTTGTTGCGCAACGCCCGCGTCTCGTCCTCTTCCTGCTGCGCGCGCTGCTCGGCGGCTTCGCGGCGGCTCGTATGCAGCGCGAGGCGGCGCTCGGCATCGTCGGCTTTTTCGCGCAGGCGTTCGACTTCGGCTTCGAGTTGCGCGGTCGTCGCATCGGGCTTGCGATCGATGTGCAGCGCCTGCTCGCGAATCTGTCTGACCGACGCATCGCGCTCGCCGCTCAGTTCAACAAGACGCGCCTGCTGCCGGTCGACCTTGTCCTTGAGCGCCTGATTCTCCGCTTCGAGCGCGACCAGCCGACGGATATCCGCGCGATTCGCCGCGCCGACCAGATGCGACAGCATGTGCAACTCGCCGAACGCCGACTGGCGCACGTCGATGGTCGCGTGCGGATGCGACATCAGCGCCCAGTACGCGGGCGGGATATCGCCGGACTTCAGCGCTTCGTTCCACAGATCGAGCAGCGCCGCCGGATCGCGCGCGGCGTCGAAGCGGCGAATCGCGCCCGCGTAACGCTCGTCGAGCGCCTTGTCGAGCGCCTTCGCGCCCGCGCCGCCCGCGATCGCCAGTTCCACCGCCGCGTGGTGAATCTCCAGATCGCTCGCGTGATAGCGATCGAGGTCGGTGAACTTCGGCACGAGCTTGCGCAATTCGCCCGTCGAAAGACAGGTGCCGATGATCGAGCAATGCAGATGCGGATCCAGTTCCGCGAGACGCGCGCGGCGGCGCGACGTGCGCAAGTCGGCTTCGGTCGGCTGGCAGCATGTGTCGCGATGCGCGTGTGCGCTCGTGCGGGCGAGTTGAAACGGAGGGCTCTGCATGATGACCTCGTGCTCGATCGGCTGGCTCGTAATATACCACTGAATATAACGATACCGAAAAGCCGGATCGGCGCACGAAGCCCATGGACAGGGCGTATCCTACGACTTCGGCGCGCCGGCCGGCCGGTCAAGGCCGTCCGTCCATAAGGCGCGCTTCGCCCAACGTTTCCCGATCGTTTCCAGTCGCGAGAAATCGCTCACAAGGAGAATCTGAATGGCCAGGATTGAAGTCAAGGTTCCGCAGCTTTCCGAATCCGTCACCGAAGCGACGATGTTGCCGTGGAAGAAGAAAGCGGGCGACGCCGTGACGCAAGACGAAATCCTCGTCGAACTGGAAACGGACAAGGTGGTGCTCGAAGTGCCCGCGCCTTCCGCCGGCACACTCGCGGAAGTGGTCAAGAAGCAAGGCGATATCGTGCATGCGGACGAAGTGCTCGCGATCATCGATACGGAGGCGAAGGCGTCGGCCGCGGCGCCTGCGCCTGCTCCTGAAAAGCCTGCTGTCCAGGCCGCGCAACCTGCGGCAGCGCCATCGCCCGCTGCACAGACATCCACCGGCAAAGCCGATTTCGATGTCATCGTGATCGGCTCCGGTCCCGGCGGCTATATCGCGGCGATCCGCGCCGCGCAGCTCGGACGCAAAGTCGCGTGCGTCGAGGAATGGATCAATCACGCGGGCAAGCCGAAGCTCGGCGGCACGTGTCTGAACGTCGGCTGCATTCCGTCGAAGGCGCTGCTCGCGTCGTCGGAGAAATTCGAGAGCGCGAAGCTGCACTTCGCCGATCACGGCATCGGCGGTATCGACAACCTTTCCGTCGACGTCACCAAAATGGTCGGGCGCAAGGAAGCCATCGTCGAGAAGATCACGGGCGGCGTCGAATTCCTGTTCCGCAAGAACAAGATCACCTGGCTCAAAGGACACGGCAAGCTCGCGGGCAAGGACGGCGGCAACTTCAGGATCGATGTCAACGGCGAAACGCATACCGCGCAACACGTGATCATCGCGACGGGATCGAAGGCGCGGCATCTGCCGAATGTGCCCGTGGACAACAGAATCGTCTCCGACAACGAAGGCGCGCTCGCTTTCGATGCCGTGCCGAAGAAGCTCGCGGTGATCGGCGCGGGCGTGATCGGGCTGGAACTCGGGTCCGTGTGGCGCAGGCTCGGCGCGGAAGTGACGATTCTCGAAGCGTTGCCCGAATTTCTCGGAACGACGGATACGGCGCTGCAAAAGGAAGCCGCGAAGCTCTTCAAGAAGCAAGGCCTGACGATTCACCTCGGCGTGAAGATCGACGGCGTGAAGACGACGGATTCGAGCGTCTCTATTTCCTACCAGGACAAGGACGGCAACGCGCAGACGCTCGATGCGGATCGCCTGATCGTGTCGATCGGCCGCGTGCCGAACACGGACGATCTCGGGCTCGATTCAATCGGTCTGTCGGCGGACGAGCGCGGCTTCATTCCCGTCGACGGCCATTGCGCGACGAAAGTGCCGAATGTCTACGCGATAGGCGATGTCGTGCGCGGCCCGATGCTCGCACACAAAGCCGAGGACGAAGGCGTGCTGGTGGCGGAGATCATCGACGGGCAGAAGCCGCATATCGACTACAACTGCATTCCGTGGGTGATCTATACGCATCCGGAGATCGCGTGGGTTGGGCAGACGGAGCAGGCGCTGAAGGCCGAAGGACGCGAAGTCAGGGCCGGCCAGTTCCCGATGATGGCGAATGGCCGGGCATTGGGCATCGGCGAGACGGACGGCTTCATCAAGGTCATCGCCGACGCGAAAACCGACGAGATTCTCGGCGTGCACATCATCTCGGCGAACGCTTCCGATCTGATCGCGGAAGCCGTGGTCGCGATGGAGTTCAAGGCGGCGAGCGAGGATATCGGGCGGATCTGTCATCCGCATCCTTCGTTGTCGGAGGTGATGCGGGAGGCGGCGCTTGCGGTCGACAAGCGGGCGTTGAATATCTAAACCCGCCTCGGCATCCAGAGCCGCGACTAGCGAGCAGAGCCGATCACCATCGAGTCGATGGGAATCGGCTTGCGGCGCGGGTTGCCTTCGACTTCGTTTTGTTTAGGCTGGCCGGCTGCGCGCACGCGCAGACGTGATGTCCGCCGTTAATCACCGACCGCATCGCGCAATTGCGCCAGCGACGCGCGCTGCTTGCCATTGGCATCGAAGTTATCGTCGGCGAGCCATCGTTCGAATGCCTTGCGAATACGCGGCCAGTCCCGGTCGATGATCGCGTACCACGCCGTATCGCGATTGCGTCCCTTGTAGACGATCGCCTGCCTGAAAATGCCTTCGAATTCGAAGCCGAGCCGAAGTGCCGTCTTGCGCGACGGCGCGTTCAGGCTGTCGCATTTCCATTCGTAGCGCCGGTAGCCCAGGTCATCGAATGCGTAGCGCATCAGCAGATACTGCGCTTCCGTCGAGATGCGCGTTTGCTTGAGCAAGGGCGAGAACGTGACGCTGCCCACTTCGATGACACCATGCACAGGCTCGATGCGCATCAGCGCGAGCGTGCCGACCGCCTTGCCGCTCTCCAAATCGATGACGGTGTAATGCAGCGGATCGGCGGACGCCGCGGCCTTCGTCAGATAGTCGCGAAAGGCATCGAACTCCGTGAACGGCCCGACGAAGAGATAGGTCCAGTCGCTGCCATCCGATGCCTTGCCATAGGCTTCGAAGAGATCGGCCGCGTGGCGCTCGACATCGACCGGTTCGAGACGGCAATGCTTCCCGTCGATGCCGATGCGCGCAGGCCGCTCACGCGCTTTCCACTCGCTCACCGGCTCGCCGATGGGCTGTTGATACTCGTTGGTTCTCGTCATGCGTCACGAACTCCGTTGCGTGAGGGGCGTCGCGGCATCACACCGGATAACCGCGCGATCGAGCATACAGCACGCTCGATTGCGGATCGTTGAGCACGCTCTCATACAACTCGAGATAGGAAGCGACCATCGCATCGCGATTGAAGCGCGCGGCGTAGGCGCGCAACCGTTCGTGAACGCCCGGGTCCTCCAGCAGTGCCACCGCTTCATGCAGCTTGCCGATGATCGTAGCGGGCCGCGCCATTTCGAACACGAGATTCGTGCGCGGCTCGATCACTTCGGGAATGCCGCCAGTATCCGCCGCCACGACGGGCACGCCATGCGAGTACGCTTCCACCGTCACGCGTCCGAAGGGCTCGTTCCAGATCGACGGCACCACGAGCACATCGATCATGCGGTAGAATTCGTCGGACTTGACGCGGCCGAGATACTCGACGCGCGGATCGTCGTATCTCGCCTTGAGCGAATCGAGATAAGCCGCATCGCCCGCGCCGCCGACGGCGAGCGTCCACTGCAGGGTATCGTCGGCGAGCAGTTGTTCGAGCAGAAGCTCGAGCCCTTTCTCCTGCGACACGCGCCCGAGCACGCCGAGCCGCACGGGACCGCCCTCATAACGGCGCAAGCGTTGCGGCGGGGCCGAACCTTCGGACGGTTCGGAGCAGTTATGAATGACGGCCGTGTGCGCCGCCTGCGGGAAATAGCCGCTATCGAGATGCTTTTGCAGCGCGAAGCGGCTCACGCCCACCGCCACCGACACGCGCGACGACGCAGCGCGCTTGGGTATCGCATAGACGGAACAGACGCCGCACTGACGCGTGCATGCTTTGCCGCGCGTGTACATGAGCGCGTTGGGGCACATCAGGTAATAGTCGCGCACGGTATGCACGATCGGCACGCCGGCATTGTTCGCGAGACGCCAGATATCGATGGAGAGACAGGACAGATTGCTCGTGCTGATGACGTCGGGCTTTTCCTGCTCGATGATGCTCTGGAGCTTGCGCGACATCATCACGTTATGCACGTCGATGGCATGCCAGATCAGCTTCGCGACGCGCCCGCGTTTCTGCCGCTGATGCGGCCAATAGAGATTCACGGAGCGCAGACGATGAATCTTCACGCCATTCATTTCCTCGACGCGATCGACGCCCGTGCCGGTCGCGCAGACCACGCACACGTCCATGCCCGCCTTCACCAGTCCTTCCGCGAGCAATCGCGTCGATACCTCGGCCCCTCCGGGTTCATCCGGAAAGTAGAGTGTGTTCGCTATGAGTATCTTCACGAATTCCCCGTTTCATGCCGCGCCCCTTGCTATTGTTTCCGAAGCGGCGCGACTGGGGCGTGACAGTGCGCTGCTACGACGGCCCGTTGAAAAAACGCATATGTATACGCGCTCCAGCGATTTGCGTTGATCGCTTACCAGTCTAGAACGCGACGATAACCTTTGAAAGGCAGAGCGATAACAGCAATCTTCATACTTGACGTCTATCCGGGCGACTAACTATTTGAGACCTGCGGTTTTCATCGCACAGTTAATTGAACCACGTTCAGCAATGTTCTGGCGACACTGAAAATTGAAACAAGCGTATCTCTTTCATCGGTCAAAAATGGAGTCGATCAGGCGATTGTTTCGAATAAGTTGTTTGTGTTGGTTATCGAACAATGTACTCACCACTGCATGCTTTATTCTGTCTGACCAAATCATTCGGGTGCGACTTTGCGCCGGTCCGCAGCGCCATTTACGGCAGCGAGCAGATCGTCCGGGTGAACCATCAACTCGCGTACCTGGCGCAGCGCCGGGTACTGATCGAGCACTGCCCGCCATTGAGGCGACTGCAGCATCGCGTTCCAGACCGGTTCGAGATCTTCCACGTCCGTCAGCGTGCCGGCGTATTCGAGGCTGGCCGGCGCTGTCATGAGCCGCATGCGGCATGCGGCGCTGAGTGGACGCAACGCGGTGTCGTCGGATGCATCGCAGCAATACAGCACCGTCTGCTCCAACGCGGCATCGTCGGTGCGTAGCGCGCTCAGCGACGCGCCGCGAAGATGCACCGTGCCTTCACGCGTCTCGAACGCGTAGGCGGCATCTTCATCGGCACGAGCGAGCAGGCGCAGTCCGCGCAACAAGCGCCCGAAGTCGGTCGTGGCTGCATCGACTGAGGCCTTCGCTTCGACCAGTAGGCAAACATCCCAGGCAGGCGCCGCATCGGGCGTTTGCGCGCGCCGCAGCAGGGCCGCGTCCCATTCTGTTTTGGCACGCGCGTGACCGGCGGCAAGCGAAGCCGGCACGCGCATCGAAGTCACGACGCGGTATGACGCTGGCTGCCCGTCCTCTTCGTCGAGCCGTTGCGCCAGCGCCTCCATTGCTCGCGCCGCCGATGCCTCCGCGTCCGCGCCACGCCGCTGCGCCTCGACCCCTTGCGCCACAGCCGCCGCGCTGCCGGGACGCGGCCCGTTCCGGTCCCACAGCGACCGATAGCGCCGCACGAGTTCATCCGGTTCCAGTGCTTCGAGACGGAGCAAGTGCTCCAGCGCGGCACTGTCGCGCAATTGCGTCAAAGCGCGCAGGAATGACGCATCGCTTGTAATTTCCGGCTCATCCAGAAGACATCGGACCGTGTTGCAAATTTCGGACGCCGAGATCGAGGACGCCATAGCGAACAGCCGTGCAAACGCTTCTCGTTGCGCGACTGTTCGCATGCGTTCCTGCTTGCGCGGATGCGCGATCGCGGTAATGGCCGCACGAACCAGACGCCAGTCCTGCCCGGCCTGCGCGGACAACGCCGCATACTCGCCCACCTGCGCTGCCTGCTGCCGAAGCACCACGGCCTGAAACGCCGGATCGCCGGCATCCGGGCGCATCGCGTCCCGGATCATGCGCGCGAGCGCTTCGATGAAGCGGCGCTTCAACGCGTCATCGGGTGCATCTCCGCTTTCGATTACCTTGCGAGTCTCTTCGATCACGAGCGCGAGCGCCGTTGGCGCACTGACGTCCTGCGTCCGCGCGACGATGGCGTCGAGCGACGGCAAGCGATAGCGGCGCCCGACGGCGCGCAGCGTGTCCGCGAGCAGCCGCGACGAGGGCATAGACATTACGTTTTCCTGTCGATCGAGTCCGTGTATTTCCTGCAACGATAGCTTGCGAACGGACGTCGACTTTAATACGTCGTTTAATGATCTCGCAAAGAGCGAGTTGACCGACGAATTGTCAGCCGTTCTCCGATAACCACTGCGGGTCCATAGCAACATGCGCGTGCGGGCGAGAAGAAGATTCATTTACCTGACAGCGGCCGCATGCGTGGCCGGCGCGGCAAGCGCGGCGGGCGTGTTTGCATCGCGCGCGCGTGAGCATGAAGGCGAAGCGGCCGACGGCGTCGCCTATGGAAAGTTGCCCCGTCAACGGCTCGATGTCTATGCGCCCGCATCGCATGACGCGGCGAATCGCCCTGTCGTCGTGTATTTCTACGGCGGCGCATGGCAAAGCGGTCATCGCACGGATGCGCGCGGCGTCGCGCAAGCGCTGGCCGCGCGCGGCATCGTGACGGTCGTGCCGGATTACCGCATCTATCCGGAGACCGTGTTCCCCGGCTTTCTCGACGACGCCGCCGCCGCCGTGTACTGGACGCGTCTGCACGCGCGCGAATTCGGCGGCAATCCGCGGCGCATCTTCGTGATGGGACATTCATCCGGCGCGCACATCGCGGCCATGCTCGCGACCGATCCGCGCTATCTGGCCGCGCGGGGCATGTCGAAGACTTCGCTCTCGGGCATGATCGGCCTCGCGGGCCCCTACGCCGCCTTCCAGACGACCGACCCGCACATGGACGAGATCTTTCCGGCGGCATTGCGCTCGCAAGCGCTGCCTCTCACGTTTCTGAGCGGAGACGAGCCGCCGATGCTGCTAGCCGCCGGCACCGCCGATACTGATGTCGATCCGCGCAACAGCGTGCGTTTCGCCGATGCCTTGCGTGCGCATCACGATAGCGTCGTGCTGAAAAGCTATGCGGGTTATGGGCACGGCACGATCGTCGAGTCGTTCTCGGCGAAGCAGTCTGCGTCCTCGCCCGTTCTCGCCGACGTCACCGCTTTCATCAATGCACACGGAGCGCGCTGAACGGGCTCATATAATGAAGCCCTCTGCCCGTTGCCCGTTTCTTTCATGCTCGTTCGTGCGCTCACTCGTGAAGACGCTCAGGCGTTCCAGTCGCTTCGGCTTTCGGCGCTGACGCTGTCGCCTGCTTCGTTCGCGTCGAGTTACGAGGACGAAAAGCATCGCTCTCCCGATGATGTCATCGACAGAGTGATACAGACGGAAAATCAGGCGGTCTTCGGCGCGTTTGCGGAAGATCAGTTAGTTGGCGTCGTGGGCGTGCGTCGCGATCTTTTTCCGCAGCATCGGCACAAGGCCCACGTCTGGGGCATGTACGTTGCGCCGGGCTATCGCGGAGCGGGCGTGAGCAAGATGCTGATGAGCGAAGCCATCGGCTTCGCGAAGAACATGCAGGGTGTCACGCAGGTGCATCTCGCCGTTGCGGCCGCCAACGACGTTGCCATCCGGCTCTACCGATCGTTAGGCTTCGAAGAATCCGGCCTCGCCGACGACACGTTCGACGATGATCTGTGCATGTGCCTGCGCTTCACACACTCGGGCTGATCAGGCAGCTACTATCTTGTGCACGTTGGCCGCATAGACCCATTCACGCGCCTGACGCTCGATGAGATCCGTGAAAGCAGGCGGACCGCTGCAATAGATCTGCGTGTCGGCGCGAGCGGGACTCATGGCGTGCGCGCTTTTTTCAGCGAACAGATCGTGCGACAGGTCGAAATAGTGATAGACCTTTCCGTGCCTTCGAAGCGCGTCGATTTCATCGCGCAGCGTTTCGCGATCTGCCAGTCGCGCGAAATTATGCACTTCGAATCTTTGTCCAGCCGATGCAAGACGTTGCGCGATTCCGACGATCGATGCCGCCCCTGTCGCATCCGCGAAAAGAATGGATCGCGCGCTGCGCTCGCGCATCGTCCGTGGGTTTTTTAGCGAGCTGAAGCGGCTTTCGTCTCGTTCATTCACGATGACGGGAATCGGGTTGTCGCGCATGTCTTCTCCAATGAAACGTGCATCTTCTGCAATCGGAAGATGTATCGATGAACTGATCGGAAAGTCGGCTTAGTTCGAGAGTAGGGTGGACTGAAATCGCGGGCAAGGCACTGGCGCCGAATACCAGTCATATAGTCGTGCCGATATTCCCGGCGTATCCATGACAATCATTTGATTGTATTCAGCGATCGGCCTTACGATAGTTCCACGGCTCAGTTGAACCGAGCGAGGAGAGGATCGTGAATGATTTTCTGATTGCTTTCGGCACGCTCTGGGTAGTCATCTGCGCGTACGCCATTCTGGCGTACAACATCAAGGCAGGCGACGCCGACGCAGAAAGCCCGATGCCTTCATACGTATCGTCCGCGTCGTTGAATCCTCATCCGCGCGAAGAGAGGCGAAACTCGCGGCATCGATTACATCGGTGTGCGAGGCGATCGCCAGCGGTCAGCCGTTCTTCGCGCAGATGATGGCCTACGATTGCCCTTGTTCGCGCACGATGTATTCGGCGTACCAATCCGGCCAGTTCTCATCGTGCTTGCCGGTCAGCTTCTCGTGCTCGCCATGCGCGGCGGCGGCACGTCGAAGTGCGCCTGCGAGTTCTATCGGCGAGCTGAATGTCGTTTGATGGCTGTCGACTCTTCCGGGAAACCGCGTAGTCACTTCCTGAAAAACCCATTCGTTTCCATCGGGATCGTTGAACGCGGCGAAGGAAGCGTAGGTCGCCCGATCCGGATGCGGCCCGCTCACGCGTCCCTCTTCGTCCGCGTGATGGAAGACCCCGCCGATGTCATGAAAAACTTCGCTCACGGCGACGTCACGCTCGATGAGCGCGGCGCGCGCCGCCACCACATCGGAGACGATGAGATGCAGGCCCTTCGCCGTGCCGGGCTCCTGCGACGTGACGCCCGTGCCGAACAGCACGGAGCAATGCGAGCCCGGCGGCGTGAAATGCACGACGCGAAACTTGTCGTCCTTTGCGATATCGACATCGAGCCGCCAGCCCAGTTGCGCATAGAACTGCTTCGCGCGATCGACGTCCGCCACGGGAACGACGACCACCTCCAGCTTCATGTCGACCGTTTGCGCTTTTCCCTCTTCCGATTGTCCAGTGCTCATCGCGGGCTCCTTTCGAAAGTTGCCTCATCTAGTCTCGGAAACGCAGTTGTCGTCGTCAAGGTAAACGACAGGTAACGGCCCGCACGGGCGGCGAAAGCGCTCTTTACGGCGGTTGCTTAAAAATAGATCACTCAGCACAGCCCGAAGCTCGATCAGATTTCCCTCACACCCATCTCAAAATAAACATACCGCCCGGTCGGTTTATTAATAGAATGGCTGCTCCCTGACAGTCTCACGCTCCGATGCAACGCGTGAACGACCCGTCGAAAAGACAAGAAGAATTCGCAGCGACTATCCATCCTTTCCGGAGACACATGCATGGACGAACAGCAATTGGAGACGCTTCGCCACCACCCCGACTTCAGACGCCTGGTCGCAACAAAAACGCGGCTCGCCTGGACGCTCACCGCCGTCATGCTGACGGCCTATTTCAGCTTCGTGCTTCTTCTCGCGTTTTCTCCCTCGACACTCGCGCTGCGCATCGGCGCGGGCACCGTGACGCTCGGTATTCCGGTGGCCGTCGCGTTCATCCTGCTCGCGTTCGCCCTGACCGCCGTCTACGTGCTGAGGGCCAACGGCTCCATCGACGCGCTGAACGATTCCCTGAAGGAGCATCACGCATGAAGAAGCAACTTTCGATGATTCCCGCCGCGCTCGCGGCGCTCGTCCTTTCGCTCGAGCCGGCCCTCGCCGCCGATGCGATTCAGGGTCCGGTCACCGCGCGCCCGCTCAACTGGAGCGCGATCTCGATGTTCTTCGTCTTCGTTCTCCTGACGCTGTGCATCACGCGCTGGGCCGCGAAGCGCACCCGCTCCGCCTCCGACTTCTATGCGGCGGGCGGCGGACTGACGGGCTTCCAGAACGGTCTCGCGATCGCGGGCGACATGGTGTCAGCGGCGTCGTTTCTCGGCATCTCCGCGATGATCTTCGACAAGGGTTACGACGGCATGATCTACGCGCTCGGCGTCGTGGCGGGCTGGCCGATCATCCTCTTTCTCATCGCCGAACGGCTGCGCAATCTCGGAAAATACACCTTCGCCGATGTCGTGTCGTACCGGCTCGCGCAACGCCCGGTGCGCATCGCCGCCGCGTGCGGCACGCTAACCGTGGCGATCATGTACCTCGTCGCGCAGATGGTGGGCGCGGGCAAGCTCATCCAGCTTCTCTTCGGCACGAGCTATATGTCGGCCGTCATGCTGGTGGGCTGTCTCATGGTGCTGTACGTGATGTTCGGCGGCATGCTCGCGACGACCTGGGTGCAGATCATCAAGGCCGCGCTGCTGCTCGGCGGCGCGACCTTCATGGCGATCATGGTGCTCGCGTATTTCGGCTTCGATCTGGAAGCGCTCTTCTCGGGCGCGGTCAACGCGCATGCGAAAGGCCAGTCGATCATGGCGCCGGGCGGCCTCGTCTCGAATCCGGTGGATGCCGTCTCGCTCGCGGTCGGCATGATGTTCGGCACGGCCGGCCTGCCGCACATCCTGATGCGCTTCTTCACCGTCGCCAACGCGAAAGAGGCGCGCAAGTCGGTACTCTACGCGACGGGCTTCATCGGCTATTTCTATCTGCTGATTCTGCTGCTCGGCTTCGGCGCGATCGTGATCGTCGGCACCAACGGAAATTTCCACGACACGGCCGGCAAGATCATCGGCGGCAGCAACATGGTCGCCGTGCATCTCGCGGGCGCGGTGGGCGGCAACCTGTTCCTCGGCTTCATTTCGGCAGTGGCTTTCGCGACAGTGCTCGCGGTCGTGGCCGGCCTCGCGCTCTCGGGTGCGTCGGCGGTTTCGCACGACCTGTACGCGAACGCATTCCGCAAGGGCGACGTCACCGAAGCGCAGGAGATCCGCGTCTCGAAGCTCGCCACGCTCGTGATCGGCGTGCTGGCGATTCTGCTCGGCGTCATCTTCGAGCATCAGAACATCGCGTTCCTGTCGGGCCTCGTGCTGGCGATCGCGGCATCGGCGAACTTTCCGGTGCTGTTCCTTTCGATGTTCTGGAAGGGGCTCACGACGCGCGGCGCGGTGGCGGGCATGCTCACCGGGCTCTTGTCCGCGATCGTGCTGCTCGTGCTCGGGCCGACCGTCTGGATGCAGATCCTCAAGCACGATCACGCGATTTTCCCGTACGCGAATCCCGCTCTCTTCTCGATGACGCTGGCGTTCGCTTCCGCATGGCTGTTCTCGGTGCTCGATTCGTCGGCGCGGGGACAGCGCGAGAAGCAACTCTATCTCGGTCAGTTCATCCGATCGATGACCGGCATCGGCGCGGCTGGCGCGACCAGCAAGCACTGAACCGGCGCTCGTTGCACTCGCCGCAGGCACGCTCGCCGCAGCGTGCCTGCGGCATTTTTTTTGGCTGTGCGATGCACGCGCCGCCCCATTCAAGTTCCCGCATTTCCTGCCGACATAAGCACGGAGGGCACGTCACTCGATGACGCCGCCATCGACGTCGAAATCGCCCGCGCCCGCGCGTCCATGCTCATGTCACTTTCATCCCGGCAGGATCTTCCATCGAATCGCGTGCGCGGAAACGCCGGGCGCAATGCGGACGCGAACCGTGCGCGCGCGCTGGCGGAACCCGTCGCGCTCGGCATCCTCTGCTATCTGCTCGCGCGGCCGGTCGCGCATCTGGAAAGCGCCGAAACGCTCGCCGCGATTGCGTGGCCGGCGCCGGCGATCGCCATCGCGATCCTCTGGCCGATGGCGCCGCGACGCTGGCCCTTTCATCTGCTCGCGGTGTTCATCGCGATTGCCTGCACCGGCGATTTCAGCGCCGCGTCGTGGCGCAGCGATCTCGGCTTTTGCGTCCTGAACGTGCTCGAAGTGGCGCTTTGCGCGTGGCTCGGCCGGCGCTACGTCGACGCGGGCGGCACTATCGTCACGACCGCGAGCCTGATGCGCTTTCTCTTGCTGCTGCCGCTCGCCGCCATCGGCACGACATCGATGCTCGGCGCGACGCTCGCCAGCGATCTGAGTCACGACGGCTGGTGGCGCGAATGGAGCACGCTTTTCGTTGGCAACGGCGTCGCGGTGCTAGTGCTCGTGCCCGCCGTGCTCGCGTGGCGCACACGCGCGTCGGAGAGCGCGGGCACGACGCGCCATGCAGAGCCGCTGATCGCGCTCGCGTGCAGCGTCGCGGTCGCCGCGCTGCTGGCCGCGGCCGCGGCGCTGCATGTGTCGGAGCAGGTGCAGCGCGCGGTGGTCTCGCTGTTGCTCGCGGCCATCGCGATTCATGGCGGCCTCGCCGCCGCCGCGACGACCGTCGGCACCGCCGCCGTGTTCGGCGTCGCCCTGACGCTGATGAAGCTCGGGCCGTATCGCTACGAAAACGCAGAAAGCGCGTGGCACTTGCAGATCGACATGGCCGGGCTCGCGATCCTCACGTTCTTCGTCGCGGTCGCCGTGCGCGAACGCAGGCAGTTCGCGCTGCGGCTCGAACGGGCGCGCCGCATGGAATCGCTCGGGCTGCTCGCGGGCGGCGTCGCGCACGACTTCAAGAACATCCTCGCCGCCGTCGATGGCTACGCCGAAATCGCGCACGACCGTCTCGCCGACGATTCCGCCGCGCGCAGGCCGCTGCGCGAAGTGCGGGCCGCATCGGCGCGCGGCTATGAGCTGACCGAGGAAATCCTGCTGGCCGCGCGCCGCGGCGACCGGGTGCGCGAAACGCTCGATCTGATGTCGATCGTGCGCGAAAGCGTGGCGCTCGCGCGTCCGCTGTGCCGCAACGGAGTGGTCATCGAACTGGAAGCGGCCGATTCGCGTCTGCTCGTCGCGGCGCACGGCGGCCAGCTCGTGCGGGCCGTGCTGAACCTGTCGAGCAATGCGAGCCTCGCTGCGCGCTCGCGCGTGGTGCTGCGCGCCGGCAGCGCGGCGTCGCTGGACGAGCCGCTCGCCATCGGCGACGCACCGCCGGGCGCCATCGCATGGGTCGGTGTCGAAGACGACGGCCCCGGCATTCCCGCCGAACATCTCCAGCATCTCTTCGAGCCGTTTTTCTCCGCACGCGCGAAAGGCGGCGGATCGGGCCTCGGCCTCGCCATCGTCGCGGGCGTGGCCTGCGAGCATCAGGGCGGCATCGCGATCCGCACCGGCCCGGAGGGCACGCGCTTTCGTCTCGTGCTGCCGCTGGTGTCGAAGGCGGCGGCAGCGCCGGGCGAACCGCTGGAACCCGCGCAACCGATCGGCGACGGCGAGCACGTCATGCTTATCGACGCCGACGCCGCATCGCGCGAACGCTGCGAGGACTGGCTCGCCGAACTGGGCTTCGAGCCGCTCGGCTACGCCGACGCGCACGAAGCGCTCGACGATGCCGCCCGCATCGGCGACGACCTCGCGCTCGTTCTCGCCGACCCCGCCAGCCTCCCGGCGGACCACGCCCAGTTCACCGCGCGCCTGCGCGAACATGCGCCGCGCGCACGCGTCGTCGCGCTGTCCCGACCATTCGATCGTGAGGCCGTCGCATCGGCCCTGAAGGACTCGTCATGACTTTGCAGCCGCAACACAGCATCCTCGTCGTCGACGACGACCACTCGATGCGCATCCTGCTGATCGAATATCTCTCCGGGCACGGCTATCACGCCGACGGCGCCGCGAGCGCGCAGGAAGCCATCGGCGTATTCGCCGCGAAACGCTACGACCTCGTGCTGCTCGATCTGGGCCTGCCCGATGGCGACGGCACCGAGCTCGCGCGGCGCTGGCGCGAGGAGGCGCAGGTGCCGATCATGTACATCACGGGCCGCAAGGACGAAGCCGATCTCGTGATGGGGCTGGAACTCGGCGCCGATGACTACATCGTCAAGCCGTTCTCGCTGCGCGAAGTGCTCGCGCGCATGCGCGCCGTGATGCGCCGCGTGGGCGCGACCTCGGCCGCGCCGCTCACGCGCGGCAAGCTGCCGAACGCGTATCGCTTCGCGGGCTGGACGCTGAATCTGAATACGCGCCGCCTCTCGTCGGCGGAACAGTCGGCGGTGCCGCTCACCAATTCGGAGTTCAATCTGCTGGTCACGTTCCTGAGTTCGCCGGGGCGTATCATCACGCGCGAAAAGCTGCTCGAAAGCACGCGCGCGTTCGATGACATCTATGATCGCGCCATCGACGTGCAGATTCTGCGGCTGCGTCGCAAGATCGAGATCGATCCGAAGAAGCCGACGCTGCTGCGCACCGAGCGCGGCGCGGGCTATATCTTCGACACCGATATCGAACATCTGTGGACCTGAGCGCGTCCCCCCTACTTTCAAGCCAGCAAAGACACGCCGTGAACGATTTCAAGAGCCTTGGTACGCAACCCATCAGCGAGGCGCAGCCCTGCGGCGCCGACGTCCGCGACGATCCCGACTTCGAGCTGCTGCAAAACGAAATCGCCAAGCTGACCAATCCTGCCGCGAGCGGTTCGCCGGACTGGGAGCAGGTCGTGCGATTGTCGTCGGCGTTGCTGGCGAACAAGGGCAAGGACATGCTCGTCGCGAGTTATCTGACGGGCGCGCTGCTGATCACGCGCGGGCTCGCGGGCCTGAACGACGGCGCGCAAATGCTCGACGGCTTGCTCGCGACGCACTGGGAGCAGCTTTATCCGCCGGTCGCGCGGCTGCGGGCGCGGCGCAATGCGATTCAATGGCTGATCGATCGCGTGCGCGCGCACGGCGAGGAGCACGACTGGTCGAGCTGGCCGCCTCAGGACGCCGCGCTCGTCGATGGCTTGCGCGCGGCGCTCGCGGGCATCGATAGCGTGCTTGCCGAAAAGGACGACGACGCGCCTTCGATGCAGCCGTTGCGCGCGTTGTTGGGAACGGTGCAGGTTGCGGAGCCTGTCGTTGTCGAGCCTGTTATTCCCGA
Organism: Caballeronia arvi; assembly: GCF_001544695.2. Classification (GTDB taxonomy): domain Bacteria; phylum Pseudomonadota; class Gammaproteobacteria; order Burkholderiales; family Burkholderiaceae; genus Caballeronia; species Caballeronia arvi. Next base: position 207,049 of record NZ_FCOM02000010.1, read on the forward strand.
GCCTTCGGTTGAGCCGGAACCGGTCGCGGCGTCAACGCCGACGCCAGTGCCTAAGCCTGCATCGGCACCCGCGCCCGCGCTACAAACCGAAGCCGTCGATTCATCCGATACCGCCAGCCGCGCCACCGACGAAGCGCTCGAACGCCTCGCCGCCATCGGCAACTGGTACGCGCAGAACGAACCGTCGAGCGCGCTCGGCTTCCGGCTGAGGCGCGTGGGCGTCTGGGCGGGGATCGAGCGCGCGCCGTTCGCCAACGGTTCCGACACACAGCTTCCCGGTCCGATCCCGCAACTCGCGGACGCGCTGCGCGCGTTGCAATCGCGCGCGGCGAGTGCGGACATCGTCGCGTTTGCCGAGACGCAAGTGCTGACGTATCCGTTCTGGCTCGATCTGAATCACGCCGCCGCGACGGCGCTCGCGCAACTCGGCGATGCGTGGAGCGGCGCGCGCCGCGAGGTCTGCAACGAGACCGCGAAGTTCGTGTCGCGCATGGAAGGCATCGAGCGATTGAAGTTCGCCAACGGCGTGCCGTTCGCGAATGCCGACACCGTGCAATGGCTCGGCACGCTGGCATCGTCCGGTGGCGATGCCGGCGCGGCCGCCGCCGCGCCCGATCCGCTCGCCGCGGTGCTCGCGCGTGCGCGGGCATTGGCAGCCGACAACGACCTGCGCGCCGCCGCGCAATGTCTGCAGGACGCCATCGGCAAAACCGCCGCTGTCGGCGCGCGCCTGCGTTTGCGCACCGCTTTGTGCGACCTGCTGCTGGAGCACCGTCCGGGCGCGCGCCTCGATGCGTTCGCGCGCGCGCTGGTGGAAGAAATCGACCGCTACGGCGTGGCGGCGTGGGACCCGGACTTGACCGCCGACGCGCTGCGCGCCGCCTACGCGATTCTGAGCCGCAACGATCAGAACGAAGCGGAAACGGCCGCGCTGCTGGCGAGAATCGCACCGCTGGACGTGGCCATCGCGGTGCGGCTGATTACCTGATCAGAGGCCGGTCATCATCATCGGCGATGACTGGCCGCGCCAGCATGCGCCGATCGTCGCCGGCAAGCCCAGTTCGGCGAGGCTCACCGGATTGCCCGCGACCGTCGGGATGATGGCAGGCAGCGGCGGCATGCCGGGCGTCATCACCGCGAGCTGATCGACGATATTCATCTGCTGACGCTGCGCCTGCGCGTCCTGAATCTGCTGCTTCTGCTGCGCGGTCGTCTTTTGCAACGTCTCGTAGGATTCGATGCTGCGCGCGGCGCCGGTCACCTGATCGCCGCCCGTCACCGAGAAGCTCACGGTCAGCGACGTCACATTGAGCGCCTTCAACGCGGACTCGCTCGCCGGAAAATCGGCGGGCGTGAACTGGCGCTGGCCATCCGCGAAATCCTGCAGGAAAGACGCGACGCCGAGCGGCCCCGCGTAGTTGCGGTTCAAGGTCAGATTGCCGATCTTGATTGACAGACGCGCATCGCCGCATTGTCCCGCCGCCCACGCGAAGCTCGTGCTGACCGGGAAGTTGTAGTTGTTCAGCGTCTGCACGCCCGCCGCGCATTGCACCGTGAGAATGGTCGCGTAGGGCTTCGCCTGCGCATCGGCGTTGACGTTGGTCGGCTGCGCGGTGAGCGTCAGCGGCACGGTCAGCGCGCGGGCGGCATCGGCTTGCTGCTTGGCCATCGCGAGCGTGCGATCGAGCTGGTCGAGCTGCTGTTGCGCGTCGAGTTGCGCCTTTTGCGCCTGAAGCTGCTGCGCCTGCTTTTCGGCGGCACTGCGCGCGGCCGATTGCTGTTGCGCGAGCTGGCGTCCGAACGCGCCGTTGAGCATCGGCACGAAGGTCGATGTGAACGGCACGCTGAAGCCCTGCGTCTCGACGATGTCATAGCGGCTCGCATTGCGCGCGAGGAACGGCTTGGCCGCGCCATCGGCGAACGCCCACACCGCGCCCTTCGCGCCGAAGAGTTGATCGATGGCCGCGCCCTTGTCGGTCGCGCCTTGCAGCGGAAACACGACGCCCGATTCCCAGCCGCGCTGCAAATCGCACGATGCCTGCTGCTCGATGTACGCCGCGAGAAAATCGAACGGACCGCGGATCAGACGCCACGTGAGCGCGTCGGAGCCATCGCCGGTGCCGATCAGCGTGCGCAGCTTCGAGAACGGCTGCAGCGCGTTCATCATCTCGGAAGGCTGCGGCTGCGCGCTCGTCGCGAACTGCGCGAAATCCGCCGCGAGCTGATAGTTCTTGCCGCTGCCCGCGCTGCTGTCGACGGCGAGCTTGTTCAGGCCGGCGAGATAGAGCGTGAGCGCATCGACGGCGCCGAGGTTGTTGGTCACCGCCTGGCTGCCGCGCTGCGGCGCACCCGAGAGCACGTCCTTGATCGCCGTTGCGCCGACCGCATTGATCGCGCCCGCCATCTTGACGGCCTGATTGGCCGCGCCCATGCGCGTCGCCTGCTCGCGCACCTGCTGGAACTGCCGTGCAAGCGCGATCCAGCCGGGCAGCGCCGCATCGGCACGCTCGCCGCCGAATTCCTCGTCGATGCGCGCAATCAGCCGGAAATACGGGCTCGCCGGCCCGCTGACGATGCCGAGCGCCGAGCGCCAGCCCGCTTCGCCCGAGTACGGCGCGGCATTGCCCGCGAACGCCTCGACGAAGTTCTGCCACGCGATCACGCGCTGGCCGCGATACCAGTCGTCGAAGGCGGCGCGTCGATTGTCGAATTGCGCCCGGTCGCTGACGGCGGCGCGAATCTGTTTCGTGAGATCGTCGAGCGCCTTGCGGCCGGGAATCGTGTACACCGCGGGAACGGTCGCGCCCGTCGCGCTCACAGCGCTCGCGCCCGTCACGCTGCCGTTGGCCGTCTGCATGCTGGCATTCGCCGCCTGCGCGCTGCCGCCCCAGAAATCAGAGGCGCGCACCGGCGCGACATCGCCGCCATCGGGCACGAGTCCGACGAGCCAGGTCATCTGCGGATCGGCGGCGACGGCCTGATCGAGCAGCGCGCGCTGGTTCTTCAGACGCTCCTGCAGATAGCCCGCATCCTGCGGCGACCACGCGAGATACGAGATCGTGAGCGGATTGAGCTGATCGTTCAGTTGCGCGGGATAGAGCGTCGTCGCGACCGGTTGCGGCATCGCTTCGAGTGTCGCGCGATCCGCCCCGCCGATGCGCGCACGCAGCAATGCAATCGAACGCGCGAGATTCAGGATATGCCCCGCCTGCCCCGACGATGCCGCCAGCGCCATTTGCTGGCTCTGGTCCGCGGCGGGCTGAATCGCCTGCCTGTACTGCTGCAGGAAAACGTCATGCAGACGCGCTTCGAGCGTCGCGAGCCCCGCGCCGTTGCCGAGCAGTCCCGACATCCAGCGCCGGTCGTTTTGCGCGACCTGCGTCAGCACGTCGTTGGAATAGGTGAGCGCGGCGGCGTCGTGGAACAGGTTGCCGTTCAGCGCGATCTTGTCGGGACGCGCGCTCTGCACGAGTGCGAGCGTCTGCCGGTTGCCCGCGAACGACACCGACAGCAGGATGCCGAACATCGCGAGCAGCAGCACCCACGCGACGACGCCCACGCTCTGCGTGACGCGCCGCCAGTGATGCACGAGCACGGTCGGCTTCGCCGCGTTGCGGTCCTGCGGCAGGATGCGGCCGAAGAAGTCATGCAGGAACACGCCTGCCGTATCCCCCGCATGCGCCGGCGACGGCGGCAGGAGCGTGCTCATCAGCGCGGACATCGCGCCGCCTTCCTGTTGTCCGCTGCTGAAGAAGATACCGCGCAACAGCGGGCGTTCGAGATACGGGCTGTCGGCGAGACAGGTGCCGAGGAACATCGCGAGGCCGCTGCGCAACTGTTCCAGTTCGTTCGGGAACATCAGCAGTTCGGGCGATGGCTGCGCATCGCGCGAGACGAGCGCGAGCCGCAGCGCCTGCAAGCGTGCGCCGATGGAATCGAACGCACGCGCGACGAATGCGCTCTCACCCGTTTCGCTCTCTTCGGCGAGATAGCCCATCGCCTGACCGAGCGCATCGGCGGGCAGCGTCTTCGCCCATTCCTCGAAGCCGTAGAGACGGTCGCACTTCGTGACCAGCACGTACACCGGAAAGCGCTTGCCGAACATGCGGATCAACTGCTCGATGCGCGCCCGCACGATACGGCCTTCATCGGTGAACGTATCGGCGTTCGGGGCCATGAGCCGGTCGGCGCTGACCGCGAGCACGAGCCCGTCGAGCCCTTCGCGCGGCCGATAGCGTCCCAGCAGATCGAGGCCCACTTCCCATTCGCGCCGATCCTGCTCGATGTCTTCCGCCTGCACATAGCGTCCCGCGCAATCGATCACCACGGCGCGGTCGAAATACCACCAGTCGCAATTGGCCGTCTGCCCGATGTTCGCCTGCTGGCTGATCTTCTGGATCGGCGACGACAGCCGCGCGCGCGTGAGCGCCGTGGTCTTGCCGGTGCCCGATTGCCCGATCACCATGAACCACGGCAGCGCGTAGAGCGGATCGCCCTGGCTGCGCAGATTCGACTGGCGCAGCGTGGCGACGGCGGCCTTCCACTTGCGCTTCAAAAGCGTTTCCGCCGATGCGACCGGCGCTTCGACATGCAGCGCCGCGCTCTGCGCCGCGAGGCGGCTGCGCGATCGCATCATCACGATCATGCGGCGCGCGAACGCGACGAAGCAATACAGCGCGAACACGCCGACGAAAATCGCGAGCGCGACCCACAGCGGCCAGCCGAAATAGAGGACGACGCCCCAGCTGATCAGTCCGACGACGATCAGGGTCAACAGCCACAGCAATGCGATGCCCAGCGTTTTCATAGATGGATCTGCGCGAGAAGCGACTCGACGGACTGCGCGACGACGGTGTGATACACGCCGTAGAGCAGCGCCAGCAGGAACAGCGGCAACACGATGGCGGTCAGCTTGCCGCGCGTGAAGCGCGTCGTGAAGCGCGCGCGTGCGGTTTGCGTGCGCGCGGCGGTTTCATCGCCTGCCGTGTGATAGCCGTCCGGAAACAGGAACGCGCGCGCCGACGCGCCGAGCTGATCGGCGTCGGGCAGCAGCATCGCGAGATTGGTGCGGCGGATGTCGGTGAGCGTCTTCTGGTTGCGGTCGTACGCATAGCGCCCGCCGAAGCCGAGCGCGAGACACAGATAGAACACCTCGCGCACCTGCAATTGCGCGGGCGTCAACTGCGCGAGACGGTCGTAGAACACCACGCCCGCGTTGCTCACGTTCGAATAGCGCCGCTGCAAAAGATGCCGCTGCCATTGCGCCGCGCCTTCCCATTGCGTCGTGAGCAGAAGTTCGTCGGCCCATGCGTTGAAGGCGAACAGCGCTTCGTCGATATCGGCTTGCGGGATGCCCGCGTCGTGCGCGCGCAGCCGCGCGGCCGCGATCGCGCTGTCGAGTTGCGCGGTGAGGCTCGCGGCATCGCCCGAAGGCGAGCGGGCAAACGCGCGGACCTGCGCGAAGAGCGGAATGAGGGTATCGGCGAGTGTCATGCTATCTCCGCAGCACGACGATTTCGGCGCGCAGATCTTGCGGCGCGTCCGGCCATTGCAGCGCGATATTCTCGTCGCGCTCGACCGCATCCCACAGCTCGCTCACCTGCTCGATCCGGAAATAGTTCGACGACGCGCGCCGCGGCATGCCTTGCGGCGCGTTCGCCATGTGAATGAGTTCGAGGCCCGGCAGCGCGTGCGCGACGAGCCGCGTGACATCGGCGGCATTGGCGAGACGCGCCTCGTGCAGCGCGCCGTCGACGACCTGCGCCGCCGTCTGCTCCGTGCGCAGCACGAGATAGAAGCGATTGCGCCGGTCGAAGAATGCGCGCGGCAGATCGCCCGCGTACATGCCGTCGCGATAATCGAGCACCGCGAGATGCTCCGGCCCGATCGCGATCTCGCCGAGCAGAAAGCCGATCAGCGCCTGCGCGCGCGAAAAGCACTCGTAGAGCGCGGTGTGATCGTAGGCGGGCAGTCCCGGCGTGCCGTCGGCGGCCTCGCCGAGCATGTCGAAACGCTCCGAAAACGCGCTCAATTCGCCGACGAGACTGCGCAATTCGCCATAGACATGCCACGGATGCACGGTCGGCGTCTGCGTCAGATGCACGAGCCGGGGCGCAGCGCGCGACAGCGTGCGCATCGCGAGCAGCAGCATCATGTAGCCGGGATCGAACTCGGCTTTTTGCAGCTCGCGCGGATTCTTGAATTCCTGCAGATGATGCGCGCGGCCGACGACATCGTCGCGAATCTCGCGCACGATGCGCAGCAGCGTGTCGGAGCCGGCGAGCGCGTAGCCCGGCGCAATGAAGCGCTCCGACAGCGTCACCGTGTCGCCGATGCGCGTGAGCTGCGCAATCGGAATCAGATCGTACTGGCCGAGATTGGCCGTCTCGCCTTCGAAGAACACCTTCAGCACATGCAGCAGCGTATGCACCGGCGCGGCGGGGCCGTTCGAATGCAGATCGGGGACTTCGGCGGGGCGTTCGAGCGTCGCGTAGCGGGTCGATGCGGCGGCGGCGTCATCGGCCGATGCGCACAGCGACACGTTATTGCCTTCCGCGGCGAACTTGCGCACGCCGAGATAGACCGTGAGGGCGCGGCCATCGCCGATGGAACCCGCATCGAACGAACGCGGCGCGAGCACCGCGTTGCCGGGAAATTCCACATACGTGCGGTCGGGAAACACCAGCTTCGCCGAACGCACTTCGATGGTCTGGCTCGCGATGGCGCCCGTCGCGATATCGAGCGCGCCCGCGCCCCAGAAATGCGGCAGGCCGGCCTCCACGACGGGCTTTTCGCGGAACTGCTCGTGCAGCGACGCCAGCTGAAAGTGCTGGGGCTGCATGAACATGCCCTGATGCCAGTAAATGCCCTTGTTGTGTTCCATACGATGCGGATCGATGTGCTGGGTTGGCGCTTAATTGGCGAGCTTGCGCAAGGGCGTGTCCTGCGGACTGGCCGCGCTGACGACACCGCTCGTGGCGCCCGATCCGTTCGGGTTCGCCGCCGCGTTGCCGCTCAGACGGACTTCCTTGCCGCCGCCTTCGAGCTGCTGCGCGCGCGCGAGCGTGGCGGCATCGGGGGCGCCGGGCTGCACTTCGGCGTTCAGAATGCCCTGCGCGCCGAGGTTGAGCTTCACGACGAGCGGTCCGGGTAGCTTGGTGTGCGTGCGGAAGATGAAGCCCGAGGTCTTCGTGACGACGGGCACGTCGAACTGGCGCGCCGCATTGGCCACGCCGAACTGCGCGTAGCCCGCGACCATGCCGATCGAACGTGTGTTCTGCGCGCGATCGAGGATCAGATACGAATGCTGGCCGGGCGCCACCACATAGCGCGAGAACTGCGCGAAGGTTTGCGGCACTTTGCCCGTCGCCATCGTTTCGGCGAGCGCGTTAGGATCGGCGGCGAGATTGCGAAAGGCCTGCGCATCGCCGGTTTCGTAGATGCCGAGCAACAGCGTGTGCGACTGGCCGTCGTATTGATTGAGGCCCGCGTCGGCGGTGATTTCGAAGATCACCGCATCGGTGGCGTAGCTCCAGGCGACATCGGCGAGCGGGTCTTTCGGCGGTGCGCTGCCGCAGGCCGACAACGCCAGCGCCAGCGCGGACGCCAACGTGAGGCACGCGAGCGAGCGCCAGCGCGTCACGCGCGCACGAGTTTCGATGCATTTCGCTACAGCCATTGCCGGTGCCTCATTCGGTTGCCGTCGAGTCTTTTGCTCCTGTGGCACATTGTCCGGACTTTGCGGCAGGCTCATACGGCGAACAGCGGTGATTTCCCGGCCTTATTCGAGGTCTGCGGCTGCGTCAGATCAACGGCAGAATCGTCGCGCTGGCTTCGCTGCCTTCGGTGTACGGCATGAAGAGAATCGATTCGGGCGTGCCCCTGACGCGCGCGTAGTAGGTCTCGTCCGCGCCGAGCGGGTTGCGCACCGCCCATGCGGTGAATTCGCGCTCGCCGACCTGCAGCGTCAGTCCTTCCTGCGCGTACTCGAGCACGGTTTTCTCGGGCAGCTTGCCGCGCGGGCCGACCGCCTGAAAATCGATCTTCGCGTTGCCGCCATGCACGCCGAACACGACGCCGCTCCACTCGCCCTCGCGCGGTCCGATCGCGAACCACTGGCCGAGCTGCTCCTCGCCGACCACTTCGAAGCGATAGTCCTGCGGCTCGCCCGCCTTCGCGAGATTCGCGCGCGCGACGATCTTCGCCGGCCACGCCGGATTGTTTTCGACGAGCACGGTCGCATTCCCGAGCAACGCCGGCATGCCGTCGACACCCGCCGCGCCCGACAGCACGACCGGGAAGCCCAGCCCGCGCGCCTCGCGCAGACTCGTCGCGAACGCCGACAGCCCGTAGCGCACGGACGTTTTCGCGAGCGCGGCGTCATCGGCGAGGATGAGCCAGAGATCGGCGCGCGCGGCGTTCAGCGCATCGAGACCGGCGCGCCATGCGAGCTTTTCGGGTTCATCGACCCAGAAATGGCCTTGCGTCGCCAGGCCGTAGCGTTTGAGCAGTTGCGACAACGCGGTGACGCGCGCGGCGTCCTTGTCCTTGTCGAACGCGGTGATCCAGACAGTTTTCATGACGATCGTTCCTTTCGTTTCAGCTCATGACCATCACGATGGCCTGACTCGGCGCGAGCACCGCGCCGACCATGTTGCCCTCGTTGTGCTGGGTCGGATCGGAGAGCCGCACGGCGGGCGCGCCTTCGAGCTTGACGGTGAGGCTGCCCATCATGAACTGGACCTTGCCCATCATCTTTCCCGACACCACACCGCCCGCGACGCCCGCCTCGTCGCCCGACGACAACGGAATCTCCGACGACTTCGTGAGCGCGGGCATGCCGCCGATCAGCACTTTGATCGTCGCGGGATTGCCCATCGGCGGCATGCCGATGTTCGGATACGGAATCGGAATCGGCGGCGCGGGGGGCGCGGGCGTCTTGCATACGTCGGGCATCGCCATGCACTGGCCGCCCGCTTTGGTCACTGCGAACATGTCGGCTCCTATCCGAGATCGATCTTGTCGGCGTCGATCTTCACCTGGCCCTCGGCCAGAATCGTCGCGTGGCGCGCGGACAGGTGCATGCGCTCTTCCACCTGCATGCGCACGCGGCCGGCGCGCGTTTCGTCGGCGTTGTCGATCCAGCGGACGCTGTCGCGCGCGCGCTGGATCAGGCGTCCGACCGTGCTCGTCATCTGCTGCGCGACCGTGCTGATCGTGCCGAAACCGGCGTGCACGTGCTGGATCGCCGCTTCCACGCGCTGAAATTTCATCTCGCCGCGCACGCCCGTCATCGCGATTTCGGCGGCGTGCATCGTCAGGCTGCGTTCGGCTTTCAGGTCGACGCTCGCGGCTTCGACGCGCAACGCGCCGTCGTCCGTGTGCAGGGAAACATCGCCCGGCAGCACGAGCGCCGCGCCCGAGCGCTGCGCGCGCGCGAGCACCGCGAGCACGTACGAAATCGCATTCGGCCCGCCCGCCGCGACGAGCACGGTGTCGCCGCATTCCGGCTCGATCAGGCAGCTTTCGGCGCGCAACGCACGCAGCGGCGCGCGGCCGGCGGCGTCGAAGAGAAACCAGCGATCGGCGCGGCCGGTGACGGTCGCATAGGCGAGGTCGATGGCCGGATCGTCGCCGGGACGGGCGATCGTGACGAGCGTGCGGTTCATGGCCGTGTTTCCTTGGATGTTGTTCATGTCAGATGCGCGGCTGCCATTGTTCGGCGCGCGCGAGAACGGGATCGGTGCGGCGCGCGCCATCGAACGATGCGCCGCTCAATTGCGCGCCCTGCTCGATCAGCGCGTGGAGATTCGAGCCGCCGAAGTCGACGCGCGTGCAATCGGCGGCGGTGAGATCGGCGTGCGAAAGATCGCAGAACGTGAAGCGCGCGGTCTTCAGCGACGCGCGCTGCCACGCGCTCGCCGTCAGCACCGACTGATTCCAGCCCGATTGATCGGCGCGCGCCGCCCCGAAGTTCGCTTCGCTCGCGTTGACCATTTCGCAGATCGCGCCGGTCAGATCCGCGCGCTCGAAACTCGCGTTCAGGAAAGCCGCGAACGTCGCGCGAACGCCGCGCAACGACGCGTCCTTCAATTGCGCGCCGATGAAACTCGTTCGATCGACCGCGACGCCGGACAGATCGGCCTTGCAGAGCGATGCGCCGTCGAGAATCGTCATCGCGAGATTGCAGGTGCGCAAATCCTGGCCGCTCAGGTCGCAGCCGCAAAGATAAGCCTGCGCCAGCGATGCGCCCGCGATACGCGCGGTCTTCAGGTCGGCGTCGATGGCGGTGAAGCGTTGCAGGTTCGCGCCGCTGAAATCGGTGTTGGCGTACAGGCAGCCGTGCGCGTCGGCGCGCTGGAAGCTCGCGTGCGCGAACGACGCGCCGCCGAAGTCGCAGCGATCGAACGCCGCGAACGCGCAATCCGCCTGACGCGCGCTCGCGCCGGTGAAGTCGACGTTGGAAAAGCGCGTCTTTTGCGCTTTCAGACCGTCGAGCTTCGCGCCCGCGAACGATACGTCCTGCAGATCGGCATCGGCGAAGTTGGCGCGTTCGAGATTCGCGCCTTCGAGCGCGACGTTTTGCAGCCGGCACCCGGCCCAGTCGATGTCCGGCAAATGTGCGCCGGACAGATCGGCGTCGGCGAGCACGCGGGTCGCGGCGAGCGTCGCGCGGGCGTCGTCGGCGCTCATGCGCGCGCGGTGGGCGGAAGTCGTCGTGCTCATAGGACGGGCGGCCTGAATTGAAGAATAGTGCGATCGATGTTCGAGCCTTCGAGACTCGCGATAGTCGGCTGCGTGCCGTCGAAATCGACGCCGTAGAGGTTCGCGTGACGCAGGCGCGTGCCCTTCAGGTTCGCCTGACGCAACGAGCCGGTGAACAGGTTGACGGCATCGAGATCGGCGCCGGCGAGGTCGGCCTTGTCGAAGCGCGCGCCCTTCGCCGACGATGCGCCGAAACGCGCCGCCTGAGCCTGTGCATGGCTGAAATCGGCATGATCGAGGACCGCGCGTTCGAAGTTCGCGCGACGAATCTGCACGCCATCCCACGCGGCGCGATTCAGGCGCGCGCGCGTGAAGCGGGCGTCGTCGAAAGACGTTTTCGCGTCGGCGCGGGCGTGGCTCAGGTCGGCGTCGGTGAAGTTCGTTTGTTGCGCCTGCGCGCCATAGAACTCCGCCTGCGCACAGGCCGACGCGGTGAAATCGCTGCCCGCGAGAACGCTGCCGCTGAAGCTCGCCGCGACGAGTTCCGCGCCGTTGAATTTTGCGCCGGTCAGGTCGGCATCGGTGAAACTGGCGCGCGTGGCGCGGCACGACGAGGCATCCATGCTGGCGAGCTTCGCCTGATCGAAGATCGCGCCGCGAAGATCAGCATTGCTCAATTTCGACGCCGAAAAGTCCGCGCCCGTGAAGTCGCCTTCGACGAGCTGCGCGCCGCGCAAGTCGGCTTTGGCGAACGTGCTCGCCGCCGCGCTCGACTTCGTGAACTGGGCGCGCTGCAAGTCGGCATCGCTGAAATCGGCGGCGGGCAGCAGTGCTTTCGAGAAGTTCGCGTCGGCGAGACGGCTGCCCGCGAACGACGTTTTGTCGAGAATCGCGCCGGAGAAATCCGCGCCGCTCAAATCGAGCTTCGACAAATCGACGCTGCTCAGATCGCAATTCGCGAGGCTTTCGCGTGCGGCGTGGCGTGCGATCACGTCGTCGCGCGTGAGCGGCATATGCGCCGGTGCGGCGGCCTCGATCTTCGGCTTGGCGAGGGATGGCGCTTCGAGCTTCGGCGCGGCCGGAATGACGAGCGCATCGAGCGGCAACAGCGCGAGCGCCGCCGATTCGCCCGCGACCGGCGCCGCCACTTCCACGCCCGGCTGCATGTACTGCAAAAGGTCAGCCTGGGTCAGGCCGTGCTGCTGAACTAGAGCGCGCGTCTGCGCGTTCAGATCGTCGATCATCGCGCCGACTTGGGCGAACGTGGGCGCGGGCGCTTCGGCGGGCGTCGACATGTATCTGGCGACATCCGCGTCGCTCAGTTTGTGCTGCGCCATCAGCGCGTGCGTCTGCGCGTTCAGTTCCTCGACCATCTTGCCGAGATCCGAAATCTTCGGCGCGGGTTCGGCGGGAAGATCGGCGGCCTTCATGTACGGCGCGATATCGGCGTCGCTGAGTCGATACTTTTGCATCAGCGCGCGCGTTTCGACGTCGAGATCGCCGGCGAGCGAATTCACCTGCGCGAGATGCGCGTCGATTTGCGCCGATTGTTCCGCCGCTGCCACCGCGCTCGCATCGACGACAGCGGGGACCGCAGCGGCTTGAGCCGGTGCGGGCGCGACAGGCGCGGCGGCCATGCTTTTCGCCTTCACCGCCGTCGCGATTTCAGCGCGAAACACGTCGCGATAATGCTCGAACGAAAGCGCCGCTGCGCTCATCGGTTCCCAGACGGCCTTGACGTGCAGCATGTCGCTCGCGTCGCTGTCGGTGGAACGCGCGAGCGCGCGGTACAGCACTATGCCGCATTCCAGCTCCGGAAAGAGCCACACGGTTTCGGCGCGCGTGTCGACTTCGCGCAGCGTGTCGCCTTCGGGCGTGCGCACGTTGACGAAGCAGCGCGCGCGCAGTCCCGGCAACGCGCCCTGCTGCGTGCGCTGGCGGGGATGCATGTTGTCGATCTCGAAACGCTCGTCGCCCGCAAAATAGCCCGGCAAGCGCTGATCCTGCGCCGCCGTCATGAACCATTCGGGTCGCGTGTCGTCCGGAAGATGCGGCCAGCCGCTCTTCAGCCAGCGATCGTCGCAGGTGCCGAGATGTTGCTGGCGCAAGGGCGCGGCGCTGTCGAAACCCCAGAAACCGGCGGGCGCGGCGCGATCGCCACGGCGCACGATGCGCGACGTCTCGCTCTCGACGTTCGGCAGCGGAAACACGTCTTTCGCAACTTCCGCAAAGCCCTTGCCGCGCGGGTTGTCGGCGCATTGCGCGCCGCCGAACGCCGTCGCCGGTTCGATCGGCATGCGCGCGTACGGCTTCGGCGCGCAAATGCGGCCGAGCGCGTCGAACTGCCGGTCGCCCGTGACGACGAGCGCTTTCGACAAGGCGCCGATCTTCATGCGCACGCGCTGTTCCGCGATCTGCGTGCCTTCGGGCGCGCAGGCCGCGCCGTAGACCTTGAATTCGCCCGCGGGCTTCGGATAGCCCTCGTCGAGAATCGCGTCCTTGCCGAGCGCCTGCATCACGAGCGGCCACATTTCGTGTTCGGGGATGAGCGCATCGGCGCCCGTCTTGCCGAAGCGGAAGCATGCCATCACGCCGATCGCGAGCGAATCGACGCGGGCGAGGCGCAGGCTGCGGTACAGCAGCGCCATGTCGGGCGGAGTGAGAATTTTCATCGCGTCATCCGAGGCGGATCACTTCGCCCGAAATGGCGATGGTCGGCGCATCCACGTTCACCTGCACCGCGGTGACCTCGACCTTGTTTTCCGCAGTCAACTGAATGCCCATGCCGTCCAGCACCAGGTCGCTCGAGCTGATGAGCGCGAGCATGTTCGTCGTGCTGAGCTCGATACTGGCGCTCTTCATCTGCATCGTGTCGGGCGCGGTCGTCAGCGTTGCACCATCCGAACCGATGCTCACGGCCGCTCCGCTGATGTCGACGCTCGTTTCGCCCTCGATCTCCACGGTGAGCGCTTCCACCGTGACGGCTGCATCGGTCTTGACCGCGACCAGCGATGCGCCGTTGACGTTGATCGTCGGCGCGTTCACTTCGACGAGCAACGGTGTGATCTGCACGTTATTGACCGGCGCGGGCGCCGGTGCCGCTACCTTCACCGACAGGTTGATGCCCGTGCTGTCCGCCTTGATCTCGCTCGTGTACGTGGCGGCGGCGTCGGCGGCGGCGAACGCTTTGGCGCCCGAGTAGAGCAGGCCGTGCGCGATCACGCCGCCGACCATGCCGCCCGCGACCATCGGAAACATGGTCTTGTAGCCGTCGCTGACCCACGGACCGATCTTGCCGGCGCCGCCGTTGTCGTCGTCTGCCTTGCCGAGCATGCCGGCCGCCGCGGCGGCCGTCGCCAGATTCGCCGCGACGTTGAACGCCGTCGCCAGCTGGATCTTCTTCTTGGCGGCATCGAACGCGACTTTCGCCGCCGGGTCCTGGCCGCCGCTGATCGTCACGCTGTCGGTGCCTTTCAGCTTGTTCTGTTCCTTGAGCGAAAGCGAATCGCCGTCGTGCAGCGAAATGCTCTGGCCTTTCTTCCACGACACGTCCGACGTCCACGCGAAGCTCGTGCTCGCCGCCATCGAAAACGTGGTGTTGACGGCCGCGCTCGCCGTGAAGCCCGCCCCGAGCGAAACCGTCGTGCTCGGTCCCGCCGAATACTTGTTGCTCGCACCGACGGTGATGCTTTCCGAACTGCCCGCCGTGCTGCTCCACAGGCTGCCGCCGCCTTGCGGATTGGTCGAGCCGATGCCGATCGAGCTGTTGTGAAACGGCGAATGCAGCCAGATGGCTTCCTTGCCCGCGCTGTCGCCGAGGTACAGATGATTGCCGCCCGCGGTCTTGATCTCGTTCGCGTGCGCGTTCGCCTGCGTGACGATATTCGCATTCTCCGAATTCGCCAAGCTGCCGACGATCACCGGCTGATCCGGATCGCCGTCGATGAACGACAGCAGCACTTCCGCGTCCTTGTGCAGCGGGAAATGCATGCCGTGGTCCGTGCCCGCGTAGGGCGTCGCCATGCGCAGCCGCGCCGAGCTCTTGTTCGCGTTCTTGTCGGTCTTGTCGAACGGCAACTGCACCTTGTACTGGCCGTACTCGTCGAGCTCGGCGTACTGGCCGTCGCCTTCGCTGTCGATGGTCGCGTTCATCGTGCCCGCGACGCGCGGCTTGGCCGTCACGCGCTCGGGGCGGAACTGCGTCGCGGCCGGAATCGCGCGGAAGCTGTTGCGATAGACGATCTCGCCGCCGCGCGCGCCGTCGCTGTACGGGCTCGACACGCCGTTGAGCAGCGCGCCCGCCTGCGAGCCTTCGTGATGCACTTCGGTCACGAGATAGCGGCCGTTGAAGTCATCGCGATAATGCTGCGCGAGCGTGAAGAAGTAGCCGCTGCGCAGGCCGAGCGCGGTGCCTTCGCCGGAATAGGCCTTGCCGCCGCAGACGAGTTCCTGCGCGCGCAGCTTCGCGTAGCGGTCGCCTTCCTGCTGATCGCGGAAGTTTTCGCCGTAGAGCATGACTTCGCCGATGCCGGAATCCGACACGGTCGCGCGCGCCTTCAACTGCACCGCCGCCTTGCGATAGTTGTAGTCCTGCAGCACGACTTCATGCGGGAGCGGCTTCTGACGGCACACGAAATTGCGCACCGAATCGGCGGCGAGCCCGGTGTCGAGCGAATCGTCGGGACGGTATGCGACCGGCAGCGACGCCGCATCGTGCATGATCTTGTCGTCGATCACGACGAGCTTGTCCACGCCCGTGCTGTGATCGAAGTAGTAATAGACGCCCTCCTTCTCCAGCCAGCGCGACACGAAGTCGAGATACGTCTCCTGATACTGGCAGACGAACGTGCGCGGCCGGTACGCGCCGGTCAGCCTGAACTCGTAGTCGGCGGAATTCAGGCGGCCGTTTTCGAGCACCGCGCGCACGGTGTCGGTGATCGGCCGCTCGTCGAGATAGACCTCGGAGATGCGAAAGAGCGACAGGCGCCACAGGCGCGGCACCAGCACGGCGCGATAGAACACGTAGCCATCCGCGCGATGCAGTTGCTCGAATTCCGCGAGGATGCCGTGATACGGCGCGCGAATGCCGCCTTCCGGGCCGTAGATCGTGAACGACGCGCGATGGCTCAGCATCGTGTCGAAATCGATCGACGCATCGTCCGAGACCAGCGTGAGGACGAAGCGGAACGGCTGCGAGATCGATTCGAAGCCCTCCATCTCGACGACCGCGAACTTGTCCGCGCCGAACGCTTCGGACGTGAAATCGAAGCGCTTGTTGGCGAGGATGCGGTCGGCCAGTGAGTTCATGCTGATTCTCCGTACGGGTGATGCCTGTTATGTTCGCGGCGCTCGGTCACCGCGCGATTTCAACTGCGTTACGTTTGAAACATCACGCCTGCGCGTTCGGGAACGACACGGCGAAATCGCCGCTCTCGTTGACGTCGAGCGCGACTTCCGGCAGCACCGCGCCTTCGCCCATGCGCGTGAGAATTTCCTGCGACATCAACGGCAGCACCGTGCCGCGCAGAATGAAATCGATATTGCGTGCGCCCGTCTCCACTTCCGTGCAGCGCGCGGCGATCTGCGCGACGACGGCGTCGGTGTAAGTGAAGCGCATCTTGTTGTTGTGCGCGACGCGCCGCACGATCTTGTCGAGCTTGAGGCGCACGATGCCCGCGAGCGCGTCGGTGGCGAGCGCGAAGTACGGAATCACGGTCATGCGCGCGAGCAGCGCGGGCTTGAAGTGATTCGACAGGATCGGCCTGACTGCTGACAGCAGCGTCGCCGCGTCGGGCTTGTCTTCGCCCGCGGTCATTTCGGTGATGACATCGGTCGCGAGGTTCGACGTCAGAAAGATCACCGTGTTCGAGAAGTCGATTTCCTTGCCCTCGCCGTCCGACAACATGCCCTTGTCGAACACCTGATAGAACAGGTTCATCACGTCGAGATGCGCCTTTTCCACTTCGTCGAGCAGCACGACCGAATACGGGCGCTGACGCACGGCTTCGGTCAGCACGCCGCCCTCGCCGTAGCCGACGTATCCCGGCGGCGAACCGATCAGGCGGCTCACGTTGTGCTTCTCCTGGAACTCGCTCATGTTGATGACGGTGGTCGACTTTTCATCGCCGAACAGAATGTCCGCCACCGACAGCGCCGTCTCCGTCTTGCCCACGCCCGACGGCCCCGCGAGCAGGAACACGCCCATCGGCTGATCCGGGTCCTTCAGGCCCGACTTCGCGGTCTTCAGCACTTCGGCGATCTGCTCCATCGCGTGGTCCTGGCCACGGATGCGCGCCTTCAGCGTGTCGGCCATGCGCATCACGCTTTGCGCCTGATCGCGCAGCATCTTGCCGGCCGGAATGCCGGTCCAGTCCGAGATCACGCGCGCGACCACGTCCGGATCGACGTCGATGTGAACCAGCGGCTGATCGCCCTGCGCGGCCTTGAACGCTTCAGCAGCGGCGGCGATTTCCTGCGACAGCGCTTGCAGCGTGTCTTCCGGCACGCCGCTCGACTTCGCTTCGTGACGCGCGGCGCGTGCATCGAGCAGAACGCGGGCAGCGTCGCGCTGCTTTTGCCAGAAGGCGCGCAAGTCTTCGGCTTGCGCTGCGAGCTTCGGCAGCTCTTCATCGATCTCGCGAAGACGCGCCAGATCGACGGGCTGCTGATTGTCCGCATCGCGTTCGAGGCCGTTCTTCTCGCGCTGCAACGCCTGAATGCGGCGCTCGGTGTTTTCGAGCACATCGGGCTTCGCGCTTTGCAGCACCTTGACGCGCGCGCACGCGGTATCGAGCAGATCGACGGCCTTGTCCGGCAACTGGCGGCCCATGATGTAACGGCTCGACAACTCCGCCGCCGCGACGATCGCGTCATCGCGCAGCACGACCTTGTGCACGTCCTCGTACTTCTCTTTCAGGCCCCGCAGGATCAGCACGGCGGTATCGAGATCGGGTTCGTCGAGCTTGACGAGCTGGAAGCGCCGCGCAAGCGCCGCGTCCTTTTCGAAGTACTTTTTGTACTCGGCCCATGTGGTCGCAGCGATCGTGCGCAGTTCGCCGCGCGCGAGCGCCGGCTTCAGCAGATTGGCCGCGTCCGACGTGCCCGCCTGACCGCCCGCGCCGATCAGCGTGTGCGCTTCGTCGATGAACAGAATGATCGGTTTCGCCGACGCCTTCACTTCGGTGATGACGCCCTTCAGCCGGTTCTCGAACTCGCCCTTCACGCTCGCGCCCGCTTGCAGCAGGCCCATGTCGAGGCCGAGGATCGTCACGTCTTTCAGCGAATCGGGCACGTCGCCTTCCACGACGCGCAGCGCCAGTCCTTCGACCACCGCCGTCTTGCCGACGCCCGGATCACCGACGCAGATCGGGTTGTTCTTGCGGCGGCGCGCGAGGATATCGACCATCTGGCGAATTTCGGCGTCGCGGCCGAACACCGGATCGAGCTTGCCGGCGCGCGCCTTCTCGGTGAAGTTCTCGCAGAAGCGCGCGATCGCGCTGCCGTCGCCGGTTGCGGGCGCGGAGGCATCGCTTTCGCCCTGGCCACCCGCGTCGCGCGTGACCGCTTCGACGGAGCCGCCGCAGACGGCATCGAACGAACGCAACAGCGTTTCGCGGTTCAACGCGCGCAGCGGTGCGGCGTATTCGCCGGTCGCGTAGTAGGTCGGGCGCGCGAGGAACGCGAGCAACACCGCGCCCGAACGGATGCGCGGCTCCTGCATGTCCACCGATGCGATCAGCCACGCGTCCTGCAGCAATTCGAGCAGCAGCGGCGAGAACGCGGGACGCCCCGCGTTGCCCGTCTTCATCTGTTCGAGCGAGAGGTTGATCGAACGCTGGACCAGCGCCGCTTCGACGTCCTGCTGTCGCAGGAGCAGCGCGATATCGGCCTGATGATCGTCGAACAGCTTGACGAGCATGTGTTCGACGGTGATTTCATAATGACCGCGCGATACGCACAGCCCGACGCCGTCTTCGAGCGCCTGTTTGCAGAAGCCGTTGAGGCGGCCCACGAGGGGCTTCAGTTCGACCAGCAGCATGTTTGTTTTCCTCTTAGTCTTTCCAGCAACGGCCAGCAAATGGTTAAAGAGCGTATTTGACGCAGGTCGGCGAAGCGGCTTCGCCGGGATTCAGCCACGTATCGAAACCGAGCCGCGACCACGCCCCGCGGCCCGTGCGCGCGGCGCCGGCTTCGTCGTGACGCAGTTCGAGTTCGACTTCCACGTCGAGCGGATCGGTCAGATAGAAGCGCGTGAAAAAGGACAGACGCGCATGCGCGCTTCCGCCCGGCAACATCTGATGGAAAAGCGTTTGCGGAATGTCGGCGAACTCGATGCGAATCGCGCCTTCGTAGTCGTCGATCTCGGAGCCGAGCCACGTGTCTTCACCGAGGCAACTCTGTTGTTGCCCGAGCTGCCAGCGTTGATCGCCTGGAATCGGCACCGCGCGCGGCACGCCGCACACGACCTTGACCTGCGCGGGCGCGAAGGCATCGGCGAGCAGCGTCTTCAGGCCGAGCGCGGAATGCGGACGCTGATTGAAAAGCCCTGCATAGCGCAGCAGTTCGGCGCTGCCCGGCAACAGACCGACGCGCAGATCCGGATCGTGCAGCCCGACGAACGCATACAGCTGATTGAGCGACGCCTCCTGCCGGTCCTCGACGATGCGCTGCTCGACGCGGTATTTCGCCCACGCATCGAAGAGCAGCGGATACATCGCGTAATGCACGATGTCCAGAAAATCGCGCGTGACGTGATGGCCTTCGCGCTCTTCTTCGAACAGGTCTTCGGTGTAATACGTCGGCAGCGGCGACGCCACGCCGTACAGCCCGAAGAAGTTCGCCGTGATGCGATAGCCGCCTTCCGCCGTTTCCTCGATACGGTCGATATCGTTCTCGGGAAACCCGAGCCCGAGCCGCGGCCGCACCCGCAGGTTCTCCTGATTCAGCCCCGTGTGCCGGTCGTAGAGACGCAGCAGGCGGATCGCCTGGAAGTAGGAGTACTTCTCACCGTTGGTGAGAAGCAGCGCCTTTACAGCATCGGTTGTTGCCCGAGTCTCGGCGGCCATTTGAATACGGTTCCGGAAAGCGTGTCTTCGAGCTCGACACGCGTATAGGAATTGATGCCGGCGTAATCGCCGAGGAAGCGTTCGAGCATGCAGCCGAACAGATACAGATCGCCGATTCCGGCGTAATGGTCCTCACGGCAACGGATGCGGATCGACTGGCCGCGCTGCATGCCGCCGCGCCCGACGAGACGCGTCTCGCGCGTGGCCGTCACATCGACGATGCCTTCGATCCGGCGCCGGTTCGACAGCTCCTGCCCTTGCCGCCCGTTGAAGACGTAGAGGCCGAGCAGCTTGCGCAGGTTGTCCGCGTTCGCGAGCGACAGCAGATTCAGCGACACATGCGAGAGCAGGCACCACAGCAGTTCCTCGCCCGCTGGCGGGTCCTGCGCGGGCGTGATCGCGCGGATATTGGTGAAGCTCATCTGATCGGGTGACGTGCTCGTCGGCACGTTGATATCGCCCGGTTTCAGGCCTTCGGGCAACGCGCGGTTCGTGCAGGTGACGCGAATCGAGAGCGTCTCCGGCAGCGGCGTTTCCGAGGGCGGATAGTTGAGCGACAGATACACGTCGCTGCCGCGCTCGACATTCGCGCTCTTCAGCGTCGTGCGATAGCTGAGCTGCGCGCCGCGTCCGTCGTGGCGGAACATCGAGAACGGCTGATAGACGCGTTCCTGCGCGCGGCCTTGCTGATAGCCGAGCACCTGATCGACGGAATAAATCTGGTAATGACGACGATCGCGGCCTTCGGGATTCACACGATATTCGGTCGCGCGATGATCGTGCGTGATCGGATCGGCGACATGGGCGAACACGTTGATCGCCGGCACGACGTTGAGCATGAAGCTGTCGCCGGTGATGTCGGGCATCCAGTCGTGCAGCGCATCGAGCGTCATCACGATGCTGAAGCTCGTGCCTTTCGCATTCGCGGTCCAGCGCTTCAACCCGGCGATATCGACGAACAGGAACTTCTCCGGCTGCGTGAAGAATTCCTGGATCGTGCGGTAGCCGCTGAGCGCGTGGCTCGGATAGCTGAGCAGATCGGCGTCGAAACCGCTCGCGCGCAGGTTCTTCGCGCCGAGAGAAAGACGTTCGCCGCCGCCGCTGGAAATACGCACGTCGGTGACGTGGTTCATCAACAGCAACAGCAGCTTCGATGCATCGACATGACCGCCGCTCAGGAACAGGCGGATCGAGTCGCCGTTCCATTGCGCGATGTTGAGACCGCCTTCCATCTCGAAGTCGATCATCAGCACGGGCGCCGCGCCCGCGTGACTCAGCAGGTTCACTTCGGCGATGCGCAGCGGCTCGACATCGAGATCGCACGTGGTGCGAAAACGGCACGACGTGCCGTCCACCGGCACCGAGGCGAGTTCGGTGCCCGCGGCCACGCGCGGCGTCTGCGCACGCGGACCTTTCGCGGCGAAGCTGACGAGCGTCGATGCCGGCACCGGACGCAGATAATGCGGAAACAGCAGATTGGTGAGTTCCTGAACGAACTCGGGCAACTGGTCGTCGAGCTTCTGGCGCGTGAGGCCCGTGAGAAATGCGACGCCTTCGAGCAGGCGCTCGACATCCGGGTCGGCGGACGTGCCCGAAAGCATCGGCGCGATCGCCGGATTCGCGCGCGCGAACTCGGATGCCAGGCCTTTCAGCTTGTTCAGCTCATCCTGATAGTATCGATTGAACATGCGTGAGCAAGGTTGACAGCGTGATTTCAGCCGACGCTGACGCGGCCATTCGCGCCCACGGTCGTCGATATGCGCAACGGAATTTCGCGGTCGTCCACTTCGAGCGAGCCTTCGAGCGAGAAGCGGATCGCCAGCACGTCGGTCTCCTCGCGATTGAGCGTCACGCGCGGCGACTTGATGCGCGGCTCGTAGCGCACGACCATGCGACGGATCTCCTCTTCGATCTCGCGCGTGGAACCCATCGCGGTGGTGCCGGCAAGGTTCGTGAAATCGGGCACCCCGAACTGCGGGTCGATCTGCACGCTGCCTTGCCGGGTGTTGAGCAGGCGGCTCAGGTGGCTCATCACCGAGTTGACGAGAACATCCACCTGCGTCTCGTTGGTGCGCGCTTCACCCGCACCCCATCTCGCGATTCGCTCCAGCAGCCGACGCTCTCTCACCTTGGCACCTGCTTACCGATGATTTAGGACTTCGGCGCGAGCCACGAATCTTCGGCTTCGATGCCATCCGGATCGAAGGTCCACGTGATCTTCTCGTACGTGAACGAGATATCTTCCATGTGACCCATCTGCTTGTTTTCCGGCGACAGGCAGTTCGGCGTCCACGACTTCATGTTGGTCAGGATCGCGTTCGACAGCTTCACCGTGTAGTACTTCTCTTCCGTGCCCTTCGGCGAGATGCGGTAGAACTCGAGCGTGACGTTCTTCATCTGTTCGCCCGACGTCAGCGCCTGGAACAGCTTCGGCGACGACTTGTCGATTTCCTTGGTCAGCGTCATCGGCAGATGGACGCGCTTGCCGGTCGGCAGACCCGTTTGCGGGCTCTTCGGAATTTCGATGGTGTGATCGACGGCCTGGACGAGAATCTTTCCTTCGTGACCCTGAACCTTGGTCGAGCCTTCGATCTTGCCTTGGTTCTGGCCTTCGAGAGTGAGGTAGCACGGCATCGGCATGATAAGTCCCTTCGTATCTGGTTTCGGTTGTTGTCCGGAGCTTTGCCCCGGCTGTTTTGCTCAGCGCTTCGTTGCGTGCTGCGCATGTTTCACATATTGCAGACGGCCCGTTACCGGCCCGTTTCAGTTCTTCCGCGCTGCGTTACAGATGAAACACGCGCCGCCTTACCGCTATCTGCTGCTTACTTCTTGTCCAGCTTGCCGACGAGGGACAACGTGAACGACGCGCCCATGTACTTGAAGTGCGGGCGCACCTTCAGATCCACGCGATACCAGCCCGGATCGCCTTCGACATCGGCCACGACGATTTCCGCCTGACGCAGCGGACGGCGGCTGCGCACGCCTTCTGCGGGGTTGTCCATGTCCGCGACGTATTGGCGAATCCAGGTGTTGAGCTCGCTTTCGAGATCGACGCGCTCTTTCCACGTGCCGATGTTCTCGCGCTGGATCACCTTGATGTAATGCGCGAGACGGCTCACGACGAACATGTACGGCAGTTGCGTGCTGAGCTTGTAGTTGAGCTCGGCTTCCTTGCCTTCCTTCGTATTGCCGAAGAACTTCGGCTTCTGCGACGAGTTCGCCGAGAAGAAGGCCGCGTTGTCGCTGTTCTTGCGCATCGTCAGCGCGATGAAACCCTGCTCCGCAAGCTCGAACTCGCGGCGCTCGGAGATGAGCACCTCGGTCGGGATCTTGTTTTGCAGCTCGCCCATCGATTCATACGTGTACACCGGCAGATCGCCGACCGTGCCGCCGCCTTGCGGCCCGATCACGTTGGCGCACCAGCGGTAATCGGCGAAGCTCGCGGTCAGGCGCGAAGCGAACGCGAAAGCCGCGTTGCCCCACAGGAACTGGCTGTTGCCGCCCGAGACGTCTTCCTTGTAGTTGAACTTCTTGGCTGGCACCGTATCCGCGCCGTAGGGCACGCGCAGCAGGAAGTGCGGCAGCGTGAGGCCGACGTAGCGCGCATCTTCCGACTCGCGGAACGCGTTCCACTTGACGAACTGCGGACCTTCGAAGATCGACGACAGGTCTTTCAGGTTCGGCAACTGGTCGTAGGTATCGACGCCGAAGAAGTGCGGGCCCGCCGCCGCGATGAACGGCGCGTGGCTCATCGCCGAGACGCTCGCGACGTTCTGCAGCAGCTTCACGTCCTGCGTGCCTGGACCGAACTCGTAGTTCGCGACGATCGCGCCGAACGGCTGGCCGCCGAACTGGCCGTATTCCGCCGTGTAGAGATTCTTGTAGAGACCGGACTTGGTGATGTCCGCTGCGTCTTCGAAGTCTTCGAGCAGCTTGCCCTTGCTCACGCTCAGAAGCTGAATCTTGACGTTCTCGCGGAAATTCGTGCGATCCACGAGGAACTTGAGCGAACGCCATGCCGATTCCATCTTCTGGAAATCGTCGTGATGCAGGATTGCGTCGACCTGCGCGCACAGCTTCTGATCGAGGTCGGCGATCATGCTGTCGACCGTTGCCTGCGTGATGCGCTCAACGGCGTTCTGCGGTTCCAGCAGTTGCGAAATGAACGCCTGAATGCCTTGACGCGTGATCGAATACGCTTCGTCGCCCGGCTTGATGCGCGCCGACTCGATCAGCGAGTCGAGCAGCGAAAGATTTGCATCGGCTTCGGGTGCGGCGGTCGCTGCCTGTTGCTTTTCCATGTCGCTCATATCACTTTTCCTCGATGCCGAGTTCGCTCATCAGACGCGCGCGCACGCCTTCGTCTTCGATGAGTTCCTGAACGCGCTTGCGGAAATCCGGAATGTTGCCGAGCGGACCCTTGAGCGCCTTGAGCGCGTCGCGCAGCGCGATCATCTGGCGCAACTCGGGTACTTTCTCGACGATTGCGTCGGGCGAGAAATCATCGATGGACTCGAACTTCAGGTTCATCGCGATCTGTGCTTCCGGATCGGCGTTCGCTTCGAGGCGGTTCGGCACCGCGAGATCGAGCGACAGCTTTTGCCCTTTGAGCACTTCGTTGAAGTTGTCCTTGTCGACGTTGACCGGCTTCATTTCTTCGATCGGCGTATCGTCGTTGCGCAAGGTGAAGTCGCCGAGTACGAGCAATTTCAGCGGCAGTTCGACTTCCGCCTTGGCATCTCCGGTGGCCGGACGATACACAATATTGACCCGCTCCTTAGGAGCGACTGAACCGTCAGATGCCATGCCTACCCCCTAACCCAAAACCAAGAGTGTTGATAAAAAGATCAGCCCGTTTCAGAGAACGTCGCAGCATGGCGTGACTTCGCACGATCGTGCGCGAATGGCGTCACGTCGAATGTCAACGCATGCTGCTGGCGACACGGAACGATCTCACGCCGTATCGGCGGTCATTGCCGCAAAGAGAACCGGGTTCCGGGCTCTGTTCGTGCGTTAGGCGCGCGGACCCCGTGATACGCTGACTTTCCTGTCGCTGTGGGCTTTAACGACCGCGTTTTGGAATTCTTGAAGGCACGCGTGTGCGGATAGCTAAGCTTTTTTCCGTTCGTGCCGTTACAGCGACATCGCCATTGCGTGAGAGACCATTGTGGCAAACCAGTATGAAGTCCAGGGCGATGTGCTCATCGTGAGCCTCGAAGGCGCGTTGAACAGCATGAACGCGGCGCAGGTGGAGGCGGAAATCCAGCGCCGTCTCGATCAGGGCACGAACCAGTTGTTGTTCGATCTGGGCGCGCTCGGCTATATCTCCAGCGCGGGCTTGCGCGTCGTCCTGATCGCGGCGAAGCGCCTCAAACAATCCGCGGGACGGCTCGTCCTTTGCGGCATGCACGACCAGATCCGCGAAGCATTCGAAATCAGCGGATTTCTCAACATCCTCAATGTCGCCGAGACGCGGGCGTCCGCGCTCGAGCGTTTCAACGAAGTCGCCTGATCGGTCTGTTTCATTCGTAACTTGCGCACGTTTTTCTGAAACGCGGCGGTAACGGCGCGTGCGCAGAATTCATCCCATGCGCAGAACGAACTGTGCCAAACAACCGGAGAACACAATCATGCCGATGCCGTGCTACCTCTCGCTCGAAGGCCAGAACCAAGGCAAGATCGAAGGCTCGACCAAGGTTCAGGGTCATGAAGGAAAGATCCTCGTTCAGGCTGTCGATCACACCATCGAAATTCCGAAGAGCCCGCAGACGGGTCTGCCGACCGGCAAGCGCGTGCATCAGGCGATGACGCTGACCAAGGAAATCGACAAGTCGTCGCCGAAGTTGTTTCAGGCGTTGACTTCTGGTGAACAGATGAAGGATGTGACGCTGGAGTTCTATCGCATCTCGCCGAAGGGCACGGAAGAGAAGTACTACACCGTGAAGCTGTCGAACGCGATTCTGACCAATATGCAGTCCTGGACACCGAATTGTTTGTCGCCGGAGAACAAACAGATGGGGCATATGGAGGATGTGTCGTTCACGTACGAGAAGATTACTTGGACGTATGAGCCGGATGGGATCGAGGCTGAGGATTCTTGGTTGGCGCCGAAGTCGTGATGGGTTGCTTGAGTTGAGAGAGGCCGCCTTGCTAGGTTGTTGGTGAGGCGGTTTTTTTGTGTTCGCGGATGGCGGGGACGGACAGTCCCGCCGGTTGTTGCCGCTTGCGTTTTCCATTAGGCTTGTCAGTCGAACGGTCGGTGCGCTCTCAAAGGCGCTCGATGGGCCCATCCGGATTCTCGGCCTTGCTGACGCTATCAAATCACTCGACAGATGTATCCTCGCCACCGAGCGAGAACAGTGCCAATCGCAGGGCTGTTCTCCGCAATGATGTCCGCTATCGTTAAGGGTTATTCGATGCCTGCCATCGATCACAGGAATGTGACGGTGCCGCTGCGCGTGTTGGCAGGCGTCGAA